>CAZSRA010000001.1:0-7022 GCA_964609585.1 uncultured Candidatus Saccharimonadales bacterium
TAGATTTCCCCATTAGACCCCAGAAAGATTATCTGGTTGATAGGCACTAGGTGTACGCGTAGCAATACGTTTAGCCGAGGTGTACTAATCGGTCGATAGACTTTTTTACACTTTCTCTTTAGCTTCAAGCAATTTGCTAAAGAGAGAATCAAATGTTTGACTAGCAGTTTGTAGCCTCTAGTAGGTATTACCATTCATCTTCGAAAAATCCACGCACTCGTCTAAGAGTGCCGAGTTCGTCAATCACAAATTTTCCTACGGGATTACCTGTCGATTGACGGCCCCGGTGCTTTTAGCGCGGGGGATACACTGGTTCCCATCCCGAACACCAAAGTTAAGACCCGCTGCGGCGATGATACTCTTTATGGGGAAAGTAGCACGGTGCCGGATTATCACAAAACTCTGCGAAAGCGGAGTTTTGTGCGTTTTATGGCAATAAATGCCGCTGACCATAGTGAGGACTACTGATGTGGTAGTGGGGGCAAAAACGGCGCCTTGGTCGATGCTTGCTCCTGTAAAGGTGAGGTACTCGGGTTAGCCTTGAGGAAGGCCAAATCGGAGTTGATATATGGCGATAGCGGTGGCGACGCTCACATTGAGTGATTCTTTGGTTCCGAGCATTGGGATCTCGAGAGTGGCATCGCCGAGAGCTTGGTGGCCGGACGAAACTCCTGTGACTTCATTGCCGAGAACTAGGGCGACGGGACTCATCATATGGTAATCATAAAGGTTCAGGGAGTTTTCAGCTTGCTCGAGGATGATAATAGTGAAGCCGTCATGCCTGGCCCGGGAGATGGCTTCAAGAGTAGTGGTCGTGTGTGAAATGGGCAGCGTGAGTTCGGCGCCAAGAGCAGTTTTGGCAATAGCTTGAGTGTTGCTAGCTGCAATATGAGGTGGCCGCTCGTCGTTTGGAAGCCGGGGATAGGGTGTATAGCCGCACGTATACACATGCTCGATGCCGGCCGCATCGGCTGTGCGGAGTATAGACCCGACATTGTAAGTACTGCGAATGTCGGAGAGAATGAGGCGAAGCGGAAACTTGGTCATTATTCCTAGTGTAACAGATAGTTTAAGCGTAATTACTATTGACAGCATAAGCCGTATATGATAGTATATGGAACGTTAGTAATTGACTGGCTCTTTTGCCAAACACATTATAGTTTGCGCTATAAGTTTTAGGAGAAGAGCTAAAGGTTGCTATGGACTATGTTTGAGATTATGTTAGTAAGTAATGTGAGGAGAGTAACTATGGCAGGTACTCGTGCTGGTGGTCGTAAGGCCGCTGCAACCAACAAAATGCGCTATGGACTGAGCTTCTACGAGCAAATTGGCCGCAAGGGCGGTAAGATTTCTCGGGGCGGCGGGTTCGCGATGAACCGCGAGCTAGCTGTCGAAGCTGGCCGCCGCGGCGGTAAGGCTTCGCGCCGAACCAAAGCTAACGTAGCCGAGTAACAAAAACGGACTTCGAAAGGAGTCCGTTTTTGTTATGTGGCTGAGTTTTCCTTGGACTAACTTGTGGCGGTGAGACTGCTTGTGAACCGCGAAACGATAGTACGCTTCACGCGGCGGTCCTTGCGCCAGTTTACGATCCATTTGGCGCCGCAAGCGAAACAACCATAAGAGTCGCGACCGCGCTGTAAGCTAAAGTTGTTGCAGTCGGGACAGGTAGCGCGTTTGGTGAGCCAATCGTCGTAAGAGGCGATCGTAGAGGCAATGTGAGCTTCATTGATTTTAACGCCATACTTGGGTGCGAGATCTCGGGCGATATCCCAGGCCTCCATCTCCATGCGCAGTAGTTCCATATCGTATTTGTAGATTCGGTGGCCTAGGCGAGCATGGCCAAGTTCGTGAAGAAGCGCAAGACGGCCATTGTTGGTATTAATGCGGCGCGTGTCGATGGTAATAGTACGAGTATTGGGCGACCACATGAAGAATCGACCAGGGATAAAGGTCTGGTCTGTAAAATTTTTAATAAACTCCATGCTCACCCTCCTGCGTTGTTGTCTACTATAATGGGTGGGCATTTGGAATGTCGAGCATAAGCGGCATGAAGGCGGTGCTGTGTTGATAGATGGTTTTTAGAAGACGCATATTTGACATTATGCATCTTATGTGTTAAATTAGAACGTATCGATCATGAGGGTGATGAGCGGTGTTGGGGCTTTACCTAAAACCGGATGTGAGTGCTCACCTCCTTACAATTTGGTCTATGGCCAAAGCCCCTACAGCGCTTCGTATCAAGCAGGCGCCCAAAATACAAAAAAATAGCCCAGTGTTGCTTGGGTCTCGGCCCCTTTAAAGGTGTCCATTCCTCGGCAACGCTGGGCTATTTTTTATTTGTAGTTACGATTTTTCTAATGCTTGTGCTTGAATATTGGCAACAGGTAGGGTAAAAACAACCTAAGACATAGCACAGGAGCGGACGTTTAAAAAATGAATGGAGATACGGTAAAGACATTCGTCGGACTCGTGATTATTGGCGGCATTGTGGTGGCGACGTTTATGTATGGCAATTCTCAGCGGCAATCGCAGCTAAAGCACGATCAGGATGTTAAAAAGCAGACGGTGACGAGAACGCCGGTGCCGACTCATGCTGCAACTATTACGCCAACACCGTTTGTGGTGAAGGCTACTCCAACTCCAGCGGTGACGTCTCGGGTAGCGACTAACACTGCACCGGTGAAGAGGCCGGCTTCAACCTCGCTGCAAGGTAGTGGCGGAACGGGAACTACCCTTGGGGCTTCAGCGACAGCTAGTCCGACGCCTGCACCAATTCCGACCACCGGGGGATCTGCACTACCACAAACGGGGCCGGGTACTATGGGGGTGATTGGATTTAGTTTGATTGGGGCCATGATGCTAGCTGTGCGTGGATCGAGGCGGGCTTTGATGGAGGCGGCGAGGGCGCGACGGTAGGGCCTCTGCCTAGCACAGGGCGGGTTTACGTAGGGGGGATTTTAGGGTACAATTGGTATTAATCACTCTTTGGCTCGCCAAGCGAGGGTGAAATCTTTTTTTGGAAGGAGAAGTACGCATCTTTTCATCTTGCCCGTGGAACGGCGAGTGGTGCGGAAACGAAATCTATGGCAAAAACGACTGAAATGACAATGGAGGAGCTTCTCGCTGAAGCACCAGTGGCCGGTATGGCTGCGGGTGATGTGGTGGAGGGGACGGTAATTGCCGCCGAGAAGCACGAGGTGTGGCTAGATCTGGGTGCCCGGGGAACTGGACTTGTGGTGGGCCGCGAAATTGAACACTCGCAGGACATTAAGCCTGGTGATACGATTTCAGCTTCGGTGCTCGACCCTGAAGACGACCGCGGCTACGCGATCTTGAGCCTAAAGAAAGTGGCCAAAGAGAAGGGCTGGGAAAGCCTGGAAGAGCGAATGGCGAAGGGCGAAGTGTTTGGCGTAAGCGCATTTGATGCCAACAAGGGTGGTCTTTTGATCGAAGTTGATGGCATTCGTGGGTTCCTTCCGGTATCACAGCTATCGGCCGAGAATTACCCTCGTGTGTCTGGTGCCGACAAGGACGAGATTTTGCACCGGTTGAATTCGCTGGTGGGCAAGACATTGGAAGTGCGCGTGCTTGATCTGAACCGCCGTGACAACAAGCTCATTTTGAGCGAGAAAGCCGCTAAGCGCGAAGACACAGAGAGTAAAGTTTCCAAGATGACGGTTGGTGACGTGGTAGAAGGTGTGGCGACTGGTGTGGTAGACTTCGGCATCTTCGTGAACGTGAACGGCGTGGAAGGCCTGGTGCACATTTCTGAGATCGCTTGGGACCGCGTGGACAACCCCAGCTCGTACGTGAAGGTGGGCGACAAGGTCCAGGCCAAGATTATCTCGATTGACCGCGACAAACTGAGCCTTTCAATGAAGCAGCTCATGCCCGACCCATGGATTAAGGATGCGGCCAGCTACAAGGTGGGCGATGAAGCCAGCGGCAAGATTACGCGCATTACGCCCTTTGGAGCGTTTGTGCAAGTAACGCCGGCGATTGAAGCGCTCGTGCACATTAGTGAACTGTCTGACTCGCACGTGGAAGACCCGTCGAGCTTGGTGAAGCTGGGTGAGACGAAGAAGTTTCGCATTATTGCGATCGATCCAGAGTCGCACAAGCTGAGTCTGTCGCTGAAAAGCCGCAAGGCTTCGGAGGCTGAAGAGAAGTAATGCGCGTGGTGATGCGGCGTTGCCGGGTATGCCGGACGCCGCTGCCGAAGGTGCAGCTTGTGCGCTGGACGGTTCGTGACGGCGAGCTCGCGATAGACACGAAACAAACAGCGCCAGGCCGGGGTTACTATAGTTGTAGCGAACGATGCGCCAGCATTTTGCCGAAGACGATTAAAGGACGTAAGAAAGTGTAAGGAATCAATGCCAGAAAAGACGCCACAAACTCAAGAGCCTATTAAGATCCCCGAAGTTGTTGGGGTGGGTGAGTTTGCGCAAGTCCTTGGCATTCCGGTAACACGGGTGATCGGCGAGCTCATGAAAAATGGTGTAATGGCCACGATTAATGAGCAGATCGACTTCGATACAGCGGCGATTATTGGTTCGGAACTGGGCTTTGACGTGGAAGCTGAAGCGGTGGAGGCCGAAACGGCGCCCGTGCGTGAGAAGCTGGCCGCAGGCGAGGGCGAATCTAGGCCGCCGATTGTAGCTGTGATGGGACACGTGGACCACGGTAAGACGTCGCTTTTGGACGCAATACGCTCGAGCCACGTGGCGGACAAAGAGGCCGGTGGTATTACGCAGCACATTGGAGCCTATCAGGTGAAACGGGGTGAGCGGTGGATTACGTTCATTGACACGCCGGGTCACGAGGCATTTTCGGCGCTGCGCCAGCACGGTGCGCGCATGACGGATGTGGCGATCATTGTGGTGGCGGCAGACGACGGCGTGAAGCCACAGACCAAAGAGGCGATCCGTCACGCCCAAGAAGCCGGCGTGCAGCTGGTGGTGGCGGTGAACAAGATCGACAAAGAAGGGGCGGACCCGGTGCGGGTGCGTCAGGAACTTTCCGAGCTGGGCCTGACGCCGGAAGAATGGGGTGGTAATACGGTGATGGTGGATGTGTCGGCGCGGGCGAGCACGAACATCGAGAAGTTGCTCGATGTGGTATTACTCGTGGCAGACATTGAAGACCCACGGGCGCGGCCAGATGGCGCGGCCGAGGGGGCAATTATTGAATCGCATTTGGACGCAGGTAAGGGACCGGTGGCGACGGTGCTCGTGCGCAACGGGCTGCTTGCGGTGGGCGACTATTTGGTGGCTGGCGGGACGTATGCGAAAGTGCGGAGTTTGGGTGATTTCCGCGGTAAGCGGATTCCAGCGGCTCATCCGGGCATGCCAGCCGTGGTGACGGGCTTTAAGGCGGTACCGTCGTTTGGTGATTTGTTCCGTGCGGTAGAGAGCGAGAAGGTGGCCCGTGAGGGTGCGGCGATGGTACTGAGGCGCGAGCAGAGCAAGAGCTTGGGTGTGAAGAAGATTGACGCTTCGGCGCTGACAGCTGCTATTACGGCTGGCAACGTGCAGGAATTGAACGTGGTGCTCAAGGCAGATACACAAGGTTCGATGGAATCATTGCAGGAAAGCTTGGACCAGCTGCGTAACGATGAAGTAGCCGTGAAGGTGGTGAGCTCGGCGGTGGGTGATATTTCGGAATCGGATATTGCATTTGCGAAGACGGCGGGAGCGCTATTGATTGGATTTAACGTGGCTTTGAGTTCAGGACTTAAGGCACTGGCAAACCGCGAACGTGTGCAGGTGCGGTTGTACAAGGTAATTTACGAGCTGACGGACGATTTGCGCGAGGCTTTGGGGCAAATGCTTGCACCTGAGGTGATCGAGACGATTGTGGGTACGCTTGAGATTAAAGGTGTATTTAAGACGACGAAGAGCAATGTGGTGTGTGGTGGAACGATTACGATGGGCCGGATTGAGCCTAAGCTGAAGCTACGCGTGAAGCGCGGCGACGAAGTAGTGGGCGAGGGAGTGCTTGCGAGCTTGCAAAAGGACAAGCAGGCGGCTAAGGAAGCCTTTGAAGGCGAGACTTGCGGCATGAACGTGACGACAAGTGTGGCCATTGAGATGGGTGACTCGCTAGAGTTTTACACGGTCGAGACAAAGTCTCGGACGCTATAAGGGCCATCATGTCTTCTCAACGAGTGGCTAAAGTAGAGAGTTTGATTTTGCAAGCGGTGGCGGCGGAGATTGCAAGCATTTTAGAGCGAGATAGCGCATCAGTGACGGTAACGCGAGTGGATGCTGCGCCGGATTTGCGCAATGCGACCGTGTGGATCGGGCTTTTGGGCAAGCCGGAGCAGCAGGACCGGCTGTGGGCGCGGATAGAAGGCGTGCGTGGAGGATTGCAGGCGGTGGTGGGCGAGAAATTTCGGATGAAGTATGCGCCTAGGCTGACTTTTAAACGCGATACGGGTGGTGAGTATGCGGCCGAGATTGATCGACTGCTTAAGGGGCTGTAGCCTGAACTCGAGCTTATGATATAGTTGGCTTATATTTGATTTGAGGTAGTGATGAGCGAAGGGCCAAGTGGGCCGGAACATCATGGTGATGCTGATCCTGAAAACCGTAGGCATTTGCCGGATATGGAAGGTGGACATGTGGAAGATGTACCCAATCTTGCAGATTGGGTAAGGGATCATCAACTTCGTCAAGGAGCATCGGCTGAGCAGCCTTTAGACCCAGCTATTGAAGGGCTCTTAGATCGTCAGGATCAGTTAGTTCAGAGGAGGCTCGATGAACAAGACAGGGCTGCAGAGGCTTCATCGAGGGAGACTGAGAGACGTGCAGCGGCGTTAGATCGGGAAGCGCAGGCAAGAGCAGCAATTGCGAGTAGTCCGGCGGTGCCTGCGGCTGAACCGAGCGAGCCTCATGAGCCCAGGGTAACGCCAGGTGTTCGAAAGTTGAATAGGGACGATTTGCGAGCCGTGCCAGGCTATATAGCTCGCAGAACAACCGATTGGGCTGAGCCGCGCTTTGAGGCTCGTAGGCAAAGTGAAA
>CAZSRA010000001.1:7122-33149 GCA_964609585.1 uncultured Candidatus Saccharimonadales bacterium
TTGGGCGTTCAGCCAACGTAACTGAATCTGATGAGGTTAGAGAGGGGCGACGTGATCGGTGGCAAGATAGTTTTCGCAGAGCCAGGGATATCTTGCGCAGAACAACCGATTGGGCTGAGCCGCGCTTTGAGGCTCGTAGGCAAAGTGAAAACAGTCAGGATAGGGGGCGTCTCTTTGGGCGTTCAGCCAACGTAACTGAATCTGATGAGGTTAGAGAGGGGCGACGTGACCGGTGGCAAGAGGGCTTAGCGACAGCGGGGAACATTGTTACGGCGCCTTTTCGATGGGCACGTAATAGGAATCATAATACTGGGCCTCAGACCCCGCCTGTACCAAATGTTGATCGAGATTTTCGAGATGCCTTAGCTCAAAGGGTCGAGACTCAACTGAGAGGCAGGCTTAATGACGTTGGCGTCGCAGAGCTTGACCCAAGGGACGGTCGTGAATTTGCGGCAGTCGCTGAGTTGTATGGGGTGGATTTGCAGAAGCCGATTTGGCGGGCTAGAAACGAACACCAGTTGCCTGGGCATCCAAGTACACCGCATGATCCGATATATAAGAGTAAGCGAGTACATTTTGGCGCTGAGTCGTGGGCAAACTATCCATTGCTTCCAGCTCGGACCGCAGTTAATGCCTTAAAGTTTGGTTGGGAGACTGTAAGGCCTAGTACGTGGGGGCGGGCGGTTATGAAGTCGAGGAAGTCTTTGAGGCATGCACGCATGAATGGCTATCCTGATGATTTTGCTCGGCGGGTGGTTTATGCAGGGGATGATGGACCGGGTGGACAGTATGGGCTGGATATATGGGTGACTCAGAAGAGGCGAGGGTTGGGCGGTATCTTGAAGTTTAAGCGTGCTCAACGAGAAGTGGTGAGTGCTCGTTTAGTTCAAGTTAAAGGGGGGGTTGTTGATGATGAGCACAATATTACTGCTACCATGGATAAGTATTTGAACTTGCCCGATATGTCTATAAGCTCTCGTGATGTTCCACGAGCATCCGAAGTGGGGACGGGGCTTCCTACGAATCATGGCCATGGCCATCATCTTGAGTATTCGGGGATGGATGAGGGTTCAGTGCCTCCTGCGAACCAACGAAATATAGGGGCGCGTGAGGCCGCGGAACGAACGCGGGCTGTCCAGGGACGGCTTGATCAGCAAGATTTATATGATCAGGTTGTAGCTGAAGAGGCGGCAAGGCGGCGTGGAACTCCACCGAGTCCATAACGTGTTTATACGGTTTAGAGGGGGTGGCCTGCTAGAAAATCGCGAGCTGGCATGTCGCGTTTGCCTGCAGGTTTGAGGCGGTCGATGATGAGAATGTCTTGGCCGGTGGCGACGGCGAGCTGGCCTGATGCGGTTTTAAAGGGGGTGCCGGGGGTATTTTGGCTGGGGGGTGTTTCGGGACTAGACTGGACGTGAGCGGCTGTGACGGTTGCATCGGTGCCGCCGAGCGTAGTGGAGCTGCCGGGCCAGCCAAGGTAGGCGCGGATTTTGCGTTCGATTTGGGCGGCGGGCTTGGTCCAGTCAATGTGGCCGTCGGATTTTTGGATGCGGCTGACTTCGGTGGCTTCGGCATTGTTTTGGGGTGTGGAGGTGAGGCGACCTTCGAGAATGGCGGCGAGACGCGTGGCCAAGAGATCTGCGCCTAGGTTTGCCAATGTTTCGTAGAGCTCGGGGCGGGTTTCGGTGCCAGACAGCGGTAGTGTTGCGATATCGTACGTGGGGCCAGTGTCTAGGCCGGCTTCGAGCTGCATGAGGGTGATGCCGGTTTTGCTGTCGCCGGCTAAGATGGTGGCTTCGACGGGAGAGGCGCCGCGGTAGAGCGGTAGTAGCGAACCATGAACATTAAGGAGACCGTGGGGGAAGAGGGTTAGGAGGCTAGGCGGAATGATTTTGCCATAGGCTACAACGATGCCGATTTTAGCGTTGAGTTTGGCGAGTTCGGGCTCGATGTCGGATAATTTTTGCGGTTGGAACACTGGAATGTCATGTTCTAGGGCGAGTTGTTTGACGACAGGAGGCGTAAGGGTGCGGCCGCGGCCGGTGGGCGCGTCTGGTTTGGTAACGACGCCGACAATGTTCCAATGGTCGGCCAGGAGTCGACTGAGCGACGGAACACTGAAAGCATCAGTGCCAAAAAAAATGATACGGGTAGTAGCGGGGTCTATGCTCATGATGAGGCGGGAGTTTTGGCGGGCGAGAGGGCGGTGAATTTGCCGTCGCTGCCGAGCTTGAAGAGCTTGCGAGGGTTTTCAACGCGGTCGACGAAGACGATGCCGTTGGTATGATCGATTTCGTGTTGGAAGACACGAGCTAGGAAACCGGTGGCGGTAATGCGAATGGGGCGGCCGTCGAGATTGAGAGCTTTGATTTTGACCTTGGGATAGCGGGGAACTGAGCCGTAGATGTCGGCGACACTAAGACAGCCTTCGAGTTCTTCGGCGGGTTCACCTTCAACTTTGACGATTTCGGGGTTTACGAAAACGCCGAAGGTTTGATTGCTTTTGTCGTCGAAATCGTCGCGGATAACGACGAGGCGGTAGGGTCGTGCGACTTGTACGGCGGCGAGGGCGGCACCAAATTCGTGCTCGCGACTGGCTTCCCAGTGTAGGGTAGCTGCGATCATGTCCTCGGCGAGCGTGCGGATTTCGGCGTCGATGTGCCCGATGCGCTTTGAGCGTTGTCGCAGGAGAGGATTGGGAATGGTGATGATGTCTTTTGAGGTCATTTCAGGACTATTTTACAGGACTGGTGGAATTTGGGCTAGGGGAGGGGATTTGTGGGTGCTAAAGGAGATTTACGGGATCGAGGTCGGCAGTCCATTGGTTTGATGGTAGTTGGGTAGCGATTGTCTGGAGAAGTGCGCGATGTTTGGCGGTGACAGTGATGATCCAGTGGTATTTTTGGGTCTGGAACTCGATGAAAGCAGGGGCGGGTCCGGCGATGCCGAGGCTCGGGGTTTGGCGGAGATGGTTTGCAAAGATGGTGGCGGCAGAGCGAGCAGCAGCGGAGGTAGCGGCTGATACGGTGAGTTTGAGCAAGTAGGTATAGGGTGGATATCCGAGATTTTGACGTTCGAGTAACTCGGTGGCGGCAAATTTGTCGTAATTGCCGGTGGCGGCGGCTTGGATTGCCGGGTGATCGGGCGAGTAGGTTTGGATGAAGATTTGGCCAGGACGGTCGCCGCGTCCGGCCCGGCCGGAGACCTGGCTGAGGAGTTGGTAGGTGCGTTCGGCGGCGGAGAAGTCGGGCAAATGGAGCATGGTGTCGGCAGAAACAATGCCGACGGTGTCGATAGCGGGAAGATCGAGGCCTTTGGCGATCATTTGGGTGCCGATGAGGATGTCGATTTGGCCGTTTTTGAGTCCAGCAAATACGGTTTTGATGTGAGATAAGGTAGCACTATCGCGGTCGAGTCGGGCGAGACGGGCAGTGGGAAAGAGGTGCTCGATTTCGGCTTCGATGCGTTTGGTGCCACCGCCGATGAGTTTGAGGTTTGCTCCGCCGCAGCTTGGGCAGACGGCGGCACTGGTGGTGCGAAAATTGCAATGATGACACAGGAGTTTCATGAGATCGGCATGGAAGGTGAGCGGTAGGGTGCAATTTGGGCAGGTAGTAACTTGGCCGCAGTCGCCGCAAACCTGACTCGATGCGCTGCCGCGGCGGTTAAGATAGAGCAAGGCTTGGCGACCATTCGCAAGAGTGGCGGCGATAGCATCGTAGAGAGGCTGAGTAATAAATTTACTCAATTTGAATAAATCCTTGTTGCGAAGGTCGATTATTTTGGCTTGTGAATGGGCTATTTTGTTCGCTCGTTCTGTCATAAGAATGTGTTCAATACGTCCTACTTGGGCCAAATACAGCTCTCCAAGACCGGGAGTGGCTGAGCCCAATATGAGGATGGCTTGGGTGAGGCGGGCGCGACGAGCGGCTACGGCTATAGCATTATAGTGAGGATGTTGGTCCTGTTTGTAGCTAGACTCATGGCATTCATCGACGACGATTAGGCCGAGATTGTGGACGGGCATGAAAAGGCAGCTGCGAGGACCAACGATAATTCGCGGGACATTGGCCGAAGCAGCCTCGGTGGCCTGGCTCCAGATCCGATGGCGCTGAGCCTCGGTGAGCTTGGAATGACTGGTGAGGACCAGATCTCCGAAGGCGTTTTCGAATTGATCCACGATTTGAGGTGTGAGAGTAATTTCAGGAACGAGAATGATGACGGACTGGTTTTTGGCGAGGGCTTTTGCAGCTAACTCAAGGTAAACTCGGGTTTTTCCCGAACCAGTGACGCCTTGAATGAGGAAGCTGGTTTTATCGTTGGTTTGGATGCGATTTAGGGTGGCGGCTTGCTCACTGGTGAGGGGTGCGGCGGGTAGGCCGTGGACAGGTTTTACCTTTGCGGTAGACGGAGCACGCCGGGTTTTCGTAAGGCCCGAGGGTAAGAAAGTGCTCCAGACACTGGCTGGACTGGCTGCATAATATTCGGCTACCCAGGTGGCGAGAAAGCGGAGATCGGCGGGGACTGGCGGTAGGTCTAGGACATGTGCGACGGGTTTGGTGGTAAAAGTGGGTTTGTCGACGTTACTTTCGACTACCCCGAGAACGCGCCGGCGTCCGATGGGGATTTCTACAATTTGACCGAGCGCGAGTGTGTCCGGACTGTGATACGTAAAAGCCGTGGCAGCGCCCGTATAAATGAGCGGGGTAATGAGATAGTATTTTGACTCCATGGTGTCCTCAAGTATAGCTTGCTACAATGGGTTTATGTATTTTCATGACCGGGCCGAGGCGGGTGACAAACTAGCAGATGAACTCATGGCCTATCGCTGGGAGGATACGGCAGTGCTGGCATTGTCTCCTGGTGGTGTCGCGGTAGGGGAGCAGATTGCACGGCGATTGCATTGTACGCTTTCGCTTTTGCTAACGGCTCGCATAACTGCACCGGGGGACGAGAGTTTGGTAATTGGAACGATGGATCAGACGGGGGGGTTTACCTATAATTCCATGATTCCGGCAGGTGAAATGGAAGAATATTTGCAAGAAATGCGTTCGTATGTGGAAGAGGCGAAATTACACCAAACGTACCGCATGGCTACGCTTATGGGCGAGAATGGGCAGGTGGACCCAGCGCAGCTGCAGGACCGGAATGTGATTATTGCGACGGACGGGGTAAAGAATGGACTCAGTTTCGACGCAGCCTTGAGCTTTTTGGGGCGGATTCACGTGAAACGGGTGATTGCGGCCGTGCCGGTGGGGCCGGCAGAGGTGATTGAGCGGCTGCACGGGGTGGTGGATGAACTGCATTATTTGTATATTCCGGAGAGTTTTTTCTCGGTGAAGCATTATTATACGGACGAGAAGGAGATTGATCCGGCGAGCGTGGTGGAACGGATTGATGGGGTGAGTTCGCGGTGGATTTAAGGTAGGGATTTTTGCCTCGGGGACTGGTGGGTTTGCCTCGCTCTAAAACTCAAGCTTCGCTCACGAACTCAATCTTTTTGCTGGCATGGATGTTTGGTGTTGTCGGGCGTGAGCCGTAGCTTGAGTTTTAAAGCTTTCGCTTTACCCTGTATGCGCTTGGCAAGCCAATTGACGCTGCTGGTTGATCTGGGATATAGTGCGGGACAGATATGAGTTTACGGGTGAAATTCGGATTAATTTGCTTACTGGCCGTTGTGACGGCAGTGATTGCGTTGCCGCGCGAGGATTTGGTTTTTCGGGCGCTGGGTTTTAAAAACGCTAAGTTGAGCGTGAAGCAGGGGCTTGATTTGCAGGGCGGTGCGCAGCTGGTGTTCCAAGCTGATCTGAGTAAGACGCCGTCGGCTCAGCGGCAGTCCGCGATGGATTCGCTGGTGGTGGTGATTACGAAGCGAGCGAACTTTGGCGGGACGAGCGAGGTTGTGGTGCAGCGTCAGGGAAGCGACAAAGTGAGCGTGAGTCTGCCTGGCGTGAAAGATGTAAATGATGCAATTGACCGCATTGGTAAGACAGCGAATTTGGAATTTTTGGAAGTGAACTCGCAATCTAATCAGACGTCTCCGACGGGCATTACGGGCAAGGATGTGGATTCAGCAGTGGCCGATTATGATCCACAAAAAGCCCAGCCGGACGTGCGGCTGAAGCTAAAGGGCGGGGATGCCACGAAGCGATTTGGGGATTTGACGACTCGGCTTAGCCAATCTGGGAACTATTTGCTCGCTATGCTTGACGGTCAGCCAACATTTGGGCCGGCTAAGACTGAGGCGATTACCGATGGTACGGCGATTTTGTCGGGGAATTTTGATGTGCCCCAGGCAAAGAAGATTGCCGACGAGATCACTGCTGGTGCGCTGCCGGTGCCGGTGACATTGGTGGAGCAGAGCACGGTGGGGCCAACTTTAGGTAAAGAGTCGGTGCGGGCGTCGATGGTGGCTGGAGCAATTGGGCTCGGCGTGGTCGCGATATTTATGCTGGCTTACTACCGGTTGGCGGGGTTGCTGGCGGTGCTGGCGCTTGGGGTTTATACGGCAATTACGCTGACGCTGTATAAGCTTAGTGCGCTTCCGGCGTTTCAGAATTACACTATTGTGCTGACGCTTGCGGGGATTGCTGGATTTATTTTGAGTATTGGTATGGCGGTGGATGCAAACATTTTGATTTTTGAGCGAATGAAAGAGGAGCTGCGAGCGGGCAAGAGCTTTGTGGCGGCGGTAGAAGCGGCTTTTGACCGGGCGTGGACGAGCATTCGGGACTCGAATGCATCGACACTTATTACATGTGCGATTTTATTTATGACATCGGGTTCGACGCCGATTATTCGTGGGTTTGCGGTTACGCTTGGTTTGGGTGTGATCGTGTCGTTGTTTACGGCGGTGGTAGTGACGCGGACGTTACTACGGCTAACGATTCGCCAGTCGTGGGGTCGTAATTTGAAGTGGTACGGCGTGACGGGCGGGGAGGAGCGGTCGTGAATTTAATTGGCAAGCGCAAAATTTGGTACAGCATATCACTCGTGATGATTGTGCCTGGCGTGATCTCGCTGCTACTATTTGGGCTGAAGCTCGGGATTGATTTTCGGTCTGGTGAGCTTTTGGTGGCGCGGGGTAACGTGGCTTCTAGCACGGTGAGCGATGCGGCCAAGGGCCTGAGCCTCCAAGATATCCAGGTAGTGCAAAGTGGCTCGAATCAAACGCAGATTCGATTCCGAGACGCGGCAGCGGAATCAAGCCATGAGGCTGATCACCAGAAGTTTAAAGCGGCGCTGGCGGCCAAGGGGATTGAAGAGCTGTCGTTTGATTCGGTGGGACCGACGGTGTCGAGCACGATTGCGTTGAGTGCTATCACAAGCCTCGTGCTGGTGTCGCTGGCCATCGTGCTGTATGTAGCCTTTGCGTTCCGAAATGCGCCGCCGCCGGTATCACCGTGGAGTTTTGGGTTTATGGCTATTGCGGCGCTTTTGCACGATGCATTGTTTGTGCTGGGGGTGTTCTCGTTGCTTGGACATTTCTTCGGCGTAGAAGTGGATTCGCTGTTTGTGACGGCGATTTTGACTGTGATTGGTTTTTCAGTGCACGATACGATTGTGGTGTTTGACCGGATTCGTGAGAATTTGCGCCGTGACAAGGGGAGTTTTGAGACGGTAGTAAATAATTCGATTTTGGAGACGATTGCTCGGTCTATTAATACATCTATGACGGTGCTCTTGACGCTGCTTGCCCTATTTTTGTTTGGTGGGCAGTCGATCCGACTGTTTGTGCTGGCACTTTTGATTGGTATTGCCTCCGGGACTTATTCGTCGATCTTTAATGCTTCGCCGCTTCTCGTGACCTGGCATAATTTTCGGCTCAAGCGCATGGAAAAAGCGCGAGTAACTCCAAAAAAGAAATAATCATCTCCGGAGAGCTGTTGTAAAAAACACTTGCATTGTTCTTGTGCTTGCGTTAGGGTTGATTTAATAACACCAAAGTCCGTAACAAAAAAACACAATGCTTGAACTTTTCATTACGTCGAAAACTCGACGAAAAATTATCGTAATATACACCAAATATCCCGATTTCCGAATGCACGTTCGAGGTCTAGCCAAGATGATCAAAGAAGATCCTGGCAACGTGCAGCGAGAGCTTAAGCGGCTCGCGGAAGTCGGTTTTGTGCGCGTATCAAATGAAGGCAATTCGAAGGTTTACGCGGCGAATCCAAAGTTTGCTTTGTATCGTGAACTGCAGGGACTTGTGCTCAAGAGCCAGGCCAGGCGAGGTTCAAAAACGCTATGAGACGGTTTTTGGAAAACATTCTAGCCCGACCTCAGCGACGCTCAATATACCGGCCGCGAGTGGTTTGCCGCGTGCCGGATCCGCCGATTGGATTTGTGCGGCGTAGCGATCCGAATTTCTTCTTTTTGGCGCGTAAATTCTAAGTTTTTCCTCGCCCGCCCATGTTCGCCGCTCTCTTGGTGGTAGAGGTAGCAAGACCCGCGCAAGCACTCGCGAGCCATGCTTGATGGCAGAATGTTTTAAGGTTAACTGATATAATTGAGAAATGATGGCTGCAACGAACGACTCTGGAGGGAAGACGGCCGCGCCGGTAATTCCGGACTTGATTGCCGAGATTTTGGCGGCTCGGGGGATGACGCCTGGCGAAATGGGTGTTTTTTTGTATCCGGACTATGCGCGCGACCTGGCCGATCCAATGCTGATGACGGATATGAATCTGGCAGTGGCGCGGATTGAACTGGCGGTGAAGCGCGGTGAGCGCGTGGTGGTGTATGGCGACTACGATATTGACGGGATTACAGCGAGCGCTGTGCTCATAGAGGGTCTGCGGGCGCAGGGTCTTGAGGTATCAAGTTATATTCCCGATCGATTCGAGGAGGGGTATGGGATTAACCGGGCGGCTCTTGAGCAATTGCAGGCGGAAGGAGCGCAGCTTGTGATTAGCGTGGACTGCGGGATTACGAGTGTGGCGGAGGCGCTATGGGCGAAGGAGCATGGACTAGACCTGATCATCACCGATCACCATGCCGTGGGTGAGAATATTCCGGACGCGCAGGCAGTGGTGAACCCAAAGCGAGCGGGTGACTTGTACCCATGCAGGGATTTGGCGGGCGTGGGAGTGGCGTTTAAGTTGGTACAGGCCTTGCAGGAGGCAACTGGGCGTCCCGAGAAGGGCCAGGAGAAGTGGTTGTTGGATCTTGTGGCCATGGGGACGATTTGCGATGTGGTGCCGCTGATAGGGGAGAACCGGGCGCTGGCGAGCTATGGACTTAAAGTGTTGCGTCAGACCCGGCGGGTCGGGATTCGAGCTTTGGCGCAGGTTGGTGGGGTAACTATGACGGCCATGAGTGCGCACGATGTGGGTTTTGTGCTGGGGCCGCGTATGAATGCGGCGGGAAGGCTTGAGCATGCGGCGCGGAGTTTGGAGCTTGTGATGACGAGTGATGGCGTGCGGGCCCAGGGTATTGCTGACGAACTTGAGGAGCTAAACCAGCAGCGACGAGCGGATCAAGCAAGTATTTTGGCAGAAGCGGATGCGCTTGCCGACGGGCAATCGGATAGTGAAGTCTTGGTCCTGGCCGATCCTGGCTGGTCTCATGGTGTGGTCGGGATTGTGGCGTCAAAGTTGGCAGAGAAATGGAAACGACCGGTATTGTTGGCGCAGGTATTGGGCGACACGGTGAAGGGTTCGGCCCGGAGTGTGCCAGGTTTTAATATGGTGGAAGCGCTGAGGTCTCAAGAGGCGGTTTTAACCAAGTTTGGAGGGCACTATTTTGCCGCTGGGTACACATTGCCGCTTGCGCGCCTGGATGATCTGCGGGCTGGTTTAAATGAGTATTACCGGAAAGAGGTAGGGCAAGAGGAGGCGCAGGCTGCGCCGAGTACGGCAGTGGATTTGGTGCTACCAGATCTAGCCAATGTGGACCTGGATCTGCTAAACTTGCTGGAACTCTTGGAGCCGCACGGGAATGCGAATCCGCAGCCACTGGTGAGTGTCGAGAGTCTGGGAGTGGAAGCAGTGCGAGCGGTGGGTAGTACCGGCAAACACTTGAGTTTAAAGCTGACCGACAGAAATAAGCGATTATTGGGTGCGATTGGTTTTGGCCTTGCAGAGCAATACTCTGACGTAACTAGAGGCCAAGAAGTGATTGCTCGAGGGTATTTGAATAAAAATGAATTTCAGGGAAGAACATCAATTCAGATGGTGCTAGCGGAGTTGAGTAGGTGAATACATTTAGTGTCCATTATGATCGAAAGCGTTTTTCGAAGGCAGAAAATGCTCTGATTGACCGAGCGCTTGAGTTTGCGGTGCGAGCACATGCAGATCAAAAGCGGGCGTCGGGTGATCCGTTTGTGATCCATCCGATTGCAGTGGCCGAGATTGTAGCCGAGTGGGGGTTGGGCAGTGATGTGATTGCGGCGGCATTGTTGCATGACGTGGTGGAAGACACCAATGTTACCGCGAAGGAACTTGAGCAAGAGTTTGGCGCAACGGTGGCTGAGCTGGTGAATGGGGTAACTAAACTTGATTTAACGAAATCGCCGCAAGCAGCGCCAGACAGCGTCCGCACTGAGCATAATAATGAAAATCTGCGTAAGTTGCTGCTGGCCGCGACGAAGGATTTTCGAGTGATGCTTATAAAGCTGGCCGACAGGTTGCACAATATGCGCACGCTGAATGCGCTATCTGATGAAAAACGGTCGCGGATTGCTTGGGAGAGTCTGGCCGTCTATGCGCCGCTCGCTGACCGTTTGGGTATGGGTAAGCTCAAGGGAGAGCTAGAGGACTTGGGTTTTGCTCATGCGAATCCGGCTGAATACGCGCGACTTCACGACCAGGTGACGCGGGTAATGCGAAATAGTGAGGGATACCTAAACTCGCTTAAGCGCGCGATTATGAAGCATATGAAGGCCGGTGGGGTGGAGGTGGTTGAGATCGAGGCTCGTCGGAAGCATTACTACAGTATTTATAAAAAGCTGACGAAGACCGACGGTGATATTGATAAAATTTATGACTTGATGGCGGTGCGGCTGATTGTGCCGGATGTGGCGGCTTGCTACCAAGCGCTGGGGATTTTGCATCAGTATTATAAGCCGTTGATTTATCGGATTAAGGACTATATTGCGGTGCCAAAACCTAACGGCTACCAGAGTTTGCACACGACGGTGTTTGGAGAAGATGGCCATATTTCAGAGATTCAGATCCGGACGCCTCAGATGCATCAGGCGGCTGAATTTGGTCTGGCGGCGCATTTTTACTACGATTCTCATAAGGCGAGTAGGGCTTATGCGAAGCGGCGATCGGCGACGACTTTGCCGGCTAGTTTGAGCTGGGTAACGGAGCTAGCTCAGCTCAAGCGTGCAACGCTTGATGGCAAGGAGTTTGTTGAACGGGCGCGGATGGAGCTGTTTGCGGGGCGAATCTTCGTTTTCTCACCGAAGGGCGATTTATACGATTTGCCGGAAGGGGCGACGCCGCTAGACTTTGCCTTTGCGGTGCATTCAAATATTGGACTCAGGGCGCTCGGTGTACGGGTAAACGGGCGCCACGTACCGCTTGATACGCGGCTTGAAAACCGGGACGTGGTGGAGATTGCAACGAGACGTGAAGCGGCGCCGAGTCGCGATTGGCTGAACGTAGTGGTGACGAGTCACGCTAAGAGCCGGATCAGGGCTTGGTTCCGGGCGGCGAGTTATGACGCGAATGTGGCCGCTGGGCGATCTGCGCTGGAAAACGAGCTGCAGACATGGGGCGTGAAGCGACTCGAGGACTTGCCAAAGGTGGCCATGGCGGCGGCGGTTGATGATTTGCATGTGCGCAGTGCGGAGGAGATGTTTGCTCTGCTGGGTGAAGGCTCGTTGACGCTCACACAGGTAATCCGGCGCTTGGTGCCGGATGCAGCCAAACCCAAGGGTGTAACGGTGGTGAAGCGCAAAGAACCGACGGGGCGGGTGTTGATCGAGAAAGAGAATTTGCCGTATACGCTGGCGCCGTGTTGCAATCCGGTATTTCCCCAGGTGCTCATCGGGTATGTGACGCGCGGTAAAGGAGTGACGGTACACGCGCTTGGCTGCCGCAATGTGCCGACGGATCATGAACGATATGCGAATTGTCGGTGGGAGACGGCCGATGATGGCCAGGAAATGTTGGTATGCCGGATTATGGTGAAAGCGGCTAACCGCTTTGGACTATTGAGTGATTTAACGGGGGCGGTGGCTCGGAGCAACTTGAATATGGGTAACATTTACTCTCAAATTAGTGAGGGCGAGGAGTCGATCTACGTAGAATTTGTGGTGGAGGTGCCAGACTTGTTTGTGCTGGCGCAGCTGATGCGAAGTCTGGGGAGACTGCCGGGTATAAACCGGGTGAGCCGGATTTCGCCCTGAAGTTAATTTGATCGCCACGAGTCCGCGTGGTACGCTCCGTTGTGAGCATTAGGAGATAGTGTGGGTAAGCAACAATTTCAGACTCTTCGGGGTATGTACGATCTCTTGCCGGAACAGACGGCGGAGTATGATTATTTGACGAATATTTTTAAAGAGGTGGCGATGGCTGCGGGCTACGGACGGATTGAAACGCCGTTGCTCGAAGATTCGGCATTGTTTGAGCGCGGTGTGGGTGCGGATACCGATGCGGTGTCGAAGGAAATGTATAATTTTACCGATCGGTCGGATCATGCGGTAGCGCTAAGACCGGAGTTTACGGCTGGGATCGTGAGGGCTTTCATTGAGCATGGGATGAATTCAAGACCTCAGCCGGTGAAACTATATGCTTATGGGCCACTATTTCGCTACGACCGGCCACAGGCGGGGCGGCAACGGCAGTTTAACCAACTGAATGTAGAGGTGATAGGGGAAGCGGCGCCGAGCATTGATGCTCAGGTGATAATGCTTGCTCAAAGATTCTTTCGGCGAATTCGACTCGGAGGTGTGTCGTTGCAGCTAAACAGCATTGGCGACGCGGCTTGCCGGCCGAAGTATAAGCAGGCCTTGGTAGAGTATTTGGAGGCAAACGCGAAGAAGCTAGCGGCGGTGGATCGTGAGCGGATTGCGAAGAATCCTTTGCGGGTACTGGATTCAAAAGAACCAGGGACGAAGGCAGTACTAGCGGAGGCGCCGCAGACCTTGAATTATTTGTGCGAGGCGTGTCAGGCGCATTTTTCGGGTGTGCTGGAGTATTTGGATGATCTCGGGGTGGCATATGAGCTCAATCCATTACTTGTACGAGGTTTGGATTACTATACTCGCACGGTATTTGAATTTTTTGGTGAGCGCGAAGGGGCTCAGGCGAGCTTGGGCGGTGGTGGCCGGTATGACGCTTTAGTGGAACTTCTCGGTGGTCAGCCGACGCCAGCCGTAGGTTTTGCATTGGGAACGGAACGGGTGCGCCTTGAGATGGAGGCGGCCGGGGTGGTGACGGATGCGAAAGAGCAAAAGCGGGTATATGTAGCAAGTTTGGGTGAACCGGCCAGGCTAGCGGCTTTTCGTTTGATTGAGCAGCTGTTGGACGGGAGCGTGGGCGCCATCGGAGCGGTGGACCGGGACGGGATTGGATCGCAACTGGCGCGGGCTGATAAACTCGGTGTGCCGTACGCGATTATTATTGGCCAAAAGGAAGTGCGCGAGGAGACGGCGATTTTGCGCGACATGGCTTCGGGGGCGCAGGAGGTGTTGTCGTTTGGGCAGATTGTAGCTGAGCTGCGTTCGAGGTTTGGCATTCTCTCGTAAAAAAGCGCATAATGCGGCCAATAAGCGGAGGTCGTGATGGCTTTTTTGAATTTTCTGATAGTGGTAGTGGTGCTCGTTGTATTGTTTGGCGTGCGGATTGTGCAGCAATATGAGCGGGGCGTAGTGTTTCGGTTTGGGCGGGTGCGGCCAAACGTGAAAGAGCCAGGATTGCGGGTGATTATTCCGCTGATTGATGTGATGCGCAAAGTGAATATGCGAACGATTACGATGCCAATTCCGTCGCAGAAGGTGATTACCAAAGATAATGTGTCGATCGATGTGGCGGCGGTGGCTTACTACAATGTGGTGGACGCCAACAAGTCGATTGTAGCGATTGATAATGTGATGGTGGCAATTAACCAGATTTCGCAGACAACGCTGCGCAATATTGTGGGCCAACACCCGCTAGATGAGGTGTTGTCGGCGACAGACCAGATTAACAAGCAAGTGATGGAGATTCTGGAGTCGACAGTGGAGCAGTGGGGAATTGAGCTCACGCGCGTGGAGCTCAAAGACATTCAGCTACCGGATAGTATGCAACGGGCTATGGCTAAGCAGGCCGAAGCTGAGCGTGAGAAGCGGGCGAAGATCATTGCGGCTTCGGGTGAATATGAGAGTGCCGAGAAATTGGGCCAGGCGGCGGACATCATTCAGGCGCACCCGATTGCGTTGCAACTGCGTAACTTGCAGGTGATGACAGAGATTGCTACCGAGAAGAACTCGACGATTATTTTCCCGGCTCAGTTCATGGACACGATGCGCAGCGTGAAGGACTTTATGTCTAAGGAAGCGAAATAAGCTTAGTTTTTGGCCAAGGGGGCAATTTTTAGTCCCGCGACGAGGGCGAAGATAACGGCGAACCCGCACATAATGGACGGGATGCCAAGGCGTGTGGCGGGGAGGAGGAAGTTGATAATGAGCGTGGGTATGGTGAAGGCCAAATAGCCGACAGCCAGCCAACGAACGCTTTCGCGACGAGCTTCTGGGCTGCGGGTTGGCAGTGGCTGCAGCGCCAGTACGAGGCCAATGAGTACGAGGCCAATGTAGTAGTAGCCGTAGAGGGCGGATAGTGGTTCTCCCAGCCGGAAGATTACATAGTTGCCTGTGCAAACGCCTTGGTTTAGCGAGCTGGGCAGAAAGGCAAAAGCGGTGGCAAAGGTGATTGCAGCTGCGTAGCTTGCGACAACAAGGGCATGTCGGTTTTTTTGACGAAGCTTAAGCACGAGGTGGATGCCGAGTGGCGGCAGGAGCGTAATGAAGACGTATCCGATCCTGGACCATAGCAGATCAACAGGATGTGAGCTGCAGACATTGAACTCGGCGAGCTGGAAGCCGGCAAGCAAGACGAGCATGGCGATGATGAGGCGTCTTGGGGTATTTGTGGCGTAGCGCAGCAGTACCCAAAGAGCGAGGCTCAGTTCGATTATGATGGTGGCGATCATAACTGGCGGCGAAAAACACAAGAGCGTATTGGATGAGAGAAAACGTTTCATAGTTTTAAGCATAAAGACTATGGAGCAATTTTCAAGGCTACGATAGGGCTAGAGGCCGAGGCGGCGGGCAATCGACATAACGTGTGCGACGTAGATGTTTGAATGATTGTAATTGTAGAGGGCTGATTGGTAGCTGCCACGAGCGGCTCCGCCGGCAGCCAGGTATCGGCCAGCGGTGAGGAGGGCGTCGTCGAGGTTTGTAATGTCTTTGGTGCCGTTGCCATCGCCATCGAGGGCATAGCGATTGAAAGTGGCTGGCATGAACTGCATAGGGCCGGTGGCACCGGCGTAAGACCTGCGGGCGGTGGAGCCGCTTTGGCCGGTTTCGGTTTCGTGGACGGCAGCGAGGATTTGCCAGGGGGTGCCGGTTTTTGTTTGGACTGTGAGATAGCTGGGAGCGAACGTGGGCTTAAGGCCGGCGGCTATGAGTTTGGCGGCAACGGATTGGCTTAGGTCGGTCGCGTTTGGGGCTGGCGTGGTTGCGGGCGGAACGCTGGACGGCTTGGATGCTAAAGGTGCAGGGCTTGGATGCGCTGAGGCGGCATAGGCCCAACTGGGAGCGAACTCGGCCTGCGCCCGTTGGTCATAGCTGACGGCAAATTGGATGAGATTGAGTAAGCCGGCTAGGCTGGCGCTTGCAAAAATGGTGGTTTTGAGATTGATGATCATGGATTTTGAGCGGTTTTTAGCCGAATGTGGCATTTTCCGTCTTATCTGGGTATGCGTCAACCTTGAGCGGTTTCGCGAAGAAGAAGAATTTAGGCTGGGTTGGGTTCTAAGTGGGCGCGGGTAAGGTATACTTAAGTCTATGAAGGATTGTATTTTTTGTTCGATTGTTGGGGGCGAGATGGGTGAGCTTGTTTGGCAAAACGAGGTGGCGGCGGCATTTAAGGATATTCATCCGAAAGCGCCGGTGCATATTTTGGTGGCGCCAAAGCAGCATATTGAGAGCTTGGACGATTTGGAGGATGCAGAACTAGCAGGGGAATTGCTGCTTGCCACTAGGCGAGTGGCGCACGAGGCTGGGCTAATTGGTGGTTGGCGGCTTCAAGTGAACAATGGGGCTGGGGTGGGGCAGTCGGTGCCGCATTTGCATTTTCATATTTTGGGCGGGAAGGCGATGGCTGAGTAGACGGTTTGACCAAAATCTGGTAGGATGCTTTGGCAATTGTTTTAATTTTTCAACGCCAACCGAAAGGAGGTGATTAGTATGTTACAAGTTACTCGCAAAGACGACAAAGAGTCGCTCGAGAATATGATTCGGCGCTTCAACAAGAAAGTGCAGCAGTCGGGCGTGCTCGGTATTGCACGACGCGGCAAATATTTTGAGAAAGAGCTGACCAAGCGGGCTCAGCGTGAGATCGCCATCCGAAAATCGGCTCGTAAGGCGGCCAAAGCCAAAGCTTACCTGGGGCGTTAAGTCTTAAAAACGCTAGCGAAAATCCCCCAGCGGACGGGGGATTTTCTAGTGTTACAATGTCATGAGTGAATTAGGATTTGAATTTGTGACTATTTCTGAACAGTTAACAGAAGATATGAAAACGAGTATGAGAGCTGGCACCGAAGTGCGTACGGGTGTGCTGAGGCTCCTGCGCGGTGCGCTTAAGAACGAAGAGATTAAGGCGGGTCATGGGTTGGATGAAGCCGAGATGCTGAAGGTGCTTCAGCGCGAGGCTAAGCAGCGGCGGGATTCGATTGATGCCTACCGGAGTGCAGGCCGGGACGATCTGCTGGCGATTGAAGAGCGAGAGCTTGGAATTATTGCCACCTATTTGCCAGAGGCGATGAGTGAAGACGAGCTCGTGAAGGTGGTTGACGGCGTGATAGCTGAGCTTGGCAAGGGCAATATGGGCCAGGTGATGGGGGCGGTGATGAAGCAGGTGGGGGCCCGGGCTGATGGGGCGGCGGTATCGCGGCTTGTGAAGGAGAGGCTGGCAGTATGAGCGCCAGTTCGGCTGCGCAGGTTGAGGCTGCGGATGATCACACAGAACGGGTCCATCCGAGCAGTCACCCAACGTTTTTGCGGGGTTTAACGCACGCTCTTCACGGTGTTTTGCATGTTTTGAAGCATGAGCGCAACGCACGAATTCACTTGGGATTTGCGGTAGTGGCGTTTTTGCTCGGTGTAGGTCTGGAGCTCTCAGCGGTGGAGCTAGCAGCGGTGTTTTTTGCCGTGATTCTGGTGTTTGTGGCGGAGATCTTCAACACGGCGATTGAGCGCACGCTTGATTTGATTGATATTGAAGAAAATCCGAAGATTAAATTGATTAAAGATATGGCGGCTGGAGGGGTGCTGGTGGCAGCAGCAGCAGCAGCGATGATCGGGGTGGCAATATTTGCGCCTCATATTGTGGAGTTATTATGGCCAAACTAATTATTTTGATGGGTCCAACTGGTGCGGGTAAATCGGTGCAGGGGGATCTTTTAGCAAAAGAGCTTGGAGGGGTGCATCTTTCGAGTGGGAATTTGTTGCGACAGGATCCGGAAACGGCCAAGATGATTGCAAACGGTAAGCTAGCTCCGGCTGCTGAAGTCGAGCGGATTACTGGCGATGCGATTCGAGCCGTGGACGACAATCAGGTAATTATCTTAGATGGTTTTCCGCGCACTACGAGTAACCTGGAATGGATGGACCGGGAGCTTCCGAAGCTTAACCGTGCCGTATCGCATGTGATATTGATCGAGCTCGATGCCGAGACGTGCTTGAAACGCTTGGGGCTTCGGGACAGAGCTGACGATTCACCGGCAGCGGTGCAGGAGAAGCTTGAGGCTTACGCTGTAAGTACGCGGCCGGTTGTGGAGCACTATGAGGCCCTCGGGATGCTTAAGCGTGTAGACGGGCGCGGGACGGTGGAAGAAGTGCACGAGCTGGTGCGGGCAGCGATCTTATGATGAATCAAGTGAAGGCGGCAGAAGAGATTCGGCGTCTGGAGGTAAGCGGGGGAATTTTGGCTGAAGTTCTGCGGCGGCTTGAGGCAGCTTTAGAGCCAGGTCAGACTACGGGATTCTTGGGCGATATGGCAGCACGAGAGCTGGCGGCTCTGGGTGGTAAGCCAGCTTTTTTGGGGTACCAGCCTGATCGTCATACCCGGCCGTTTCCGTCGACGATTTGTATTTCGGTGAATGATGAGATTGTGCATGGGATTCCGGGTACGCGCGTGATTGAGGCCGGGGACTTGGTTGGGCTTGATTTTGGCGTGACGTTTGAGGGCATGATTACTGATGGTGCGGTTACGGTAGTGGCAGGAGGAAGGGCTTCTGTGGAGCAAGCACGATTGCTTGCGGCTACGAAACAGGCCCTGGATCTGGGGATGGCACAAGTGCGAGGTGGCGCGAGGGTGGGTGATATTTCGCAGGCTATTGAGCAGAGGCTCCGACGCGATAAGTTGGGGGTGATTGAAGAATTGAGCGGGCATGGGGTGGGACACCGGGTGCACGAGGAGCCATTGATTTTGAACTATGGCCGTTCCGGTACCGGGGCTCGTCTGAAGAGTGGCATGACGATTGCGATCGAGCCGATGGCGACACTAGGGGGAGCCGAAATAATCGTAGACACGGATGGTTGGACGATTCGCACGGTGGATGGAAGCTTGGGAGCCCAATTTGAGCATACGGTTTTGGTGACTGATGAAGGGTTTGAGATCCTTACGAAATAGGTCTGAACACTTTTTGTATTCAGTGAAATTAAAGCGATAATGGCTTAATTTATCTTGTAAGTATTGAATCGCAAACGTATTCATTATTGCGCAGATAGCTCCCTAAGAACTATAATGTTCTATAAGCAGTATAGGAGCCTGACAGGCGTGGCCGGAAAAACAGCAGAACAAATATATGTAGGTTTGGATATTGGGAGCACGAAAGTCTGCTGTATTGTGGGCCTACACGAGGAAGGCGCGGCGCTTCCGAGCGTGATTGGCGTGGGGACGGCTCCAACGAGTGGGATGCGCAAGGGCGTGGTCGTGGATGTGGAAGAGACGGTGTCGGCGATTACGGCGGCCGTGGACGAAGCTGAGCGCATTTCCGGAGTGGCGATTGACCAGGCCACGATTTCGATTGATGGTGCGCATGTAGCGAGCCAGAACTCGAAGGGGGTCATTGCGGTGGGCAGGGCTGACCAGGAGATTATGGTTGAAGATTTGATGCGTGTGGAAGAAGCGGCTACGGCAATTCAGCTGCCGCCGAACCGCGAGATTATTCAGGTGTTCCCACGATCGTATTCGGTGGACGGGCAGACGAATATTAAGGACCCGGTGGGTATGCACGGCGTTCGACTTGAGGTGGAATCGCACATTATTAGCGGATCGGTGCCGGCTATTAAAAATTTGGACCGGAGTATTCACCAGGCGGGAATTGCGATTGCCGGCCAGATTTTGGTGCCACTGGCTGCAGCGCGAGCAGTGCTTACAAAGCGCCAGAAAGAGCTGGGCGTGGCGCTTGTGGATATTGGTGCCGGAACGACGGGAATTGCCGTATATGAGGAAGGTGACATTTTGTACTCGAGCGTGATTCCGGTGGGGGCAGGTCATATTACCAACGATCTGGCCATTGGCCTGAAGACGAGCGTGGATACGGCAGAGAAAATTAAGCTCAAATATGTGCGAGCTCACTCGAGCAAGGCTAATTTGGCTGAGAAGATTCGAATAGAAGAGCTCGATAGCGAGGACAATGTGGTGACGCGTCGTGAGCTGCAGAATATTGCTGGTGCGCGGTTGGACGAGATTTTCCACCTGGTGCGTGTGGAGCTGAGGAAAGTGGGCAAGGATTTGATGCTGCCGGGCGGTGTGGTTCTGACGGGTGGCGGCGCTAAAATGGCGGGGATTGAAGATTTGGCCAAGGAGGCGTTGCAGCTGCCGGTGATGATCGGCAAACCCGAGGGCTTTAGCGGGATCGTGGATCGCATTAACGATCCGGCGTTTGCCGCACCGGTGGGACTAATGCTTGAGAATATGGCTCATGTACAGATGGGGCCAGCGGCTGGGGCGTCGATTGGTCAGACGGTGAGCCGGATTAAGAAGACGTTGCGAAACTTGTTGCCTTAGTCTCATTTTGCTTCCGACTGTGGAAAACAATTTATTTCGTAAGCAATATAAAAAGAGTCGTCCGCGGCTCTTTTTATATTTTTTGATTGCCAGTAGCAAGGTAAAAATTGCATGTTTTGATCACTTTTTTTGTTCTATAAAAATAAGTGTTTTGAGGCGAATAACTAATTTGCATTCATGGCGTTTGACGATTATAGTCAGGCTTGTACTCGTTGGTAATGATGCGAGTCTTTGGTGGTAAGAGGAGCACAAAAGCATGGCCGAGATTTTGCCCGAAGTTGATACGTCTGCCCGAATCAAAGTGATTGGGATTGGTGGCGGAGGTAATTCCGCTGTTAATCGCATGATCGAGGCCAAGCTTTTGGGTGTGGAATTCGTGGTGATTAATACGGATGCTCAAGCTCTGTTGCACGCAAAGGCTGCCAGTAAGATCCACATTGGACGCGAAACTACTCGGGGACTCGGGGCTGGAGCGGATCCAGAGGTGGGTCGGCGAGCAGCCGAGGAGAGCGAGAAGGAGATTTATGAAGCGGTGAAGGGTGCCGACATGATCTTCATTACGGTGGGTGAGGGTGGTGGTACCGGTACAGGTGCGGCTCCACTCGTAGCGGCGGCGGCACGTGAGGCCGGAGCTTTGGTGGTGGCGATTGTGACGAAACCATTTACGTTTGAGGGCGAGCGGAGGCGCCGGAGCGCTGAGGCTGGCATTGCTGAGCTGAAGGATAGCGTAGATACGCTGATTACGATTCCGAACGACCGGTTACTGCAGATGATTGATCGTAAGACTTCACTCGTAGATGCGTTTGGGATTGTTGATGAGGTCTTGCAGCAGGGCGTGCAGGGAATTTCGAGCTTGATTACGGTGCATGGTTTGATCAACCTGGACTTTGCTGATGTGAAGGCGATTATGTCGAACGCGGGTTCGGCGCTGATGGGCATTGGCCGAGCCTCGGGTGACAACCGGGCAGTAGAAGCGGTGCGGCAGGCAATTGATTCGCCGTTGCTCGAAAGTAGTCTGGAGGGGGCTCGGGGCGTGCTGATTAACATTACGGGCGGCCGTAATATGACGATGCATGAGATCGATGAGGCGGCGAAAACGGTGACGGATGCGGTGGATCCGGATGCCAACATTATTTTTGGAGCGGTTCTTGATGATCAACTCGACGACGATCTGCAGATTACGGTAGTAGCAACTGGATTTGATGTAGCGACGAGGACGGTGCGCGAGCCAGTGACCCGTACGCGCGAGATTGAGGTGAAGGCGCCGGTGCGTCACGCTCCGGTGGTTGAGCCAGAACCGGAACCCGAGCCAGTATTGCCCTATACACCTCAAGTGGTGCCGGCGCCGCGTCAGCCGTTCATTAATGAGCGACCCCAGGTGGAGCCTGAGCCGGAAGTGGTGCCGATTGCTATGCCCCGGGTAGAGGCGGCGCCCCCGCGGAGGTTTGCGCCGCTGGCTTCGATTGAGCCAGCCGAGGATGAGCCGAAATATAGCGCCGTGGAGCCAGATTTGGCCTATGATGACAAGGTGGATGAGCCGGCCCTACCACGATATTCTCGGCCCAGCGAGCCCGATAATGGGTTGCCACTGGAGGATGATTTGGATGTGCCGGCCTTTATACGGCGCAAGGAAGTGGACTAGAGGTTTTGTCTTGTCGGGCGATGACTGCTGTTTCCCGCGAGAGCGCTTCGCTTGGGACCTTCACTGTGACTCTAAAATTACTGGCAATGATGATGCCGCTTATGATACAGTGGGGACATGAAATTCGAGACACTAGAGGAGGGTGCTAGTGTGTCGGATTTTTTTGTTTTCGGTAATGCTATAATTGGTCAAGAATGATTGCTTATTTGCTATACAACAAAGAGACGGCGGCTGAGCGCATGGTGGCTGATTTGAATGAGCGACTTAAGCGTGAGCAGGTGGATACTGAACTTTTGGACGCGGATAGCCCACGGGGAATCCAGCTAGCTGAGCATTATGATGTGACGGCTCGTCCGGCGGTCATACTTATGACGAATGATGGCTCGCCGATGCAAATATGGCAGGGCGAAGAGAGCTTGCCGTCGCCGGCGGATGTAAGCTATTTGGCGCATCAATGATTGCGCTAGTTTTGCTCACTTTTATCGACTTGTTTGTGCCGGCGTTTTCGGCGGTACTGCTCTTGCGGGTGGTGCTGAGCTATTTTGTGTCACCAGGGAGCCGGCTGATGGAGGTGCTGGTGAGTTTGACGGAGCCGATTTTGGCACCCGTGCGGCGGGTGATTCCGGCTTCGGCGGGGGTGGATTTTGCGCCGCTGGTGGCGCTGCTACTTTTGCAAGGGTTTCAGTATGTGGTGCATGCGCTGTTTTGAGAATTGGCCGAGTTAGGATATAATAGGTTTACAATTTGCTAAAGCGTTCCGCATGAGAGAAATTTTTGCGGATAAGCGGCGATCAACCGCGATGCTGCTCGAAGAACGGCTCATTGTGAGCTTATTAGAACGAGATGTTGGCGACTAGCAGAATTAGTCGAAATGAAGTGTTCCATCTGGAAAAGCAGGGTGGTACCGCCTTTAAACGAGGTCCCTGCATTGTCTGGATGGTTTTTGTTTTGCCTCATGACCTCGCTTGGGTTCGACCGATCCAAATTGGACCCTCGCGCGGTTTAGGGACTGGACCTACGTTGTAATTTAATGGCTCAGAGCCAATTGTGGATTCGTCCGCACCCGCGCTCACTCAACCACTCACGAAAGGAAGTCTTATGAAAAAAGCGCCACAAGCCGATTTTCCCGCCTTTGAAGCCGAGATGCTGGAGGCTTGGGATAACGAGAAGACATTTGAAGCGAGCTTGAAGCAGCGCGAAGGGGGCAAGCGCTATAGTTTTTACGATGGGCCGCCGTTTGCGAATGGGTTGCCGCATTTTGGGCATTCGCTGGTGACGAGTATTAAGGATTCGCTGGGCCGGTATCACACCATGAAGGGCGAGTATGTGGAGCGGCGCAACGGCTGGGATACGCACGGACTGCCGGTAGAGTTTGCGATTGAAAAAGAGTTTGGGGTGAGCGGCAAGAAGCAGATCATGGAGCTGGGGCTCGAGAAATTTAACGAAGCTTGCCGGGCTAGTGTGTTTAAGTACAAGGGCGAGTGGGAGGAGTTTTTCCGGCGGATTGGGCGGTGGACGGACACGGAGCACGCTTATGCCACGATCGACCGCGATTATACCGAGAGCGTGTGGTGGATGCTCGGGCAGGTACAGGAGAAGGGGCTGTTGTACCGGGGATATAAGTGTTTGCCGTATTGTCCGCGGTGTGAAACGCCTCTGAGCAATTTTGAGCTCAACGAGGGCTATAAAGACGATGTGTCGGACCCGAGCGTGTATGCGAAGTTTCGGCTGAAGGACGTGCCGGGGACGGCGTTTTTGGCCTGGACAACGACGCCGTGGACTTTGGCGGCGAACTCGGCGTTGGGCGTAGACGGCGAAGCAGACTATGTGACGGTGGAGCTCACCGACGATGGTGATAGCTGGGCGAAGGGGGAGCGGCTGATTTTGGCAAAAGCTCGCTTGGATGTGCTGGATTTGCGCAAAACTGAATACAAGATAGTGGAGACGCGCAAAGGAGCGGAGCTGGGGGGGCTCGAATATGTGCCTCTCTATGAAGTGGAGGGGCTCACGAGCGAGCAGCTCGCGAAGGCTTACCGCGTGTATGTGGACGAGAATGCCAGCATCGAGGATGGGACGGGCATTGTGCACACGGGTACGCGCTACGGCGAGACGGACCTTGAGCTGTGTTTGCGCGAGGGGCTGCCGATGATTGAGACGGTGGATGCGAGTGGGCACATGATGGGGGTCGCGGGATCGGCGGCTGAGGGGAAGTTTTTCAAGAGCGCGGACAAGTTTATCATTGAGGATCTGACGCAGCAGGGTAAATTGTATGCGGCAGAGAGTTTTAAGCACACGTATCCGTTTTGCTACCGATGCGATAGTCCGCTGCTCTACTACGCGATTACGACCTGGTTTGTGAAGGTGTCGGCGATTCGGGAGCAGTTGCAAGAGACGGCGCAGCAGATTAATTGGCAGCCGGACCACATCAAAGAGGGGCGGTTTGGCAAATGGCTGGCGGGTGCGCGCGACTGGGCGATTTCGCGCAACCGGTATTGGGGCGCGCCGCTGCCGATTTGGGTGAATGTAGAAGACACCTCGGATTACATAGTGGTGTCGAGCTTGGATGAGCTCGTGAAGCTAGCGGGTTTGAGCGAAAAGCCAGAGGATTTGCATCGGCCTGGGATCGATAACGTGGTGATTGAGCGCGATGGGAAGACGTATAAGCGCGTGGAAGAGGTGTTTGACTGCTGGTTTGAAAGTGGCTCGATGCCGGTGGCACAGCAGCACTATCCATTTGAAAATAAGGCGGTGTTTGAGGAGAGTTTCCCGGCTGAATACATTGGCGAGGGGCTGGACCAGACGCGGCTGTGGTTTTATGTGTTGCACGTGCTTTCGACGATTGCATTCGCGCGACCAGCATATAAAAACGTGCTGGTGAGCGGGATGATTATGGCGGCGGACGGCCAAAAACTCAGCAAGCGGTTGCGGAATTACCCACCAGTGGAAGAGGTGTTTGCGACGGAGGGGGCGGATACGCTGCGGATGTATTTGCTTGGTAGCGACCAGGCGATGGGGGCGGATTATATGCGGTTTAACCGGGACGCGATGCGGGACATTTCGCGCAATGTGTTTGGGACGTTGTGGAATTCGTATAGTTTTCTTTCGATGTATGCGGAGATTGATGGATGGATGCCGAAAGGGAAGCTAGAGGAGCCGACGAGTGAGAATGTGTTGGACCAGTGGCTGCTAGCGCGACTTAACGCGACGATCCAGGAAGTGACGAAAGCGGCCGATGAATACGAGCTCGCTCAAGCGCTACGGCCACTGCGACTGCTGATTGACGATTTATCCAACTGGTATGTGCGACGTTCCAGAAGGCGATTTTGGAAGAGTGATGACGATGGTGATAAGCAAAATGCTTATGCAACCCTCCACTACGTTCTTTGTAGAGTTGCCCAACTGTTTGCGCCATGGGCACCGTTTGTGGCCGATAAATTGTGGCGCGGGCTCACTGAGGGTATAGATGAGGTAGTGAGTGTGCATTTGAGTGATTGGCCGGTGGTTAGTCTGACCGAAGCCGAACGTCTTTTAATTGGCGAAATGCAATCGGCACGTTTTATGGTTACCGAAGGACTGTCTCAACGGGCTGAAGCGGGAATTAAGGTTCGCCAGCCACTCCGAACTTTGGAGATTCCGGTTGATTTTCGTTCCGAACTTAGGGAAATTATCGCCGAAGAAGTAAATGTGAAGCAGGTGCTTTTTAGAAAGGCGCTTAAGCTCGACGTGGAAATAACGCCAGAATTGAAGGCGGAAGGCATGATGCGGGATGTAGTGAGGCATGTGCAAAATGCCCGCAAACAAGCGGGTCTGGAGGTGGATGACCGGATTGTGCTGACGCTTTCGACAGAGGCAAAGGAGTTGGCGGCGGCGATTGAAGCGCATGCTGAGACGATTAAAACCGAGACGCTGGCAACGGAACTTAAGGCGACTGGTGCGAACGGCGAAGTGCCGGTAAAGGTGGATGGCAATAAATTGTATATTAGCGTGAAGAAGGCGTAGAAATGACGATGGCCGGCTCCAGGATTGGAGCCGGCCGGTCCCCCCCCCCCCCCCCGGGGAGGCCGCCGAAATCAAACAAAAAAAGGCATATGAGTTGTAAACCCGCGGGTGGATTCCCACCGTTCTGCGGCGGTGCGGGAGGATTTACTGGCGGA
>CAZSRA010000001.1:33159-369481 GCA_964609585.1 uncultured Candidatus Saccharimonadales bacterium
CGGGGCGGCGCGCCGCTGCGGGCGCCGCCCCCGGTCCGCCTAGCACGCGGGTGCTCGGCGGCGTCATCGATCGAAGGGGCTAGAGAGTAGTGAAGCCCTCGGGTATGGTGCCCTCGCGGTCCGTGTTGTTCTCGGTGCTGTCGGCCGCTGCGGTGGCCGAGGTAGCGGTTCTGTCCGTGAGCTCGGTGCTCCGGGGGGCGCCAGTGCCGGTCGTGTTGCTGAGGTAGCGGTTGCGCATATTGCGGCGGACCGCGGACCTGCGGATCATCTCGTTGAGTTTGTAGGCCGAGAGGTCCGCGAGGAAGCTGAACGAGATCGCAATCATGGTGAGCAGGCTGGCGTCCAAGGGACTGAACTTGCCGACCTTGGTCAGCAGGAGGTCGTTCACGGCCATCTCGCAGTTGACGGTGAGCGGGATGCCGCACGGCGTGGGCTGCAGGAAGGCCGGCGCCCAGAGCGCGCCCACGCAGAGGAGGTCGGCGGCCACGATCAGGAAAGGCCCGAAGCGCAAGCGGTTGCGGGTCATCATGACCAGACCGACGAGCAGTACGAGGCCGGCGCCGGTGAGGGTGATGTGGTCGAGGGTGGGGACGTCGAAGTAGCTGCGGGGGTTGATGAAACCCAGGATGGAGGACGCCACGAGGACTCCTTGATCGATGTCAAAAAATCGGAGGCGGGATGCAGTCCGATTTACTTATGAAACCATTTAATATAGCTATTTGTCAAGTTATAACGTTCAGTTTGAGCTCCAAACTATGCTACGGAGTCTAAAAAGGCGAAGGCCCCAGTCGCACGATGCGACCGGGGCCTTGCCCGCACGGAGGAGTCTCAGCACCCCCTGATGGTTCGGCCTTCTCCGCGGCGGTATCGGGTGTCCACGATGAGCGGGATCAACATCCCGAACATGAGGGCCCAGATCAGCGCGCTGGTGGAGAGGCAGAAGCGCTCCGACCAGCCGAGGGTGCTGGTGGTGAGGCGGTAGCTGGCGTAGGCGAACAGGGTGGAGAGGGTCAGGTTGACCCAGAACCGCAGACGCCACGGGGTGTAGGTTTGCGGCCGGGCGTAGGCGTACCAGGTGGTCACGAACGCTGAGAACGAGGCGGCCAGGACGAAGAAGCCGAAGCACAGGCCGTACACCGTCGTCGTGCTCCGGCCGATCAGGATGGCACCGGGGAGGGTGTTGATCGGCTGCAGGGGCAGGTGCCCCGTGACGTGGCGGTAGACGACTCCGGTGCCGAAGAGCATCACGATGGCCGTGAGAGCGGCCTTGAAGGCGGCCCAACGGGCGGTCGGGAGCAGGTCCCACTGCCAGTTCTCGAACCCGTAGGCGTGGCGCGGGTGGCCGAGGGGGTAGTACGGTTCCTGAGTAGCCATGATGTGACTCCTTGTGTGGATGAGTTGTGCGGGCAAGTGCGTAGCTAAACTACATTTAAATAATACAATTTTTGTCGACATTTGTCAAATATCTGCTTGGTGAATCAGAGAGATACGGTAAGATGAAGAGGTGCTAAGAAAACGGTTTTGGAAAAATTTCGACTGGGTGTTGTTTGGGGTGATGGTCCTGCTGATCGTCATCGGGCTGTTGGTGATTTACTCGACGTCGTTTAAGGCTACGAAGCTCATAAGTCTTTCGGATTTGTGGCATCAGCTGGTATTTGCGGTGGTGGGGATCGGGGTATTTTTGTTTATGTCGCGGATGGACTACCGAACGTGGTTTAAGCTGACGCCGTGGTTTTATGGCTTGATGTTGGCGTCACTGGCGGCGGTGCTGGTGTTTTCGCATGCAGTGCTGGGAGCGCAGCGGTGGATTAATTTTGGATTTTTCCAGTTTCAGCCTTCGGAGTTTGCGAAGCTGGTGCTGATAGTGGTGCTGGCCAAGTTTTTTTCTGAGCATTATGACCAGATGCATCGGCTAAAGTTTTTGGCCTTGTCGCTTGCGTATTTGGTGGTGCCAATGGCCCTCGTACTGAAGCAGCCAGACCTCGGGACGGCACTGGTGCTGATGGCGATATGGGTGGCGATGGCGCTCGTGGCGCCGGTGCGGCGACTATACCTTCTGGGTCTGGCTGGGATTGCGGCGCTGCTAGCACCGTTTATGTGGAGTCATTTGAAGTCATATCAGAAGGACCGGTTGACGATATTTTTGAATCCCCATTCGGATCCTTTGGGCGCGGGGCATAACGTGATCCAGTCGACGATTACGATTGGATCGGGGCAGCTGTTTGGGCGAGGGTTGGCGGCGGGTTCGCAGAGCCAGTTAAACTTTTTGCCGTCGCTAGCGCAGCATACGGACTTTATTTTTGCAGTGTTGAACGAGAAGATGGGGTTTGTGGGCGGGTCGCTGCTTTTGGGGTTGTTTGGGGTGCTGTTGTACCGAGGGCTGAAGATTGCATATACGGCGCAGGACCGGTTTGGGCTGTTTTTGGCGGTAGGAGTGTCCGCGATGATTTTGTTCCATGTGCTGATTAATGCCGGGATGAATATGGGGATCGCGCCGGTCACGGGCATTCCGCTGCCGTTTGTGAGCTACGGCGGGACGGCGCTGGTGGTGGCGATGGCGAGTTTGGGATTGCTTGAAAGTGTGGCGACTAGACGGAAGAAGCTTCAGTTTGAAGGGTGATTCTTGATTCTTGTCTGGCGCTAGCTGTGGCAGGATAAACGACATTCGCATCACCGTAGCCTATGTACAAGGAGAGTCAAATCTGGTATTATCTCTTGAGTTACGCTAATTTAACACAAGCACGCCTGCTAGAACCAGGCACGAAAGGGGCTTTGTAACGATGCAAGCAGTCATTACTTCCGGTGGGAAGCAATATATAGTAGAAAAAGACCAGGAACTCGAACTTGAGCTGTTGGGTGATACGAAGAAGCTGGAGCTCGATGCTCTGCTCGTGATTGATGGCGACAAGGTGAGCGTGGGAGCGCCGTTTGTAGACGGGGTAAAGGTACACGCTGAAGTACTAGAAGAGGTGAAGGGCGAGAAGATTAAGGTGTTGAAGTTTAAGGCGAAGAAGCGCATTAAACGTTTGACGGGTCATCGCCAACACTATTCTTTGGTAAAGATTACGAAAATCGGTTAATTAGTCCAATAAAAAATAGCCCCGCGAGGGGCTATTTTTTATTGGACGATCCAGTAGTCGAAAGAATAATTGGCGGTACTAGTGCTTGCTGCCATGACAGCGGCGCCGATGGTGAAATTGGTGGCGGTGACGATAATGTAGGGTTCGAGTAATGCAGCTCCGCGGCCAACGGGGGTGATGACGACATGGGGAACCCTGGGGTAGGGGGCTTGGAAGTTGACGGTGACGAGTTGGGCGCCGGTGGTGGTGCGGTCTGGGCTAGGGGCGGCTACAACGGAAACCACGCCTGAGGCGTCGTTGCCTTCAACGTTTGCGCTGGTGGTAACACCGGCGACGATCGAGGTGGATGGGGTTTGACCAGCGATAGAGATGTGACCAGCTAGATTGAGCGTGCCGGTGACGGAGAGGTTGGTGGCATTGATAGTGCCAGCTGAAATTGATCCGCCGAAGCTGCCATTGCCGGAAACTGCAAGGTTGCCGTTGACGCTAGCGCCGGCGCCGAGGATGGCAGGGCTTTGGAGGCTCAAAGGGCCGGCGACCGTGAGCTGCCCGCGTACGTTGGTGACGCCGAGGGTGCTGGTTTTGTCGACCGTGAGATCACCGAGAGCGGTAGTACCAGATACTTGTACTCCGCCCACTACTTTGAGGTCGGATCCAAGGGCGACGCGGTTTTTAAAGAGGGAAGAAGCGCTGATGGTGAGTACCTGGCTGGTGGAGCCAGCACTGTTGCCTTCGAAAAAGGCGCCGAGTTTGTCGAGGTCGGCTTGATTTAGAGTGGTGACGGCGGGGGCCTTGGCGGTCGGAGTTTTGCTTCGGGTGAGGTAGGCATAAATGCCGAATATTACGGCGGCGGCTACGACAGTGGCGGTGAAGGTAATGAGGGTGGTAATGACGTCGGCCTTGCGGTAGATGCTCGTGATGGAGACGCGGCCTTTGGGTGTGGGTTTGGGGTGAGAACCGGTGGCGAGGACGGTGGGGACGGTGCCGTCGGCGAGAGGGTCGGCGGGGATGGTGGGGGCGGTGCCGGAGATTGGTTCGGCGGCTTTGGGATCTAGGTCGGTATTGCCGGGGGTTTCGGGCGGGACGGTACTGGCAGTGGGAGGAGTGCTTGAACTAGCTGGTTCCGTGGGGGGAGCCGGCTGGCTTGGAGCTGGTTGGGGGGTGGGGCTAGATTGATCGGCCATTTTGAGATTAATCATACCCCAAGCCAAGCGTTATGGTAAGATCTTGAGTATGACGGTGTTTCCGAGGTATACCCATCACAGCTATACAGGGAGGATTGTGCATCACCGCGAGACGTCGTATGCTCTCCTGACTTTTTTGACTTTGGCAATGGGGGTGTTCCTTGCGAGTTTTACGTGGGGCGCGATGTCGGCAACCTCGGGTGGCGGAGCGTATGGGATTAATGCAACGGTGCCGGGTCCGCGGCCGGCTACTCCGGCGGTGATCACCTCGCCTTCGAACGGGCAGGTGTTTAGTACGAATCCGGTGACAGTTTTGGGAACGTGTCCGAGCAAGGCGCTCATAAAGATTTTTTCGAATGGGATTTTGGTGGGGAGTATTTTGTGCGACGCTAGTGGTCATTTTTCGATTCCGGTTGATCTGGTGATTGGTAAAAATGATCTGACGGCTAGGGCCTACAACACGCTCGATCAGGAGGGTCCAACTTCTCCAACGGTGACGGTGACGCTCAATCAACCGCCGGGGGGTTTTGGGTTTTCCTCGGAGCTTATTATTCAGTCTGAGAATTTCTACCGGGGGACAATGCCGGGCGTAGAGGTGGTGTGGCCGATTGAACTGGTGGGAGGTCAGGCCCCGTATGCGGTGAGCGTGGACTGGGGGGATGGTACGTCGGATCTTATAACGCGGCTTTCGCCGGGGCCGTTTACGGTGAAACACACGTATCAGAAGGTGGGGGGATATTTGGGCTCGTTTCCGCTGATTATCCGGGCGACGGATGCGGTGGGGCACACGGCTTATTTGCAGCTTACGACTATTGTGAATCCGGCTGTGCCGGGAAATTCTCAAAACGCTATTACGTCTCAGCAATTTAACATCATGTGGATTTGGCCGCTGTGGATTGTGTTGCTCCTGATGATTATTTCATTTTGGCTGGGTGAGCGACGAGAAAAGCGCATTATGCAGCGTCAGATGGAATCTTTGGCATGATTGAGCGTTATGATCCGCAGGCTGAGCTAGTGACTGAGGTTGAACAGGGGGCGGTTGATGCTAGTGCTCGGGCCACGACTGAAGAGGAGGATGATTCCCGGACGGAGGGTCGGACAGCGAAGCGGGTGGCGAGGGGAGTTTCGCTCGTGGTGGTGGGCGCAGTGCTCGGGCTTGTGATTGTTGGCATTATGAAATTTGTGAATGATCCGGCTCAAGCAAACACCCAAAGTTTGTCTAAGGCGCAGGCTTCGGTGGCGCCAACACCGTACAAACCGCCGGTGAACCAATTGGGAGGCTTGAATGTGAGCTTTTCCTACCCCGGCGAGTTTGATCAAATGAGTCCGCTAAAAAATTCTCCGCGAGCTCTGGAGCAATATATGCTTGGGTCAAAGGGTAATTATCGGCATTCGATTGCGGTGGAGGTTAATCCTTTGGACGCGGCTGGTTTGAGCGAGGATGCAAACTACCGTGTGCGAATGATGCATCCAGCTGATTATAGTGAAAGTAGGGAGCAGATCCGGGGCGAAATCGTGGTGTTTATGACGAAGTCGGACAAATCTGAGCAGACGATGTTTTGGGCGCACGACGCGAAGGTCTTGATGGTGGCCATTACGACGACTGATCCACACGATGATTTGGCGGCGTTTATGGCCGTGATAAAGTCGAGTGTGAGGTGGCGGTAATGATGAAGTGGCTTGGGTTTTGGACAATTGGTTTTTTGCTAGCGGCGCAACCAGCCAGCAGTAACTACCAGCTAAACTCATATGGGTTTGGCACTGGAGGCACGGGTAATTCGAGCTCGAGCAATTACCGGATCAATGGCGTGGCAGGAGAGGCGGCTGGCAAGGGGTCGTCGGCGCATTATTCGGCGGGTGCTGGCGAGGCTTATGTGAAGCAGGCGGATGTGCCGATGATTGCGATTAGTAACGGTGGCTCGTGGTACAACAAATTGCAGATTGTGCTCGATCCTCAGGCGAATCCAAGTGACGCGAAATTTGCAATTGCGATTTCCACCGACAATTTTACGACGACGCAGTATGTGAAGAGTGACCTGACAATAAGCTCGACCCTGGCTTTTACGGATTATCAAACATACGCAGCTTGGGGTAGCGGGAGTGGGGTGATTATCCGTGGATTGACTCGGAGCACGGTGTATACGGTGAAGGCTAAGGCCTACCGGGGCAAATTTACGGAGACGGGTTGGGGGCCAACATCGAGTGCTAGTACGGTAGATCCGCAGTTGTCTTTTGAGATTGATGTGTCGGCGATTGACCAGTCGACGAGTCCGCCGTATTTGGTGAGTTTTGGAACCTTGCTCGTAAGTACCGTGACGGATTCGCCGGTGAAGGTGTGGGTGAGTTTGGATACGAACGGTGAATCGGGTGGGAAGGTGTATGTGAGCGGGCAAAACGGGGGGCTTCGGAGTGCGACGAGCGCTTATACGATTGCGGCTTTGTCGGGGGATTTGGGGTCGAGTGCGGAAGGTTTTGGGGCGCAGGGAAGTTCGGCAACGCAGACCTCGGGTGGACCGTTTACCTTGAGCGCGCCGTATAACGTGTCGGGTACGAACGTAGGAGTAGTGGACCCGACGATTCGGCAGATATTTGGCGCGCCGGCGCCATTGGTGGGCGGGAGAGGATCGTTTTTGCTGAAGGCAAAGACGCGGCCGCTGACACCGTCGTCGAGTGATTATTCTGAGGTGATGACAGCGGTTGCTAGTGCCAGCTTTTAGGGTCGCGACGGGGGAGGTTTGGGCTCATGGATTGTTGTGGAAAAGAAACGTTGTAAATTGTGTATTGACAAGCATTAGTTTAATCGAATAGACTGATCATAAGCAGTTTAAAAGTAAAAGCTTGCAGCCACAAAAAGTGGCGAGAAAATAAATTACAAAATGAGTAGACCAAAAATAAAGTTAATTGTCGCAGCTACAGCTGCACTGGTAGCAGAAATTTTTGCACCAGTTTTTTCGGGTGTAGCCCACGCTTCGCCACCGCAGTTTACTCAAGCTTGGGTACGGCCTGATACACACAAGGCCGTGACGTTAACGGGGGTGACAATTTGTGCGACGCCATCGGCAGCTTCGACGGCAGCGACTGAGACATTGGTGAAGGTGACGTTCCCAACTGATGCGGGTGTGACAGACTTTGTGGTGAACTCGACAGCATCGAACTGGACGGTGGATACCTTGGCGGTGAACATCCCGGCTGGTACGACGGCTTGGCCTGGTATCGGTACGGCGACAGTCGTGAGTGGTAAAACGGTGACGTTTCCCTCCTCGGACCTGACTGCTGGCACGGAGTATTGCTTCCACACAGCGGCTCGATTGACGAACGGATCAGCTGTGACCTCTACGCAGATTACGGGTGCCACCTTGATAACCTATGACAATGCTGGTACGCCGGCGCCGATTAACCAAACGAACTGGTCGACAGCGGTGGTGACGGATAACACGATTACGGTAAGTGCAGTGGTGCCTCCGAACTTTACCATTACGCTCGGCTCAAACAACGATGCCTTCGTATCGAACCTTGACCCTGCATCGGTTGTCTCTACTACGGGAGTGACGGTGAGCATTAACACAAACGCGGTTGGTGGTTGGATTGCCTGGGCCAAGGATCAGTATCAGGGACTACACTCGGCCACGGCGTCTTACACGATTGACTCTGGGCTTAAGAACCCTTACCCAACGCAGACGCATAACGTAGGTGACCCGGCATTTGACCTCGTGCCAAGTAGTGGTGGTGTGGGTCGTGAAGGCTACGTCTTGAACACGATCATGACAACCGATGCGGCTGGTGGATGCACGGTGGCGATTGATGCAGCTTATAACAGTGGTACGGGTTTTGGTGGGGGTGTGATTAGTAACACTGCCTTCCAGCCGATCGCAAGCTGTACGGGAGCGGCTCCGGCAACCTCGGATGGTGATGTGTTGACCTTGATTGAACGAGCGGTGATCCGTGGTGGTACGCCAGCTGGGTCGGACTACTCGGACGTAATTAGCATCGTGGGGGCGGGTAACTTCTAAAAAAGTCTGGCCTGTGGTCGTAGAGACGGCTGCGAAGTAAAAAAACTGATGTAGACAGTGCATGTCAAGATGTTGCATGCCTCTTATGCTTCGTATACACTACTGATTAGTTAGTGTGATGGAGTTTTAATGCACCGCTTGGCCCGGCGTCTGTCTAATCGTGTTGTTGTCGTTGCAGTGCTGGTTTTGAGCGCGTTTGCGCCGTTTATTCCAAGCTCGGCAGCGGCTGGTTTTCAGTCTGCGTATGTACGGCTCGACCGGATGCAGGCGAATACTGCGACGAGCGGTATGGTTTGTGCCCAGCCGGCAACGGCAGGTACGGCTGCAAAGGTTATTTTGACGTTTCCGTCCACCTATACCCTTAACACCACGGCGGCGAACTGGACGGTAACTACTACCAACATTACCTCTGGGGCGACGGCGTGGCCCGGCATTGGCACCGCGACGGCGATTGATAACAGCCTTAAGACGGCTACGTTTCCTTCAACAACTTTGACCGTTGGTACGCTTTATTGCTTTAACTTTGCTGGCACCAATACTTTGACGACTGCGGCTGCCGCTGCCAATAGCCAGCAAGCGGCAATTGAAACGCAAACTTCTGGTAGTGCCACTATTGATGTGTCGTCGATCGCGCTTGCCAACATTACTTCGGATCAGATTACGGTAACGGCGGTAGTGCCGCCATCGTTCATTTTTTCTCTGGGTGGGTCTGCTGATACCTTTTCGAGCAATCTTGATCCGGCAACCGTTAAATCAACAGCGGGCGTGACGGCATCGGTGACGACCAACGCCAAGGGCGGGTGGATTGCTTGGGCGAAGGACTCGCAGCAAGGCTTGCATTCGGCGACAGCATCATACACTATACCCACGACAGGCGTGGTGGGTGGAGGCCCTTATACACTGTCGCCTTTTTCAGAAGGCTATGTGCTTAATACATCAATTACGACAGATGCAGCAGGAGGTTGTACGGTGGCGACAGCCGCTCAGTATACAGGAGGTGGAACGCAGGGTGGGACTTTCAGCGCTAATTTTCAACCTATTGCTTCTTGTACTGGTGGATCGCCGGGTACCTCTAATGGTGACGTTATCACGCTAACGGAACGAGCCTCTATCTCAGGTGCCACGCCTGCAAGTACTGATTATTCTGACATAATTACCGTTGTGGCCGCCGGTAATTTTTAAACATAGGTCTTTTTTATGAAGCGTAGTTGGTTGTGGCTGATAAGTTTGGGAATATTGCTTGGTAATATGGCTGCACCGAGCTCGGCGATGGCGGCGGCTGGCGGTAAGTCGCTCATTCTTGAGACCTCGCCACTGCCGATTAGCTTGGTGGCCGATCCTGGCAAGACGGTGACGACTGAGCTTCGGGTGAAGCAGGCTGGGGCGGAGACGGCGCAGCTAAAGGTGTCGTTGATGAAATTTGCGGCCTTTGGTGAGGAGGGTAAGCCTCAGCTTTTGGACCGGGGGCCGGCGGATGATTATTTTAACTGGGTGAAGTTTGATAAAGTGGTATTCGATGCTCCACCGAATGTGTGGGAGACGGTGCACATGACGATCAGTGTGCCAAAAACGGCGGCTTTCGGATATTACTATGCGGTGGTATTTTCTCGGGTAGGGGATGACGCCAGGCAGGCCGGTAATACAAATTCGCTCAACGGTGCGACGGCAATTTTGGTTTTGCTGGATGCGCATAATCCTAACGCTAAGCGGGTACTTAAGCTTGATTCGTTTACGACATTGCACAGGGTATACGAATTTTTGCCCGCGAAGTTTAATATCAAGCTGGAAAATGCTGGCAATGTTCATGGGGCGCCGCAGGGTGATGTGTTCATCATGAAGGGTAGTAAACAGGTGGCGACGCTTAGTTTTAACGTGGCTGGGGGGAATATTCTGCCCGGGTCGAAGCGTGTTTTTCCGGCTGTGTGGGACGACGGTTTCCCGGTGTACAAGGATATCGTTGAAGAAGGCAAGGTTAAGCTCGATAAGAATGGCAACCAGATGCACAATTTAGTTTGGGACTGGTCGCAGGCGAATAAGTTTCGCATGGGCAAATACACGGCGCATTTGCTGGCGGTCTACGATGATGGAAGTCATGATGTGCCAATTGAAGCGGAGCTGAGTTTTTGGGTGATTCCGTGGCGAATGCTGCTCGCGTTACTCGCGGTGCTGGCCCTGGTTGGATTCGGGGTTTACTCAATGGTTCGTGGCACGGTGCAGGGTATGAGTCGAGGTGCAAGGCGGCTGGGTGGACGCAGGTAGTTGCGGATGAGGAAGAGGACCAAGCTCGCTCTGCTGGTGACGCTTTGTGTGGTTTGGTGGCAGCCGGCAGTGGCGGCTGGTGGGTTTGTGATTTCGCCGGCTTTTCAGCAGGTGGAGGTGCCCGCGGATCAATCCGAAGCTAGCTACGATTTGGCGCTGACAAACCGGACGACGGTGGATCAGAATTTTGCTTTGAGTATGGTGGACTTTGGGGCGCTTGATGAAGAGGGCGGTGTAGCATTTTTGGGCACACCCACGAGCGAGCTTGAGCACAAATATGGTTTGGCTGCTTGGGTGATTTTGGAAAAGAATAAAGTTTTTATACCGGCTGGGGGGAAGGCCATAATTACACTCAAAATTGTGAACCGAGCGTCGCTTGCACCGGGTGGCCATTATGGAGCGGTGCTTGCGACGGCGGTAACCGATACGGGTGAGCCGATGCGCAATGCGGTGGGGGTAAAGCAGGTGCTTGCATCGCTGGTACTGGCGATAAAAGAGGGTGGGGCCGAACGGAATTTGCAACTCGTGAGCCAGAGCACAAACGCAGCATTTTGGCATTTACCAACCTCGGTGGGGCAGCGTTACCAGAATCTGGGCAATGTGCAGGTGACGCCGCGAGGTGTGGTGGCGGTGGAGGATCCGACAGGCCGCGAAGTGGCTCGTAGTGCCATTAACGAGGGGAGCGGCATGATTTTGCCCGAGAGTTTCAGGCGCTACTCGACGAATTTGCTGCGGGTAGCGCCGGCTTGGATGCCAGGACGCTACCGGGTGGTGAGTACTTATCGCTATGACGGGACGGACAGGCTAAAGACGTTTTCAACCACGTTTTGGTACGCGGGGATGCTGGTTGTGTGGGTAGTTGGACTGCTAACTCTGGGGGCAATGGGCTTTCTCGTTTGGTGGCTATGGTTGCGGCCTCGGCGGCGCTCGCAAGCGCGCTAACAAGAGCCGCTCAAAAATAGGGCTTTTTGAGGCTAAAACTCTTGTGTTTATATCTGAAAACAACTATGCTTAATAGCGTAACCAGTGTGTCAGAGGGAACGTGCCCAGTCGTCTCAGATTGAGTCGAATTATTCGGGTAATATCGGGTGAAATCAGCCGACACATGGTAACCAGGGCGCTTGTGGCGACTGGTCTTATTGGAGTTATGGTAGGGGGATCGCTGTCGCTCGTGCCGACGCCGACGGCCGTGGCCGCTGCTGGCATCAACAAGATGATCAACTTCCAAGGTAAGGTGGTAAACACCAACGGCACGAATGTGGCTGATGGGAGCTACACGTTTGTGTTTAAACTTTATAGCGTGAGCTCGGGTGGGTCGGCGATCTGGACTGAATCGAAAACGCTCACTACGACTGACGGCATTTTCCAAACGAACCTCGGCTCAGTAACGAGCTTGCCGGGCTCGGTGGATTTCAATACGGATAGCATTTATCTGGGCATTAATTACAACTCGGACGGCGAGATGTCGCCGCGGATTCAGTTTACGGCCGCTGCTTATGCGTTTAACTCGGACGCGCTGCAGGGCTTGCACGCGGCTGACTTTGCCCAGATTAATCCGGCTACGGCGCAGAGCGGGTCCCTCAATGTGACCGGTTCGGTGCAAGCCGCTACCAGCCTTTTGACGCCGAATCTTGATACAGCGACGGGCGTGCCGCTGGTAATTGGTGGCACCACAGCGACGGCGGTGACGGTGGGCAAGGTAACAACGGCCTTCACGCTTCAGGGTAACTCTTCGAGTGTGATTACGGCGAAGTCTGGCTCGAACACCACGACGGTAGGTTTCACGGCTCCGTCGGGTGCGAATACGATTAATTTTCCGGACGCTGGTGGGACGATTTGTACAACGGTGGCTACGACATGTAGCGGTACTTACTCGGCTGCCGGTAGCTTCGTAAACTTGCAGGCGACAACTCCGGGCACGGCGCAAACCGGGCATTTGAATCTGACGGGGACGGGGATTTTGGGGACGAGTTTGCAAACCCCGTTGCTTGATACGCCAAGCGGTACGACGACGCTCAACATTGGCACGACGAACGCAACGTCCGGAATTGCCCTCAATCAGTCGGTGACGGTACTAGGCGGGAAGAGTTTGAGCCTGGCGAGTGGTACGGGCACGTTTTCGCAAATTTATGTAAATACGTCTGGTACGGCCCACACGGTGGCCGCGACTGATAGCGCAGCGAGCGGGGCGACGACGCTTTCGGCTGAGGCGATTAACCTGACGGGTACCGATAACGCTAGTGGCTCGAACGCCCTAACGGGTCTTAATTTCGGAAACGTGACGGCGCACACAAACAACAGCTACTACGGTCTCAATTTTGGCACTGGTTTGACGGACATTCTGCGCTACAACAACACGACGCAGTTGATCTCGGGAACGGGGATTTTGCAAAATGCGGCGATTGGGTCGGGGGTAAACTATTCGAACCTAACGCAAGTGGGAACGCTTACAAGTGGGGCGTTGGGGACGGGTTTTACCACTGTGGCGCCGGCTCAGGGTGGCACGGGGCAAACGACGTATACGGATGGGCAACTCCTGATTGGTAATTCGACTGGCAATACGCTTACCAAAGCCACACTTACCGGGACGGCAAACCGCCTGAGCGTGACGAATGGTAGCGGTTCGATCACGCTGAATGTAGATACAACGCAGTTTCCGAGCTCGGCTGGGGCGAATACGGTTTTGGTGTCGTCTGGTGCGAATGCAGCGAGTTGGGTGGCCAATACAGCTGCCAATGTCTGCTCGGACTGTATCGTGAAAGTGCCGGCGGTGGGGCAAAACGTGATTGCGCCGACGGCAGCTAGCGTGGTGGGTCTGACCGTGAAGGGGACGACGAACGGGACAACCGGCAATGTGCTCGAGATCTTTAATGCTAATGCGTCGCCAACGCGGCAGGATTTCTTTGATGCGGCTGGATCTTTGAATGTGGCTCAGGTAGTCCAGCCGACGACTAACAATGCGGTTGACTTGGGTGTGTCGGGTACGGCGTTTCGAACGGGCTATTTTGGTACCAGCGTGCTAGCACCTACATTTGATACGCCAAGTGGTACGACGACGCTCAATGTGGGCACGACGAATGCGACGGCAGGCATAAACTTGAATCAATCAACGACGGTGGCGGCTAATAAGAACCTTACCTTGGCGGGTGGGGCGGGTACGTTTAGCCAAGCTTACACATCGGCTTCGGTGTCGAGCGCACAGGTGGTTTCGATTACGAACACCAATACGGGTGCCGGGGTGGCGATCCAGGGAGTGGACTTGACGCCCAATAACACTGCGACGGCGACTTCGGGCTCGAATGTCGTGAATGTGGTGAACTTTAATGGTAGCGGGGCTCTAGGCGGCACGGATATCACGAACGGGATTAACTTTGCGTCGGCGACGGGATACACGAATTATTTGAAGACGCCGACGGCGGTGCTAACAAGTGGCGGCGCGTTTACGGGTTTGACGGGGGTGACGCTTGCGAGTGGGAATATAACGACGCCTGGGAATATTTCCACGAGTAGTAGCGGGACGATAACTTCGGCTAGTACGGTGACGGTAGGTTCGTTTGCGGCGGCGACGAGTAATGTGGTGTGCTCGAATGCGGGGACGTTGTCTACTTGTAATGCTAACCCGTCGGGCGTGACGCTGCAGCAAGCGTATAACGCAGGAAATACGATCCTAACGGGTGCTAACGATATTGCGTTTACGCTTGCGGGTAGCCAAAACTTCACGGTGGCGACGGCGGCAGCGGCGACGGGATCAACGACGTTTTCGTTGACGAATGGCTCAAATCCAACGCCGCCAGCTCAGTTGGTCTTGATAACGAATAATGATACAGATCAAACGTTGGCGGCAGGACTGAAGGTGACGAGCGCGGCCGGGACGATTACGACCGCGATTGATGTGTCTGGGGCAAACTTTACGAACGCGATTGCGCTGGGTGCGAATAAGGTGCTGGGTGGGGCGGCGTCGATTGCGTTTACGAACTTTACAGTGTCGGGTGCGGGCGCGGTGGTGGGTGTGGGCGTGAATTCGGGGACGGGTCTTTTGCAGGGGACAGGTGGGTTGACGGTGACGGGTGCCACGAACATTAATGCAACCGGTACAGCGCTCACGAATTTGGGGAACTCAACTGGGGTGCTAACGGTGGCATCGGGTGGGTCGAGTGCTTGGGCGAATACGGCTGGGAATTTGGCGATTTCAACGGTGACGTCGGGCAACATCAGTGTGGCCTCGGTGGGAACCTTAGCTCTTTCGGGTACTAATTTTACCTTATCGACGGCAGGAGCGGTGACGCTGCTTGGTGGGCAGACGGCGGACATCACGACACTCGCCGGTGCGGCGCCGACAGCTTTGGTTTTCCAGCCTGGTAGTAATAATACGGCGACTTCGACGGGAGCAGCGTTTACGCTCCAGGCGGGTAATGATTCGGGAACGACGGCTTCGACGGGCGGGCTTTTGACGCTTAAAGGTGGTAATGCTACGGGTTCTGCGCAGGTTGGGGGCGGGGTGACGATTGACTCGGGCAGTGGGACGACGGGGGGTGCGATTGCGGTGGGGACAGCGAATGCTGCGTCGCTTGCGCTTGGCCGTAGCGGGGTAACAACGACGGCGAATGGAACGCTGCAAGTCGGGGCATCGGCAGGAACTGGGGCGTTTGTAAATAACGGCACCACGAAGAACGCGACGCTAGCGATTGGCGATACGGCTTCGGGGCCGATTGGTTCGGCTGCGACTACGGTGGATATTTACACTTCCTTTACCATTAATCAGACTACAACGGTGGGTGCGACGTTGACGGTGCCAACGCCTACCGCGGGGGCAGGGCCTTCCACGGGACGAGTGATTTATGTGGCGAACATTGGTACGAAGGGCTTTACGCTGCTAACGGGGGGAGCTACTTTGAGTCCGAGTAGTAGTGCCACCCTGGTGTTTAACGGCACTGCTTGGACGTTTGCTGGAGCGGATGGGAGTGGAATTTTGAATCAAAACACCACGGACCAGACGGCTGATTTTCGGATTTCGGGGACGGGCCGGGCGAATACCAGCTTCATTTCGCCAACGTTTGACGCGATTGCGGCGGGGACTTTGAATTTTGGTAACGCGACGGCGACGACGATTCAGGTGGGTACAAATGGTGCGAGTAACCCGATTATCAATTTGGACTCCGGTACAAGCAACATCAACATTGGTACGGGTGGACAGGCGCGGACGATTGCGATAGGAACAGGTGCATCGGTGGTGCAGACGATTAATATTGGCGGGAACGGCTCTAATGTGATTGGCCTCGGTAATGCACAGGCGTCGGGGTCGGTAGGCATCGGAACGGCCATGACTACCGGTAGCGTGACCATTGGTGGTGGTACGAGCGCGACTACTACTTTGCAGGCAGGGTCGGGCAACATTAATTTGAATGCTGCTGCGGTGGCTACGAATCAGACGACGATCGCTCTCTTTAATGCGACGGCTACGACGGTGAACGCTTTTGGCGCGGCAACTGCAATTACGATGGGGACGACGAATGCAGTGGTGACATACGGTGGCGGTGCGGCAGCTACTTTGCGGACGAGTGGGGGCGCACTAACGGTGACATCGGCGGCGGCGGCTACCTGGAGCACGGCGGCTGGGGCATTGACGATATCGGGTGCCGGTGGGGCGACGGTGACTTCGGGCAATGTCTCTGGGGCAGCTACAAATGACGTACTTTTGACATCCGGTAACGTGACCTCAGGGGCGTTTGCTTCGGGTAACGCGAAAGTGGATGTGGGTACTTCAACGGGTACAACGGGCACGGTAAGCATTGGGGCAACGAATGCCAGCGGGGTGACGATTGGGAGGTCGACGACCACCACGACGAACGTGGGTAACTTAACGACGGGTACGGCGGGGAGCTCAGTATTTACCAACAACAGTGCCACATTGAATACGGCGCTGGCGTTAGGGGATTTGGCGACAGGTTTCATGGGTGCCTCGGCGGCAGCTACGGTGGACGTGTACACGGCGTTTACCATCGCGCCGGCGGCTTCGGGGCGATCTTACACGATACGATCACCCACGAGCACGGCGGCTGGACGGGTGATTTATGTGAGCAATATTCATGCCACGAGTAGTTTTACCTTGGTGGCTAACTCGAGCGTTTTGATTAATCCGGGGGTGACGGCCACGCTGGTATGGAATGGGGCGGCGTGGACGTTTGCCGGGACGGACGCGAGTAGTTTGCAGGCGGCGTACAACAACTCGACTGATCCGGAAATTACGTTGGGACCGGCTTCGACCGCAGGTATTTCGATTCGAGATAATGCAACGCCGATTAGTGGAAACTTGCTAGAGGTCCAAAACAATGGTGGTACTACTTCGTATCTGGCCGTGACGGCAGCGGCGGCAACGCTGAATAATGATTTGCTGTTCGTAAAAGAGACGAACCACAAAATCCAGATTAGTGATTCGACAACTGCGGCAGCGGCTGGAGGTAATCTGACGGTGCAGGCGGCAGCGGGTAACACCTCTGGGCTAGGCGGCAACTTGGTACTCAACGCGGGTGCCGGTGGGAATGCGGCGGCCGGCGGACAAGTACAGATTACGGCTGGGGCAGCGGGTGGCGGCAATAATAATGGTGGCCAGGCTTATTTGCAGGGTGGTACGGCTACTGGCAGCGGAACGGGGGGCACGGCCAGCCTCTTGGGCGGTCTGGCGAACTCGACGGCTGGTTCGTTGTCGGTAGGTGGGGCTGTGGCAATAACGGGGCAAACCGGTGCTACCGGCTTGAATGCGACCTCGGGTGCAGCGGGTGGTGCCGTGACGATTACCAGTGGATCTGGTGGTGCGGGTACGGTTACAAACTCTTCGGGTGGCAATGCGGCAGATGTGGTGATTACCGCTGGAAATGGTGGAGCGGCTACCGGATCGGGGACGAATGGTAATGGTGGAAATGTGCGAATAACCGCGGGTAATGCTGGCGGTACGGCCAATGGTACGCCTGGTGTGGTGCAGATTGATACACCGGTATTTACGGCCAACACTGAGACGTTTACGCAGACGTCGAATAACCAGGCATTTAACTCGGGCACAGATCCGGCACTTCAGACGAATATCGATAGCTTTAGCACGATCGTTATGAATGTGACGGGTGCTTTTTCAGGCGCCACCATTACGGTTCCGTCGCCCCGCAATACCTTGTCGGGCCGGGTGGTTTACATTACGGTAGCAAACGGATCGGTGTCGTTTACGATGTCGGCCACGAGTATGCCGAACTTGAACATGTTGCCGAATGATATTGCGATGCTGGTATGGAATGGAACGAACTGGACAGCCAGTATTGCCGCGAACTCATTGCAACAGGTGTACAACAGTACTTCGACGGCGCCGGCTTCGATTGTAACGACATCGACGACGAAGACTATTACGGTACAGGCAGGGGCTGGATTTAACGCCGCGAACTTGTTTGTGGTGGCTAACTCTAATAGCTCGAGCGTGATAGCGGTGGATTCAACGCCGATTAACACGATTATTTCGAATCAGAGCTTTGAGGGTCCGAGTGTGGCTGGTTGGACGTATTCGGGGACGCCGGGTAGCGTGGCCACTAACTCAACTGAGCACTATATTGGCGCGAGTAGCATGGCTGTGACTACCACAAACAATACGAACCAGGGTGCGAAATATGTGACGGGCAATACTTCGCCAACTCAGCTGGCCGTTTCCACGACTTACACGTTGTCGTGGTACGCAAAATCGTCGAACGCTTTTACTGATATGATGGCGGCCTATGCTCGTGCGGGTAGTGCTGAAACTCAGACATGTACGCCGAGTGATCAGGTGGTGTCAACGAGCGGTTGGAAGCGGTTTACCTGCTCGTTTACGACTGATAGCACAGCGCCAGCCTCGACGGCGTTCATTGTGATCCGCGATACGGCGGCGAGTGTGCGTACCTTCTATGTGGATGGGGTGCAGATTGAAGCAGCGGCCGTGGCGAACCCATTTCATGAAGCGGCGGTGCAGTTAAACGGAGTGGTGACTTCGCCGGTGGCATTGCAGAATGCGAGCGATTCTACTACGGCGCTCCTTATACAGAACTCGACGGCATCGAACACGCTTTTGCGGGTGGATACGCTCAATAACGTGCTCGTAATGGGTGATTCTACCAATAATGTGACGATTGCCTCTACTCGCGAGCCGACGTTGAACGGCACGGCACGGCATGCAAAATCAATTCGGCTGAATGCAGAATATGCAGGTGCGATTCTCGATACTGGCGGTTCGTCGAGCATTTTGGGAACGATGACGGCGGCGATTGATACGGGGCAGAATCCGGACCTGACATACTACAAATGGACGACGTCTCAGGCGACAGCTCAAAGCTATGATGTGGTGGTGAACGTGCCGGTGCCGGATGATTGGGCGGCTTGGACAGGTAGCCCGACGTTTAAGGTGTACACCAGTGGTGGTACGGGTTATAGCGTAGTCGCGACGATTACAGAGACGAACGGCACCACGAACGACCCGAGCTATAACACGTTTACTATGTTGGATGGTAGCCACAACAACACGACGGCGACGTGGCTGACGGTGAGCAACCCGAACGGAGCGACGTACACCAATAATACGACGGCGCCGGCGCTAGCTTCGGGTGCGGCGTATGCGGCGGGTGGGATTATGACAGTGCGGATTCACTTGGTGGCGGCACCGCCGGTGTCGAATGTGGCGCAGGAGGTACGGATTGGCGACATTACCTTCCCATACGTGAGCCGGTGGTAGGGTTTGATACTGAGAGCGCGACAGATTATGCTTATGGTAATGAGTGATGGAGCCCAGAAATTTTGGCGTAGGTTGATGCTGGAGCGCAGGCGGGCGCTGGGTTCGGCTGCGCGCCTGCGAGCTAGGGGCTGGCAAGGAGTCAAACGGGTCGACATTCGAAAGCCGCTTCATGCGTTATCGATAGCTGTGATACTAGCTGGAATCGTAGCGCCAATTGCGGATTGGGTGGCGACCAACGAGCAATATCGGATGAGTGACGCTATTAAAGCAGTAGCGGAGAGTGCGGCACCGGATTTTGAGAATAAGTTGCTGTATGACGGGTCTAAGCATGCCAGCATTTTTAATGCAGCAGGTGGGGATGTGGGTAAGGACGCCCTGGCTGGGGAGGTAGGTGGCGGGAAAAATCAGCTTTATACGAGTACGCTGCCGGATGATCCGTCGCAGGGAGTTGAAGTAGCGGACAATGTGAACCATGTGTCGGTAAGATTTGTGCCGCAGATGGGGCTTTTGGGTGGGCGCACCGAGAATGGGCATGTGGTGTATCCGCTCAAAGACGCAGCCGGGCAAATGATTTTTACGCCCAAAGGCAACGGATTGAAGGAAGATATTGTTTTAACAACTGCGCCGAAGAACGACGTGGTGGAATTTCATTATCATTTAGTGTTTCCGAGTTCACTCGTGGCCCGGCTGGAAGATGATGGGAGCATTGGGTTTTATAGTGGTGACCCGCAGCTGTTTGGCAACATTAGCTATGGGAGCGACAAAGACCGAGCGGCGGTGGATAAGGCTCGTGAGAATTCCCCAAAGACGTACCTGATGTTTAGGATTCCGGCGCCGCGAATACGGGAGACCGGTAAGAGCACGACTGTGGCGGCGCGGTTTAACCTGAGTGGAAACGATTTGACGGTGAGAGCGGCGGGTCTGGGTAAGGCCCATTATCCGCTTTCGATCGACCCAACGTTTTTGCTGACGTCGACGGCGGATTTTGTGTTGGGCTCAATTGATGACAACATTGATCTTTCGGTAGCAAACCAGGTGGGGCGGCAGGCCTTGGTGGGTGGGTCGACACCAGGCTGGACGGCTCTTGCAGCACCGAACCTTACGTATGCGAACTTTGCTTCGTCGCTCGTGGCCTACAACGGATTTTTGTATCTGATTGGTGGTGGTAGTGGCAACAACACCACGAATGGTGGGGCCGGTGCTTCGGGTACAACGAGTAATGATGTGCGTTATATTTGTTTGAACCCGACCACGGGGGCGCTCGGGACGAACGGTGGTTGTACGCCGGCGGCCTGGACCAACACGGGCAACTCGCTTTTGGGGACGGCGCGCCAGGGATTGGTGGCATTTGGTTTTAATGGGTATTTGTACGCGATTGGTGGAGAAGACAATAGCGGCAACCCTATCACGACAGCGTCGGGTCACACGGTGGAATACGCCAAGATTAACTCGGACGGGACGGTGGGGACGTGGAATTATGGGTCGAGTTTGAATACGGCGCGGAGTTATCCGGCGGGGGCGATTTATCAGGGAATTTTGTATGTGATGGGGGGTACAAGCGCCAACAATAACACGACGCCGGTGTCGACGATTGAATGGGCGCGGATAAAAGGTGACGGGACGCTTGGCACCTGGACGCAATCGACGTCGTCGGCGACGGGGAATTTAACAAGTGCGCGGAGTAAGTTTCAAGGGGGAGCTTATAACGGATTTGTGTATGTGTCCGGAGGGCAGACTTCTTCGACGACGGTTATTAATACCATCCAGTATGCGCCGATTCACAGCGATGGGTCGCTCGGCGCGTGGGTGACGACGACGGCGTTTCCGACGGCCAGACGAGATCATGGTATGGCCATTAATAATGGCTATGTGTATGTGTTTGCCGGGTGTACGGGGGCGGCGGAGCCGTGTGCGAGCTTCATTAAGGATATGCAGTACGCGGTGATTAATCCGGATGGGAGTATTGGGCAATGGCAGAGTTCGTTGCCCTATGACAGTGGGCACGTCGACAATGTGGCCGATTATAACACGCGTATGCCGGCGGGGGTAACGTCGTACAGTAACCACCTTTATTTTGTGGGTGGATGCAGTGCTGAGACGGCTACGAATAACTGTGGAACGCAGCTGGTGGGAACGTTTATTTCCAATATTGATGCGGTGGGGCGGTTTGACCAGGGGTTGTCGAACTTGCAGACGACGGTGCCGTACAACAATAATGCATCGACAGTGGCGCGCATGGGCGGTGGGGCGGTGGCGCTCAATGGGTATTTGTACTACATCAGTGGGTCGGCGACATCGGGTGGAACGGCGTATTCGAGCGTCGTTGAGGATACGCCGATTAATGCCGATGGAACGCTCGGGACGTTTTCCACGACAACGGCTTTGCCAGCGTCGGTGGCGGGGGACAATGCTGGACGCGTGGGATTTACGGTGGCGGCGTACAATAATAAGATTTATGTGATTGGTGGCGTGGAGTTGCTCACGGCAGGTGGGGACAACTTCATGAAGTATGTGCTCACGGGCACACAAGGTTCGTCGGGGGCGATTACGGGCTGGGTGGTAGAAACGAATACGATCCCGCGGTTTGTGGGCTCGACTAGTGATGGTGTTGGGTATCATACGACGGTGCAGTGGCACAACTACATTTATGTTATTGGTGGCTTCAACGGCACCCAGGTGAGCGCGGATATTATGTATTCGCAAATTCAATCCAACGGGACGCTTGGGACCTGGAATACTACTACCAATGGACTGTCGCAGGCGCGATGGGCAGCTGCGGGGGGGATTTGGGGGAATTGGTTGTACGCCGTCGGAGGAGAGGCGAACGCGGCCGGGACAACATTTGTGGGCACAACGGGCGCCAACCACGCGGTGGAGCAATTTACCATTCAAAGTAACGGCAATATTACCTCGGCCTCTACGGGGTATGCATATCCGATATCGCAGCGGCATGCAAATGGGTTTGTGCAAAATGGGTATTTGTACACCTTTGGGGGCATTACGAGTGGTTCAACGGCCGCGACCAATAACATTTACTGGGCACGGCTGGATCCCAGTACGGGTGGACCGGCAACTTTTGTGAATACAAATATTGGTAATACCCCTGCGGGCACAGCGGGGCTGACGACGGCTCGGCATCAGATCGCTGCGGTGACAGCAAATGGGGTGATGTATATTCTCGGAGGATGCACGAGTACCCTGGCGCTAGGGGCAACAAACTTTGACGCCTGTACGGCTTTTGTGACTACGGCGCACACGACGGAAGTATTTTTGCCAAATAATGGCGGGACGGGGGACGTAAATGCGTTTAGTTCGGCTACGGCACTTTCGACGGCCACGGCGGATCATGCGACGGTGGCGTATAACGGCGTTTTGTACGAGATTGGTGGGTGTACCGCGTATACCACGGGCGTGTGTACATCGGGGTCGAACTCGAACGCGATTTCGCAGGCGCCGATTAATCCGGATACGGCGACTGCGCCGGGGCAGCTGGGGAGCTGGTCGACTTCGGCAACGACGATTCCGGTGGCGGGGCGGTCGCTGCTTCAGGCAGTGGCGTATAACGGGTATCTGTATGTGATTGGCGGTCGGACGGATTCCACGGCGGCGGTTGGGACTGTGGCATATACGACGATTGGTAGTACCGGAACCCTCGGGACTTCGTGGAATAATGCCGACCTCCCGAGTGGTGCGGAGCGCAATGCCTTTGGGGCGACGGTTTTGAACGGCTTTATTTATGTGGCGGGTGGCGATAACGGCTCCGGGACGAAGAAGAGTGACGTGTATTATGCGCAGATTAGTACTGTGGACGGAAGTCTGGGGACATGGACACAGAATACCAACTCGTTTACGACGGCGCGGTCGGCCTTGAGCGTGGTGGGTTATAACGGGCGGCTGTATGTGATTGGAGGAACAGATGGTACGAATACTTTGACGGATGTGCAGTTCGCGACTCAAGCGAATGATGGGTCGCTTGGGACGTTTAGCTACACCGGGGATGTGTCGAGGGGTATGAGTTTTAGGCAAGCGGTGGGGGCGAATGGCTACTTGTATTTTGTGGGCGATGAAGGCGACGGTACGGAACTTCAGTATGCGGACATTAATGCCAATGGAACGCTTGGGCCGATGAGCCGGGCAACGCACGTGATGGCTGGGGCTCATGCGCATGGGGCCATGTCGTGGTTTGGTGGGTTTTTCTACGAAATTGGTGGCTGTACGATGACGGCAGGTGCATGTACGACGGGCGGGCTTTTGACATCCGACGAGTTTGCGGGCCAGGAAGTGATTTCGCGAGTGGGGCATTATTCGAAATTGTTTAATACGCAGGTGGATACATCGCCGACGCAGCTGGTAATTAATGGGGCCAACAATGGACCTGGGGCGGCGGTGGAGTTTAAACTGCAAACGGCGAGCTCGGCGGACCCGGTGTTGGGCGTGGCGCAATTGATTCGGCCGGTGATTTTTAACAATTTCTACAATGTGCAGGCGTTGAACTCGAGCGGCGCGAATGTGGGGGTGGCGCTGAACTATCTATTTTTGATCACGCTTGATGACAGCCGGTCTGGGACGTTTCCGGATGTGTCTTACGCTGGGGCGACCGGTTTTGCGCAGACGGCCGTAACAGATATTACCTTGTACTACCACGCAAACCCGGGTCGTCGCCTCAGGCACGGAGCGTCGTTTACGTCGACGGACTGCAACCCGGCGATTCCGGCATCATTGCCGTCGACGGCGGGGTGTTTGCTCGATACGGCGCCGTAAAGGTGCTAGCTATCGGAATAATAATATCGGTTGCTGCGGAACTCGCTGAGCTCAGACAGTCCTCGCTAACCGATATATTATTATTCTTTTAGCTTTGTCGCCCGATAATGTGCCGGGCTCCTTGGCTACGGACATGGTAGAATAACGCTAATGCTTAGTTTTAGAAGACGGCTTGGGATGGTCGGACTGGCGGCAGCTCTCGTAGTGGGCTTGCTGCCGGTGCCGGTTGGGGCAAGCATTGATTCGTGTGGCGCGTCGATCTCGCCGTCGTCGATGGGGCCGGGGACCGATACGGTCATTAATGTGCAGGTGATGAATGTATCGGGTCCGACGATGGTATGGGTGCAGATTGTGCGGCCAAATAGCGATTATACGATTAGTGGAGCTACGCTAGACGGCTGGAGCGGGAACGTGTCGGCTAATGCGGTGGTGTTTACGGGTGGAACTTTGGATGGGGACGGCCGGATGACGGCTCAGCTAACGGTGCATGCGGTGGCTTGGCAGAGCGCGCCGGCCAACTGGACGGTGCGGGCTTCGGATAGCACGTTTGGGGCGAGCGCATTGGATTGCACCGGCTCACGGTCGACGACGATTCAGACTTACTTATCGCCGGATAATCAGGGAGCGGGTATTTCGGCGGTAACAGCGCAGCCGACGGCTACAACGGCAGTGGTGCGTTGGCATAGTGATGTGCCAACGGGATCTGGTGTGGCGTACGGTACGACGAGTGATTATAGCTCGAGTTCGCCGTACGATTCGACCCTGGTGACGGATCATGCGGTGACGCTTGGAGGACTGGAGCCGGCTACTGGCTATCATTTTCAAGTGGCAGGACTTGATGATGGGAATGCGCCGTATTATTCGGGAGATAACACATTTTTGACTGCGGTGGCTCCGCCGAGCGGAGGCGGCGGATCGAGCGGGGGAGGCGGGAGTTCGGCCAATGCTGGAGGGGCCACAAACCCTACCAAGGTTGTGACGAGTGGCCTGACAGCACCGCGCGGGACCATTGCGATTAGCCAGGCGCCGACTGAGGTAGTGCCACCAACAGTGGTGGTAACTACGAGCATGGCCCGGCCTTTTACGGTGGATCCGGTGATTACGGGCGCAGCGGGTGATAATGTGGCGGTGGCGAGGATAGATTACTCGCTTGATGGTGGGAAGAGCTGGATTGTGGTGCCGAGTCCGTCTGGGCTGGGCACGAAGCGAGTGGTTTTTACCTTTACGGCAGCAGGGCTCGATGATGCCAATTATATTCTGGTGGTAAGGGCCACCGATACTTCGGGAAATATTGCTACCACGGCACCTGCGACGCTGGTGGTAGACCGGGAGCCGCCACGGATCGGGGCGGAGCTGGTGTCGTTTGGGTCACAGGTAGCCTCACTGGACGGGGCGGGACAGCAGCATGCGGCCGTGGGAGTAGACCAGATGGTGACATTAAATGCTGTAGGAGGGCCGGTAACAATAACGATTGGCGCGACTCGAATTGGGGCTACACGGTTTGGGCAGAGCTTTTCTTTGCGCCATGATTTGGATAGTGGTTTGTGGTCGGGAGTGTTGGCGTTTAGTGCCGCGGGGACCTACCGGCTGGTGGTGACGGCGGTAGACGGGGCGGGTAATCAGACGGTTCGGAGTTTGTCGGACGTGGTGGTGAGCGCACCGGCACGGGTGGTGGGGGCAGAGCATGGGCGAGCCTTGGCCGGAGCTCGGGTGACGTTGTATTCATTTCTCGCAGCTTCAAGCCAATGGGTGGAATGGGACGGTGGGGCTTATGGAGAGGCCAATCCGCTCCATACTAAGGTTGACGGGACGTTTGCAATGCTGGCGCCGGTAGGCAAGTACTACTTGAAGGTTGAGGCGCCAGGGTATCAGACGCTGGTAACTCAGGAATTTAGCGTGAATCATGCGACGGCGCTGGTACCAATTTTGCGACTGGCGGCTACGCCGCTGCTGCATCTGGGAAGCTGGTCGTGGCCACTGCCAGGCATAACATTGTCGCAGACGCGAGTGTCGGCTGAGGGCGTGACGAACGCAACAAACGCGGTCAGTTCTGCCTCGGAGGGTGGGCGTTTGCCGACTTTTCGACTGCCGACAACGGCTGATGGTACGGATACTCCGGTGGGACTTCAGGGTAAACCTACACTGATAACAATGCTTGCAACCTGGGCGCCTACTACGGCTGAGCAATTGCCGGCTTTGGCCGAGCTTGGTAAATCCCGGAGTGACGTAAATGTGGTGCCGCTTTATCTGGGTGAGCGGTTGGGTAAGGTGCAAACGACCCTTGCCCAGGCGGGTTACGACCTAGTCGCTATGGTAGATACCCAGGCATTGCTTGGGGACGAGCTGGGTGTACCGAACGTACCGAAGCACTATTTTGTGGATAGTAATGGCAAGGTGATGGCGAGCTATGTGGGTGTTCTATCGGCCAAAGAGCTTGCGGACCGATTGAGCGGATTGTAGAAAGTTTGTTTTTTAAGCGCTTGGAGTAGTGGACGGAGGCGTGACGGTTGGCGCTTCGGTGACTGGAGCTTGAGCGGGTGCGGGCATAGCTGCGGGTGCAGTTGGTGCCACTGCTGGAATAGCGGCGGGTGCTGCGGCCTCTGACGGCGGCGTAGCAGGAGCTGCTGGGGCTGTTGCCGGAGCGGCGGGTGTGGGCGTCGAAGGAATTGCGGGTGCTGCCGGAGTGGTGGGTGCTGGAGCTGTTGCTGCCGGCACTGCAGGAGTGGGTACGGCAGCGGGAGCTGCTGCCGGCGCGGTTGTTGCGGCCGGAGCCGGAGCCGCGGCACTGGCGGTTAAGACTTCTTTAACGATACTTGCCACATCTTTGGGGTCGTGTTCACTTTTAATGATGTATTTGACGGCACCTTTGGCAATGGCGGATTCAGCGTCTTGTTGACCGGCGAGGTTGGTGAGCATAATAACGGGAGTGGCCTTGAGTTTGGGGTCGGCTTTGACCTGCTCGAGAGCAGCAAGGCCGTTTAGCCGGGGCATCATGACGTCTAGAATCATGAGAGTCGGTGGATTTTCGCGAGCTTTGTCGAGGGCATCTTGGCCGTCAACGGCCATTTGGACTTGGTAGCCTTCGAAATTGAAAACTTTTTCGTAAAGGCGAGCCATCATTGGGTCATCTTCTGCGATAAGGATGCGTGTAATCATGGCTTGATTGTACCTCATATTTTAGGAGTTATTAATGGAGTTGGCGAGAAATTTGGCTGGCAAGGGCAAAAACGGGAATTGTGATTACGAGCAGGGCAAGCGATGCGCCGATAAAAGTGAGGCCAACAGCGCTTTTGGCGCTACTTAGCACCACGTCTTGGGGCTGGCCGACAAAGAGCATGCCGACAACGGTATTATTAATGTTTTTGAGTGGTAGGTACACGGATAAATAGGGTTGGCCCGCGATAGTAAAGATGCCTTTGGAGATTTGGCCGTGTTTGATGGTGGTATCGAGTACTTGAGCGTGCGTTTCCTTGGTGCCGATGGAGCGCGAAACACCATCTAGCTCGGTGAGGGTGCTGGCGGCTCTAATGGTGCCGCTATAAACGGCGCTGTCAAGACCGGTTTTGTGTTTGAGGCCGTCGGCGAAGGCGTTGTCGAGTGCTAGGCTTACCAGGGCGGTGCCAATGATCTGGCCATTTTGTTTGATGGGGCTGGCGGTGGTGATGACGAGGGTGGGGGCGAGGGCGCCGGAATGGGCGGCGAAGCTGGAGTTGGTAGCGTTGTTTAGGGCTCGCTGTACCAGTGGGTCGTTTGAAAGTGAGTCGCCGGAGCGCTCAGGATCGGAGGCGCGGGACAAGATTCTGCCGGCGTCGTCGGTGATGATGACCTCAGAGAGCTGTTTATTTATGAGGAGGCTACCGGTGATGTTCGTAAGTGCGGTGTGATCGTGGGCGGTGGTGGCGGCGATTGTTGCGGGGTCGCTTGCTAGAACTTCGGCATTGGTGCGGGTGTCGGCGGTTTTGCTATCGACGGCGTAGCTGAGAACTTTGCTGGTGGTTTCGAGGCTTGCGAGCGAATCGCGCTGGAGACTGCTTAGCAGGAGGGCGGAAACGCTGGTGGTGGCCGTTAGAACGATGGCGAAGGTGAGACTTGTGATGGTGAGGAATAACTGGCCGAGGAGGCGTTTGGTGAGATAACGCCAGACCCAGCGGGCAAGGAGGGCGGAACCAACGAGAATGGCCAGGTGTTCTAGTATCCAAAAAGGGCCGAAAACGGTAATGAATGGCTGGAGGAGGGGATTACTACTGGTGCTCCAAAGTTGCGAGACGGCGAAGCTGTCGGAGAGCGTGAACGTGAGAAAAACGACAGCCAGGGGCTTTAAATGTCGTTCAAGGCCGCGGGTGGCAATGCGCCAGTAGACGAGGCTTGTTGTGAAAGCGGCGATAGGTAAGAGGCTGGTGAGGCCGGTAGTGACTTGGGGCGGGATGATGGCGGCTGGAATCCAAGCTGGGGACGGGGTGTAGCCAGTGGTTTTGGGGCGGGGTTGAAGCGGGACAATGAGATTTCCGGTGATAATGCCGATGTAGCCGGCAAACTTGAGCAGGTTTGCGATGAGGCCGATAAGACCAGGATTTCCCCAGGTGGCTCCGTTCATGAGGAAACCGGCGGCGAGTAATAGAAAACCGCCACCTTTCGTGATCTCGGTGAGGTGGCGACGTTCGACCCAGGCATCCAGAAACAGCCAGGCGGCGGAGAGGCAGGCAAGAGCTGCGAATAAGTTGATGCCGAAATGAAGGCTTTGGCCAATGAATTGGACAGAGATGACGTCTGGCATTATTGGGCTACAAGATAGTCATAGTTTAGGGCGGAACCGGTGGGGGCGGGAGAGTCGGTGTGAACCTGGAAACCGCTGGTGGTGCGCGTGATGTAGGCTGGCGTGCTGGCGGCGGCACCGGTGAGTGGGGTGAGCATGACATGCACGGTACTTGAGTAAGCGGCGCGGAAGGTGATGGTGCCGAGGACGCCAGCGGCGGTGCTCCCGCCAGTATTGAAGTTCAGGGTACCGGTAGTATCGTTGCCGCTGAGACTCACGGTGCCGCCAGCACCAACGGCGGCACCAGCGACAGCGCCGGGAGCAGCGCCTTGGGTTTGGAGGTGGCTAATGAGAAGCGGGCCGCTGATGGTGAGCGTATTCACGGCGATGGAGCTGGCATTGAGGGCATTTACACTGGTGGCGCCGGTGACGCTGAGATTGCCGTTGACGGCCGCAAGTCCGGTAACGCTTAAGCTCTTTTGAAAGGTGGCGAGGCCGGCTACAGTGAGATTTGAGCCGACGTTGAGTCCAGTGAGAGCAGTGGTGCCGGAAATGTTGAGCTCAGAGAGGGTGACAGGACCATTGGCATTGAAGTGGCCGCCCACACTGAGGTCCCCGCCAACATCGATTTTGCCGCGGAAGATGGTGTCGGCGCCGATGTTTAAGTTTTGCCCGTTGCTACCGAGGGTGGAGCCGACTTGGCTGAGCCGACTGAGCTCGGCTGGGGTGAGATTGGTGATAGAGGGAGTATTTGTTTTGGGGGCTGGTTGTTTACTTTTGGCATAAAAATAACCGACGGCGACGCCAATAACTATGAGAAACACGAAAAGCGCCGTGATACTGGCGGCTGTCGTGGCTCTGGCTTGGAGTTGGTTCCAGCGTGGTCCTTTCGGGCTTGCCTGTGGTTTTATAGGGTTTTGGGAAGGCGTGACTGGGGGCATAGTTCCTCGAACCAATTGATGATTGTAGGCATTATAACGCTTATGCCTGGCTGATGCTATTTAAGCTGAGCCAAGCCAAGCATGAGCGGATTTGCGAAATGTGTTCTAATGCGCCAAGATGATACTTAATGAGACGATGGAATCGCCAGGTTGTGATTGTTGTGGCCCTATGTTTGGGGGTTTCGGGTATGGCTCATGCGACGCTGGGTGATCCGACTTCAACGTCGACGAGTTATAAGGTCGTGGAAAGCGAGATAGGTGGAAGTGGCTGCGCAAATAAGACTGTTCCAGCTTGCGGCGGTTCGACCTCGTATTCGCTCGACCCGAATGTGGATGATGGCGGTTCGACGTTGGGTGATACGGCTGTTGGAAACTCGAGTTCGACGAGTTATCAGACGAACAGCGGCTTTGATACTACGGCGCAACCGGGGCTTACAATGACAGTAAGCGGGACGCCTGCGGACTTGGGGGCGCTTTCGACGTCTGCGGCGAGTACTGCGACAGCGACTTTTAATGTTAAGAACTATACGGCTTGGGGTTATGCAGTGCAGATCATAGGTTCGCCCCCGACCAACAGTGGACATGCGCTAACAGCTATGACGACAACTTCATATGGTGATGCTTCGGTAAATAATACGGAGCAGTTTGGACTGAACCTTGTGCACAATACGAGCCCAGTGGCTGTAGGGACTAATCCGGCTCAGATACCAAGCAGTTCGTTTAGCTATGGCGTAGCAGGAGATGGCGCAACTGGGACATTTGGTACTAACCGGCCATATACCGTCGATGGACGATACCGGTTTGTGTCGGGGGAGACTGTGGCGAGTGCGCCAAAGTCTTCAGGTGAGACGGATTATACGATAACGTTTTTAGCGAATATGGGGCCGACAACGCCGGGTGGTAAATATAGTGGAGCATTGCAAATTGTGGCAACGGGGACTTATTGACGCGTTTATAATGCTTATGTTAGGCTGACTGTAGTTATTGCGTAGATGGCTGTAAAAGCGTAAGGGTAAAGGAAAACTGAGACAATGAATAAGAGAGAGATTTTAAGAGCTCACTATATCGGGTTGCTGAGAAAGGCGATGAACTGGGCTGGGCTTTTTGCCTTACTCTCTACGACACTCATGGCGAGCCCGGTGAGTGCTACGGCTGGTGTGCTTGGCACAAGGAGTTCTACGCTCAACAACTCAAAGGGTGCGGCAACAAACGTTACGTCCACATTTCTTGTGACTCCTGGTACGAGCGCAACAATTAAGGGTGTGAAGTTTTCTTTGTGTACTTCGCCGCTTCTGTCTGTCTCATGTGCATCACCCGCAGGAGCGACTCTGGCTGCTGCTACGGCTGGATCGCAGCTAAAGAATGCTGGTGCTATCACAAACCCCTACGCTAGCCCGGCATACACAAGCACGACCGATGTGTGTTTTACGAACGCTACCGGTAACGCTTTTAACGGCTCGTCGGACACGTTTACTTTTCCGCTTCAGGTTATAAGCTTGCCAACAGCCGTAAATACTCAGTTCTACTTCCGTGAGCAAACGTTCTCTAGTGCTGACTGTACCACGACTGCAGTTGACTTTGGTGGCTTTGCCGAGTCGACAACTCAGCAGCTTTCTGTGACAGCGAGCGTTCAAGAAAACTTGGCATTTTGTGTAGGTAACGCGAACCCTTCAGGTACATGTGCATCGATTGGGACTGGTACTGTAACCTTAAGCCCATCTGTTATGACAACGAGCGCTCCGTCGATTGGTAACGCTTGGATGATGGTAACGACCAATGCTGGTACAGGTTATGTCATTACGTATAACGCAACTTCGTTTACTGATACGACCTCCGATACCATCACAGCTGCTCCATCGGGTGGAGCTGCCCTTGGAGCAGGCGGCAGTGAACAGTTTGGCTTCAACTTGGTGGCAAACTCGGGTGGTAACTTCGGAACGTTCGGTGCTGCGCCAACGAACAGTGGTGCCGCAACGAGCCCCTATGGCACTAACAACCAGGTGGCCTATAACACTGCGGGCGCTACGCAGGTTGCGAGCTTTGGTAGCCCGACCGCGAGTCCGCAGACCTACACCATCTCATACGGTGCTAACGTAGCAGCTACTACTAAGGCTGGTGTTTACACATCGACGCAGACGTTTATCGCGACCGGCACTTTTTAACCACTCGTCTTTCAAATACACGCACTTGGAATGGTGCGTGTATTTTTAATCAGGAGAGAGATATGAAGCAATTTATCCGTTTCAGGAGTCGCACGAAAAAATCGCTTGCTGTGGTCGCAACATTGGTGATTGAAATGGGTAGCTTGTTTCTGCCAGCAATGTCAGGGGTTGCTCAGGCGTCGCCTAGTATTACTGAGTATTCTGTTCCGACAGCTAGCGCCACGCCGGAGGGGATAACATTTGGTCCTGACGGGGCTTCTTGGTTTGTAGAATACAGCGGTAATAACATCGGACGTATTGATGCGGATGGTTCTGTTGTAGAATATGCGATCCCGACAAGCGGTGCTAACCCTTACAGTATTACGACTGGGCCAGATAATGCTCTTTGGTTTACGGAATTTAGCAGCGGCAAAATTGGACGTATCACTACGTCGGGTACTATAACGGAGTTTTCAATCCCTTCGAGCACCCCGCGGCCGTATGGTATCGCCACTGGGCCCGATGGGGCTTTGTGGTTTACTGAGACCAACGCAGGAAAAATCGGGCGAATTACTACTTCGGGTAATATTACTGAGTTTAGTATTACGGGTAGTTTGACTCTTGTTCCGACTGGCATTGCTTCCGGTTCAGACGGCGCTCTCTGGTTTGCAAATTATTCAGACAATAGCATTGGCCGCATCACGACGAATGGGGTGGTTACGATATACCATATTCCGTCGACTGCTCAAGGTGGAGCTACGACTGGACCTTACGAAATTACAAACGGACCCGATGGCGCCTTATGGTTTAGCGAGCTTTCCAACGCGAATCACATTGGCAGGATTACTACTTCGGGTGTAATAACCGAATTTCCGATACCGACATCATCTGCATACCCTCTAGGGATTACGGTGGGATCGGATGGGGCTCTATGGTTTACTGAACTCGCAGGAAATAAAATTGGTCATATAACGACTTCGGGTGATGTGACTGAGATTTCAGTACCGACGGATGGTGCTGAGCCGGCTGAGATTACGGCGGGAGCTAATGGTTCGTTATGGTTTACGGAGGACACCGGAAAGATCGGTTATATCTCTACTGCACCAGTTGCATCATCTGCTCCGACTGGTTTGAGCGCTGTAACTCCTACAAATAATGCTCCGGTTCTAACTTGGAACTCGGTACCTACGGCTGCGAGCTACCAGGTGTGGCGGCAGGATACTTTGACTGGCTTGACGGTGGAGGCGGCATCTAATGTGGCGACGAATAATTTCACGGATGTGTATTCGCCGGGCGTCTACAATTATACGGTGGTGGCTGTGAATGGTGCCGGGGCAATGAGCGCGCCGTCGACGGCTTTTCAGGTGGCGGTTACGAATACGGCAGCGACAAACTCACGCAATCTTATGGCCCAGGGTCAGTCCCAGGTGCTACCTGCTTTTGGTAGGGACATTTTGCCTGGTTTGGCTTCTGGTAATGCAATTCAAGCTTCGTTTGACTTTGATTTGGGGTATCCGGGTGGTGTGTTTACGGTAACTCGTCCACTTACTTTTACGTTTAATGCTGGTGGACACACGTTGTTCATTGCTGCAACAAGCTCCGATTGGTTGGTGATAAATGGTGCGAATAACGCTCAAGGGACATTCCAGGGGGTTGCTAGGGTTGATCTTGATAATGTGACGACGGCTGGACTGCCTTACACGGTGACGGCGGTGGATGGTATGCAGGCTGGGGGCGGTGTGTCTAGTAGCTTTAAACTTACGGTTTTTGCCGATAGCTCTCGTTCTACCGTTTTGTATTCGGTAAACGGACCGCTGACAAAAGGCAAGATTAAGGTGAATTAGACGCTCGTTTTGAGTATGAGGTTCGTTGACTGTTCTCACCTAGGCGCGTAGTATAAGCTTAAGCAATTTATATGAGCTTGTTTTGTAGATTATGAAAATAAAAAACCTGCTTGCTAGAAGTCTGATTGTAATGATTGCGGTGGCGCTTGTGCCTGCATTTGTGAGCGAGGCAGCGCAGCCCACAAACCGGGTGTTGGCACTAGGAAGTTCGGCTACTAGTGCGGTTACGACATACGCGTTTAGTTTTAAACCTGCAACGACCGGGAATATTGGGGCGATAAAATTTGAGGTTTGCGACTCGCCACTTGAGGCTTTTGGTTGTGTGAATACGGGCGACTCAAATGGTGTTAGTTTTACTTCCAGTGGCGCGAGTATCCAAAGTCAATCAGGTATTTCGGGTTTTACGGCTGGTACGGGGACACCGCCCGCTCCTACTACAAATACGTTTTGGATTACAAATGGCACACCGCAGAATATAAATTCGAGTACGACAGTAACGGTAACATTTCAAAATGTGCGGAACCCTTCAGCTGCAAATAAGGAGTTTTATGGCCGGATGACGACTTATTCGGATTCGGCAGGAACTGCTGAGGTAGATTTTGGGGCAGTCGCAGTGGATACGGTGAGTCAAATTACGGTAACGGGTAATATGCCCGAGAGCCTGGTGTTTTGTGTGGGGACGAGTGGGACGGACTGCACGAATCTCACAGGAACGGCCGTAACGCTCGGGACGTTTTCGCCGGTGAGTACAAATGTGGGCACGAGTTTGATGAGTGCGAGTACAAATGCTGGTTTTGGATATGCGATTACGCTCGTGGGAACGACGCTCACGAGTGGGTCGAATACGATTCCGGCTATGGGGACGCAGTCGCTGAACTCGACTGGCTGTGCAGTGAGCTGTACGTCGGCTACGGGGACGAGCCAGTTTGGTTCGAATGTGCGGGCGAATAATGTGGCGTCTGCCGGTGGAGTCTTTGGGGCGGACGTGACGCCAACGGGGGCTGGTTTTAACGGTGTAGGAGCGGGCGGGTACAATACGGCAAATTCGTTTCGGTTTTTTAATGGTGATACGGTGGCGAATTCGGGTGGAACAACGTCTAAGGCACAGTTATTTACCAATTCGTATCTGGTGAATGTAGGTGGGGATCAGGCCGCGGGAGTGTATACAGCTACGATGACTTATATCTGTACGGCGACGTTCTAATGAAGACTTTGCGCAGCGTATTGCGGCGTCACAATCTCCGCTTCGCATTCGGGGTACGTCTGAGTACTCCTCATTTGCGATGCTCATTGTTCCTTGCACTCCATCTGCGCAAAGCCTTCATTAATGCAGCTACATTGCGGCGCTCACTGGCTTGGATGCTGGTGTGGGCGCTGGGGCTAGTGCCGTTTACGGCATCGGCGGCGGGTTTGTCGCCGCGCAACATTGCGGTGGGATCGAGTGCGCAAGGGGTGACGACGAGCTATACGGCGAATTTCACGACAGCAACGACGGCCAATATTGGCTCGATTAAGTTTGCTTTTTGTGATAGTGCCACGGGTACGTGCAATGTGCCGGCGGGGGTGGTGACGACATCGGCGACGCTATCGGCGCAGTCGGGAGCGGTCGGGTTTTCGATGGTGAATGCGACGAACGGCGCACCTTACATTACGCGCGGGGCGGCGAATTTGAATAGCGGCACGGCGGTGAGTTATACGCTGGGCTCGATTACGAACCCAGCAGCGACCAATACCAGCTACTATGTGCGGATTACGACATATACGGGGTCGGACGGAGCTACCGGGGCGACTGATACGGGTACGGTGGCGCTCAGCACAGCTCAGCCGGTGCAGCTTACCGGGGTGACGCCGGAGATTTTGGTATTTTGTGCTGGTACGTCGATTACGAGTGACTGCACGACGGTATCGGGTAATACGATTGATTTTGGGGACTTTTCGCCGGTAGGGACGCGTAGTGGTACGAGCGTAATGCAGGCGCAGACGAATGCAGCGAACGGTTACTCGATAACGGTGAACGGTACCACGCTGTCGTCGGGCATCAATACGATTCCGGCGCTGGCGTCGCAGACGGCGAGTGCTCTGGGGGTGGGTCAATTTGGGCTGAATGTACGGGCTAATACGGTGCCGGCGGTGGGGGCGGATCCAACGGGCAGCGGGAGTGGGACGTTTTCGGCGAACTATGGCACAGCCAACCTATACCGATTTGTGAGTGGGGATAGTGTGGCCCAGGCAGCGGCGCCAACGAACGCAAATACGTTTACTTCGAGTTATATTGTAAATATTGGTGGAGCGCAGGCAGCGGGCGTGTATACGGCGACAATGACGTATATTTGTACAGCTAGTTTTTAGCTTCAGGGTTGCACATGATCTGGGCTTTGGGATACACTTCAGGTAATGCTTAAGAAGTTTGTGAGTGGTGTTATGTTGGCGGGGAGTGCAGTTGTGGCACTCTCATCTTGGGCGGTGGCTGCGACGCCACCGACAGGTGCGTCTACGGGTTCGCCGGGGCAGGGACTTGAGATTTCGCCGCCGGTGATTGAGCTGTCGGCTGATCCGGGTCAAACGGTAACGGCTAGCATTCGTGTTCGCAATGTGACTCAGGGCGAGCTGATCGCGAAGGGTAAGGCCGATGACTTTGGCGCCAGTACGGATGAGACGGGTCAGCCGAGGCTGCTCCTCGATGAGACGGGTGAGACCCGGTTTTCTTTGAAATATTGGGTACAGGGTGTGCCGGATTTGCGGCTCGCACCACAAGAGTTGAAAACGAACGTCGTTAAGATTGTGGTCCCGGCAAATGCGGAACCGGGCGGACATTTTGGGGTGATCCGGTTTACCGCGGTACCGCCAGATTTAAATGGTACGGGTGTGGCGTTGTCGGCTAGTGTTGGGGCGCTTGTGCTCCTGAAGGTAAGCGGGACCATTACTGAAAAGGTGAGCTTGGCGGAGTTTTCAGCCCTTCAGGGTGGAAAGAAAAGCGGCTTTTTTGAGCATGGGCCGATAGACTTTTTGGTGCGGGTGCGAAATGAGGGGAGTGTGCACGAGAAGGCTCAGGGCAGCATTTCGGTGACCAATTGGCAAGGTAAGCAGATTGCATCGATACCGGTGAATGCAAAGGGTGGGAATGTATTGCCGGATAGTATTCGGCGATTTGAGCAGAGTTTGAGCGAAAAGCAACTATTCGGGCATTATTCCGCTAAATTAGCTTTGAATTATGGTGGTGGCAAGCTGCTAAGTGCATCGCTTGGGTTTTGGGTGATTCCGTGGAAGCTTATCCTGCTGGTTTTGCTCGGAATTATCGTAGTAGGCTATCTGCTTAGAATTGGCCTACGTAAGTACAATGAGCATATTATTGCGCAAGCAAGACGTCGCCGCTAAGCCGCTTGTGCTAAACTGTGAAGCATGAAAGCTGGTTTATTACAGCTCGTAGCGCACGAGCATAGTGGCAAAATGCGGCCGCATGCTCACACTTCGTATGCGAGCCTTGTGTTTTTGTTGATCTTGAGCGGTATAGTGCTGCTGGCCTCAAGTCTGGCTGTGCAGGCGGCACCACCGGCGGTAAATCCGCAGAGCGGCTCGGTGGGTCTATCTGGAACCGTGCCGGGACCGCCGCCTACGACGTCGGCGGTGATTTTGAGCCCGCAGTCGGGTTCGCATGTTTCGAGTAGCCCGGTGACGGTGTCTGGGACGTGTCCGTTGCATACGTTTGTGAGCGTAGAAAACAATCAGGTATTCGCGGGCGTAACGAGTTGTGGGGCGAATGGGACATTTTCGCTATCTATAGATTTGTTTGCTGGAGCGAATGTACTTGTGGCTAGGGTGTCGGATGCGCTTGGGCAATTTGGGCCGGATTCGGCCGCGGTAACTGTATTTTATGATGTGTCTAGTCCGAGTTTGGCTGGTGGTTTGGCGGGGAAGCCGTTGTTTTTGCAGTCGACTTCGATGGTGCTCGGCACAAGTCCTGCTCAGATTCTGGTGCGGAGCGTGACGATCGTTGGGGGTGTGGGGCCGTACGCCGTTAGTTTTGATTGGGGAGATGGCAAGAGTGATCTTGTGAGTACAGAGGCCGAGGGTGCAGTGGAGGGTCGTCATGCGTATAGCCAGCCGGGCAATTATCAGGTGATTGTAAGGGCGACAGACGCTCGGGGCAACAATGCCTTACTTGAGCTTGTGACGGTGGTGAATGGGCCAATCGCCGCATACGGCGCAAATAACGATACAGGACTGGGTGCAATGCCCGGGGTACTCTTGACGGCTTGGCCTTTGTACACTTTGGCTTTTTTTATGGTTGGGTTTTTTTGGCTCGGTGAGCGGCACGAAAATCGCAAATCGCGACGCAATCAGTTGCATTTGCAATAGGGTAGTAAATTAGGCTTGTCTAAGGCAATTTTCAGCATGAACAATGCTTGTGCTTGAGCTCAAGAAGGCCTATAATTTGTACGTTAGTTATAGTTTGCTAGAGGTACATGATTTTCAAGCTTATCAAAAAGCATTTGAGTAATCTGATAAATCCTCGTACTGCTCTGGCCTTTATTGGGCTTGGGCTTGTTTCGGTTGGAATTGCGGGACTTAATGCGCAATCGGCTCAGGCCGTGGGTGCCGCTGGAATCAATCAGACTATCAACTACCAAGGCCGGCTCCTCAATGCGGCTGGGGCCGTGATTGCTGATGGTACTTACAACATGGAATTTAAAATCTACCAAGATGGTGATGGTTGTGTGTCTGGTGGTACCTCGCCGTGTAGCGGTACTTTGAAGTGGACGGAAGATTGGATCAATAGCGGTACGGACAAACGGGTGGTCGTGAAGAATGGTTACTTTTCGGTAAACCTGGGGAGTGTTACCGCTTTCGGTGGTTCGGTGAACTGGAACTGGGACACTTTGTGGCTAACTCAGACGGTGGCTTCGGGGAATCCTACTGGGAGCTGTACGCCTTTCTCGACTTGCAATAGTGGTAACGAGCCGGAAATGCTGCCGATGAAGCGGTTGTCGAGTGCGGTGTACGCCTTGAATTCGCAGCAACTTGGAGGACTGACGGCGGGGCAATACGTACAGCTAGCGCAGGGAGTGCAAGCAGATTCGAGCACGACTAACCCATCAATTTTTATCAATAAGACGGGTGCGACGGCCAACATTTTGGAGCTGCAAAAGGCAGGGGGAGATGTGTTGACGGTGAATAATGCTGGTGCGACTACTTTGCAAAATAGTACCGACTCGGCAACGGGCTTCTTGGTGAAGTCGGCCTCTGGTTCGCTGAATGCGTCGGTGTTTGATGTAGACACTTTGAACCAGCGCATCGGGGTCAACACGAATGCTCCGAGTGATACATTCCAGATTAATCAAGGGACGACGGCGCTGCCGGGGACAGTATCGAACAGCGCTAGTTCGCCGAATGTGACGGGCTCTGCTACGACATTTACCACGAGCTTTTTGGTAGGGGATACGTTTACCGTTACTTCTACGACTAATACTTGTACGATTTTAAGCATTACCGACAATACTCATTTGGTTTGTACGGGAAATTTGAGCACGCTTTCGTCGAACTCGGCTTACACGATGGGTAACATTGGGCGGATTGGTGTTTTGGCCAATGGCTCTTTGGGCGTGGGGACGACGAGTCCGACGCAATCCTTGCAGGTGACGGATGCGGGTGGAAATACGGCATTTTCGGTAGACACGCGCAACCTCCGGGTGGGCATTGGGACGGCAAACCCAACGAACCGATTTACGGTAAATGGTGGCAATAGCTTATTTACCAATACTTCGACTACGAGTACGACGCCAACGTTGTCGGTAACCACTACGGCGACTCCGACGACGGGTAATACGATTACGAGCTTGTCGAACACCCTTACGAACACGCCGACGAGTGTGGCTAACACGGCAATTGGGCAGGCTGTGACGGTGACAGATGCGACGACGCTTGCGAACACGCTCCAAGGTTTCAGCTTGGTCGTGAGCGACACCGGGACTGGGGCGAAAGTGGTGCGGGGACTGAGCGTGGATACCACTGGTACGACGAACGGGTCGGCCGCGGTGACGACGGCATTGTTTAAGGCGGCCACTTCAACTACGGCTTTCCAGGTGCAAAATACTAGTTCGCAGGCGATTTTGGCTGTGGACACTTCGGCTAATGTAGTGGCGATTGGCGGCACCCAGCCGACGGTACAAAGTGCTTCGGGTAATTTGACGGTACTGGCCCAGGGCACTAATCAGTTGTCGCTTGATACGGGTAGTACTGGAACAGTGGTGGTGGGTAGCAGCAATGCGGCAACGGTAACGATTGGTAATTCGAACACGGCAACGAATGTGACCGGGATTTTGGGTGGTGCGGGGGCGAGCGGCGGTGGGATTAATATTGGTGGTGGGACCAATGCCCAGACTGTCAATATTGGTAGTACGGTGGCGGCAACAGCGGTCAATATTCAGGGTGGTTCGACTGGCGGTATTAACATTGGTACTTCGGGTAGTCCGACGATCACGATTGGTAACTCGGCCACGACAACCAAGATGGGCGGACGCGTCGGTGTCGGCACTGCGGCTCCGACGGAGCAGCTGGACGTTGAAGGCCAACTTCCCTCTGCGACTATAGGTAGCGCCTTTACAACCGGAAATCCCGCCTACGATGTAGCTACCGAAGGGCAGTACGCCTACACTGCTTCTTACGGTAAGTTTGATACTTGGGACGTTACTCGCCCAAGCGCACCGGTCAAGTTGGGAACTCTCTCCATCTCTACCGGCATCGTTTATGTGAAGGTTAGTGGTAAATATGCCTTCGTAGTAAATGGCACAACCAGTCAGCTCTACATCATAAACATTAGTAATCCTGCTAGCCCGTCACTGACTGCTACAGTTGGCACCTCAGTAACTGTGGGTACCCTAACCCAGTTAAATACGGTGGCGATACAGGGCCGTTATATGTACCTCGGCGCATCTACGGTTAGCAATAATTACGTTCTTGTCTATGACATTAGCAATCCAGCAACTCCGCAGTATGTGGCGAACGTTATCGAAACACAAGGCGTAGACTCCATAGCGATCCAAGGTACTTACCTTTATGCCACGATTGCTGCCACCGGTTTGCAGATAGTTGATATCTCCAATCCCGCAGCGCCTGTCAACAAGGGGTCTCTTTCTTCCTCCTCAACTAATACCGTTATCGTACAAGGCCGGTACGCCTACTTGTCTCTCGGTACTACTTTGCAGGCGGTCAACGTATCTGATCCAACCGCTCCCGTGAGCGCGGGGACCGTCACGCTTGATAGCTCAGAATCAAATATGGTTATGCAGGGAAAATACATATATGTAGCTATCAGCACCTCGCATGAGCTTCAGGTAGTTAACGTTTCGAACCCGGCTTCAATGAGCATCACGGGAACTATCGCCACCGGAACCGAAGTCCGATCCGTCGCCCTAGCCGGCAACTACGCTTATGTATCCGACTATACCAACGGCAAAATCCTCGTGTACGACATGGGGGGTGCTTATATACAGCAATTGCAAGCTGGAGGTATAGCCGCCACAACGCTCGATGTCAGCAACAGCCTACAGGTGGAGGGCGCCGCAAGCTTTTCGAATGGCCTGCGTGTAAATCAAGGATTTAGCGCAGATGGAAATAGCAGCGTTCAGGGTAGTTTCCAGGTACAAAATGCGAGCGGTACAACAGTACTCAATGCCGACGCGACTCAGGGTACGCTCACGACTAACGGGGGCAGCTTAACTATAAACGGTATAGCGAATCCCGCTGCGCCCACACTTACTAGCAGTAGTACGGGCGGATCGCTGGCTGCTAATACCTACTTCTATAGGCTCGATGCGGTAGGTACGGGTGGCAGTGGGACAACCGCGGGAATTCCATCTAGCCCTGGGTCAGTCACGACCTCTGGAAGTGCTAGCCAAAACACGTTGTCATGGACTGCGGTACCTAATGCCACTGCCTATGACGTTTACCGCTCGATCGATGGCGGAAATACTTGGTTTTATAACCAATTCAGTAGCGCTACAACCTCTATTATCGACAATGGCAGCACCTATACATGGGCTACGAGTGGTTCTTTCTCCAATTTCAGCAATGCTGGTGGTATAAACTTACAAAAAAGTACGGGAATTACCTTCGACGCGGGTTCTGGGGGGACGTATCAGATGGAAATATTTGATAACGTTAACGGCGGCAATACCCTGACGATGGGCAACTATAACGCTGGTGGGAGTGTAGACATACAGGGTCAGAATTTTTACCTAACTGATACTAGCACGTATAACCACGACTTTAGCATGACAAATACGGGTGCAATCACTCTCAAAAACAGTGTGAATTCATCGGCGGCGTTTCAGGTGCAGAACTCGAGCGGAGCGAGTTTGCTGGGGGTAAATACGTTGACGAGCAATTTGAATTTGGTTGCTAATCCGTCGTTTGAAGTGACGACGAATGGGTGGAGCCTGCGTGGGGCAGCGACGGTCACTTATGACGATGCGGCTGGTAACGCACTCTACGGCGGCTCGACGCTTAAAATGGTGAATACGGCTTCGGGTGATGGGGCGAAGTATTCATATCCTTTACTGCCGTCGCAACAATATTCGCTGAGTATGTGGGCCAAGGCGTCGGTAGCGACGACGATGATCCTGGGTCGGCAAGAAAATGGGTCCGATGTGGAGACGGGTTGTGTGGCGGCTAGTGTAACCACGAGCTGGACTCAGGTGACTTGTACGTTTACGACGGGTGCAACGATTAACACGGCGAGCAATATTTACATTCGCCAGACGGTGGCGGGAACTCCGACCGTGTATCTGGACGGGGTAATGCTTGTGACTGGCGCGACGGTCCAATCGTATGTGGCTCCGTCCAATAACTTACAGGTGGATGCTGGGTCGAGCAATCTGACCCTAAACAACGCGAATACGGGTGAGCTCCAATCATGGCGGCAAACTAATGCCATGGGGACGGGCCGGCGGTACGCCAGCACCGTAACTGCTAATGGTTACATCTATTATATTGGTGGCTGTACCGGAGCTTGTAGTGCTGGGCTTGGCGTTACCACGGTGGACTATGCCAAGATTAACGCGGATGGATCGGTGGGGACTACGACATGGTCTACCACAACGGCTTTGCCGCAAGCACGTTATGGTCACACGGCGTTTACCCTTAACGGGTATCTTTATGTCGTAGGTGGAGATAATGCTACAGGAGCTCTAAATGCCGCGCCCCAAACCACGGTGTATTATAGTCGGCTAAACCAGACTGATGGTACTTTGGGCAGTTGGCAGACATCGGCGAACTCCCTGCTGGCAGCGAGAGAGTTTCATACGTCAGTTACTGCTAACGGCTATGCTTACGTGATTGGTGGCGACAATGCTGGGGCGCAGTCTACGGCATACTATGCAAAGCTGTACTCCGATGGTTCAACCGCGGCGTGGGCTACTACAACACCTCTAAGCACCGGCGCTGCCGTTCGCCGGGAGGCGGATTCGGTGGTAGCGAATGGCTACGTGTATGTGATAGGTGGCGATAGTGCCGGAACGGCGCAGTCGACCGTGTATTACAACAGCTTAAACGCCGACGGTACATTGGGTGCTTCTTGGGCTAGTACAACGGCATTGCCACAGATACGGCGCTACGAGACGACTGTTACGGCAAATGGCTATATTTATGCGATTGGCGGTGATAACGGTAGTGGTGTTGCTACCAACACTGTTTATTATGCGGCAATTACGGCGGGTGGTCTGATTGGCTCATGGTTTACGAACGGAACAACCTTGCCGGCTGCACGGTGGGGGCAGTCGACTATGCTTGCTAACGGGTATGTCTATGCTTTGAGCGGTTATGACGGCTCTAATCCTCAGCCAACCGTTTATTATGCTAGTACTTCACGAGTGATGCTTGGTGGTTCTTTGGATCTTGTGGGTCTTAATTCGCAGACCTTGACGGACCCGGGCGGGGCGGGATCGATTGTTGCTGGTAATATTCGAGCCGTGGGTGCGCTTCAAGTGGAGGGATTTGCTGACTTTAATACGGGTCTGGCGGTGGCCAGTGGCCTCACTATCAATACGGTGGGCTCAAGTGCTGGGCAAACGATTCTTAATGCCAACGATTCAAGCGGCAACAGTATTTTTGGGCTTAAATATCTAGCAGGGAATTTCGGTGCTTTCGCGTCCGCGGGTGCGTTTGTGAGCAAGAACAACTATTGGGGCGAGGAGTTTAACGTTACCCAGACGAACGTCTGTAGCCGCACGACCACAACGAATGGCTGGAAGGCGCGTGGTGACTTTGGAAGTAATGGTGGTACGGCCTGTACTCCAGGTGACGGCGAACTCGCCTTTAGTTCCGTTTTGGGAGTAGCAGCTAGTGGTAATACGAGCGCGGCTTGTACTTCTAACTCGGGGGCCTGTGGTGGTAGCTTGCCAGCGGCAAACTACGGGCTTGAGCGAATATCGGCGGTGTCTACGATTACTGCCTCAAACACGGCGGCTAGCCTTGAATATATCGCTACCAATGCAGCTGGAGGTACGGCTTCGGGACTAACGGCGGCAAATAACTTGCCGGTGTTTACGGCTAAGGTGAAGCCAAGTTTAACCGCTTCGGGTAGCAATGCTCGGTTCTTTGTGGGCCTGGGAGATAAGGGTGTAGCTAGCGGACTATTTCCGAATAACGGGGTATTTTTCAGCAACTGTACGGCCACTGCTGTACCAGCGTGTGCCGGTACGAACTGGATAGGTGTGGTAACAAGCGCATCGGCGGTGGTGGGGACGGTGACGTGCAATGTTGGACTGGATAACTCCAATAACATCAATACAGTGAGTTTTAACTATCTTCGGATTGAGGTCCGGTCCAATACTGATTATCATTTCTTCGTTGATACGGACACATCTAACGGCGTGAACGAAAAAGAGTGTGGCTCTGGTATATCGGGCACTGGCCCGGGTGCTACTGGTTTATCGCCAATGCTTGAGACTGCTTTTATGACCGCAACGGCAACGACTGAAAACATGGACGTAGACTTCGTGCGCATTTGGCAGGACGACCCGCCGGCAGGTGGCCAGCAGGCAGAAGTCCTGCAGCAAAGTGGTGGCGGCGAAGCGCCGCTTGTGCCCGATGTAGCGCCCGGCGATCGATCTGGTTGGGCGAATTCGCCGTTGGTAGACTTTACGGCGGCCACGAATGAGGACACGATTTTTGACCATGACGTGTATGTGAAGGGGACATTGTATGCCGACAAGATTAAGGCTAACCAAATAGAGGGATTGGACGTTTTGACTAATAGCGTGGACAGTTTGCAGGCGAAATTGGCTGCAAGTGGGCAGCCTGCTGGTCCGGCTTTGCCTAGTGCGCCCTTGGCAAGTCCCGGTGTGAATTTGAATGGACTGAAGATTGACAATGGCTCAGTGTCGGCCGACATGAATGTGAAGGGAGGTTTGACGGTCGGGGGAGCGGCTGACTTCCAGGGCAGCGCATTCTTCCGCGGACTGGTGACGTTTGTTCAGAAAACGGTCTTTAACAATGATGTGAGTTTCGAAGGTCGGCCGACATTTAATAGTGACACGGCTGGATACGCGACGATTTACCCCACTCAGCAAGAGGTGAGTGTGAAATTTGACCGGCCATACGATCAGACGCCGGTCGTGGTGGTGTCGCTCAAGAATGGATTGTTTGAGCAGTTTTCGTACAAAGATGCGACTACAACGGGCTTTACGATTGTCTTGCCGAAGGCAGCGACCGAGGAACTAGACTTTTCATGGTATGCCGTGAGCGTGAAAGATGCGAAAACAACGGCTTTACCAACGCCAAGTCCGTCGGTGAGTCCGAGGCCGAGCCCGGCTTTGTCGCCGTAAGGTGATTTGAGCTGATGCAAGCTAAAAGGAGCCTGAAATGGGCTCCTTTTAGTGTGGGATGCTAAGCCGTTTTAAGATTTAAGGCACTAAATGGCCGGTGCAGGTGTTGCCATTATTGTTGCTATTGGTGCCGTCTGGACAGGTCGTGTTTGACCAGGTTGGATTTGAGAGAGTGCCGGTACCAAGGTTTTGGGCACCGGTAAGGTTTGAGCCGGTGAAATTTGGATTGGTTAAGTTAGTGTTGGTAAAACCAGTGGCATTGCCGATACTTGGGTTTATTGACAGGTCTGTTCCGGTAAAATTGGCGCCTGTAAAACTTGAATTGCTCAGATCGGCGCCGCGCAAATCGGCGTTGGTAAAATTGGGATTTGTTCCGGTTGAGCCGGTAATGCGAACGCGGCTCGGGAGGTCACCGAAGGAGGTGCCAATGAATTTGGTGTTCGTGATATTTGAGGAGTCGAAGGTGAGCATGGTGCCGTTTAGGGCTTTGGCCGAGGTGAGGTCGGCTCCGGTGAGATTGGTATTGGAGAAGGAGGCTGCGTTGCCGAAGTCGACATTGCTAAAAATTACACCCGATAGATCGGAGTTAGCGAAGTTAATCGAGGTGAGCTGATTGGCGGTGAGATTTCGGTTGGCTAGTCCGCTAACGTTGGTGAGGGATGTGCCGGTGAAATCAATGCCGCTAAGGCTGGTTGCTCCGAGTGCGATGGTGTTGAGGGTGGTGCCGTTGAGATTTGAGTTCGTAAGATTTGTGCTTGAGAAATCTTCGTGATCTAAAGCGGCATTGGTGAGGTCGACTCCAGATACATTGGCATTTGTGAGATCGGTGTGAGAGAGCCTGGTGCTTGTGAGCGAAGCATTGGATAAATCAGCGCTCCGGAAGTCTCGGTAGCGCAAATCCATGCCGTCGAGCGCAGCCCCGGCTAGATTGGTTATGAATTGGCCGGGGGCGGCGGAATTCCAAGACAGTGCGGTTTCGCCGCTATTGCAGGTTTGGCTTGGACTATCGATGATGCGAACTTTGCCGAGCAAGCCCGTGCTATTACAGGCGTGAATGACGCCGCCGGTATCTGGAATGGAGGCAAGTACCGTAGCGGATCCAACGAGCGTGAGCGTTATGCCTGCGGCAACTCCGGTAAAGAATTTGGGCTGTTGCCTAACGGTACGGACTAGCATGCGGAGTAAGTTGCGCATGGATACCTCCTTAATTTTTTAGTAATTTTAAGCATAAGAGTTATGAATGAGCGATACAATAGTTCGGTATACACGACGCGAGTTGCTGTTGAGCGACATGTTCGTTACACTGAGCATAAGCAATGAGTGAGATGAAGTTACAACCCGGCATGTCTTCGGAAAAAGCCCGTATATATAGTGACGGTCTGCGTGGCGGTCAACTTCCAGCGAAGACAGTGAGCCCACAGCGGTCTTGGCGCGACAATTTTTGGAAGCGTCGATGGTGGCAGGTGGCGATAGCGGCTGTACTCGTGGCAGCGGTGGGTTACTTGGTATATGGCTACGCTAATGCGCAGACGGAACTGGCTCGTTTGAACGGCGGTTCGGGTAGTGAGGTGCAGTCGCTCGTAAATCAGATAGGCCGGTATCTGGTTTTGCCCGATGAGGCGCCAACGCTCGCGACAGTGAATGATGTTTCAAAATTGAAGAACCAAGAATTCTTCAAGAATGCTCAAAATGGCGATAAAGTGCTCATTTTTTCAAAGGCAGGTCGGGCTTTGCTGTACCGGGTGTCGACGAAAAAGATTATTGAGTACTCGAAGGTGGATTTGAGTTCGTCGGGGACCGGCTCTACGCCATAATTTTGCTGGCTTGCAGGCGTAATTGAGGGTACAATAAAGCTAATGCTTATCCGGCTAAAAAAGTTGGTAGCTTTGTGGGCGGTTATCGTTATTGTGGCCGTGGGTTTGCCTGCTCCGGCGGCCAGAGCGAGTTTGTCGAGCTGTACGGCCGATACGAGTCCGCGTGAGATGGCGCCCAATGCGACGATTGATGTTTCGTTTACGGTTCAAAATACCGATGTGAATCCTATCCGGTGGATGCGGGTGGTGGTGCCTTCGAGCGATTTTACTATCGTTAGTACGACGATTAGTGGCTGGAATGATGCGACCTCGGGTGGATCGACTTCTACCTTTTTAACGGGTGGAACACTTAATCCTGGGGACACGCTTAATTTTACGATTTCGACCCAGGCAGCAAATACCAATGATTCACCGGCAAACTGGGTGTATTATGCGTCGGATGATGCGGGTGGTAATAACTCTATTAACTGTACGGGCACGCAAGATTTGGCCATTGTGGGCGATGTTGTGCAGCCACTGGCGGTATCAAATGTGCAGCTTTCGGGGCTGACGGCGACCTCGGTACTTGTGACCTGGGATACGAATGCACCAGCGACTTCGCAGGTAGACTATGGGCTAGACGAGACCTATGGTACGACGAAGGGTCCGGACGCCGGCTTGGTGACGCAGCATAGAATGACGCTTTCAGGGCTGACGGCGAACACGGGCTATCATTATATGGTAACAAGTACGCGACCGTCAGATTCGAGCACGTCTAGTTCGCCGGATGGGACTTTTTTGACGGCAGCGATTGTGCCGCCGGTGATTGTACAGGTGCCGGTGGCGGGTGGCGGCGGGAGTAGTGGTGGGCTAACGGGTGCAAATGTGCCGGGGGCAGTGGTGCAGACTACCCCGACCGAGAGTGTGCCTCCGACGGTAAGTCTTACGACCGATATGACGAGGCCGTTTAAGGTGGTGCCGAAACTTGCCGGAGTGGCGGCTGATAATGTGGCGGTGGCGCGGGTGGATTATTCGACCGATGGGGGAAAGAATTGGTTGCCGGTTGATAGTGTGGTGCAGGCTACGACGACTACAACAACTGGTACCGGCAAAAAGAAAAAGTCGGTGACGACGACCAGCCCAGCGAATGTGAGTTTTTCGTTTACGCCGGTGATTTTGGATGATGGCAATTATACCGTAATGGCGCGCGCGACGGATTCGAGCGGGAACGTGTCGGTGACACCGGGCGCGGTACTGGTGCTCGATCAATTGCCGCCGCGATTTGGGACGAGCGTGGTGACGATTGGGCCACAAATGATTGAGCCGGGCGCAGATGGCAAACTGATAGTGCCGGCTGGGCTCGATTATAAGATGACAGTGAGTTTGGTGGGCGGTCCGACCAAGGTAACGGTTCACGCTCAGGTGGGGACGGAGATGGGTCATAGTTTTAGCTTGACTCCATCATCGGAGCCAGGATTATGGGTGGGGATCTTGAGTTTTAGTGCTGCGGGGACCTACCAGCTTACGGGTGAGGCCGTGGATGGGGCGGGGAATACGGGCACGCGGATGCTGGCGACGGTAACAGCTGTACCGGCACTAAAGATTACTGGGGGCGCTGGCGCTTTAAAAGGGACGAAGGCTACGTTGTACAACTTTAGTGCCGAGTCGCATGCGTGGCAGGTGTGGGACGCGGCAGCATATGGCCAGCATAACCCACAGAATTTGAATTCGCAGGGGGCTTTGAGCCTGCTGGTTCCTTCCGGCGAGTATTATTTGAAGCTAGAGTCGGCGGGGGGACCAGATACGCTGACGCGCAGTTTTACCGTGGACACGCCGACGCCGCTCACGGGAGCGATTGCGCTTTCGAATAGCGCGGGTTTTAAGCTTGGGCCGTTGTCGGTATTTTGGCCCTGGACGACACTGGCTGCTCCGCCAGTGAAGGCGAGTAGTGCCGCGAGTGGGCTTGTAGAAAACGCGCGGTTGCCGCTGGTGAAGTTGCCAACCACGGATGGGCAGTTGATATCGCCGGTGGATTGGTACGGCAAGCCAACGGTACTGGCGGCGGTAGCCACTTGGGCGCCGACAACGGCCGAGCAATTGCCGGCACTGGCAAAGCTTTCGGCTAATAGTGATGTGAATGTGGTGATACTGGCCGAACAGCAGCGGGCAGAGACGGTGGCGGCCTATTTGCAGGTAGCGGACAGTACGCTTTCGGCGGTATGTGATCCGGACGGTTTGCTTAGTGGTACTTTGACTACGCCGGGTGTTCCGGCGCTGTATTTCATTGACCGGCACGGTATAATTAAAAAGGTTATGGTTGGGACGAGGTCGGCTGAAGAGATTTTGGCTGAGCTTAGTTTGCTTTAATGGATAGCGGCACCTAATGTTACCTCTCGAATTTATCTTAACGGACGCGCATTTTGCCATCGGAATGTTGGCGGCTTTGGCGTGTTTTGCGACGTTTTGGTTGTATTTTGACGCTTGGACGGGAGACCGTGAGTGGAAAGAGTTTTTGAAATGGTTGGGATATGTGGTGCTGGCGCTTGGACTCATGCTGACGGCCACAGAAGTAGAGCCGGCTTTCTTGGGCCAAACAGGATTTGGGGAACTCGGATGGTTGGGCCTAGTACTTAGGGGTGTAGGATATGCGGTTCTGGCCGTGGGGTTGGTGCTCGACCCGTTGCAGCCAGTGCCACAACATCCGCCAGAGGAGTCGATTGTGCCGACTACTGGGGAACCTCTGGTGCCGGAGAAAAAGCATTGGTGGCAGCGTCGAAAGAAACCCAAAATGCAGCCACAACCACCACAACCTGCGCCAGCGCCGGTACCAGCGACGGTGTCTGCGCCGGTGTCGCCGGAACCACCGCAACAACCATCGCAGTTTTCGGCGGGTTATGTGGTTACCTTCGGGAGTTTCAGGCTGGTAATACCGGTGTTGTCAGCTACGGTATGGTTTTTGTATTGGCGCCGGGCAAACAAAGGGTTAGAACGGCACTTAAAGCCGGTAATGTGGGCTTTTGCGTGGTTTACGGCGTTTGAACTTGTGGATTTGTCGGCTTTGGCGCGGGGGACCGATGATCCCCGGCTGTACGGGATTGTGGCGCCGTTTGGGCCGTTGTGGATAGGCGAGCACATTCTTCTGGCAGTAGCGGCTGTGCTGCTGGGGGGATGGGTGTGGCAGTATTTGACGAAGCGGCTGCAGACGCAGTTGTTTATTGTTTTGACGACAGCCTGCCTAGTGATCTTTTTGGTGACGACGGTGAGCTTCACGTTTCTTTTGATGGCTCGGGTGCAGGATCAGGCGTTCGGATCGCTTAATACTACGGCCAAAGTGCTCAACACGGCGATTGCAGGACAGCAGGCCCAAACCACGGCGGCGGCTCAGGTGGTGGCCGGGAGCTCTGCGGTGGCCGAGGCGGTGGCTGCTCGGGATCATGTGAAACTGGCGGCACTTGAAAGTACGTTTCTTTCGAGCCAGCATCAGTCGTCGCTGTTGATTACCAGTGATACGGCGCAGGTCCTTTTGCGAGCAGATGATCCCGCGCGATGGGGGGATTCGGTGTCGAGTGATTCGCTGGTAGTGCGAGCGCTGGTGGGCAAGACGAGTCACGGTTTGTCGGCGGAAGCAGGAGCTTTGACGCCGAGGTTGGTGATGCGTTCTTCGGCGCCAATTCGCAACGCGGCGGGGTTGATCGTTGGCACAGCGACGGTTGGGTTTACGGTCGATAGTGCCTTTGTGGATGGATTGAAGCAGAGTACGGGTCTGTCGGCGTCGATTTATAGCGGCTCGGTGCGGGTGGCGACAACGTTGGTCGCGGCAGACGGGCGGTCGCGGCTCGTGGGGGTGAAGGAGTCGAACGGGGCGATTACGGACTCGGTCTTGACCCATGGTAAAACCTGGAGTGGACTGATTTCTTCGGGCGGGCAATCGTATTTGGCGGTGTACGCAGCGCTTAAGGATGCGGATAATGCGCCGGTTGGGATGTTGTTCATTGGCGAGCCGCAGGTGCTGCTTTTGCAGGCGGCGGGACGATCGATTGAGCTGACGTTTTTGATAGCGGTGGGGCTGTTGATACTTTCGATTGTGCCGATTCATCTCATTTCGAAATCGCTGGCGAGTCAGCTGCATTAATTTCCCCTGTTTTTGATTAAAAATGGGCTCGCAGTCTGGAAAAATCCATGCCTGTGAGCCCCAAATTATGATAAGATATAAGCGTTAGTATTTTGGTGTGAGGTAGTGATTTTTAGGCCGATCCTTAGCCTAAGACGGTTCGCATTATTCTCACGTATCTCCCTGACCAGTATTTTGGTGGGGCTTGTTTCGGTTGGACTAACAGGCCTGAACATCCGGCCCGTTCAAGCGGCTCCAAGTCCTGGCATTAACAGCCAGATTAATTTTCAGGGTCGATTACTCAATGCTGCGGGCGCCGTGATTGCCGACGGCAATTACAACATGCAGTTTAAAATCTACAAAAATGGCGATGGTCTAGCGGCTACGGACAATACTTGTACGATCGCTGATTGTGCTTCCACGACTGGTACCCTGCAGTGGACAGAAGAATGGCTCAACCAGGCAAGCCACGGGGTAACGGTGAAGAATGGTTATTTCTCGGTATCGCTTGGTGCCATTACGAGTCTTGCAGGTATCGACCTGAACCAGCCAGTGCTGTGGCTATCCATGAACGTAGCCGGGGGTGCGAATGCAACCTCGGTAAGCTGTACACCGTTCTCAAGCTGTACGGGTGATGGCGAAATGCTCCCGATGAAGCGCATGGCAAGTGCAGTGTATGCGTTTAATGCGGGGCAGTTGGGGGGACTTACGTCGGCTGGTTTTATTCAAAACCAGGCTGCGAGCCCGCAGGCTGCGAGTCTTTACATTCAAAGTGTTAATAATGGTGATATTACCGGGGCCGTGCGGGCTAAATCCGGCCAAACAGCGGATGTTTTTGAGGTGCAGGCTAGTGGCGGTGGGGCGCTGTTTAAAGTGTCGTCTAATACCAATTTGAGTACTTTTACCGATAACCTACTAGTAAATGGCCAGGATCTTTCGCCGGCGGCTCTTACGGTGAAAGGCGCTGGTAATAGTGGGGGTAACTACATCATTGAAGCACAGCTCAATAACGGCAATTCGGTGGCACGCATTACCGACAATGGCGAACTGGCTGTAGGTAATACTAGTGGGCTTGCCGGTACGCTTTTGCTTTCGGATGGTGGAAGTCATTATGGGCTTCTTAAAACGGCGACATTGGGATCAACTACGACCTACACTTTGCCTGACCCAGGTTCGAGTTCAGCCTCTATCTGTTTGAGTAGTGGCAATTGCACGGCGGCGACAACGCTACAGAATTCCTATAATAGCTCGACGAGTCCCGAGATTGTGCTCAACAGTACGAATGGTGCTCTAACGGTGCGTGATAGTTCCGGGGGTCTCGGTGCTAATTTGCTAGAGGTGCAAAATAACGCTGGCACTACTACTTATTTTGCGGTTGCGCCGGGGACGGGTACGGTTGGGACATTTACGGGGAATGTGGCCGTAAATGGCACGGGATCGAGCAGCAATACGGCTCTGGTCGTGAAAGGGAACGCTTCTCAGAGTGGTACCGATCTCATTACGGACATTCAGACAAGTGGTGGCACGACGCTGGCGCGTTTTACGGCGAATGGCGGTCTGTACCTGGGCAATCAGAGTAGCAGTATTGCGGGTAGTGTTAACTTAGCTCAGGGTAGTAATGGTTACGGTACGATCGACGCCACGAGTCTTACGGGCAATCGTACAGCGCATTTGCCGGATGCGACTGGGACAATTTGTTTGCAAACGGCTACAAGTTGCGGATTCATTAATAACCAGCTGGCTTCTGTTCAGAATGCCAATCTCTATGTAGCGAGTGCCGGAGCCGCCGGTGATCCAACGGCTCAACTTCAGCTTGCAAGTGGGCAGACCGGTGATCTGCTTCAATTCCGAAACGCTAGCGCTACACTTGTTACTAAATTTGATGCGTGGGGGTACGTTGTTGGGGCGGGTCTTCTAAGGGTGCTTGCGGTAGGCAAGGGTACGCTAGGGCTTGACACCGTGGGGGCCGGGACAGTGAGCATTGGTAATGCCAATGCCGCGACCATAAATATTGGTGCAAATGCGGCTGTTCATACCCTTCATGTAGCTGATGGCGCGGCGGTGCAGACGGTGACGATTGGGAGTACCAATAGTTCGAGTGGGCTTACACTCCAAGCTGGTTCTGGTAATGCCGCCGTAACCGCTGCGAGCGGGACTATTACCCTGCAGACGACAACTTCGGGGCAGATTAACATTATTCCCGGGGGTACGAGCAATGTGGTGATCGGGACTTCGGACACTACTGGTACGTTGTTGGTGCTCGATACGAAGACAGATTCGGGCGATCCTACCGGGACTAATGGAGGTATGTATTATAACTCAACTTATCATATGTTCCGTTGTTATCGTGACTCTGCGTGGGAGACCTGTGGTGTCAATCCTATTGATCGCGGTTTCTTGCTGGAGGATGACTTCATTGGCGGAAGCTCGGGTGGCGGAACCATAGGTAATGCAGGATGGACAGCCAAGACGATTGGCGCGACCCCTCCAACGATAGGCTATAACCCTACTACGCCGGCGGTTACGGTTGATAGGCCGGGTATTTTGGATATTACGACAGCTGCAGCAACTGGCAACGGTGGCACTATAGCCACAGTACCCACGTCAAGCAATCCTGGTTTCGTTTTGGGAGCAGGCTATATTTTGAAAACAACCGCTGCCGTTGCGAGCGCCACCGCTACTACTCAAACGTTGCGCATTGGGCTGCATAACGAATACGGCAGCACTACCGCTCCGACGACTGGTGTTTATTGGGAGGCTGATCCATCGACAAATACCGCTTGCGCTGGTAGTACTCCGTGTTGGCGGTATTGCTACAACAACACAAGTACGCCAACTTGTGCTAATAGCGGTACGTCTATTGTTGCTAATACCTTTGCGCGCTTGGCTATTCAAATAAATTCGCTAGGTTCCGGTACGTCATCTGTGACATTTACGATAAATGGCACATCTACTACGGTTCCAAGTGTTACGATCAATACAACGAATACGGTGAATCCTGCAATAACATGTTATTCGAACACGACTACTGCACAAGACTGTTTTGTTGATTACTTCCAGCTAAGAGGAGTGGCAACTGGAATAAGATAATGGAGGCCCGATTATTTGGCAGAAGCAAGACTATCGGCGAGCTGCTCGACGGCGCTGCTCGGGATGTGGTCTTGGGAGTTCAGGAGAATTAGCGATTTATTGGTGACGATCGCGACAGTAACGCGGGTGTCGTATTCTACGAGGTAGCCGCGGCCGATAGGGGTGGCGATTTCGCGGGTGGCATTGAATGAGCTGATGTCGAGCTTGGGATCGAGGGGTTGGATACTGACTGAGACGGGATTACTTCCTTGGTAATTGTAGGCGTATGTTAGTACTTGCGAGGTCGAGCTAATGGAGGCGCGATCGAGGGTGAAGCCTATGGGTGGGTGTCTGGGGAAAAATACGGGAAAGGTGAGGTTTTCGTAGGCGGTTTTGGGGAGGCCGGCTAGAGTGGTGTACTCGCGAATGTAAAATATGGCGGCAACGGCTAGGGTCATTGAGAGTAGAATGCCTGCGAGAATAGTTATGAGCTGGCGGCGCGTAAGACCACTAAATTTGATGGTGAGTTCTGACATATATTTAATGTAGCATGGTGCTCGTGGTATTCAGGGAGAAATGCTTTTGCTATACTGCTACATAGTTATCATGGGTGTGTGAAGAGACTTTATGGCTAAAGTTATTGCGATTGCCAATCAAAAAGGTGGCGTGGGAAAGACAACTACCACGATTAATCTCGGTGCGTATCTTGCGGCCGGGAAAAAGCGCGTGTTGATTGTGGACCTTGATCCGCAGGGCAATACTTCGAGCGGTCTTGGGATTACGGCTGATAAGCTGAGCGGTGATTTGTACGATGTGCTCATGGACGATGTGGCGGCGGCGGCAGTGGCACGGGAGACAGCGGTGGATGGTCTGCATGTGCTGCCGGCGAGCCCGGTGCTGGCGGCAGCGGAGGTGGAGTTGGTGGCGGCAAGCCAGCGCGAGTTTAAGCTACGTAAAGCGCTTGAGGGTTTGGATTATGATTATGTACTGATTGATTGTCCGCCGAGCCTGGGGATTTTAACGGTGAACGGGCTGGTGGCGGCGCAGGAGCTGATTATTCCGGTGCAGGCCGAATTTTACGCGATGGAAGGTTTGGGGCAATTGGTGCAGACAGTGCAACGGGTGCGCAAGGGGCTGAACCCAGGTTTGCGGCTGATGGGGGTGCTCGTGACGATGCACAACGGGCGGACGAGTTTGAGTGCGCAGGTGCACGAAGAGGTAAAGCGGCATTTTCCGGATACGGTGTTTGAGACGGTGATCCCGCGGAATGTGCGACTGGCTGAAGCGCCGAGTTTTGGCAAAAGTATTATGCATTATGATGGATGGAGTAAGGGCGCGCGAAGCTACAAGGCGCTGGCAAAGGAAGTAGAAAAAAGATCAGGAGCAAAGAAGAAATGAGCGAAAAGGTGGAACGCAGACGGGGTTTGGGACGAGGGTTTGACGCGCTCATTCCGACTCAGGTAGTGGAAGACGAGTTTGATGTGACGGCGCCCGTGGATGCCGAGGGGCACCGGACTTCAGCGGATTTGGTGCGGGAAGTGGATCCGATGCTCGTGGATCCGAACCCACATCAGCCGCGCCAGAATTTTGAAGCCAAGGCGCTTGAAGCATTGGCCGCGAGTATTCGGGTGCATGGGATTTTGCAGCCGCTGGTGGTAACGAGGGCTGGAGAGCGGTACGAGCTGATTGCGGGTGAACGACGACTGCGGGCGGCGAAACTGGCGAGCCTAGACGTAGTGCCGGTGATTGTGCGCAGCTTCGATGAACAGCAGAAGCTGGAGCTGGCACTCATTGAGAACTTGCAACGCGCAGAGCTCAATCCGATTGAGACGGCGACGGCGTACCGGAAATTGCTGGATCAGTTTAACTTGAAGCTGGAAGAGCTGGGCGCGCGGATTGGCAAAGATGTGTCGACGATTTCAAACACGACGCGGCTTTTGAATTTGCCGCATGAAGCGAAGCGAGCGTTGATTGAAGGGCGGATTACTGAGGGGCACGCGCGGGTGCTGCTTTCGGTGGTGGAGCAGGACAAGCAGATCGAGGAAGAGAAGCGCTTGGAACTTTTGGCCTTGATTGAGCGTCATAATTGGACTGTGCGGCAGACGGAGGAGTTTGCGCGTGGATATAAGGGCAAGACGGGTACGAAAGAGAAGGCGGCGGCCCGGATTGCGGCAGTGAATCAGCTGACGATGGACCTCGGTGATTATTTGGGGGCGAAGGTAACCCAGTTTCGGACGGCGAAGGGCGGGAAGCTGGTGATTGAGTATTACTCGGAAGAAGAGTTGGAACGGATTTATAAGGCGATTCGACGGGAAGTGGAATAGGGTTTTGCTTGTAAGGGGAGGGGGTTTGTGCGGGTTTGTGGTGTGGTTTTTTCGAGAGTTTTCTGACAGGTGTGGATGTATTCAGCGTTATACCCCTCATGAAAATGGCTTTGTAGAGACATTTACTTTGGCTTAAGAAAGCCAAAAGTTTGTTCGGTATATAACGTTGTTATACATCTGGGTATTCGAGGTTGACGAACGCCAACGAAGGGGTGACCCGGAACGGCGCTAGAGAACCTTGACCTGGTCGAGGGGCAGGAGGCGCAGGACGGCATCGCCGATGATGTCGGCCGAAGGGACTTCGCCCCATTCGCGCGAGTCGTAGGAGCCGTTTGGTGTACGATTGTCGCCCATCACGAAAACATTGCCGGACTGAACGACTTCATCGGTGTCAATAAGGGTGACGGTGTCTTTGCTCTCGTAATTTGTGTCGGGATTGAAGCCGTTTGGATGTTGGGGATTGTAGACGGTGACGGTGCCATTTTTGACCACGACACGATCGCCAGGAAGGCCAATAACTCGCTTCACGAAGACTCGAGAGGTGTCCTTGGGGAATTTAAAGACAATAATTTGGCCGCGGCTGGGGATATATTTTTTGTCCTGGCCTAGCGTGCGCTCGATGAGACTTTGAGTGTAGCCAAGCTTTGAGATAATGAGGTAATCGGTGTCGTGGAGTGTGGAGACCATGCTCGTACCGACCACATGGTAGGCCTGGAAAACAAAGTTGTGGAGGATGAGTACTACGGCGATGGGAAAAATAACCCACGAAAATATAGCACCCAGGATTGTGGAGAAACCGCTCGCTATGGATGATAGTGCTGAGCTGGTGCTAGCTGTGGGTGCTTGGGCAACATCTTGGCTTAAGGCTGAGTTTTGCAATATTTTTGGAGTAGCTGCAGGGTCATTTGTGCCAGGAGTATTGGGGCTTGTGGGATTTGGGTTTTGGTTGTCCATTGGATATGAGTATAACTGGGTTTGACGGGTTGGCACAAGTGCAGCTTAATCATGTGCGGTAAGTGTTCTGTGCTTGTGGGGTGTGGGTGATATTGGTTATACTTAGTCGCAATGAGCACGTTAAACTCGGGCGGTCGACGCTCTATTGATGGACCGGTTCGCCGCCGATTGAGCGCGAAAGACAACCATTTATCTAATAATACTGAGGAGCTTCCAGACATAAACTCCGAAGTAGTGGAGTCTCCGGTAGCTGTTGCCGAGGAGGCTGTTTCTGTAGCGCCAGAAGAGCCGATTTTTGTTTACCATAAGGCGAGGAAGCCTGGTCTTGGACTAAAATGGATGCGGACCTTGGCAGTGGGAGTTTTGGTGGTCGGGGTGGCGGCTGGCGGATGGTTTGGCTATAAGGCGGTGAGTGCTGCTCATACTATTATTGCGCGGTCGAATGGTGGGGCTCCGGCTCTAACGGCGAAGAAGCTTGATTTGAGTCAGCTGAAGAATGAGGGTGATGGTCGAATCAACATTTTGATTTTGGGTATCGGAGGTCAAGGGCACGAGGCGCCGAATTTGTCGGATACGATTATGGTGATGAGCGTGGATCCGCAAACCAAGGATGCGGCGATGCTATCAATTCCACGCGATTTATACGTGAAGATTCCGGCGACGGCCCGTACCGGAGTGCAGTATGGCAAGATTAATGCCGCCAATGCCTATGGTGGGCCGGAACTTGCGGCCCAGGTGGTGTCGAATGTGATTGGTGTGCCGATTCATTACTATGTGCTTCTGGATTTTTCGGGTTTCCGACAAGCGGTGGATGCTGTGGGCGGGGTAGACATTAATGTAGCAACGGCGCTGTATGATTCGACGTACCCCTGTGACGATGAGCGTGGTGGGTTCTGTCCGCTTTCGATTGCAGCGGGTCTTCAGCATATGAATGGGACGATAGCGCTGCGGTATTCACGGTCTAGGCACTCAACGAGCGATTTCGACCGAGCAGCCAGGCAGCAGCAAGTGATTGTAGCGCTGCGCCAAAAGTCGCTGCAACTTTCGACACTCACGAATCCAGTGAAGCTAACAGGCTTGATTGATGCTGTCGGGAGTCATGTGAAGACAGATTTGCAGCCGACTGAGCTTACGAAAATGGCGGCTTTGATGAAGGACATTGATCTGGCAAAGATGCCGCAGAAGGTGCTTGATACGAGTTCAGCCGAGGCGCTCCTTAACGGGGGGATTAATATTATTCCGGCAGCTGGCTATATAGAGGTGCCGAAAGCGGGCACGTTTGATTACTCTGAAATTCAGAATTTAGTGAAGAATCTGTTTTCGGATCATTATGTGATCCAAGAAAACGCTCGGGTTGAGGTTCAGAATGGTTCTGGGGTGGCGGGACTTGGAGGTGTCGTAGCTACGAGCTTGAAGGCTGCTCACTATAATGTAGGCGATCCGGTGAACGCTTCTAGTCACTATGGGGCGACGATGATTTATGACTATACTGGCGGGAAGAAGCCATATACGATAAACTATCTGGAGCATCGGTTTGGGGTGAAGGCACAGAAGGCAACGGCCCCAACGCCGACCGTGGGTGCCGGTGGAGTAGCGGTGCCGGCACCTGAGATAAGGATTATTCTTGGCAGTGATTACAAATCAGCTCGTACGTCTGGGTAAATTACCCGCAAAAATGTGGACTCGGTTGGCCTGGGCGCTGTTTGAGGCTGTCGTGGTATATCAGCTGGGTCGACAGAGTGGTTGGGCGTGGCTGGCTGGGGTTGTGATCGTAGCAACAGAGTTGCGCACGCTTGGAACAATGCGGCAGTGGGATAGATCTAGGGTGATGAAAGCGCTTTGGGATCGTTTGCCCGGCCTCATTATGGGGGTTGGAGTCTTGCTTATTGTGATGCTTATGCCAAGACTCGTGACCCAGGCTGTGGTGGCGGGGCTATACGCGGCTTGGCTTTTGTGGCGCGAATGGTCGCCGGCGGAGGTTTCAACGGGCTTAACTCATCTTTTGCTGGTCCAGGGGGTGATGTTTGAAGCTATATTCCTCATGGCGGCGATTTGGCAAACATCGGACTTGCTCATTTTGACCTTGGTATGGATTGGTTCGTATGCCGGAGTATATGGAGTGTTGAAGCGGCGTGGCGACCGGCTTGCCGGGGTGATGGCGGCAACGTGGGGAGTGATTGCGACAGAAGTGTCTTGGGTGCTTTTGCAATGGCTCATTACCTATACGATGCGCGGAGGTTACGTGTTGGTGCCGCAGCCGGCATTGATTTTGACGGCTTTGTCGTATGTGTTTGGGAGTATTTTGGCATCGTCGAGGCAGGGGAGTCTGAGTCGGGCGCGGCTGGGAGAATACATTGTGATTGCGATCGTCTTGGTGGGAATTGTGGTGATGGGAACTTCGTGGCGAGGGAACGTTTAGGAGCTTTAAGAGGTTTCTCAGGGTGGAGTGTCAGACTAGGAGCAACATATAATTATGATAGTTAAACGAGGGATATCATGACTGAAACGCGTGAGCATGAATTGGTGGTACCGACACCACCAGTCCGAACATCAAAGGGTATAAACGTGAGCATGCGAGTGATTACCGTGACGCTCGTGGTGGGGCTCGTTGGCGGGATGTTGGGATCGTATGGATTCTTGCGCTTTTTTGCGACAGCGATTCCGGCAGATCGAAAGCAGTTGGTGGTGCAAGAGAGTTCGGCCGTGATTGATGTGGCGAAGCAGGTGAGCCCGAGTGTAGTATCGATCACCTCGAAGGCGATAACGCAGGGCTTCTTTGGTAGTGCTCAGGAGGCTGATGGTGCGGGAACAGGTATGATTGTAACGAGTGACGGACTAATTTTAACGAACCGGCATGTCGTGGCCGATACGTCCGCGACGTATACGGTGGTGATGAGTGATGGCAAGACCTATCCGGCACATGTGGTATCGCGCGATACGGTCAACGATGTGGCGTTTGTGCGAATTGCGGCGACGAATTTGAAGCCGGTTGAGCTAGCCGACTCGGGTTCGGTGAAGGTAGGCCAGCGTGTAGTAGCTATTGGTAACGCTCTGGGTCAGTTCCAAAATACGGTGACGGATGGGATTATTTCAGGCTTATCGCGCGGCATTACGGCTGGAGATGGGAGCGGTATCTCGGCGAGCTCCGAGCAACTGCAGAATGTATTTCAGACGAATGCGGCGATTAATCCCGGAAATTCGGGCGGTCCGCTCGTGAATCTGGACGGGCAAGTGGTGGGTATGAATACAGCGGTGGCCGGGCAAGGAGCGCAAAACATTGGTTTTGCGATTCCGATTAACGACGTGAAGCCGTTGATTGCAAGTGTGAAGAATGATGGTCGGATCGTGCGGGCGTACTTGGGTGTGCGGTATGTGGCGATTGATAGCTCGGTGGCGCAGGCTAATGGGTTGAGTGTGAGCGCCGGAGCTTGGGTGCAGGCGGCCGACGATGCAAATCCGGGTGTGGTGGCGGGATCGCCAGCGGACAAGGCTGGGATTAAAGAGGGTGACATTATCACGAAAATTGGTAATGATACGGTGAATTCGACGAACAGTTTGCAGTCGCTGATTGGTAAGCATAAGGTGGGGGATAAGATTTCGGTAACGGTGCTGCGCGACGGGAAGACGCAGAGCTTAAGTGTGACGCTGGAGGCGGCGCCGGCGGGGAATTAGGCTCAAACGTCGAACACCCCGCTTCGCGCGGAGGTTCAACGCGCGAAGCGGGGCGGGTCAGGCGACTGCGTCGCCGAGGTATATGACTCTGGGTAGCCGGTCGCCGCCCTCTTCGATCTGCAGCGTGCGAATTTCCCCTTCTCGCACATGCTGGACGAAGATGTGTGAGAAGTTTGGCAGTGATGCTGCGAAGACGAAGTGAGTAGCTCCCGTGGTTTCAGCGATCTTTCGTAGCCTCGCCGTGAACGGCCAGATCTCTGAACTCGTAGTCCAGTGGTCGTCTGGCTGGGGCCACACGCTGGACCAGTAGTGGAGGTCGATCATCTGGCCTGGCTCGGCGAGTGTGTCCGGGCCGAGTACTGATGCCACGACCCTGGCTGTCGCTTCCCTTGTCTCTCCGACTCCGGAGACCCAGAACTGGGCTTCAGGATACGCTGCCTTCAGGGCATTTCCGGCGGCGATAGCCTGTTCGTCATTGTCGCAGCGACGAACCAGAGTGAGTGTGAGGGGCGGTGGCGAGATGCGGGGTTCGTGGAGCCTTTTGGCCCAACTTTTGATCAGGTTGAGGAGGCTCAAGGGCCTCACCTTTCTGGAGGTGCAGTAGGACCTTATTACTATACAATAATTATTGCTTTTTTGTCAACCTAAAGCCGAGGATGAAATAGCCTTGTTCGATAGGATGTAGATGGTGTTTGGCGGCTTCGGTGATGAGGCTTTCGTGTTGCCAGGGATCGCATTCGGTGAAAAGATGGCCGCCAGCGGCTAAATGTGCGGGAAGGTCTTTTAGGAAGCGACGATAGAGATCAAGGCCGTCTTGGCCGCCGAAGAGAGCGACAGCGGGTTCTTTCGTGACTTCGGGCATGAGATCAGCATCAGTACGAAGGTAGGGGAGGTTGGTGACGATAGTGTCGTAGGTGCCAGGGACGTTTTGCCAGAGATCGGATTCGATGAGGGTGATGCTGGCGTGGTGCTTTCGGGCATTACGACGGGCAATGTCTAGTGCTTCGGGGCTGATTTCGGTGGCAGTGATGGCGAGATCTGGCCGGTGAGCAGCAATGGCTATCGCGATGGCACCGGAGCCGGTACCAATGTCGATAAGACGGGAATCTTTGGGCGTATATTTAATGGCCCAGTCGACGATTTGCTCGGTTTCGACGCGGGGTGTGAGGACGTCCGGGGTAATGATTATATCTAGGCCATAAAACTCGCGGGTGCCGGTGAGGTGAACAACGGGGGTGTGCTCGGAACGGCGCGAAATGTAAGCTTCGAAATCGGCTTCTTGGTGGAGGGTGAGGATTTCGTCGTCGTGGGCGAGAAGCCACGCGCGATCGCGGCGGAGAGTGTGGGCAAGCAAAAGCTCGGCGTCTAAGCGGGCGCCGGCAATATTTTGGCTCTCTAGGAATGTAATGGCGGCGATGAGGGCTTCACGAACGGTACTCACGGGGCGGTTTTGAGGTGGGCAACGAGGGCGGCAACAACATCCTTGAGGGGTTTGGTGGCGTCGATGGTAATGGCGCCGAGAGAAGCCATTTTTTCTTTGAATGGGGCTGCCCAGCGGATGAGTTGTTGTTGTTCTTCGACGCGCTGACCGAAGCTGTGATCGGTTTTGCTGCCGGTGACGCGCTCGATCATAATATTTTCTGGGATATCGAGGTAAAAGACATTGGCGAAGAGATCCCAGGCTTTGTCGATGTTGCCGGCGTTGCCGAAGAGGAGGATAGGGCTAGGTGAGTCTTCGAGGGTTCCGATGAGTTTTTTGAGGCGGTCAATTTCCCATACGTAGGAATGATTTGCCCACCAGGCGGCATCGGCGCCTTGAGGGTAGGGGACGGGTTTGCCGGCTTTATTGATGAAATAGCAGAGGCCGGGGGTGCTGTCGGCTTCAATGCACGTATAGCCTAGATCATTAAAATGATCTGATAAGGCGGTCTTGCCTGAACCCGAGGGCCCAGTAATTAAGTAGACGGGTTGGTTCATGTGGCGGCCTGCTCCAGCTTGAGACGCAGATCTTCACTGCGAAGGGCTTCTAGCATATCAGATATTTGTCCAATCATAAAGCCCGGCAAGCCATGTTGGGTGCGGCTGATGCGATGATCGGTGACACGGTCTTGCGGAAAATTGTAAGTGCGGATTTTTTCGGAGCGGTCGCCGGTGCCAATTTGACCGAGGCGAGCCTCGCGATTTTCGCGTTGTTCGTCTTCGAGCTTTTGAGCGAGAAGGCGTGAGCGCAAGACGCCCATGGCTTTGAGTTTGTTTTTAAGCTGGGATTTTTCATCCTGGCAGGTAACGACGAGCCCGGAGGGAATGTGTGTGATGCGAACGGCAGAGTCGGTAGTGTTTACCGACTGGCCGCCGTGGCCGCCGGAGCGGTAGACGTCGATGCGCAGATCGGACTCTTTGATCTCGAGATCGGTTTCTTCAGCCTCGGGCAGGACGGCGACGGTGACGGTAGAGGTATGGATGCGCCCGCCGGATTCGGTTTCGGGGACGCGCTGCACACGGTGCACACCGGATTCGTACTTGAGCCAGCCGTAAGCCTCGGTGCCTTTGACTTCGAAGATAATTTCTTTGTAGCCGCCAACGTCGGAGGGGGATTCAGATACAAGCTCGATGCGCCAGCCGGGCCTAGTTTCAATGTAGCGGGCGTACATGCGGTAGAGCTCCCCGGCAAAGAGGCTGGCTTCGTCGCCACCGGCGCCGGCGCGGATTTCGACGATGGCGTTTTTGGCATCGGCTGGGTCTTTTGGAACGAGGGCGAGGCGGAGGTCGTCGTTTACGGCAACGAGAGCGGCTTCGAGATCGGGGATCTCGGCTTGGGCGAGCTCGCCCAGCTCAGGGTCGGTGGCCATTTCCTGGTTTTGAGCCAGATGGTCGGCGATTTGGGCGCGGCGGTCGTAGAGTGTAATGAGGGGGGTGAGTTCGGCCTGACGTTTGGCAAGGCTGACCATTTCGGGGGTGCCAAAAAGACTCGGTTCAGTCATACGAGAGGCGAGATCTTCGGTTTCGGCGCGGATTTTTTGTTCGGTAGGGTCCATGGTGTCCTCAGGGTGGTTTCTTGTACCTTTGGCTAACAAAAAACGCTCGTCAACTAATATTGTATCAGAGCGTTTGAGGAGAGGGGCTAAGCTTCAGCAGTGGTGTCGGTGTCGACGGTGTCGGCCTGGAGTTCTTCTTGAATTTTAGCCACTTCCGGATCTGCTTTTTTGTTTGTGGTGGCGGCTTTGGCTTCGGCGCGCTTGGTAGCTTCGGCCTGGCGAGCCTTGAATTTGTCGACGCGGCCAGCGGTGTCGATGAGTTTTTGCTTACCCGTATAGAAGGGGTGGCAGTTGGAGCAAATTTCCACGTTAATCTCAGCCACAGTGGAGTGGCTCTTGAAGGTGGTGTTGCAACCGTTGCAGTGAACGGTGGTTTCGAAGACTTCGGGGTGGATGGCGGTTTTCATAACTTGGTGATTGTACCTGATATATGTGCGGTGGTCAAGGCTTGTGTGGGCAATGATTGCGGTTGGGCCAGACGAAGCGAGCACGAGGCTCGGCTTCGTCTGGCGGGGCTTGCCGGCGGCGGATGCGGCCGGAGCGGTTTACTCGCTGACGGGCCGGACGTCGGTCGGGCGAACGGTGAGATGGTCGCCTGCGAGGTCATCGAGGTTGACGGCGATTCGGTCTCCCCCTATCCGTGCGATCGTGGCGTCGGTGCCCGCCGGAGCCATGTCGACATAGCTGGTTCTGACCGGCTTGGTCAGCTGCACGTGATCGCCGACTTTGAGCCTAGTACTCATGTATGCTCCTCGGTTGGAGGTAGTGTGCGGGCGCCCACTGAAATTTCTTGTAGGCTTTGATATTAAGCTGGAATGAATGTGTAAAGTCAATGCCTAGGCTTTTCATTTATAGTTGTTTCTGCTAAAGTACATGGGCTAAGTATTTTTTTAATGAATCAGTACGGCCGTAATCCTCCCGCTCGGGTGGTCGTATGAAGATGAAAGGACACAATTATGGCTGATGTAAGCCTAAAAGAATTACTGGAGGCTGGAGCTCACTTTGGGCACCAGACTCGTCGTTGGAATCCGAAGATGAAGCCTTATATCTTTGGCGTTCGCGGTGGCGTACACATTTTGGACCTCACGCAAACAGGCGTAATGCTCAAAGAGGCGACCGATTTTGCTCGTAAAACAGCGGCAAATGGTGGCAAGGTACTGCTCGTGGGCACGAAGCGCCAAGCGATGCCGGTAGTGAAGGAGATTGCAGAAACCAATGGCTTGCCGTTTGTGACTGAGCGCTGGCTCGGTGGTATGCTCACGAACTTCCGTACGATTCGGTTGCAGGTGCAGCGTTTGAAGAAGCTGGAAGCCGGCATGGACAGCGGTGATTTTGCTTCTAAGTACAACAAGAAAGAGCTGCTCGATTTCTCGAACGAAATTGCGGCCTTGACCCGGGTATTTGGTGGCATTAAGCACATGGACGGTCTGCCTGGTGCAATATTTGTAGTGGACGTGCCAAAAGAGAGTATTGCGGTAGCTGAGGCGCGCAAACTGGGTATTCCGGTGATTGCGATTGTGGATAGCAATGCTGATCCAGATCTCGTGGATTACAAAATCCCAGCCAACGACGATGCTATTAAAGCGGTGCGGGTTATTACGCAAGCTATCGCCGAGGCGGCGGCTGAGGGCACCAAACTTCATGCAAGTAAAGCGGCCGATAAGGCGGTGGAGGTTTAAGATGGCGATCGCTGTAGAAGACATTAAGAAGCTGCGCGACCAGACGGGTGCTGGCATGATGAAAGCTAAAGAAGCTTTGGAGCACGCTGAGGGCGATTTTGATAAGGCCGTGAAGTACCTGCGCGAAAAGGGTGAAGCGACGGCCGCGAAAAAGAGCGACCGCGAAGCCCGCGCTGGCCTCATTGAAAGCTATGTGCACGGCGGTCGGATTGGTGTACTCGTGGAAGTGAACTGCGAGACCGATTTTGTGGCTCGCACTGAAGACTTTAAGACGTTTGTGCGCGACATCGCTATGCATATTGCGGCGAGTGCGCCCCAGTACTTGAACGCCGAGGCGGTGCCGGCAGATGTGGTTGAGAGTGAAAAGGGGATTTACCGCAAAGAGGTTGAAGGAAAACCTGCAGAGATTATTGAAAAGATTGTGGACGGGAAGCTGGCCAAGTTTTATGAGCAGGTTTGTCTGGTAAACCAGCCGTTTGTGAAAGATCCGGATGTCACGATTGGAAAATTGACTACTGACTTGATCGCGAAATTGGGAGAGAATATTGTCATTCGCCGGTATGAGCGAATGGAACTTGGAGGCGTATGATTCGAGCATTAGTTGAAGAAGCCGGTCCGAAGATGGAGAAGGCGGTCGCGCATTTTGGGGAAGACCTGAAGAGTTTGCGTACGGGCCGAGCATCGGTGAGTTTACTCGACGGCATTATGGTAGAGCTTTATGGGGCAGTGCAGCCGCTGAAGGCAGTTGCGAGTGTGAACACGCCGGATGCGCGCACGATCGCCGTGGCACCGTGGGATAAGGGTGCGATGGGGCCGATTGAAAAGGCGATTCGTGAGAACCAGGCGCTGGGGCTCAATCCGAGTAGTGATGGCAATGTGATTCGCATGAGTATTCCACCGTTGACTGAAGAACGGCGGCGGGAAATCGTGAAGAGCTTGGGTGGCAAGGTGGAAGATTGCCGGATTGCGCTGCGCAACATCCGCCACGAAGTGCTCAACGAGGTGAAGCGACTGGAGAAGGCCAAAGAAGCCACTACAGATGATATCAAGTTTGCCGAAAACGAACTCAACAAGAAGATTGAGCAATTTCAGCGCAAAATCGAAGAGCTCGAAGCGGCTAAGGCCAAGGAGATCATGGAGGTCTAGCTTTTGAATGAGGGCGATGCATCTTATGGTGATACGCCGGTTCATTTGGGGCTGATTCTTGATGGGAACCGGCGTTGGGCCAGGGAGAGGGGACTGCCGGCACTCGAGGGGCACCGACGAGGTTACGACCGACTTCACGCCGTAGCGCGAGCCGCCGCCGATAAAGGGGTGCGTTATATTTCGGCCTACGTTTTTTCGACGGAAAATTGGAGTCGCACGCAGGAAGAGGTCGATTTTTTGATGGACTTGTTGCTCTGGGTGGTGAAGCATGAGGTCGACAAATTTGTGAAAGAGGGTCTGCGGATCGTATTCTTGGGCTCAAAAGAACGGCTATCCGCAAAGGTGCTCCAGGCGATACTGGCAGCTGAGACAAAGACGAGAGACGGCGCACGGGCAGTGGTAGCCTTGTGTTTTAATTACGGTGGAGAGATGGAGCTCGCTGAGGCAGCGGCCGGGCTGGTGCGTGATGGAGTGCCGGCAGTGGAAGTGACGCCCAGGAAGTTGGCTGAGTATTTGTATCATCCTGAAATCCCGCCGGTAGATCTTATAATTCGAACATCGGGTGAACAGCGGCTTAGTGGATTTATGCTGTGGCGAGCGAGCTATGCTGAATTGTACTTTACTGAGGTGCTTTGGCCGGCTTTTGGTGTGGCAGATTTGGACGCAGCTTTAGCGGAGTATGGTAGGCGCAAGCGTCGGTTTGGGAAATAGTTAACATCGGGTACAATGAGAGAGAATGTTAACCATTGTAGTTGTCATTATTTTGTTTTCGTTGCTCGTGATTTTGCACGAGTGGGGTCATTTCATTATGGCGCGACGTGGGGGTGTGGAGGTCGAGGAATTTGGCATTGGTTTTCCGCCACGGATCGGGGGCAAAAAGGTAGGCAAAACCTTTTACTCGGTGAACTGGCTGCCTTTGGGCGGATTTGTAAGGCTTAAAGGTGAAGATGCGAGTGAGGTGGGGCCGGGGACGTTTAGCGAGGCTAGCTATGGCGTGAAGGCCCGAGTATTACTGGCGGGCGTGGGGATGAATTTGCTGACGGCTGTGGTGATTTTGTATGGGCTGTGTGTGATTGGTCTGCCGGCACTGGGGGCATCGTTTGAACCTAGCTTTTTGAAGCATACCTATGCCCAGACGCCAAGACTTACGCTAACGGAGGTGACGAGCGGTTCACCAGCTGCGCAGGCCGGTCTAGTGCGAGGAGATTTTTTACTCAAAGCTAACGATACGGTCTTGTCCGATGACGGGGTTTTGCGAACCTTTACCAAAGAACATGCTGGCCAGAATGTGGTACTTACAGTGCAGTCTGGCGAGGCGATCCGCAGCGTGGTGGTGAAGCTTCGGCCGGCATCGGCTGGATCTGCGTTTTTGGGTGTGGCCGGCCAGCAGGTGTATAAGCTGCGGTATGATCCTTTAAGAGCTGTTGTGGCGGCTTTCTACATTACGGGGGCTTTGTTTGTGGCAACGATTGCGGGGGTCTTTGAGCTTATTATCCATTTGCCCCAACTCATTTTTGGATTGTTTGCGACGACGGTGCCTAAGGCAGCCGAGAGCGCTTCGGGTCCACTCGGGATTATTTATATTCTGAAGAGTTTGTCGTCGCTTGGATATAGCTATATTTTCTTATTTATGGCAAACATTGCGGTGGCGCTGGCGGCTTTTAACGTCTTGCCGTTGCCGGCGCTCGATGGCGGGAGACTTGCAATTATCTCGGCGCAGCGCTTTTTGAAGCGCCAGATTTCGGCAGATACGGAAGCCAGGATTCATGCGACGGGGTTTTTGGCTCTCATTGGGCTTATGCTGGTTGTAAGCATATATGACGTGCGAAAGATTTTCTTTCATGGCTAAATGGTTCGGAAGAAAAAAACGCGAAGTCCCGGATTTTTTACAAGTGCCTTGGGGTGTTCGCGACGTGCTGGTGTTTATTGGTCTTTGGATTGGACTGCAGATTTTGATTGGCGGGATTCTGGCTCTCACAGCGAGCAAGGTTCCGGCGGTGAAGATGTTTTGGGTGGGCGCTCAAAATGGCGAGATGGTAGCTTCATTCGTTATGTATTTGGTGAGTGTGGCGGTGGGCTTTGGGCTGGTAGGCTTGTTTCTGCGCCGGTATAAGGTGAACTGGCGAACAGTGGGTTGGCGCAAGGTGGGGGTGGGGAGAGCTATGAAGTATCTCCTCGGAGTTTTAGTAGTCTTTGTGGTTTTGGCCAATTTAGCTTTGGTAGCAGCAAAATTTTTGTTTCCGGGTTTTAATGCGGATCAGCCCCAAACGAATGACTTTATTTCGGGAGCGGGAGTAAATCATACTTTGGCGCTGGTGGCGCTTGTGATTTTGCCGCCGATTTTTGAGGAGACGATTTTTCGAGGTTTTTTGTTTCCGGCGTTGTCGAAACGCGGCGGGGTAATATGGGGTGCGGTACTATCCTCGATGATTTTTGGAGCAGCGCATGGACAGCCGAATCTGTTTGTATATACCTCAATCTTGGGGCTATTGCTGTGCTTTATGTACATGCGGCTACGGAGTATTGTGCCGGGCATTTTTTTGCACATGCTCAATAATTATTTGGCTTTCATTGCGTTGTCCGGGAAATAGTTTTTTGACTTGAGGTGAATTGTTCGTTATAGTTGGGCACAAAGCTGTGAAGGGGTATCCCGCCCTGGAGCTGCCGGCGATGAGCCGTGTCGGGTGCACCCGTAACAAGCGTAATTTGAGGCCGCAGTTGTCTGCGGTGAAGGCAGGATGGTACCACGAGTGAAGCCTCGTTCTTGCTAAACACTTCTTTGTGTTTGGTTGGAACGAGGTTTTTAACGTTTTAAGGAGAGATTATGAAATTATCACAGACATTTGTGCGGCCAACGAAAACGGTGAGTGGTGACGGGGACACACTGAATTATCAGCTGCTGACGAAGGGTGGTTTTGTGGACCAGTTGATGGCGGGGGTCTATACGTATTTGCCGCTCGGCCTTCGGGTGCTACGAAACATTGAGCAGATTGTGCGCGAAGAAATGGACGGGCTGGGGGCCGAGGAGATTCTGATGCCAACATTGCATCCAAAGGTACCATGGGTGACCACGGGTGGATGGGACAACATTGATGTTTTGTTTAAGATTAAAAGTCGTACGGGTAACGATTACGCGCTGGGCCAGAGTGAGGAAGAGGTAGTGACGCCGGTGGTGATGAGCCGGGTGGTGAGCTACAAGCAGTTGCCACAGAAGGTGTACCAAATTCACTGGAAATACCGGGATGAGCTGCGAGCGAAGAGCGGGATAATGCGCGGGCGCGAGTTCTTTATGAAGGATATGTATTCGTTTCATACGAGCCAGGAGGATTTTGACAAGTTTTATGCCGAGGTGAAGGCGGCCTATTTGCGGATTTATAAGCGGCTGGGACTTACGGCTAAGGTAACAGAGGCTTCGGGAGGAGCTTTTACTACGAAGGTGTCATACGAATTTATGGTGCTGACGGATGCGGGTGAGGATGACATTTTGTACTGTGAGAAGTGCGATTTTTGCGTAAACACCGAGATTGCCAAGGTGAAGGAAGGGGACGAATGTCCGCTTGGTAAGGATGGCAAGCTGAAAATGGCACGGGCGAGTGAGGTGGGGAATGTATTTGATCTGGGACGCAAGTATGGTAAGGATTTTGATCTGGGCTATGTGGACGAGCACGACCAGAAACAGTATCCGATTATGGGCTGTTATGGGATTGGTATTTCGCGTGTGATGGGGGTGATTGTGGAAAAATATGCCGATGAGAAGGGGATTGTGTGGCCCAAGACGGTGGCACCGGCGGCGGTTCATGTGGTGCGGCTTGGTACGGATAAAGAGGTGATCCAGGCAGCCGATAACTTGTATAGTGAGCTGACGAAGGCTGGCATTGCGACATTGTACGACGACCGAGACGCGCCGGCTGGTGCGAAATTTGCGGATGCGGATTTGATTGGCGTGCCGATTCGCTTGACGCTGAGCACGCGAACATTGGCGCAGAAGCAGGTAGAACTAAAGCGGCGTAGTAGCGAACAGGTGGAGATGGTGGACTTGGCTGAGGTTTTGAAAAAGCTAAGCTAGTGAACTTCGACATAAAGCGGCTCAACGGCCCACAGCGAAAGATTTCTCTTTCACTGTGGGCCGCATGGGGGCCGGGTGTTGAGCGCACTCTCTCTACGAGGTCGGGTACTGGAGGTTCCCTGAGTCTACCGGATCGAGATTGTCGGCACACACAGCTTGTACGAAGTGTGGTAGTGTCTCGACCCATCCAGGACAGGGGCTGTCCAAGACCTCGTTGGCTGGATGAGAACAGAAGAATTTCTCCGTCTTCAGGTCGTGTGTTCGGCCGATGTAGGGAGCGTCGCAGTTTCGGGTGAACAAGCTGGCTTTTGTGGCTACCAGCTTGGTTCCGCCGTCTTCGACCGCATAGATCTCGCCCGAGGGGCAGATGAAGCCCCGATGGATGAACGGCGAGATCGAGTGCCCTGTCTCGGTGGGCGGCATTATGGAGCCGATGGCACCGGAGCCGTCGAGCCCGCCATTGTCGAGCAACACATCGATGATGTGAGAGGGATCCGTGGTCGACGGGTAGCCGCCCTTCACGATGGCGGCGTCGGACTGGTCGTGCGTGAGCGTGGCAACGGTGCTTGCGTTGCAGCTCATAGTGGCGGCGTCGGCGATGTTGCCGCCGGTGGGTAGGGCCGGCGGCGGCGAGGCGGTGAGCGGTGCTTGTCCGCCTTCCACGCCAAAGCCGGGTTGGGGCGATGCCGACGTCTGAGACGCGGGAGCCGGTACGCCGACGACGGCGATGGACTGGGTGGTGGGCTTGCTGGCGCAGCCAGCGGCAGAAACAAGTACAGCTATTGCAGCCACGACCGCTGCGATGAGAGTGCGAACGTGTCGAAGAGCTTTCGGAGGTCGCATGACCTCCTCCTTTCGAGATAGATCATGGACAACGCGATTGATGTATTTATAGAATGACTTGCCAGTAAAAGTCAAGATGATTTTACTACAAAGTATCTCGAGCTATTTCTGGAAAAGTTCGAGAAGGTCCTTTTCCGCATAGTGTTTTGCAATACCGGTTTGAGCTAGCATGTAGTCGACAGCTGTTTGCATATTGATTTTTTTGTCTTGAGAAAGACCTTTGTAGAGTATCCGAGCATACTGGGGTGATGGTGGGACGTGTGGTGTTTGGGGTCTGGCGGCGGTAAGGGTAAAGATGGGGTAGCCGTCTTTTTCGCCACAGTAGAGCAAAAGATTATAGTAACCGGTATCTTTGCCTACGAGGGCGCGGCCTTTTTCGATAGCTTCCTTAAAAGGAAGTGGCGTGGATGTTTTGAGATCATTTTGCTGGGCTATGATGTCTTCGAATTGCTCGACAGTGATAAGGTGAGCTCGCGATATGGTATGAGCCTCGGCATTATATTCGGGGTTAATAATTGCCATCCCACCGGTCCAGGTTTTTGATTCACCAGCAAAATAAAGGGTATGGGGGAGAGCCATGAAGCGATTTTGAGGCGGCAGGGTCTTGTCGCGACAGCCGGGATACACTTCTGTACCATCAGCCGTGCGCCCACCCAGTATGACGTGCTTAAAATGCTCGCGTGACAGCCCTGTGCCATAGGTGGCATACCATACATGTGTGGTTTTCGCGATGCTCGTGAGTGCCGCAGAGGGTTTTATAGCAACTTGTTTTATATAGGTTTCGAGAATGGTACCAAATTGTTCGAAGCTGCTTTTTGAGAGCCACTCTGCATCGGTATGGCGGCCGCCACTTATGGGCGAGACGACAATCGTGGGTATGCCAAGGGCACTGAAGTAGCGGCCGTCGGTAGCACCATAACTATATGACGCCACAGGTTTTAGGCCGGTGACATTGCCAATAAGTGTTTGGAATTTCTTGGTGTAGGGGCTATTGACGTCGTTAATACAGGGTGCCGCACTGGCGACTAGACGACAGCTTATGTCGTGAGTTTGGCAGATGGCTTGGATTTTGGGATAGAGCTGGTTGTAGTCGTCAAGGCTTCCGAAGCGGATGTCGAGAAGCGCTGAAGCCTCGGTTGAAATTTGGTTGCTGACTCCACCGCCCTCAATGGCGCCGATTGATAAGGTGGTGTTTTTACGATTTTTGCTAGATGGGATGAGTTTTTCAATGGCCTGGAGGGCGCCAAGCAGCTTGCCGATGGCGCTTATGCCCTCCCAAGGTCTAGAGGCATGACCTCTTTGACCGCTAGCTTTGAGCTCAATGGCCTGGACACCTTTGGCAAAGGCTTCGATTTGCCAATTTTCGCCGCCATCAGGCACGATGACGACACTGGGGCGAAGGTTAATTTGATTAAGGACGCCACCGACACCATTTACCCCGCCAACCTCTTCATCGGTGGTGATGAGGATGCCGAAGTCGTAGGCTTCAAGATTGTCCCCCAGAGCGTCGACGACGGCGAGGTAACTGGCAATGGCAAATTTCATGTCGGCTACACCGCGGCCGCGGAAGTTGCCATTTTTTAGCGTTAGTCTAAAATCTTCTGGGTTGGCCGGCACAACATCGACATGAGCATTTAAGAGCACGGTGGGCGTGAGATTCTCGGGTGTGGTGGTGGCTAGTAATGAACTGACGCCATTTTGTTCGTAACGGGTAATATGCAGACCGCGTTTGGCGAGAAATTGCTCAATAAAACGCAGGGCAGCTTCGTTGGCCGCGGTATCGCTTGTGACGGTGGGCATGGCAATGAGTTGCTCAAGGAGGCTTGTTTGGAGTGACTGGAGGTTGACTGCCGGCTCGATCTGTGGCGTGGCTGGACCGGCTGGTAGGGGGTTTTGCAGATAGGCGAGTAAGATGGAGCGGTATTCGTCAAAGGACGCAAGCTCGACGCATTCATCGTCACTATGCGAACCCGAACCGTAGAGGCCGAACTCAATAATGTCGTTGCCGACTGCAGCGAAGTGGCGACCATCACTGGCGGCTGGTCGACCAAGGAATTGCGGTTTGTGTCCGGTAACTTGTAGCATTGCTGCACTGAGGCCTTGGACGTAAGGGTTGAGCTCTTCCACGTTAATGGCGGGCTCAAAAGTAGCCAGGTTTATGAGCTCGGCTTCGGGATCGAGGCTCTTGATGAAGGCTTCTAGATTGTCGCGCGATTGGAAAACGGGGTCTTCTTGCGTGAAGCGGAAGTCGATTTTGAGAATGGCGCTGTCGGGGACTTTGTTGTAAGCGTCGTTGGGGGTGTAGAGGTTGGCGACACTGGCTGTGGTTGTCCAGGTTTCTTTGTCTGGGGTGGGGTAGTGCTTGAGGACGGCGCCAGCGAAGTCCCCGGCTTTGACGACGGCGTTTGTGCCATGCCATAAATGGCCGCCATGGGCTGATTTGCCTTTGATTCTAATTTCGGCCCAGCAGATTCCGCGAGCGGCGTTGTAGATGGCGTGACGATTGTTGGCGTATTCACCCATGATGACAAAATTGGCTCGTACACCTTGCTCGATTTGGTATTGAGCGCCGCCATGGCCACCGATTTCTTCGTCGGTGACGATTTGTAGGCCAAGAGCATAGGGGACTTTATCTGCAAGTTCACAAAAAACACTGGTGAGTACAGCAGCGGTGCCTTTCATGTCGAGGGCGCCACGTCCATAGAGTTTGCCGTTTCGGATGGTGGGCTTGAAGAGTTTTGGGGTGCCGGGGACGACGTCGACGTGAGCATTGAGCAGGATATCGAATTTTTTTGGCCTAGTGGGGCCGTAGTAGGCGAGGAAGCTTGGTTTGTCGCCACGATTAAAATGCTCGATGGTGAGCTCAGGATTTTTGGCAACTTGGGCTTCGATTAGATCAATGGCTGCCTGCAGCGCGGCAGGATTGTCGGCTGAAGAGGGTATGGCGATGAGTTGTTTGGTGGTTTCGATGATTTGATCGGTGGTGCGCATGATGATTTTCCGGTGGTTATTAAAAAGCCGCTCCTATTTTTTTGGAGCGGCTTTTCTGGGTTCGTGTTTCGGAGATTAACGCGTTAGCCAGTTGCCGCTCGGGGCATAATGAATACCCAAGGCAGAATAACCAGGCTCAGACGGAGGTTGGCGACACGAGTAACGGCATGTTCTGTCCGTGCGTTTTTCATAACTTAGAGCCTAGCATGGGTATCTGGTGGTTGTCAAAAATTATAAGCATTAAGGCTTTTAGATAATTTCATGGAGTCTTGGGGAGGAGCGAGCGCTTGTGGCGCCCGCTCCTCCTCGGTTGAGCTGATCAGCAGCGGGTGAGCGCTGATCAGAGGATGGTTGTACGAACGACTATGCAGCAGCCATGAGCCATTCTCCGCAGGGACGACCGAGACCGCCGGCGCTGTGCTCGGAGTCGAGATACGTTGCGGTGACTCGGTGCAGCCGCTGGCCGATCGAACCGTGTTCGGCGTTGTACTCGGCGCGGAACCATTGGTAGGGAGTTGCGCCGAGGGTGACGCGCTGTTCGACAATGCTAAGTTGCTTGTCGGCTTCGTCGCGCGAGATACCGCTTCGCACGAGAGCATCCGAGAGATCGGGGAAGAGCTGCAGGATGAACCGATCGGCGGCCCACTCGGTCATGCCGTTGGGTCCAGGGAACTGGAACTTAGCCTCCAGTCCAAGACGGGCGGCTTCGTAGAAGTTCCTCTTGGCGATGCCGATCTCAAAGCCATCACCGATCCATGACTCGATGCGATCGGCGAGTAGCTCGATGAGGGCGCAGACGAAGGCCGCGTTAGCTGCCATGTCTGCTACCGTCGGAGGGGCTCCGAGAGGACGGACTTCGTGCCTCAACCCATCCACGCCGGGAATGGGGCGGTTCCACGGATAGCTCGAGTGAAGTCCGGCACCAAGCTCTATCATCGCTCTGAGTCGTGTTGCTTCGTCCATCTCGCCGCTGAGATCCGGCAGAAGTGGACTAGAGGCGACGCTGCGACGGAAAAGCAGTATGGGGTCTGTAGCCCACTCTTCGTCGAAGTAAGCCAAGCCTCGAGTAGCGGCTTCGAACACCGGGATGCGGGGTTCCGCACCTACGTCCTTGCCGAATAGGAATGTTCCACTTGCGCAAGCTGCCACCATCAGGGCGAGGGCCGCGAGTATGGCGTTGTGACGTCGGGCGAAGTTCTCCACTGAGGTTGAGCGGTGAACCTGGAAAGAGGTGTTCACGCCCTCGAGCCCCACGCAGCGTGTGATTATGCTGAGGTGATCTCGACTTCCTTGGAGGTCGAGCTTGATGAGCCCGTAGAGCTGCTGAAGCCGTCGGTTGAGTTCGCGGTACCGCGGGCTGGCGCTCAGATTTCTCTCCCGCGTATCGCTCAATCTCATCGTGGGCAAGATGCCGAAGAAGCCAACTTGGCCTCCCAGTGGCTCGATGAACCTCTGGATGATACTGACGAGCTCTGTCGTCTCGGATGCGAACTCTGAGAAGACGCTTCCGACGAAGGGCCTTACCCGTGAGTTGAGCTCGAACTGACTCTTGAGGAGCTCTGGCACCACGGACATCAGTGGGGCGAGTGCATCTAGAACTTGCTGGTTGATCCAGTGCGGAAGGCCGCCTTGAGTTCTCGCATCGAACGATCCTTCCGTGGATGGCTTTCTCAGCAAGAGGCCTTCGACTTCTGCCCCGAATGAGCCCTGGTCTCTGGCGAATTTCGGGTCGTGGCACCTGCTCGCAATGAACTCCAGTTGCTCTTCAACTCGCCGATGATATAGGGCGAGTTCTTTCGCGGTACGAGCGATTCTTCCGGGTGCTGCGCCCATTGCGCTCACAACCTTTCTTGTTTAGGTACTAGGCTTTGCCTCGTAGTTTGTTTAGGCCAGATTCCGGTTGGAACCTGGAGGCTGGCTCGGGTGGGCGAGACAGCCTCCAGGATCAAACAAAAAACGCCGCTTGCGGTAGCGGCGTTGGGGAGATTTTCTAAGGAGCTAGAAGTCTCGACCGGCAGCCGCAGATCGCAGAAACAGCGCAACAATAATCATCCGGCTTGCGGATTGAGAGATGGTTTGGCTTGTGGGTGCGGCCAGGCTGGTCATGGAGCTAGGCTAGCATGATGGAGTTGGATTGGTCAAATACGAGGATTAGGGAAGGGCCGAGGAAATGCTTCCTCGGCCCGAGCGCCTGTCTTTGCTCACCTCTTGTGATTTTACTGTGGAGATAGCTCGATACGCACGAAGCCTTCGGCGACTGCGATACCGTCGGGTTTGCCGGAGGCATGGAGTTGGTCGAGAGTAGTTTTCTCGCTGGCGAGGCCGGTTTGGCTAGCATAGAAGCCGAGGGCTGTGAGCTTGGCGTCTAGATACTCCTCGATATCCACGAAGTGATCTGCTTGGTCGGGGTTGATTAGGAGCAGCGTGCGTACAATGTGAGGCGACCCGAGCTCTGGGTAGGTGAGGTCGCGGGCCAGCGGATAGACGGCGTCAACCGTGGCAAGGCCAGCGGCGCGGTGGTCGAGGTGGTTGACGAGCTGATATTTGCTCGAATAGACGAACGTTGGGTCCCAACCAATGACGAGATCCGGCTTGATCCGACGAATATGCTCGACGACGGTGCGCGTGGCGTCCCTGCGGCTATATTCGAGTTCGCAGTCGCTGTAACCGGCGAAGAACACTTGTTTTGCGCCAAGAGCTTTCGCGGCTTGCTCTTGCTCGCGGACGCGGATGGCTGTGAGTTTGTGTGGCGACATGTTGGGATCGGATGAGCCTTTGTCGCCGTTGGTGAGTATGAGAATGTAAACCTCGGCTCCGGTATCGGCAAGCTCTGCCAGGGTGCCGCCGAACCAAAAATCGGCATCATCGGCGTGCGCTACGACAGCAAGAATGGTTTTTTGGGTGTGGTCAAATTCAAGTCGTGGCATGAGGTGTCTCCATAGATTTAGATGGCAAAGAGCAGGCGGATTCTAGGTCGGTGTGACCTAGAGATTGCCGGGAGTTACAAACTTCAGATCGCATGAAATCATGAAAAAACCGCCCAAGGGGGAGTGGGGCGGTGCGATCTTGGCAGGGATGGTGGTCTGTGACGTTCAAGGCTTAGCTAACGGCTCCCGTGGTCCTGCGATCGCATGAACGGCGACAACAAGCGATGGTGAGTTGTTGGTTTTGAGTTGGCTGAGTCATTGTGGTGACGATAGCAGTGGTAGGCGAGGAGTGTCAATGGGCCTAATAGATTCTAAGTTTACATCAAGAAAGTTGCGTGCTACCGTATACAAACAATTGAATATCCAAAAGCGTTTGAGCTGGGAATATGGTCCCAGCGAGCTGACTCGTGAACCATCGGCAGATTTTTTTGGCGAAAGTAGCGAGCTCCGGAAAAGAAGCCCGTTATCTTACTTCATCCGATGTCGCCGTTGTGGTGGAGTCGGGATAAGAGCCTAAATTTGTGATTTAGGAAGCAAGGTGGCACCGTCTTTGACCTGAAGACCCTTGTAAATGTTTGAGAGCATTATGACTTTCAAGCATTTGCAGGGGATTTTTTTGATTATTTAAGGGATACACGATGTATATCATGACTACCGGTTGGCGACCCAGACTACTTTTTACTCCATCAAATTTTGACTTGAGAGAGAACGATTATTATGTGCGGGTTTATTGGAATATTGTCAGACAAAGCAGCGGTACGAGGCGGATTTGAGGCAGGCCTAGCGGCTATTTATGACCGCGGGGTGTCGGTGGACCGGTTTGAGTCGGGGGGTGAGCAATACGGGTACGTGCGGCTTCCGACGGACGATGTATCGAATGAAGTGCTGGGGGAGATTGCGGCGGGAGCAAGTAAGCTGTTTTTTAATGGGTTGCTGACGAATGTAGACTACTTGGCGCAGAGGTTTAGCCTGCCTGCTGAAGCGCGACGCTCGGACGCCGTGTGTTTGCGGCTGGGTTTGGAGCAGGATGGGGCGGCATTTTTGCAGCGGTGTCGCGGGATGTTTGCAATTGGGCTGGTGACGGCCGAGGTGGTCATGCTGGTTCGAGATACGATTGGAGTAAAGCCGTTGTATTACGCGTACGAAGGAGGGACATTTGCTTTTGCATCCGAGCTTAAGGCTTTGCGAGCTTTGGGTCTGCCGGTTTGTGAGGTGGCACCCGGGCAGATTGTACGATACGAGAGGGCGACGCAGGAGGTAGTCCTCGAGAGTTTTGCATATGAGAATATGGGAGAATACACGCCGGCTGAGCTTGAAGCCTGTTTGACGGAGGCCATTGTGGTGCCGACGCGCCGTTATCTGGAAGATTCGGATAAATCGGTGGCGGTATTGCTGAGCGGTGGGGTGGATAGCTCGATTACGGCTGGGGTATTGGCGGCAAACTTGAGTCTTGAGCATAAGCAACGGTTGGTGGCGTTTTGCATTGGCGATGAGGGCTCGGCTGATTTGGAGGCGGCGCAGAAACTGGCAAGGCAGCTGGAGCTAACGTTTGTACGGGTGCGTCCGCATTCGGCTGAAGTGTCGTTGCGACGGTTGCCTGAAATTGTGTATGCGGTGGAATCGCCTTATGCTCGTGTGGCTAAAGTGGGACTGTTGTATGACGCCTTGGCACAGGAAATAAAACGGCAGGGGATTGATGTGGTGATCGGAGGCGAGGGGGCGGACGAATTGTTTCACGGCTATCACCGGTTTATCGATGGGCTAACGCATGAGCAATCTGGTGTATTGTTTGGTTTATTTTTTGCGGGTATTTTCCCTAGTACGTTGTTGCGACGATATGACCGAATCTTCGCTCGCCGGCAGATCGAGGGTCGTGTGCCGTATTTGGACCAGGAAGTGGTAGCTTTGGCTGGGCGGATTGAGTCGATCGAGAAAGTACGCTACGAAGTCGCGGGGCATACTTCTAAATTACCCTTGCGGGCGTTGGCTAAGAAACTAGGTCTGCCGGCTTATATTTATGACCGGGCTAAGGAAAAGATGACGTCGGGTGCTACGGGGAAGCCCAATGAAGCGAGGCGTAATGGGTATTTGGAGGCCGAGAGCTATGAGACGGCCGGGGTGTCGTTTGAGGAAGCTACGCAGATGCTTTACGGTTTGCAGTTTGGCAAGGTGCTGGTGAGCGCTGAGGGGACGTTAACGGAAGAGGCGGTGTCGGGTTTGGCGGCTGGTTACCGTATGTTGAATAAAGCGATGGAGAGTGAAAGGAGTTTGGCGTGAAAGAGGTGTTGCCTCAGGACGGGGGGTATTATGGTGAATTTGGGGGGCGGTATGTACCAGAGGTGCTGCTACCGGCTTTGGAAGAGCTAGAAAAGGCCTATAACGAAGCTAAGAGCGACCCTGGTTTTATAGCTGAGTTTGAGGGTCTGCTGGCAAATTTTTCGGGTCGACCGACGCCGCTCACGTATGCTCAGAATTTAACTGAGCAATTGGGTGGGGCGAAGCTTTACTTTAAGAACGAGGGACTTAATCTTACAGGGGCGCACAAGATTACGCATTGTTTGGGGCAGGCGTTGCTTGCGAAACGGATGGGTAAGATGCGGCTGATTGCGGAAACGGGAGCGGGCCAGCATGGCGTGGCTACGGCTACGGTCGCGGCCAAATTGGGCTTTGATTGCACGATTTACATGGGTGAGGTCGATATGGCGCGGCAGCGGCCGAACGTGTTTATGATGGAGCAATTGGGCGCGACAGTAGTGCCGGTGGCATTTGGGAGCCGAACGCTCAAGGACGCGGTGAACGCAGCGCTCAAGGATTGGATTGCTCATAGTGCGGATACGTATTATTTGCTAGGGTCGGCGCTGGGGCCGCATCCGTATCCGCAAATGGTACATGATTTTCAAGCAGTGGTGGGGCGAGAAATTGCTCGGCAGGTGCGGGCGGTAGAGCGGCGGCTGCCGGATTATGTGGTGGCGTGTGTGGGGGGTGGTAGTAATGCTATTGGCGCGTTTGGGGAATTTGTGGCTCATTCTTCGGTGAAGTTGATTGGAGTGGAAGCTGGTGGACGAAGTATGAAGGTGGGAGAACATGCTTCGCGCTTTCAGGGTGGTAGTACGGGGGTGGTGGAAGGCTATAAATCGATCTTTTTGCAAGATGCGGATGGTCAATTGCAGCCAACTCATAGTATTTCGGCGGGGTTGGACTACCCGGGAGTGGGGCCAGAACTGGCTCATCTGCAAGCCATGGGCCGGGTGCAATTTGTGAATGTGAGCGATGAGGAGACGCTAGCGGCGCTGCAGGTGGTGGCGCGGCAAGAGGGGATTATGCCAGCTTTGGAGTCGTCTCATGCGGTAGCTTATGCGCTTAAACTGGTACCGACGCTTGGTCGTGATGAGATTGTGGTGGTGAATTTGTCGGGCAGGGGAGACAAAGATCTGTTCATTGTAGCTGAGGCCCTGCGAGATGATGCGTTTTATCAGTTTATGGCTGCGGAGGTGAAGCGTTATGAGCAATAAGATCGATGAACGACTGAGCGAGATGGCGGCTGCTGGTCGAAAAGGCCTGATGACGCACGTGGTGGTGGGGTATCCCACGCTTGAGGCTACTGAGAACCTGGTGGTGATGATGGAGCGAGTGGGGGTGGACTTTGTAGAATTGCAGATTCCGTTTTCTGATCCGCTAGCGGATGGACCAACGATTCAGCGGGCTTGTGAGGCGGCGTTGGCTGGTGGGGCGAGGGTTGCGGATGCATTTACCCTAGCACGGAGCCTTTCGAAAAAGGTGACGATTCCCTTATTATTTATGGCTTATTTCAACACGGTGTATAAGTACGGAGTTGAGCGGTTTTGCGCAGAAGCGCAGGCGGCGGGAATCTCAGGATTGATTGTGCCGGATGCTCCATTGGAAGCAGCTCGGCATGAGGGATTTTTGGAGGCTTGCCATAGGTACGGTTTGCATAATGTTGTTACACTCGCGCCTACATCGACGGCTAAGCGGCTGGAGAAGAACGCGAAAGTTGCTAGCGGGCTGGTTTATTGCATGTCGCGGCAAGGGGTGACAGGAGTACAGGCGGGGTTTGATCCGGAGCTTAAGGCTTATATGGCGCAGGTACGGAGCTATACGCAGGTGCCGTTGGCGCTGGGCTTTGGTGTTTCGAGCCCTGAGCGGCTAAAGGCGGTGTTACCGTATTGCGATGTGGCGGTGGTGGGGAGTGCGATTGTACAGCGAATTGCGGAGGCTGATAAAGGCCGGATAGTAGAAGAGGTGGAGGCTTTGGTGACGACGCTTGCGGCGGCGATGTAGGGAGTGCCTTGCCCCGACCAGATAGCGCCTGTAGACTGGGGAGAGATGAAAGTTTTCGCACTATGATTAATCGCTTACTAGGTTTGTTGTCGCATGACATCGGGATTGACCTTGGGACTGCGAATACCTTGGTGTATGTGCGCGGGAAGGGGATCGTGATTAACGAGCCGAGCGTGGTGGCGGTGAACGTGAAGACGAAGCAGGTGTTGGCAATTGGCGATGAGGCCAAGAAAATGGTGGGCAAGACGCCGGCGAGCATTGTAGCCACGCGCCCTTTGGTGGATGGGGTAGTGAGCGATTTCGAGGTGACGGAGCAGATGCTCAAATATTTCATTAACAAGGTGCACAAGGAGACGTATGCGATTTGGCCGCGGCCACGGGTGGTCGTGGGAATTCCCAGTGGTGTGACCGAAGTAGAGAAACGCGCTGTGGAAGATGCAGCTACGAATGCGGGGGCACGCCAGACGTTTTTGATCGAGGAGCCGATGGCGGCAGCGATTGGGTCGCGGCTGCCGATTCAGGATGCGGCTGGGAGCATGATTGTAGACATCGGCGGCGGGACGACGGAGGTGGCAATTATTTCGCTGGGTGGGATTGTGGCTTCGCGGTCTTTGCGGATTGCGGGGGATGAGCTGAGCGACGACATTATTCAATATGCCCGCGAGCAGTTTAGTTTGCAGATTGGCGAGCGGACGGCGGAAAACATCAAGATGGCGATTGGTTCGGCGTTTAACGTGAGCGGTTTGAAAGATATGCCGATGCGTGGACGCGATCTCGTGACGGGACTGCCGAAAGAAATTATGGTGACGCCGGAGCAGATTCGCGCGGCGTTGGCCAAAAGTGTGCGGGAGATCGTGGAGGCGGTGAAGATTACGATCGAGGAAACGCCGCCGGAGCTCGTGGCAGACATTATGGACCGGGGGATTATTTTAGCTGGAGGTGGAGCCTTGCTCAAAGGTCTGGATGCGGTACTGGCGCGTGAGACAAAGATGCCGGTGCATGTGGCAGAAGATCCATTAACGGCGGTGGCGCGCGGGACCGGACTCGTGCTTGAAGACATTGATGCACTAAAAGAAGTGCTCGTGCCTACGCAATACGGCAAAATACCAAAATCGTGATGAGGTGGGGCGATGCATAACGCGCAGGCAAATCGCCGGATTATTGGGGTAGCAGTAGCAGCAACGCTTTTGATGGTACTTGGGGTGCTGGGGCGACTGGGGCCGCTGCGTTGGGTGGTGGACCATACATTAGTGCCGGTAGCAAGCGGTTTTACGGCAGCTGGGGCGACTGGAGGTGAGGCGCTGGCGAATTTGACCCGCGTAAGTGATTTGGCGCGTAATAATGCGCGGCTGGAGCGAGAGAATGCTGATTTGCGACAGAGGCTAGCGGCGGATGCTCAAACGCGCAGCGACAACGATCTGCTGCGACAACAACTGGGACTTGAGGTGGCCGGGGCGCCGCGGCAGGTAGCGGCCGAAGTGGTATTATTTGCGCCGGATTCGTACCGCCAATTTGTGACGATTAACAAAGGTAGTAAGGCGGGAATTGCCGTGGGTATGGCGGTAACGAGTCAGGGAGTGCTGATTGGCAGCATTACGAGTGTGCAAGTGAGTACGGCGCAGATTATGCTCGTGACGGATCCCGAGTTTAAGCTGGCGGCGAAAGATCAGGACACGGGGGCTTCTGGAATACTGGAGGGTCGATTGGGCAATGGGCTGGTGCTTGATGAAATTGGCCAAACTGATACGGTGAAGCCTGGAGATAGTGTTACGACATCGGGACTCGGAGGGTTGGTGCCGGCAGGACTTCTCATTGGCTCGGTGCAGTCGGTGAACACGAGGGCCAATGTGGTGTTTCAATCGGCCGAGGTAGAAACGGAATTTCGAGTCGGGAAATTGCGGTTTGTAGAAGTGGTACTTGGCCAATGAGGCGACTAATGATGGGTTTGTTGCTGGGGGTGGCCGTGGTGTTGCAGATGAGTTTGTTGCCGGCGCTCAGGCTGTTTGGGGTTGTGCCTAATGTGCTTTTGGTAGTAACGGTGCTAGTAGCTTTGAGTGTGGCTACGAGCGAAGCTTTGGTGGCGGCAGCTGCGGCAGGGCTCGTGGTAGATTTAGCGAGCGGGATGAATTTTGGATTGTGGATGGGGATGTTGATGCTTTCGACTTTGGCTGGAGGGTTGGTACACCGGGCGGGGATTGAGCTGCATGGCGGCTTGGTGGCGGCTGGGCTTGTGATACTGGGGACACTACTGATGACCGGTGCAATTTGGTCCACTCTCGTGACTGCGGGTGTAGACTGGCCGATACCTGCGAGTTTTGGAGGAAGGTTGATGATGGAATTGCTCCTGAACTTGATGTTAACGATGGCACTACAAACGCCGGTACGATGGGCCTTGAGCCTAGGCGGCGGACGGCCGGAATTTGGGGGATAGGTGGGACGATCACTCTTTGGTTATTTAGAGTCTGGGGGACGCGAAGGCTTGCATTTGAGCCGGTCGCTGGCGCGACATGAAGAGTGGTCGGAGGCAATTTTGCCCGCAGATGCGCAGATGCAGGCGCCGGAGGGTGAGACGAGCAAACGACCGCTTATGGTATTTGGCTTGGTTGTGGCTTTGAGCCTGGCAGTGCTGGTGGTGAGGCTGTTTGTGCTGCAAGTGGTAGAAGGAGGCGATAATCTGGCATTGGCTAATGGCAACCGGGTGCGTCAACAAGTAGAACGGGCGCCCCGTGGAATGATTTATGACCGCAATAATCAGGTACTGGTACGCAATCAAGCAAGTTTTGACGTGACGGTGGTGCCTCAGCTTTTGCCGGGAGCGGCGGCGGCACGCGAAAATGAGTATAGTCGCGTAGCGATGATGATCGGAATGACACCGGCGGCCGTACGAGATAAAGCTGAAGCGGTGTGCGCGACTCACGAAGACGGTTGTCTCACCAGCCCGGTGCCCGAACTTGTGGCGAGTGGAGTGGACCGGGATAAGGCATTGCTGATTGAGCAATCGTCGAACGTGTTATCTGGTTTTGCTCTCGATGTGAATCCTATTCGCCAATACAATGATGGTAACTTGCTGTCGGCGTTTTTGGGTTATACGGGGCGGGTTAATGCGGATGAAGCGGCAGCCGACTCTAGCTATGGACCGACGGATTTAATTGGCAAAGAGGGGCTCGAGAAGCAATACGAGTCTGTGCTTCGGGGTAAAAATGGTGGGCAGCGTACGGAAGTGGATGCAACAGGCCGGCCGATTCACGTGCTGGCGAGTCTTGATCCAGTGCCAGGCGAAAATTTGGTGTTATCAATTGATGATGGTTTGCAGCAACAAATGGTGGCCGCGATCAATAAACAGATGGCGGCTTCGGGAGCGGTACGGGCAGCCGGCGTGGCGGTGAATCCAAAAACCGGCGAGGTACTTGCGATTGCGTCCTTGCCCAGCTACGACAACAACAAATTTAGCCAGGGGATTAGTCAGGCGGATTACCGAAAATTGCTGGATGATCCGGGCCAACCGTTGTTTAACAAGGCGGTGAGTGGGGGATACCCGTCGGGTTCTATTATTAAACCGTTTGGGGCGGCGGCGGCTTTGATGGAGCATGTTATTACGGGGGGTACGATCATTAACGACTTAGGAAAGCTGATTATCCCCAATAAGTATGACCCAGCGCATCCGGCAACCTATTTTGGCTGGGAGCGAACTACAGGGCTTGGGCCGGTGAATGTTATCTCAGCCTTGGCTCAGAGTTCTGACATATTCTTTTACGAGGTTATGGGCGGGTTTACCGATTTCACGCATTATTTGGGGATCGATAAGCTGGCGGCTTATTACCAAAAGTTCGGACTAGGAGCAAAAACGGGCATTGATCTTCCGGGCGAGGCGGCGGGTCGGGTGCCAACTCCAGAGTGGAAGAAGAGCTTTTCGGGTGATGATTGGTACACGGGTGACACTTATAACGTGTCGGTAGGTCAGGGCGATCTGCTCGTGTCGCCGTTGCAGATGGTGATGGCGGTGTCGACGATTGCAAACGGTGGAACGTTGTACCGGCCGCATTTGGTGAACGCAATAACCGATGAAAATGGCAAGGTGGTGAAGCAAATTAAGCCAGAGGTGGCACGGCAAGGCTTTATCGCTCCGGCTGATCTAGCGCTGGTGCGGCAGGGGATGGAGGCGGCGGTGTCGAGTCCCAATGGAACGGCCTGCTGTCTGATTAAACAGCAGGTGCCAGTGAGTGTAGCGGCTAAAACCGGTACGGCGGAGACGGTGACCCACGATACGGGTACAGATGCGGCTCAGCAGAGTAAGCCGGATGCATGGTTTGAGGCATTCGCTCCGGCAGATAATCCCCAGATTGCGATTGTGATTTTGGTAGAGCATTCGGGTGAAGGGGCGCAATTTGCAGCACCCGCGGCTCGTGAAACGCTAGCATGGTATTTTACGCAAGGAGCAGGCGCAAAACATTAGATCTTTAGACAAAATTGCTAGAGGTTATCCCCAGGTTGGTTGGTGAGTTTGCCCTTGACGATTATGGGTTGAATGCGCCAGTATAGTGACACAAAACGTAGTGATTCGCTCGGGACCACCCCGAGGATTTTTTTAAGTTTTGAAAAGTGCCAATGAATGTCCGAGAAGGAGAGAGAACACTATGAATGCTATGAACACAACGAAGAATGAATTTCACTTGACGGCTGAGGGGCTTCAGGCGCTGAAAGATGAGCTGCAAGAGTTAACTACGGTGAAGCGGGGCGAGATTGCTGAGCGCCTGAAAGAGGCGAAAGCCGATGGGGATTTGAGCGAGAATGCTATGTATGATGCGGCTCGGGATGAGCAGAGCTTCGTGGAAGGTCGTATTTCTGAAATTGAACACATTTTGAAGCATGCGGTGGTGATTTCGAATAAAGGCACCAGCTCAGTATCGCTGGGCTCGAAAGTGCACGTGGAGCTCGAAGAAGGTGAGCAGGAGTATGTGATTGTAGGCTCGACTGAGGCGAATCCGGACAAAGGTTTTATTTCTGATCAGTCGCCGATTGGTAAAGCACTTCTTGGGCGCAAGCCGGGAGATGAAGTGCATGTAGAAGTGCCATCGGGAACGATTGTGTACCGGATTAAGCACATTTCTTAAGCGTATGAACGAGCAATCACGAGATTGGCTTGAGCAGCTAGCTGCTCGTCTTGACGAGATGTATCCGAAGGGCGAATTGATTGTGTCGAGTGGGCACTCGCCTTCTGGGACTTACCACATCGGGACGCTGCGCGAGATTATGACGGCGAACGCGATTACGTGGGCGCTGCGGCGGATCGGGCGTAAGGCCAAACACATCGACTTCGTGGATGATTTTGATGCGTTTCGAAAGGTGCCGAAATTTGTGCCAGAGGAATGGGCACGATATTTGGGGCAGCCGCTGGCTTTGGTGCCGGATCCATTTGAGTGTCATGTGAGCTACGGGGAACATTTTTTGACGCAGCTTCATGAAGGGCTTGCGGCGCTCGGGGCTATGCCGGACGAGACGGTATCGGGATACGCCACGTACCGAGACGGCATCTTGAGTGCACAGGTGGCATTGGCACTCGATAAGCTAGATGAGGTCCGAGATATTTTAACTGAGGTTGGTGGTCGTCAATTGGACGAGCATTGGTCGCCGGTGCAGATTTTGGACGAGGCGCAGAATTTGCGGACTTTGAAGTTCGCAGGCTGGAATTCGCAGCTTCGCCAAGTGACCTGGCGTGACAAGAACGGTGTGACGGGCGTCGTCGGGCTTGGCGAAGGCCGGGTGAAGCTCGATTGGAGACTCGACTGGCCAGCGCGGTGGGCTAAATGGGGCGTGAGTGTAGAGCCGTTTGGGCGTGACCACGCGACAAAGGGCGGTTCGTATGATACGGGCCAGGTGCTGGTGGATAAGATTTTTGGTGGGAGTGCGCCATTTCCCGTGCCCTATGAATTCATAAATACGGTGGGCGAGACCAAGAAAATGAGCAAGTCGACGGGTAACGTACTCACGCCGGCTGACGCGCTCGAGGTGATGCCGCCGGAAATTTTGCGATATTTTGTGGTGGGACCGCGCCCGGGGCGGACGCTTAATTTTGACTCTGGGCTGGGGCTTTATGCGTTGATTGATGAATATGCTAAAGCTCGGGAAGGCGAGTCGATGACGACGGTGGCATATGCCGAGGCGGGGCTGGTCGAGGAGACCGTTTCACGCGTGCCATTTAATCATTTGGTGGCGGTATATCAAGCTGCGCGTGAGGATATGGCGCAGACGCGAGCGATCTTGGAGCGGACGGGTTTCGAGGAGCCGGTTCGCGAGCAGTGGCCAGTGATTGAACGTGAGTTGGTATTCGTGAAAAACTGGTTAGCTAAATATGCGCCTGAGAGCGTGAAGTTTGCGGTGCAAGATGAACTGCCGCCCGTGGAGCTTAGCGACGCTCAGCGCGCGTTTTTGGGAAAGGTGGCGGAGACTATTGAGACTGAGAAGGATTTGAACGGCCAGGGGATGCATGATGCGATTTACGCGGCGTCCCAGGTAGCCGACGTAAAGCCGGGACAAGCGTTTGTGGCTTTGTACCGGGTGATTTTGGGGCAAGACTCCGGTCCGAAGGCAGGATGGTTTTTGGCTTCACTAGATCATGATTGGTTAGTGAAGCGGCTACGCGAGGGGGCTTAAAGCGGTATAAACTGTCCGGAAGGACGTATTTTTGAGCTATAATGAAGCTAATACGGAGGCTCTATGATAGATATTCGGATACTGCGTGAACAGCCAGACCTCGTAAAAGCAGCGGCCAGGCATAAGAATGCCTCGATCACGGGCGCAGAGATTGATGAGTTGTTGAAGCTAGATGAGCGTCGTCGGGTTTTGACGGGTCAGGTGGAGGCTTTGCGTCGGGAGCGCAATGAGCTTTCGGGTGAGCTTAAAAAGGGCAAACCCACACCGCAGCAGCTTGAGGTTGGAAAGAAGCTCAAAAATAACCTGGCTGCACTGGAAGACGAGTTTAGTCAAGCGGATGAAGCTTGTGTGAAACTTTTGAAATTGGTGCCGAATTTGCCGGCAGCGGATGTGCCTGTGGGCAAAACCGAGGATGAGAATGTGGTGGCAAAGACGGTTGGCGAGAAGCCGGAGTTTGATTTTGAAGTTAAAAATCACTGGCAGTTGGCGGAAGCACACGGTTGGATCGATAAAGAACGGGCAGCCAAGGTGGCGGGTTCACGGTTTGCGTACCTGAAAGGTTCTTTGGTGCGGCTCCAGATGGCCATGACTAATTTTGCTCTCGATGTGCTTGGCGACGAGCAGGTGTTAAAACGGATCGCTGAAGACGCAGGGCTTAGTGTGAGCACTAAGCCATTTGTGCCGGTGTTGCCGCCGCTGATGATTCGCACGGAAGCATATGATGCGATGGACCGGCTGGAACCACGTGATGACCGGTACAAGATTGAAGGCGAAGAATTGTGGTTGCAGGGAAGTGCCGAGCATGTGTTGGGCTCGATGCACGCAGGTGAAATTATTCCAGAAGCGCAGTTGCCACTGCGATATGTGGGCTATGCCACGAGTTTTCGCAAAGAGGCCGGGACGTACGGCAAAGATATGGAGGGCATTTTCCGAATGCACCAGTTTGACAAGCTGGAAATGGAGAGTGTGACTACGCCGGAGACGTCGTTCGATGAGCATTTGTTTTTGATTGCGATTCAGGAATATTTGATGCAGCAGCTGGAATTATCGTACCAGGTGATTTTGAAGTGCACGGCCGATATTGGTAAGCCAAACGCTCGTGGGGTGGACATTGATACGTGGCTGCCTGGGCAAGATAAATACCGGGAAACCCACACAGCTGACTACATGACGGATTATCAGGCGCGGCGACTCGCGATGCGGGTACGACGCACAGACGACACGGTGGAGCTGGTGCACACGAATGACGCGACGGCTCTGGCGATGCGGCCATTGATTGCGATACTCGAGAACTATCAGCAGGAGGATGGTAGTGTGAAGGTACCTAAGGTGCTTGTGAAGTATTACGGGAAGGAGTGGCTATGATGAAGTGCGAAGTTAAGGGTCGGAATTTTGAGGTTGATGAGAAAATGAAAGCCTACATAGAGGAAAAGATCGGAGGCCTGGAGAAATACTTGCCTCGTCAGGTACGACAGTCGGCGACTTGTGCTGTGATTTTAGAAGACGACCCGAGTGGGCGCGAAGATAACCGATATGTGTGTGAGGCGGTTTTGAGCGTGCAGGGCACAAAATTGGTGAGCCGCGAGGGTACCGTAAATGTGTACGCAGCGGTAGACATTGTGGAGGCAAAGCTGCGATCGCAACTTGCAACTTATAAAGAAAAGTATACTGCGAAGCCGCGGCGAGAACGCATGTTATCGCAATGGCTGGGCCGGCGTGCGGCACCGAAAACACCAGAGGCCGACTCTGATGCGGTCGTGGTAGACTAGAGTAAGAGGGTAGGCCAATCTTCAGGCTCTTCATTTAATCTAGAGATTTTTACAGTTATGGTTACGAAACTTTTGACCAAAATTTTGGGTGATCCGAACGTGCGCGAAGTGAAGCGAGCGCAGAGTGTGGTGGCGCAGGTTAACGGACTTGAGCCGGATATGAAGAAGCTATCGGACGCGGAGTTGTTGGGGGTGACAGCGAAGTTGAAGGAACGCCTAGCCAAAGGCGCGTCGCTTGATAGCTTGCTGCCCGAAGCATTTGCGGCGGTGCGCGAGGCGGCGATGCGGGCCGTGGGGATGCGGCATTTTGATGTGCAGCTGGTGGGTGGCATAGTGCTTCATAGCGGCAAGATTGCGGAGATGCGGACGGGGGAGGGTAAGACGCTCGTGGCGACCGCGCCTACTTACTTGAATGCTCTTACGGGCAAGGGCGTGCACGTGGTGACGGTGAACGACTATTTGGCTAGCTTGCACGCTGGCTGGATGGGCCGAGTGTATTTGGCCCTTGGTATGACGACGGGGGTGATCGTCCATGATAGAGCCTATGTGTATGATCCGACTTATAACAGTGAAGAGCATGGTGATGAGCGGTTAAACCACCTGCGGCCAGTGAGCCGCGCCGAGGCGTATGCGGCGGACATTACCTATGGTACGAACAATGAGTTTGGGTTTGATTATCTGCGCGACAACATGGTGGATGATTTGGGCAAGATGGTGCAGCGGCCACTTCATTATGCCATTGTGGACGAGGTGGACTCGATTTTGATTGATGAGGCGCGGACGCCGCTGATTATTTCGGCGCCGGCCAATGAGGCGACGGATAAATATTATGAGTTTGCGCGACTGGCTGCGGCTTTGACCCCAGAGCAAGATTACACGATTGATGAAAAGCTCAAGGCGGTATCGCTCACCGAAGACGGAATTGAGGCGGTAGAGAAAGCGCTTGGCGTAGAGAATGTATATGAGGCGGGGCGGATTGAGGATGTGCATCACATTGAGCAGTCGGTGAGGGCTCGAGCACTGTATTTGCGGGACCGGGATTATGTGGTGCGAGACGGTGAAATTATTATTGTGGACGAGTTTACGGGCCGGTTGATGCCGGGACGACGGTGGAGTGAGGGGCTGCATCAGGCGGTTGAGGCCAAGGAGCAGGTGGCGATTCAGCAAGAATCGTTGACGCTGGCGACGATTACTTTCCAGAATTACTTCCGGTTGTACGAGAAACTGTCGGGTATGACGGGAACGGCGGCGACGGAGGTGGAGGAATTTGGCAAGATTTATCATTTGGATGTAGTGATTATTCCCACGCATCAGCCGATGGTGCGAAAAGATTTGCCGGACCGGATTTACAAGAGCGAAGACGGGAAGTTTCGTTCGGTAGCCAAAGAAGTGGCGGCGATGCACGCTAAAGGTCAACCGGTATTGATTGGGACGGTGTCGATTGCTAAAAACGAGCTTTTGAGCCAGTATCTGACCCAGCTAGGGGTGCCGCACCAGATTTTGAATGCTAAAAATAACGAGGCAGAAGCGGCGATTGTGGCGGCCGCGGGTCGACGCGGGGCAGTGACACTGGCGACGAATATTGCCGGCCGCGGGACGGACATTATGCTGGAGCCGGGTGTGGGCGAGCTCGGAGGCTTGCATGTGCTCGGGACGGAGCGGCATGAATCGAGGCGGATCGATAATCAGCTGCGGGGGCGGAGTGGACGTCAGGGCGATCCGGGGTCGAGCCAGTTTTATGTGAGCTTGGAAGATGATTTGATGCGGATCTTCGGCTCGGAGCGGATTGCCGGGATTATGGATACTCTCGGGCTCGACGATGAGACGCCGATTGAGAACAAGCTGGTGAGCCGGTCGCTTGAGGGTGCTCAGAAAAAAGTGGAGGGGCATAACTTCGATACCCGCAAGCAGCTTGTCGAGTACGATGATGTGATGAACCGGCACCGTGAGGTGATCTATGCACGCAGACGCAAAGCTCTCGCGGCGGAAAATATGCAGGACGATATTTTGGATATGATCCGAACGGAGGTAGTCGCGATGGTGCGAGCCCATACGGATAGCCGGACGAATGAGGTGAATTATACGGCTTTGCGTGAGGCGGTGAGCAGTATTTTGCCAGTGCCGGATGAACTTGCGAAGAAGCTGGAGCTGGCACACGAAAGTGAGCTCGTGGACTTGGTGATGGATGATGCGAAGGCGTTGTACGAGCAACGCACGGCAGAATTTCCGCCCGGGACCATGCGAATGGCGGAGCGTTTTACCTACATTAATGCTCTAGATCGGTTGTGGATTGAGCATTTGGAGGCGATGGACAGTTTGCGAGGCGGGATTGGCCTGCGCGCGATTGGGCAGAAGGATCCTTTGGTGGAATACAAACGCGAGGGTTTCCGAATGTTTAAGCAGCTGATTGGTCTTTTAGACGCGGATGTTGCTACAACAATCTTTAAAATGAGCGTACAACAGGGCCCGGTGGAGGCAGCGCCGGTGGAAACGGCGCTCACGCGGGCGGCGGAACAGGCTCGCACTAATGCTCCGGCTGAAACTACTTTGAGCGCGTCAGCGCCAAGTGGTTCACGGCAAGAGCGGCGTGCGAAGGTGCGACCGGCCGGGACACCATCGCCTACGAAAAAGCATAAAAAGCGCCGATGAGCGCAAAGAGGGTAGCGGTAATTGGCGCGGGAGCGAGCGGTCAGGCAGCAGCGCGGTACTGGCAAGCATTGGGGGCACGCGTGACGGTTCATGACCGCAAGACCGATGTCTTGGTGCCGGCAGGAGCTCAAACAGTGCTTGGGGAGGGCTATCTGCGAGGCTTGAGCAACTATGATTTGATTGTGCGCTCGCCCGGAGTAAGGCCTGGTGATTTGAGGGTGAGTGTGCCGGTAACGACAGGAGTGCGAGAGTTTTTTGCACGGTGCCCGGCTCAGATTATTGGCATTACGGGTACAAGGGGCAAAACTACGGTAGCGCGGTTGGTTATGAGAATGCTGGGTGAGGCTGGTAGAAGAACATGGTTTGGCGGAGATGGTGAGGTGTCACCTTTAGACTTTTTAGACAAAGTGCGAGCCACTCATATCGTAATACTTGAACTATCGACCTTTCAGCTGATGGACCTCGACGGGAGTCCGCATATTGGTGTTTGTTTGCGGGTGGAGCCAGAAGATATGGATTGGCATGGGAACACGAGGGAATACGTTGCAGCTAAGGGTAACTTGTTTTGGCACCAGCGCTCAGACGACATTGCTATTTATGATGGTACCGATGAACTCTCGATGCAAATAGCTCGGTTATCGCCGGGGCTTGGGGTACCTTTTTTGCAGGCTCCAGGAGCGAGGGTGGAGGAGGGAGTGGTGTTGATAGCGGATACGGCTATTTGTAACGCCGATGAAATTGCGCTGAGTGGGTCGCATCGTTTGGAAAATGCTTGTGCGGCGGTGACGATTGCTTGGCAGATGCTTGGTGGTCGCAAGGACCCGATTCGCCGGGCGTTACTAGCTTTTCGGCCAGCAGATGAGGGCGACAAAGTATGACTAAAGCTTCGAAACCGGTAGTGCTCATCACTGGGATATCAAGCGGTATTGGACTTGCGGCAGCCAAACTCTTTGCGAGCCGAGGCTGGATCGTTGTGGGTACGGTGCGCGGCCGAGGGCGGGCGGCGGCGCTGCGAGGTCTGCAATTTGATCTGCAGGTAGCGGAAATGATGCGTCCGCGGGATCTGGAGCGAGTGGTGCAGACGGCTTGGCGAACGTATGGTCGACTCGATGTGTTGGTCTGTAATGCTGGCTACGGTTTGATTGGGCCGATCGAGGGGTTGGAATACGCTCAAATGGATGAGCAGTTGACGGTGAATACGCTAGCGCCGGCTGAGCTAATTCGCAATGCCGTGCCGCTGATGCGGCGGCAGGGATACGGGGCAATTGTGGGGGTGTCGAGTGTGGCGGGGCGCATTGGTCTTGGTGGATGGAGTTTGTATGTGGCTTCGAAATTTGCCCTTGAGGGAATGTTAGAGTCGCTTTATATGGAACTGGCATCGTCGGGGATTCGGGTCAAACTGGTGGAGCCAAGCAGTGTTGATACGCCGTTTTGGAAAAACTTGGACCGGGGTCAGCGTGTCGGCGGTAACCTGTCGGCCGAGGCTGTCGCGGCTGCTATTTTCCGGGCAGCTACGGATTCGGGCAGTAGGCTTCGGTATCCATTGGGTTTGACGCGGTGGGTGTGGCTAGGGCGACGATTGTTGCCTGAGCGGCTTTTTTTACGCATCTTACGGAGAGTTATTTCTGGAAATTAACGATATGAGAGTGAGGCGGTAATGAAGCATAAGGTGTATGAGCACCGGTTATCTAGTGGAGCGTCGGGGCTCGTGATTGATGTACCGGGAAGTGCTGTGGTGTGCGTGCGCATTACGTTTCACTCCGGGTTCCAATTTGCAGACCGAGCATTTTATGAGGTGCCGCACATCATGGAGCATGTGCTAGCAACGGTGACGCGCAGACATAGCACGCCCAATGCATTCATGATCGAAGCCCAGAAAAACGGTGCTTACGTAAATGCTTCGACGAGTGCCGACAACAATGAATACATTTATGAGTGTGCTGAGTTTGAGCTTGATCGTATTTTGGGGCTCGTAGAAGAACAGGTCTGTGAGCCGCTATTTGTGCCGGCGTCGTTTGCTGCTGAGGTGAGCAATGTGCGCGAAGAATTAACTCGCAATACTACCCAGCATATGTCCATGTGTAGTATGGGGCTTGCTACGAGAACGTTCCCGAAGCTGTGGTTGGGATATGAGGAGCGCATTAGGCAACTGGATGCGATTACCCTTGAGCAGCTAGAGGAGCACTACGTGCGGACTCATACGGCAGCGAACGCGCGGTTTTATTTGGCGGGTGATTTTAGCGATGGGGGAGCGGCGGTCGTAAAACGGCTGGAGCGGATGTTTAACCGTTTGCCGGCTGGGCGTCGTCTTGAGCTTAATCGGACGATTGGCGAAGGGCTAAAGGTGCCGGTGGTTATTCAACGAGATATTGACCAAATTTACTACCGGACTGGTAAGTTTTTTAGGGAAATCACCGAGGAGGAGCGGTCGGCGCAGGCACTCGTTCGAATGCTCATGGTTGGCGGCATGGGTTCTCGGGTGTTGGGGGAGGCGCGAACGCGCGGTCTGGCCTATTCGGTGGGGACGGTGGGGCATGCGGAGCCGGGTAATAGTTCGTTTGGGTTTACGGGTTATGTGACGCCTGAGCATGCTGAGGCTTTGTTTAAGGTGATGGTGCGGAGTATGAAAGCGGTGGCGGACGGTGAATGTAGCGCGTCTGAATTGCAGGCGGCCAAGGATTTGTTGATCGGATCGACTACGCGTTCGACGCAGACGGCAGCTGATATTTTGCAATGGTATATCGATCGCTACGACGACGAGGGAGTGATTTGGGATTTTGAAGAAGGTCTTGGGCGTTTGCGATCGGTGCAGAAGGCCGATGTGAAAGCGTTCGCCAGTGAAGTGCTATCGGCTGAGCATGGTGGCGTAAGTTTGCTCGGCCGGATAGCGAAGGGGACGGCGGAACGATACTCGAGGATATTGGACCAGATCTAACCACAAGCAGTTAGTATTGACATGGGGCATTTTTTGTGTTACCTTGTTTAATCATGCTTGGGTGAGGCACGAGGGTTCGATAACTTAGGAGAATTATATGTTTAAATATCAGAACTGGTTTAAGGTTACATCTCGTTTGGCTATTGCCGGGCTTGTATTGGTGTCGCTCATCGCGCCGTTTACGGCGAACGCTACGGCGTCTTTGCCTCGCGATTGTGATACCAACTCGATCATCAATTGTGGAGCTATTTCTCCATCTGAACTTAAAGATCGTTTTAAAGCGAATATTACGAAGGATCTGCCCGCGGTTTACAGTCATTACGGCATTAGTGCCAGCATGATTAACAGTGTGACCACGGCAAACCTTGGTGATATTTACAAGGATGGCACCGTTCACTTCAACGGAAAAGTTATTGCAACGGGTGCAAATAGCATTGGTCGTTTGGATGTCTACCATCCGAGTACTAAAATCATGATCAATGGTAAGCCGTATTACCAGCACGTTCCGGCAAATACGTTCGGTGTGAACTCGATTAGGGCTTGGATTTTTACCGATTCGAAGGGTAAATTTATTGCGGCTATCCTGACTTCATGCGCCAACCCGTTTGCGGCAACTCCGGTGCCAACCCCAACACCTGCGCCGACTCCTAAACCAACCCCGGTTCCAACTCCTAAGCCTACGCCAACCCCTATTTCAACTCCGACACCTGAGCAGTCGTTTATGTGCGTAAAACTTACGCCATCACAACCGGATGCAGACAATAAGCCAGCACTATTCCGTTTTACGGTGGCTAAGCAAATCCAGAACGTGACACTGACAGGTTATCGTTTTACCGTAACCGAGAAGGCCGATAACGGTACCGTGATTTCTACGAAAGTGACCGATGTGGACGCTAGCAACGATTACAAGGAATTCACCTTTGGTGTGGGTACCTGGGAAGTTCAAGCTCAAGTGAAAACCAGCGCTGGTATTACGGCTTTGAACGATGATTGTAGTGCTACCGTGATCGTAACCGGAACGCCTCAGTCTACTCCAGTACCGACGCCCGTGCCCACTCCTGTTCCGACCGGTCAAGTATTGAGTGCGTCGCTTCCGGACACGGGTCCAGAGGCAGCCCTTGGCGGCGTTGCAGGACTTACCGCCGTTGGCTATGCTACTCGCGCTTATCTACTATCGCGTAAGTCGGTTTTGGACGCCCTGCGCCGCGGGAAACCGAGCGACCCGAACCAGCTGTAAGAAAACGTTCGGGGCCTTGGCCCCGGGACGTGTAATTGACGCCCTTAAGCGCTTTCGCTAAAAAAGCGCTGTGGGACCAAGAAGCCCCCCACTTGTTGGGGGGCTTTCGTGTGTGGATAACATTACCCTAGACAGTGGGTAGAGCAGGGGATTATACTGCTTTTAGTGGGTTGCAGTGGGTAGCACTCACCACGGTAGGAATAACAATTGGACTTCTTTGAACGAAAACTTGACGACAAGAACCGTCTGACGATTCCGTCGGAGCTGCGTCACGAGTTTGAAGGAGGACGAGTGGTTATTACCCGAGGGTTTGCACACTACCTGCATCTGTACACTGAAAAAGTTTGGAACGAAGAGATGGAACCGGCGCTCAAGGGTAATATCCTAGATGAGCACACGGCCGACCTCAACGTTCAATTTAGAAGCGGTAAAACGGCTAGTAGCATTGATGCTAAGCAAGGCCGGATTACTATTGAAGCGCATCTTCTGGAATACGCAGGTATCGAAAAAGAAGTAGTCGCGGTAAGGGCTGGAAAATACTGGCGCGTAAGTGCTCGGCCCCGTTAACTTTCGTTTTTCAAAAAAAGAACCTTAAAATAAAAATACAAACATTTTAAAGGCAGCTATTTGGCAGTCAGCAGGGCGACCCTTAGGCTCTCGCATGCACCAATCAGCCTCGTACCTGAATCGTAAACTCCACCTCACAACACACTCTTTTTTAGGAATTATCAATTTCGAACTGAGATTGAGAAATTCCTTACTACACAGCCAAGCTCTTGTTTCGGCAAAATTACCGATTAATCTTGGCAAACTCCACTCTTGTCCGTTAGAGTTGAAACAACGGATCAAAAAACAAAAACGTTTAAACAAAAAGCTGACTGCTAAATAGGTGACCTTGAAAATGAAGACTTTCCAACACCAACCAGTTTTGCTCGAATCAGTCCTTGCGGTACTCGCCCCCAAAATAGGGGAGACGTATCTGGACGGGACGGCGGGTTATGGCGGCCATGCGGCAGCTGTAATTGACCGGACCGAAGCAAGTGGGCAAGCGATACTGGTGGACCGCGATATCAATGCTATCCGGTATTTGAGCGAGCGGTTTGGAGACGCAGCCAAGATCATCCACGCCGATTTTCTCGAGGGGGCCGAAAGGCTTTTGGAAGAGGGAAATCAGGTGGATATGATTTTGCTGGATCTGGGAGTCTCGTCACCACAAATTGACAATCCAGACAGAGGTTTTAGCTTTAAAGCTGATGCGCCCCTGGACATGCGGATGGACAGGTCGCAGTCGTATAGTGCGGCTGAAGTAGTGAACCGCATGCGAGAGCAAGAGCTTGTGCGCGTGCTACAGGACTACGGCGAGGAGCCAAAAGCTCGAGCTGTCGCGAAGGCGATTGTTGCCAGTCGTCCGTTTGAGACTACGGGTGAACTAGCACGAGTCGTGCGAACGGTGGCGCTTAAGGGCGACATTGACGCGGCTACTCGGACGTTTCAAGCGATTCGCATTGAGGTAAACGGCGAGCTAACCCAATTAGAGCAGGCGCTGCCAATTCTCACAAAACTCTTGAGCTTTGGAGGAAGGCTTGCTATAATAAGCTTCCACAGTCTGGAAGACCGGATTGTCAAACAGTTCTTTGACCAAGAATCCCGTGATTGTATCTGCCCTCCAAAGCAGCCCGTGTGTACGTGCGACCATGTGGCTAGCGTGCAGAAAATTACGACAAAGCCAATCATGGCGGATTCCACCGAAATTGCTATCAATCCACGCGCAAGAAGTGCAAAGCTTCGAGCCGTCGAAAAAATAAACAAAAACAAAAGGAGGGACTAAAAATGTCCATCACCGTACAGGGTCGTTCGCGACGCGTAGCCATTAAGGTTCGCGTTAAGAAGTCCTAACTATCATTTTGGACGAGACGCGGTTCCAAAAAACCGGGCCGCGTTCTCGTCCACCAAAAAATCCCAAAAAGATCGCATAAAACACAAAACAAAAGTTAGGAGCTAAAAGAGCGCCATGTCTACAGCGACCCTTACGGCGCGCCGTAATCAGAATTTATATCGTCAGCCGGCGAGCATTGTGCTCGGACCAACGTCGGCGACGTTTGTTGTCATCGCACTTATTAGTGTGTTGGCGTTATTGTATTTGCACCAGATCACCAAGACCGGAGCCTTGGGCTACCGGGTGACGGGCCTAACTGACCAACGTGATAAAATTTTGGCCCAGAAACAGGATTTGACGGTGGAGGCTGCACGCTTGCAGTCGATTGAAGCTACAAAAGCTTCCCCGGTGGTGGCTGCTATGGTGCCAACGAATCAAGTATCGTACGCTAGTCGGTAACATCAATGCATGTACCCTCAATAGTACTAGTGGGAATGTTAGCTAGCCGTTCGTGCATGTGGCATGTAATTCACGCAGCGCATGTAGTGGCCCGGACGTTTAGCGATGACGAAGGGGATCTATAGGAACACATTAAATGGCCTTTACCAATGATACGATCACTCAGAGGCGACGGATTAGTTCATATTCGTTGTTGCTGATTTTTTTTGGTTTGGTGCTGTTTTTACGATTGGTGGATTTGCAAATTTTGAAGCACGGGGGATATTCGTCCGAAGCCAACAACGAGCATACGCAAAAATATGAAATCCCGGCTAAGCGCGGGGAGTTATTTGTTCACGACGGCGACAGCATGTCACCGGTAGCTTTGAATCAGACGTTAACGCTGGTGTATGCTGATCCGCGTTATGTGACTAATAAACCAGAAGCTGCTCGGCAACTAGCTGGAGTCTTGGGCGGAACGGCTGACGACTATTTGCAGCGGCTGGGTCACGGCATTGAGTACACGGTGCTGGCCGAGAAGGTGCCATCGGGTACGGCGGATAAGGTGAGAGCCCTGCACATTGCCGGGGTAGGTCTGGCAGACCGCGATTATCGCAATTATCCGGAAGGGCAGCTCGCGGCGCAGGCGATCGGGTTTGTGAATGCAGACGGATTGGGTCAATACGGCATTGAGGGTTATTTGAACGAAGCATTGTCGGGGACGATGGGACAGCTAGCGGCTAAGACTGATACCCATGGTATTCCGATCGCGACGGCCAACAATGTGGTGAAGCCGCCGGTGGATGGTACGAGCTATGAGCTCACGATTGATCGCAACATCCAGGCCATGGCTGAATCAGAACTAGCGGCTCAGGTAAAGAAGGTGGGAGCGAAATCCGGTAGCATTGTGATTATGGACCCGTCGAATGGGGCGGTGCGGGCTATGGCTAATTTCCCTACGTTTGACCCGAATTCGTACAATACGGCATCGGATTATAGTGTTTTCGTGAATCAGGTGGTGGCGGATCAATTTGAGCCAGGTTCGGGCATGAAGGCCTTTACGATGGCGGCTGGTTTGGATCAAGGAAAAGTGAAGCCAACTACGACTTACGATGACCCTGGATGCTATCAGGTTGATGACCGGCAGGTTTGTAATGCTGCAACGGACAAGCCGGGCAAAGGTAAGACGATGACGATGGTACTGCGGGACTCGCTCAATACGGGTATTATGTTTGTGCTTCGGATGTTGGGAGAAAAACCGGATACTTTTACCCTGAATGGTAAAAAGACTTTATACGATTATTTTACGAAGCATTTTGGTTTTGGGGTACGCACGGGGATAGAGCAATCGAACGAGGCGGCCGGGTCACTGGTATTGCCGAGTAATAATGCTGGAAACAATGTGACATATGCGAACATGGCTTTTGGTCAAGGTATGAGCGTAACGATGATTCAAATGGTGGCGGCGATGGCCTCGATTGCGAACGGAGGGCATTTGTATCAGCCACGACTGGTGGATGGAACGGTGGCGGCCGATGGTACGGTGACGCAGGTAAAATCAAAATTGGTAACAGATCATGTGATGAGCGCGCCAGCAATAAATGACTTGAACGCAATGCTCCAGGTCGTGGTGCAGCATGGTTCTGGTTATATTGCGGGAGGGATGAATCCCGGATATAAGATTGCGGGCAAGACTGGTACGGCCCAGATCCCGAAGCCGGACGGGACGGGATATATTGATGGGGCCAACATTGGCTCATTTGTGGGTTTTGCGCCTGCGGACAATCCGAAGTTTGTGGTGATGGTTCGCATTAATGAGCCGTCGGTGTCTGGTTATGCCGAAACGACGACCGTGCCGGTGTTTGGTGACGTCTGCCGCTGGCTTTTTAAATACTATGGAATTCCGCCGACTTCATGACATAACTCGTTGGTATTTCACCTGATATGTTAAACTTAACCCTGAACTCAAAAAAAGAAGGAACTATGGCATTTCTACCCACCATTAACTTTATTCACGAAAAAGAGATTACGTCTTTGTCGCGTATTGCGATTTTGGCGTTTGGGTCATTTGTTTTGTCGATGGTACTTACTCCGGTTTATACGAGGTTGGCGTTTAAATATAAGTTTTGGAAACAGCAACGCACTGAGGCAGTGACGGGGGAGAAGGCGCCGATTTATGCCAAATTGCATGCGGCAAAGCACAAGGGTAACATTCCGACGATGGGCGGAGCGGTAACGATTGTTGCGATTGCGGTTGTTACGCTGTTGTTTAATTTGTCGCGGAGCCAGACGTGGTTGCCGTTATTTGTACTGGTGGCGGCGGGACTTGTAGGTTTGTTTGATGATTATTTGAACATTCGCGCGACAGGGACGAAACTTGGTGTTGCGGGCATGAGGGCAAAGATTAAGTTTTCCTTAATTTTGGGTGTGGCGACAGTGGGAGCGCTGTATTTTTACTTCAAGTTGGGCTACAACTTGATCCATATTCCGGCGGTGGGGGACTTTAGTATCGGTTGGTTGTATATCCCATTGTTTATTGGGCTGGTGGTATCGACGGCTAATGCAGTCAACATTACCGATGGACTCGACGGGTTGTCGGGGGGTCTGCTTTCAACGGCGTTTGGTGTGTATGCGGTGATTGCTTATTTCCAGGGCAATTACGGTATTGCTGGGTTTTGCGCGACGGTAGTTGGGGCATTACTTACGTTTACTTGGTTTAATATTTTTCCGGCGCGGTTTTTTATGGGTGATTCCGGAGCTTTTGGGCTTGGTACGACGCTCGGTGTGATTGTGATGCTCACCAATACGGTCGTGGTATTCCCGATTATTGCAGCGGTGTTTGTGGTAGAGGGAGGGTCGAGCGCTCTGCAGATTTTGTCGAAGAAGATTCGGCACAAGAAGATTTTCTTGTCGGCGCCGCTTCACCATCACTTGGAGGCGATTGGCTGGCCGGAAACGAAGGTGACGATGCGGATGTGGGTAGTTGGCCAATTGGTTGGAGCTTTGGGCTTGGTGCTGGCATTGCTAGGAAATAGGGTGCAGTGAGTCTTAGCGGAGGGAGTCCGGCGCGCGCACACCATATTGATTATGGCATTGCGCTGGTGGTGGTGATTTTGCTGGCTTTGGGGCTGGTGATGATGTACTCAGTGAGCCCGATTTTGAGCTATAAGCTGGTGGGCAATACGGATCTAAACTATTACTTTAGCAACCAGATTAAGTATGTAGTGCTGGGTCTTGCTGTGCTTGTGGGGGCTACGGCGGTACCATACACGGTATGGCGGCAATGGGCGTCCAGGTTATTGTTGGGTTCGGTGGTGGGGCTTTTGGCTCTTTTGGTGCCAGGATTGTCTCAGAGCTCGCACGGAGCTACGCGGTGGATTCAACTAGGGCCGGTATCGGTGCAGCCGGCGGAGATTTTGAAGATTGCGCTGATTTTGTATCTGGCTGTGTGGTTTGAGCGGCATCAGACTGAATTAAAATCATTTTGGGATGGGGTGGTGCCGTTTACTATCATGGTGGGAGCGGCTTGTTTTGTGATCGTCGTGCTTCAACGCGATATGGGTACGATGATGGTGCTTGCGCTTGCGACTCTGGGGATGTTTTATGCAGCGGGAATGCGCCTGTCGCACTTTGGTTTGCTGCTAGCGGGAGGGGCGACGGCGGCTTGGGGGGCGATTGTGCTGTTCCCGCATCGTCTGAGCCGCTTGGCAACCTTTATTGATCCGAAATGTAGTGATCCGAAATACGCTTTGGATGCGTCGCTCCATGTGTGCCAGGCGCTGCTTGGCGTGGGTTCGGGTGGAATTTTGGGACTAGGGCTCGGGCATAGCATTCAGGTGTATGGATATTTGCCGGAGGCGGCCAATGATTCAATTTTTGCGATTATTGCAGAAGAGTTTGGGATGATCGGGTCGCTTCTGGTTATCGGGTTGTTTGGAGTGCTCGTATACCGAGGATTGCAGGTGGCTCGAGCGGCACCGGATGTGTTTAGCAGGCTCGTGGCGACGGGAATTGCGCTTTGGATGGGTTTTCAAGCTATGATTAACATTGGAGCAATGCTGTCGCTCGTGCCGTTGACCGGAATTCCGTTACCGTTTATTTCTTACGGGGGTACGAGTCTGGTGATCTCGCTGTTTGGAGTGGGGGTTTTGCTTAATATATCGAAGTACACAGTAAGAGAGGTGAGCGATGCGAGTGGTCGTGAGCGGCGGCGGGTCAGCCGGACACATATTGCCGACTTTGGCAGTCAGCGACGCGTTAAAGTCGCTCGGTAGCGATTTAGAGCTGTTGTACATCGGCCAGGCCTCGGGCATGGAGGCAAAGATTGCGCGTGGAGCGGGACTCGCTTTTGCGCCGATTGTGGCTGGTAAATTTCGACGGAATTATTTTGATGGGGGTCTGGCCAAGATTTTTAATTTGACGACGTTGGGCCCGAATGCACGCGATAGCCTGAAGACAGTGCAAGGGGTAGCTCAGGCGCTTAGTATTTTGCGTAAATTTAAGCCGGACGTGGTGTTTTTAAAGGGCGGATTTGTGTGCTTGCCTGTGGGCATTGCGGCTCGTCTCTTGGGCATTCCGTTTGTGATTCATGAATCGGATGTGGCACCGGGACTTACGAATAAAGTGCTGAGCAGGTGGGCGGCAAAAATTGCAGTGGGATTCCCGGTGAAGAGCTACCATCAGTTTGCTCATGAGAAGCTGGTGTATGTGGGCAATCCGGTACGGCCGGATATTCTGAAGGCGCATCGTTTGGAAGGACTTGCGCTTTTTGGGCTAGACGCGTCGCTGCCGGTGATTTTGATTACGGGTGGTTCGCAGGGTGCGCGGCAGATTAATGAGATTGTGTTGGGGGCGCTGGAATCGTTACTTTCTCGGTACCAGATTATTCATCAAACTGGCGAGGAGAATCTGGCCCATGTTCAGTTTGAGCTTGGGCGGATGGGCAAGATAGCTTACAAGGAGCGATACCATGCTGTGGGCTTTTTGACGAGCGATATGGGGCCGGCGCTGGCGGCAGCGGATCTGGTGGTGGGCCGGGCTGGGGTGAATACGATTAATGATTCGGCGGTGCTTGGGAAACCGACGATTTTGATTCCAAACTATGAGATGGCGGGGCATCAGGTGGCGAATGCTAAGGTGCTATCGCGACAGGGGGCGGTGCGCGTGTTGGACGGCTCCAAGCTTACCCCTGAAGGCTTTGTGCGCGAAGTGGACCGGGTGCTTGGTGATCCGGCCGAGCAGGAGCGGCTATCAAAAGCGATTGTGGCTTTTGGACGGCCAGGGGCTGCTGTGGAACTTGCGAAACTCGCAATGAGTGAAGCTCGGCATAGTAGGGGAGTGGAACAAGAACCGAACATGGAGTCTGGCGAATGAGTGAACGCCGCGTGCGGGTAGCGGCTCGGCCAGTTTACGGCCGGGCGCAGCCTTTTCATAGACCTCAGCGCAAGCGAACGCCGAGACCGAGGTTAAATGGTTTGCAGCGGCGACTGCTGGTAATTTTGGGTCTTGTAGTGCTCGTGGGGTGGGCACTTGGGCAATTATTTGCGATTCGGACGATACGAGTGCAGGCACCGGCCAGGGGAGGGGATATAGAGTCCGAGGCACGGGTCTTGGTAAATGGCGATTTGTGGTGGGGCAATCTCATAACCTTTGATGACGGTGCGTTTGTGTCAAAACTACAACAGCAAGACCCATTGTTGCGTGCGGTATCTGTTCGGCGTAAATGGTTTCATACGATTGAGGTGACGGCAACCCTTAAGCAACCGAGCTTGGGTTGGGATACAGGCAATCAGCCTTACGTATTAGACCGGGATGGTACTGTGATCGGGAGTCCGGTTGGAGCGTTAACGTTTCCAATGGTTTATGACGGGAGTAATCTGCCGGTGCAGATCGGCCAACGCGTGGTGTCGACGCATTTTGTGGCGTTTGTGGACCAGATGGTGCCGGCGCTTGCGGGCATGGGTATTGGAGTGGTACGGCTAGACATTAAGGATACAACGCTTGATCTAACGGCTCAGACCAATAAAGGGTATAAGCTGCTGTTTGATACGAGCAGAGAGGTACCAGATGAGCTTGCGGATTTGAAGGCGGTACAGAAGCTTTTGGCGGCCCAAAAACGCGCACCGGCCGAGTATATTGATTTGCGAATTTCGGGCAAGGCTTACTATAAATAGCCTCTCCCCCATTGGTAAGTTCGGTTTTTGTATGTGCGGATTTATATGAGTTTTTAAACTTTTTAAGAAAGGTTGGTTTGCGGGAGCCATAACTTTTAAAAGTAAGGGAAAATGACAAAAGAGGGGAAAGATTGAAAATTTTGATTTTAGACGCTTGAACGTTGGTTTTAGGCGTTTTTGATGTTTTGTGACGCAAAATATACATTGTGCGACATAGTGCTATTGAGCGATGAGATGAACGGTAGTCCACCATTTTTGTTATTTTATGGCTTTGCTAAGGCGTAATTCTTGCCTTATGTTTTTAGGTTTTGGCTTGTGGCTCTAGTTTCCGAATTCTAGACCCAATTTGATGCACTCCCCTGTTTAAATCTCGGGACTGGGGGAGTGGTTTGTTCTAGAAAATAATTTTTGACAATGAGAAATAATTTGATCATACTCGTTTTTAACCGGTGGCAGTAAGGTCGCCGGTTGCTGTTTCCATCACTTTCCAAGAGAAGAGTGGACTTGTGACTTCCAAGTTTGCCGAAAGATGCAGGATTCCTGAAATGTTCGACCGTCGAGGTGTGGTCCTTAGTAGGGACACATTCCGTCGCCACGGATTCCCGTCGATCAACGTTCCGATGAACCCGGGAGCGACACGCTGGCGTGGTCAGACTCTGATCTCAGCAAGAGTCGAAGACCGAGTGGGCGGATCGGCTCAGTGGGCCGCACGCAGTGAGGACGGGGTCAAGGACTGGGAACTGGCCGCTGAACCGTACATGGAGCCTTCGGATGAGGCCCTGATCCGACCCGATGGCTCCATCGAAGGCCGGCCGTGGGAGTTCGGAATCGAGGACACCAGGCTGACGGTGGTTTCTGCGGAGGCTGCGGCTTCTGACCCACGGCTCCAGGTCGACGACATCGTGAGCGCGTACACGGCCCATGGATATGACTGGACTTTCGGACCCGTTCCGCGGCCGGGGTTGGCGATTTCGCGTGACGGTCTTGGCACCGTACACGAGGACCTCGGTTTCACTCGTCCATACGGGACCCACGGCGAGGACAAGAACGTCACCGTCTTCTTCCTGAATGGGAGGTGGTATCGGTATCACCGTCCTGTCGCTGGTATTCCCGGTTCGGACGTCACGGTGAACGGAATCTGGATGTGCACTGCCCCAACGCTTTGGGGCCCGTGGTCGGAATCGGTGCCAGTGATGATGCCGGGAATTCGGGCTGTGTGGGACGGCTCAAGGATCGGAATGGGACCCCAGGTCGTTGTTACGCCGAAGGGGATTCTCGTCGTCTATCATGGAGTCCAGCCCAAGTCGAGCGGGAGGATTTATCGATGGGGCCTTGCGCTCTTCGATCTCAACAACCCCGCCAAGGTCCTGGCGCGGGTCCCCCACTGGGTCTTTGGACCTGAGGCTGATTACGAGATGGCGGGAGATGTTCCGGCAGTGGCCTTCCCGAACGGGTTGACTCACGATCCCGATACGGGGATCTTGCGGGTTTACTACGGTGGGGCGGACTCGTGTATCGCGATGGCCGAGACTTCTTCGGACATTCTGCTCGATCACATCGAGCGGCATGGGGTCGCGGACGCAGCCAATTTGGTCGACGGCCTGGCTATCCTGCCGCCGGCGACGGTGAAGTACGTCCGTCGGATCTGGTAGATTGTTGGTGCACAGCTCAAAAAGAACGGCTGTGAATGGCCACTTGTTGACGCTTTCGGGCGTCGACAGGTGGCCGTCACTGTTTTTAGGGTCTTTATTTTTTATCGCAAGCTAATGGGTTCGCCGGGATTGATGGTGCCGGCAGATTGAGAGGTGGTTGGCGCAACCGGGACAGATTGTGGTGCCTCGGGGGCTGGAGCGGGCTGAGACGGCGCTGGTTGGGCCTGTGGAGCTGCAGGAGCCGTTTGGGGGCGATGCTCTCCCCCACTGGGTTGTTGAGGGCGGAATGGCTGTTGGCTGGGGCCTGTGCGCTCGCGGCCGCGATCAGATGCTCTACTCCCCTGGTCGCGGCGATTGTCGCGAGGTGGTTCGGGGCGCTTGGCTGGAGGTAGATTGGGATTTTTGAGTGCACCAAGGAGCTCTTTGTTCGGTTTTCGTTCTTCAGCTATGGCTGCGCCGGCTCGGGCACCTTCGTCGGCGGCGCCGGCGGTACGGGTACGGATGTCCGCTTCGACGGCTTCGCGAGCGGAGGCTAGACGCGCGCGCGTGAGTTGGATGATTTTTTCGGTTTGGTCGTTTTCGGGGTCGGGCATACGTAGCGTAGTGGCTGAAAATGGCACGGCTTTTTCACCGTCGATGATCATGGAGATGAAGATATTTTGGTTGTGGAGCCTCGTGAGGTCGATAGCTTCGAAGACGGGTTCAAAGTAGCTGCCGAGTACCTTAGAGTCGCCGGGACCAATGCGGAAGCTCACCATGGTACCAACGTTGCCGAAGACGGCGTCGCGTACCACTTCTGGCATCTGTGAGACGTACTGGTTGGCTACAGTGAGGTTTAGGCCGTATTTGCGGGCTTCAGAAAGGATGACGGCAAATGAGTCGGTAGCGAAGTTTTGGAACTCGTCTACGTAGAGATAGAAGGGGCGGCGTTGATCTAGGGCCATATCGGCGCGGGACATGGCGGCCAGCTGGATTTTGGTGACCATGAGTGCACCCAAAATGGCGGCGTTGTCCTCCCCTACTTGACCGCGGGAGAGGTTTACGAGCAGGATTTTGCCTTCGTCCATGATTTGGCGGATGTTGAAGGCGCTCTTTTTTTGGCCGATGATGTTGCGCACCAAGGGGTTTGCCACGAAGGCTCCAACTTTGTTTAGCACTGGAGCTACGGCTTCGGAGGCGAATTTTTCGTTCCAGGAGGCAAACTCAGTGATCCAGAAGCTTTTTACGACTGGGTCCTGGATGCTACGGATAACGGCTTTGCGGAAGTCTTTTTCGTTGAGCATACGGGGTATGTCGAGCATGGTGGAATCCGGGTGGTCCAGGAGAGCTAGGATGGTGTAGCGCAGGATGTATTCGAGACGTGGTCCCCAGGATTCAAACATGCGCTTTAAGACGCCCACGAGCTCAGAGCTGATGTGGTCTTTCATGGCGGGGTCGGTGATTTCCATGGGGTTGAACGCCATGGGGAAATCGCGGTCGGCAGGGTTTAGGTAGATAACATCGTTTAGCCGGTGTTCCGGGATGTATTTCATGATGTCGGTGGCGTAGTCGCCGTGAGGGTCAACGATGGCAAAGCCTTGGTCGTGGTAAATATCGGACAGGGTGAGGAGCTGGAGTAAGAACGACTTACCTGCTCCGGTTTGGCCAATGATGTACATGTGCCGGCCGCGGTCGGAGCGTTTGATGCCAAACTTGAGATGGCGGCCGCGGAAATTGGTGAGGCCAAAGAGGCTGAGTTTTTCGGGGTCGGTCAGGCCTTCTACGGGAGTGTTTGACGGTGGCTCACTGGTTTTGGCGGTAGTCCAGACCATGTTGGGGGTTTCCACGGATTTGTGCGGGAGGTGGTAGAGCGAGGCGAGTTCTTCGATGTTTAGGACATAGCCGGAGTCGAAGAAAAGGCGCGCTTGGTAGTCGCCAATGAATTCGGCCGAATTGTACATTTTGGCATTGGTGAAGCCGTTGAGGTTGGTAGTGTTGAACTGCTTAAAGCCACCAACGATGGCCTGGAGGCGTTGTTTGGCCGAGGTTTCATCTGGGCCCAGATAGGCGATGCGGATTTTAACTTGGTAGCCGAGTTTGGTGATTTTTTCCTCAACGGCTTTGATAACGGTTTGTTGACCGGTACTTACCTCAACTTTTTTGTCGGCTACTTTGGCGCCGGGAGGAGCGGTGAGGGCAGGGATAAAATTCTTAATGACGTAGGCGGGGATGTGAGTGAGAGCTCCGAGAATACCGTCGCCCCAAGGCGTACCGCCACCTTTGATGGTTTCGATGTAGGCTTTGCCTTGATTTTGCCAAGCATCGTCGAGGGGGCGCGCCAGGATTTGGATCCAGACTTCTTCGCCCTGCTGCTCAAGTTTGGCAAGCACCCCAGTGATGCCGGCCAGTGGGTCCACTTCGAAGGAGGCGAACGTTTTAATGGGCATCATGGTGTCTTTGGTGAGGCCAAGCTCAGTGCCGTAGACCGTGCGGCCATTGATGTCGATAGCGGAATAGTCCTCGGGTCCCTCTTTGATCTGAACGGTGGGATATTGGGCGTAGATCTGGCTTTCTACGAAATCTTTGAGGTGCTTGGGGGTCCACACATAAAACTGGATGGAATTGAGGCGCGAAACAATTTCAAATGAGACATGCTCCTGAATAGCGCCGTCTTTGGTGAGATCTGATTTGGGCCGGAGAATACCATGAAGCGAGGCAAACATTTGCTCGGCTGAGAGCTCTTTTTTTTCGTTGTCCTTGGGGACTTCGATGAGGAGGAGGATATTTTCGGTCGTACCGAGCCATTTGACGCGGCGAGTGTTTTGGCGCCACAAATAGCCAAGGATTGCTACCACCACCACCCAGCCATAGAACTTGAATAAGACCAGGCCAATAATCTGAACAATGGCCGTGATTGGCGTTAAAATGGCGGTGATATTGTTAATTTCGGGTACCCTCCTGAAACTATGGCTCTATGTGCTTTTGGCTTGGCCGGCGACTAATCTTTGAGCTTGTAGGTGGCTTTGGCGGTGCGCTGGAACTGATCTTTTTCTTGCAGATTTAGGATGATGGTGGTGGTTTTAACTTGGCGTTTCATGAGGACGCGTCGCACGATTTCATCCTTGTGGAGGGGTTGTTCTTCGCGAAGGACGCTGGCGATAATCTCGGCGACGGTCCCTGGGGTGTAGCCCCACTCGGCGAGTGCGTAGATACCACGGCCAATGAGGATAAAGCGCTCATCTTTGATGAGCTCATTGTGTACGGCTTGAATGGTGACATTGCGCTTGGTGGTACCGAGGCCACGAACATGTCCGGCGATTTCGGAGAAGTGAAGTGGTCGGCCGTGGCGCGAAAGTACGAGATAAGTTTTGTCGCGGATGCTTTTTGGGTTTACCTCTGGCCAGGTGCCGAGGCCCCATTTGCCATCGAAGTAAGCGAGGCGCTTTGAGATTCGCATGAGCTGTTCGAGGGTGAGATTTTCGATTTCGGATGGGAGTTTGCTCTTGAGTTTGGCGAGCGTAATGGGTTTGCCGTGATCTTTGATGGTTTTGGTGATTTCGGCGATGAGCTGGTCGATTTGGCTGCGAGCGTAGATCCCGGACAAGCCAATAGCGCCGCGCATGTCATCATCGTCGGCGATGAGCTCTACCCCTGGCGACAAGAGAGCTAGAAATACAATGTAGGGGGTGTCGATTTCGGCTGCACCAAGGATTTCTGCCACATCGGCGATTGGCAAAATGCCGCCTTGATCCGTGGCTATGGCATGCAAGAGTTCGCTGCCTTTGGCAATTTCAGCGGATTCGCTGGCGCGCATTTTGCTGATAGCGGCTTTTTCGATTTGGCGAACTCGTTCGCGGGTAATTTCGAAGTCACTGCCGATCTTTTCAAGTGTTTGGCGACGACGCAAACCAAACCCAAAGCGCCGCGCAATAATCTGGCGGTCGCGATCACGGCGCAACTCTTCCAAAATGTGCTCAACGGCAGTCTTGTAGTCGTAGGTAATGGTGGTTTTTGTAGTCATGAGGGATGTCACTGGTTAGGATTATAAAACATAAAACGCTATCTGTCAACGATAATCAAGTACTTGTTCACGAGTTTCGGGCGAAACTGGATTCTTGACAATACTATAACATTTGTTGATTAATGTAAACAGGAATCGCCGGTTTTTAAGAACCGATTGTTTCGGCGCCATTTGCAACGATTTGATTGGCGTGAAGCCAATTTGTGGGATTTCCGGTGTCTAGATATTCTCCCGAGATACGGTGCACTACGATGGGGTGGGTTTTGGCTGCCAGGGCGATCGCATCGGTAATGTAGGTTTCGCCCGATTTTGGCCGTGGCTGGACTGTTTGAATGTATTCGCGCAAAGACTCATTTAAAATGTATTTGGATATGTTGGCAAGGGCGGTACCTCCCTGGCTAGGCTCCGGTTTTTCAATGAGGTCTACTAGGTAGTCGTGGTTTTTTTCGGTTTTGATGGTGATTTCACCATAGTGATGCAGTTTTTCTCGAGGCAGTTCGAGCGACATGATGCCGCCCTCTCCCCCACTGTTCGTAAAGGTTTGGATGAAATTTGCCATCTCGGAGGTATGATCTTTGTGCCAGACAAAGTCGTCGCCGCTACATACCAAAATGACTTCGTTTGGTGAAAGTAGCGGCAGGGCAGCTCTGAGCGGTACAGCAGTGCCATACCCCGCATCTGGAGCTTGCTCGACAAACTCGAAGCTTGCCTGGTGATGAATAGCCTTTAACTTGGCGAGAGCCTCGGTTTTGCCAAGGCGCTGCAAATTTTGCTCAAGGCTAAGATTGCCGATGTAATAATCTTTGAGGCCGGTTTGGCCTGGACGAGTCACGAAAATAATGCGGGTGATGCCGGCGGCTACGCAGTCCGAAACGATGTAGTCGATGACGGGTCGGTTGCCTATGGGTAGGAGTTCTTTTTGGACGGCGCTCGTGATGGGGAGCATTCTGGTGCCGATTCCAGCGGCGAAGATGATGGCGGTGGTGGGTTTCATTAGCTAAAGTAAATCCTCATGATTAGCCTTGCGACTTTGTTCGAATCGTGACGGATGAGCGTGCGTGGAATACGCTGCTCAGAAGGTTTTAGCTTGGGTATAGCATTCGAAACAAGATCGTCCCCAATGGCTTGGTAGTGGGCTTTTTCGAAGACTTTAGGATCGAAGCCAACAGCGTATTCGCCGGCTTGAGCGTATTTTTTGAGTAGCTGGAGGGTGGGCTTAAGTTGATTATAAATGACATAATCGACGGTTTTTGAGCCAATAAAGCGTTCGATTTCGCGCACGTAGTCATGTACTTTGAAACCGTCGGTTTGGCCTGGTTTGGTAACGAGGTTTGAGATGTAGACGAGTTTGGCATTGGTGGCGGCGAGGGCTTCGCTCATGCCGCCGACCATGAGGGTGGGTGCAAGCGAGGTGTAGAGGTTGCCGGGAGCGATTACGACCACATCGGCAGCGGCAATGGCGGCTCTTGCTTCCGGATTGATCTTGGCTTGGGGCTCGAGCGAAAGATTGGGACGGGCAGACTGGAAGCGGTGCTGAACGATTTGGTACTCGCCTTTTATGACTTCCCCATTGGATTCGGTGAGGACGAGCTTGATGTTTGAAAGAGTTACGGGTACTACTTGCCCGGAAATTTTGAGAATTTCGCCAGCGGTACGAACGGCTTGGGCGAAGCTGCCGGTGGTTTTTTCCAGCGCTGTCAGAAAGAGGTTGCCGAACGAATGACCCTCGAGGGCACCTTCATCGAAACGATAATTGAAAAGGTCGCGCATTTTTTGGTCTGATTCCGAGAGTGCTACGAGGCACTGGCGGACATCGCCGGGCGGCAACACGCCAAGCTCGTCGCGCAAGATGCCAGTGGATCCGCCGTCGTCGGACATGTTGACGATGGCGGTGATGTCCCGGGCGTAGTATTTGAGCGCCGAGAGGATGGTGAAAGTGCCAGTACCGGCACCAATGACGACGACTTTAGGGCCGGTAGTAGCTGTCATGTTAGAAGGTCTCCAATAATGTATCGAGCCCTGCGGCGAGGCTTGAGATTTTAATACGGGTTTGCTCCATGGTGTCGCGGTGACGGACGGTGACGGCGTGATCGGTGAGACTGTCGAAGTCGATGACGACACACAGGGGGGTGCCGATTTCGTCCTGGCGGCGATAGCGTTTGCCGATGTTGCCGTTGTCGTCGAACATGACGGCACCGTATTTTTTCTTGAGCGTGGCGAAAACTTCACGGGCTTTTTCGACGAGTTCGGGTTTGTTGCGTAGAAGGGGCGAAACGGCGATCTTGACGGGTGCGAGGGCGGGTTTGAGTTTTAGGACAACGCGTGTGTCGCCCTCCCCTACTTGTTCTTCGACATAAGCCTCGGTGAGCACGGCTAGTACGTGACGATCGAGACCGAAGGTGGGCTCGATGACGTGTGGGATGAAGCGTTTGCCGGTTGCGGGGTCGAGATAGCTCAGATCGGTGCCGGAATGTTTGGTGTGGTTGGTGAGGTCGAAATCGGTACGGTAGGCGATAGCGCCGATTTCTTTGGTGCCGATGGAGTATTCGTATTCGAAGTCGATGCTTTTGGACGAGTAGTGAGCGCGGTCGGCCTCGGGCACGTCGAGCTCATGAATGTGTTCGTTTTTTAAGCCAATGCGGTCGAACCAATCGAGCGTACGTTGGCGCAGAGTTTTGAAAGTGGCTTCCCAGTGCTCGGCTTGGGTGAAATATTCGTATTCCATAATTTCAAACTCGCGCACGCGGAAGATGAAATCACGAGGGGTGATTTCATTGCGGAAGTTTTTGCCGATTTGAGCGAGGCCAAAGGGCAGTTTTGGGTGGATGGAATCGAGGACGTTTTTGAAATTTACGAACATGCCTTGGGCGGTTTCGGGTCGCAGATAAACTTTGGCTGAGGTGTCGTCGATAGGGCCGGCTTGAGTAGAGAACATGAGGTTGAAGGTGCGAGCCTCGGAGAGCTCATTGCCTTCGGGGCTTTTTAGGGCCAGTTCTTTGATTTTGGCGCTCATTTGCTCCATGGTGAGCTCGGCAACGTTTTCGACGCCGGCAGTTTCTAGGAGATGGTCGGCCCGGTAGCGTTTGTTAGTTTTAAGATCTTCTACGAGTGGGTCGGCAAAGCCGGCACCGGTGTGGCCCGAAGCTTCCCAGACACGCGGATTCATGAGAATGGCAGAATCGAGGCCATACATGTCTTCTTGCTCGGTGACGAAGTGCTGCCACCAGAGGGCTTTGAGATTGTTCTTGAGCAGCACACCGTAGGGACCGTAATCCCAAGTACCGGCGAGCCCTCCGTAAATTTCGGAGCCTTGGAAAATAAAGCCGCGGCGTTTAGCGAGGGCGACAAGGGTTTCGAGTGATGTGACGGCTGTTTTTGCCATAGGAACTAAAACCTGAGGTTATCTGGACTAGTGAGGTCATTATAATCGTCCTCGGTGATTCGGCCAAGTTCTTGGAGGTATGTGAGGTCGGCTTGGTAGTTCGCAACGAGCTCGGCGTAGCGAGGAGACTTTTTATCGGAGAGGATACGCAAAGTGGCAACGGAGTCTTTAATGAATTCTTCGATTTCGTCGTCGGTCATCATTTGACCTTCGGTAGCATGAGGATTTGAGATATGGCGCGGCGATGGCTCGGTGCCCGCTTCGAGGAAGTCGGCGAGGGCCCAGGCGAGTTCGGATTTTGGCGGTTTCATGGGCGGTATTGTGACATTTTGAGGGGATGTGCGTCAATGGTTGAAGTAGCTAAGTGTGTTTGTGGTTGATATCTGATGTGTGTTAAGATTTCGTCCGGTTTCGTTTGCGGGTTTACGAGATAGGCTTTTTGGCAATTTTATTGGTCCTTGCGATTCTTCTGAGTAGGAGGCTTGTATGGTTCGCCAAGTGAGGCAGCAATTGCGGTGTGACGTCACGGTGGTGGTGCTCTACCTGCCTGAAGACGTGGATCCTCCGGCGTATTCTGTCTGGGACCCTGAGGGGAACGATACGGAAAATACGATCTGGGATCTGCCTCCCGAACTTCATCCTGAGTTCAATTGCGCAGAGGGTCTGACGACGGTGATTGATGTCGTTTGGGCGATGGTGCTCAACAACCCACGCAATCTGCCAGGAAGTCATCGCTTTTGGGGGGCGGCTATGTCGCGGTCGGCCGGGAAGAACCATCCCTGGTGGGTTATCCCGATGGATCTTCTGTGGTTGGATTACCTCATGGGTGAAGTCTACTCGCCGTGACCGCGTACGGCCTACAGCGATCTGGGTTGGTTGCTTCATGTGATCGTGCAACTCGCGGCGGCTACCTGCCTCGCTAAGTTCTCTCTTGGACTAGGTCCGAAAAAAGAGAGCTTGGCGGGGCGCGTTTCGTTTAGGGGGTGGCTTGAGGCCTGAAAGCTCGACCGAGGTGGTGTTCGTAAAATTCATCGCAGGACTCAAGTGTAGCGCTGGCTAGCGCGGTGGCGCGGGCGATGTGGGCGATGGTGGCGAAGGGATAGTCGCACATCAGGCGCCAGAGTTTGATGGCGGATTGATCCATGGGATGAGCAAACGTGGTGGAATCGGCGGTGCAGGTGATGCCACCACGAGCCGGGTCGAAGGTGTAGCTGGTGTCGGTGTCGCTCCGGTCGCAGACTGTGCAGGCGTTGAGTTCTGGCCGGTAGCCGGTGAGCTCAAGGAGGCGGAGTTTGAACCAGAGTTCAACAAGCTGGCTGTCGGCGCCTTGGTCAATGGCTTCGAGGGTTTCGCGCAAGGTCGTGTAGAGAGCCGGAGCGGGTTGATCCGGTTCGGTGAGGCGGTCGATGGCTGTGGCGACGGTGAATGCTAGGCTGAGTCGATGGTAGTCGCCAACGAGCTGGTGAGGATACCAAAGCAGGCGGGCGGTGGTAATGGTATCAAGGTTTCGACCACGGATAAGCATGAGGCTGACTTCGCCGAAGAGCTCCAAGTGGCCTCCGGAGCGAGATTTGATTTTGCGGATGCCTTTGGCGACGGCGCTGACTTTGCCGCGTTCGGGCGTGAAGAATCGCACTACCCTATCGGCTTCACCAAAATTGGTGCGGCCAATAACAATGCCTTTGAGAGCCTCTGCGGCTGGGCGTGACGTCACCGTTCGAGGGGTTTCATGAGCTTATTTTTCGTGCGTGTGCGGCCCTGAAGACTCGAGGACTTTGACGACTTTGTGTACGACTTCATCGGGCGTGTGATGACTCTTAATGAGGTAATCGTTGACGCCAAGAGCTTTGGCGAGCTCTTGATTCATATCGACTTCCGCTTGGCCGAGATTGGTAAGGAGAATAACCGGAATTTGGCGCAGGTCAGGTTGTTTTTTGATTTCTTTGAGTACATGGAAGCCATTGAGCTTGGGCATGAGGATATCGAGCAGGATTAACTCGGGATGCAGATCTTTGAGCATGGCAAGGCATTCTTCACCGTTGGTGGCGACGTGGACTTCGTGGCCTTCGAGCTCGAATTTGGCTTGATACATTTCAACGAGGATAGTGTCGTCTTCGACCAGTAAAATTTTTGCCATACTCTTTGCTCCTGATAGTGTTGTTAGTTTAACAAAAGTATGCCCTGGGGGCTACCGTTTATTATCTGGTAGATTACTCGATGAGGGGAAGTTGCTTGGCAATGGGAAGACTGAAATTAAACTTGCTGCCTTTACCTTCGATACTGGTAACCCATATGCGACCGCCGTGGGATTCAACGAGGTTTTTGACAATGTAGAGACCAAGGCCCGTGCCGCCGGCTTGGACGCTCAAGGGATTGAAAATGCGGCCGAATTTGGTGAAGAGACGGTCGATTTGGCTTTTGCCAATGCCTACGCCGTGGTCGGCTACGGTGGTGATGAGTTCGTCGCCCTGGGCGCGGAAGCTCACTTGCACTTCGGTGCCGGGCATGGAGTATTTGATGGCATTATCGACGAGGTTGAGCACGATTTGATGCAATCTGGTGTCGTCGGCGAGCACGAGTGGCAAGCGTTGACGCCTACGCACGCGGATCATGATCTGGCTAGCTGCACCTTTGGCGGCCAGCTCGGAGACGACGCTTGCGATGACGCTATCAAGGGCGACGGGTGCTATGTTTAGGGTGATTTTGCCAGACTCGATGTAGGTGGCGTCCATGAGGTCTTCGACGAGGTCGATCATGCGTTGATTGGATTGGTAGACGCGGCTGAGGTAGTGGAATTGTTTTTCGCTCAAAGGACCGAAATCGTGTTTTAGGGTCATGGAGAGGAAACCTTTGATGGCGGTGAGAGGGGTGCGGAGCTCGTGGGAAACGATAGAAATAAAGTCGCTTTTGATTTCTTCAACTTCGCGGTCTTTGGTGGTGTTGCGAATAATGGCAATGCCCGAGGTGACCCGGCCGGTGTCGTCAAAGATGGGCGAATAGCTGATTTCGGTCCAGACCCGGGTGCCGCCACGATTTTCGAGGAGCTGCTCACTTTTGGCGATGGTGACGCCTTCTCCGAGAACGCGTTCGATGGGGCCGATATGGCCGGAGCTTATGGTCTCGGGTCCCACGGTTTTGATGATTTTGGCAAAGGGTTTACCGATGGCCTCGGCGGGATGGAATTGGGTAATTTGAGTACAGGCAGGGTTGAATCCGACGACGATGCCGCTGCGGTCGAAGATCACAATCCCCTCTTCGGTGAAGCGAAACACGGCTTCCCAGCGTTCGCGGCGAGCGTTGACGTCGTGATAGAGACTAGCGTTTTCCACGAGTACAGCAAGGCGAGTGGCTACCATGCGTAGGAGTTTGCCCTCGTGGTCGCCGTAAGCCTGGGTTGAGCGACCAACTAGTAGAACGCCGAGGGTCTTGGAGTGATGTGATATCGGCAAAGCCATTCGATGATCGTTTGCACTCTTGTTGGTGGTAGTAAGGGGCTGGCGAGAGGTGAAGGCTCGGGCGGCGAGATGTTTGGAGCCGAGCTCTAGAGTGGGGGTATCATCATCATTTGGGCTGACGGCCTGGTCTTGCACGAGAACTTGTTTGCTCGGATTGTACAGATAGAGACTTACCGATGAGGATTCAAGAAGGGTGGCGGTTTTCGATAAGTATTTTTGATAGATGCTTGAAACATTGAAGCCCACAATGCCGGAGAGTTCGGCTAGCTGGGACAATTCTCTTAAATGTCGGTGGGCTTTGGCGGCCATTTCATTGGCTTCGACGGTTTTTTCGATGAGGGAGGTGATATCGCGAGCGGTGGCGACGGCGCCGGCTGTGCTGCCCCCTGCACTAAACGGGTTGATCGATATTTGGACATGGCGGCTGTGCTCGAGATCGTGTACGTAATAGGTGATATGTCTGCCTTTGAGCGCCCCTTCTATGATTTCGGCGGGATCGCGGTCGGAGGTGAGGGTTTTGCGGCCCGAGAGGAGGCTGGTGAAGGGCTGGCCGAGGATGTTGGTAGGGAGACCAAATAGTCTGGTCCATTCATGGTTGCATTCGATGATGGAGCCGGTTTTACTGATGAGGATGAGCCCATCCGAGATGCCATTTTGGATGGCCTGGAGTTTTTCTTTTTCAAGGTAGATGGAAGTGATGTCACGGATGTTCATAAGGGCGCCGACTTCAGGGTTTCCGTGACCTTGGTAGGGGGAATAAATGGCTTCGAAATAGCGAATGCCGGTCTTATTTTCGGCTTCGACGGAGAAATTGGTGCGGCTGACTTGTCCGATCAGAGCTTGATTGATGGCCTGTTTGAGCTGTTCAACATTGATTTTTAGATGCGCCGTAGCCTTGATGGCCACAAATGGAAAAGGCTTCATGAGATGGACGGTTTTTAGGTTCAGAACGGATCCTGCGGCGGCATTAAAGTAGCGCAATCGGTGGCCTTCATCGAAGACAATGAGGCCGTCGCGCATGAGATTGCGCGTTTGCTCGATTTCGCCTGAGGCGCGGCGCAAGTTGGCGTGAAGGTTGGCATTGGCGAAGGCGATGCCGGCGTGTTCTGCTAGACTTTGGCCAAAATGTAGCTGGGCTTCACTAAAGGTGCGTAGGCTTTTGGACGCGAGCCCTAGTGCTCCCACGAGCTGACCTGAAGCCATGATGGGCACGAGCATGAGCGATTTTAAACCTTCTTTGCGGGTAAGGCCGGGATTTCCGGAAATAGGAGCAGATTCAAGGTCGGAGATTTGAATGGCGCGAGGGTCTTCGGCTAGTTGGCGAGCTACGGAGTTGTTTTTTGAGACGCGGAGGGCGGCTGTGAATTCAGATGATAATCCAAGCGATTGGCTCACGAAGTATTCCTGGCCGTCTTCGGAAAGCAACGCCAGAGCGGTGGCGTCTACATGGAAGAATTTGCGGGCGTTTTGCAAAAGGGTGGCGGAGACCTGATCAAAATCGAGTGAGCTGGTAATGGCCTGTGTGATTCGTTGGAGCGTAATGGCTTCAGCAAGGCTATTTTTGGCCGTTTGTTCTAATGTGAGAACTTTGAGTTCGGACGATATGTGAGAGGCAGCAAGGTCAAGGAGGGCCTGCATCTCGGTGGTTATCGGGAAGGGCGACCACAGAAGAATCGCGCCGAGGCGCTCGCTAGAGTGGACAATGAGGGTTACATGGGGTGTGGCGCCGTCAAGAGCTGCAATAATGGGCTTCAGGTTTGGGCCTTTGGTCCAAGCAAGCAGATCTGCGCCGGACTGCGAGATGTCGGGATATTCAATTTTCCCGCGTAGGGCGGGCGGCAGGTTTTGCTCTGCAGCTTGATGTGGGCTGCCTGCGAGAAAACCGCTCACGGGCAGGTTAAAGGCGTGCTGGAGGATCCGACAGCAGCCAGTTAGGTATTGGGCTGGGGTTTTGGCTGTCGTGAAACTGGCCAAGCGTTTTGTGAGCTCAAGCGGGGTTGGGATACCTAGGAGATTTGAAGCGGTTTTTGTAACGGCCACGATTGTTGCCCTTCACCTTTGTACTACCACGGTAGCATTTAGCTCGTGCAACACTCAAGCATGAGATAGATGAAAAATAGATGCTATGGTATGACTTTGGCTTGAGCTAGCATGGCATTGAACTCGGTGGCATATTGGCTATTTTCGGTGGAGTACACAAGTACCTTATCGCGGACGGGGATTACTACTTGGCGAACGGTTTTGTGATCAATGAATTGCCCTACCAGGTTGTATGCAGGCTGGCCATCTACGGTGGTGTCGGTTTGTTTTATTGTGCCCTTTTTTATTTGAGTGCTAAATTGACCAAGGTACTGGTCTTTGGTGCGTTGCTGGAAGATGACGCGGGCTGCAACAGGCTGGTCTTGCCCAAAGCTTCGTTGGAAAAAGTTGGGCGTGGAGACAAATTGAAGTTGAGTGCCGGACGATTCTTGGTCAAGGGAATTGCTCCAAGTCTTGGGGTAGTTAATGACGAATGATCCGAGCTCTTCGGGGGCGGTGTAGGTTTTGAAAGGCGACTCGGTGGCAAGGGCGGTGGCCGCTTCATCGAGCTTTTTTTGGTCGGTACGGGCATTGGTGGCAGCGGCAGTGACGCGCTTGTTGGCGTCGCTTGTTACCGTAATGATTTTGGTCGAGAAAAAGACAGTGAGAGCACCAAAAATTACGGTGCCGAGTCCAAGGACAATGAGAAGCATCACCACGAGCGCGCCGCGATTTTTTCCGGAAGGGTTCGAACTGAATGGCCCAGAGCTTGTGGGCATAATGGTTTGGTTGTTCATTGTTAGCTCTTATGCTACAGCGATGAGATGGTTTGTTCAAGCTGGTGGGTGGGTTTGGCATGGGCGCCATATTCGTATACGTAGGTGTTCGAGGTTTGCTGGATGGGTTTTTGCCCAGGTAGAGCGAAGATGTAGGAAATGACTCTGGTGGGTTTCGTGATCTCGGCAACGAGTTTTTGGTGCATGCGCGTCATATGGCGGTCGAGCCCGAAGATGTAGATGACGTCGGCGGGTGGCAAGCGTGTGTTCCAGAGGTTGGCGGTATGGACGGTGACGGATTTCCGGTAACGCCAGCATACGAGGCGAGACAAAAGGACGAGATAGGGATTTATTTCGTAACCAATGCAATGAATACCGCGGGCGGCGGCGGCTCGGAGCAGACGGCCATCGCCCGAGCCGAGATCGATAAGGGTTTGGCCGGGCTTGAGGTTAGCAAGTTCTAAAATGTGCTTGCTATCGCGGCGCAGGATCGGTAGATATGGTGCGCCGAAAACGGCGCCGATGCCAAATGGCAAGACGATTGCGAGGAGGACGAGGGGCAGCAAGTTTAGCCCTGGGCACCGAAGAGGTCAGTTTGATCCTGATGACTGGCGGCCGGGTTTTCGAGAGCCGTGGTCGAATCGGTTGCTGTGGAACCGGCAAAGCGGGCTTTGATTTTTTCAACCCGGTTTTCGACGGAGGCTAGATGGCTTTTGAGCTGGCTGGCAAGCTCCATGCCGCGTTCAAATTTGGCTAAGCCTTGATCGAGATCGACATCAGACGACTCGAACCAGGTGGTGATTTCTTCGAGTTCTTTGAGGGATGTTTCGAAGGCGAAGGGTTTGTCCATGCCATAAATTGTATCATGGGCCTTGAGGTTGCCTATGGTTTTGTGATCTGTGCTGTAATGTCGCCGGCTCTGAGTTGGATGGTGAGGTTGTCGCCAGTTTTGGTGCTGCCTGGTTCGCGCAAAATCTTGCCGTGGTGGCGGACGATAGCGTAGCCACGATTGAGGGTGGCTTGGGGGTCAAAGCTGCGCAAGGTGCGGGCAAGGGCGGCCAGTTGGGCGAGACGTCCAGCCAGAAGGTTGATTTGAGCGCTTTTGAGCCGGTGCTCGAAGTGCTGTACTTGTTGGTAATTGTGAGCTTGGCGGCTAGCCAGGCGCTCGAGGCTGTGACGCAGGCGATTCGTTAACTCTCCTACTCGCTCCTGGGGCAGGCGAAGGTAATGTTCGAGAGCCGCGAGACGTTGGTCGATGATGGTGCGGCGGCGGGTAATAGCTTGAGTAAGAGATACATACGCTCGATGTTCGAGGTGCGTTACGCGGGCACTGATTTCGGTGCGGTCAGGCACAATGAGTCGGGCTGCGTCAGTGGGAGTGGCGGCGCGGACATCGGCGGCATAGTCGGCTAGGCTGGTGTCGATTTCATGTCCCACGCCCACGATGATGGGTATGCGGCTGGCAGCGACTGCTCTGGCGACGGGCTCGGTCGAAAAGGCCATAAGGTCTTCGAGCGAACCGCCGCCACGGATGAGGGCGATGACGTCGACGGGTTCTGGGCTAAGGTTGAAGTATTCTAGGGCACTCGTGATTTGGTCGGTTGCGGTTTGGCCTTGTACCGTGACGTCGGCGAGCTTGATCGTGACGCCACTCCAACGGGCGTTAAGAATTTTTATGAAGTCGCTGTAAGCGGCTGAGGTGCCGGAGGTGATAAGGCCGATGGTGGTTGGGAATTTGGGCAGCGGGCGCTTACGGGCTGGATCGAAAAGGCCTTCTTTTTCGAGTTTTTGTTTGAGTAGCTGCATGGCCCGGCGCAGCTCCCCTTCTCCGGCAAGCTCAATGGCCCGAACGGTGAGGCTAAATTTGGAAAATTTGGTGATTTTGGGGCTGCCTGCGACGCGGATTTTCATGCCATCTTCGATGGGTAATTTGAGCTCACGGGCCATCATAAAACACGAGAGTACGCCTGTTTCGTCTTTGAGGTCGAAAAAGGCAAATTTGCCTTGGTTGATTTTGAAGCTTGAGACTTCCCCTTCTACCACGACCTGAGGGTAGGCGAAGGTAAGGGTTTCGTTGATGATGGCGAGGAATTCACTGACGGTGATAATCTGGGGAGTCATAAAATTATTATAGGCTACTTGACTGGCAAAATGATTGAGATATTGATATAATCAATTAATTATGTCCTCGCCATCTTATATTGCAATATTGGGCCGACAGCCAGAGCTTGGCCTTGTGGAGCTGGAATCGGTAGTAGGGCCGGACGATTTGGAGCCGTTTGGGCGGCAGGCGGCCATGCTTGCGGTGCCGGTTGAGATTGATCGTGTTGGTGGCGTGCTGAAATTGGGGGAGGTGTTGTACCGGGGAGCCGTGACATCGCTGCGGAATTTGCCCCTGGATTTGGAGACCTTGCCGGTGCAGGGCTCAAAGACGTCATTTGGTCTTAGCGTGTATGGGACTCGCGATACGCCAAAAATGTTGCTGGCGGCTGGGCTCGATCTTAAAAAACGCCTGCGTGAGCGGGGCTCGGTACGGCTCGTTGTGCCAGCGAAGGGGGTTGCGCTAACGGCGGCTGAACTGCGTCATAACCGGATCGTTGAGGATGGTTTTGAGCTTCTGGTGATAGTGAGCGGTCGCGAAATGGTGATTGCTCGGACAATTGGCGTGCAGGACATTGACTGGTATTCGAAACGTGACTACGACCGGCCGGCTCGAAGTGCAAGAGTGGGAATGTTGCCGCCGAAACTGGCGCAGCTTTTGGTGAATACGACCTCGGCTCCAGTGGTGATGGATCCGTTTTGCGGAACTGGGGTGGTGCTGCAGGAGGCGCGGCTCTTGGGGCGAGCGGCTGTGGGTTCGGATGTGGCGGCGGAAATGGTGGCGGCTACGGAGCAAAACATGGCTTGGTTGGATGGAGCGGTTGAGCGCACACTACCCGAATGGGAGGCTACGCAGGCTGACGCACGCGAAGTTGTTTTGCCAGCTGGTTGTGCGGTGGTGAGCGAGGGGTACTTGGGGCCAAATTTGGTGCACTCCCCTACTCTTTCGGAACTTGGCTCTATGCGTCATGAACTTTTGGCTCTATATAGCGATAGTTTGAAGAACTGGGCCAAACAGCTTGCTCCTGGGGCGCAGGTGAGTTTGTGCGTGCCGGCTTGGCGGATTGGACATACGTGGCACTATCTGGGATTAGTTGACGAACTGCCTCATTTAGGCTACACTCGGAAGAGTTTTCGTGCTGCTGGGACTCCCCTACTCTATGCTAGAGAAGATCAAGTGGTCGGGCGGCAATTATTGTTACTGAGGAAAATATAAGCTATGTCACATACAAAAGCCGGTGGTTCAGTCAAGACTGGCCGCGATAGTCAATCTAAGCGCCTGGGTGTTAAGCTCTTTGGCGACCAATTTGTCCGCTCGGGCAGCGTGATCGTGCGTCAGCGTGGTACGCGTATGGAGGCTGGTGTGGGTGTGGGTGTTGGAAAAGATCACACCTTGTTTGCTTTGGCGGATGGTGTCGTGAAGTTTTCAGTGAAGAAGATTCAGAAGTTTACCGGCACAAAGGTACGTCGTACGTTTGTCTCAGTGGTATCCGACGCTAAATAATCCCTTAGCTACCGGTTAAGTAAAATCCCCCAGGGCAGTTTGTTCGGGGGATTTTTCTTGGCAACTGTTTTTCGATGCTTATTATTGATTTTTGTCTTGCATGGTTTTTGTTTTTTGATATGCTATGAATATGAACAAAAGCCGAACTAATATTCGAACGATTGTCGAGCATATTGAGCCGCTTGACGCTTTGGAGCGAGCGACAATCGCTAAGGTATTGGCCTGGATTGATGGTGGTGCTGAGCTTTTTCGACGTGTTAAACCGGATGTGCCGAATCAACATTTGGTGTCATATTTTGTGCTTGTAGATGGGAAGCGCAGCCAGGTTCTACTGGTGAATCATCGTAAGGCCGGATTGTGGCTTCCAACTGGCGGTCATGTGGAGCTGGATGAAGACCCTCATGAAACGGTAAAGCGAGAATTTGCCGAAGAGTTGGGCCTGCGGGCGGCCTCAGAGGCAAGCATAGGGAGTCTGCCCTTGATGATAACGACAAACGTAACAAATGGAGACGGGCGACACACCGACGTTTGCCTGTGGTATGTGGTGGCGGGGGATGTGAATATGGAGCTTGATCCTGATCCGGGAGAGTTTATTGGGCATCGATGGTGGACATTCGATGAGGTGTTGGCTGCGGATATTGGTGGGTTAGACCCAGCGACGCACCGGTTTTTGCGTAAACTGCAAGGGAGGTTTTAGATGTTGGTGGCATTGGTGTTTGCGTGGTTTGATAAGCGCAAGAGAAAATCTTCCGAGATCGAGTTAGTTCGTGGAGCCGATTTCTTTCAGACCGAGGTGGAAACGAATTCGCTTCATAACGTCGGCAATTACGGCTTGTGATTTTACGAGGAAATCATCGGCGCCGAGATCTTTGGCTCGTTGTTTGTCTGAAGGTTGAGAGAGGGCGGTTAAAATGATGATCTTTGTATGCGCGGTTTCTTTGGTGTTGCGGAGGATATCGAGTACATCGAAGCCTGAGATATTCGGCATCATGATGTCGAGCAAGATCAGATCAGGAAGGTATTCGACGGCTTTTTGCATTGCTTCTTCACCATTCGGACAATGGTAAACATCAAATCCTTCAGCCTCCATGCGCACTTTGTAGGCTGAGGCTAGCGCTAAGTCGTCTTCGACGAGTAATATGCGTGGTTTTTGGTTATTCATAGCCCAACTATACTACTTTTGGCCGGGGTTTGGGCAATTTGACGGCTGTAGGCGTCGGCCGCTTTCATGAAGCCATCGAACAACGGGTGCGGCCGGTTTGGGCGCGACTTAAACTCGGGATGGAACTGGCTTGCAACGAAGAAGGGGTGGTCCTTGATCTCGATGATTTCGACAAGACGTTTGTCGGGTGACAGACCGGCCAGAACTAGGCCAGCGGCTTGAAGCTGTTCACGGTAGGCATTGTTGAACTCGAAACGGTGGCGGTGGCGTTCGACGATTTTTTTGGTTCCGTAGACTCGGGCGCTTATCGAGTGAGGATCAAGAACGCAGGGGTAGTTTCCGAGGCGCATAGTTCCGCCTTTGGCTGTGACGTCTTTTTGATCAGCCATAATGTCAATTACAGGATGAGTTGTGTCCGGGTTGACTTCGGTTGAGTTGGCATCTTCGAGGCCAATATGACGAGCAAGGGCGATAACGGCCATTTGCAAGCCATAGCACAAGCCAAGATATGGGATGTTATGAGTCATGGCATATTGAGCGGCTTTGATTTTGCCCTCGACGCCACGACCACCAAATCCGCCCGGCACAATAAGGCCGTCGTAGCCGGCGAGGAGACTTGGGTCATCATAAATCTTTTCGGCGTCAATCCAACAGATTTCAGGACGGATATGATTCGCCCAGCCAGCGGCTTTTACGGCCTCAAAGACACATAAATATGTATCCTCATTTTCCATGTACTTTGCGACTACGCCAATTCTTAGTCGGTGGTGGTCGGGGTGCTTAATGAGCTCTACGAGGCGTTTCCAGTCGCCGAGTTTGGCAGCACGGGTTCCAAGACCAAGGTGTCCGGTAACGTAATCGCCGAGGCCGGCTGTTTCGAGCATGAGTGGAACTTCGTAGACGGTTTTGACCGTGGGCATGGGGATGATGCCACCTTCATCGACATCACAAAAGAGGCTGAGCTTATTGAGTACGTGTTGGCTTACGGGTCTTTCGGAGCGGGCGACAATGACGTCGGGCTGAATACCAGCTGCTCGTAGTTCGCGGACGGTGTTTTGGGCCGGTTTGGTTTTGATCTCGTGGGAAGCTTCGAGATATGGCAGATAGACAACATGGATATAGAGGGTGTTTTCGGCACCGACCTTGCGCTTAAACTGGCGGATGGCCTCTAGAAAAGCAAGCGATTCGATGTCACCCACGGTGCCACCAATTTCGACAATGTGGAAATCAAAGCCGGTACCAGCTAACTGAATTTGGTGTAAGACTTCGTTGGTGACGTGGGGGATAATTTGGACCGTTTTACCGAGATATTTACCAGCACGCTCACCCGCGATAACGTTGGCATAGATGCGGCCGTTCATGAGTGAACTGGACTGACCCAGCTCTTCGTCCAGAAATCGTTCGTAATGGCCAAGGTCGAGGTCGGTTTCGGCGCCGTCTTTGGTGACGAACACTTCTCCGTGCTCGGCTGGGTTCATAGTGCCGGCATCGGTATTGAGATAGGGGTCGCATTTTTGAATATTAACTGAAAAACCGCGGGCTTTTAGGATGGTGCCCAAAGAAGCTGCGGTGATGCCTTTACCGAGTCCGGATAGGACTCCCCCCGTTACAAAAATAAATTTAGTCTGGCTTTTTTGCGCCACACGTCTCCTTTCCAACACACTCGTTTCATCGGTAACACCAATTGGTTTTGATAATACCTGAGACGAGCCAAGAGGGCAAGGAAAATCTTTATGGTTTTTAAAACGTCGTGAGGCGCCCGGGGATTCCCGGACGCCTCTGATGGCGACTGTTCAGGTAGGGCTTCTGAGCAGTCGCCGGCTAATGATTCGTTCAGCTTGCGTGAGCGAATTGATTGGATAGATGTCTCGCCGGCGGGTTGACGCGCGATCTTTCCCGTCTGTCGTGAGATTGTGGAAAAGAAGGGTGTGCCCCGTGAGTGGGTGGACGGCGAGGACGTTTTGTCCTTTGTCGTCAATGAGGATGACACGTCGGCAGATTCGTCCGTAGACTGAAGGTCTTCGTTCGTGGGTTGTAGCCGTTTTGGAGCAGCTCCCCTTTGTTGCCCGAGATCACATACACCTGGAGGTCTTTGAGTTCGGGGCAGAATGAAACCTTGAACTCCTGGTGGACCGACGCTCCCTTTGTGATAATTATGGGCTGCACTTTTGGGTGGCGCTGAAGGAAGAGCACAAGCTCCTTCGCGCCCGGCCGCAAGTACGGATGCCCATTTGGGTACTTTTTCTCGACGTAAGCCCTGATCTGAGCCTGTGCATCCGAGATTCCGTACTGCTCGAGGAATCCGAGGACGTCGAAGTCGCCCATCTTCTCGGCTTCTTGCATGGTGTGGACTGCTTCCAGGCCCTCGAGCTGGGCGAACCACTCCATGACATCGGAAAAGTACAGGCCGGAGTCGAAGAGCGTGCGATCCAGGTCTAGCACTGCGAGCCAGTCGAGGATTAGCTTTTGGACTCGGGGTCTCACGGACGGAACCGCGGCTTTTATAGTGCAAGCCATTTTCCGTCTCCTCTCACTTGTGGATTGATGGCTTCGCGACACGATACCACATTTGTTTTATTTTGTCATTTCTAAATTGTAGTGGCGGCTGGTATATTTTGAGGGTTTTTGATAAATTAGCGCACTTCGGTAAGGGATGTAATTATTTTAATGTCCGGTCGCCCGGTAACGGGCGGATATTTGGCGTCTTTGCGGACGATTTGGTACAGCGTGAGGCCTGGTCGTTTGGTAATGGCACCGATTTGTTCGGCATTGTCTTCAATAACGAAGGCTTCGTCATAGTGTTTGGTGCCTGCTTGAAAGCCATTGCGCCAGAGCTCGCTTAGGAACCTGCCTTTGTTGTCTTCAATGATCTCTTTGCCTTCGAGAATAATGTGTGGGATGGGAGCGACATAGTGGCCGAGTCGGCGTTCAAGCTCGCTATGAATAAGCTCTAGCTTGAGTTCCTGGGTTTTTCTCACCCCAACGGTGATAAACCATAGGTCGGTTCCCGCTTGCTTTAAGAGGCGTTTGAACATACTTACGGCGTCGTCAAATACGAGATTGTGATGGCGCATACCTTCTATTATTTGGGGACGAAGCTCATCGAAGTCGAGGCCGTATTGCTGCTTGAGGTGTTCCTCGATGTCGTGGCCAAAGCTGCGGCCGTCGGTTTTGAAGTAGAACTCCCCCACTTCTTGATGGAAAATTTTTGCGTCAATGCGATTTGGGTAGAGTTTCGACATAACTTCCCCGAGGGCATCAACTGCCCTGTAGGTTTGATAGATGCTGCTGTCGATGTCGATTGCGCCGACGCGGTTGACGGGATCTGTCATGGCTTTTCTCTCCTATTTCAACATATCGAGAGCTTTGTCGAGCTGAGGATCGCGGTTGGCGTTGAAGTCGTCGGCCGTAAGTTTGATGTCGACGTCGGGCTTGATCCCTTCTTTGTTGATGTTGATACCGCCGGGGGTGTACCAGTGGGCGACGGTAACTTTGAGCTGCGAACCGCCAGGCAGATCTTTGATTTCCTGGACGCTGCCTTTGCCGAAGCTTTTTTCGCCTTCGAGCTGAGCGACTTTATTATCGTGAAGGGCACCAGCGACAATTTCCGAGGCGCTAGCAGATCCGCCGTTTATGAGCACTACGGTTGGCAGGCCGATGAGTTTGCCGCCGGCGCTGGCGGGGAGGGTGTTGGTAGTTTTGCCATCGGTGCGCTCAGAGACGACTGTTTTGCCTTCAGGTAAAAACTCGCTAGCAACAGATACGCCAGCGTCGAGGTAACCGCCGCCGTTGCCTCGTAGGTCGAGGATGATTTTGGTGGCACCTTGGCTTTTGAGATCGGCTGCGGCTTGGTCGACGAGACCGGCGGTGTCGGTACCAAAGCGGGTAATGTCGATATAGCCGACATTGCCGTTTTTGAGGCTCCATTTAACGCTTTTAACGGTAATGTTGGCTCGTGTGATCGTGACATCAAACGCAGCTGGAGTGCCACTACGAATGAGGTTTAGGGTGACTTTGGTGCCGGCTGCTCCGCGAATTTTCGAAACAGCGGTGTCGACATCCATGCCGGTGGTGTCTTCACCATTGATTTTGGCGATGAGGTCGCCGGTTTTGAGTCCAGCGGCTGCAGCGGGTGTGTCTGCAATGGGTGAGATTACGGTTAGGACATTGTTTTTGATGCCGATTTCCGCGCCAATGCCAGAGAGTTGGCCGTTTAGATCGTCCGATAGGGCTTTTGAGGCTTGGGGATTTAAGTAGACGGTGTAGGGGTCGCTGCCAGCTGCAACGAGACCAGCCTTGGCGCCGTCAAGCGCTTGCTGATCGGTGATTTTGCCATCGAAATTGCGCTGCATGAGTGCATAAATGGTGTTTAAGCTCGAAAAGTCGAGGTGGTGGGCTGGTTTTGCAAAGGGATCCGGAATGATGCCGGGGTACATGTCGCCGACGTAGAACGATCCGAGTGCGATAACAAGAATGCCTGCGCCGAGAAATATGGGGTTGATCTCGACTTTTTTCAAACTGACGAATTTATTCAAAATGAATGAACCTTTCTTTAGCGCTGCATTCATTAGTGTAGCCGATTTGGAGATTTTTTGCCTGAGAATATGAATTTTAGTTTGCTAGCGGAAGTGGATGAAATACAGCGAACTTGTCTGCCATTCGTCGACGGAGTAATGACCGGTGTTGTCGGCGTTGAAGCTCGAGACGATGACAGTGGAGCTTTTGACCTGCTCAACAATCATGGCATGTCCGAAAGCTCCGCCCATATAGATGGCCACATCACCGATATGGGGCGAATTATCTACAGGGATCCCGGAGGCTCTGGCGTTACCGGGCCACTGGTTGGCATTGCCGCGTCCGCCCCAATAGGGCATGGTGTGGCCGAAGCGTTCGGCAGTGGCCCAGGCGGCGTAACTTACACATTCACGGTTATACATTCCCCACGAATCGGCCATGCTGTCCTGTGGAGAATTGCACCAGACCGCGGGATATCCGCCGCAACCCGACCCGCCGCTAATGTGGTGGCTGGCGGCGGCGATAGCAATAGCCTGCTCGGATCGTAGCTTGGAAACCTGGGCATTAGAGTCTCGCACCTGCTGATCGGCAGAGGCGGCATTTTGGCTGTAGAGTGCGAGTAATTGTGCGGCTTCATTCCGGGTTTTGTCTAGCGCTATTTGCTGACTTTTCTGATCTTCTAGAGTCTTAGCTAAGCTTGTTTGCTGATCTTCGAGCGACTTTTTTAACTTCTGAATCTCGTCCATAGCTGATTGAATTTTGGTTTTGATGGTTTCTCGGTATTGCTCGGTGTCTAAAAAATCGCTTATGTTTTGGCTGGAAGCGAGCATTTCGATGGGAGAAACACTTGAGTCGAAGTACATTGTTTTTACGATGTCGGCGAGGACGGCTTTTTGGTTCGCTAGCTTGGCCTGTGCGTCGGCTATTTGGGCAATAAGTTTGGCCGACTGGGCTTCGTTCAAGTTGATCTGGGTTTGGAGTTCGCGGATTTGGGCATTGAGCTGGTTAAGCTTAGTTTGAGCGTCGCTGGCTTGGGCGTGAAAAGTTGCTGCTTGGGCTGCGGCATCGGCAGCTTGTTGTTTGGCGGCGGCAATGGCATCGTCGAATTGATCGGCGTACACATTGCCGGCTGAGAGCAACAGGATAAGCACGACGCTGAGGCTAGCGAAGATTTTTTTGAAGATTTGAATTTTTTGAACGCTACGCAAAAATCTGGCCCCTCCAGGTTAGCTTTATGTTACGTTACCCGTTTCTTATCTGTCAAACTCGTTCTGGAGGTTCATCGTGCTTACAGTTTTAAATAGCGGCTCATGGCGAGTAGGCTCGACAAGATGCCAATACACATACCGATCAAGATTTGAGCGCAAATAATGAGAAATGGGTACGATGTGAAGAGAATCATGGTGGAATGGACGTTGATGTAATTGCTGAGTTTGGGGCCGACACCAAGGAGAAGTGCATACGCTAGAGCCGTGGCGATGAAGGCGCCGACCGTGCCATATAGTATGGCCTCAAACAGGAATGGCCCGCGTATAAACCATTTTGTGGCGCCGACGAGTTTCATAATTTCGATTTCATCGCGTCGAGTGAAAATAGCCATCCGAATGGTGTTAAAGATAATGAGCGTAGATATTACAAGAAAGATCAGACTGGCGATCAACCCAAGCTGGATAACGAAATCTGAACCATGAATGATGTTTTGAATAGCATCTTTGCGCGAGCCGGAGATGCTAACGGGATGTTGGCTATCGAGCAACGGCTTGATCTGTGGGTCACTTGCGACTTTGATGAGGTCATTGAGTTTATTGCGATCTTTTAGGTGTACTTCGTAAGATGCCGGTAAGGTGTTGCCGGTAATTTCGATAGCTTCAAGCTGGGTGGGATTATTTTTATTTTGATCTTTGAAGTGAGCGACGGCGTCGGCTTTTGAAATATAGTCAATTTGCTGAACATTGCCGGTAGCTTTGAGGCGGTCTTCGACGAGCGTTTTTTGTTGATCAGTAATGGTGTCCTGCAGATAAACGGACAACACGATTTTGTCGGTTAGACCTTTGACGGTGTCGGTAAGAGCGGAATTTGAGATAAACGATATAACGACGATCGTGAGCGTGACGGTCATGACGGCTGTGGCGGCGGTAGAAAGCCACAGATTCCGGAGGAAATTTTGGCTACCGGCAAGCAGAACGCGCCATAATTGCAGCATCATTTGCCGCCCTCGAGGGTGTAGCGGCCTTGCTCTTCGTCTTTGATGATACGACCGCGGTTGATGGTAATGACGCGGCGTTTGAGGGCGTTGACGATTTCTTTATTGTGCGTGGTGAGGAGAACGGTAGTGCCGAAACGATTGATTTTGAGCAAGAGCTCAATAATTTCCCAAGCGTTTTTGGGGTCGAGATTGCCGGTGGGTTCGTCGGCGATGAGAATTTTGGGTTGGCGAATGAGCGCCCGGGCGATAGCGACGCGTTGGCGTTCGCCGCCGGAGAGCTCGTGAGGGTAGGCACGTTCTTTGGAGGCGAGGCCGACCAGGGTGAGCATTTTGGGCACAGCGCGCTTGATCTCGCGGCCTCTGGCACCCGAAACTTCGAGCGCGAAGGCCACGTTTTCGCCGACTCGTCTGCCCGGGAGGAGCTTGAAGTCTTGGAAAACGACACCGATGCGGCGGCGAACAAGTGGGACGTCGCGGGGACGGATGGTGTCGTAGTCGAGTCCGCCCACAATGAGCTTGCCGGAGGAGTGCACTTCTTCGCGGGTCAGAAGTTTGATGAGGGTGGATTTGCCGGCACCACTGGAGCCGACGATGGTGACAAATTCCTTGGGTTGAATATGCAGATTGAGACCGCTGAGAGCGATCATTTGATTTGGGTAAACTTTCGTAACGCGGTCAAAGAGAATCATTTGGTACTAGTTTATCATATGAGGGGTTTTTAGGCCTTGGGGCCAATTTGACTGTTGAGATAGGCCTCAATGAAGAGCTCGAGATTGCCGTCAAGGACACCCTGGGCGTCATTCGTTTCAGCACCTGTGCGGACGTCTTTGACCTTGGTGTAGGGGTGGAGGACATAGTTTCGGATTTGGCTTCCCCATTCGGCCGATTTGTCGCTGGCTCGCAGGTCGGTGAGCTCGGCTTTGTTTTGCGCCTCCATGAGAGTGGCCAGGCGAGATTTTAAAATAGCCATGGCTTTTTCTTTGTTTTGGAGTTGGGAACGCTCATTTTGGATGGCGACGACAAGGCCGGAGGGAATGTGCGTAATGCGTACGGCTGAGTCGGTAGTGTTTACCGACTGGCCGCCGTGGCCGCCGGAGCGGTAGACGTCGATGCGAAGGTCTTTGGGATCGATCTCGAGCTCGGGACCAGAATCGATTTGAGGCAAAACTTCGACGAGCGCGAAAGAGGTTTGACGTAGGTTGTCGGAATTGAAGGGGCTTAGGCGTACGAGACGGTGCACTCCCCCTTCCCCTTTGAGCTTGCCATAGGCGTAGGGGCCATTAACTTCGAACGTGACACTTTTGATGCCGGCTTCTTCGCCGGGCGAGGTGGAGTCGATTTCGGCGACAAAGCCTTCGCGTTCGGCCCAGCGCAGATACATGCGCTCAAGCATTTCGGCCCAGTCTTGAGCATCGGTGCCGCCGGTGCCGGCGTGGATTTCAACGATGGCAGACGAACGATCGTGGGGGCCGGAGAGTTTGAGTTCGAATTTGCGGCGGTCGAATTCGGTTTGGGCGGTTTCGTAGAGTTCGCGGATTTGGGCACTGAGTTCAGGGTCGTGGCTGTCTTGTTCAAGGCGAGCTAGATCGAGTGTTTCGCGGGCTTCAGCTCGGAGCCGGGTCCAAGACTCAATATGCCGATTGAGTGCTGCGAGGGTTTTGGAGATTTCGCTTGCGCCTATGGGGTTGGACCAGAAATTGGGGTCGAGTGTCTGCTCGTGTAGAGCCGTAGCTTTGGCTTGGTCAGTGTCGATATCGAGCTGAATCATAGCGGCACTAATGTCGCTGTCGAGGGTTTCTAACTGGCGGATTAATTCTTGCATATCGATATTATACCGTGACGAACAAAAAAGACCCATGATTGGGTCTTTTTTGCTTAGCGACAAACGTGTTATTTGCGCTTGCGAGAGCGAATGTAGGCTACGCTGGTACCGATGATGGCGCTGAGGCCAAGGCCGGTTGAGCCCATGGCGGCACCGGTATCGGGCAGAGTTGTAGGTTGAATCGAGGTGCCGAGAGTCTCGCCCATACCGGGGGTTGGCGTCGGTACCGGGGTGGGGTTCGGAGTTGGTATGGGGGTTGGAGTAGGCGTGGGTGTTGGAGTGGGGGTTGGGGTCGGCACCACGACATTCACGTAGGCCACATCACAACCTTTTTGAGGAACTTTATGGTCGATGGAATCGCCCGTAAAGCAGGCAGTATTTTTGATAAGACCAGCGTTGGTGGCCGTAACTTTTACGGTAACAGTGCGCTGTATAGTCTTTTTCATACCAACGGTGCCTAGGTTGTAGGAATCGGCTTTAACAAGCGCGAGCCCGGCGGGCAGGTTGTCGGTGACGAGCGTGTTGATCATCTCATCATTGCTAGCGGTGGCTTGGTTTGAAACTGAGATAGTGTAAACCAGCGTATCGCCAGGGTGGACGGTGAGGGCGCTGGCCGAAGTGTCGGCAGCAACGTTCGCAGAAGCGGTTGTAACATCCTTAACATTTTTTGTAATAATACCCTGTGGATGGCAAGCGGCAGCGATGCCCATGCCCAAGACAGCGAGAGTGCTTGCGGCTACGAGGCCTTGGGTAAGGCGGCGTGCTCGTGTGTAGTTTGTAGTATTCATGGTGTAATAAACTCCTTCACGTTCACTAAATTTGAACGATTAAATACTATACTACAGATTAATGTTTTTGTCAATGATGCTTATGGTAAAAAGACGAAAAAGTCGCTTCATACCTGGCTAGTAATGTCGACTGCAAGCGGTTAATTGGAGGGGTTTGTATTGGGCATGGGCGGGAATTTGAAGGGCGGGAAGGTTATAGAGGGTGGGACTGGAAAGGTGGGTAGTCCGGGATCTGTGGGTGTAGTGGGTTTCGACGCTTGGGGTACGAACGTGGCGCACGGTTTTGTGGGCACGGCGGTTGTCATGAACACTTCGCTATAGCCTAAGTCCCAAGGATTGGCGATACCACCGTCGCTGAAGCAGACTTTGGCGGTAGTAATACCCGCTGGAGCTGTGAAATTGACGACTGGATCGGCGGCAAGGGCGCCCTGCATGTAATCGTGCCAGATGGGGGCGGCGCCGGTGATGCCGTCGACGTTTTCCATGGCGGTATGGTCATTGTTGCCCACCCAGACAGCGGTGACTAGCTGCGGAGTGTAGCCGACCGTCCAGTTGTCGCGAAAGTCGTTAGTGGTACCAGTTTTGGCGGCTGCAGGACGTCCGGTAAGGGTGAGGGGACCGCCGGCAGGGAATTCTGGCTGACGGGAGCTGTCGTCGGTGAGAATGCTTGTGATCATGAAAGCGATGCGAGGATCGAGGGCGGTGGTGGGTTTTGTGTTTTCGGGTTTTGTAATGTCTTTGCCGTAGCGATCGGTGACCTTAAGAATGGCGCGAGGTTCGACTCGCTGACCGTTGTTGTCGAAAGTGGCGTAGGCGGTAGCCATGTCGATGGGCCGTACTTCTCCCCCACCCAGGACGAGTGCCAGGCCGTAGCGGGATTCGTCTTGAAGGGTGGTGATGCCGAGGTCGTGGGCTGTTTGAATCGTGTCATGGATGCCGGCAAACTGAAGGGTTTTAACGGCTGGAATGTTGAGTGAGTTGTCGAGCGCGTGGCGAACCGTGACGACGCCGTGGAAGCGCAAATCATAGTTTTGAGGCGTGTACATGGTGCCATCGCCGTTTGGTACCGATAGGGGTACGTCGTCGATTGTAGTGGCACCGGTCCAGCCTTTTTTGAAAGCAGTGGCGTAGGCAAAAGGTTTGAAGCTGGAGCCTGGCTGGAGCTGGGAGAGCGTGACATTGACATTGCCAAAGCCGGGAGCGTTGTAGTCGACGCTGCCGACCATCGCGACAATATCGCCGGTTTTGGGTTCGAGCGAAATAAGGGCACCGTTGGTAACATGGTGGCTGGCGAGAGCGCTGACGCGTGCAGAAACGGTTTGTTCGGCGAGCTCTTGTTTCGAAAGATCAAGGGTAGTTTGAACTTTAATGTTGCCGTTTTCGACCATGTCTTCACCGTATTTGGTCCGCAATTGATCTAGGACATAAAACACAAAGTGTGGCGCACGGATCGTAATGGTTTTGGCGTAAACCTGTATGGGTTCGGCTTTGGCGAGCTTGGCGGCTGCAGAGGTGATTTTCCCGAGGGTAGCCATGCGGTCTAGCACATAGTTGCGACGGCCGGTAGCGGCGGCGAGATTAACGTTGGGGTCGAGTCTGCTCGGGCCAAGTGGGAGTCCTGCGAGAAGAGCAGATTCTCCCAGCGTAAGGTCTTTTGGCGCTTTGTGAAAATAGGTGAGGCTTGCTGCTTCCACGCCCGATGAGCCTTCGCCGTAGTAAGTCTCGTTTAGGTACATTTCGAGGATTTGGTCTTTGCTGTAGCGTTGTTCGAGGGCAATAGAGAGGAGAAGCTCTTGGTATTTGCGCTCCAAATTCTTTTGAGAGGTGAGCAGTGCATTTTTTACCAGTTGTTGAGTGAGGGTTGAGCCACCTTCCTGCGTATTTTGGTGGGTGATGTCAGTAACAGCAGCTCTCATGGTCCCGCGTAGCGAGAAGCCAGGGTGATCATAAAAAGCCGGGTCTTCGGCGGCAAGCGTGGCATCTTGGAGGGTTTTTGGCACCTCTGCTAGCTTAACTTGGCCACTCGAACTAGCCCCGTACCCCTCAAATAATATTTGTCCGTTGCGATCGGTAATAATGGTACCGGTTTTTTTCTTGGCGAGCAGCGCGGCAGGGCTGGAAATATCGCTGGCATAGGTTTTTAGGGTGGTTGTCGCAGTGTTGATGCAGGTAGCTGCGAAAGAAACGACCGCTAGGGCGGCTATGAGGGCGTAAGAAATCTTGGCTTTTTTGCTGGACAAAATATGGGCAATGCGTGCGAGAGTGGCGGCGAAATCTTTTGTGATTGATGGTGTATAGGTGATTGCGGCTTCGAGGCTATAATGAGAGGCAAATCTCACATTTTGGATGCCGCGCAAGATAGTGTCTGAAGTTGCGAGCCCAGCTTCAAATGCATAGGCTCTAAGCTGAGTAGCCTTTGGGCGGGCAGTTTGCCATAAGAATTGGCCTATTTCTGTGAATATTTGCCGCACGAGCGGCATTTCGCCGGCAAGTTGCGAAAGACTAACGGGCGCTGGTGCTGCCGATGATAAGGTCTCGTAAAAGGCTGGTTGGGGCTGACTGCGATGTTTGCGCCTAGTTTTAGCCATAGCAAGGAAGCCCCGAGGTTAGTTGTGATTTTAGACAAATATCGTAGCGATTGTTGGCAGATATTACAATACGCAAATTGCCGAGACTGTTATGATCTCGAAATGCGTTTACGCTTGGATTTTGCAGGGGCGGCTTCCAGGAGGGCGGTTGCTTGTGCGAGATCAATAGCGTCGGGGGTGGTGTCTTTGGGGATTTTGGCATTTTTCTTACCATCGGTAATGTAGGGGCCAAAGCGACCGTTCAATATGACGATGGGCGAATTTTCGAATGACTTGATGTGTTTGGCGGCATCGGCGGCGGTTTTTTCGACAATGAGCTCGAGCACACGAGGCAGCGTGATGGTGAAGGGGTCGTCGGGTTTAATAGAGACGTAGCTAGAGCCGTATTTGGCGTAGGGTCCAAAGCGGCCGAAGTTGACGGCAATGTCTTTGTCGTCGGTGGTTTGACCGATAATGCGGGGAAGTTTGAACATCTCGAGAGCTTCCTCGAGGGTGACATCGTCGATGCGGCGACCGGTGGGAACGGGGGCGAATTTGGGTTTGTCGTCGTTGCCGTCTTTGTCTTTGTCAGTGGCGCTGCCAAGCTGAAGCATGGGTCCAAAGCGGCCGAGGCGCGCGATGATGGGTTTGCCGGTTTTGGGGTCGGTACCTAGCTCGCGGGCTCCGGCGGCTTCGAGGCGGGTGATAGAGTCTGCGGCCAGCACGGTGTCGTGGAAGGGGCCGTAAAATTCGGCGATCATGGCATTCCAGGTTTGTTTACCGTCTGCGATATCATCGAATTCTTCCTCAACTTTTTTGGTGAAGTCGTAATCGACGATGGCGGGAAAATGGGCTACGAGGAAGTCGCTGACGAGCATGCCGACTGAGGTGGGGACGAGTTTGTTGCGGTCGGCACCATAGGTTTCGGTGGTGTTTTGCTCGGTAATGGTGCCTGATTTGAGCTCAAATTTCTTCACCGGACGCTCTTTGCCTTCGAGGTCACCTTTTACAATATATTCGCGGTCTTGAATGGTGGAAATGGTGGGTGCGTAGGTGGAGGGGCGGCCGATGCCCATTTCTTCGAGATTTTTGACGAGGCTAGCTTCGGTGTAGCGAGGTTTGGGGCGGTCGTACAACTGGACGGCGCGCATAATTTGCAGGTTCAAGTTTTGGCCAACAACCAGCGGCGGCAGTATTCCCTCTTCTTCTGTCTCATCGTCCGTGTCCTGGGCGAGGTAGAGTTTGAGGAAGCCGTCGAAGATGACGACTTCGCCTTTGGCAGTGAGTTTTTCGGGGCGAGTTGAGGTAGCTACGAGGGCGGTGGTGCGCTCGAGGCGGGCGTCGGCCATTTGTGAGGCTACCGTGCGCTTCCAAATAAGTTCATAGAGGCGCATTTCGCCGAATTCGCCGGTAATGGTGGGGTGCTCGAAATGGCTGGGGCGGATGGCTTCATGAGCTTCTTGGGCGCCCGCAGATTTAGTAGTGAACTGGCGTTTTTGGTAGTACTTGTCGCCATAGGTTTTTTTGATCATGGCGGCTGCAGCATCGATGGCGGTGTCGGACAGATGCACGGAGTCGGTACGCATGTAGGTGATTTTTCCGGCCTCGTAGAGGCGCTGAGCGAGTACCATGGTTTGCTTCACGCTAAAGCCGAGTTTGCGGCTGGCTTCTTGCTGGAGAGTGGAGGTGGTGAAGGGAGCGGTGGGTTTGCGCTCGGCAGGCTTGGTTTCAAGGCTTGCTATCGAAAATTTAGCTGGCGCGACGTCTTCGAGGAACTTTTTGGCCTCAAGGTCCGTTTTGAAGCGGGTTGGGAGTTCGGCTTTGAGCGTAGCGCCGTTTGCATCGAATTCGGCGCTTACTTTGTAGCTAAAGCCACTAGTGAAGTTTTCGATCTCGCGCTCGCGCTCCACGATGAGTCGTACAGCTACACTTTGCACGCGGCCGGCGCTGAGGCCTCCTTGGACTTTTTTCCAGAGTACGGGCGAGAGCTCGTAGCCCACGAGCCGGTCGAGCACGCGTCTGGCTTGTTGAGCGTCTACGAGATGCTGGTCGATGGTACGGGGGTGCTTGATGGCACCTTCGATGGCGGGTTTGGTGATTTCGTGGAAGACGATGCGCTTGGTAGTTTTGGGATCGAGTCCGAGGGCCTGACATAGGTGCCAACTGATGGCTTCTCCTTCGCGGTCTTCATCGGAGGCGAGCCACACGGTGTCGACAGCTTTAGCGATTTTTTTGAGCTCACTAATGCGTTTTTTCTTGTCGGGGCTAATCTGGTACGTGGGCGTAAAGCCGTGCTCGATGTCGATGGACATGCCGGATTTTGGTAGGTCGCGTACATGGCCATACGAAGCTTCTACTTGATAATCTTTACCCAAAAATTGGGCGATGGTTTTGCCTTTGGCAGGGCTCTCAACGATAACGAGGTTTTTGCTCATGATGAATACGGTAACAGTTCTTGCGCTTAATGGTCTAGAGGATTTTTGGTTTGTCCCGACGAGGGGCACTGGCATGAGACCTTAGCAAGGTAACTGCTGGGCTGTCAAGAAGCGGTTTATTTTGTATACAAGAATTCTCGGGTAAGAGGTAGGTTGTTTTGGGGGCCTTTAGTAAAGACATACTGGGAGAGGTCGCACTGAGCGTAACGGAAGCTGGCGGCCGAGCAGGCGAGCCAGAAATGCCACATGCGGTAAAAGGGTTCGTCGAACATGGCAATGATCTCATCTTTATGAGATTCATAGCGGCGCATCCACTCTTCGAGGGTCAGTGCGTAGTGGATGCGCAGGTTTTCATAGTCGATGAGGCGAAAATTGTAATTTGGGAGAGCGCGGGTGATTTCGCGGTTTGAAGGCAGGTAGCCACCGGGGAAAATGTATTTGTCGATCCAGGGGTCGTTGGGTTCTTCGATTTGTTGGGTGATGGTGTGAAGTACCGAGAGACCGTTTGGCTTGAGGAGGCGGTCGATAGCTTGGTAGTAATCTTTATGATTACCTTGGCCGACGTGCTCAAACATGCCAACGCTTACAATTTTGTCGAAAGTGAGGCCGCGTTTTGGTAGCTCTTGATAGCCAGTGAGTTCGAAGGTGAGTTTGTCTGCTATCCCCTCTCGGATAGCTGCTTGTTTGCAATAGGCCAGCTGCTCTTCGCTCAGGGTGACGCCGTGGCCGGTGACGCCGTATTTTTTTACAGCAGTGATGAGTAGTGTGCCCCAGCCCGAGCCGATGTCGAGCAGGTGTTCGCCGGGTTTGAGTTGGAGTTTGCGAAGGATGTGGTCGATTTTCTGCATTTGAGCTTGCTCGAGAGGGTCATTTTCGGATTTGAAGTAGGCACAACTATAGAGCATGTTTTTGTCGAGCCAAAGTTTGTAAAAATCGTTGCCGAGGTCGTAATGGTGGGCGATATAGCCTTTTTGTTTGCTAGCGATGTTGCGATGGCGTTTGGCGAGGCGAAGGGTTTTTTCGAGGCTCGAGAAGGCCGATTGGTTTTCGGCGACGAGGCGCACAACGCCTTCTAGGTCGCCGGTAATGTCAATGAGGCCGTTGGTATAGGATTCGCCAAGGCCAAGTGAGCGGTTTTTGAAAATAGCGCGAAGAGCTTTGGCGGATTTGATGTGCATGGTGAAATAGGGCTTGGTAGGGCCATATTTGCGCGTATCGTTATCCCAATACACGACTTGGATGCCGCCGCGGGTGAGTTTCTTTAGAATGGTGTCGAAAAGACGTTTTTCGAGCATGAGGTCAATATAGCATTTGAGTGAGTAGGGTGGAAGATGGTTCTGATGGATGGATTGATTAATATATCCCTTAATGTTATTACTACTAGCGTTAATGCAGCTACGACTAAACGCGATAGCTGCGTTTTCAAGTCTATAGCTGCACCTCGCAATCAATCGATCGAAAGGGGCGACTCATGTCGCATCTCGGATCTCGAAAGCCGCGACTGGCGGGCTGGCTTCCAGTGGTACTCGCAGCCATACTGGCGGCGGGTTGTACTGGCGGTGGCTCGTCGTCCGTGGGCGGGCAAGTCTCGGCTGCTACCTCGGTGTCGGCTTCGGCGAAGTTGAGCGGCTCAACGCCTTCTGCGGCGACTCCGACTTCTGCGACGAATCCCAGTGTGATGGTGCTCGGCGACTCGTACTCCTCAGGACTCGGGGTGCAACCCAACCAACAGGTTCTGCAGGGGCCTTCGAGCTGCTATCGTTTGCCGGACGGCTGGGGAAGTAAGTTCGCTACACCAGCCGGTGTGGTGGCATGTGCCGGTGCCGAAACGGCCGATATATTTTCAGCCAACCAGGCTGTCGGAGTGCCGTCCCAGCTCGACCGACTGAAGTCGGATGCGAACGCGAAGATCGTGACCATCACGATTGGCGGCAACGATGCCGGCTTCCTGTCGGTGCTGCCGGCGTGTGTGACTGGTTTCGGCTCAAAGGGCAGTTCGGACTGCAAGAACCATCCGGCAGACCCGAAGCTTTGGTCCAAGGTCGACGCTTGGCTGACGGCTCTGAGTGGCCCAACGGCTGGAGAGGCTACCAGTACGCTGACTGCTGATGGCCGGCCGGTGTACTCTCTGAAGGATGTCTACCAGGCAATCTACGAGGCCGATCGGTCTGTCGACCGAATTCTGGTGGTGGGGTATCCCCTTCCCTTCGATGAGACCAAGGTGGGCGCATGTACGGTTGGTGGCCCTTACCAGGTCAGCGATTCGGACAAGCGCTGGATCAACAAGCTCGTGATTCGGCTCAACCAAGCGAGTCAGGATGCCGTGAATGCCCTTCAGCGTAGCGGGGTGCCGATCACCTATGTGTCGTTGGCCCCGTCTTTTGACGGGCATGGGTTGTGTGGAGCCGAAGCTCCCTATCTGAATGGCGTTAGCATCGTGGCTCTGGCGCCATCTCCTGCCGGCTTCCACCCCGATCCGGCAGGCCAGGCCGCTATTCTTGCGGCCGTCAAGGCGGCAGCTGGAGTGTAGCGGGGCTGTAGACCGAGTGCGGACGGACGCCTTTCCTGGGTGTCCGTCCGCCAGGACGAAATTATTTCTCGGGTAGACAAAAGTGCTTAAGTGTGCTAGAGTTTGTCTAATTGTTGATCGTGAATTGCGGACCTCTTTTTTAGCTGGAACTGCCAATTTGCGAAGCAGTTTTAACTAAAAATTAGGAGTCCCTTTGTACCCATCATCTTCTGTTGGCCGCGGTAACCGTGGCGGTCGTCCGATGTTTTCATCTAAGAATCACCGTGCGCCTAAGGTCAAAACGATTGACCCAAATAAATTTATTAACAAGGCAGTAGCTCCACTTGAAGAAGTGGTGTTTGAGCCCGTGCATAAGTTCGTTGATTTTCAGCTCGACGACCGTTTGCAGTTTAACGTAGAGAGCCACGGCTACGTGTCCCCCACTCCGATTCAGGATGGGGCGATTCCATACGTGCTCGAGGGCCGCGACATGATCGGGTTGGCGAATACAGGTACTGGTAAAACAGCCGCTTTCCTCTTGCCGGTATTGCAGCGAATGTTGCATCAAAAGGCCAAGCGTTGTCTGGTGCTTATTCCGACTCGTGAGCTGGCGATTCAGATTGAAGAAGAATTCCGGATTTTCGCCAAGGGGCTGAACCTGTACGCGACGCTCGTCGTGGGCGGAGCTTCGGTGGGTCGACAGCTGTCGCAACTATCGCGGCGCCCACAGTTCATTATTGCAACGCCCGGCCGGTTGAAAGATTTGATCGAAAATTATGGTCAGACCATCGATGATTTTGACGTATTGGTGCTCGACGAAGCCGACCGCATGCTCGATATGGGCTTCATTAAAGACATTCGAACGATTATGGGACACTTGCGCGAAGAGCGCCAAACGCTGTTTTTCTCGGCTACGACTACTCCGGAAATCGACCAATTGCTCGCTACTTTACTGAAGGATCCGGCAACGGTTTCGGTGCGCAAGGGCGAAACGAGTGACCACGTGGAGCAAGATGTAGTGCGCGTGGAAGGCGGCAAAGAGGCCAAGGAAGAGAAGCTCGTGGAGCTGCTTTCGGGGCCAGACTTTAAGAAAGTGCTCATTTTTGGCGAAACCAAATGGGGCGTGCAGAAGTTGGCCGACCGGTTAGAGAAGCGGGGTCTCAAAGTGGCTGCGATTCACGGCAACAAGAGCCAGCCGCAGCGCCAGCGCGCTTTGAACGACTTTAAAGCTGAGCGGGTGCAGGCTCTTATCGCCACAGACGTGGCGGCTCGCGGCCTCGACATTCCCAACGTTTCGCACGTGATCAACTTCGACGCGCCGAAGCAATATGAGGACTACGTGCACCGCATTGGCCGTACAGGCCGCGCTGGGCAAATGGGCAAGGCTTTGACCTTTGTGAGTACGGGGCCGGCTGCATTTGCAGAAGGCTCGCGTGAAGCTCGCGGGTTTCGGCGGTAAAAATTTAGCCTTAGCGAGAAGAACCCCCGTCACATTGCGACGGGGGTCTTCTTTTGGGAGGGCTGGTTAGGCCCGCGCGGGGTTCGGTCAGCAGGGCTTGCGACCGGGCTTGCGGCCGGACACCAGGCGCCAGAAGAGCCAGAGTCCGGCGCCGACCAGCGCGACGGTCAGGGCGAGGAAGACCACGCCGACGATGATCGCGAACGTGTCGTTGTGCTTCTGGCCGGTCGCGATCATCGGTATGCCGATGGCGATCCAGGTCCCGAGAACGGCGAGGCAGAACAGGGCGGCGGCGTAGGCACCGAGGGCGCGCAGGGCGTTCATGTGTATCTCCCAAAAGAGTTCAGGATTATCGTCCGGAGTGGACGACGGTAATACTCTAAACTATAACTGTAATTTTGTCAATTACTTGAGAAATTCTCCAACTACATTTTTCGCTTCGTGGAGGCATTCGGCGCGAGGAATCGAAAGATAGATCTTATGACTGTTGAGTGGCATCAAGGGTAATGGTGTCGCCTGCGGCAGCTTCACCGCGTAAAATCATGGCGGCAACAGTGTCTTCGACGCGGCGTTGGACCATGCGGCGCATTGGGCGGGCACCGAGGCGGGGATCATAGCCAACGGCAACGAGTTCGGCTACGGCGGCGTCGGTGAGAGACACCTGGATTTTTTGGTTTTCGAGGGTTTTGTTGACTTCGGTAATGAGAAGTTTTACGACCTGACCGAGTTCAGGCTCGTTTAACGGGCGGAAGAGCACGATTTCGTCGAAGCGGTTGAGGAGTTCGGGGCGGAAGGCGCCGGAATCGATGAGGTCGTTGGTGAATTGGGTCTCGAAGGTTTCGAGGGTTTCACCAGCCTCAATGTGAGCACGAATTTCGTCGGCACCAGCATTGGAGGTGGCGATGATGATGGCGTCTTTGAACGAGGTGGCATGCCCTGAAGTGTCGGTGAGGTTGCCTTCGTCTAGGAGCTGGAGGAAGAGATTTAAGATGTTTGGGTGAGCTTTTTCGATTTCGTCGAACAGGACGACGCAAAACGGAGTTTGGTGGATTTTGGGCAGGAGACCTTCGGGGCTTTGGGCGGCGCTTGCAAGGATGCGATCGACGTCGGCGATTTGCTGGTATTCGCTCATATCGAGGCGAATAATGTTGCGCTCGTTGCCAAAATACAAGGCCGCGAGGCTTTTGGCGAGCTCGGTTTTGCCGACGCCGGTAGGACCGAGGAACAGGAACGAGCCGATGGGACGCTTGGGATTTGCGACTCCAGCGCGGGCGCGGCGCAGGGCGTTGGCGACCACACTAACGGCGCGGGTTTGATTGATCATGCGTTCGTGGATTTTGTCTTCGAGGTGGAGGAGGACATCGGATTCGGCTGAGGTGGCGGTTTGAACTTTGACACCGAACTGGCTTTCGATCGCCTGCTGGACGGATTGTGGCGTAATGAAGCTTCCATCTGGATGGTTCATGGCAGCTTCGAGGAGTTTGAGGGCTTTGCCGGGATAGGCTTCTTCCTGGAAATAGCGGCCGGCAAGACGGTACGCCTCGAGTAAGGCGGTGTAGGTGGTGATATATTTGCCGTTTTCGAGATAGAGGGCACGGTCGGCGAGTTCGCGTAGCACATTGGTTTGGTTGGCCTCTGAAAGCACGAGAGGCGTGAGGAGGCTGGCCATGGCGGTATTGGTGGCTTTGAGACGCTGCCAGTCGCCGGGAGTGAGGGTGAGGATTAATTTGAAGCTGCGAGACTGGATGAGCGGTAGAAGGACTTGGCTGAGATTGACGGCGCCGGTGCCTTGACCGAAGAAGAGCTGGGCTTCGTCTAGAGCGATAATGATGTTGCCGGCATGGCCAGCTTCGGATAACAGGCTTGTGACGATGCGTTCGATATCACCGGGACGCTCGGCGCCCGCGAGCATCGTGGAGGCGCTTAGTGAGTAGATTTGATAATGCTTGAGGGAGCTTGTAGTGGTGCCTTGGAGCAAGTGTTCGGCCAGGCCGAGAAGTAGTGCGCTTTTGCCTACGCCGGGTTCGCCCACGAGCACAACACTACCGGTGGCGGTGGTGAGGCCGGTAACGAGATCTTCGAGCTGATCGGTGCGTTCTTTGGTACTGAGGGTCCCCCTGGCAGCTTCGATCTGCAGGCTCAGATTGTCGCCAAAGCGGGCGAGCTGTGGGGTAAAACCCGAGGCCCAGTCGCGAGCGATGCCGCCGTAGATGGGGCGTTTGATGTGGGTGAGTTCGTGCAGGCGTTTAGCCCAGTGAGCACCTTCAATGAGATCGGCGGGAGTAAGTTTGGCTCTGGTCAGGTACCCGGAGAGCTCGGGTGTAACTGCAAAAATGGCGGCAAAGATTGTGCCGGGCTGCAGCTTCGTAAGCCCTATCTCAGCCGCGATGCTCTCTGCTTTGGCCCAGAGTTGGTCGATGTCTGTCGTACTATTTGCTAGCAGGGTGGCGACGGAGGCAGAATCGATATTGAACCGATTTGAGATAAACTGAGCTTCGGGAGTATTTGAAACGAGAGTCCAAAGGGCACTTAGCGTGGCCGGTTCGGGATAGCGGGCAAGCAAGGCCCCTGGCAAGAGGGCATCGAGTTGTTTGGTGATACCGACGGTGGAGGCCGGCAATTCATAGAGGTCGCGGTGAATCCAAATGATGGTTACAAGTAGTATGAGGCTGATGCCGAGCAGGCTTAGTCCGGCGTGATGGCGCGAAATTATCAGCAAGCCGCCGGCTACGGTCGTGAAAGCGGCCGCAATACGCGCAAGGAGGAGAATGGGCTTCGGGATGAACCGAGCGAGCCTAGCTTTTACGACGCGGATTGAATGAGGGTTAAAGGTGTACTGACTCATATGAATCCACCAACGATGAGTGCTGGGCCAAGGAGTGGCAAGATGGGCCAGGCAATCAGGAATAGGCCGCCAAGAACCGTATAAATAACGAGAAGGGCAACGGCGGCGATGAGTGCGAAGAGTCGTACCATAAAACCGACAACTCTTGAGATGAGATTATCGAGTACGGCGCGCATGTGGTCCTGAAGTGAAGCTCCGGGATAGGTAATGATGCGCCGCCAAGGTGCAAACATGGTACTAAGCAGAATAGGCACTGAAAATGTAAGCACAGTTTGGCGCAAGCGAGATGCGAGACGAGCTCCAGCATCTCGCCAGCCCGGGCCATACCACCACTGAATAAACGCCACCAATAGCATAAGAGTATTGTAGCATTCTCGGCCGGAATGTAGGGTGTTTCTCGAACTTATCTCGCTTATGCTATTGACAAATTTATAACAATGGTATATACTACGCCTCGTTCACTTGAGACCTTGTAAATCGGGGTCTTTTTTAGTGAGCAACTTGTTAAACGAAAGGTATATGAGCCGCGCACATTTGCGGCCCCTATGCGTAACATCTCACAGTTTGCAATATCTATGGTATTGCTGGCTTCTCAGGTTCACATCCCCGGTATGGGTGATGTGGCCGCCACCGCTGCGGCGTCCGCGTCCAGCAGTGGAGTTTACGAGGTGAAACTTAATACCAACACTGCCGAGGCGGTTGAGTTGGTTGGCAAAAAGCCGGCCGATTTCGACGCCGAGGTGCTCACTCCGCTCCGGGCTGCGCAGGCAGCAGCTGCGGCTGCGGCCGCTAAGGCTGAGGCTGCGGCAAAGGCGGCGGCTTACGCTAAAGCTCACCGAGTAGTCGTTTATGCGGCTCCGGCGTTGCAGATAGCTGGTAGCCACGCCGACTGGATGCGCGCGGCCGGTATTGCCGAAAGCGATTTCGGTTATGTCGATTACATCGTTGACCACGAAAGTGGTTGGGGTGTAACCAAGAGCAACTACAGTGGTTCGGGTGCTTACGGACTGGGTCAGGCCCTGCCCGCCAGTAAAATGGCGAAGTTTGGTGCCGACTACCTGACCAACCCGATCACGCAGTTACGTTGGGCGAATGCCTATGCAGTGGGCTCTTATGGTTCGTGGGCGAATGCTTACAACCATTGGATGACCCGCCACAACTGGTAATCTGCCGCTCGTAATAAAAAATGACTCCAACGCCAACTGGCCGAGGGGTCATTTTTTTATTTCGTGCGGATTATACCACAAGCATTAATGATTTACGCTAGTCCTTTTGCTAATTGGTGGGTGGGTTATTTTTCTATCTGATGGGACCGAAATATCGGCTACTTGGGCCTTCATTCCTTGTGCATAAGTTTATGGACTCTTGAAGAGTTTTTTAGGGTGCAACGGTAAATAAATGTCGACCTAGGGTAGCATAGAGGATGGCAACTGCAGCTGTGATAATTCCGAACGCCTGAAATGCGGCCATTGTGCCGTGAGACTGGGCTATGAAACCAAAGACGAGATACGTGCCGATGCTAAGGATCTCCATGACAAAACCGCTTACTGAGGTGATGGTAGCTCGCATGCGCCCCGTAATGGTGTGCTGGAGCTTGCCGTCATAGATGACCTCGAGCAATTTGGTGACGAAGAAAAAGCTTATCATAAGTACAACGGCTCCTGCGCCTGCAGGTAGGGTGCTGACGGCTAGCGCAATGCCGCCCAGTGCGAGTAATCGAACAAAGTTTGCGGTGCCGAGAGCTTGGAAGCGATGGGCTACGACGCTTGCTGCCACCATGGCGAGCACTAGTATTGCTTCAAGGATAGGGATGGTGGGCAAGGGAGCGCCGACAACTTTAAAGAAGATAGCGGTATATTCTTCGAGTGAGCCGAACATGGCTCCAATGAACCCACCAAGTAGAACGATGCCGAGCATGGCCGGTTTGCGAAAAGCTTCAGTCACAGCCTCGCGTAGGCTTACTTCTTCGTCTTCTTCGTCCGCGGCCTCCAGAGCTGGGGCCTGCGGAATATTCCATGCAACGAGCGCACCCAGTATGGGAGCAAGGAGGCTAAGTTTTAAAACGGTACTGAAACCCAGCTGCACAATGAGTGAGGCGCCGGCTGTGCCCATAAGGTTTCCGGTGAGTTTCCAGCTTTCGGCTCGCCCACGGATACGAATGTAACTTGTGTGTTTGCCTATGGCCTGGAGTTCATCATATATGAGAGCTTGGAAGGTGCCTGAGTCGAAGGCGCTGCCGGCACCCCAGAGGATAAATCCGAGTGCGAATCCCAGGAAGGTTGGCCACAGAAGCCAGGACATGAATCCAGCGGCTTTTATGAGTTGACCTGCGGCAAGGAGGCGTTTTCTGGAGAAGCGATCGGCGAGGAGGCCAGTGGGGATTTCAGCGGCGAGAGCGGCGAGGCTCCAGATGATAAATAGCCAAGAAATTTGATTAATGTTCAGTCCCCTGGCCAGAAACATAAGCTGGTAAAGTGGATAAATGAAGATGAAGTCATCGAGGAAAGCGTAGGTATATAGGAGTCGGATGGTACGGGATTTCATGTGGATATGATAGCAGAATGGGAGCATCAGGATTTGGTGCGTCTGGCCGAAACTGATCAAGAGTGGCGGCAGTTGCTGAAAAGCTTCTTGCGAGCTGCCCAAAAAGTTCGGCGGGGTGTGTTGATAGACTATGTATATGAGCCACCTAGCCAGATTGTGCCTCAGAGGTTGTACCGATATGACGTGTTTGATGATTATTTGTCCAGGCATCGGGATGATTTTGAATTTGGATTTGATTTTATTACGGCTGTGCGCACGATTTCGACGACCCGTAGCTTTGGCGTGTACGTGATCGAGCTGGACGGTAATGCGAACCATGTCTATGTGGGTCAGACGTGGTATGCGCCATACGAGCGACTAGCGCAGCACAATACGGGGCTGGCGATATTTCATGCAGCTCGGCCTTTTAAGCGAGGAGCTCGAGGCGTGCTGAGGCCGGATTTATATCAGCATATTGAGCGAGTGAGATCGCAGGCTAGTGCCGAGGCCTTAGAGGCTTCTACGGCCATGACGCTGCGCAGAAACGGATTTCGGGTTGAGGGTGGGCATTAGGAGATTCGCTAGTTGCAACGTGGTAACGGCCGTGGGATCATGCGTTCAAATTAAGGAGTACGTGCTATGAGTAAGGTTATGCTAAATCCATATTTGAATTTTAATGGCAATACGGCCGAGGCGATGGAGTTCTACCATAGTGTTTTCGGCGGTAAGCTTGAAATGCAGAAATTTAGTGACGCCAAAGGTATGGAGGTGCCGGCGGGCTACGAGGATAAAATTTTGCATTCCAAACTTGAAAGTGACGAAGTGGTGCTTATGGCTTCAGAGGGCAAGCCAGATACGGACGTAGTGTTTGGGGATAATATAAGCATGAGCCTGATGGGATCGGATCACGATAAGCTGGCGGAGATTTTTAACGCTTTAGCTGAAGGAGGCGAGGTGACGATGCCACTGGCCTTGCAGTTTTGGGGCGACACTTTTGGCGAATTAACGGATAAATTTGGCATTCACTGGATGGTAAACATCACGAAGTAACGGTTGCTCGTGGTGGTTCGTAGTTTTTCAGGATGTCGCGGACTTCGTTTGGTAGTCCTGTTTCCATGAGCTCGGTGCGGAGTTCGGCGGCTCCGGGCCAGCTGTTGACATAGATTTTGAAGAACTTTTTGAGGGTCTGAAAGGATTTGCTGGTCCCCCATTGTTCGTAGAGGTCGAGGTGTCGCAGGAGAATCTGGATCATTTCGGTTGGGGTATGATCTGAAGGCGTATGGGCAAAGGTGAAGGGGTCATGGAAGATGCCACGGCCAATCATGAGGCCGTCGACGCCGGATTCTTTGGCTCGCATAAGGCCGTGAGCATGGTTTTCGATGTCGCCGTTGCCGATGATGAGAGTATCCGGAGCGATATTGTCACGCAGCTTCACGACTTTGGAAATTTCGTCCCAGTGTGCCGGCACTTTGCTCATTTCGCGGACGGTGCGGCCATGAATGGTGAGAACGGCGAGGTTTTGGGTAAGGAGAAAGCCGGCCCAGTCTTCGGTAATGATTTCGCGCAAGCCCAGGCGGGTTTTGACGCTCACCGGTAAGTTTGGCGCGCCGGCCTTTGTGGCCGCGATGAGCTCACCAACGAGGGCGTTATTGCCAATAGCGCCGCCGCAACAACCGCGAGCTACAATCCCCTTCTCCGGGCAGCCTAGATTGATGTCGATGCCGGCAAATCCACCCATGGTAGCAATGTCCTGGGCCGATTTGAAGTAGAGATCGGGATCTTTGCCCCAGATTTGGGCTACGAGGGGCTGAGTTTGATCCGGCTGTATCCGGAGGCGCTCTAGGGTGCTAACGCGGCCGGCTGATTGGAGCCCATCGGTAGAGACGAATTCGGTCATGAAGACATCCGGCGGACAGGTTTCGGCGACGAGCTGGCGAAAGATGACATCGGTGACATCGTCCATGGGTGCGAGCACAAAGAAGGGTTTTGGGAGCTGTTGCCAAAAATTCATGATCATACCTATTTGGGCAAAATATCCTTTGTATTTTAGCTAACCACCTAAATTTCAAAAATTATTTGAAACCTTGGGTTGTCGCTGAAACCTCGGCCTGGTTGCCGGAGGTCTCAGCTTGGCTGCCTGCTAGCCGATCACGTGGGTTACCCGTGGTGTTCCCTGTGCACCGTGATGTTGTATGGGTAGGGCGTAGAAGGCTTTCGTGGAGAGACCGTTGATTTTCTCCACGTTGCCCGTGACGTCGGGGGCGAGCTGCCGCGCCCACTATAGGCCCCGTGTCATTACGTGCGGCCGTGACCACGGTGTGTTTGCACCGAGGCCACCTCCGACGTCGGGGCGCTCTTGTTGGCACTGTTTTCTCCTTGAATCTCGAGCGGATCAGGGAACATTATTATACACTAATAGTTAAATGATTGATAGATATTTTAGCTATAACCCCAATTAATGAGAGGGGCGTTCAAACAGTATAGTATTTTTCCAATGGCGCGAGATAACGAAGGCCACGTTCCCCGTAGTACGCTCATGACAGCGAAATATGAGGGTTACGAGAAATGCCAAAGCCGGTATTAGAGTTTCCCGCCGTCTAAATCTAGGACGCTTCCGCTCATCCACCCTGATTGGGGGGAAGCTAGGAAGGCTACGAGTGTGGCGACGTCCTGAGGCGTACCCAGCCTTTTTAAGGGATGACGTTGTGCTAATGCTTGTTGTGCGTCAGCTGGGATATGTAATTTGTTGCTCTCGGTAAGTATGGTTTCGGGCGCTACGCAGTTTATCCGTATCGGTCCATACTGGGCTGCAGCGAGCTGCGTTAGATGGATAATTCCAGCTTTTGCCACAGCATAGGGAAGGGGTGCGCGTTTCTCGATATACCTACCGGCTGACGAGGCTATAGTGATAACACTGCTGTCGGCAGAACTCGGCATGATGGGTAAGAAACATTTAAGGGTGAGAAATGTAGCCGTGAGGTTGCCGTCGATTGCACTATCCCAGTCATCTTCGGCTACGTCTGTGAGCGGGGCTGGTGCGGAGAAACTTCCGCCCGCACAGGCTACGAGGACGTCTAGCTCTCCAAAATTTTTCTGTATCTGCTCCCGAATATTGATGAGATCATTCCATTTCAGGACGTCGCCAATGAGCGCCAAAGCTTTGCCGCCTGCGTTCTCGATGGTCGCTACGGTTTTTTCGGTGGCTTCTGAGTCCCTGCCGTTTACGATAACAGTAGCGCCTCGACTGGCAAGTTCTTCGGCGATTGCAGACCCAATACCGCCAGAACCACCCGTGATGAGGGCAATTTTTTTACTCAGGTTGTCGTTTTTCATATACCTCCTTTAAGACTTGAGCTTAATTTGAGATATTCTTGCCATTCGTACAAGCAAACTCAAATAAGCACATTTAGTATGCTACTTGAGTCCTGCGATTCGGAGTTTGGCTGCTCCTAGATAGAGAATTGCATTACGGCGAATGAGCAATTCTTTTCAGAAGTCGTTTAGCGACTTCCTAGTTCAGTCCTCGGTTTCATTAAAGCAGCGAATTACATAATCGGCAATGGCTTTCGAACTAGCGTACGACCCAGTTACCGGCACCGAGGTTGCGGACTTTGCCGGTGATTTCCATGAGACTAATGATGTTGGCAAATTGCGCGGCCGAGAGCTTGCTTTGTGCGATAAGCTCTTCGCTGGAGCTCGTGCCTTGGCCGAGCAAGCGGATGATGAGAGCTTCTTCGGCACTTTGAGCCGACACGGGGACGGCTTCGCGGGCGTGGAAACCGAGGGCGACGATAGCGTCGGCGCTCGAGGTGATGGGCGTAGCGCCGGTGCGGATGAGATTGTTGGGGCCGGCCGAGTATTGCGAGGTGATGTTGCCCGGGACAGCCATAACCGTGCGGCCAGCGGCAATCGCGTCTCGGGCCGTGATGAGGGCGCCGCTTTTTTCCGCGCATTCGGTGACGATGACGGCGGCACATAGGCCGGCGATGAGGCGGTTGCGGGCGACGAATTGGTGTGGGAGGGGCGGCGTGCCAGCGTCGTATTCAGACAGGAGGGCACCGCCGGTGGCCAGGATTTCCTGCGCAAGGCCGCGGTGGCGAGGCGGGTAAATGCGGTCGAGGCCGTGAGCGAGTACGGCGACGGTCTTTCCGCCAGCGTCGAGAGCGGCGCGGTGGGCGATTGAGTCTATACCAATGGCCAGGCCACTCACAATAACGGCGCCAGCATGAGCTAGTTCGCTGGCGATTTGGTAGGTGACTTTTTCGCCATAAGCGGTAGGCCTCCGGGTGCCAACAATGGCTACAAGTGAATCTTTGGGCAAAGTTCCTAAAACGTTTATGCTCGTCGGGGAGGGGTCAATTTGCCTCAAACTATCGGGAAAATCAGGAGAATTGTAAGAAATGTTAGAAATTTGCATAATTATTGTTGACATAACTCTTAAAGTGTGTTAGCATCTTAACCATACCTTTGAAGAAAAGGTACGCACCCACCAACATACCACTTATTCGCCTGTAAGAATATCTAAATGCACCCTCCTTTAGAAATTTATTGCAGGCGGATTAGTCCCTTCACACCCGTCACGCTATATGCGTTTCGCACAAAACACCTCTGAGGTGAGGTTGAAGGGTGTCATAAAGACCCGAGCTAAACGAGATGCCCACCCATCCCTTATAGTCTCGGGTCTTTATATTTCGGGAAAAAGGGGCGGGTTTTTCGTGTAGGATGAGATTGTATGAAATTTCTATTAACGACATTTCCAGGTTTGAGCGAACTTGCAAGCGAAGAGCTGGCGAGCAGGTTGAAATTTGGCGTTGTCGATAAGGCCCGGGTGCGTGGTAGCGAGCTGTTGTGGGTGCAAACGTCGGATCCGGCAGGCTTGCTTGAGCTACGGTTGCCTGAAGACGTGTTTGTGGAAATTGATCGAGTGAAGTTGTCGGGGGATGTGAGTGATCTTAAGGCGATTGCAAAGGCGTTTGCCCGCCCAGAGGGTATGAACAGTGCTCTGCGGGTGTATGAGCATTTATTGCGACATGCGGTGGCTGCGAGGACGGTTTTTCGGGTAGTGGTGCAGGCTGACGATAGTGCGTGGCGCAAGTACCGTCGGATTGACATGCAAGTAGCGGTCGAAGCCGGCATTTTGCGGGCGCGATCTGGTTGGCGGTTGAATTCGGATACGGCACCGGTGGAGATTTGGGTTCATCAGGTGGGGCGGGAATTGGTAGTGAGTTTGCGGCTTACGAGCGCTGAACACCGGGCTCGAGGTGGTCGGACGATGGAGCGCGAAGCGGCGCTGCGGCCGACGATTGCGGCGGCGATGGTATCGCTTTCGCGGCCACAGGATGATGATGTGTTTTTGGACCCAATGTGTGGCTCGGGTACGATCTTGCTCGAGCGAGCATTGGCGGGTCGGCATGGGCTGCTTTTGGGCGGCGATATTGATGGGGCGGCGGTGAAAGCGACACTTGCGAATTTTGGGCCGCGTCATAAGCCGGTGCGCATTGAACGTATGGACGTGCGGAAATTGCCTTTTGAGGATGCTTCGGTCGATAAATTGGTGACGAATTTGCCTTGGGGGCGGCAGATTGGGCGACCGGACGAGCTGCCGGCGTTGTATGCTGGAGTGCTGATGGAAGCGGCGCGGGTGATGCGTCCTGGCGGCGTGTTGGTACTTTTAACGAGCGAATGGGAGCTGTTGAAACGGACGCTTAAGGTTGCACGCGGGTTTAAGCTCGTACGGACAGTTTCGAATATTGAGGTGCTGGGAACGCGGGCGGATTTATTTGTGCTGGGACTTGCGAAATAGCTCAGGGTTTTTGAACGGGATTAGGGCGTAGATGATGGGCTCGACGTAGTAGGTGGTGCGGTCGATGATGCCACCGGTGAGCGTCCCGACGGTGCCACCGGCTTGTTTTGAATTTTTGGTGTTAAAAATGATGTCGTGGGCTTCGCCGAGCTCTTTACCTTCGGCTATGAGTTTGGCCATTTGAGGCGGGAGGTAGAATATACCGGTTTTGCCTCGGCCGGCTTGGTTGTCTTTGGACTGTATTACTACCCAAGCATAACAAGCGAGTTCGTTTGACTGTTGCTCGACGCCACCTTCGATGCCGACCCAAAAATCGGCTTCTGGACGGGCGAGGCGAGCATTTTTGACGCGGTTTTCGGCTCCCTGAAGGGTTTCGATGTCTCCAAACGGTTGATCTCTTACTTCTGAACCAACTTCAACTCCCGAGATATCAAACTCTTCGGTTGGGAACATGGTCTTAAAGCCGGTAAGCGTAGCATTGATTTTAACGGGGTTGCGGGAGGCGACGACGATGGTTTTCATGGTCTGATTATACCAAGAACCGCCCAGATGAGGGCGGCTTTTTAGTCTGTGGTTTTTGGTTTTAGTGTTTGTAATTATGGTCGAAGGGCACAAGCTGCTTCCAGCCATCGGGTGAGGTTTTGTCGGGGACAAGACGGGTCCAGTCTTCGCCCATGATGCTTTCGAGGTTGGCGTCGCGACGATACTCGGTTTTGATGACACCGTCTACGACTGAGCCGATAGGAAACCCGTTTTTTGAAAGTTGGTTGAGGTCGGCTGGAGGTAAGCCTTCAGTGTTGTAGGGTTGGCTAAGCGCTGTCGTGGAAGTAACGAGGGTGAGGTTGTCGCCGGATTTGAGGTCTTTGAGCGATATGGGCCGACCTTTTTCGTAGGCTCGTAGTTTTGAGCTCAGGGGTAGGGTGACATTGTTGTAGGCCTGCCCATTTAGAGCCGTGTCGAGAGTGATGGTGGTGGGCGTAGCTTTTTCGAAGGTCACATTGATGGGGGTGAAGTATTGTTTTTGACCGGGCGTGAAGGTATACGCGGTGCCTTTGGGTGGATATGAAGCCATGACTTCGGGGAAGAGCTGAGGCAGGAGGTCGGCTTCGCAGCTGGCTTTTATGCTTTGGGTGAGTTGCTCGGGTGTGAGTTTGGAGCCAACCTTGATTTCGTAGTAGCTTTTGGTGGGTTTGGTGGATTCTTGGCCCTGGCAACTGTCGATGTTGACCCAGAAGCGTTTGTCGCCGTTGGCCAGGGTGGTGATGCTGGAAACATCGAGGGTGGCTTTGGGCTGGAGCCAGAGGACGCCAACTACGGCGGCGCTGGCTGCGAGCGCGATGGGCGCAAGGCCGAACGCCATTGTGGTAGGTTTGATGAAATTACGCATAGCAATGGTTCCTTGTAGATACGAGGCTAGTCGCGCCATCATCGAGGTGGGTTTTGGCGGTGTTTGGACGCGGGCTAGTACTTGGGCCGTAAAGTGCGGCGAAAGCGGGCGCCGAGGTTCGGCCGAGGTGAGCTGGTCCAGGCGCTGATCGATGTTGGTCATGACAAGACCTCCTTTAATTGTTTTTTGGCGCGGTGAAGCCAGCTACGAATAGAGCTCGTGGGTGCCTGCATCACCTGGCTGATTTCTTCGTAGCTGTAACCTTGACCGTAATAGAGGCTGATGACGGTCTGGTAATTGGACTTTAACTGGCCGACGGCCACCCAGAGCTCATGGTCTTCGGCCTTTTGAAGCGGCGAGGGCAGGCTGCTGGGGAGCGTGAGGGCGTCTTCGAGCGGTAGGGTGCGCCGGCGTCGCAAGTGATCAAGGCATTTGCGCGTGGCGATGGTGAAGAGCCAGGTTTTGAAGCTGCCTTTGGTGGGGTTGTAACTGCCGAGCTTGTGATAGGCGGTAATGAACGTCTCTTGTGCCATGTCTTCGGCCGCATCTTCGTCGCGAACAATGTAGAAACAATGGCGATACAATTGGTGCTTGTGACGATCCACGAGAGGGCGAAAATCCTCGGGCGAACCGTCCAAAATGCGAGCGATTTGCTCGATGTCGTCATTGTCCATACTATCTATACGAGCCGTAAGAGCCAAAGATTGCACTTCAGAGTAGGTCGAAGGTGGATTCTTCGGGGGTTTCGAGCTGGAGTTGAGCTTGGATAAGGCTTGCGGCTGAAGTGATGAGTTTGGGGAGTTTAGTTTGCTCTTCGGGGTTGAAGGGTTTGAGCACGTAGACTTCGCTGGGCTCGACGGTGCGGTCGTTGAGGCTGATGCCGAGGCGCGCATGGACAAAGTTTTGACCGATGGCGCTGGTGATAGAGCGAATCCCCTGCTGGCCGCTGGTGGCACCTTGGCGGAGGCGCAAGCGGCCGAAATTGACGTCGACGTCGTCGTAGAGCACCCAAACGTCTGCGGGTTTGAGGCGGTATTTTTGCATCAGGCGCTGCACGGCCTCGCCAGAGAGGTTCATCATGGTTTGAGGTTTGGCGAGAATGATTTCATCGCCGGTGAGCTCGATTTTGGCAACTTCGGCTTGGAGTTTGGGCTCGAGCTTCCAATCTGCGATTTTGAGGCCGTAGATTTTGGCATTGTCTGCGGTATCGGGGCCGGATTTGAAGTGGCGCAGGAGTTCGTCTACGACCATGAAACCAATGTTGTGCCTGGTGTGGGCGTAGCGTTTGCCGACATTGCCAAGGCCTACGACGAGTTTCATTTGGCAGTAGCGTCCGTTGCTGATGGGCTACTGGGGTTTTTGCGCAATTTTTCTACTTTGAACCCGCGGCCTTTGCCGCTGCCGCCACCGCGACGGACGTCGTCGCCGTGTTTGTGGCGGAACTCGAGGCGGATGGGTGTGCCCACGAAATCCCATTCGGCGCGGAGGTTGTTTTCGATGTAGCGGCGGTAGCCGAAATGGATGAGGTCGGGGTAGGTGCAGAAAATGGTGAAGGTGGGCGGGGTGTGTCCGGTCTGGGTGCCATAGTTAATCTTGGGCAGGCGGCCTTTGAGCCCCGCGGGTGGTTGCTTGGCAACGAGTTTTTCGAGCAGGCGATTGAAGGGGCCGGTGGCAACGTCGGTTTTACGGCGTTCATCGATTTGGACGGCGAGTTCCATGAGTTGATTGACGTGCAGACCGTGGGTGGCGGAGGTGTAGACGAGGGGTGCCCACCAGGCAAATTGAAATTCTTTTTTGATGAGAACGCTGAGGCGGTCTTGGGTTTTTTCGTCTTTTTCCACGGCGTCCCATTTGTTCATGGCAATGATGAGGCCGCAACCGGCTTCGATGATTTGGCCGGCGAGGTTGAGGTCGCCAGCCACTTGGCCTTCTACGGCGTCCATGATGAGTACGCAGACGTCGGCTTCATGGATGGCATTGAGGGTACGCAGAGCGCTGAATTTTTCAACGCCTTTTTCGATGCGGCCGCGGCGGCGGATGCCGGCGGTGTCGAGGAGTTCGATTTCGCGGCCTTTGTATTTGATGATTTCGGTGGCGACGTCGCGGGTGGTGCCGGGTACGTTTGAGACCACGGCTTTTTGCTTGCCGATAAGAGCGTTTAAGAGGCTGGATTTGCCGACGTTCGGGCGGCCGATGAGGGCGAGTTTGAGGGGGCGGGTTTCGTCTGGAGTTGTGTCTTCGGTAATGAGTTCGGTGATGGCGTCGAGCAAGTCGCCGGTGCCGCGGCCGTGGATAGCGGAGACGCCGATAATGGTGGGGATGCCAAGCCGGCGCCAAGCTTCGAGATCGGCACCAGCAGCTGTATCGACTTTGCCAAGCGCGAGGATGACGGGCTTGCCGGTTTTGAGGGCGAGTCGTGCGGCGTCTTGGTCGTCGGAGGTGATCATGGTGCTGGCATCGACAACGACCACGATGACACTCGCGTTTTTGGCCATTTGCTTGATCTGGTCTTGGGCCTGGAGCTCAATTTCGCCGTCGGCTTTAGATAGGCCGGCAGTGTCGACGAGCGTGAAATGTTTGCCGGCCCACTGCAATTTGCCGTAATTGGCATCTCTCGTGGTACCTGCGGAGTCGTGGGTGATGGCCTGACGGGTACCGATGAGTCGGTTAAAAAGGCTGGATTTACCAATATTGGGGCGGCCGACGATGGCGACGAGTGGTGCGCTCATTTGGTGCTTTCCGATTTTTTCATGCTTAGAGCCATTGCCAGGTATGTCCGATCCAATTAGTGAGCGTGGTGGTGGCACCGAAGCGATCACCGGCGTCGAGGACAACGGTGATGACCTGGTGGCCATTAATACGAGTAAGGCCGACGAAACATTCGCCGGCTGCCTGCGTGTACCCAGTCTTTATACCATAAAAATCTCCTGAAGCCAAGAGGTTGTTGGTGGTGGCAAGATTGTAGACTCTCCCCTGTCGGCTCGTGATGGTGGCTGAGGCGTAAGAAACGACACGAGCTATGTCGGGATTTTGGATTGCTAGACTGGCGATTTTCGCAAGAGCGGCAGCCGAGGCGTAGTTGCCGGTGTCTTGAAGGCCGCTGGCGCTGGCGAAATGAGTGTCTGTGATGCCCCACTGAGCCATTTTGGCATTCATTTTGGCGGCGAATTTCGGAATGGAGCCGGCTGTGGTGATGGCCAGCGTGTCGGCGGCATCATTGTAAGAGGGAATGAGGGCGGCTTCGATGAGATCGCCGAGATGGAAGCTGTCGCCGGGTGTGAGCCCCATAGTTTCGGCTTCGATTGGGTAAGCTGGAAGAGTGGGGACGGTAATAGTTTCCTTTGGATTGTGTTCGGATAGCACGACGAGAGCAGTGATCATTTTGGTGACGCTGGCAATGGGGCGGCGAGCACCAATGTTTTTGGCGTAAAGAACGGTAGCGGTGGCGGGGTCAATGGCGATGGCGCTGGTTGCTTGAAGATCGAGCGAGGTGGTGGAGACACGGATGGGGGGCGAAACGATCTGGGTGGGTGTGGCTACGGGATTGGCTTCGACTGTGTTCGGCGTGCTGGATGCGACGCTCACAAGCCGGGAGCGCGTTGAGGTGGAGACGTGTGGCCAAAGGCTTGTAGCATGAAGGCCGAGAATTAGTATGAGGACTAAGGTCTTCATTGGTTATTTCCTGTAGGGCTAACTGGGCGCCAGTGTCCGCTTTCGAGCTCTGCGAGCTTGAAAGGGCCAATATTCGTGCGGTGAAGGCGTTCAACATGATACCCAAGAGCACCAAAGGTGCGGCGTAGTTGCCGGTTGCGACCCTCCTCGAGGGTGACAGTGACGGTTTTACCATGAGTATCTATGACGGTGACGTGGCTGAGGCCGTCGCGCAGGGGGATACCCTCCTCGAGTTTTTGGAGGTCGCCTGGGGTGAGGGTGCCGGATAACGTGAGCTCATAGCGTTTGGTCTTGCCGTGTGAGGGGTGGGTGAGGTTTTGAATGAAATCGCCGTCGTCGGACAAGAGGATGAGGCCGCTGGAGTCGAGGTCGAGGCGGCCGGCAATGCGTAGGGCATGAAAGTGACTTGGGATGAGGTCGTAGAGGGTGGGGTTTGCGTCTTGTTGAGTGCGACTGGAAACGTAGCCCGTGGGTTTATTGAGCATAAGGTAGGTGTGATGGGTTTTTAGGGTTACTATCTGGTCGTCGAGGGTGACGGTGTCGCTAGGATTGACGGTTCGGCCTAGTGCTACGGGCGTTCCATTTAGTTTGACGCGACCAGCAGCGATGGTGGTGTCGGCGGCCCGGCGCGAGAGACCGGTAGCTGCGGCGAGAAATTGATTAATTCTCATTAAGATCTTTCGGTAAGGGCGGCAAGTCTTTTGCGCTCGTAAGACCAAAGTGCTGGAGAAAGCCGTGACTAACGGCGAAGACGGCTGGCCGGCCAGGTTCCGAGCTATGGCCGGCTTCTTCGATGAGGCCACGAGCTATTAAATTTCGCACCATGATCTCAGAGGCTACTCCCCTAATGTGCTCGATGTTAGCTTTGGTGATGGGTCCGCGATAAGCAATGATTGCGAGTGTTTCGAGCGCGGACTTGGTGAGGTCCTGGCGACTTTGATCTTCGAGGAATTGATTCAGGACATTTGGAGCTTCGGGTGCGGTAACGAGCCGGTACGTGTCGCTAGCTTTGGCTAGGCGAATGCCATGGGTGAGGCGGGTTTCGAGAACCTCCAGGGAGCTTTCGACTTCATTTTTGGGCTCGCCGGTAATTTTTGCGAGTTTTGTGGCTGAGAGTGGCTCGCTGGCGGCAAAAAGGATAGCCTCGAGTAGGCTGGGTAGATCAAGCTTGGGCATGCGATGACTCCACGAGAATGGGCTGGAATTGGCTCATTTGCGTAACGCGTGCGACTCCAGAGCGGATAAGCTCAAGTAGGGCGAGGAAGGTGACGATGATTTCGAGGCGGTCGCGACATTCGACGAGGATGGTTTGGAGCTCGAAGCTGGCTGGCAGGCGGCTGCGCAAGCGGCGGACGACGGATTCAAGGCTTAGGTGCGTAGTAGTGGAGATTTCTCGGGGTGCGGGTTTAGCGTAAGCTAGGGCGGATGCGAAGGCGGCGCCGAGCTGTTCGAGCTTGATATTGGGCAGGGGGAGTTGGCTCATGTCTGGGCGGGGGGCGACTGGTTTGGTCCAGGTGCGGTTGGTGGCGAGGTCAGATAGGGTTGTGGCAGCGGATTTGAATCGTCGGTACTCGATAAGATCGTGACTAAGACGGGCGAGCTCCAAAGTTTGTTCGTCGTTATTTTCCTGAGGCAAGAGTGCTAGGCTTTTGATGTAGAGCAGGCGGGCGCCAAGCTCAATAAATTCACTCAGATCCTCGGCCGAGTTTTGAGGGAGGTTGCGAATGTAGGTTATGTAGTCGCTGGTAATTGCCCCGACCGAAATGGCTGACACCTCGAATTTGCGGTGCTCAACGAGCTCAAGCAATGCTCCGAGCGGACCTTCAAACTCCCCTACTGCGACAGTATGGCTCATGCTTTACACCTTGGTCGTACGTGAAAATTAACTGGTAGCGGCGAGAGTTTCTTTGACGGAATTGACAACGTCTTCGAGCGTTACCTGGGACTTGATCAAATATTTATTGGCGCCGAGGCTTTCACCGCGTTGGCGGTCGGATTCCTGGCTGAGGGCAGTCATCATGATGACTTTGGTTTCTTTGGTCTCGGGAGTGGAGCGCAAGATGTCGAGTACGTCAAAACCAGAGATTTTTGGCATCATGACGTCGAGGACGATAAGATCCGGGCGCTCACGGACAGCAGTCGCTAGAGCTTCTTCGCCATCGGATGCGGTAATGACTTCGTAGGATTCGGCGGCGAATCGGGCGGAGTAAATTTCGCGTAAGTTTACGTCGTCTTCGACTAGAAGGATTTTTGCCATTGAGAGCATTTTATCTTAAGCGCATTGCGGTTGGCAAGGGCTTTAAGTGCGGAATGTTAATTAATGCGTCGTGAGCCACTCGTTTTAACAGGTCTGAGGCCAGGTTTTACGAGGACGGTAGCCGTAATGGGTGTGCCATCGGCGTTTATGGCTGGGCCAATGGTATCAAGTGCGGTGGGAGTTGAGATGGACCCCGGAGATGCGGCAGCGGCAGGTGCGGCCGCTTGGGCTTGTTGCATTTTTTCGACTTCGGTTTGGGGCAACCGGGGTAGAGTGAATTTAAAGGTACTCCCCTGCCCCGGTTTTGATTCGACCCAGATCCGACCGTTGAATGACTCGATGAGTTGGCGGCACAGATACAGACCAAGGCCGGTGCCTCCGATGGTGCGCGTGGCTGAGTTGTCGATACGGTAGAATTTTTGGAAAAGGTGGACAGCGTCTTCGGGTGCAATGCCAACGCCGGAGTCGCTAATGCCGACGGTCACTTCTTTCTCATTGCCCTCTAGGATGGCTTTGACGCCGCCTTCGGGCGTGAATTTAATGGCGTTGTCGATGAGGTTGGTGATGACCTCGCGCAGACGTTCGGGGTTGGCGGCCACGTAGTATAGGGGCGCAATAGCTTTGCCAGATTGGCCGCCGATCTGATAGACGAGGGTGAGGCCTTTTTTCTGAACGGTAAATTGCATGTCGTCGATGGCGCTTTCTAAGAGTTTGCCGAGGTTTACGGCTTCGGTGCGACCGCCCAGGTGGCCTTCTTCGGCTTTGGTAACGGAAAGGAGGTCGCGGAAGAGTTCGCCGAGATGGCCAATGGTGTCGTGGGCTTTGGTGAGGTATTTCATAGCGCGGTCGTCGATGGTGGCCACGTTGGCGTTCATCGCGAGCGATATATAGCCTTCAATGGCTGCGACGGGGGTGCGCATTTCGTGGCTGGCGGTGCTCACAAATTCATCTTTTTGGCGTTCCACTTCTTTTTCGCGGGAGATGTCGCGGAAGAGGGCGATGGCGCCACTAGGCTGACCAGAAGCATCGAAAATAGGTGAAATGGAGAGGTTGAGCTGGACTTTGTGACCACCTCGAGTGGTCATTACAAGATCGTCCCGCACGACTTCGGATTGCTTTTTCCAAGCTTCAGCAAAGGGGTCGTTGAGATCGGTGAGAGCTTGGTCTTCGGCGGTTTTGAGTTGAAGGACGAGGTTGTAATCGATGCTTTGAGCGCTGGTCTGATCCCAGCCGGTGAGCTCCTGGGCGGCTTTGTTGAAGAGCTGGATGCGCCTCATGCTATCAACTACCATGACCCCTTCACCGATGCTCGACATGATGGCATCGGCCTTGAGCTGCTCGGTGCTGAGCTGGCCGGAGAGGTTTTCGAGCTTGGTGGTGGCGGCATTGGCTCTACGACCACGCAGGTGAATCCAAAGAGCGAGGCCGGCGGTAGCTAGGGTGATGCCGAGCTGTACGAAGTGGTCGTTCATGTACGGGGCATGGAGCCCTTTGATTATGAAGCTGGCGAGGTAATATACGAGCGTTAGGCTCATTACGACGATAATTTCGGTCAGACCAAAAAGCCCGGCGATAACGATGGCGAGTAGCCAAAATGAGTAAAATGGTGAATCGAGGCCGCCGGTGGCGGTGATGATAAGGACGAGATTAATAGCCGTAATGATGCTCAGTACAAGAGTGGAGAGTGCGAGGTGCCTATGCCTGAGTACGAGATGAAGGGTAACAAAGTAAACAGCGGCGATGGCGCCTAGAATGGCAGCGGCGAGGGACAAACTAGTGTCGAGCAGAAGATTTGGAGCTAGGGCGTAAAAAGCGAAAACAGCAATAGCAATAGCGCCGCCGATGGCGGCTTCAAGACGGGCTAGTATGATGAGACTGCGGGTCCTTTGATCTAGCATGAGCTCACTTTGCTTGGATATCTCGACAACATTATGCTTGTGGTTAGATTATGCTCGTTTGGGGAGTTTGGCGCAAGTTTTGAGTAAGATCGGATTAGGGGCCGATACGAGGGTTTGTACGTGGACAAAAGGCTCTATTTCTGCTATATTCGTATAGTTTTAGACGTGGTCCTGTCGTCTAGTGGTTAGGACATCCCCCTCTCACGGGGAAGATCAGGGGTTCGAATCCCCTCAGGACTACCATAAGTTGCTCTTTAGAACCGTAATCAGTAAAAAATTGCGGGTTACCCAAAACAAGGCTTTCGGCCTTGTTTTTTGGTTGCACAATGAAGTGGTTGGCGAGCGTTTTTATGGCGCGGTATGGTTCGGCCGTCCACTTCTTCGAGCGTGTTGTGGTAGCCGATGGCTGCCCTGTTAACGGTACCGCCTGACTTGGCTTTTTGGATCATGCCTTTGGCGACTTCGTTGGCTAGGTTGCCGGAATGGAACTCGGCGATGGTAGCCATGATGCCGTGGAGGAGCTTGCCGGACGGGGTCTCGTCAATGTTCTCGGTAGCGGATACTAGCTTGGCTCCAGCGGTATGTAAAGCCAGGTTGGTGTAAACGTCATCTTCCCTGTTGCGGGCAAGGCGGTCGATTTTGTGAACGATGACGTAATCTATGGTTTTCGCTTCTTTGAGTAAGGCGAGCATGGGCTTGGAGCTGTGGTCGGTCGGCGGAGCGGGCAGACTCTCCCCTATCGATTAACTCGGCGGTAACTTCTGCGCCTAGGCTTTCGGCTTTACGGGTACAGGCTTCGCGCTGGGTGGGGATTGAGTAGCCTTCGGGGTCGCGGTCTTTCTCTGCTTGGCCGGGGGGTCGAAACCCGGAGATATATAACAGCTTGCTTCATACTGGCACCTCCTTCGTGTTAGTCCAGGAGAGGATACCAGATGTTTGCCGAATCACGGAGGATAAAACATCATCGGCTTTCCCGGCTGTTTAGTCGTCAGAAGAGAAATATGTAATTGAAAATTACATAGAGTTGCCTGCACATTGGGGACGATAATGTGTCTGGTAAAGCTAAATCACGACAAATTACGTGACAGCGATCTAGCGGACGAAACAGCAGGTGATCTAATATTTCCATGCCAGGAGAGAGTTAGACTAATAGGCTTTCAGCTTCATAAGTCGCTCCCTAAGTAGTATGTATATAATGGAGTTGTCGGATTTAACGGCCATAGGCTTGGGGAAAGCATTTCGGGTGATTTGAGGGCTACATCAGTTGAATAGCGAAGTGAAAATTATTCTTAACCAAAAAAACTGCCAGTATTTAACTGGCAGTTTTTTTGGTTAAAGCTTTAGCACTCGGGAAGTTTGAGCAGGTTATTCTGATCAGTTGCATCGGGGCGAGTCTGCAAGAACTTTGTTCCGTTGGCGCTAGTGTTCACGTAGCAGTATGCTCGAGGGCGTACTCGTTCAACGTAGGCACGTACTTCAAAACCTAGGCTCCCGTTAAGATAGCTCACAACGGTCTCTCGCGTACTAATCACATTTTTGCTTACTCTACCATCGGGCTCATATTGCACCCATTGGTAGTGGGTTGCTGCCTCGTGGGGGTTAGAATGGTTCCCGTTATCTTTTCGAATACCAACTATTTCAATTTCTGCCATTGCAAATCCTTCAGATATGTTACATTGTAATTATTATCCAAATCTGCTACTGTAGCAGGTGATCCGGAAATTCGGCTGCCAGGCCATTGTTTTCGGTTTAAAGAGTCTCGGTAGCGAAACCTGTCGAGCCTCTTTTTATTTGCCTACATTCCGCCCTCCTAAAATGGTATGTCACCCAAGTTTATTTTTCCCTCGTCCTCACTTGTGTTGTCGGTGTCCGTTGTATCTGGTTCTTTTGTGAATTCTTTCTCTTTGAGCTGGATTACGTAAGCATCACCCTCAGAGTTAATTCCTAATATGCGTAGCGGTACTTTCTCAAAATTGTCGTACCTGCCACTGTACTTCGATGTATCAATATTCTTGATATCAAAAAACGAATTCGCCACGATAACACCGCCTTGGGTATCGTTCGGAATTCGTACCTTTAAACCATATTTTGCATCCGCGAGAGTGAAATGAAGCGCAATTTTTTGATTTTCTCTGTCATACAAGAGAATGGCCTTGTGCTGGCTGGTGATATTTTGTTTTCCGATGAACGCACGGGGCAAGCCGAATGCCTTATTCTCGGTGATTGAGATATATTCTTTGGTCCTAACCCCAACGTCTTTAAATATCTCGAAAGGCACTTTTTCTACTCCGACTCCGAATGATTTTATTGATATTGTTATCGTATTCCCCTTGCTCTCTTAATGCAATACCTCCCCTTGTGAACTCTTATTCTCACTCTTTGTGGTGTAAATGGGCTGCCGGGTTTGAACATTTAGATGGTAGTAGATACAAAAAACCAAAGATCTAGCCCCATAGTTCTTATGGCTTAGTAAATTACTTGTATTTTTCCTGCTAATAAATATCTCCTTGTAATATTGATATTGTCACGTTGTTTCTCTTTAAATACGCAGCGAGCTGTTCTTTGTGTGGCTAAACACAATATGCGGCTATAGTCTGCTTCGGCTAAGACTGTCGTATGGCCACTGACTGAGTAGACATATATGTTCAATCGTTCTGAAGCCGACAGAACAGGACTACCAAAGGATTTATTTGAGTGTGCTCCCGGAAAAGTCGGCAAGAAAGATGCTGGCTTTTTGGCTCTAGCCAAATACCAGCAAGGGCGAATATGAACATCACAAAAGCGAGGACGGTATTATAATTCATGGCCTCAGCGCGTCAAAACCCTTGCTATAGCATATATGTACAACTGATATCATGTATGAAAGTTTTGTGTGCGCGGGAATTTGCACTTGTTGTCACGCCAGGGGGATGCTTGTGCATACCAATTTGGGGCGGCATGGGACGGTTTTATCCGAGCTGATATAATGGCTCATTAACGCGTACTCTCTGTCGTATCACTGAGGATAGGAGCTACAATGCTTGATTGGATCATCACCATTATTAAATGGCTGGGTGTTGATTGGACCGCCTTAATCACAACTGTATCTGGCGCAATAGTGGCCTTGGCTACCGCCGGTGGTGTCGTGGCGGCATGGGTTGGGCTGGACACATGGAAGAAGCAGCTTCGTGGGACTACGGAGTACGAATTGGCAAAACGGGTACTCATGAGTGTTTATGGGGTTCGTGACAGCATGAGAGCTGTAAGGGATCCCTTTATATCTCCAGGGGAGGCCGACGATGCTGCCGAGGGGGACTGGGAGCTCTCGGCGTATCAAAACCGTTGGGGTAAGTTTGTCGAGGTTGCCAGAGAATTGGACGTTGGACTGCTTGAGGCTGAGGTCGTTTGGGAGAATAATCCTCTCAGGGGCTATCGAGCCGAGTTGAACAAGCCGATTGCCGGACTTGTGATCGCCATAAGGCACCTTACTCAGGATAAAAGAACGCTACGCTCAACTTTATTTTCCGAGAAAGACGAGAAAGTATTGTATGCCGAAGGGGATGATGACTTCGACAAAGAATTAACCAGGATTGTTGGTAAATTTGAGGATTTCATACGACCTCATTTGAAGAAGTGAGGTTGATGGTGGCATTTATTTTGCATCATGTCGTGCTGGTGGTGATGTTGACTCAAAGTGTAGTGAGATGATTCCCTAGACTCTCTGGAGCTTAAGTCACCTTATTTTTGTAATTATCTTTACGGTTATGATAAGGCGTAGCTATTTATTTGTATTTTAATGATAATTATGTTATAGTGTTCTAATCGTTGATCTCGAGATTTTTTGAGACGACGACGCGATCTTGACTATCACAGCTATTGAGCGTGATGAACGCTCAGTGAGGAGGCCGTAATGGCTGGTACCGCACGCCCCCGTTCCGCTGGCCAGTCGGGCGGCCAGAGTACGGTACGGGTGGTCTTCGTGAGGGTGGTTGGGTACTTCTCCGACCGCGGCTTCGGCTTTGCCGAGATCATCGGCGAAACCAGTGGACCCACAAAGGTCTTCTTCCGCATCGAGAAGCTCTGCATCGTGACCGGCTCCTATGAGGAGCCGAAGTTCGCCGACCCTCACCCGAACCCGGCGGAGATCAACCCGCTCCAGATCGAGGCCGGAAGGCAAGTCGTGATGGAGGTGGAATCTACCACTAAGGGCCTGCGGGCACGGCGTTGGGGAATAGCCCCTGTGTTCTCGCCGATCACCCAGCTTATTCGCGAGAAGGTGCTGGACGGCTTCATCGGTGGGCATGTGGGCATATACCAGAACGGCAGGCGGTTCGTGGCGTACCCCAAGGGGACATTCACGGGCTATGAGCTCACCGAAAGTGAGCTTACCGTGTACTTCACCTGGGAGGACTTCGGTGACTCGGTCCTGGAGGGTTACCAGGATCACCGGCAGTACTACTTCACTGGGCCCGCCTGGCGACTCGGCTTTGGGGGACTGCTCGAACTCCATCCCTCGGACCACTCCGATGAGCTGATCATGTTCTGGCCTCCGGACCAGAAGTGAGCTCGCGACGCCGGAGCCCCGGAGATTGGCGCGCATTACGCGCGTCCTCTGGGGCTCCGGCCTCAGACTAAGTTCTCAACTATGTTGAGAGTTTAGAATGAGTTGATGGATTTGGGCTGGATCTCTTACGATGCGCAGTTGTAACAAGTTAGCAGTCTCTATACTCAAGAACTTAACTTGCTTTATAACAAATTTAGTGTTATTACTATATATAGTTCTTTTACATCGTTAGTGGGGAGCTAGTTGTTTGTCTTGGGTTGGTGAAGATTGACAGTTAGCTCTACAAGCTGCCGCGGAGAGAAGGCGTCATGTTAGATGGCAGCCAAAACCCCAGGAGGTTTTCAGTGAGCACCGAACTGCACTTCGATCCGGACAACTTTCCGCCTGAGCTCTTGCCGTTCGCAGAGTTGCGTGACGGTTTCCTGTGCTACGTGAGACAGGATGTTCTGATCGAGGTTCCCGAGGGCTTCGCTGGCGCAACGCTCATTCACGTCATCCTCACCCAAGACGTCAACTCTGATCTCGGTGAGGGCATCGTCAAGCAGGGCGGCGCTACTGCGACCGTGAAGGTCGCGACCTGCAAGATCCACGAGACGACCATCATCGTGGGGGTACCGGATCTCGATCAGGCGAATGCGCTCCTTCGGGACGTCGTGGCTGGTACCGTCGACTTCACGACGACGATCCGACCGCGGCCGGAGGAGACTGGAGCGTCAACTGCGGCGGGCCGGCTGGCAGAATATCTGGGCTGGGTCGAACACGACACTCAAAAGGCCGCTGCACTGCTCGGCGAGGGTCTGAGGCGTCTGTTCGGCAAGTAACGGGGAGCATCATGGGCGGGTGGCCTGGGCGAGAAATCGCCCGGGTCACTCGCCCGCTTCCTGTTTTAGGGATCGGAATTATTTAGATGTCCTGGCCGACACGGGTGCCATGAACTGGCTATTGTACAGCGAAGCGTAAAACCCTTTTTGTTTCAGCAATTGATCGTGTGTCCCCTGCTCCACAATGTTGCCGTCTTTCATCACTAGGATGAGGTCGGCGGTGCGGATGGTGGACAGACGGTGAGCTATGACGAAGCTGGTGCGGCCTTTCATGAGGCGCTCCATGGCGGCTTGGATAAGGGTTTCGGTGCGGGTATCTACTGAGCTCGTGGCTTCGTCGAGGATGAGCATGGGGGTGTCTGCCAGCATGGCACGGGCGATGGTAATGAGCTGCTTTTCGCCGGCGGAGACGTTGTCGGCTTCTTCGTTGAGCTGCATTTGGTAGCCGCCGGGTAGGGCGCGGATGAAATGATCGGCGTGAGCGGCCTTGGCCGCTGCTACTACTTCGGCATGGGTAGCGCCGGCTTTGCCGTAGGCAATGTTGGCCTTGATGGTGCCGGTAAAGAGCCAGGAATCCTGGAGGACCATGCCAAAGAGGCGGTGAACGTCAGCGCGTTTCATGTCGCGGATGTCGACGCCATCGAGCTTGATGCTGCCAGAATTTACGTCGTAGAAGCGCATGAGGAGGTTGACGACAGTGGTTTTACCAGCGCCGGTGGGCCCGACGATGGCGATACGGTGGCCGGGTTTTATACGCGCGGTAAAGTTTTTGATAATGGTTTTTTCGGGGGTGTAGCCGAAGACGACGTTGTCGAACTCGACCGCACCTTTGACGGCCGGTAGAGTGATGGGATCGGTTTTTTCGGCAATTTGGTCGGGCTCATCCAGGAATTCGAAGACGTGCTCGGCGGCTGCGGCGGTAGATTGCAGTACGTTGGCGACGTTGGCGGTTTGCATGATGGGCTGGGTGAATTGGTTCATGTACTGGATAAAGGCTTGGATATCGCCAATATTGACACGGCCATTGACTGCCAGCCAGCCGCCAAGCACGGCAACGGCGACGTAAGCGAGGTTGCCTACAAAGGTCATGATGGGCATCATGAGGCTCGAGAGAAATTGGGATTTCCAGGCGCTGCCATAGAGCTGTGTATTAATAGTGCGGAAGGTGGCGACGGAGCGCTGTTCGCCATTGAAAGCTTTCATGACGGTGTGGCCGGAGAACATTTCTTCGATGTGGCCATTGATGCTTGCAAGCGAAACCTGTTGCTGCACGAAATAGCGCTGGGACCGGCCCACGATGAGCTTGATAAGCACAAGACTCACGGGCAAAACGAGTAGTGCAACAATGGTCATTTGCCAGCTAATGGTGAGCATGATGATGAGAATGCCGATGATGGTAGTGATGGAGGTGACGATTTGGGCGAGGCTTTGATTGAGTGTTTGGCTCACGGTATCGACATCGTTGGTGACGCGGCTGAGGACTTCGCCGTGGGTGCGAGTGTCAAAATAGCTCAAAGGGAGGCGGCCGATTTTGAGCGAGATGTCGCGGCGGAGGTTGAAGGTGATTTTCTGAGAGACACTGGTCATGATCCAGCCCTGAATGTAGCTAAAGAGGGCGCTTGCGAAATACAGACCTACGAGTAATTCGGCGAGTTGGCCGATGCCAGTAAAGTCGATGCCGGGACGCTTGGATAGGTCGAGTTGTTTGATGGTGTTTAGGCTTGCGGCTGGGATTTTTTGGACCTGGCTGGCAGGGAGCTTAGCGAGCAACTGGGCACCCGTGGTGCCGGCCGGGAAATGAGTGCCGGCGGGAAGCGTCTTCATGAGGTTGTCGTAGGTTTTTTCGTGAATGTAGCCGGTAACGATTTTGTTGGTGGCGTTACCTAGGATTTTGGGGCTGACGATGGCAAACACGGTGCTGGCCATGGCAAATACGAGCACGGCGATGATCGAGAGTTGGAACGGCTTTAAGTACTTCAAAAGCGTACGCATGGTGGCTTTGAAATTTTTGGGTTTGGCGACGGGACCACCGGCCATCATACCGGGGCCGCGTCCCATCATGCCGGGACCTATGGCGGGTCTTGAGGTAGAACGAGTTTCGCTCATGCGGCTTCTCCCAGTAATGGAGTCTTTATGGCTCTTTCGAGCTCTTCTTCTGATAGCTGGGATGAGGCGATTTCGCGGTAAACGGGGCAGGTGCGCAGTAACTGGCTATGCGTGCCTTGGCCGACAATGCGGCCGGCATCGAGAACGACGATTTTTTCGGCTCCGACAATGGTGCTAATGCGTTGGGCCACGATGAGGACGGTTTTGCCTTTAGTTTCTTTTTGGAGGGCCTGGCGCAGTTTGGCATCGGTGGTGAAGTCCAGAGCTGAGAAGCTGTCATCAAAAATGTAGATTTCGGGGTGTTTGGCAAGTGCGCGGGCGATGGCAAGGCGCTGTTTTTGGCCGCCGGAGATGTTGGCACCGCCCTGGGCGATGGGGCTTGCCATCCCCTTTTCGAGCCGCGCAATGAATTCGGCGGCTTGGGCGGTGCTGGCGGCATGGTCGATTTCTGTGGTAGTAGCTTTCGGGTCGCCGTATTTGATGTTATCCTCGACACTTCCCGAGAAGAGCACAGCTTTTTGCGACACATAGCCAATTTTGGCACGCAGATCGGCTTGGCGCAGCGCGCGTAAGTCCATGCCGTCTATGAGGATGGCGCCTTCGGTTACGTCGTAGAAGCGGGGAATAAGGTTTACGAGGGTAGATTTGCCGCTGCCGGTGCTGCCGACGATGGCGGTGGTTTGGCCGGGCACAGCGGTGAATGATAGGTCGTGAAGTACTGGTTCTTCGGCACCAGCATAGGTGAAGGTAACGTTTTTGAATTCGATAACGCCTTGGCTGGGTATGGCTTTGGCGGGATGCTCGGGATCTTTGATGGCGGCGTCGGTATCTAGGACTTCGGCGATGCGTCCGGCCGACACCGAGGCGCGCGGCACCATAATGAAGATCATGGAGATCATAAGGAAAGCAAAAATGGACTGCATGGCGTATTGCATGAAGGCAAGCATGTCGCCGATCTGGAGAGTGCCGACGTCGATGTGGCGAGCTCCCACCCATACGATGGCGATGGAGGTGATGTTTAAGATGAGCATCATAGCTGGCTGGAGGATAACCATCAGGCGGTTTACGAACAGGTTGGCATCGGTAAGGTCTTGGTTTGCACTCTTAAATTTGTGCTCTTCGTACGATTCTTTGTTGAAGGCGTGAATGACGCGCAGGCCGGTGAGAATTTCGCGGGTGACGAGGTTGAGCCGGTCGACTAATTTTTGCAAGCGGGTGAAGCGCGGAATGGCAATCATAAATAAGGTAGCGATGATGACGATGAGAATGGAAATGGCGACTGCCATAATCCAGGTCATGGAGGGCGCTAGTTGATAGGCTTTGATGATGGCACCCACTCCCATGAACGGCGCCATGAGCGCAATCCGCAAGAGAATGGCAAGGACGGTTTGGATTTGTTGGATATCGTTGGTGCAGCGAGTGATGAGGGAGGCGGTGGAGAATTTGTTGAACTCGAGTAGCGAGAAGCTCTCGACTTTGGTGAAGAGTTGAGCACGTAGTTTCATGGCATAGCCAGTGGCAACTCGTGAGGCCAAATAGCCGACACCGATCATGCACAGGCCGCCCAGAAATGTGATCAGGAGCATGGTGAGGCCGTTACGGTAGATCATGCTGCCATCGCCTGCGATAATGCCTTGATTTACGATTTTTGCCATGTAGTCGGGCAAGGTAAGGTTGGCGGTGGTTTGGCCGTAGGTGAGCACGAGCATGAACACGAGGAGGCCGAGATAGGGAGTGAAGGTTTTGAGTAGTTTTTGCATGGCTATAGGGAATCCTGTAAAACGCCAAGAATGCGGTCGAGTTCGGCCAGATCGTGCGAATTTAGATGGTCTAACATGCGGCTTGAGTGCTGCATTCTTTGTTTTAATATTTCGTCGAGTTTGCGGCCAGTTTTGAATGAGACTTCGAGATAGACGCTGCGGCGATCGTGGTCGTCCTGAGTGCGGGTGAGCCAACCTGATTCTACCAAGCGATCGATGAGCACGGTAGTAGAGCCGGGCGAAATACACAGTTCTTCAGCCATCTGATTCATACGAACGGGTTGATGGTGTTTTATAAAGAACAACGCATGTATCTGATGCATGGTGAGATTTTCGGCGCCGAAATTTTGCATACTATGCTGGCGCAAGTAGCGGCCGATGTGATTGAAATGGGTAAGAATAGATTCTTTGATCTCGTTTGGCATGCGAATAGTTTGATTATAGAAATAATATAGTTGAGTTCTCGGGAAGAATCAACTGTGGATGTAAGGTATTATTGACTAGTCATGCATTATATCTCATGATATGGATCTTAGTCGCAACCTGGCGACTTGCACCCAAGGAGATTCAGTGAGTGTTTTCCGTGGGCAGAGGCCCACTCCTGGCCCGTCCCCCGCCCAAGTTCTGGCAGCGGCTCGGGTTAAAGGTTTCAAGGCTGCAGTTGACGCTCGTGTGAGGGAGTTCGGCCTCAGTCCGGATCTTCCCGAGATCCTGAGCCTTAAGCATGGTGCGACTTCGTTGCTTGAGGGCGCGTCGTGGAAGGATGCCTGGGATACATCCCTGAGCAATCTCGACCCGAAAAAGGACGCCCTTTGGTCGCCGGCTGATCGGCACCTGACCGTTTGCCAGTGCCTGACGGGCTTTGTACTTACCCCTCAGTCGCTGATCAATTTCTTCTTCGCCGAGCCTGAGGTGCGATCGTTCAGCCGTATCCGTTTGGATGCCGACGGTATCCGTATCTACGACAAGCGTGGGGAGCGGGTGCATTACCACGCTGGCGCTCCCGGGCTTCACGAGCTCCCCGGTCCGAACGGCGTGCAGAACGCGGCGATTGTTGTCAATTTCTTCACCGGCCTTGATCTGAGCTGGGAGGTCCTCCGATGCTTTGTTTGGGCTGAGTTCAAGCTCGTCGGTGGTCTCAGCTGGGTTGCTGAGTACGGTACGGAGCCTGCCGCCACTTCCTGACCTCCCCGCCAAGCAACGGCGCATCGATCTTTCGGTGACCCCGCTGCTGTTTGGCGGGGTTTATCGTTTTTGTTATTGTGGAAGCTATGAGAAAACAGCAAGAAATTTGGCTCGCTGAGCATACTGAGCAGACAACTTTGCCGACGATGGCGAATGTGGAACCGGCAAGCGGCGTGGTGCTGTTTGCTGATTATTTGAGCAGGCAGAGCATGGCCGTCGGTGGTCGTGCGGTGGACATAGGTGCTGGTAAGGGGCGAAACAGTGTTTATCTGGCGTCTTTGGGGTTTGAGGTTTGGGCGCTTGAGTATATTGAGCCAGCGCTCGAAGCTTCGAAAGTTCTGGCGAAGCAACGTGGTGTGGAGGCCAAGCTTCATTTCGAGTTGGCTGAGATCGATAAACCGTGGCGATTTGACGATAACTTTTTTGATGTGGCGATTGACTCGTTTGCTTCGATCGATATTGAGACGAGAGCTGGTCGCGAGGTGTATCGAGATGAAATGTATCGAACGCTCAAACCAGGCGGGTATGGACTCGTGATGGTTTGCTCTGTTGAGGATGAATGGGAAAAGGAGCTTATCGTGGATCACCCTGGTCCGGAGCTAAATAGTACTGTGTGGCCGCAGAATGGGAAATTTCAGAAGGACTACGATAAAACAGAACTGCGTGAATTCTATGGCGATTTTGAGATTTTAGAGTTAAAGACAATTCGCAAGTCAGCCCATAAGCTTGGCCGATATGGAACGGCGACAAATTTTTGGATGGTTGTGCGCAAAACCTAAATTTTCGGGGCTGGCGTGAAGCAAAGATTCTGGTATTATTGACCTCATGAAGATCCTTTTTATTCAAACCGGAGGGACATTAGATAAAGAATATGAAGCGGGCGCTAAGGCCTACAGTTTCATTATTACGACACCAGCAGTAGAAAGAATTTTGGCCCAAGTTAATCCGTCGTTTCAGTTTCGGATTCTGTCGGTAGCGCGCAAAGACAGCATGGATTTGACGGACGTTGACCGACAGGCGATCGTGACGGCTTGCCAAGAAGCGCCGGAGGATCGGATTGTGATTACTCATGGTACGGATACGATGAGTAAGACCGGAGAGGCGCTCAGTGTTATTAAGAACAAGCGCATCGTTTTGACGGGGGCGCTACGGCCAGAGCGATTTTATAACTCGGATGCGACGTTTAACATTGGTACGGCGATTGGTGGTGTGCAGTCACTGCCGAACGGGATTTATATTGCTATGAGCGGCCTGATTTTTTCGTGGGATCAGTATTTGAAGCACCCGAAGACGGGGCAATTTTTGCCGGTTGAGGCGACTCAACAATCAGTTGAGCCAACATTGCTTTAACGCTCAAATCGTGGCATATTAAATATATGCATATACGATTCATCATTGCTGGTGGAACGATCGATAAGACCTACAACGATCTTACGGGTGATTTGGCGTTTGGTGATACTCATTTGAATCAGATGTTGAAGCAAGCTCGGTTTGACGGTCAACTTACGACCGAGCACATTCTCATGAAAGATAGTCTCGATATGACTCAAGAGGACCGTGATAAGTTGGCAGAGGCTTGTTTTGACGCGAAGGAAGACAAGATTGTGGTGACTCACGGGCTCGATACCATGATTGAATCGGCGCAGACAATTGAGCTGGTGCTTCGTGATAAGGCGAAAACAGTGGTGATGACGGGAGCCATGGTTCCTTATAGCTTGGGTGCATCTTCGGACGCGCTATTTAATTTGGGAACAGCTCTGGCGTTTGTGCAATCGCTTCAGCCAGGAGTATTTATTGCGATGAATGGGCATTTTTTCCGAAGCGACCAAGTACATCGCGATAAGGATGGGGCGTTTAAGGCTCGTAGCGAGGCGTGATCGCCGTATCGGACGAGGAATTTCAGGAGCTTGTGGAGGCGGCAGTGGCGGCGATTCCAGAGCGGTTTGCGACTCATTTAAATAATGTGGCTTTTATGGTGGCAGACGTTCCGACGCGTCGTCAGATGGAGGCTGGCGGTGGGTTGCATGGGGGTGGGATGTTGCTGGGACTATATGAGGGCATTCCCCTGCCTCGGCGCAACGGCGGTTATAGTGGCGTGGTGCCGGATGTGATTACAGTATTTAAGCAAGCTCACGAAATGATGGCCAGAGATGTTTCTGAACTGGGTCGCAATGTACATCAAACGGTTTGGCACGAAGTTGCACATTATTTTGGTTTGGATCATGGACAGATTCGGGCTTTGGAGCATTAACGTTAACGAAGCAGCACCTAGGGTTTTTTGAGTTATACTGTACAAATGTTTACTGGAATTATTAGTGACGTGGCCGCCGTGCTAAAGCATTCTTCGGTTGCGGATGGTATCACGATGAGCTTTGAACGGCCAGCAGGGTGGACGGACCTTAGTTTGGGTGAGTCGATTGCGACGGATGGGGCGTGTTTGACGGTGTCGGCACTGCGAGACGACGGGTATGATTGTTTTTTGATGAGCGAAACGCTTCGTAAGACCACGTTTGGTACCGCCATGCCGAAGCGCGTTAATTTGGAGCGGGCGATGAGGGCGGGCGACCGGTTTGGAGGCCATATTGTGCAGGGACATGTGGACGAAGTGGGAACGGTGGTGGGTATCGATGAGTCGGCTGGCTGGGTGATGCGCGTGCGATTTGGGCACGAACAGGCGGGGCTCGTGATGTATAAGGGTTCGATTTGTATCAATGGTGTGTCGCTGACGGTAACGCAGGTACGTGACGACGAGCTGAGTGTGGCCCTGATTCCTCACACCCTTGAACATACGACTTTGGGGGACCTTAAAGCTGGTGACCGGGTGAATTTGGAATTTGACACAGTTGGTAAATATATTGCAAATATCATGGAGGCAAGGCATGCAAAAAGCTAATCGGGCTGATTTTCGGCCGTTTGACGCGAGTGACTGGAAGATAGGGATCGTGGTGGCGGAGTTTAATCACGAGATTACCGAGCAGCTATACGCTGGCGCCGTGGCACGGGCAGCGGAGTACCGGATAGCGCCTGCCAGTATCACGACGATTCGAGTAGCGGGAGCAATCGAGATTCCAGTGGCATTGCAGGTACTAGCTCGCGAGGGCGGATATGCGGCATTACTGGCTGTGGGGTGCGTGATTGAGGGTGAGACACCGCATTTTGCCTATGTATGCAAGCTGGTGACGGAAGGGATTTTACGATTGCAGCTTGATCATCATTTGCCAATTGGGTTTGGAGTGCTCACATGCGGCACGCCGGAACAAGCGCAGGCGCGGGCAGGGCTTGGCGGTGAACACCTCGATGCAGCGTTGCAGCTGGCTGGAGTGCTGGCGGCTAAAAGGTAGACACAACAAGCGTGAATATTTCATTGTCTATTGTGTTTGGACTTCTCTCAATGCTTGGCTATGGCTTTGCGAATGCGTTTTCGCAAAAGCTTGTACGCTCGCTCGGGCCGGCGCTGATGTTGTTTTGGCGGGGTCTTGTAATGGTGGTGGTGCTAGCAGTTGGGGCCGTGGTTGATTGGCATCATTTGGGGTCGTGGCCGGTGGTGCTGGCGGCTGTTGGCCTCGGTATGGCAGGTTATTTGCCGGTGTTGGCGTTTTCGCATGGCCTGAAGGAGAGCCGGTTGGGCGTTGTGGCACCGATTGCTGGTACTTCTCCGCTTATTACGGTGCTGCTGGCGGCGGCGTTTTTGGGGTCGCCGGTAGCGGTGGTTCAATGGGTGGCGATTGGACTGGTGGTGATCGCAAACATTGCGGTGTCGGTGGACGTACGCAATTGGCGCGATTCGAAGGTACTGCAGCGTTCGAGCGGCATTGCTTATGCGCTGGCGGCGGCGGTGGGTTGGGGCATCTTTTTCTTTGCAATGGTGCCGTTGTCGCGGGCGCTAGGACCATGGGTGTCGGCGTGGGCGGCGGAAGTGGGGGTGACGGCGGCGGCGGGTTTGCATTTGCTGGCGATGCGGCCACTGGTGCGGACGGGAGTCGTGAACTGGCGAGGGATTGTAGTAAACGGGCTTCTGACCTGTGTGGGGACGGTGGCGTTTACCGTGGGGGTGCGGTATTTCAATGTGGAGATTGTGGCAGTTTTGGGCAACTCAACGGCACTTGTGGGTGTGCTTCTGGGTTCGCTGCTACTCGGTGAACGGCTTCATCTGAAGGAGAAGGCGTCGGTGGTGGTGATGATGGTGGGAGTTGCGATTATTTCGCTGTTTCGGGCTTAACATACTCCTGCCAGGATTTGATTGGGACGTTTTCAAGCTTGATCTCGCTTAAGGCACGCAAGAGGATGACGCCGATTTCGGCATTGGTGACGAGCGGAATGTGGTTGTCGATGGCGAGGCGGCGGATGTCGCGGGCGTCAGCGTCGTCTTTGGTGCTCGAAGGGATGTTGATCATGAGGTTGATGTGGTGAGCGGCGATAGCGGTTTGGACGGTAGGCTCTTTGTGCTCGCGGAGTTTATATAGGGGTTCCGAGGCGATGCCGTGAGCTTTTAAATAAGCGTGAGTACCGACGGTTGTGTAGATGTGCCAACCGGCGTCAGCAACCCGAGCGGCTGCCTCGGTGATTTTGGCTTTTTGCTCATCTGGGACGCTCAGGAACAAACGTTTGCCGACTAGGGGTTGGTCGGTGGAGAGCCAGGAATTGTAGAAGGCTTCGAGTAGGTTTCCGCCAATGCTTGCGACTTCGCCGGTGGAGGCCATTTCTACACCGGCGACGGGATCGGCACCTTTGAGGCGGTTGTAGGAGAACTGGGGGCTTTTGACGCCGACGTAATCGAGTTCGAGGGTTTCGTAGTGGGCGGGTTTGTAGGTACCGAGCATGACTTGGGTTGCGATGGTGATGAAATTGTGGCCAGTGACCTTGGAGACGAACGGGAAGGAGCGGGAAGCGCGGACATTGGTTTCGATTACTTTTAGGTCATTGTCTTTGGCGATGAATTGAATGTTGAAGGGTCCGGTGACCTTAAGCTCGGCGATGATTTGAGCGGTGATTTTTTTGGCACGGCGGATGGTTTCCAGATAGAGGCGTTGAGGTGGAAGGACAACAGTGGCATCGCCGGAGTGAATGCCGGCGTTTTCGATGTGCTCGGAAATGGCGGAGATGATGATTTTACCGCCATTTGCGACGCCGTCGATTTCAAGCTCTTTGGCGCCTTCGATGAAGCGGGAAATCACTACGGGATGGTCGGGCGAGAGTTTAGTAGCGCGGGCGAGATAGCCGGCGAGTTCAGTAGGGCCTGTGACGACACTCATGGCCCCGCCGGAAAGCACATAGGAGGGCCGAATGAGTACAGGGTAGCCGACTTTTTTGGCAAAGGCTTGAGCTTTTTCAAGGGTGGTGACTTCATCCCACTCGGGCTGATCGATGCCGAGACTACCCAGCATGGCCGAGAAATGGCGACGATTTTCGGCTTGGTCGATGGAGCTGGCAGTGGTGCCTAGGATGTGGTAGCCGGCGTTTGCGAGCGGGACCACGAGGTTGTTGGCGATTTGGCCACCGACCGAAATGATGATGTCGGCGGGGGTTTCGAAATCGGCGATATCGCTGAGGCGTTCGAGCGTGAGTTCTTCGAAATAAAGGCGATCAGAGCGATTGAAGTCGGTGGAGACGGTTTCGGGGTTGGAGTTTACGATAATGGTGCGGCGGCCGGATTCGCGCAGCGTGCGGGCAACGCCAACCGCGCACCAATCGAACTCAACGGATGAGCCGATGCAATAGGGGCCGGAACCAAGGACAATGACGGGCGTGTCGGACAAGGGTACAACATCATTTTCGGTGCCGTGATAGGTGGTATAGAGGTAGTTGGTGGTGGCGTCGAATTCGCCGGCTAGGGTGTCGATTTGTTTGATGACGGGTTTGACGCCAAGCCTCAGGCGCAGTGTGCGAATGGTATCTGGGGTGACGCCGGTGAGTTTTGCGATGGTTTTGTCGGAAAAACCAGCTTGTTTTACGGTGCGCATAAACTCAGGGGTGAGATCGGATGTAGGAATTTGAGCTTCGAGATCTGCGACGCGCATGAGTTGATGCAAAAACCAAGGGTCGATGCCGGTTTTGGCATGCGCCTCGGTAACGTCGCCGGTGCTTTTGAGATATTCGTAGAGCGCGTAAAGGCGGTGATCGGTGGCGGGAGCAATTTCTTTGATGGGATCGGGGTAGTCGAAGGGATGGTCGGTGAGGCCATCGGCGCCGGTGTTGGTCATGCGGATGGCTTTTTGGAGTGCTTCGGGGAAGGAGCGGCCGAGCGCCATGACTTCGCCGACGCTTTTCATTTCGGAGCCAATGGTTCGGTCTGAGGCACCGAGTTTGGTGAGGTCCCAGCGTGGCATTTTGATGGCGAGGTAGTCGAGAGCTGGCTCGTAAAAGGCGCTCGTGGTGCCGGTGACGCTATTTTTAAGTTCTGGCAAGTTGTAGCCGAGCATGAGTTTGGCGGCCACAAATGCTAGTGGGTAGCCGGTGGCCTTGGAGGCTAGCGCACTGGAGCGGGATAGGCGGGCGTTTACTTCGATTACACGGTAATCGCTGGTTTTGGGGTCGAGCGCGTATTGGATGTTGCACTCCCCCACTATGCCGAGGTGGGTGATGGTTTTGATAGCGACTTCGCGCAGGCCATGGTATTCGGCATTGGTGAGCGTTTGTGAAGGCGCTACCACGATGCTTTCGCCGGTGTGAATGCCCATGGGGTCGAAGTTTTCCATGTTGCAGACGGTAATAACGTTGCCGGACGAGTCACGCACGACTTCGTATTCGATTTCTTTCCAGCCGCCGAGGAATTCTTCAATGAGGATTTGTTTGGTAGCTTGGAAGACTTCGGTGGTGCGTTTTTTGAGTTCGGCTGGGGTGTTGATGCGGCCGGAGCCAAGACCGCCGAGGCTGAAACCTGAACGCATCATAATGGGATAGCCGATTGTAACTGCGGCTTTCAGCGCTTCTTCAACGCTGTAGGTACTGATGCTGCGGGCGGTGTGGACGCCGATTTGTGTTAGGGCTTCTTTGAATTTTTCGCGGTCTTCGGTGGTTTCAATAGTGGCAACGGGGGTGCCGAGGACTCGGATATTGTATTGTTTGAGGATACCGCTACTGGCTAGAGCGAGGCCGAGGTTGAGGGCGGTTTGGCCGCCGAAGCTCAGGGCGATGGCGTCGGGCCGCTCTTTTTCGATGATGCGGGTGACGGCATTTTGGGTGAGGGGCTGAAAATAGACGGTGTCGGCCATATCGCCATCGGTTTGAACGGTGGCGATGTTGGGATTGATGAGGACGGTGGTAATTCCCTCTTCTTTCATGGCCATAATGGCTTGAGAGCCGGAATAGTCGAATTCACCGGCTTGGCCAATTTTTAAGCCGCCGGAGCCGAGGATGAGAACTTTTTGGGGTTTGGAGGGGTTTTGCGCGTTCATAATTTGTCCATAAAATCTTTAAAGAGCCAGGCGGTGTCGGTGGGTCCTGGAGCGGCTTCGGGGTGGAACTGGACAGCGGAGAAGGGTTTGGTAACGTGAGCGATGCCTTCTACGGAATTGTCGTTGAGGTTGCGAAAGGTCACGCGCCAGTCGCTCGGGAGAGAGTCTTCGGCTATCGCATAACCATGGTTTTGACTGGTGATGTAGCCGCGGCCAGGCGAATATCGGAGTTCGCGCACTACGGCGTCGCTGTCTGCGGTTCTCGCGCGCCGTACGTCTGAGTACGTCTTGCTGCGGTCCTCGTCATCTCCTTGCATTGCATCAATCTCCGATGTTCGCGCACTAAGCACGGGCTGATTGTGGCCGCGGTGGCCGAAGCGAAGTTTGTAGGTGGTGGCGCCGGCGGCAAGTGCCATGAGCTGGGTGCCGAGGCAGATGCCGAAGACGGGTTTATTTTGAGACATGGCTTTTTGGAGAACCGCGATGGTTTCCTGGTAATCGGTGGGATCACCGGGTCCGTTGGAGATAAAGACGCCGTCGTAGGTTTCGGCGGTGTAGTCGTAGTTGTGCGGAACACGTTTTACCGTGAGGCCGAGGCCGGTGAGATGACGCAGGATGTTCTCTTTCATGCCGCAGTCTACGGCAATGATGGTTTTTGGTTTTCCGGGATTTAAGATTTGCGGTTGGTCGATAGAGACTTTGATAGTTTTGAGCGCGGCGTTCTCAAGGTTTGGCGCCGTTTCGGAGCTCGAAATAACGCCAGCCATGGTGCCGCGGGTACGCAAGTATTTGGTGAGGGCGCGGGTATCGACACCGGTGATAATGGGGACATTTTGTGCGCGGAGCCAGGCACCCAGCGACCTCAGGCTACCTTCGTGGCTCCAATTTTCGGTGAGCTCGCTCACGACGACTCCGCGCAGATGGATTTTGGCTGATTCCCAGGTTTCTGGACCGGGCACGCCATAATTGCCAAGCAGTGGGTAGGTGAAGACGAGGATCTGGCCGGCATATGACGGGTCGGTGAGGGTTTCTACGTATCCGGTCATGCCGGTGTTGAAAACGGTTTCGCCGATGAGGCTGTCGGATTGCCACTCAGGAGCCATTCCTTCATAACTTTGGCCTCCGGCAAGCACTAATTTGGTGGGTTTTGTCACAAAAAAATCGCCCCCATCGGGACGACCGCTTGCATTTGTAGTTTGAGTTGTGACATCTGGATTTTTCACACTTTTAAAAGACTAACAAATGTCTTGTGCATGCGCAAGAGGGAATTTTTACAAGTTAATATTACCCACCGTTTGTCTATGATGATTTTTTACCCACAAAACCTCATTGTGACACTTTAATAATTATTTTTCTATATATTTATAACATTTTTTGAATTTAAGTTAATACTTATAAACGTAAGCGGTATACGTACAGATTTTAGGCCTTCCTCTATATTTAGGAATTAATTAGTGAATTATTTTTATAACCTTGCACTATTGCACGGTTTTTTATTTCCTGTAGGGTTTCGATCTGTGTGAGACATAACGGTCTTCGGTGGGTGAAATAAGCCAGATGGGCATTTACCCCCGAACCTAAGGAGGTATTTGTTCGTGGGCAAAAGAATCTTTTTAATGCTAGGGTGTCTGGTGATGATTTCGAGCCTAGCAAGTCCAGTATTTGCTGCGGCAAAACCCCCGAAAGAAACTCTCAAATCAGTAAAACCACAGAAAGCGGCGTTGGTACCACCGAAAGTTGTGGTGCCGCCACCGAAAATTCACATTGTGGCTAGTGGCGATAGTTTATCGATTATTGCAAGTGAAGAGCAGCTGGATAGCTGGCGTCCGTTGTGGAATGCCAATCCGAGCTTGGAGAATCCGGATCTGATTTATGCGGGTGAGCAACTGCTGGTGCCGACTGCGCCGGTACCTGATCGTCCGCTCCCTGGAGGCTCAATCGAGCCAGTGTCGAGTGTTGTGCAGCCTGTGGTTCGGCGGACCGCGCCAGTAAATTATGCTGATGGAGTTAGTGGAATTTTGGCGCGGGTGCGCATGCGTGAGTCTGGTGGCAATTATGCCACTAATACGGGTAATGGGTACTACGGTGCATATCAATTTAGTCTCGGCACCTGGCGCGGTGTAGGTGGGAGCGGGCTGCCATCGGACGCAAGCCCGGCTGAGCAAGATATGCGGGCACAAATGCTATATAGCGCTCGGGGATGTAGCCCCTGGCCACATACGTGCTACTGACAAATCGTCCCGAGTGAGTTTGCACGCGAATGTCTTGTTGCTATCATTAACCTATGAAGGTATATTTATCCCATTCAAGCGGCTACGCATACGAACCTGAATTATATGTGCCACTTAAGGCTTCGCTCGCGAAACAATATGACATATTTTTTCCGCATGATGACAAGAATGGGGGTTCGAAATCCAAAGATGTTATTGCTAATTGCGATGTAGTCTTAGCTGAGGTGTCGTATCCTTCTACCGGACAAGGCATTGAGTTGGGTTGGGCTGATACATACCATGTTCCCATTGTCTGTTTCTACAAGTTTGAATCTAAACTATCGAGTTCGTTGCCATTTATTTCGGATACGTTTCTTGAGTATGAATCGCGCGAAGATATGGTTCAGAAGCTGGGTGTGTGGTTGGATAAGAATACGCTATGAGCAACATTAATAGAGATTTGTTACAAGACGTTCACGCCTGCTTTGAATTGGTTGCCGCGGTCCTGATAGTTTTTAAACATGTCGAAACTGGCGCAGGCGCAGGATAAGAGCACGACGTCGCCAGGGTGAGCGGTTTTCTGAGCGGTGGCAATAATTTCGGTCATGCTGGGGCCGTTTGGTTTGACGAGTGAGATGAGGTTTGTGATGCCCTGGGCACGCAAGGCGGCTTCAATTTTGTGCGTAACGGTCGGGAATGCTGAGTTGGTAGTATTGCCGATGAGGATAACCTGTCGAATGTCGGCGTTTTTAATGGTGGCCGCAAGTTCGTCAAACTTGGTGCCTTTGTCGGAGCCGCCGAGAATGAGAACTTTTGGCTGAGTGAAGGCATCAATTGCGACTATGGTAGTTTCGGGGGTGGTGCCAAAGGAATCATCGTAGTATTTGACGCCATCTACTTCGCGCACGAGTTCGAGGCGATGTTCGAGACCGGAGAAGCTGGTGAGGACGGCTCGTATTGGCTGGACCTCTTGAGTTGCTTGCCAGACGGCAGTGACCGCGGCGCAGGCATTTTGCCAGTTGTGTTTGCCGAGGAGTTTGAGATCGTCGGTTGAGCAAATGGTGTGACCATCGATGACTATTTGACCAGCTTCGATGTGAGCTCCGGGTGAAGCAAAGTATGGCAATTTGGTGCCCGGACTGTGATCTGTAATGCTTTTAGAATAAGGATTGTTCGCTAGGAAAATGGCGATGTCGTCTGGGGTTTGGTGGCTAAAGAGTTGAGCTTTGGCATTGGTATAATCGGCCATATCACTGTGCCAGTCGAGGTGTTCGGGTGCAATCATCAGGCAGACAGCAATATGGGGACTGCGGGTAAGGTCGTAGAGCTGAAAACTTGATAGTTCGAGCACGACCCAGCTTTCGGGAGCGAGAGCACTGAGGAATTCGAATGGCGGCAGGCCGATGTTGCCGCCCGTGAATACCTGTTTGCCAGCGGCCTCGAGCATTTTTGCAATGAGGGTGGTCGTGGTGCCTTTGCCTTTGGTGCCGGTGATGCCGATGATGTTTTTGGTGGGGCTTATTTTCAAGAATTCGTTGACGAGGGTGGTTATTTTGGCTTTGACACGGGGATTTTTGGCAAGAATGAGGTTTGGATTGACGCCGGGGCTGCGGACGATGAGATCAAAACCGTCAAGGTCTTCAAGATAGTTTTCTCCGAGTTTGGCGGTGGTGTTTGCTGGCGTCTCAAGGCTCGTGCGCACGTCGCAAATGGTGATGTTGGCGTGTTGCGCCTGATAGTATTTTTCGGCCGACTTACCCTCGACGCCGTATCCGATGATGGCAATTTTCATAATGATGATTATACATCGATTTCTGGTTTGACTGTCGCTAGTAATTGTGGCATTGTAGTTGTGATGAATGTTGAGCTAAAAAATAATCGGGTAGTGGCGATCGACGGCGGCACGGCTACGGGCAAGGGTCGACTTATAGATGAGCTGGCGCAGCTGCTTCGAGGCAAGGGCGTGCCGGTGATTCATGCTTCTACGGGTTCCCTTTACCGAGCCGTGGCGTATGTCGCGATCGAGGCGGCGTCGATGGATGTGGAAAACAAAGATAGCTTGAGTGCGTCCGAAATTAGCCATAAGGCTCTAGTATTAGTGCGCGAAATGAGCTCAGAGCGTTTGCTTGAGCTTGCTTTCGCGCGGCGCATTGAGATGCACGGCGGGGCGGTGTGGATTGACGGTACTGCGGCCGATGTGGATGGGCAACTGAAGGCGCCGGCCGTGGGGATAGGAGCATCAATTGTGGGCGGGGTGCTTCCGGTGCGACATTTGGTGAATGATATAACAAGACGCCAGATTAATGAGTTTGATGGTTTTGCGCTCATTGATGGGCGCGATATTGGTCATGGAGTGGTGCCGGACGCTCCGCTGAAGCTTTTGCTGGTGGTGGCACCAGAAGTGGCTGCTACTCGGTCGCGGGAGCACACGCTGGAAGAGATTGTGGCCCGGGATCATAATGATAGGTCGCGCGCTTTTGGTCAGCTGCGGCATGCCGACGATCCGGGCGAAGGGGTGATCGTTGTGTCGACGGATCATCATACGCCGGAATCGTTGCGCGATGAGGTGTTTGAGCTGATGCGGGGAGTGTTTCCGGGTCTGTCGTAATTTAAGCAAGAGAGTTATCTTATGACTGTTGCGAAACTTTTAGAAGCTCAGGATATTGAGCATTTAGCGCTGCCATCAAATCTGCGGTACGGCGAAGCTATTTTTAGGCGTGGAGGGGTGGAGATTATTACCTTTGAAGATCAGGTAATAGAGGCATGGATTGGTGGGTTGGATGGTACCGTGAGCGAAGGAACGGGACAGCGCCGGCGAACGCAACTTAGGGCAACCCCTCGTGGTCTATCGTGGCAATGCGCGGGTAATCCTAAGAATCATCAAATATTTTGTAAACACTGCGTGGCGTTGGCGCTCGCAATTAAGGAGAAAAATGGTTATGGCTCATAATAGTGATCTCGGGGTATTTTTTATATCGGGGGCGGGCTTAGATGGCTCGATTTGGGATGAGGTTGCCGCTGGCCTGGATCTGCCTTATGCGGTTGCAGATCATCGCGCGTCTCGGCAAGCCCAAACATCGTTAAAAGGGTATGTCGACGACGATGAACAGCAGATTCTGGCTATGGCCGTGAGTAGAGTGGTGATTGTAAGTCATTCGATCGGTGGGGTCATTGGTGCCGAGCTTCTTAAACGACTTGGGACTCGAGCCCGCGGTTTTGTTGGTATAAGCGCTGCGATTCCGGCACCGGGTCGGTCTTTTGTTTCAAGCCTACCTTTTCCGCAAAATGTTGTTACGGGTTTGATAATGAAACTTGCCGGGACAAAACCGCCAGAAGCTGTGATTCGAAAAAGTTTGGCAAGCGATTTGACTACTACTCAAGCAGATAAGATTGTGCAGGACTTTGCGCCCGAGTCAGTGGCGCTATATACCGATAATTCATCATCTGAGGCTATTCCACAGGTGAAGGCGTTGTACGTCCAGACGACGAATGATAAACAATTTAGTGTGGCGCAGCAGGTCAAGATGGCGGCTCGGCTGGACAATTGTGCTATCAAAACCGTGGTTTCGGGGCATCTTGCTATGATTTCGCATAGCGAGGAGGTATCTGCGATGCTTCGGGATTTTGTCGCTAGCCTGTAGTGGGTTTTTAGCTTAATTAATAGTCGCGACAGCCTGAACAAACGCATCATAAGCCGGTTTGTGGCTGCCGTCGGCCCGAATGAGCCCAAAGAAGTTTTCATTGGTGTTTTGGCTTGTGCCGGCATCTTGGTAACTGTACCAAAAGACAGGTCCGAGCCAGGAGTAGGTGAGGTATTGGGCCGCAAGGTCGCTAACCGATTGGGATTGGAGGGCTTCGGTGACATGAGAAGCGGCTACATTGTAACTGTTGGTGGTGGCAGTGGGCCCAGGGCCACCGGTGGGGGCGCCATATTCGGTGATCCAAATTTGCTTGGCACCATCGCCATGAGATGCCATGAGGTTGTGTAGGGTGGTGAGTTGCCCCCAGGCATTTGTGGAGCTGGGGTAGCTAGCGGTTACGGGAAAAGTGTAAGGATGGTCGCCAAGGGCATCGAATGACCCTCCCCCACTGTTTGCGTAGATGGCGGTAAGAAAATCTGGAGGCGATGTGGAGCCGCCGCCTGTGTCGGCTGGAGATAGGCCGCCGGTGAGTACCGTGGCGCTGGGATCGGATTGTTTGATGGCAGCGTAGGCGCTTTTTAGCATGGCGGTATAGGTGGCGGGGTCGGAGCCGGGTTGGAAATATTGAGCTGAGTTGGGCTCGTTCCAGATTTCCCAGGTGTGAACGCCGTAGCTTTTGTAGCGACTGGCGACCAGACCGGCGAACTGACCATAGGCGTTGGGGTCGGCTGGCTCGCAGGCGAAGCTACCGGCGCAGGCAGTGTTTCGGGCCCATGTGGGGGCATAATCGATGACGCCCACAGAACTAAGCCCGCGACTTGCTGCTGCCGAAACCACGCGGTCATAGGCCGACCAATCAAATTGACCTGGGCCTTGTTGCTCAATGTTCTCCCATTCAATATCGTAGCGGACCCAGCCAACGCCGAGAGCTTTTATGCCGTCAAGACGAGCGGCGAGGTCGGTTGGCGACAATGCCGAAAGCGCACTGCCAGCAGCAATGCCGGTATGAATAGACCGACGAGCGACACGAACGACAGGGGCGGTAGTTGGTACGGCTGAAGCCGTGGGTTTGGCGGGTGCCGGCGCTTTGACGGTAGGTTTGGCAGTTGGCGTAGGACTTGGGCTGGGGCTAGGCGACGGTGTGTGCTTCAGGGAGGCGTTGGTGGCAATAGGCGCACTAAGAGTGGTGGATGCTTTGGTCTGCGCGGATTGGTGTGTAGGTATAAGTTTGATGGCTGCAAAACAGCTACCCCCAACTCCGAATATAACAATGATGCCTACGATAAGTTTGAGCTTGGAAATAGCAAACTTTGCAGGATGGTTTTTGGGCTGCAACAGAATAAACCCCCTCCTTGCCCCTATTGTATCGGCTTAGCGACAGATTGGCAAAATGGTTGAGGTTGGTCCTAAAGCTATTTTGTGCTAATTGCTCGAACAAAAGTGTCGTAGGCTGGTTTGTGACTTCCGTCTGTACGGACGAGGCCATAAAAGTTTTCGGTAGTATCGGTGGTGGTGCCGGCGTCGATGTAGTCATACCAGGAAAATAATCCCGCCCAAGGGTAGGTACGAAACAGAGTGATGGCATCCGTGGCCATTTGAGCTTGAAATGCTTCGCTTACAAATCCGTCGGACTTGGCCGGGGGTCCGCTTGTAGGTGCACCAAATTCGGTGGCCCAAATTTGTTTGGCGCCGTCGCCACGTGCGGCCATGAGATTATGCTCGGCTTGGAGTTGTCCCCAGGCGTCGGTTGGCTTGGATTCGGCAGGACTAATGGGCGTAGTGTAGGGGTGGGAAGACAGGGCATCAAAATAGCCTGCAGCGCCGTTTGCATAGAGCTGTTTTAGGAAGTCGATGGGTGCATAGTCGGAACCGTTGGTAGCTCCCGGCGATAGCGAGCCGGCTAGCACGGTGGCATGGGGGTCGACGCGCTTAATGGCGACATAGGCGTCTTTGAGCATGCGAGTATACAGCGCAGGGCTCACCGCTGGATTAAACCGCTGCAGGATATTAGGCTCGTTCCAGATTTCCCAGGCTTCTACACCGTATGGTTGGTAATGCGTCGCGGCAGCTGAGGCAAATCGTGCATAGGCTGCGGCGCTTGCGGGCTGGCAGATTTGATCGGAGCTGCAGCCTGGAGCCTGAGCCCAGGTGGGGGCGAAATCTATGATCATGAGCACTTTAAAGCCATGGGCCGTGGCTGCTTTGGTGATCGTGTCGTAGGTAGACCAATCATATGACTTCGAGGAATCTGGCTGCACTAATGCCCAGCTGAGGTCGTAGCGCACCCAGGTTACGCCAGTTGCTTTCATATCGTTGAGTCGTTTGTCTAAATCTGCTGGTGACAATCCCGTGAGGAGTGTGGAAAAACCATAACCGGTGATAGGCGTCACGGCTGGATATTTAGTACCAATCGACAAGTAAGCAAGATCTGGGTTGACCTTGAGCGCCGTGATACAGGTAGCAGCAATGAGCGCCGCACCAACAACAATTACCAAACTGACTTTTTGCCATTTTTTCACAGTTTGCGCTGCCTTTCTGTTGCGAGCTTCTATGTAATTATCGCATACATTAGCGCGGCAATGATGAGACCAAGCTGAATTAGGCCGTAGGTTAGGAGTCGTCGTTTTTCATGTACGACCCGGGCTAGATAGCGATTGTCCAAAAAACCGAGGGGTAGAATGTAGGTAAGAAGGTTGGTGAGAGCTATGGTGGAGAAGTAGATGAGGAGATAGCCACCAAATAGCCAACCATTGATTGTTAGTCTGGAGAAAATTATACCGACAACTAGAGCGACTAGCGTCCAGTAGGCGGCGTAGAGCCAATACCGTGCGTGACCACGCCGTCCTAGCCGGTCGCGCAAGTAGCCTTTGTAGGCGTAGTCGAAGGTAAAACCTAGCGGATAGGCGCACAATGATCCGACTAGCATCATTTGTAGCTCGGGCTTATGTAGAGCAAGCAGCATGAAGGCAAAGGGTGAGCAAAATTTTGCAAATCGTTCAATGAACACCGTAATGACTTTGCCTCGTCCGGCGTGGGAGTGCATGGCTGACAAGACTGCGAGCAAGACGCTATAACCCAGCAAGCTCAGGAACAAGCGATGCCAGATGAGACTGATTCCGATCATGAGCACCAGATATGATGCGGCTAGATAATAAAGGTATCCATTTCCTAGTACGTGGCGGGCGGTTTGTTTGGGTATTTTAAGCAGGCTATCTTTGCGGCGGTCAATAATGTCATTAACGATATAAATTATGTTGTAGAAATAGGCAGAGATAAGAGTAATTACTACTGGAGCAATGTAGGCGCGGAGGCGTGTCTCGCCCTGAAGCATGAGAATTACGAGATAGGGGCTCATGCTGCCAAGAGCCAGCATGAGGTTTACTGGAAAGGTAGTGTTGTAGGCAACCGCGAAGTAGCCGCGCCGAAAGAATGCGGCAAAGCGGTTGTTGGTTTCAGCAAAGGAGAGAGTGCCAATGAGGCTATTGAGAATGTTCATAATGATACTCCGGTTTGGCCCGTGGCTTTGGACGCCTGCGTCGGAGCTGGCAGTGATGCTTCTTGGCGCAAGATGGGTAATACGATGACGCCGAGCATGATGGCCATAATCCCCTGTCCAACTAGCCATGCTAGCGCTACGCCGTTGACGCCTAACCATTTCATGAGCGGCCAAGCGGTGACCAACATGGCTAAGGTACCGAGGATTTCAATGGTGATGAGTGCTTGCAGGCGATGGCGGACCTTCAAGGCAATGGTGGCGATGGAATTGAAGCCAAGGGCTATGGCTGAGAGCGCCATAAGTTCAAGCGGGCCATAGCTGCCCGTCACATATTGGGCGCCAAAAACGCGGAGCAGATGGTGGCCGAGGAGGATCATTCCGACAACAGCGGGTATGAGTAGTAAGGTGGTTTGTCGAATGGTGCGGGTATATTGACGACCAAAGGCGGCGCTGCTTTTAGAGCCTTCGGCAAAGAGTGAGTTGGCCGAGGCGCGTGGAATGATAAAGAGAAGGGCTGAGATGGTCATGGCTAAGTTGAAATAAGCCGCGGCGGTGGGCCCGAGCGCATTTGTAGCCATAATGGGCAAGACCATCGCGGGCACAGCACCGGCTAAATTGGCTAAGTACGTGCCAGCTGAAAATGTCCGGACCTCGCGAATTGTGGGTTGATGCAAGACGGGCTTGAAGAAGTAACCGAAGCGTTTGCCTAGAGCGATGAGGCTAATGATGGTGGCGACGGTTACGGAGACGGCATACCCTGCGAAAATACCGAAAGCCCCGAATGAGACCAGCACTACCGGAAGAGCAACTTTGAATATACTCAAACCAGTATCGGCAATTAAGATATATTTGGCCGACTGCCAGGCGATAAAGACGCTGTCTGTGAGGGTATTTATGGTAACGAGCAGCATGGTTACGACAAAAAAGAATGATCGCCAAGGGGTACCCAAAATGGTATGTAGGCTGGGTGAAATTATGGGTAGGGCGAGCAAGAAGGCAACGGATAGTACTACTGAGGCTAAGCTTGTAAAAATGAGGCTCGTATCGATGACTTGATCGGGTTTTTTGGAGCCCTGGAGATAGCGTACGAGCACGTTGTCGAAACCTAGAAGCGAAAATAGCGACAAGGTAGTGGCTGAGCTGATGAGAGTGGATGACAAGCCAATTTGTTCAGCGGTATACATGCGGGCACTAATGAGCCAGAACACGAACCCAAATACGGCCATAACAGCTGTGCTTGCCATGAGATAGAGGGAGTTTTGAAACACGCGGTCGCGCGTTACTGCCTTGGATGCCTGGCGAAGTGTTCGGAGATAATTAATCTTGGTAGTGGCGTAATTTTTCATGACGATGCTTTAATGATAGACCCGTGTATGGTTAGTGCTATAAATCAAGTTTTTGTTGTTATCTAGGAAGCTGGTAGGGTATTTGTAGAATAGTTGCACGCCGTGGTAGTACAAGCCAACCATATCTTCGGTAACATTGGCGCCAGCTAGGACAACGTAGGATTTTTTACTGATTTCACTGGGCGTAAGTCCGTCAACGGTAGTGATGCCGGCGTTGGACATGATTTTCATGCGGGCAAAGGTATCGGAGTTGATAGGATAGCCGGCGGGGTAGTTGGTTTTGAGCCAGGTGGCTAGGCCGATATCTTGGCTATCGGTATAGTAGGCGTCGTAGTAAAAGCCACTGTTGCTCAGCGGCAATTGGCCGACGCTGGCGCCGAACAGGGTGGGCGTGAAGCCGCTAATCACGAGAAAGCTAAGAGCGGCGGCGGTGGTAACGAGCGCTAGACGCAATTGAGCCGAGCGGACTTTAAGCCATTTGAGGATCTGGACACCGGTGAGTACGATGGGGAGCGCAAGAAACATGAGATCTTGTTGGAGCATGCGGAAGAGGCCGTAGTCGATGACGGGCAAGACGGTTTGGATGGCGAGTAACGCGATCCCAGCTGGGGCTAACACGATAAAATCGGCGTTTAGGCGCAGTCGTTTGCGCCAGAGAAAGCCCAGAGCTGCACCGACGATAATGGCAATTTGGAGTCCGATAGCATAGGTTTGTTTTGCCGTTAGATTAAGAACGCGGGCTGAAATTCCTACTTTGCCAAGCCACTGGCCGAGCGGGGTAAGGGGCGTGAGTGGCTCAGCAATTTCCTGCAAATGGTAGTTTGTGCTGCTAGGGTAGAAGCCTCCGGCGGCGTTGGCGACTGGAGTTGCTAGGTTGTGATGGTCGGTAGTGTAAAAATCGAGCCATTGTTGGAGAGTGGGATTGGTGGTCTTAAACAAGGTGTAGGATGAGCTGTCGTTGCTGGTCTTTGGGTGAAGTAAGCTGGGCAAGCTGGTGGCAATTTTCGATAACTGCGCGGTAATATTGTTGCCCGTTTTGGTGTAAAGTCCTGTCCACGCGAAGGCTGAGAGGCCGACAATGAGGATAAAGCTTAGAGTTAGGGTTAGTGGCTCTTTGGGTTGGTGCCGCAAACGGGACACGAGGCGCATAATTCGTGTGAGCACGTAGGCAATGCCGAGTAGTGCGATCATGACAAAGGTGGTTGAATAATGTGATAGCACGACACCTAGTCCAAACAGGACCATTAAGATGTGTTTGGCGCGGATCGAGATACGGTCATTAAACATGACGAGCAGCAGTATTACAAAAAAGTTGAATGCGACTTCTTGGCGTGTCAGCATGGGCATATCGGTTACAAAGGTCGGGAAGGTAATAAATATGAAGGCGGTGACAAAACTAACAGCTGTGGAGGCGTAGCGCCGACTTAAACCAAGTACGCCGACGCCGCAAAGCGCAAAGAAGATTTGATAAACGATTTTGTAGAGCGCAATGGCATCAATGCCGCTGAGTGATTTTAAGACGGTGGGCAAAATGGTGATGCTCAGGCAAGCATTGTAGGCGTCGTGGAAGTTGGCCATGGTCCAGTGTTTGCTGGCGTCGGTGAGGCGAAATACGTAATATTCAAGCTGAACATCGTGTCCCGTGATGAACATTCCCCGTAATGAGGTGGACCAAAGAAGAGCGAGGCCCATGCAAAAGATGGTCCAAGCCCACAACCACGGGGCTACCCGGCGTCGATAGACTACAAGGCCAACAGCGCTTGCGGCGATTAGTCCATAGGCGATCATGGTAAAGAGGTTCGAACCGTTATTGTTGAGACTCATGGCACCAAGAACGCTAAAAGCTGGGATAGCTAAGAAGGTTGCACCAAGACCCAGGGTTTTGGCCGATAATTTTGGCATCGACCAAGTACTGTGCTGGCGGTGGTTGCGTAGCCAAGCAGCGCCGAGCAACCCAAGCATTAACCCGGCGGTCCAAGGTACCTGGACAGAAGCAGCGAGGGGATGACGGTTGCCGAGTGCCCAGAATAACTCGTTTGACACGAGGCCTGAAATCATGAGCGTCAGGACGCTTAAGGCCGAGCTGTAGAGGATTTGCTCAAGCAGGGTTAGGCGGGTGGCACGAATAAACAGAAGGATGGACAAGCCGGGCAGGATTAACACGCCGGCTAGAGCCAATAAACTGGCGGCTGGAATGAAACTTTGAATTAGCGTAGCCAGAATAGTAGCTATGGTGATGCCGAATAGGCCAAGGTAGAGTTGGTTCGTGCGTTTCATGAGACGCTCCCATCAAGACCGGGGCGGAAATAGGTAATGTCGGGTTGTGAGTCTAGGTATCGCAAGATCTGCTCTAGTATATCAAGCCGATCGGCTGTACCGGTAATCCAGTCGTGGCAGTTGAGATTAAAGTAGGCGCCTGATTGCTGGTAGCAATGTTTGAGCACGGTGGTGGCATAGGTGGTCCAAGTAGGACCACTGGCTGTTTCGGGTTTGGGGAAATCTACGAGGTCGCAGTCGAGCGGTGAGTAAAGTGGGTATTCGAGTAGGCCTTCAGGTTGCATGTAGGGGCGACGTTCGCCCATGAGCCAGCCTAGGTTTGAGGCGAAACGGCTGACTAGTGAGCTTTTGCCCGTAAAGATATTGGTGGTGAGAAAATGCCAATTTAGAGCCAGGAGGAGGGCTTTTTGGACAGCGCGCGACTTTATGAGACCGATCAAGAATGGCAGTCGGTCGGGGCGGGCAAGCTCATCGGGCCAGCGGATTTCGCGGTTGCTCACCCAAGTAAAGCCAACGCGGGCTAATGCCTGATACACGGCTGGGTCGTAGAATTTTGGTCCCATTAAATAGGGCGCCCGAAATCCCTTGGGGCGGTAGCCCACAAGGGTGTTTAGGAGGCTTGCGGTGGCGTCTAACTCCGTCGATAGAGTATGGATTTGGCTAGCATTGAGGTCGTGCATATGTTCATGGCGGTAACCGTGAAAGCCCAGTTCGTGGCCGCGAGTGGCAATTTTTTTAAGGAGTTCGGGATACTCTTCAACGAGTTTTCCGGTTACAAAGAAGACGGCTTTGGCGTCGTGTTTATCTAGTACGGTTAAAAGTTGATTCGTGGTGGCAACGAGATCATATTGCGCCTCATGTGGCATACCCCAGGCGCCCTCGAAGTCGAAGGTAATTGTTATGCGTTTCACTGGTTACCTCCAGCTGCCATTATAGCTTCCAGAATAGGCTTGGCGCCGACGCGGCTATCGGTAATGTCGGCTCGCGGGATGCGGGCGGCGGCTGTCATTTGTCGCATACGGTTTTTATCGCCAAGCATTTGGTCGAGTGCCGAGATGAGCGAGGCTTCGTCTCGAGGGGGTATTACTATGCCGCTCTTGCCGTCGGCGAGCAATTCTGCGGCTCCCGCGGCGCTGGTAGTGATGACGGGTGTGCCATAGTAGAGCGATTCGTTGACCACAAAGGCCCAACAATCAGCTAGGGTTGGCAGTACGAGAACATCGGCCCAGTGGATGAGGTTGGCGCGGTCAACGCCGTCTTGATAACCGTAGAAATCAATGCGAGGATGACCAGCAGCTAAGTTTCGGAGGCTTTGTTCTTCTGGGCCGGTGCCGACGATGGCAAGATGGGCCTCGGGATCATCTAATTTCCCAAACGCTTTGATCAAAATATCAATGCCTTTCATGGGATTAAGGTAACCCAAATATAGTACCAGCTTCTTATTGGCGTAGGGGCTGGTAACTTTATCGGCGTTGGGGTCGTCGAGCAACTCTTTGGGCATCACTTGAATGCCGGTATGGATTTTGTCGGCTGCCACGCCCTCGCCGAGTAAGAATGACTCCGCGAGGCTGCTGAGTGCCACAAATCGATTGGGCAAACCCAAGAGTAGTCGGCGGTAGCTGGTAATGAGTTTGGTGAGCGCTGTTTGTACCAGCTGATGGTGAGATCTGGGCGATACAGCTAAGCGCTGAAAATAGATAACCTCGTGGTCGATAGTTTCCGACCACAACACCACTGGTTTACGGCGAATTTTGGCTGCCATGATAGTGACGAAGGTGGCAAAAGCCATTTCTGGGAAGTCCCCTACTAGATAAACATCGTAGTGTTCTTTGACTAGGCGCCATAGCAACGAAGGATTGATGAAAAATGGTCCAATTCGAAAATCACCCAAAACATGTGCGGTGAAGGTGTATCCGCGTAGGCTTGCATTCCATTTGCGGTCGGCAGTCTTGGCTTTGCAAAAGTAAACCTTGAGGTCAACATGGTGGCTGATTTCTTCGAATACGGGCAGGCGATAGGGCGCGACCACATTGTGAAGCAGTAGAACTTTGAGGTTTGGTTTTTTAGCCATGGTGGACCTCCCCGCTTGTGGTAGCTGCGGCAAGGATTTCGGCTGTGGCGGCGCCGCGTGTATGCCAGGTAAAGTTGCGTTCAACTTTGCGGCGGCCGTTTGCCCCAAACTGGTGGGCAAGTTTGGGATTTTGGGTAAGGTGGGCTATAGCCTGAGTCAGAACTGTTACGTCACCGGGGGGCACGAGTAGGCCGTCTTCGCCGTCTGCGATGACGCTCCCGATGCCGCCGATGCGTGAACCAATTACGGGTAGGCCGCAGGCCATGGCTTCGAGTAATACCATACCGAAACTTTCGGCTTCGGTCGTGGAAGGTAATACGAGGAGACTGGCTTTTTGGAATTCGGCAATGAGTTCGGCGCCGTGTTTGACACCAACGTAATGAACGCGTGGTTCGGGGTTTGGTGTGCCCGGACCAACTACGGTTAGGTTTACCCCAGGCAATTTTCGGATAGCGGCCAGTAAGACTTCTAAGCCTTTGCGCGGGTCGCGGAAGTCGCCCACAAACAGTACGGATCCTTTGGCGGTCTGGTGGACTGCCGGTGTGAAGGCATCGGTATCTACACCCGGTGTAATCGTTGTGGTTTTGGCGGCCCACTGAGTGAGGAAAGTATCGCGGACGAAGTTGGATGCGCAGATAATGGCGGTGGCCCGATTTAACATTCGAGGTAGGAGCCAGGATTCATATGTCGCAATTAGTTGATCGACCAGGAAGCGACCTTTTTTCATACTTCCGGCGTGATAGGTTACTACCACAGGGATACGACCAGCTGCGGCCGAGGCTGCAAGGGCCATGGTAGGGACAGGCGCATGAACATTGATGACGTCGGGTGCAATGTCTTTTATGATTCGGCGTAACTGCCAGCGCCAAAATGGGTTTACGGGTGTGTTGGACACTACAAAGGCGGGACGTAGGCGGTGGATGGTAATGCCTTTATATTTCTCGGTACCTGGTTGTGCCCCGGAGGTGACGACATGAACTTCCCAGCCAGCTGTTAGCAGCTCGCGAGCGACGGCTTCGGCATATAATTCAAGCCCGCCGATTCGCGGCGAGAAGTAAGGAGTGGCGATTAAAACTTTCATGAGGCGTACACCTTTTGTAGAATTTTAGCCGCATGTTGCCAGTCGTAAGGAGCAACTTGGGCAGAAATGGCTTGGCGGCTAGCGCGACTATCTAGTAGATCTTCGATGTGACGGGCAAGATCGGTGGGGTTAAAAGCGGCGATGCGGCCGGTAGTCTGTGTCACCAGGTTGGTGGCGGCGTTGGCGGGATGATCAATTACGACGACCGGCAGGCCGCAGGCATTGGCCTCAAGTACGCTAATGCCGAAGCCTTCGCGAGTGGATGGTGAGACAAAAACCTTCGAAGCCTTCATAAAAGCATACACTTGTGTGTGGTTTGGTAAGAAGCCCCAGAAGGTAACATTGGACTCGAGCCCCAGTTTGCGAGTGAGGCGTTCCAGGTTGTCGCGTTCCGGGCCATCACCCACGATGAAGCAGTGAAGGTTGGGTCGGCGAGTTTTTAGCTCGGCGACAGCGTGGAGCAGGAGATCAATGTTTTTGTGCTCAAGCAGGCGGCCGGCAAATATTATATCGCTTTGGTGGGTACCGGTGGGCGTGTTTTGAATGTCTGCAAGGTCGATGCCGTTGGGTATAACGACTACTGGACGAGTGTTGCCAAGATCATTTTTTAGGCGGTCGGCAGTGAGCTGTGAGGCGGCAATAATTTTGGTGGGCATGAGAACAGTTAGTTTTTCCAAAATGCCAGCGATAATACCAGCTTTACCGAGATAATTTCGCCAGTAAGGCATGCCCCAGACTTCATGCCAGGTTGCAATCATGGGTTTGCGTTTGATGAGGCAGACGAATTTCATAAAGAAGAGTGGAAAGTATGGCATATGATCTACATCTACAACATCAAATCTTTCTTTTAGCAAAGAAAGCGTAGACACGCCAAAAAGCACTCCTTCGGCGATAGAGCGGCGGTCACCGTCGTATAGGGGCATAAGGCGGCTAATGGCATGGAAGGTGATACCGTTTTCTTGGCGGATTTTGGTTGGTTCGTCCCACCATTTCATGGTGTAAATATGCACATCGAAGCCGTCTTGGGCGAGATACGTGGATAGTTTGTGAATCCTAGTCTCTTTCCCTCCCTTGTTGTAGGGGTAGATGGCGTCGGATACGATTGCAACCCTCATGACTAATCCTCCCGGGTGCCTATCCGCTCGCCGAAGTTTAGAGTGCGGCGCTTTGAGGTGGAGCGTGAAGGTACTGCAACGGTATGTAGGGCTAGGTCATTTGGCTTCCAGCTTAAATTGCGTACAAACATTTTCAGAATGCGGTAGCCATCCATGATGGGGTTCAGGCTTGATTCGCCGGCTCGCGGATTGTAGCTAATGGGCACTGAGTAAATTTCGTGGCCCAGTCTGGCCATCTTGGTAATCATTTCCATTTCGATGGCAAAACCTTGGCTCTCGAGGTGGGGGCGCAGTTCGTCGATTACGGATTTTTTCCAGGCAAAATAGCCGGTGAGTACATCGGTGACATTGACGTGGTAAAAGTAGCGCACGAGGTGTGAGTAGACCCAGTTGCCGAGGCGGTTGAGAGATTTCATGGAGCCGTCGGGGATGCGGCCGCTCAGGCGTGATCCGATGACGACGTTGCAGAAATTACTGTTTAGGGGCTCGACGAGTCGCCCAATTTCTGCGGCACTATAAGTGTCGTCCCCATCGAGCATCACGACGTAGTCGGTGTCGGCACTTACCTCGGCCATACCGGTTCGGATGGCATTACCCTTCCCCTGTTTGCCTTCAAAAATCACTTTGGCACCCGCACGGCGAGCGACGCTAGTGGTTTTGTCTTTGGAGTTATTATCGATTACGAGTACTTCAAGCAAATAGCCGTGGGCTCGCAATTGTTCGCGCGGGAAGGCTCGAATAACCTGACTGATGCCAGCTTCTTCGTTATAGCATGGGATGAGAACGGTGATTTTTTTCATTGGTTGGCTCGTAACCATAGGTGGATTTCTTGTTGCTGATTCGGGAGAAAGATGGTGATTTCTGAGTTTGCGTCGGTTTGGGGTAGGGTGAGTTTTTCGGGAATTGTGGCGACGGCATTATCGTCTAATGTGACTGAGTTTGTACTGAGGGTGTGGGCTATGCCCGTGAGGGGTTTTACCGTGACGGTATAGGGATAGGACATGCGACTACCTTCCATGTTGTGGACGCTGAAGCTAAACGTGACCGGGTTGGTCGTAAGCGTAGTGGGGAGGTTTACGTTGTGGTCGAAATAAAGCTCAGTATAGCGCTCAGGGGCTGGCGCTAATTTTTGCTTGGCCAGGAAAGCTGCAATGCTAGCTTGATGCTGGACTACTGCGATGATGATTGCCAATCCTAAAGCGATGGCTAGTATTAGGCCGCGTTTTCCCATGAGAGAGCTCTTTTTGTGATCGTTACTCATTGTATTTCACCTCTGCAAGATACGTAAACGTTTGTATGCAATGACAAGGATCATAATATAAAAGTTCATAAATGTCAATACTTTGATTAAAAATAAGGCTGTTTTCCCCCTCCTGCTCTTTTACGGGTAGTAGGTAACCTGGGTTGCACAAGGTATACTTTGAAGGATATGACGAAGCTAGTTTGGTCGTTGCTACATTCCTTTAAAGCGTCGCTTTCCGTGGCGCTGGTAGGGATTTTGTTGGTATGGTGGTTTGGCGGCACTGAAGGGGCCTGGGTGGTGACAGTGCTTGCGTTGCTTGAAGTGTCGTTGTCGTTCGAGAATGCGGTTGTAAATGCTAGTGTTCTTGGGCGTATGAGTAAATTTTGGCAACGCATGTTTTTGACAGTAGGGATGCTTGTGGCTGTGGTGGGGATGCGACTAGTGGTGCCACTCGGGATTGTAATGGCGACGGCCAGATTGCGTCTGGGTGTAGTGATAGATTTAGCCCTGCACCAGCCGCAAGAGTATGCGCACAAACTGGATCTTGCTCATCCATTGATAGCGGCTTTTGGCGGGGTGTTTTTGCTGATGATTTTTTTGGATTTTGTGATAGATGCAGGCAAGCGGGTTCACTGGATTGAGGTGATTGAGCGGCCTTTGGCACAGGCAGGCCAGCTCAAAACCTTGTCGGTGCTTGCAACACTAGTGGGGATATTACTTGTTTCAAGATGGGTGCCTGCCGATATGGCGGCTGTGACGACCGGGGGTCTCGTGGGACTTGCAACTTATTTGCTCGTGCGGTTTGTGAGTCGGTTGTTTGAGGGGCTCGCAGGCGACCAAATGACACCTGGACGCAAGGTAACGGGGCTTGCGGCGCTGGGATTATTTGGATACCTAGAGGTTTTGGATGCCTCGTTTTCGTTTGACGGCGTGGTAGGCGCATTTGCGATTACGGGTAACGTGATTTGGATTATGGTGGGGCTCGGGATCGGAGCGCTATTTGTGCGCGAGCTAACGGTGTGGCTGGTGCGGCACAATACGTTGGGCGACCTCATCTACCTGGAACATGGCGCTTACTATGCAGTTGGGACGCTCGCGGTGATTTTGGGTTTGAGTTTGCGCTATGATATCCCCGATGTAGTAACGGGGCTCGTAGGTGCTGTCATTATTGGGGCAGCATTGATATCGAGTTTGCGTGAGCGCAAGCGCGCTAGCTAGGCCTAGATCGGTTAGATTAGTTTTTGGACAAGGCCGACGAGCTGGCTCGGAACAATGTCGGCTTTGATGATGTAGCCGTCGGCTTGAGCTTTGAGGGCTTCTTGGCTAGTTTTGTCTTGAGCAAGGTTGGTGAGAATGACAATTTTGGTCTCGGCATGATCTTTGCCTTCGGGGCCGCGGAGCTCACTAAGAACTTCGATGCCGGTTTTTCCGGGCATCATAATATCGAGGAGAATGAGGTCGTAGTGCTTGGCTAAGGCTTTTTTGACACCTTCATCGCCGTTATAGGCGAAATCAACTTTAAAGCCGTCGCGCTCTAGGACGCGGGCGTACATTTCCGCGATGGGCTTATCGTCTTCAATGAATAGGATGGTCTTTGATCCAGCCATGAGCTCCTCGGGTAATGGTTATCTTATTATCTACGGACGGACGATTTGTGGCAACTGTTTGTTGGGGCAAAATGAAGGTGAAGGTGGCGCCATGACCCTCGATGGAGTCAACGTCTATGGTGCCGCCGTGAGCTGTGATGATGGATTTGCAGATGTAGAGTCCGAGGCCGGTGCCGCGGATGGTGGATTTAAATTCGTCGACGCGGAAGAATTTCGTAAAGAGACGATGGATCGCTCTTGCGGGGATGCCAACACCGTTATCTTTGACGCTGGTCTGTACTTGAGTGTCGGTAGTTGTGACCGTGACGGTGATTTGGCCAGTGTTGACGTGGGTGTGGTTGATGGCGTTTGAAACCAGATTGTCGACTACTTCTCGGAGGGCTGAGGGGTCGGCCATGATGGGAATAGGGGTTTTAGGAATCTTGAAGGTGAGGTGACGGCTTTGTTGGGTGGCACGGTCTTTGAGGGGATCGACAAGACCGAGCATAAAGGTGCGGTAGTCGATGAGTTCGGGTTGATAATTAATTTCGCCGTGCTCGATGCGTGATACGTTTAAGAGGTTGTGCATGAGGTCGCCAAGTTGGCCAGCGCTTGTGATGGCTTGGGTCAGGAAAGCTTTTTGCGCCTTGGTAAGGCTTTTGGCTTCGGTGTTTAAGATGTCTAGGTAGCCTTTGATTTCGGTGAGAGGGGTGCGGAGCTCGTGGGCCGCAAGAGCGACGAAATCGATTTTCATTTCTTCGAGTTGCCGTGTTTTGGTGAGATCGTGGAATGTGACGAGTGTGGCTATGCCGTTGGGGTCATTTTTGAGTACGACGGCCTGGACATCAACGATGAGGCTGCGGCCGTCGGCGCCGTAGAGCTCGAGGCCTTTCCACTGTCCTACTTTGTGCTCGGTACCGGAACCGGAAGCCAGCCAGCGCGTCATAACGAGCTCGCCGTCTTGGCGAAAAGGCATCATTTTTTCGGCGAGTTGTCCGGCCACTTCACCCACGGTGCGACCCGTAAGTTCGCAGGCGGCTTTGTTGAAGAGGATAATGCGGCCGCCATGATCGAGCGCAAAGACGCCGTCGGTCATGGAGTTGAGGACGCTATGAAGTTTGCCGCGTTCTGCTTCGATGAGGGCGGTTTCGCTGCTGGCCTCGGACAGTGTGCGTTCGAGCTTGGAGGCGAGTTTGTCCAGACCGCGCCTAATTTCGCCAAATTCACCGGCGGATCTGGCTCCGGGTTGGCGGTTGAAATCGCCGGCGGCCAACTTGGTAACGGCCTGCATAATTTGGCGTACGGGTCTGGTGAGGAGCTCGGCGAAAATGTAACTCAAAATGATTGCCGGTATGATGCCGACCATAATTACGGGAAGTACGAAGGCGTTGAAATCGAGAAAGAGGAAGTTTAGGGTGTTGGTTTGGGTGTAAACATACCAAACGGCGCCGACGATTAAGGCGGGCACAACCGATACGATAAAGAAAAGCGCTAGGGTTTGGCGTCTAAAGCGGGCTGATTTCACTCTATAATTCTAATGCTTAACGGAGCGTCTGGCTAGCTCGTGATACAATGCCCCCAAGGATAAGAAAGGGATGAGTTGTGGTAACACGTGTATTGATCGTAATAGCGTCGCTGGCGGTTATTGGTTTGATTGTTGGAGCAATGATAGTGATGCGAGGTGGGTCATCAACGGCGAGCCCGTCACCCTCCCCTACGGTGAGCACGGATGCTAAGGCTTCATCGACGGGACTCGTGAGTACGGACGAAACGGTGGGCACGGGTGATGTAGCCGAAGCTGGTAAAACGGTGAGCGTGAATTATGTAGGTACCTTAAGCGACGGCACGAAGTTTGATTCGTCGTATGACCGGAATCAGCCGTTTGAGTTTCAGCTTGGGGCTGGTCAAGTTATTAAAGGTTGGGATCAGGGTGTAGTCGGGATGAAGGTGGGTGGCAAGCGCAAGCTCGTGATTCCGCCAGACTTGGGCTATGGGGATCAGGCTAACGGGAAGATACCGGCTAACTCTACGTTGACGTTTGAAATTGAACTGCTAGCGGTTAAATAACGCCCACGCAAATTAATCTTGGCGATGCTGTTCACAGTAGGTGGGTGCGTGGCTGGCGCCGCAGAGCGCATAGCCAACTACGGCGGTAATGTCGCCGCCGGTGGGCGGAAGGTAGCCGTCGGCACCGGAGGCGATGCGGAGTTCCACCGGAATGGTGCCGCGGCCAAGGCTGTCGATTTGGCTAAAGGAGCCGCGGGAAAGATCGATGATGCGTCCGGTCCAGGCTTCTGGGCCGTAGTCGTTGACGCGACAAATCATGGTATGGGCATTATAGAGGTCTTTTACGAGCAAGTAGGTGCCGCGCGAAAACGTGCGGGAAGCACAGGTGAGGGCGTCGGGTTCGGGTAGGCCTAGGGCGTACCAGGAGCCCCGACCGGTCATGGCTGGTGAGCTGGGTGGTGGGGGTGTGGGAGTGGTGATGACTGGAGCTTTGATTTGGATACCGCCTGGGCCAGAATGGTTGATGGCGACATTGATCGTGGGTTTATTGAGCGTAATGCTATAGGCGAGCGCGCCGATGGATACCGTGGCGACGAGGATGAAAAATGACCGTAGGACATGCTTCGAGACCTTACGTTTAACGAGTTTTTTCTTCGTAAGTACGTGGATGACGCGGCGTTTGGTTTTGGCTTTCATATTCTGTGTTTTTGGGTGTTACTGGCCCTTTTTTACCATAAGCGAGATGGGGGGTCAAGTTTGATGAAAACCTCTTAGAATGAAACCGTTTTGCCAACCGGCACTATTTCGTACCAGGTATTGCCGGCATCGAGCGGGACATCCTTGCCAGAAGCATCGAGGAGCTGAGCACGAGCGGCGTGTGAAGCTTTTTTCCAGGTAACCGGTATGACGTCGCCGTCGCGAATGACCCAACCAGCGCCTGAGCCTACGGTTTGCATGATGACGGTAGATTCGCCAATGCGGGTGGTGCCGTAGCTGGTGGGCATCATTTCGACGACGATGTTTTTGACATGGATCTGCTGGCCGGTGTTGCGGTCAATATGGGGCGTACCGGCAAGGGACCGGGCGTAATCGTTGGTGGCGGAATTATATTTGTAATCGACTTGATAGCCGTTGTACGAGAAGTCGATGTGGATGTTGGGATGAGGTGGCGTGGGATTGGGTGTATCGGGTTTGCGGGGGGTTAAGGTGAAGTTTGCAGGCGTGTTGTAGCCAAGGCGAGTCTCAAGGGCGTCGAGCTTGTCTGAAGTGGTGTAGAGATTGTGAGGCGCGTAGCGGTCGGTGGTGCGATAGAAGCCGTCTGAGGCGAAGCTAAGGGCGTTCATGTCTTTCGTGCCGAGGGGGGTGATGAGGTCGAGGGCGTCGGCATTGCCACCAGCGTGAGCAAGGGGGGCGTTGAATTCGAGGGCCCAGTCTACGAAGTAGGTGCGCACCGAGCGTACGGGGCCGAGTACGGGCGGTCGTTGATCGAGAAAGAAGGCTTCGAAGCGAGTAATACCGCCTTCAGCGTTGGCTTCATAAACGACGCCGGCTTGGCTGAGGCCTGATTGAGGACGGGCGTCGGGGTGGTTTTCGATCACGACCCCGGTGATGGGCCGGTCTGCGAGGGCGGGCGCTACGGGTAGGCCAGTGAGCGGTGAGAGTTTGGTTGGTGGAGGTGTGGGCGTGGGGGTTGGGGTTGGTTTAGGGCTTGGAGTGGGCTCTACGACGGCAACGGGTGCGGGACGGGTGAGTTTCCAGGCTAATGCTCCGCCGGCCGCTAGGAGCACTATGGCCCCGCAGACTATGAATAGGAGTTTGCGGTGGCGCTTGAACCAGTGAACTGAAGTCGTGGGCGCGCTGCTGGGTTTAGGTGTAGTAGATACCTGTGTTACCGGTTTTAGTTCGCTCATATGCGAACTTTAGCATCAATGCGGTTGAGCTTCAAACTTATAGTTAAACAAAAAACAGAGGCTTGAAGCCTCCGTTTTTTGAAAGGACGGGAAACTAGACAATTGGGCCGGTGGATGCGTCCCAAGTAGCTTGGCTGACGAATTTGGTCAGATTGCGACCTTGGTAGCTACCGCGGAGAGCGTAACGAACCTGGACTTTGCCGTCTTTGGTTGTGCGCTCGTACTTGGTTTTAGAGACGTCGCTTTCTGGAACTTCGACTGACTCCCGAGTTTTAACGTCGTAGAAAGAAATACTCATGGACTCTTTAACCTCACTTGCTTTAAGTGTTTGCACTATAGGACAGGCGGACGAGGGTTGTCAAACGTTCAAAATTTTTGAGGCTAAATCGAGGCGCGAGAGGGTGGTTTTAGAGCCAAGGACATGAAGTGTTTCGAAAATGCCAGGGGCGGCTTTTTGGCCAGTGACGGCGACGCGCAGAGCCGAGAAGAGGATGCCAGGCTTTACCTCAAGGTCGGTGGCGAGTTGGCGTAGTTTTGTTTCGAGATCAGCATGGGTGAAGTCGCTTTCGGCTAGAATCTGCCGGCTTGATTGAAGACACTCAGCAAATGTTGGGTGGCTATAGCGATCGGAAGCAGCTTCTGATTGCAGGAGACCGTCTTCGTGGGTAGGATCCTCGAAAAAGAACTGGGTGAGTTCCGGTAGCTCGGCTAGGAACTTGAGGCGCTCCTGAACGAGGCTGAGGACCTGGAGGCGATAATTTTCGGGGTAAGACTGGGCTGAGGCCGGCCAGAAGCTTCCAGCGCGTTCTAGGAGCTCTGAGAGCGGCATTTGGCGAATGAGGAGGCCGTTGATCCAGGTGAGACGGTTTTTATCGAATTGAGCGGGGCTTTTTTGGACTCGACTGAGGGTGAATTTTTCGATGAGTTCTGAGGGTGAGTAGACTTCCTGGGTGGTGCCGTCGTTCCAGCCGAGTGAGGCGAGAAAGCTCATGAGGGCTTCGGGTAGGTAGCCTTCTGCGATGTACTCCCCGACAGACTGGGCACCATCACGTTTGGAGAGCTTCTTCTTGCCGTCGGGACCTTGGACAGGGGGGAGATGCGCGTATATTGGTGCGTCCCAGCCAAAAGCTTCAAAGAGGAGAAGATGTTTGGGGGTGCTGGGCAGCCATTCGTCGGCGCGCAGGACGTGGGTGATTTCCATGAGGCGGTCGTCGACGACATTCGCGAAGTGGTATGTGGGATAGCCGTCGGATTTGAGGGCTACGAAATCGTCGAGTTCGGTAATTTTGAACTCCATATGGCCGCGCACGGCGTCTTCCCAGGCAATGACGGCAGGTGTTTCGGGTACTTGGAACCTGAGGACATGGGCTTCTGTTGGGGGGCGGTGATTTTCTGGGGTGAGGCAGTGACGGTCGTATTTGAAAGCCACCCCGGCCTTTTGGGCTTCGGTACGGAGCGCGGCGAGGCGTTCGGAAGTACACCAACAACGGTAAAGGACGCCTTTTTCTAGTAATTGGTCGGCATATTTTTTGTAGATACCTAGGCGCTGAGACTGGAGATATGGTCCGAATTTGCCACCTTGACGCAGGCCTTCGTCGGGCGCAATGCCGAGAGCAACGAGACTGTCATTGATTTGATCGATAGCGTCTGGAACAAGGCGTGCCTGGTCTGTATCTTCGATACGAAGCACAAAGACTCCACCGGTGTGGCGAGCCCAGAGCCAGTTGAATAGCCCGGAGCGAATACTGCCGACATGCAGGTGGCCGGTAGGACTGGGAGCAAAACGTACGCGGGTTGGCTTTGACATGTGGCCTATTATAGCGCGTAATTGTCTGAAATTATAGCCCGATAGCACTCAGGTCAATGGATTCCCAATCGTCGCCATTTTCGCGAAAGACATTGGTGCGCAAACTGGTTTCGCTCGGATCGTAGATGTTTTCGACGCGCGTGGAGGCGCCAGCACGGCGTGCACCCATCGTTTTGCGGTCGATAATGGCCGGTCCCTGTACGCGTTCGAGTTTGAGTTTTTCGCCGTCGCGGCTAAAAATTACGAATGACACATGCTCGGTGAGGTCCGGCGCGTCGGCGACAGCGCGAGTAGTGCGGCCGTGTTTTATGAGGCCAAATTTGGTGTCGATGGCATCCACGATGCGGTCCCAGGCTTTGTCGTCTTGCATACACTCTCCCCTATTGGTTGCTGGTAGTTTATCACAGACTATAAATGAGCTTGAGAATTTGCTGTTGGCTTAGATGATCCGCACCTTCGATGCTAAACCAGATGCCTTTGTTGACCCAGGTGGCATGGTTGTTATTAAACATATAAATGGTAAGGCCCTGACCTTGAACGGTGGAATAATCGTCGGTGTTTTTGGCAACGTAGTTGTCGAGCAGTGAGCTCGAATCCCAAGTGGTACGGTGTTGATCAATCTTGAGGGGTGAACTGGCGCTAGGACTTGAAAAGTTGAGAGTAACAAGCCCGGGGCTGGCAGTGGTGCGACTCAAGCTATAACTAGACGGCAAATAGCCGGGTAAAGAGGCGGCAACTCCGGCGCGGTTGTCGGCGCCTTGAAGAGCAAATTTCGGGTAATTTTGGAGCCAAATATACCCGCCCATAATCACAACTGCAGCAATCGTGGTAGCGATCCGGCTATGGTGGGGACTGAGTTTAAGGTGGACGCGCCCCGGAGTACCAAGAGGGGATGGAGTTGGGGTCAGTGGTGGCGGTGTTGGGACGAGGCGAGTCATGGCCTCGTGATGCGTGGCGGTGAGTTTGGGTAATTCTGCTAGTGGTTCATCGGTGTGGGGGGCGCTATGGGCGGCAGCTGGCTCATCTAGGTGCTCGTCAGGGAGCCGGCTGCCAGAAAATTTGTCGATGTGAGGGCTGCGGCTAATTTGTTTGGCTTTTTCAATGCGGTCACTAAAATGAGCAAGGTGCCGTTCATGGGCTGTGGTGTGTGGCGGAGCAGCTGGGTCATGGTGAGGAGCGGCTGCTACTTTTGGGGTGGCGTCCGTGCGGGCTCTGGCGCCGCGCAGGTCAAGCACCTGGCCATTTTTGGCACGGCCATGTAAGGCTGAGGCGCCGACGGGGGCTTGAGTTTTTTTTGTGGGTTTGGGAGTAGCTTGAATGTTTGTACGACTGCGTGGTGATAGATCGAGCGACAAACGCTTGGGTGCTTGAGTATTTTCGGCTGCTGGCGTACCGCAAACAGAACAATAGAGTTGTCCGCCAATCTTGATGGGCGAGGTTTCGCGCTGGCACACTGGGCAATTCACTTCGAAAACAGGCTCTTGTTTATTGTGCTTATGGTACAACATTGTTGACTCATGTGGAATAGCTAGCGGCGTGATTTCCAGACGAGATAGATGAATCGTGGGATAGCAATTTGACGGCGAAGGCGTTTGGGCTCACCTATAAGGCGCCATAGCCATTCGAGGCCGAGATGCTGTATCCTCGCCGGAGCTTTGCGGCGGGTGCCACCAAAGCTTTCGTAGTCGAACGTCCCGCCTTCGCCAATGAAGACGCCGTGCAGCACACTTGCGGCAAGGTGGGTGCAGACTTGCTCTTGCAGGGGGAAACCCATGCCAACGAGAATAAGGTCTGGTTTTGCCTCTTTGATGCTTGCAGTAGTTTGGGCGAGCCATTCGGGGCTCACCTTCCCATATGTGCTCTTTGGATCGTGGCCCGCAGTGGTGCCGGCGATGATTATGTTTGGCAGACGACGGGTGATGGTGGTGGCGACATGGTCGATGGCGGACGGGCTGGTTTTGCCGATGAGGAATATGCGCAATTTGTTTGCGGCGGCTGATTCGAGAAGGGGCCAGGTAAAATTGGTGCCGGCGGCGCGATCAGGTATGGGCCAATTAAGTTCAGCAGGAGCGAAGATTATTTGGCTTAAAGTAAGCCAAAACCGCCTAAGCGTCCGCGGGCCGGCATAGAGGAAATGAGCGGCCCAGATAAGCGCTATGCCATCGGCAATCGAGAGTTCGGCGTCATTTAGGAGCGTGGCTAGTTTGGGCTGTTTGTGGGCGGCAGTGAGGAATTCTACGTAGGGTTTAACGATGTAGCAGGCCGGACGGGTTTGGTCTGCGGCCCTTTGGCAGAGGTAGGTAATGGCGGCTTTTGTGCTGAGGACATCGACGTCAACGCCAAGGATTTTCACCTTGTCGTATGTGGCTTGTTTAGACATGGTTTGCTTCCGATGAAGAGCTTGCGGCAGCAGCGGCGCAGATCCAGACGATGAGAGCGGTGGTCGAGTCGGTCCAAGCTGGGAGAACGAGACAAACGAGGCTAACGCCAGCAAGAGCCGCGGTGGTAGCAACGGTGAGCGGTTGACTCTTGGCGCGGCGCATGAGATCCCATAGCAAGAGCGCAAGGACGGCTATGAAAGCAATGAGTCCAAGTACCCCAGTTTCGTATCCAATCTGGAGGTAATTATTTTCGATAATGTTGGTGTTGGCGGTATGGAAGGTGGCGGGTCCAGCAGTGCCAAGCCCGTGGCCAAATGGATTTTTTAGCATTGCTAGAGCGCCGTCTTTGAGCGAAGTCGCGTGCTGGGAATCAGATAAATTGGCTTGACTGTGGGTGGCGAGGCTTGAATGCAACAGGAAGTACTGCAAAGATCCGCCGCGGTTTATGACGAACGGAAGTAGGACCGCGGCTAGAATTACGAGTGAACTGGCTGTCAGGAGGTATGTTCGTTTGAAGCGGTGCGGGATGATGCGAAATGAGACATAACAAACGGCGAGTAGTGCACCCAGCCAGGCTCCGCGGGAGAACGTGAATGTGAGGCTAATAATGGATGCTACTGTAAGGACGAGAAGCGGCCAGCGTCGGTACCAGAGGCTTAGGATGATGCTCAGACATAGTGGCAGGATGAGGTAGGTCCCAAGTTGGTTCGGTCCACCCAGGGTGGCGGGAAAGCGGAGGGCATTTGTGCCTGCGGCGATGTGTTGGTACGGGAGGATGGTGTCCGGCCCGTAGCCGAAATGGGTGAGGAAATTGGGTGGTAGGAGGAAGATTTGGGTGATATCGAAAGCGGTGACAAGTCCGGCACCTGCAATAACGGCGACGATAAGACGTCGCGTAAATTTCGGTGAGGCGACGAGTGTGGCTATGATGGCCGCCAGGAGAAATTCCAGATCGGTTTTGAGGCCGAAGGCGATGGCTGCAAGGGGAGGTCTTGCGACGGCCGTGATCGTGAGTGCAACGGCTATGAAAGCGGCGGCGGCTAGAATCCAGGGTTGTCGGAGTTTGGCAAGACGATGTGGCTCACGCACGACAAGGAGGGTGGTGGCAGACGCGAGAATGAGCAGGAGCACTTCTTTCCAGGCTTGGATTATGGCTTCGTGGTGGTTTAAACTGCCGAGCCAGACGCTGAGGAAAGCGTGAAAGGGCATGAGGGTGACGATTGCTATGAGGCCCCATTGGATGGCGGTAGCGAGCTGGGAATGCTTGCGAGAATTTACATTACCTTCCCCCACCCTACCTGTGTTCATGTTGGGGCTTGAGGCGACAGGGCTCATGGTTATTTCACTGCGACCAAACTACGCTTGTATTCTTCGAGGTTGTCGAGGGCAATGCCGGTACCGCGGGCGACGCACAAAAGAGGTTCTTCGGCCACGACACAGGGTACGCCGGTGACTTGGGTGAGCATTTTGTCGAGATTTTGGAGAAGCGCTCCCCCGCCGGTGAGGACCATACCGCGGTCGATGATGTCGCTGGAGAGCTCGGGTGGGGTTTGTTCGAGGACGACGCGAATGGCTTGCAGGATTTTTTCGAGTTCGTCTTGAATAGCGCCGGAGATTTCATTGGCGTGAATGGTGATGGTTTTGGGCAGTCCGGCTAGGACGTCACGGCCGCGGATTTCCATGCTTTTGTCGCGGGTGAGCAGGAGCGCGGTGCCGAGAGTTTGCTTAATGTGTTCGGCTGTGCGGTCGCCAATAGCTAGGCCGTAAGTGCGGCGAATGTATTCGGCTATGGCGTTGTCGAGGCGATTGCCGCCGACCCTGATGCTGTGCTGAGCTACGACGCCGCCAAGCGAAAGGATGGCGATTTCGGTGGTGCCGCCGCCGATGTCGACCACCATGTTGCCGGCGGCGGAGGCTATGGGGATGCCGGCGCCGATGGCGGCGGCTACGGGCTCGCGAATAATGTAGGCTGCCCGGGCGCCGGCAGCCAGCGTGGCGTCGATGACGGCCCGGCGTTCGGTAGAGGTAGCGCCGGCGGGTACACACACCATCACATCGGGGCGGCTTAGGCGAAATCCGCCGGAGACTTTGGCGATGTAGTGGCGGATCATGGCGCTGGTGATGCGGTAATCGGCAATGACACCGTCGCGCAAGGGTCTGGAGGCTGTGATGGTGTCGGGGGTGCGGCCAAGCATTTCTTTGGCTTCGGTGCCGATGGCTACGATTTTGTTCGTATCATCGATGGCGACGACGCTGGGTTCATTGATGACGATGCCACGTTTTGGGACGTAGACGAGAACATTGGCGGTGCCGAGATCGATTGCGATGCGCTTAGAAAACATTCTCCTAGTATAAGATGACTACCGCGAAAATGCGAAGCCGGTGTATACTTGGATATGAAATTCATGCTGCGACGTATTTTTATTATTTTTGGTTACGTTGGTTTTGTGCTGGCGCTTATCGTCTTCACGGCGGCTTTAGTGGCGTACGGCAAAGACTATAGCTATGACTTTGCGACTCATAAGGTTATTCAAAATGGGCATGTAATTATTGCGACAGTGCCGAATGGGGCTACGATTACAGCTGACGGTAAGCAACTAAAGCAAACAACGCCGTATCAGGCGGCATACAAAGTGGGCGTTCACACGTTTAGCCTGACTAAGGATGGTTTTTGGCCGTGGCAGAAGATGCTGAAGGTGGTAGCGGGGCGCGTGAGTTTGGCAGATTATGTGACGCTTGTGCCCAAACAGCCGGCTCAGACGGTGTTTGATAGCCGGACGGCGATCACTGCTCAGGCTATGAGCCGGGACGGCCGGCATTTGGTTTACATCACTGGTGGGACTGATCCGGCGGTCGTGACGCTTGACGTTGGTAGCAAGAAATTGGTGAAACTCTATGTGCCTAAGGCGGCTACGGCGACTGATCCGGCGGAGGTTTTACAAAGCGTGACGTGGTCTAGTGATGCCTCACATGTATTGATCGTAAGTACGATTGGCGCTCAGCCAGTTCACCGCCTGGCGGCAGCGAGTGGTGGAGAGCCGGTTAATTTGACGGCGGTGTATGGATTTAATTTGACGGGACTAAGCTTTTCCGGTTCGAACTGGAAGCAGCTGTACTGGATTTCGCCCGACGGCCTGCGCCGGTTGGATGTAGACGCACAGACGGTAACTGGAGTGCTCGCGGATAAAGTAAGTCAATTTTGGACTGAGCCGGACCGAGTGTTGTATGTGCAGCAGACTGAGCTTGGCAGGTCGCTGTGGAGTATGGATGGTCATGGCAAGCGTCAAGAGCTAATCCCGGCGCTCACCGAAAGTGATGTGTACTCGGTGGCCGAGGCTCGTTATAACGGGACCGACGAACTGGTGGTGGTGCCGGCTAAAACCGGCGTGGCGACGCTCTACTCAGACATTTTTAGCGACACTCCGGAGTCTAAGGTGATTGCTCGTGATGTGACGGGGGCGAGTTTTTCACCTAAGGGGACTTTTCTAGAGCTCGACTCGCCGGTGGCGACGCGGGTTTACGACTTGGAACAATCGGCTGTGCAGCAGTCATTTGTGCTCTATACGTTTTCGGCTCATACGGGCGTAAGCACGTGGTTTGACGAGTCTCATTTGCTTACGAGTCGTGATGGTGAGCTGAGTTTTGGTGACTATGATGGTACAAACTCCGTTGATTTGGGCAAGGGTTACGGCGGATTTCCGGCGTATGTCTCGGGAGACGGTCGGTCGGTCGTAATGTTTCAACCTTCCGCTACTGGAGTGCGAGTGCAGGGAGAACTGATTAAGCCATAGGTTTATTTGGCGGCTGGTAGTTGGCCAGCGGCAGCAGGCGTTGGGGTGGGGCCTGGGTTTTTGGCGCCAAAGAGTGATGTGATGCCGGTGAATACGCCGTCGATAGCTTTGGTGATTTGATCGAGAATGCTGGGGGCAGTTGAGCTGGTGAGGCTGGTGGGGTTGGTCGTTGTCTGCGGCGCCCTCACGACAACGGCCTGATTTGGGCTAGGATCAATTTGTTTTGCGGTTACAACGAGACGACGCAGCGAGGTGCCTGGAGGTGTGCAGGTGATGAGGGTGAGAGTGGGGGTGGGGGTGGCATTGAGTACCGATACGTCGGTGGGATCGACGACTTTGCTGCCGGTGACTTCATAGGTGTAGCGTTTGGATTGGTAATCGAGGCTAATGTGGTCGCCGGGGCTGAGTTTGTCGAGGAGCACAAATACAAACTTGAAATTACCTGGCTCCCACCAGTCGTTTGAGGAGTGGCCAAAAATGGCGACATTGCCGGCTTGGCCGGGGGCGGCGGTGTTGCCATAGTGCACTACGCCGTTTTGCAGAGCGGCTTGGACAGCGGCTTCTTGGATGCTGGGTTCGTATTGGACGGGGGCGTGAACATTGATTTTGGCGATGGTGATGGTGTTTTCGGCTGGAATAGCTTCAGCCGCAGCGGGAGTTACCGCACTTACCGGCGAGGGTTCGGGGTGATGGCCGAGTGAATATTGAACTTGATTGATAATAATGGGTGCTTTAAATAGCAAGAGCACAAGCAAGAATATGCCAGCAGCGGTTAGAAATGGCACCAGGGCAGAAGGCACTTTGCGGCGATGAATCATAGGGGCGGTTTGGGCTGTGGTTGCGAGCGCTTGTTTGCTTGTAACGAGGTCTACGGTGGGTGTTGCCGGAACGGCTTCGGCGCGCGTTAGAGGGTGGATTTCGGGAGTGGCGGCAATGCGAGCTCTGGCAATGGCGGCGGCTTCAGGGTGCAAGACTCGTTCCGGTGAACGTACAGCTTGGGTCTGCGCAATGGGAAATTCGTTGCGCAGTCTGATCGAGCCGATGGTTAAGGTGTCGGAATTGTTTGCCATAATTGTTTGTAGTACCGGTTCTATGATATCTTGAGTTACGTGTTAACGCCAAACCTTAGCCCTTCACGTTTGGTTATTATAGCATAAATGTACCTATATTACAATTTGCCGCTGTGGTGGAATGGTAGACACAAGGGACTCAAAATCCCTCGATCGTAAAGATCATGTCGGTTCGAGTCCGACCAGCGGTACCAAGAACTTATGCTTATGGCGATCCGATTTGGGTTGTTATTTGTTTTATCGCCTGTTTTTTAAGAAGCCTGTGCGACTAACTCTTCAAAATGCTCAAAGGTTGGTGGTGTTTCTTTTAAATTATCGGTAATGCCTGTGAGCAGAATGTAATCATTTCGCGCGTTCATACCGTGTCCTGTGTAACTATTCCAGCCCAATTCTTTGGCTTTTTCGACAACATCAATTTCGAGGTGGGGACGAATGTCTACAAACACACCTTCTTTACCAGTGTGGGCTTCGAGAATTTGGTTGATGCCCGATTCGTCGGTGGCCCCTTCCTTTCCGGCGGCATTAATGACAATGACTCCTTCGGGCAAGGTTGATCCATCGATCTCACTGAGTGACGCACGATATTCGGTCGTGGTTAATTGTGCTAGGCTCCGGGCTAGATCAGATTTATTAGTAGGGTCGATTAAAACTAATTGACTGGGGTGTTGCGCCGCAATTCTTTTAGCTACTGGCTCCCCTACCCCACCGACACCCACAAGAACTACTGGTTTGTCTTCGAAACTCCCCACTTCATCATTGAACCAGCTAACGAATGCTGGTGCATTGAGATCGTAGGGGGCAAGCTTTCCTTCAGCATCACGGATGAGTGTATCAACGTTTTCGGAAGAATTTTCGTCTCCTAAAAACATTGCTCGAATGGTAGGCGCACTTTTGTGTGGCTGGGTGATGTTGACGGCAGGTACACGATCCATATTCTCTACTAGCTCAAAGAAACGTTGCAACTCCTCAGTATCGTCTTTTTCGATGTCTACAGGCACATACAGAAAGTTTGGCAGGACTTGATTCATGTACGTGCGGCTAGTGGATTTGTCCCAGCCCTCAGAGTCTTTGTGGGCGATGTATGGGCAGATTGCGAAGTTCGGATAGTTTTCGATGAACGTTTTGAATCCTTCTACCCCTTTTGCCACTGGTATTTTTTCTTGGGCGAAAGGCATTTCGGCTGAAGCTGGAAATTCAGGGGATGGTTGATTTTCGTTGGGGTTGAATGAGGGTTGTTCCATGTGCTAAGTCTAGCAGATTAGGTATATGGGTTTTTATGGTGCGCGTTCCGAACGGCAGTTCTGTTTAAAGGTTTAGGATTGTTGGATCTCTTAGCTTGTGGTCCGGATAGGATAGCCGACTGACTTTGACCAGTCGTTGATTTGAGCTGAGGTGGGCTTTGGCCTTATGATAGGAACCATAAGGGATCTAAAGCTATGGCGCAAAATGTTACGTTGATCGTGTATCCGGTTTCGGATATGGAAAAAGCTAAAGAATTTTATGGCACGCTGTTGGGCGTGGAACCGTATGCCGAGAGTCCCTACTATGTTGGGTATAAGGTTGGGGACATGGAAGTGGGGCTCGACCCTAATTCCAAGGTTGGGCCGATTGCCTACGCGGATGTCACCGATATTAAACATAGCATTGAGAGTATGACCGAGGCTGGCGCTGAAGTGGTAAAAGATCCGACCGATGTAGGCGGTGGCTTGATGATTGCTCAGCTAAAGGACGCGAGTGGCAATGTGATTGGGCTTAGACAAAAAGCTTGATGCAAGAATATATCGAAATTCGCGGCGCTCGTGAGAACAATCTGAAGGATGTTAGTTTAAAAATCCCAAAGCGTAAAATAACTATCTTTACGGGTGTGTCTGGTTCGGGTAAGTCGAGCTTGGTGTTTGATACGATTGCAGCTGAGTCGCAGCGGCTTTTGAACGAGAATTTTAGCATGTTTGTGCGGAATTTTTTGCCGCGCATTAGTCAACCAGAAGCCGACGAAATTAAGAATTTGAGTATGGCGGTGATCGTAGACCAAAAACCGCTCGGTGGTGGTTCGCATTCGACAGTTGGGACGGTCACCGACATTGCAACGGCGCTGCGGTTGATGTTTTCGCGCTTTGGCAAGCCGTATGTGGGCTATGCCAATATGTTTTCCTTTAACGATCCGGCGGGGATGTGCCCTAACTGTAATGGTATTGGCCAAAAACTGGGTCTTGATATGGACGCGGCTTTTGACAGGAATAAATCGATCAACGAGGGTGGTATTAAGCTATTTGACTACCAGAATGACTGGTCACTGAAGACCCTCCAGGCTTCGAAGCTATTTGATAATGATAAGAAGCTTGGGGATTTTAGTGCCGAGGAGCTTGAGACGCTGTATCACGTGCCGCCGACGAAGGTGGACGTGGGCGGTGTGCATTTGACGCTTGAGGGTGTGGTGGATAAATTTGTGCGCAAATATATCAATAATGACCTCAAGACCAAATCCGAGCGCACGCAAAAGATCATTGGACCGCTGATTACAATGGGGCCTTGCACGTTGTGTCATGGCGGCCGGCTGACCCAGAAGGCGCTTGCTTGCAAGATTGATGGTTACAATATTGCGCAGCTTAGCGCAATGCAGGTGGATAAGTTGTTTGAGGTAGTAAAAAAGCTTGATACTGCGGAAAATCATGAGCTGGTGAAGACAGTACTGGAGCGGCTGTCGCATTTAACCCAGATTGGCCTCGGCTACCTTACGCTCGACCGAATGACGGATACGCTTTCGGGTGGTGAGTCGCAGCGGGTCAAGATGGTGAAGCATTTGAATGGTAGTTTGGTGGATGTGATGTATATCTTTGACGAGCCGAGCGTTGGGCTGCATCCGCGCGATGTTCATCGTCTGAACGAGCTGCTTTGTAAACTGCGCGATCAGGGTAATACGGTGATTGTGGTGGAGCACGATCCAGATGTTATTAAAGTGGCGGATCATGTGGTGGACGTAGGTCCTTTGGCTGGTGTCCGCGGGGGTGAGATCGTTTTTGAGGGTACGTACGAGCAGCTCTTGAAGGCGCCGACTTTGACGGGCGAGCATCTGAAGGACCGGACGCAAATTAAGCATGATTTTCGCAAGGCCACGGGTAAACTCACAATTCGAGATGCCCACATTAATAATTTGCAGCATGTGACCGTGGATGTGCCGACGGGTGTGTTTACGGTTGTGACTGGAGTGTCCGGTTCGGGTAAGAGCTCGCTCATTCATCAAGTGTTTTTGAAGCAGCATCCGGATGCGATTGTGGTTGATCAGTCGGCTGTGGGCGCGTCTAGCCGGTCGAATCCGGCGACGTACATTGGCATTATGGATGAGATCCGCAAAGCATTTGCTGCGGCTAGTAAAGTGGATGCAGGGCTCTTTAGCTTTAACTCTAAAGGGGCGTGTGACAACTGTAAGGGAGCTGGGTTTTTGACCACGAACTTGGGATTTTTGGATGATGCAAAGACTCCGTGTGATGTTTGCGACGGCAAACGTTTTAAGGACGAAGTACTGACATATAAGTACCAGGGCAAGTCTATTACTGAGGTGCTTGATTTGACTATGGCGGAGGCCAACGAATTCTTTGATTTGCCGGGGACGCGGGCGAAATTGCAAGCGTTAAATGATGTGGGTCTTGAATATCTTACGCTGGGTCAGCCGCTGAGTACGCTTTCGGGCGGCGAATGCCAGCGCATAAAACTCGCCAGTGAGTTGCATAAAAAAGGTAGCGTATACGTGCTGGATGAGCCGACGACGGGCTTGCATATTTCGGACATTGCGCGACTAAATCAGCTGATTGACCGGCTGGTGGAGGACGGTGGCACGGTGATTACGATTGAGCATAATGTGGATGTGATTGCCCGGGCAGACTGGATCATTGATCTTGGTCCCGAGGGTGGGGACAAAGGTGGGAGGATCGTTTTTGAAGGCACTCCGGCCGACTTGATGAACCATAAAGAAGCGCTTATTGCCCAGTATCTCTGAAGAGGCTTTCGGGAGCTTTATACAAGATGCCCACCTTTTAGGAGATGGGGTGTCGATGAACTTTGGTATTATGCCATCAGGAGTAGTAGGAATAAAGGGGTGTAAGCCAATAGCCGACTAAATTGTTTTTTCCTGGTGCAGGCGTTGTTTTTGAACTTGGTATTCGCGGTAGATAAGCCACATGAGGAAGATGTCGAAAATGGTGAGCAATGCTATGAATACCGAGTGATCTAGGGCAACCTGGTAGATCTGATAGAGCATAAAAAGGCCTAGGGTGATCATGGAGAAAATGTACCCCCAAAGCTGATTGCGCAGGAGCGAGATGACGGCGACGAGCTTAATGATGCCGTGAACGAGTAAATAGGCTACCAAAAACGTAGTGCCGCCGGAGGCTAGGTGCTGGCCGGTGTGGAAAATGTAGGTTGCAATGAGATCATGCGGATTTTCCTGAAGCTCATCTTGGGTGATGTTGTACGCGAAGGTGCTTAGGAAATTGGAGCCGAGGATGAGTATGGCGAGACCGGCGATAGTTTCGGCGACTCCCTCGACACCTTTAATGAGGACGCTGGCTTCGAAGATTTTGTCTAGGACGGACTTGGGTTTGAACCAGCTCATAGGCCTTGAAATACTTGTTTATAAGCTTATTTTACAGGGGTTTGCGTTTGATGACGACCTAAGGGTGGAAAAAACCTGCAAGGGCGAGTATGCTGGCCTCCATGGATACCTACTGCCATGTTGATTAGTCGCACGATTTGTACGTGGTCTGGCTTTGAAGACGGACACCCTTTTCTTTGAGATTTAGGGTTCGTTTTTTAAATTCAACAAACAAGGACGCAAAATGGTAAAAATTCAACGACTTGATTTATTGGTAGCGCTCTACATTTTTTGTATTGCGGTGTCGGAGCTCATGGGAGGTAAGACGTTTCCGCTCGGGACGGTGCTTGGCTGGCATTTGAACGCGAGTGTGGCGATTTTGGTAGTGCCGCTAATGTTTACGGCGGTGGATGTGGTAGTGGAGGTGTACGGACGGGAGCGAGCGCGGAGCTTGGTAGCGAGCGGATTGATCGTGATTTTCTTACTCCTCGTGTATGCGCTGCTGGCCACGCATTTGCCGGCCTCGACGCGGTTTAAGGCGACAGAGCCAGCCTATGACAAGATTTTTGAGACGACGGTGCGGATTGCGGCGGCGAGTTTGACAGCGTTTGCGGTATCGGGCTTTTTGGACGTGTTTGTGTTTAACCGATTGCGGACGGCCTTGAAAGGCAAAGCTTTGTGGCTGCGAAATAATGTGGCGAATTTTGTATCGCAGTTGTTTGATACGGTGGTGTTTATAAGCTTGGCGTTTTATGTGACGAGCGCATCGTTTGGGTATAATGTGAGCTTTTTGGCCGGGATCATTGTCCCCTACTGGCTGCTCAAGTGTGGTATGTCGATTATTGAAACGCCGCTCGTGTATGCGGGCGTGGCTTGGCTGCGCGGCGAAAAGAAGGCGGCCTAACGTTGGACCGCACGTACATTGTGGCAAATTTTGTGCAGACGCTCGACGGGAAGATTGCCGGCCCGGGACCGGAGTATTGGCCGATTGGATCGCCGGCGGATCTCGGGGCTTTGCTTGATCTAAGGGCGCAGTGCGACGTGCTTATTCACGGGCGTCAGACGGCTCTTGGTTTTGCGCATCTGGACCGGCTCAGCTCGGATGATTTTCAGGCTAGATGGACTGAATCTGGCCATGACAAGGTGTATACGTATATGGTGCTTAGTGCCCATCCGGATAAGCTATTGCTAGACCATGTTGCGCCGAAGGGCCGAGGGGTACGGGTGGTTTTGGTGACAGTAGAAGGAGCGGATGTGCCAAGTGCGTTGCCGTCGGGGCTCAGTGTGTGGCGCTGCGGAGATGGTGAAGTTGATCTCGCGAAACTTAGAGTCATGATGTATGAACATGGTTTTAAACGATGCGCTTTGGAGGCGGGGCCAAGGCTGTTTGGGGCGTTTGTGCAGGCGAAACTCGTGGATGAATTGTTTTTGACGGTGGCGCCGAAGCTGTTTGGTACGAGTTTTGGTACGCCCACGATGATTAATGGTTTTGTGTTTAAGGCGGATGCGGTACCACAGCTTGAGCTGGTGTCGTCGAAGGTGGCGGGTGACGAACTGTTTTTGCGCTACCGATTTAAGGAGGTGACATCGTGAAAATTACGAGCATTCAAACGGAGGCGATTCGGGCGGGGGCGCTGGGCTTGACCCAATTTGTGGATAAATATGTGACACAGCTGTCCGCCGATTCGATTGTGGCGGTGTCATCGAAAGTGGTGGCACTGTGTGAAGGCAACGTGGTGAAGGCGGGCACGGTGGACGTGCAAGAATTGGCGAGGCGCGAGGCGCAGTATTATTTGCCGCCGACGGCGCACTCGCTGGGGTATACGCTTACGGTAAATCGCAACATTTTGGTGTCGAAGGCTGGGATTGATGAGTCGAATGGCGATGGTAATTATGTGTTGTGGCCGGCCGACCCTCAGGCCAGTGCGAATGCGATTCGTGAACATTTGGTGGCCAAATTTGGCGTGCGTGTGGGCGTAATTCTGACGGACGGTCGGATCACGCCGATGCGACGAGGGGTGATTGGCGTGGGGCTAGCGCATAGCGGGTTTGCGGCGCTGCGCGATTATGTGGGAACGCCGGATATTTTTGGTGATTACGACCTGAAGTATACGTATTCAAGTTTGCTCGATGGATTGGCTGCGGCGGTGGTGGTGCAGATGGGCGAAGGCGACCAACGTACGCCGATCGCGGTGGTGGAGGATGTGCCGTTTGTGGAGTTTCAGGAGCGCAATCCGACGGCAGAGGAGCTGGCGATGCTGGCTATGCCGCTCGAAGATGATATTTACGCTGAGATGTTGAAGGCGATTCCATGGGAGAAGCGGCCGGACCGGGACTAGAATTGATCGGATTCTTTGAGGGTTTTGGCAAGGGCTGCCGAGAGGGTGCTTGCGCTTGGACGGTCGGTATCGCCGAGATCCGCGCCGGCTTGTGCTACGAGATAGGCGCCGGTAGCGAGGCCGGCGGCAGGACGCCTGAGGTTTTGGAGCCAGAAGGTGCCGAGGGTGCCGTAAAACAGGGCCGGTGTGAGTGATAGCCGGTAGTTTGTGGGGGTGACGATGAGTTTGTGCTCGGCCGCAATGATGATTTCGGTGCCGTAAACGGCGTAAGCACAGCTGCTCGCTGTGGCGAGATCCTGAATGATCTCGAGTTTGTTGATGAGGCCGGCGTGAGGGCGGATGTTGATCGGGACTGCGAGCGCACCGCAGAGTTTGAAAACCTCGGCCATGGTGAGAATGATGAGGACTTTCGGGTTGTCGGTGATCGCAGTGAGATTCTGGCGCAGGGCGATGAGAGCGTCGTCGAAGACAATGAGTGGGCGAGTAATTTCCCCCACCAGGCGCTCGGTGAGCATGGTGGTGTTGGAGTTGTTTGAGAGGCTAGCACCGATAGCCACGGCGTCGGCTTCTTCGCTGAGTTCGAGGATGCGGCCTAGGGCTTCGCGACCGAGTGAGCCGGAGGTGCTGGCGGGTGCAAAAGCGACCCCTGGGGCTCCGCCGAGGAATTTGGCAAGGTTGTCGGGCAAGACGGCAGTGGCTTCGCCGATGCCGGCAGCCATAGCAAACTGGTGAACGGCAGTGGGCAGGCTAAATTCACCGGAGTGGCCACCGACAATGAGAAGTCTGCCGGCGCCCATACGAGTAATGGGCCGGTTGTAGAGCACCTCTGGGAATAGAAGCGCGTCGCTTTGGCGAGTGAATTGCGGTGGGTTTGGGCTCATTGATTAAGATTCTACCACTTGGGGATGTTTTGACTTTTGCGAATTACGTATGTGTCGATATTCGACTTATATTTTAGCATTGTTTTAGGTCGATTCTAGACATATAGTGCTTTCATGATTATCGATTTGTTCCAAGACGAAACGATTCGGCTCACGATAAAAGAAATTTCGATCTTGTCGGTACTCGCTCAAGGCCCAACTAACGGCTACGCAATCGCAAAACGCTGCGCAGAAGATAGCGGGAACCTGCGCCCGATGAGCCGGGGAAGTTTGTATCCGGCGCTTGGGCGGCTCGAACTGGCGCGTCTTATCCAGAAGGTAGTGCGCACGGACGGGACGCCGAATCCAGGTAAGCCGCGGGTGGTGTATGAACTGACGCCGATTGGTCGCGTAGTGCTTGAATGGAATCTTGATTCGCTAGCCCGGCTGGTGGAGCTAGCACGGGAACGGCTGAGGTGACCTGCTATAGTTGAAGCATGAAACAATCCCCTATCGTCTCCATTTCGAATTTTCGCATGCAGTTTGGCAATAATGTGGTGATCGATGATCTGTCGTTTGATGTCGAGCCGGGCGAAACATTTGCATTCTTGGGCTCGAATGGTTCGGGCAAGACGACAACGATTCGCACGCTCCTTGGCATTTTTGAACCAACGGCTGGCACACTTTTGGTGAAGGGTGAAAAATATGGCCCGCATCTTAGCCCCGTGCTTGGCTACCTACCCGAAGAACGGGGGTTATATAAAAAAGAATCAGTGATGGATACCATGATCTATTTTGGTGCGCTGCGCCGAATGGATCGAGGCGCGGTGCGCAAGTGGTCGATGGATTATTTGGAGCGAGTGGGGCTTGCGGATAAGGCTCATGAATCGATTGAAAAGTTGTCGGGTGGTCAACAACAAAAGATTCAGCTGGGGGTGACGATTATGAACAACCCAGAGCTCATGATTTTGGATGAGCCCACCAAAGGGTTTGACCCGGTGAACCGGCGGCTTCTTATGGATATCGTGGAAGAGCATAGTCGGCGCGGTGCGACGGTGATTTTGGTGACACACCAAATGGAAGAGGTAGAGCGCCTGTGCGACCGGGTAATCTTGCTCAAAGATGGTCGGCGGAGATTGTATGGGACCGTGGAAGAGATCCGGAGTGATTATGGTTCGGAAGTGATCGATCTTGAGTTTAGCGGCGAACTGCCTCATAAATCGACGCATTACCAAGTGCACAAGGCGGGTCGGCATACCGCAGAGCTATCGATGACGGCTGGAGCGACTCCAAAGCAGATCTTGGCTGAGCTTGTGGCACGCTCTGGACTTGAAATTAGCAAGTTTGAACTGCGCAGGTCATCACTCGACGATATATTCGTGGATATTTATAACGAAGATTCGAGCGCGAGAAAGGTGGCATGACTATGTTGGGAACGGTATTTAATTTTGAATTCGTGCGAACGCTTAGGAAGCGAAGTTTTTGGTTGCGCACTCTAGCTATTCCGGCCTTGATAGCGGGGGTGCTGGCGCTATCGGTATTTTCGAGCAAGGCTTCGAAACAAGCGGATGATCAGGCTAAGCAAAGTCATTTTTCAATAGTGGTTTTGGACGAATCTGGGCTCGTGAGCCCTGGGGTATTGAAGGCCGTGGAGGCTAGAACGGTCGGAAGCCGGGATATGGGTATTGCACAGGCCAAGAGTGGACAAGTAGACGCCTTTTTCTATTATCCGACGAATCCGTCGAAGCAGCCGGTGGAAGTCTACGCCAAAGATGATGGGCTTGTGAACAACGGTAAGTATCAAGCGGTGGCGGCGCAGTTGATTCAGGCGAGCTTAGTGCAAGCTGTTGGCGGAGGTGCTCGGGCGGCGCTGCTTCAATCGGGACCAGAATTTACGGTTACGACGTATAAAGATGGTCAGGAAACGAAGGGTTTTGGGCGAGCTGTGGTACCGGGTTTGTTTTTGGTGTTGTTCTACGCGGTAATTGTGCTGCTTGGAAACCAAATGCTTACGAGCACCACTGAGGAAAAGGAGAACCGGGTGATCGAGATGATGCTAACGGCGGTATCGGCTCGTACGATCATTGTGGGTAAGATTTTGGCTTTGATTGCGCTGGGGGTCATCCAGATCATGGCTATTTTGGTGCCGATTTTGGTAGCTTACTTTGGATTTCGGTCGCAGCTACATATTCAGCAACTCGATCTTAGTACGTTGAGCTTTGCGCCGATGCCGATCCTTGCGGGAGCGGCGATTTTTGTGGGTGGTTTTATGTTGTTTACGGCGCTTTTGGTCGCGATTGGTTCGGCAGTGCCGACGGCGAAAGAGGCCGGCGCATTCTTTGGCTTTACGATGATTCTGATATTTATTCCGTTTTACGCGCTGGAGCTGATTATCTCTTCGCCTGATCAATTAATCGTAAGGGTGATGTCGTTTTTCCCCTTGACGGCACCGATTACGCTAATGCTGCGTAATGCAGTCGGTAATTTGAGTGTGACCGATACGGTGTTGGGTGTGGCGATTTTGCTGGTTTCGGGTGGTGTTCTGATGGCTCTTGCCATTCGGATTTTTCGCTTTGGATCGCTTGAATACGCTCGCAAGCTGGGGCTAAAAGAGATTTTGACACGGCGAGTCTAAAGCCTTAGTTCCAATAAGCTTATGGTTAGTAGTATGATGGAGTCATGACGAAACTTGCGAGGAATCGAAGGGCTTTGTATGAGCCGTTGATTAATTCAGTGGGCACCGTGGGCCTGAGCCAGTGGCTCGCCGTGGCGCTTGCGGTGGTTGTGATTGGGGTATTGATCGGAGGGATCGGTAGCAATCTGACCTCGGGACTAGAGGCTTTCGAGTTTAGCTACAATCCATATGCTTTTTTGTCGCTGATTGTGGTTGCGAGTAATCTCTGGTTGCTATTCTTTGTGGGGTGGGTGAAGTCTCGCTCGGCGAGTCTGGTGTGGCTTTCGGCCTATGTGGTTTGTCTTTTGTTGTGGTCGGCGGTGGACTTTTTGGTCCGGATTAGCGCTACGCCGGAGACAGCGCTTTTTTGGCAACCGATGGCCGCGGTGCCATACTTTTTTTCACCGGCTGTGCTATTTATGTTCGTTTTGAGCTATACGAAGCCAAATCAGGCCAGACACGGCTGGACAATGGCGGCTTTGTTTGTAACGGGGTCGTTATTGATCTTTTTTGATTTACGGACAACCTTGATCCATGATTACACGCAGCTTGGAGTGGCGAGCGGGTCCTGGAATGTGGTGACGCAGCCGGGGGTTTTGTTCAATGTCGCCCTACTATGGAGTGTTGGGCTGGTGCTGCTTGCGATGGGGTTGCTATTGCGATTTCATAGCCGGACGGTGGAAGCGGGGTCGCGGCTTCAGGCGCGATTTTTTATGGCGGCTGTATTTGTAGCTGGGGTTGCGAGTGTGGTGGGGGGTGGTGTGTGGCCGTTTGCCATTTTGTGTACGGCGGTAGCTGCAGCCGTGCTGGTGTACGGAGTTTGGCATTATCAATCCCTAACGTTTAACCCACTTTTTGTAGCGACGAATATTTTGGAGACGATCAATGAGGCCGTGATTGGGGTGAGCCCTGATCTTAACGTGATGTATGTGAACAAGGAGGCAAAGCGCTTGCTTGGCTATACTCAGGCACAGTTTGGGGCTTTGAAATTCCCCCATTTCTTGAGTCAGGAGTGGGACGCGCGGGTGCTAAAGAAGGCTTTGTTTGGACCACACGGCAGTGATGAAAATAACTTGTTTGACGCGATTGATTTGAGGCGCGCAGATGGCTCTACGGTAACGACCAAACTGTCGGTGTCGCCGATTGTGGAGGACGGAGTGGCGCAGGGGCATTTGGTGGTAGTAACGGACATAAGTCGGATGGCTCACGAAACCGAGTTGATTGAGCGCACGGTGCTTGCGCGTACCCGGGAGGTGCAAGAGGCGCAGGCGACGCTGGTGGCATCGATTAATAGCATTAAGCTTGGCTTTATTATTACCGATAGCAACCCAGAGGTTATCCGGGTAAATACGGTAGCGCATAATCTGTTTTGCCCGAGTTTTCGTAATCATGCGGCTGGCGATTGTACGCAGGTAACCATTGAGATGGTGCAGAGTCTTGTGCACGGTGATTTTTCGATTGCGAGCGATATCGCGACTTGTTTGAAGCGGCAATTGCCCCATGAGGTAAAAGATGTGTCGCTCAATGATCATCACTGGCGATTGTATTTGTCGCCGATGGCCGTGGATCATGAGTCGATTGGGTGCGTAGTGTTGTTTCAGGATACGACCGAAGAACGGTTGCTGGAGCGCTCGCGTGATGAATTTTTCTCGATTGCCTCGCATGAGTTGCGCACGCCGCTTACGTCGATTAAAGGTAACTCGGCCTTGATTTTGCAGTATTATCAGGAGATCTTGAAGGATCAGGCTTTGAATGAAATGGTGGTGGACATTCATGATTCAAGCGATCGTTTGATTGAAATCGTGAATGACTTTTTGGATGTTTCGCGCTTGGAACAGGGGCGGATTGAATTTCACCTGGAGCAATTGTCGATTGCGAAGGTGATTGAAGAGGTGGTGTATGGGATGGGTGCGTTGCTCAAGCAAAAAGGCTTACACATAAAGCTGTCGCATAATATTTCGCGCTTGGATGCGCTCCCGATGGTGGTGGTGGACAAGAACCGGCTGAAGCAAATTTTGTTTAATTTGCTCGGGAATGCGGTGAAGTTTACGAGTAAGGGCTTCATTAAGATTGAGGCTGAGCTTTTGCAGGATGCCATAGAGGTGTCGATTACCGATTCGGGCATTGGGATTTCGCTGGAGTCCCAGGCGCTGCTGTTTCATAAATTTCAGCAAGCTGGGGATAGTATTTTGACCCGCGATAGCAGTCATGGGACGGGGCTTGGCCTCTACATTTCTCGGCTTTTGGCGGCTGGTATGGGTGGTAAGTTGGGTTTGCAAAAATCGGTGCTAGGTAAAGGAAGTACATTTTTCGTAAGAGTGCCGCTTTCGACACCGGCGCGACTCAGGCATTTGAACGATGTGAAGGTGGCGGCCGAGGCGGAAGAGGCGCTGGCGGATAAGAAATAAAAATTAGGCTTGCGGTCGCGGATTATTGCGCTTATGCTTACTGCATATGGCACTCATAAGTGTAAAAAACTTGACACGGACATATAAGCTTGGTGGCGAGACCTTTAACGCACTTGATGACGTGTCGCTCGAAGTGGAGGCGGGTGAGTTTGTGGCGATTACCGGACCTTCGGGCTCGGGTAAGTCGACGCTGGCCAATATTATTGGCGGACTCGACCGTCCCTCGGCTGGGAGCGTGATGGTGGATGGGGTGAGTTTGAAGGATGCTGGCGATAAACCGCTATCGGAATACCGGAATCATCACATTGGCTTTGTGTTTCAGTCGTTTAACTTGCAGGCACACGAGACGACGCTGGAGAATGTGATGATGCCGCTCGTGCTTGCGCGCATGAAACGGCGCGACCGTGTGAAACGAGCCACGGAATGCTTGACGGCTGTGGGTCTGGCTGACCGATTGCGCCACAAGCCTACGGAGCTTTCGGGTGGGCAGCGGCAGCGGGTAGCGATTGCGCGGGCGCTGGCCGTAAAGCCATCGATCATTATCGCCGATGAGCCAACGGGGAATCTTGATTCGGCTCGTGGGCTCGAGGTAATGGAACTGCTCAAAAAACTCAATAAGGACGGGATTACGCTGATCATAATTACGCATGATGCGAGTATTGCGGCCATGGCGGACCGGACGGTGACAATTAAGGATGGCCATTTAACGGTGAAACGAGGCGCTTAAGATGCGGTTTAGTGACATTATTTTGACGGCTCTGCGTAACATTCGACGGCAGAAGCTGCGGTCGGTGCTAACGATTTTTGCGGTGGTGATTGGTGCAACTTCGGTAACCATAATGCTCGCGCTAGTGACGGGGGTGAAGACGTTTTTTGTGAGCCAGTTTTCGGCCAATGGGACATTGCAGCAGATTGCGATTTCGCAGAAGGCGGATCTCACGAAATTTGGCGACGCTGGGCATGATGGTGGTGGGTGTGATAGCTGCGTGAAGCTGACGGACGCTATGACGGACAAGATTAAGGCGATTCCGCACGTGACCGGCGTGGCACGGAATTTAACCTCTGGGATGGTGGAATCGATTACGTACAACGGGGTGAAATTGAGTCTGCAACAGGTGGTGGGCTACGATGCCAACGGTGTAGTGACGAACACGATGTCGGCGGGGCGTGACATTGGGCCGAGTGATATGGCGGATGTGATTACGGTAACGAGTGAATACGCCGATAAATGGGGCTTTAAGGGGCACTATTCGGATCTGTTGGGCAAGCAGGCGCAACTGACCACGCGTGGCGGCTATAGCGGCGTGGGTGCGACGGTCACTCCCCCATCGAACCAGCCAGGCAACGGTGGCAATAATGATCCGCGAAATATGCCGGCGACGGTGCTTACGGCGACTATTGTGGGAGTGCAAGATTCGGGCGGCGATAATGGTGGGCAATCGGTGCGGGGTCCATTGGCCTGGGTACGACAGATGAATGTGCAGCACATGTACCAAATGACCGCGGCGGATCAGAAGGCCAATGAAAGCCAGTGTCGGAATGTGCCGGGGCCGTGCAACCCGGTGCAACATATGACGCTGGTGGCTGAGGATCAATTTGATAGCTCTGGTTACAATTCGCTGACGGCGAAGGTGGATGATCCGAAGAATGCGGCGGCTGCGGTGGTGGAGATTAAGAAATTGGGTGTGGGAGCAGCGGATGCGGAGAGCTTCATTAAAGCGCAACTGACGATCTTTAACATTATTGGTTATGTGCTCGGTGGGATCGGCGGCATTGCGCTTCTCGTTGCCACGATCGGGGTGATTAACACGATGGTGATGGCGATTTTGGAGCGCACACGCGAGATCGGAGTGCTGCGGGCGTGCGGCGCTACGAAGAGTACGATCCGGCGGCTGTTTACGATTGAGGCGGGGCTGTTGGGCTTTTGGGGTGGAGTGTTTGGAGTGGCTTTCGGGTACGGGCTGACGCTGGTGGCGAACGTTTTGATCAATCAGCAACTGCACACCAACGCAGTAAAAGCGGCCAACATTATTGCATTGCCGTGGTGGCTCATTGGAAGCGTGATTGGGGCGACGACGGTGATTGGGATGCTGGCTGGACTGTATCCGGCAATGCGGGCAGCGCGGCTCAATCCGGTGGATGCGCTGCGGTACGAATAGGCATCAACTACTTCCAAATCTAAGTCAGTAGTTCTAGGGTAACGACGCTTTAACTGATCACTTTTAAATTACGTAAAAAGCCTTTTTCTTCTATCCCATCTCACGCAGTTCCCCGGCCGTAGGGTCGAGGGGATTCATTTAAGCTCTGCGAAAATTCTTCGATTCTCGAGTTTGGGGGAGTGTAAACTATAAAGTTGATATATTATGCTAAATATTATATAATGTAAAAGTCATCCAGACCCACCCCCAAGAGAGAACGAAGGAGACAGCATGGTCACCGATATGGTGCACAGGATGCTGAGAGTGTCCGATGTCAACGGACACGGCTGGGATGTCCTCGTCTGGGGCACACTGCCCGAAGTCGAAGCCATTCGTGACCGCCTACTCGCTCAAATCGCAAGCGGCGAGGTCACCACGACCTTCACGGTTCATCGCGGACCGAACGACATCAAGACCCTCACCATGGAGCTGCCGGCCGTCACGTGCGAGTTGGTCCCCACGTATCTCGTACGAATCACCGGGACAGTCACGGACGATGGCGATCGCCTCACCATGCAGGCTGACGACACCAGTACTGCCTAGCGACGCTGAAGCTCTCGCCCGCCAAGAGTCCACAACTATGGACTACGACTTCGGCGGGCGGGTCAAGGACTTCGAGGCGCTGTATGTCGCCGAGACCTTCGAGCACATGTGTCAGCTCCACGACACCTGTCAGAACGGTGTCGGCTCCAGCATCGACTGGTACATCGGCCAGGACGAGATTGGCACCATCACTGCGCTGGACATCACCCAGCTGGAAACGAACAGCAAGCTGAGCTAGGCCTCGGCCGGGCTAGTAGCTCAAGGGTAGAGCACCGCGCAAGCGGAGGTAGCAGGTTCGAATCCTGCCTAGTTCGCAAATAACCCCGGATATTCATAGTGGTATCCGGGGTTCATGCCTTTTTGGTCTAATGGATAATGGGTGATCTCACTTAGCGACTTATTGAAAACGGATCGCGGATGCGTGGTCTGTGATATATTCTGACCGTGTGCTAGCTTTTTACGACTTCCCAGGGGAATTCGGGGCGGCCGAAGTGACCATAGGCGGCGGTGGCGCGGTAGATGGGGCGACGCAGGTCTAGACCTTCAATGATGCCTTTGACGCTGGTGTCGAGGAGGTTGTGGCAAAAGGCGTCAATTTCTTTCGGGGTAGCATGGGCGGTGCCGAAGGTGTCGACTTCTTGCATGACGGGGTGCTTGGCGCCAATGAAATAAGCGAGAGCCACTTCGGCGCGGTCGGCAAGGCCAGCGGCTACGAGGTTTTTGGCGAGGTAGCGAGCGGCGTAGGCGGCGGAGCGGTCGACTTTGGTCGGGTCCTTGCCGCTGAAGGCGCCGCCGCCCACGCGGGCGTAGCCACCATAGCCATCGACAACGATTTTGCGACCAGTGAGGCCAGCGTCGCTGACGGGACCAGAGATGTGCCAGATGCCGGTGCCGTTTACGACGACGTCGATGGGCTCGATGTTGAAGTTGTAGCGTTTGAGCGTGGGGACAATGATGGTTTTGTAGATGTCGTGTTTGACCTGCTCAAGTTTGACGTGTTCCTGATGGGGTACAGCAATCGTGACATGGGAGATGCCAACGGCTTTGCCGTCTTGATATTTAACGGTGACTTGGGCTTTGCCGTCGGGGCGGAGGTAGCTGAGGCGGCCGGACTCGCGGGCTTGGTCGATAGCGAGGGTGAGCTGGTGCGCTAGCGTAATAGGCAAAGGCATGAGCTCAGGAGTTTCGCGGCAAGCGTAGCCGAACATCATGCCTTGGTCGCCGGCACCGTCTAGGTCTACGCCGGCCGCGATTTCAGGTGATTGCTGGCGAATATAGATGTCGATGGCGGCTTGGTCGTTGAAGCTTAGAGCGGGGTCGGTGTAGCCGAGGCGGCGGATTTCGGTGCGAACGATGTTTTCGAGATCGAGTTTAGCGGTAGTGAGGATTTCGCCGGCTAAAATTACGCGGCCAGCTGTGGCCAGGGTTTCGACGCCAGTATGGCCATTGGGATCTTGGCGGAGGATTTCATCGACGATAGCGTCGGAGATTTGGTCGCAGACTTTGTCGGGATGACCGGCACAGACGCTTTCGGAGGTGAAGAATTGGATGGGCATGAGAAAACCTTTCTCCGAAGGCAAGAAAGGTGTAGTGACTTCACATATCTCCCCGATCGGGCTAGACGTAGCACCTTCATGTTTAGATGAGGTTGCTGGCAGGTCGACGGGCTAGATCCCTCGCTGCACTCTTGATATGAATTATTTGATTGTACGGCTTATGTTACGCGTTTGATGTTGGTTCGGCAATGGGTTTTTAGCTGATTTCGGGCAGAATGCTTTCGGCCCAGAGCTTGACGTCGGTGAGGATGCTGAGAGCTTCGTTGCTCGCGTTTTGGCTGGCGGTTTCGAGGCTCGTGGCAAAGGTGGGCCAATCGGCCTGGAGGCGATTGGTGCGGTAGGTGTTCCAGGCGCTCTGTTCGTCTAGGCTTAGGGTTTCGGGGAAATTGCGAGCTTTGTAGCGTGTGAATAATTCCGGCAGGCGGGAGTCGGCAAAATGCGGGTTGAGGTTGGCGAGCGTTTCGGGGCTTGCGGTTCGGACTTTGCCAGCTTCGAGTTTATCTTGCTGGCCTAGGAAGCCTTCGTAGAGGCGGGCATCGACGTCGACGAATGGTTTGTAGTCGCGTGGTTTCATGACGGCTTGGAGCTTGGTGATGAGGCCGCTGGCTTGAAGGGCGGCTAAATGCTGGGTCGCGGCGGAAGCGGTAAGGCCGATGCGCGTTTCGGCGGTGGCATCGAGGGTGACAAGCGGCGCTACAGCCGGGCAGTTGCCGAACGTAAGCTCTTTGACTGGGAAGGGTTTGAAACCGGATTTTGTGCGGTCTGCGGCTTTGGCGAAACGGAGTGCGGCGAGGTCTTCCACCGACATCTCGGCGTATTGGGCCGGGTTTTGGCGCAGGTCGTAGACGATTGCCGTGCCGTTTTGGCCTTCTGCTATCGGAAAAGCGATGGTGGTGTGGTGATGGTCTTTGGGGTAGCGACCGGAAGTATAGACGAAGGGTTTCGGATTTTTTACGTTTACGATTTTTGCGACTTCGTGTTTGCTGCGGAGGTTGAGGAGATAATGGAAGAGTTTGGGCTGAGACTTTCGCAGGTGTCTCGCGACCGCGATGAGAGCGGTGACGTCGCTGAGAGCATCGTGAGCATGGGTATGCTCGAGTTGGTTGGCGCTGGCGAGGTGTGCTAGTTTGTTTGACGGCCTCCCTTCTTCGTCTACGGGCCAGGTGAAGCCGTCGGGGCGGAGGGCGCGTGTCATGCGCATGGTGTCGAGTAGGTCCCAGCGTGAGCGGTCTTCGGACCAAGCCCATTCGTAGGGGTCGTAGAAATTGCGATAGTATAGAAAGCGGATGAATGTGTCGTCAAAACGGACACTATTGAAGCCGGTGGCGATGGTGCCGGGCGTGAAGACTTCGGTGTTTAGAATTTTCATGAGTTCGGCTTCGGTGATGCCTTCGCGGACTGTTTTTTGTGGGGTAATGCCGGTGACGAGGATGGCATAGGGGCTCGGCAGTACTTCATCGGTAAGTTTTACGAGCAGATTGACAGGCTCTCCTACTGGCTCGAGTTCGAGGGTGGTGCGCTGGCCGGCAAATTGCATGATGCGGTCGCGTTTGGGGTCGAAGCCGGAGGTTTCGAGATCGTAGAAGAAGAAGGTTTGAGGCATGTGGATAGTTTATCATTACGCAATAGCAAAAACTCTATTGAGCCTGGATCTAAAGCAGAAAGCCTGCCTCTAGCTGCTCTAAAGCTTGGTCGAACCTGCTGAGATAATTTTCATGGATACTATTGTCTTGGTCGCTTAAAACTCCGATAGCTATCCCCATAAGGGTACTTGCAAGTGTGCGCACCGCAAGGTCGTCCTTGGAACGTTTAGAACGCTCGGCGATGAGCCCTGCAAGCAAGTTCATATTTGTGGAGGCTTCATCTAACATAGCCATTCTTAGCTTTGGAACGGTACGAATTAAGGTCATGCGTTGCTCATGGAGCTTATTTTCCTGCGAGTTTGTGGCTGAGTTTAAGAATATTTGGCTCAGTGTTTTGCGGAGAGCCTGAATGGTAGTAATGTCTGGGGATTGGGCGCGAAACGTGTTTATAAGATCGGGGTCAAGACTGTTATAAAGCACGGCGGCTTCTTTGGTTGGGAAGTGCCTAAAAAAAGTACTGCGTGAAACTTTGGCCATCTCAGCAATTTGTTCGACGGTTACAGCGTCGTAGCCATGCTTAGCGAATAAAGCTACTGCTTCTTTATGAATGGTGTCGAGCAGAGCCCGTCTTTTTCGTTCTCTGAGTCCTATGCGAGTTTTCATATGATTACCGTTGGTTTGTTGATGCTTCTGAGGTGGTATTTGTACGCGGGAATAAAGGGACGCTGCCTGAAAAATTAGCGTTCTAGATGAGCTGCTTATATTTTTCTGCTCCCATTACGTATGCAATGATAACGGAATTTAATATAAAATGGAACTGAGTGTCAATATCCTTGACAGCAAAATTCTTTTGTATTTATATTCAAACTGTCCCCCAAAAAATAAAAGATAAATGAAGGAAGAAGAGCGAGCATGAATGCAAGCGATCTTGATTTCGAACATATTAAACCGATTGATCTTAACAGGGAAGCTTTGAAAGAGGGATCGAAGGCAACTCCGCTTTCTGCCCTAATCTGGGCAATCGCTTCGGGTGATTTAATTACCGTCGAAGCGCAGGTTGCCGATGATATCGAATGGGGCCTTATGCCTTACAACAAGGTACTTAAAGGCAAGGACGAAGTTATGCCGTGGTTTAAGGCAGCGGTGGCGGACAAGAAAACACCCCTTATGATCACTAACGCTTTGGCTGGTGATTGGGGCGTGTTGGAATACTGGAATATCGGTACTGTGAGCGAAGAGGTTATTAAGTTTGGAAATGAACAAAAATGGCCTTGGCCAAAGAATCCGGAAAGCTTCCTTGGGCAAAAATACAAGGTTGCTCAGTGTTTTGTCTATCATCTCAACTCGGAAAGAAAGATTGACTTGATGAGGCAGTATTTGGATACAGGTAGCGTATGGGCGCAGCTTTAGCCGCGAAATAAGAGTTTCCTTGCAGTGCAACAACCCGGGGCACGATTGCTTCCCGGGTTGTTGTTGCTCGGTGAATGAAAAATGCGAACATAGACCGAAAATAAAACCTGTAGTATGCTAGAGTCTTATGGATCAGGCATTGGCGCTCGAAATCATGCTCTCGGGCGAAAGTGTATTGCTCACCGGTCCGGCAGGTTCGGGTAAAACGTATGTGCTGGGGGAGTTTATTCGGCGAGCGAAACGTGAGGGAAAGACGGTCGCCGTGACGGCTACAACGGGTCTTGCGGCGAGTCATTTGGGCGGATCGACGATTCACGCTTGGGCGGGAATTGGCATTGCGGATGAGCTTCCAAAGGGCTATGTAGCGAATTTGAGCAAGTCGCGGCATGACATCATAACAAAGACGGATGTGCTGATTATTGACGAGATTTCAATGCTGCATGATTTTCGGCTTGATATGGTGAACGAGGCGGCGAAAATGGTGCGCAAAAGCAGTGAACCGTTTGGCGGGTTGCAGGTGATTTTATGCGGCGATTTCTTCCAGCTGCCGCCGGTGAACCGGAGCGATGCGCGGGCAGGCGGGTTTGTGACGGAGTCGCCGGCATGGCGGGAATTGGACCCAGTAATTTGCCAGCTGCACGAACAGCACCGGCAAGACGACGAAGATTTTTTGACGGTTTTGAATGCTTTGCGGGCGGGTGATGTGCGAAGAGCTCACGCTGAGGCACTACTAGGCCGCATTGACGCTCCCCTATCTGGCGTCGTAACAGAGCTTCACACAACGAATGTGGATGTAGATCGTATAAATGAAGCCGCACTGGAAACGATTGTTGGTGAAGAGCACGTGTACGATATGACTACGACGGGTAAAGAAAATTATGTGGAGTCACTGAAACGCTCATGCTTGGCGCCGGAGCGGTTGGTGCTCAAGGTGGGTGCGTTGGTGATGTGTATTAAGAATGCGCAGGATCGTAAGTATGCGAATGGATCGCTTGGGGTAGTTAAGGAGTTTGACGAAGTTAGTGGCTATCCAGTGGTGGAGCTGCGGAGTGGTCGGACACTGGAGATCCTGCCGGATATGTGGGAGCTGCGCGATGGAGACAAAAAACGAGCGTCGCTTACTCAGCTGCCATTGCGACTGGCTTGGGCTATTACGGTACATAAAAGCCAGGGCATGACCCTTGATGCTGCTCGCATTGATTTGCGAAGGGCATTTGTGCCAGGCATGGGATACGTAGCATTGAGTCGTGTGCGCAGTCTGGCGAATTTGAGTTTGGTGGGAATCAATAAGATGGCGCTGGAAGTGAGTGCTGAGGCGCTTGCTATGGACGATGTTCTTTCTGCCAAAGCTAAGGTTGACGCTGAGCGGTTTGCCTACCTCGCTCAGCGAGCCGCAGAGCGAGCAGATAGACCCGAGACGCCGAGTAAGGATAAAAGTTGGTCGAGCAAGATCGAGATAATGCGGCAGAACTATCCGAATGCTTTTCGACCTTGGCCGGCCGCGGATGACGACAAGCTACGAGAACTGTTTGAGCAAGGAGTGGGTCTTGAGGCATTGAGTGATCAGTTTGGGCGCCATCCGGGCTCGATTCGGTCGCGATTGAAGAAACATTTTGGTGAAGACGTGGTGGTAGCGGATTGAATGTCCGCTATTCGTAGCGTAGTGAGTCGATCGGATTTTGACGAGCAGCACGAATGGCGGGTAGGGTGCCAGCGACGAAGGCGATAGCCATGACGATACCAATAATAACCGCAACAGATGCCGGCGAGAAGGTAAGTAGTTGAAGGCCGGTGAGGTCTTTTAGGAACGTGTTGAGCACGATTCGGTTAATGATGTGGCCGACACCAATGGCTACGACCGACCCGATGAAGCTACCCCAAAACCCGAGCATGACGGCTTCACCGCTGAAGAGTAAGAAGATTTTGCTACCACTCATGCCCATGGCTTTCATAAGGCCAATTTCTTTGGTGCGTTCTTGCACGCTCATAAGCAAGGTATTAATGATGCCAAAGCTCGCAGCGAGTAAAGCGATGACAGCAAAGCCATTGAGTACAGCGATGATGCCAGCGATGACAGTTTTAAACGTGCCGATTTGGTCATCGATGGTGGTGCCGGTGTAGCCAGCAGCTTTCAAGCGATCTTTAAGGGCTTTGATCTGGTCGTCGGGCAGGGTGGAGTCAAAGTGAGCGGAGGCAAGAGGAAAAGTGTTGGTGGCTGTCGCGGGAAGGCCTACATTTTGGACTTGGTGAATTTTTGCGACGAGGGAGGTATTCATAATAATGGCTCCCCCACCGAGTAAGCTTTTTTGCTCAACAGCGACAATGGTGGCTGCAATTTCTGATTGGTGTCCCAGTGCGTTTGTAACACCGAGCCGCGCCGTTTTGCCAATAGCGTCTTGTGAGCTCGAGTAGCCTAGGCTTGTGACATATGAGATTGGGATCATGGCTTGAAATTCGGTTGTATTGTTGGAAAGCGATGCGCCCGCATCGAGACTAAAGTTTTCGCCTTCAATGAATCCGTCGAGTGAGCCGGCGTATTTGTCGCTGGATTTGCCGGAGATGTAGTCGATGGAGCCACCGAGAAAGGCGTCGACCGACTTAATGCCTTTGATGGCTCTGATTTTGGGGAGATCTTCATTGGTAAGGACGGCAACACTGCGATTGCCCTCGCTGGCAATAGCGCTGGTACGTTTGGCCGGATCATATTTTTTAGGTTGATCACTGGTGGGGCCACTAGATGTATTGGTAGCCTGAATAATCATGACGTCCTTGGCACCGAGGTTGCCGAGTTGTTTATCGATATAGCTTGAGATACCGGCGCCGAGGCCGTTGGTGAGGGTTAGGGTAAAAGCGCCGATGAAAATAGCAACAACCGTGAGAGTGGTACGGAGTTTGCTGCGGAACATATTGGAGCTAGCGGTTGCAACGATGTCGAGGAATTTCATAGCGTGCGGGCCTTTCTGCCAGTCGTTTGTACGATGTGGCCGTCTTTCAGGTGAATTTGGCGGTCGCAGCGGACGGCAAGTTCGGGGTCGTGGGTGACAATAATGAGTGTAATGCCGTGTTTTTCGTTTAGGTCAAAGAGGAGTTTTTCGATGAGGGCGCCAGTTGTAGAATCCAGATTGCCGGTGGGTTCGTCGGCGAAAATGACGGAGGGCTTGTTTACGAGCGCGCGGGCGATGACGACGCGTTGTTTTTGTCCGCCGCTCAAATCTTTGGCGCGGCTGCTTGCTTTATCGTCAAGTTCTACCTGTTCTAGGGCTGCCATCGCTAGGTTTTTTCGTTTGGTTCGATTTAGGCCGGCAATTTTGAGCGGCAAAAGAACATTCTCTAGTACGCTGGCGTTGCCGTTTAAGAAGAATTGCTGGAACACGAAGCCAAATTTTTGATTGCGCAAAGTATTGAGACGACTGCCTTTGAGCTGAGTTGAATCCTGGCCGTCGATCGTAATAGCGCCGGAGCTGGGCTTGTCGAGCAGGGCCAGTAGGTGCATGAGGGTGCTTTTGCCCGAGCCACTTTTGCCGATAATAGCGACTTTTTCACCCTTTTGGATGTCGACCGAGACGCCCCCAAGGGCGGTGAATTGGTTGTCGCCCTTGCCGTAGGTTTTTACGACGTCACGAGCTTGCAATGCGATTGTGGGTTTCATAGTTTTGAGTGTAGCACGAAACATAATCAGACGGGATGGCGTCTACTGGAACGTAACCGGTATAATAGGCTTATGGAAGCAAGTCAGGTGCATGCGAATACGAATAAGAGCCTCATGGACCGAATTGCGGAGGATCCGGATATTATTAACCGGAGCCTTGCAGATACTGGAGCAGCGCCGGTTGCCGTAAAACCGGTAGAGAAGCCCATTGCTGGGTCGATTGGTGGGATGGTGAAGGCGTCGGATAAAATGGGCAATTTGAACTCTGTGCCGCTGGTGAATCTGCTCGGGAGTAGGGCGCCGGATGAAGCGCCGCTTCCTGCTGAGGTTTCCCCCTCGGCGAAAAATCACTGGCGGGGACGCCTGGTATTTTTGGGTGTGGGTTTGCTCGTGACTGGAGGGGCGGCCAGCGGTTGGGTGTGGTTGCGATTACATCAGCCCGTGAAGCCCGTAACTCCGTTAGTACGAGTAACACCTACGGCTAGTCCGCTGCCTACCGTTCGTCCGACGGCGACATCGACCCCTGAGCCTACACCAACCATAGCTCCAGCTCCACAGGAGGTGACGGCACCGGCGACTACGCCGACGACTGATCACCCGCAGACTGTAGTGGTGAGGTCGGCGAGTGGGCTGTGGCTGCGGAGTACACCAAATAGCAGCAGTAAGGCAAACATTATTGGTTGGATGCCCAACGGTGCACAGGTAAGTGTTGATCAGGTGGGCGACTTTTGGTGGCATGGAACGTATGGCGGTAAAGTGGGTTACTTTGCCGTGAACTATACCCGGTAATGTTAGCTGGATACTGCCAAGGAGAGATATACTACGAGTCGTAATCTGATTCGTAGTCGTCGAAATCAGCGAAATCGAGTCGTTCGTAGTAGACGGGTCCACGAGTACCAATTTGGTGGCGCTCGACGATTTCGTCGGCCGTTTCGGGGTCGAAGCCAAGCTTCGTGATGGCTCTGGCTTTTTTGGCAAGATCCATATCCGAAAATAGAATGGCCTCGAGGCTTTGCTCCGTTTCTAAAATGGTGCGCTTACTCATGTTTTTGCCCTCCACACTTAACTAATTCCAGCATAGGCGGCAATGTGACCTAGGTGCACTGGTTAATCGTCTAAATAGTTTATAGTGAGTGAGCGATGAGTTATGTGTTGTCACAAGATCAAGCGGCGGCATTGAAGCAGATTGGGGCTTGGTACCGAGCAAAATCGGCGCCATATTTGACGCTGGGTGGATATGCGGGGACGGGTAAAACGACGTTGATTGCCTATTTGCGTCAGGCTTTGGGGGATTTTGACGAAGCGGCGACGGTGGGATTTTGTGCTTATACCGGTAAAGCGACCAGGGTGTTGCAAGAGAAGCTGCGTGAACGCCGTGCGATGCGAAAGGGTGATTCAGTGTCGACAATTCATAGTTTGATTTATACGACGGAGGAGGGTGCTGGTGGGATGCCAAAATGGGTGCGCAAAGAAACGCTGGAGCGGAGTCTGCTCATCGTAGATGAGGCGAGCATGGTGGACGAGGCAATTTGGCAAGATTTGCTTTCGTTTGGAATCCCGATTTTGGCCGTGGGCGATCATGGTCAGTTGCCACCGGTAGGGTCGAGTTTTAATTTGATGGCGAGTCCACAGGTGCGGTTGGAGCGGATTTTTCGGCAAGAAGCGGACTCGGCGATTATTGGGGTGGCGACGCTCGCACGGGAAACGGGGGTACTGCCGGTGGGCGAATTTGGTGCGGGGGTGCGCAAGCTTGACCGTACATTGCCGGAGACGGGGTTGATGGTGCAGGAGCAGCTGGAAAGCTGGCGGCCAGATTTACTTATTTTATGCGGATATAACGCGACGCGAGTGAAGCTTAACGGCGCGATCCGAGGGATGCGGGATATGGTCTCTGCTGAGCCGCAATCGGGTGATCAAGTGGTATGTTTGCGTAACAATCGAGGCAAGCATATTTTTAATGGAATGATTGGCAGGATTGTGCGGGTGGTGCCGGCGCTAGGCGAGGATGGCGTGACATGGTACGAGGCGGAGATTGCGCTGGAGGGTGAGGATTATACCTATTCCGGGTATATTCTGCGCGAGCAATTTGGGGCGGCTACGACGGCGCGCGATGTACCACTGGCACCGAACGGTGAGCGTGGGGATTTGTGGGATTTCGGGTACGCACTGACGGTGCATAAGGCGCAGGGGTCGCAGGCCGAGCGAGTCCTGCTGTTTGAGGAGCGGTTCGGGCGATCGAGTGATGAAGACTGGCGAAGATGGTTGTATACGGCGGTGACGCGGGCCGCGGTGGAGCTGACGATTGTGGGGCCGGACACGAGTTTGCCAAAATCGTGATGACATTTTGGTTTTTGGTGGTTATGATAAACGCTAACGGTTAATCGGAATAGGAAATTTATGGAACCAGTAGAAGACAAGACCACAGTTGATGCAATTTCGCGCCTGATGATTGAGCTGGCGGAAACGCGTGGCAAGATGAAGACCATTAAAGATGATCTGAAAGATATCGCTGAGCAAAATGATGAGTACCGGGCGCTACAGGAAGAGTTGAAGGAGGTGTCGGAGAAGCGAGCCACGGCTAAGAAGTTGCTGGAAGCCGACAAAGACTATCAGGTAGTGAACTCCGAGCTTGAAGAGCTGAAGTTTAAGTACAAGGACTTGCAGGAGATTATGAGTCATCATTTGGTGACATACTTTAGCGAGAGCGGCGAGACACAGCTCACAACGGCGAACGGAGACGTTTTGCAAGTGGTAGTGAGTGCGAAGCTGGGTAAGGAAGTGGCGGAGTAGCGCCCTTTTCGAGCTTTAGGGCTACACTATTTCTCTTGGGGCTTCATCTAAGAGCTGGCTGAAACGTTCATGGTCTATGTCTGTCGATCCTTCTCCGATGAGGTCGCTTAGCTCGCTCTCTACGTAGATACCTGGCGCTGTACCCCACTGGATCGCTAGAGATAGATGGGGATCAACGCCGGACGGCTGTTGATTTTTAATAAGCTTGTTTACGAGAGATTCACTTATTGCGTACCCTAAAGCTTCCATAGCGGCATTATTATCGGGAGGGGTGTCTGGGGTTGGGTGCAAGTGCTGGGCTAAAGTGACATCTACCTCTAGGTCGCTAAATGCTTCATCGGAATGGGCAGCAGTCATCGGTTTTTGAAGAGATCCTCCAAAGAGAGGGTATTTTATCCATCTGATTTGAGCAAGGAACGGTTCGCCATGCCAGGAAAATGGTACGCCTTCTTCAGGCAATGAGGGTAGGTGCCTGCGTAATGATCGGTGCTCTTGTGCCTGCATTTGGTGAGCTACTAGGTGCATAACAGATCGAGCGTCGGCATCCTCATCTTCAATATGGATTTCGGTAACAAGACCACGCCAGGGGGTTCGGGAAAATCTTTCCCCCTCTTCTGTAGACGGAAGCGTTTCAATGGTGATGTTGCTATCGAAGAGCGCAAATAAGTCCGGGATGGGTTGGTGATCAGGAGAATTTGATGCTTCGTCGGCAATAGCTGCGATTTCTTTGGCCCAGTTTTGGGATGATTCTGATTGGTTGGGGATATTTTCGGGTATTTCAGCCATAATGATCGGTTTGTTGGTGTGATGAGTGTATTATAGTTCTTTTATGGATTTTTTTATTTGTTGCCGGCGGTTTGTTTGATGTCGGTTGACGTGTCGACATTGCAGCCTGCCCAGAGGCCGCGGTTGTTATTGCGGGCGTCGGCTTCGAGGGTGCGGAACTCGTCGAGTTTGGTGAAGGGAAAGATGGTGTAGGCGAAGGCATAGCCGTCGCGGATGAGATCAGCGTTTACAAGGGTGCCGTCGGGCAAGTAGACGTAACGCAGGAGGCGATGGTATTTGTCGCGGTCGGAGTCGGCTGGGTCGGGCTCAAGGCGGACGTTTTTACCTTCGAGGAGGGATTTGGTGTGGGCGGCGGCGATTTCGCCAAAGCATTGGACGGGTTTGCGGGGGTCATGGGTTTCGGGTGTGTCGAGTCCGATGAAGCGGACGGTTTCGTTTTGGCCGGCAATTTGGACGTTGATTGTGTCGCCGTCGACGTCTCGGGTAACGTGGGCAAGTCCGGGTTGGGCAGATTGTAATGCTTGTTGAGCGGCAGGTGGGGCGAAGCGCAGAAAACTCGCAAGGGCGATAGCGATAGCTCCGAGACTGACACCGGCGACGCGCTTTCGTCGGCGGTGCTGTCGTGAGTGTGACTTCGGTGTTTCCATGTGCGAGTTATCCTCCCATACAAAAGCTGTCATTTCAACGGGAGAATAGGATTGAATCCTGGCTGATGGCATATTATGATGGTTCGGTTACTTTAGTATGTAAAAGATTGTTTTTTAGAACAATGAGAAGGTTGGCTTACAGCGATGCGAGAGTTTGGTAAGGCGATTAGCTACGAAAAACGAGCCGATATCACAAGGGCTGCTATGGTGGTGTTTAATGCTACTCCGAATCGGAAGCTGGCACGGGCGAGTGAATTTGAACTCGATGTGGCGGATGATCCGGTGGTGGTATATATCGCGGATGTGCGTTGGAAGGAAGGCCGGCTGAGGATTGCGGTAACGACCCAGGAGGCGCAACCTTCATTTGAATGGCAGGTTGAGATTACCTCAAATGTGGACGAGACGGACTATTTCAAGCATTATTTGATTTTGGATGAGCAGGTGGTTTTGGCTCAACGCAAGGTACTCACGCCGATCGACGAGGAGGAAGCAGCGGTAATTTTAGCGGATCTTGCAAAAGCTGAAGCGGTGCTTGACGCTAAGAAGTAGGATTTTCTAGCATTTTTAGGATGCGCGCAATATCGATGCCGGGTCCGAGGACAGGCTTCCAAAGATCGCCGACGGTTTTGAAGCGGGCTGGGGCGTTTTCGATGGTGAACTGGATGGGTTTAAGGCCTGGCTTTACTTCGTCCCAATGAAGGGGCGTGGAAACGGTAGCATGGGGTCTCGGTCGCGCGCTGTAGGGCGCGGCGAGCGTTTGGCCGTGACGGTTTTGCAAGAAATCGAGGTAGATTTTGCCCTGGCGTTTGGTGGGGCTGCGTTCGACGCTTGTGAGATCTGGGGTTCTTTTGTGGACGTTCCTTGCGATGAGTTCGGCAAACATTTTGACTTGGTCATGGGTGTATTTGGCACCGGTGGGAATGTAGATATGCAGGCCGGTGGCGCCGGAGGTTTTGGGGTAGCTGGGGATATCAAGCTCGTCCAGGAACGCGTGAACGGCCTGGGCGGTTTTGACGACGGAGCTGAAGGTAGTGGCTTCGGGGTCGAGGTCAATGACGCACCAATCGGGGTTGTCGAGATTGCCTGTGCGGGAGTTCCAGGGGTTGATGTCGATGCAGCCGAGGTTAATCATGTACAAGAGAGCGGCTTCATCTTGGCAGAGAAGGTATTCGATGTCGTGATCCTCGCCAGTTGAATGGATGGTGATGGTTTTGGCCCAACTCGGGGCGTGGCCTGCCATATCTTTTTGGTAGAAATTTGGGCCGGCGATGCCGTCGGGGTAGCGTTTGAGGGACTCTGGGCGGTCTTTGAGGTAGGGCAGAATGAGGGGTGCCACTTCGGCGTAGTAATCGAGGAGCTGGCCTTTGGTGATGCGTTCTTTGGGCCAGTAGACTTTGCCCGTATGAGTGAGTTGGATAGTGTGGCCGTTTAGTTCTAAGGTTTTGTCTGAGCTGGTTTGTGGCGGGGTTTCGGGTTTTTGTGGTTGCATGGCTTTTCCTTTGGTTTGGGACGAGACGGATATTTCGAGGTGAACGTCGGTAGCTAGTTTATCTTCGCGTAAGCCCATAAAAATTGGGTGGCGCATGGAGCCGTCGGCGGTCCATTCGGTGAATTCTACCTCGCAGACGAGCTTGGGCGTGACCCAGTGGGCGGGTTCGTTGGTTTTGGGGGTGGGTGTAATGGGGCAATCTGAGGTAACGAGGGGTTGGAGACGGTTAAAAAGGTCTCGCAGTACTTCATCGGAAAAGCCACTGCCGGTATGGCCGGTGAAGATGAGGTTATGATCATCGTCGTATAGGCCGAGTACGAGAGCGCCGAAATATTGCCGGCTTTCGCGCGGGTCGGTATAGCCGATGATAACGACTTCTTGGCGGAGGTGGGTTTTGATTTTGAGCCAGTCGCGACTGCGGGTGTTTGGGTGGTACAAGGAGTCTGCGCGTTTGGCCATGAGGCCTTCGAGGTTTTGTTTGCGGGCGGCTTCAAATAGTGGTACGCCTTGTGCTTTAAAGTGCTCGCTGTACTTGATGTGCGGTCCGTGCAGGAGGCCAAGGAGGCGTTTGAGCAAGAGCTTGCGGGTGCTGAGGGGAAGGTCCGTGAGATTATAGCTGTCAACGTATAAGAGGTCGAAGGCGTTGTAGATGAGCTGGCCGACTCCCGTGTGGATGTAGGCTTGGAGGTCTTGAAAGTCGGTACGGCCACGAGCATCCACTACGGTCATTTCGCCGTCGATGAGGGCAGGTACTTTGAGCGGGCTTAGATCGGCTGCGGCGGCACTAAAGCGCTCGGTGTAGTCTTGGTTGTTGCGGGAGTGGAGGGTGACGGTGTGTGGGCTGGTTTCGGCCATGATGCGGTAGCCGTCCCATTTGACCTCAAAAAGCCAGTCGGGATTATTGAAGGGCGCTTCGGTGAGGGTGGCGAGCATGGGCTGAAACGTTGCAGGTGGCGGGGTTTTGGGGAGGCCTTTGAGGCCGAAGTTGAGCTTGGTGATGGGTTTTTCCGATGCCACTTCTTCGATGGTGCGGCCGGTGATGACGGAGCGGTTTTGTTTGGTGAGGTCTTTTGTGCTTATGAACTTGTCTTTGTGAGCTTTGATGAGGAGCCAGGCAGCTTTTTCTTCGGCATGGGCGATTTTTACGAGGGCGAATTCGCCGTTTAGTTTTTCGCCGTGGAGAATGAAAGTGAGGTGCTGGTTGTGGACGCCGGTGAGGGCGAGCTGATCATTTTCGTCGCGGTTTTCGGTGGCATAAAGGGGTTCGTAGGTGCCTTGGTCCCAAATGATGACGGGACCGGCGCCGTAATTGCCTTCGGGGATGAGGCCTTCAAAATACTGGTAGTCGAGGGGATGATCTTCGGTCATGACGGCGAGGTGTTTGTCTTTGGGGTTGAGACTGGGTCCTTTTGGTATGGCCCAGCTTTTCATAACACCCCCCATTTCCAGGCGAAAATCGTAATGGAGGGCGGTGGCGTCGTGTTTTTGGACGACAAACCGTAATTGATCGCTCCCCTCTCCGCCGGCGGGTTCGGGGGTGCGGGCGAAATCGCGTTTGGCGTGGTAGTCGTGGAGAAGGCGGGGCATTATTTTGAAGCGGTTTCGAGGCTAGCGACGAGTGCGGCCATGAGATCGGTGGTGGGTTTATGGGATGCGGGTTTGGTCTTGGCAACGGGTTGGTGTTTGACCTTGGCTTTGATGCGGTCTTCGAGCTCTTCGGTGTAACTGTCGTGGAAATCTTCGGGGATGAAGGGTTTGGTGAGTTGTTTAATGAGCTTTTCGGCCATTTCGAGCTCGCTTGGTGTGGCTTTGTGCTGAGGCGGCAAGTTGAGTGAGCCAGGGGTGTGGAGGTCGGCAGGAAAGCGCATTTGGTTTAGGACGAGGGCTGAGCCAACGGGTTTGATGGCGGCCAGATGTTCGCGGTCGCGCAGGACAAACCGGGCGACGGCGATTTTATCTGCTTTTTTGAGGGCTTCACGTAGGAGGGCGTAGGCTTTTTCGCCGCCCTTAGTGGGTTCGAGGTAGTACGGTTTTTCGAGGTAGCGAATGTCGACCTCGTCTTCTTCGGAAAATTGTGCAATGTCGACGGTGCTGGTGTGCTCGCCCTCGGCGGCTTCGAAGTCTTTGTCGGTGAGGATCACGAACTTGTCGTCGTCATATTCATAGGCTTTGACGATTTCTTCATAGGGGACCTCTTTGTCTTCGGTTTCGCAGATTTTGGCGTAGCGGATCTTGCCTTGGTCGGGGGCGTGTAGCATGTGGAGATCGATGCCGTCACGGGTGTCGGCAGCGGAATAGAGTTTGACTGGGATGTTGATGAGGCCGAAGGAAATGGAGCCAGTCCAAAGTGCGCGCATAGGGATCCTCCCGGGATTTATGCTTATGATTATAGCGCATGACTGGGGTTAGTTTTGTGTCGTTATCGCGCGGTAAGTTGACTGACTTACAGTAAGCTGGCATTGTATATCTGAAGATCGGTAATGTGCCGGTCTTTGTAGGCTTCGATGGAGAAGGGCGGCGCTATGAACCGCGTCAAAGACATTCAGAACCACAACGACCTTAGGGCGCAACCGGACACAAGAACCGTTGAAGTGTCGTATGGCGACTTCACGTTTTGGGTGATCTCCAGTCCACTTATCGAGGATAGCGTCCTGGTGATGCCCAACGACCGGGTCAACTATCCGTGCTTTTCCTGCGGATTCCGGACCAGTCGCCGGGTGCTGGAGGTGACGCGAGATGGCAAGATGATCCGGGGCGTGAGGGTCATTTGCAAGGATTGTTGGCCGATCTATGAGCTCCATTACCGCGCAGCAAATCTTGACGCCATTCTGGTGACGGCTGCTGCTCAGCGGTACAAGTTTTCGGTAGCATTTTTCACCATCGGCAGGCGGGCGGCCGAAGTAAGCAGACTGCGCGACTACGCCGAAATCCTTCGGACATCGGGTCGGCTGATCGACCAGCCGCCGGTTCAACTGCTCGAGACTTCAGCGGCCAGTGAGGCCCCCGAACCGCCGGTTCGACGAGACACTGCCGTGTTGCTCGAAGAGACCGATGCGTTGCTGGAAGCGATGGATGATCTGCTCAATCCGGCCGCTGACTAGGGTCTTACAGATAGGCTCCTCGGGGTTGTTGCAAGGGTACATTCAGAATTCGGTTTCCGATCGAAAGGAGGCCAGCAATGGCCGAAACAAAGCGAACGGGTAAGAAAGAGGCTCTCCGTTGCGCGAGAGTGCGCCAGCAGTCGCGGGGACGAATTGCAGTCCGGGCGGTGGGAAACGGGCGCTGGTTGTGGTTCCATCTCCAGGATATTCAGTTGGCTTTGAAGACCGGTTACGAGCCTCTGCTGAAGTCTAGGATGAAGATGCTCGATGACTTCCGGCTATTCTATACGCCTCTGGCCTTTGATATCGCCTCGCATGTTGTTCGGCTGAGAGGAGTCGAGACGGTTGCTATTCGAGGTGACCGCATAGGCGTGGAAGTGGCAAGTGCGGAGTGCTGGCCCGAAGTGTTGCCTGGCATTATTGCGACGATCCGCAAGTTCCATCCGCAAGAGCGGGTGCCGATTTGGCTGAGGCCGCATTTCGATCCGTTGGTGGAAATGTGGCATGCGCCTTTGTTGGCCGAGCTCTTTCCGGACGAAATAAAGATCCGGCGGGTGAATCGGTGGCTCAAGTACGCGATACTTCGAGCCATGGCAAGCTATCGGCCGAAGAGCCGCATCTCCTCGAATGAGTTGATGGTCAAACTGGGCTGGTTCTCGTACATCTTCTTGTCCAGCGGTCTGGCTCGCGCGCTGGCTGAGCTTCATCGTGAGGGAAGGATTTGGCGGTCTTATCGGAGTAGTCAGGAAGACTTCCTCGATTCCTACGCTGTTTACGCGCTACCCCATAACTGATTTGGGGTGGCGCTGTCGTCGGGACCCGCGTATGCGGGTCCCGGAAGGATTCAAGATTTGAAGTTTCGACTTGAGGTCTTAGATTTTTTAAGCTTTGCCGCCGGAGATCTTAATGTCTTTGGCAATGATCTGGCCGGTGGTTTCATCGATCTCGTACAAGTAGACTTCGCCGGTGCCGATTTCGAGGTTTGAAATGTCGGTTTCGGCGACATTTTCGAGGTGTTTTACGAGAGCACGGAGGCTGTTACCGTGAGCTGCAACGATGACATTTTTGCCGGCTTTGAGGTCGGCGAGAATGTGTTGTTCGTAATAAGGCACAATGCGGGTGTGGACGTCTTTGAGGGTCTCGCCGCCGGGTACGGGGTGATCCCAGCTGCGACGAATTTTGGTAAATTCCTCTTCGCCGTACTCTTCGCGGACTTGCCACTTGTTTTTGCCGGTGAGCTGGCCATAGTCGCGCTCGTTGAGAGCGGCAGCTTTTTTGGCTTCGATTTCGGTTTGGCCAAGCTCGTTTAAGATTTCGGCAAGAGTTTGCTGGGCGCGCTTGAGATTGGAAGTGTGGGCAGCACCAAAAGTGATGTTTTCCAGTGTTTTGGCAGCGGTGCGAGCCTCGGCTTTGCCCTTTTCGGTGAGTTCGATATCGGTGAGGCCGGTCCATTGGCCGAGTTCGTTCCATTTGCTTTGGCCGTGACGGACGAGTACGAGATATGGCATGGTTTTTTCCTGCTAGTTGGTTATTTCTTCGGTGTCCCCATTGCGGACTATGGTCTGTCCGTCGCGCAGGGCGATAAAGGGGATGTGGTGGTCTATATAGTATTCGACTGATTTGTCGATAGCGGCCGATTCGGGGTGGTCGGATTTGTAATGAGGTGCGACGGCATAAGACAACAAGCCAAGACTTTCCCAAATTATTTCTGGATCATAGCCTTCCGGGATATCGTTGGGATCGTCGACCAACTCCGCGCCTCTAAGACTCGGGATGAGTTGGTCGATGCCGGCGCTATAACCTGCATAGACAATGTTGTCGGTCGCTAGGAGTTCCGGGAGGATATCATCGAGCCCGCTGGCCCGGAAAGCGCGGCGCAAGACGAAGCAATTGCCACCGAGCACCCATAGAGCGTCGAAGTGCGAAAGGGCGCTTGAGAGTTCCTGGGTTTTGCCGAAGTAATCGCGCAGATCGAGTATGGAGGGCCTCAGGCCGAGATCTGTGAGCGCATCGGTTTCGCGCGCTAGACGTTCGGTGCGGCCATCGGTCGGGGAGGCGTCGCGAGCATTGGGTATGATGGCGATTTTGGTTTTGCCGCCCAGGAGCTCCACGAGCTTTTCAGGCTGATTGCCGAGGCGATACGAGGATAAGTAGAGCCTCATTTGTCGTTTTGTTTGAGCGCCTGGTGGCCGGCAAAGCGGGCGGAGTCACCAAGGGATTCCTCAATGCGGAGGAGTTGGTTGTATTTGGCGACGCGGTCGGTGCGGCTGAGGCTGCCGGTTTTGATTTGACCGGTAGCAAGTCCCACGACGAGGTCGGCGATGGTGGTGTCTTCGGTTTCGCCGGAGCGGTGGGAGATGATAGCATTCCAGCCGGCGTCTTCCGCCATGGTGACGGCTTCGATGGTTTCGGTGAGGGTGCCAATTTGATTGAGCTTCACGAGGATGGCGTTGGCGGCTTTTTTCTCGATGCCTTTTCGCAGGAACTCAGTGTTGGTTACGAGCAGGTCGTCGCCGACGATTTGGAGTTTATCGCCGAGGGTTTTCGTGAGTTGGACCCAGCCTTCCCAGTCGTCTTCGGCAAGGCCGTCTTCGATGGAGACAATGGGGTATTTTTTCATAAGGTCTTCGTAGTAAGTGATCATTTCCGCGCTGGTGAGAGTTTTGCCTTCGGTGGCGAGGACGTATTTGCCATCTTTGTAAAACTCGCTGGAGGCAGCGTCGAGGGCCAGGGCGATGTCGGTGCCAAGCTGGTAACCGGCCGTGGATACAGCTTCTGTGATGAGCTCGAGAGCTTCGGCGTTGCCGCGTTTTACGCGCGGAGCGTAGCCGCCCTCGTCGCCGACGGTGGTGGGGTAGCCGGCTTTTTTTAGCACTTTTGCGAGAGCGTGGAAGATTTCGGTTCCCATTTGCAGGGCCTGGCTAAAGGTTTTCGCACCCACCGGCATAATCATGAACTCTTGGATATCGGTGGCAAAGGCGGCATGCTGGCCACCGTTGATGATGTTCATCATGGGTAGCGGCAGTGTGGGGTCTTGGATGCCGGGTGCGAGGTGTTGAATGTGCTCCCAAAGGGGCTCTTTGTGCTGCGCAGCTGAGGCACGGGCGGCGGCGAGTGATACGGCTAAGATGGCATTGGCGCCGAGGCGGCCTTTGTTTGGCGTGCCATCGAGATCGATGAGGGCTTGGTCGAGGGCGGATTGGTCGTCGGCATCGAGGCCGGTAATAGCTTCTGCGATTTCGGTGCGCACATGGTTTACGGCTTTTGTGACGCCCTTGCCGCCGTAGGCTGCTCCCCCGTCGCGCAGCTCAACTGCTTCGTGAGTGCCGGTAGAAGCACCGGAGGGGACAGCTGCGCGGCCGACGGTCCCGTCTTCTAGGGTAACATCGGCTTCCACGGTGGGATTGCCGCGAGAATCAAGGATTTGGCGAGCAGTGACATGGGTGATTTTCATGAGGTAGGCTTTCGATTAACCATTGTTTTTGGCGGACAACTTCCTCATTATACGCCCCCAGTTGTGCATGAATCTATTTGCTAGATCCGGCTACTGGGAGTTCGAGCGTGAAGGTTGAACCCTTGCCCTCCTCGGAACTTTCAAGATAGAGCTTGCCGGCCATGCCTTCGGCCATGAGTCGCGAAATGTAGAGACCGAGGCCGGTGGAGCGGGTGTTGTCGCGCGTTAGTAAGTTATTGCTGGCCTGCTGGAATTTGTGAAACAGGAGGTGTTGAGAGGCTTCTGGAATGCCTTTGCCGGTATCGGTGACAGAAATGTGAATGTGCTTTCCTACCACCGAATAATGAATGATGATGCTGCCTGATTCGGTAAATTTAAGGCCGTTGCTAATGAGGTTAATAATGATTTGGCGCGCTCGGTCTGAGTCGGCGAAGGCTTTGGGGAGGGGCGTGCTTGGGGGTTGGGATTTTAGCTTAATCTTCTGACGCGAGCCGGTAACTTCATAGGCGCGCAAGATAGATTTTCCAAGCTCAATGGGGTCAAACGGAGCATTTTTGAAGACGATTTTGCCTTGTTCTAAACGGGATACGTCGAGGAAGTCGTTTACGATTTGGATAAGGCGGATGCTGGCGTCGTGGATGTCGGTGACCATTTCGTTGAGGCTGGGGTCTTTGAGTTGTTCGCGGTAGTATTCGAGCATCATTTCGGCGTTGCCGCGAACAGCCGTGAGGGGCGTGCGGAGCTCGTGGGATGCGATCGAGAAGAATTCATCGCGCGAACGTTCCATGGCACGTTCGTTTGAGGTGTCTTCCATGGTCATGACTGTGCCGAGGATTTTGCTGCCAGAACGGATTGGTGACATAACGAAGCGAAAATACTGAGGTCCAAGCTGGACATTGCGTTCGAGTGGCTGTTTTTTGATTTGAACCTCATGGATACAACCTAGAAGATCGATAGCTTCGTGGAAGTCGGCCGATATCTTTTCTAGCTCTTGGCGCGACTTATCGGGGTTGGCGGGTATTTTGCGGTCGAGAAGGGCCGAAAGTGACGCATTACTAAAGACGATCTCGTTGCGAACATTGATGAGGGCAAACCCAAAGGGTAGGCTCGAAACTGAAGCTGTGAGCTCGGCCTCGGCGTCGCTGAGCTGTTTAGTGCGCTCCTCAACTTTGCGTTCTACATTGGTTTTGGCGACTGCGAGCTCAGAAATCTTTTCTTTTAGCCGCTCGAGCATGACATTGAGTGAATTTGATAGGCTGCCGATTTCGTCGGTGCGATTGAGGAGGTGAGGTCCAAGAACCACTTTTGTGGTGTTATCTGAGGCAATTCGAGTAGCGATATCGGTGAGATCGCTAAGGGGGGTGATGAGCTTGCTGGCAAAACGTACGCCAAAGAGAGTGGTGCCCACGAGCAAAACTACAAGTAGACTGCCTGCTATGACTGCTAAGGTTGTGTAGGTAGATTGAAGTTTGGCTTCGGCGGCGCTGACATACTTAAGCTGATCGAAGGTAAAGGCAGTGCTATTGGTTTGCACAAAATCGTAGTTATGGTGAGCGGCTTGGTAGTGAGCAAACGAGGTGGCTTTATCTTTTGCAACGTCAGCCAGGCCATTGTTGACCTCGGTGATGACGGCTTCGATGGAATTTTTGAGCCCGAGAAAGCTAACTTTGGCTGTTGGATCAACGATTGCCGCATCAAGAAGTTTGATTTTCTGATTGATTTGATCTTCGCTGGCCATAACTTTGTGATTGTTGCTCAGAACTTCAGTACTGTTGCCCAAAACCAGGTTGTTGTACTCGTCGATGAGGTTCGATACCGACTGACTAAGTTGGTACTCAAGGCTCATGGAATTAACAACGTCACTGTATTTGTTTACGACGTAGGTGTGCATGGCGAACAGGCCAATGCTGCTGATGAGCAAGGCGGCGTTCATGACGAAGAATGCGCCGAGGAGCTTGGTTTTGATGTTGTTTTTCATCATTTTAGGACTTTACCAATTTATTGTGCTGCTGCGCCGTAGACTTCGTTTGAAGTATAGAAGCCATCCTTAATGACGGTTTGTTTAATGTTGTCTTTGGTGACTGGGGTAGAGTCGAGCAGGAAGGAAGGCACGTCTTTTTGGCCGTTGTTGGTGAGGCCGTTGGTGGTTGGGGTTTGATGTTTTACGTATTGGTAGGCAAGGTCCACGGCCTTATAGGCTTCTTCGGAGAAAGGTGTGTAGACTGTGACGGTTTGGGTGCCGCTGACGAGTCTTTGGACGGCCGGGAGTTCGGCGTCGCCGCCGGAGACGGGTACTTTGCCGTCTAGTCCATGGGCCTTTAAGGCTTTAATGACGCCACCGGCAGTACCATCGTTGGCGGCAATGACGGCGTCGAGCTTACCGCCTTTGGTCAAGAAGTTGTCGATGCTGGTGAAGGCGGCATCGGCGCTCCAGTCGGGGGTGTATTGGTCGTAGACGATTCTGGCTTTGCCGCTAGTGACGAGTGGGTTTAGCACGCCCATGACGCCTTGATGAACGAGGACGGCATTATTGTCGGTGTCGGAGCCACCGACGAGGGCGACATTGGGCGTTTTAATGCTTGAAGAGATGGCCTTCATGACATACTGAGCTTGGTATTTGCCGATGAGCGTGCTGTCGAAGGTCACATAGGCGTCGAGGTCGCTGTCTAGGATAAGCCGGTCGTAGGCAATGACTTTAATGCCGGCTTTGTGGGCTTCGGCAATGGTGGGGGCGACAGCATTTGCATCGTGAGGAACTATGATGAGCACATCAACTTTTTGAGCGATGAGGTTTTCAATTTGGGCGACTTGGGTTTTGTCATCGCTGTCGGCAACGAGTGTGGTGACAGCGCCCCCGAGTGATTTGGCCCGAGCGGCGATGAGATCACGGTCGTGAGCCCAACGGAGTTCTTTGTAGGTGTCGAGCGAGAGGCCAATGCGGAATGTGGGCGTTACGTCTGCTGCTTTATTGGATGCTGGTCTGCTTGCCATCGTCCACCAAATGCCGGCTATGACAACTGCTGCGACAATTATGGCCGTGGACAGCCATAATTTACTTAGCCCCGACTTCTTCGGGGAAACGCTTCGACCTGCTGGTGTTTTTGATTTGGTGATAGCGGGTTTTCTCGTTGACTTTGAAGCTCGGCTTCCTGGCATAATGTGAACCCTTTCGATAGTATGTTTGGTTTTTATCATAACACTTATGCTTTACTTTTTATTGCATAATTTTTTTCTTGGTTGGACGACTCATAGATTTACAATAATGTCCAAATCAGGCGAATGTACTGTTTGTTTTGGACCGAGTAAGATAACAACATGCCCGCCCAGATACCAGTCGATCAAATTCAGACATTTCGCGACAATACGCCAAATGTCCTGGCCTTGCGCATGCAGGAGCAAGAAGTGTGTCAGTACTGGAGTGTAATCTTTTCGCCACGTGGGATCTCGACACTCACGAAGCAAGATATGACGGGCTTTCTTAGCTACCGCCAAAATCACCGCTGGCGCGAGATTAGTCGGGACGATGTGACTCTTGATATGGAACGTCTGCGACAAGCGCTGCTTGTGCTCATAGATGAATCGAGACCAGTGGCGGAACGGCTCAATATGCTCGAACCGGGCCGAGGAGAATTTGCAGTACCACACTTGGGAAAGGCAAAGCTTACTCCCCTACTGCTTGTTACCCATCCGAAATCGTATGGCGTATGGAACGACTATGCTGAGCGGGCCTTGCGCGGGATGGGGTTGATGCCAGAATTTACTGAAGGAATGAAGCTGGGCGACCAGTATACACTCGTAAATGAGGTACTTTTGGAACTTTCGACGAAGTACCGCGTAAGTTTGTGGTGGCTGGATGTTATTTTGGAGCGGATTGCTCGGCTTGTGCGCTAGCTTCGTGGCTTGATACCCACTCGCAGCCGTAGTTTTCGGCAAGTTTGGTGGCTGACGTAGGCCCCCAGCTGCCCATTTCGTAGGTTTCGGGTGGCTGCTTGCGGCTCTGCCAGGTGTCGAGAATGGGCTGGAGCAAGCGCCAACTCGCAAGCACTTCGGCGCTGGTGGCAAACAGTGATTGGTCGCCGCGCATAGCATCGATGAGAACGCGCTGGTAGGCATCGGGCTGGTGGCCATCGAAGACGCCAGAGTAGTTAAATTCCATTTCTACGGGTTGGAATTCGTTGCCAAATCCGGGTTTTTTGGCTAGGAGTTTGAGAGAAATGCCTTCGTTGGGTTGGATGCGAATGATGAGAAGGTTGTCGGCGAGCGATCTGCGCGTACGGTCTTTAAAAATAATTGATATTTCCGTGGCTTTTTCGGCCAGGGCTTTGCCGGTGCGCAAAAGTACCGGTACTCCGCCCCAGCGGGAGTTTGCGACTTCGAGTTTGACGGCAGCGAAAGTTTCGGTAGTGGAGTTTGGGTTTTCGACCTCGTCTTGATAGCCGGCATATTGTCCTCGGGTCGCGACGTCGTCGACATGTTTTTCGGCGATGGGTTCGATGCTTTCAAGCAGAAGCAATTTTTCTTTATGAATGGCAACAGGCGAAAGGCCTTCTGGATATTCCATCATGATGAGCGCCATCAGCTGCATGAGGTGGCTTTGGACGAAATCGCGCAAGGCGCCCATATCTTCGTAGAAAGCGGCTCGTCCTTGTATGCCAATTTTTTCGATGGCGGTGATTTGGATGTGATCGATGAACTGCCGGCTCCAGATCCCTTCGATAAGCGGATTGTTGAAACGGAAGGTTAGGATGTTTTGAGCGGTTTCTTTGGCGAGGTAGTGATCGATCCGAAAAATTTGGCTTTCGTCGAAATGCTTGGACATATCTTCGATGAGGGAAGTAGCGGAGGTGAGATCGTAGCCGAAGGGTTTTTCGATTAAGATGCGGCTTTCGCGCTCATCACAAGAATTTAGCCCGCAGTCAGCAAGATTGCCGATGACTTTTTTGAAAATGTTGGGCGGGATGGCGAGGTAGAAAAGATGGTTTAGCTTTGTGCCAGCGGCAAGGTCGAGTTCGCGCAGGAGGCTTTTTAGTTTCTTGAAATCATCGGGGTCGGTGCTGTTCATTTTGATGGAGTGGATGCGGTTTTTGAGCTTGTCCAGAACGGTTCCATCAACTTCTTGGTGGGTGCGGAGAATTTGGATCTCGGCTTCTTTGAGCAGGGCGTCGACATCGGGTTCGCGCCGGAAGATGCCGACGATTACAAATTTGTCGGGAAGGAGATTTTGGGCTTCGAGGTGGTAAAGCGCGGGAAGAAGCATATGCTGCGAGAGATTACCGGTGATGCCAAAAATAACCAGAGCTGATGGGGTGGTGACGTGCTTCATAGGCATTATCATACACGATCAAACCCATTCTGCACGCAGGTGATGTATAATGGTGGCTTATGCAAGCCAATATTGTTTTTGAGAAAATTGTGGGTGGGGGTAAGGCCCTTGGGTATTTGGATGGCCGGCCGTGTTTTGCGGTGGGGCCGCTTCCAGGGGAGGCAGCAGATGTGCGAGTGGTGCGAGAGAAGCCGGGCTTTGTGGAGGCGAATGTGGTGCAGTTTACGACTGTATCGGAGCATCGCGGGGAGCCGGTGGAGGCGCATTTTTTGGAGTGTTCGCCGTGGCAGGGTGTGAAGTACGACTACCAGCTAGGACTGAAAAAGCAAATGCTTGCTGAGGCGTTCGGACGGCTGAAGATGCCGGTAACTGAGATGGTGGGGGCGAGTGCGCAGTTGGGGTACCGCAATAAATTGGAATTTTCGCTGGTAAAGTCTAGTGACGAGGTGAGCCTGGCCTTTCACGGACGCGGTAGTTATGAGGATTTGGTGGCGTTGCCGCAAGGGTGCGCGTTGGGGTCTGCGGCCATGAACACTTCAGCACTGGCTTTAGTGGAGCGTGTACAGGCGCTGAAACTGGCCGGTTATGTGGAAACGGTGACGGTGCGGCAAAGCGTGTTGACGGGCCAAGTTTTGGGAGTTGTGGCGTTGCATCAAGTGCCAAAGCGAGATTTTAGGGAGCTCATGGGCCCGGAACTGGCTGGTTTGGTGGTGGCCAGAGTGCGGCACCGAGATGCTTATGAAATGGTGTGGCATGAAGGTATTACGCAGCTGACCGAACGAACTGGTGGCCTGGATCTTGTATATCCTTATAACAGTTTTTTCCAGACTAATCCGGCAATGTTTGAACTGGCCTTGGAGCGGATTTTGAAGCATGTGCCGAGTGGCGTTCGGCTTGCGGATCTGTATGGTGGCGTGGGTACGATTGGGCTAGCAGCGGCCGGCACTGCGCGCGAAGTTATTGGAGTGGAGGTGAACGCGGATAGTGTGGCGCTTGCAAATGCTAACGCGGATCGGAATGGAATTTTGAATTACACAGCAGAGTGTGTGCCGGCCGAAGGTATGGACATGCGAGTTTTGCGAGGCGCGGATTGCGTGGTAGTGGATCCGCCGCGAGCTGGCTTGCACCGGCGGGTTGTGGAGGCGCTGCTCGAAGCGCGACCGGAACGGATTATTTATTTGTCTTGTAATCCGGCGACGCAGGTTCGGGATGTTGCGTTGCTGCTTGAGGGATATGCGGCGAAAGGTGTTACGGGGTTTGATTTTTATCCTGGTACTTTGCACCTCGAATCACTGGTGGTACTAGACCGGATCACGTAGAGCGGGCCTACACAAAAAGACCGAGAATGAGGAGAGGGTTTCTCGGCAAGGCGGCTTCCAGGGCCGGCTCAGAGTTCATGTAAACCCAAAGCCGACCCTATCCTAAATGCAAGCCCGCTATCGCTTTGCTATCGTTTTTGGGGCCTCGGCCGCGAAACGGTGTTGCTGTGGCTCGGGGCGGCATTTAGGTTCGTAATGCCATGTTGCTCCTTTCAGATAGGGCTTCGCTATAGCGATAATTCTAATTTGCAAGCGGTATGGGTGTTGTTGTTTTGACATTTTTGTTTTTAGATACCAAAAAAGCCCCATTGCTGGGGCGTTTTTGGTGCTAACCAAGTAAAATTAGTAGCGGTTTGGGCGAGGGCTGCGCTCAGGCATTGGCTTGGCAATGTTGACCGTGAGGCGGCGGCCGTCGAGCTCTTGGTCACCCAGCATCTGGATGGCTTTCTGAGCTTCTTCGTCCGTACTCATCTCGACAAAGCCGAAGCCCTTCGAGCGACCGGAGTCGCGGTCCATGATAACTTTGGCACTTACAACAGTACCGGCTTGCGCAAAGTGAGCAGCCAGAGTTTCATCAGTGGTACCAAACGATAGTGAACCAACGAACAGTTTATTGGCGGGGGTCATTAATATAATTCTCCTTGGGCGTTCGGTTTTACGAATAATTCCGAGAGTCCTTAATATTGTGCTCTGGAATAAGATTCGCGTGGTTGCAGCATTGGCCGCTCGACTAAAACCGACAGGCTTTCACCTGCTTCAAGATTAAGTGGAGTATAGCATGTTTTAGTGGTGAATACCAGGGTAATGTGATTTTGGTGGTTATCGTTCCAAAACTTCAGATTATATCCTGAAGGCTTGGAGCGATGCCGGGGTCCTTACCCGGCTCCTTGCATCTGGCTGATGCAAGAGGCTCCGTTCGAGATGGAGTTCTTATTCGCCTGGCTTTATGATTCGGCCAGCAGCTCGGCAGCGCTCGGCGAATTCCCGTGCTACTGTGAGCGATACCGGTAGCGTGCCAGCATAGTTGGCGAGACCGTTGATGTAGGAAATGGGGTACGTCCGGTTGGTACGCTGTTCGTTGATAGGAGGCCCAGGGTAGAAGGGTAGAATTCTCCTTCGGTTCCAAGCCCGCAAGAGTCCGGGAGTAATTCCGAGCTTACGTGCGGTCCTGTTCTGGACATATGTCCGCTTGTGACTAACGAACTGCGATAGCCACTCAAACTCTGGATTAAGCTTCTCCATTTGAGCCTTGAGTTCTGGGACTTCGTTGGCGTCATAAATGTAAACACGACCAATAGTCCGAAGTAGAGTCAGTTTTCCACAGTCATGGAGTTTTCTGACAACGCTCTCGGAACAACCAAGCTCCTGCTGGATTTGTCGAGAAGTCCACTCGTGTGACTGGAGAGTCTGCTGTCGGTCTCGTTTGATTTTGAGCCGTTCGACTTCCTCGGCGTCAAAACTTTTACCGCGAGTGTTTCTAGGCGAATTGAGGATCCCTTCTTTTGCTAACGCCCAGACGGTTATTTGCGATACTCCGAGTCGATCAGCCGCCTCTTGGGCAGTCAATCTGGTGAGAGCTGCGGCATGAGTATGCGCATCTTCAGGGAGATAGTGGAGGCGGCGATCGATTTTGACCGCTGGAATCTGTTTGTTTTTCGCCCAGGTTACCACCTGATCTCGACTGTATCCGCAGAGACTGGCGACCTCTTTTGTGCCCCAAACTTCACCGGCCTCTCGGAATTGGCTGAGGAGGACGCGGGCTTGCTTTTGATGTTCGGGCGTTCCGTGCTCTATAAGCCAACTAAGATTACAAAGGTTGGCTTGGCTTTGAGTGGGTTGCCTGTTTTTTGTGAAGTCCAAGACGAGTACGATGTAACTCTCCGGTACCCGAGGTGCTGAGCCCTCCACTATGACAGGCACGCATTTTTCACGAATCCAGTGAATCATCAAGGAATCCGATACCTGAAGTCGCTCAGCCGCGATTGGGATGTCTAGGTATCTATGTTCTTGAGCCTCTCTGGCTCTTGCTTGCTCTTCTGGGGTTCCGTGCCGCCTTAACCAGGCCAACCGACATCTGTCTGCCTGATCGAGAGTTGGTTTTTTGCCTTTGCTGAAGCTCAAAACTAGCAAGATGTAGCTCTTGGGAATCTTGGGCCAGGCTTCCTTTGAGGTGCAGGGTACCCAGTCGTGATTGACCCAGCGGCGCATTTCAAGGTCGGTAATATGAAACAGTCGTGCAGCGTTCGCTAGGCCCACGAGCTCTTCGGACATGAGTGATCTCCTAATTGTCTGGGTGCCCTCATTGTGAGATGAAAATACGTTAGCATGTGATGCGGTGCAGGTTCAATTTTGGAGCTAAGCTGGTGGTGGTGTGGTATCGAGATGGAGAGTGGTTTTGCTGGTAACGACACCGCCCTGGTCGAATTCATAGACTATGAGTACGCCAAAGGGCATCTCGAGGTGTTCCACGGCTTCATTCGAGAGATGCTCGATGTATTTCATGAGGGCACGAATGGTGTTGCCGTGGGCGGTAAGGAGGACGGTTTGGTCCGCTGTGAGCTTGGGCAAGACGTGGTCTTGAAAATACGGCACAGCTCTTTCATAGACGTCTTTTAGGGTTTCACCGTGCGGCACGGGTTCGTTCCAGCCGCGGCGCCAGCGAGTGAATTGGTCTTTGCCGTATTTTTCCTCGACTTCCCATTTATTGAGGCCGGTAAGCTGGCCGTAATCGCGTTCATTGAACTCGTGGGCGTGACGTACAGGCACCTTCCAATTGTTCGTATGCAGGATGATTTCGAGTGTATCCTTGGCTCTTATAAGTGCCGAGGAATAAGCGATGTTTGGATGATAGTTTGTGAGCGCTTCGGCCATTTGTTTGGCATCGTGGCGGCCTTTTTTGGTGAGCGGAATGTCCCAAATGCCGGTCCAAAGGCTTTTGGCATTGAATTCTGATTCTCCGTGTCGAGCAAGGATTAACGTACCCACAAATAGTTGCTCTTTCGTGTTAGTAATCGGGTTGGTTATAGTTATCATAATACACCGCAGGCAAGGGGTGGCCGTTGTAGAAGTTGGAGTTGACAGGGTCTGTATGTAGTATCGTATACTCAGCTTAAGCACTATATGTTGTGTATGTGCTAGGAGATACCGGAGATGAGACGCCGGCAATTATTCGGGGGGATACGGCCCGAATCTCCTCATTTCTTGAGCCCAGAAGCTTCTTTCGGCAGCATTAGTCGGTGAAACTTCCGCCTACTCTTGAGGTGGCTTTTTATTTCTTAAAATTTCAAAAAAATGAGAGGGGCCGAATGGATATCACCGTTACAAAGCGTGATGGCACAAAACAGCCATATGACGCAAATAAAATCAACACAGCGCTGGAGCGAGCCAGTCGTGGACTCGATGACCAAATTGGTATGGTGGTTCAGGTAGCTACCGAGGTGAGCTTGACGCTGTTTGACGGCATTACCACGGAGGAGCTCGATGAAGCTGTTATTCAAACAGCTTTGCAGAATGTAAAAGAAGATCCGGCGTTTGATACGATTGCCGCTCGACTGCTGCTTAAAACCATATACAAGCGAGTACTGGGTGATTACGAGACAGACGCGGAGCTCAAGAAACTGCATGCCGACAAGTTTGTGAGCTATGTGCGAGCTGGCGTGAAGAGTGGTCTTTTGGACGAGCGGATGGCGCAGGCCAGCTTCGACTTGAAGAAGTTGGCGGCGGCGATTGATCCGAAACGGGATGATTTGCTGCGGTACCTGGGGGTGGTGACGACGCGTAATCGCTATAGCCTGCGCAGCACAGACGGTGAACTGCTTGAGGTGCCACAATTTAGTTTGATGCGCGTGGCTATGGGTCTTGCTTACAATGAAGCCGATCCGACGACGGTGGCTCTAGGTTTTTATGACAAGATGAGCCGGCTCGACTATTTGCCGGGTGGATCGACGCGGGTGAACGCGGGTACGAAGTTTCCTCAGCTTGCCAACTGTTTCCTGATGGAGATGCAAGACGATATTGAGCATATCGCCAAATCCAACCGCGACATTATGTGGATGACTAAAGGTACGGGCGGCATTGGCCTGTCGGTGACGAAGTTGCGGGCGGAAGGTTCACCGGTACATAGCAACAATACGTATTCGAGCGGCCCAATCCCCTTCATGCATACGGTGGACTCGATTTTGCGAGCGATTTCGCGCAACGGGAAGAAGTTTGGCGCTCTGTGCTTCTATATGGAAAACTGGCACATCGATTTCCCGCAATTTTTGGACCTGAAACAAAACTCGGGTGATCCGTACCGACGTACTCGTACGGCCAACACCGCGGTGTGGATTTCCGATGAGTTTATGAAGCGGGTCAAAAATGATGAAGCTTGGTACTTGTTTGATCCAGCTGAAACGCCCGATCTTAACGAGCTATATGGTGCGGCTTTCAGCAAGCGTTACGCGGAGTACGTGAAGCTGGCGGAAAGCGGTAAGATGCGCTTATTTAAGAAGATGGGCGCACGTGAGCAATTTAAGGCCATTTTGATCTCGCTGCAGACCACTTCGCACCCATGGCTTACCTGGAAAGACACGGTGAATAACCGGGCTCTCAACAACAACACGGGCACGATTCACATGAGTAATTTGTGCACAGAGATTTGTTTGCCGCAGGACCGCGAAAATATTGCGGTGTGCAACTTGGCCTCGATTAACTTGTCGGCGCATTTGGTGGAAGAGGCGCGCGATTTTGACTGGCAGCGGCTTGAAGCCAGTGTGCGATCGGCAGTGCGACAGCTCGACAATTTGATCGACATTACGGTGTCGAACATTGAAGAGGCGACACACTCAAACTTGCAAAACCGCGCGGTGGGCCTGGGGCTCATGGGCTTTACGGACGTGACCGAACGGCTAGGAATGGCTTATGAGAGCGACGAAGCTTACGCGCTCATCGATAAGCTTGCTGAATTCATTAGCTACTATGCGATTGATGAGAGTGCGAATTTGGCCAAGGAGCGTGGATCGTACCCTATGTACAAGGGCTCGCGGTGGAGTATGGGGCTGGTGCCGTTCGATACTCTTGCGGAAACAGCCAAGGATCGGCGTGTCAAAATTACGGTGGACCAAAAAGCCAGGCTCGATTGGGACAAGCTGCGGATAAAAGTAAAGAAGGGTGTGCGCAACGCTACGCTCATGGCGGTGGCGCCGACGGCCAATATGGCTCACACGGCCGGTACGACTCCGGGGATTGATCCGCAGTTTTCGCAAATCTTTAGCCGGGCGACACTGAGCGGCAAATTTTTGGAAGTAAACGTGAACTTGGTGGCGGCGCTCAAGAAGCTAGGACTATGGGCTCAGGTGCGCGAGGACATTTTGCGAGCGCAGGGCGACATTCAGGACATTGAAGCGATTCCGGACGTGATTAAAGCAGTGTACAAGACATCGTTTCAGCTCTCGCCCTATGCGTTCATTGAGGTGGCGGCGCGCGCGCAGAAATGGATCGACCAGGCGCTGTCGCGCAATATGTATCTTGAAACACGCGACGTAGATGAGATGATGAAGATCTATTCTACGGCCTGGGAGAAGGGTCTTAAAACCACCTATTACCTGCATGTAAAGCCCAGACATACGGCGGAGCAGAGCACGGTGAAGGTAAATAAGTCGGAGGACATTGTAGCGCGCAAACCTGGTTTTGGCTTCGGATTCGGTAAATAGTTTTTAAAACGTATATAAGAGGGAGATTATTGCGATGGGATTTAACAACAATGCTGTAGCTGAGGCGGATGTAACGACTGAGGCAACCGATGAAGTGGCTGCTAGGCTTGCTGCTATTGCCGAGGCGGTAGCGGCCCGCACGCAGGGTATGACCGACAATGCACCAGCACGCAATTTGAGCGAGGGCATGGCTTGCCCGGTAGATCCAGCTGAACGCGCGCTGTGCGATAGCTGCCAGTAGAACATATTAACTAGTAGGGGCGACAAGAGATTTATGAAGATTTTAGGATCAGGTATTCAAGACGGATTACTTTTAAAACCCATACATTATCAATGGGCCTACGATTTGTATAACCAGGCCGTGGCAAATACTTGGTTTCCTAACGAGATTCAGTTGGGCGAAGATCTGGCCGACTGGAAGAAGATGAGCGATGAGGAGCGGCACGCACTCACCTTTCTTATGAGTTACTTCAACCCGAATGAGCTCTTGGTGAACAAAGCGCTAGCGTTTGGCGTATATCCGTACATTAATGCGGCTGAGTGCCATTTGTATCTGGCTAAGCAAATGTGGGAAGAGGCCAACCACTGCATGAGCTTTGAATATGTGCTGGAGACATTTCCGATTGACCGCGAGCAAGCATATGCGGCGCATGTGGACACGCCAAGCATGGCGCGCAAGGAAGCGTTTGAGGTTAAATACATCAAACGTATGACGGAGCAGACGCTTGATATTGCGACGACCGAAGGCAAAAAAGATTTTGTGCGCAACTTGGTGGCCTACAACATTATCCTAGAGGGCATTTGGTTTTATAGTGGGTTTATGGTGGCGCTTAGCTTCCGTCAGCGCAATCTGCTGCGTAACTTTGGGTCGCTGATCGACTGGATTGTACGGGATGAGAGCTTGCATTTGAAGTTTGGTATTAATTTGATTTTGACCGTACTTGATGAGAACGAAGATTTGCAGACGCCGGAATTTGCGGACGAAATTAAGCAGATGATCCTGGACGGTGTCGAGATGGAGACAAAGTACAATGAAGATTTGCTGCCAAACGGAATTTTGGGACTGAATGCGAGCTACATTAATCAGTACGTGAAATATTTGGCTGATCGCCGCCTGGAAGAGCTTGGTTTTGGATCGCACTACAACGTGAGTAATCCGGCTAAATGGATGGCGACGGCCAACGATACACTGCAGCTCGTGAATTTCTTTGAGGCTACTAACACGAGTTATGAGGTAAACGCCCAGGCTGGCGGCGCAGGCTCTGGTTCGAAGGAGCGCAAAGATGGCTAGGCGTAGGTTTGGCGTTACGCGTCATACCCCGGGTTCGATGCATGAGCTCATGGAGCTGCCACTGACTCGAGCGGTTGTGATGAGCGAGCTTGTGCTTTTGATGTGGGTACTCGTTGTGAAGCGATGAGCCGCAAGGTTTTGGTGCCCGATGGCGCTTCGTTCCTACGGAAGCTGCTAGCGTTTTCGGGGCCAGGGTATTTGGTGGCGGTTGGGTATATGGATCCGGGCAACTGGGCGACCGATTTGGCGGGTGGATCGGGATTTGGTTATAGCTTGTTGTTTGTGGTGCTTGTGTCGAGCGTGATGGCGATGTTTTTGCAGTATTTGGCTATCAAGCTCGGTGTGGTTACGGGCAAGAATTTGGCACAGCTGTGCGGTGAGGTATTTCCAAGGCCAGTGAGGCTGGGATTGTGGGCGATGGCGGAAACAATGATCGTCGCTTGCGACTTGGCGGAAGTGATTGGTACGGCGATCGCGCTTAATTTACTGTTTCATATTCCGCTAATGATCGGTGTGATTTTGACAGCCGGAGATGTCTTGGTGCTTTTGGTGTTGCAACGAAGAGGCGTGCGATCGCTTGAGGCACTGGTGATAACACTTGTGATCACAGTACTTGTGTGTTTCGGCTTGGAACTGGTGTTTTCGGCACCTCAGCTTGCGGCATTGTGGGGTGGATTTCTGCCAACCACCGAGATATTTTCGCGGTCGGATATGCTGTATGTGGCGGTTGGAATTGTGGGGGCTACGGTGATGCCGCACAACTTGTATTTGCACTCGGCCGTGGTGCAGTCACGCCAGATTGGTTCGAGTGAGGCAGCGAAGCGCGAGGCGATCCGGTTTGCGACGATTGATTCGACGTTAGCCTTAACGCTTGCGGCTTTTGTAAACATGGCGATTTTGGCCGTAGCGGCAGCTACCTTTTTTGCTCATGGTCGAACGGGAGTAGTGGAGATTGGTGAGGCGTATCGATTGCTTACTCCCCTACTCGGTGTGGGGGCGGCGAGTGTAGTGTTTGCCGTGGCGTTGCTGGCCTCGGGTCAAACCTCGACTATTACGGGAACGATGGCGGGGCAGGTTATTATGGAGGGTTTCCTGCATCTGCACATGCGTCCGTGGATTCGGCGGCTTATTACGCGGGGGCTCGCGATTGTACCGGCGGTGGTAGTTGTGGTTTTGTATGGAGGTTCGGGACTCTCGAAATTGCTTATTTTGAGCCAAGTGATCTTGAGTGTGCAATTGTCGTTTGCGGTGTGGCCGTTGGTGGTTTTTACGAGTCGAAAGAAATGGGTGGGGGTGTTTGCAAATTCTAGTCTTATGAGACTAGCAGCGGGCGGCGTGGCGGCGTTGATATCAAGCTTGAATCTGTGGCTAGTATTAAAACTCGTTTGATGGGCGAGATCTATTTATTTTTGGCTGTTAATCTGAAAAAAGTATGCTATATTTGTCGGCGGCCTCGGTAACGAGGCCTGTTCTCGCAAAAAACCATCCCATCCGTTTCCCGAAAGTGCTTGGAGGTGTTCGCACCTATGTCACTACTGATGCTTGGGCATATGTCACACAAGGCAATGCTCTACGGTGCAATGTACGCCCTGCTATCCTCGATCCACAAGCCCCTCATCAAGGTAACGAGGAAGAGCCTCGGCCACCCGGCCACGAGGTCCGATCCGCGCAACTTCGTGCTCATCAACGCTATGTACGCGACGGTGCTCTTGGCCGTCATTACGGGGATTCTACTACTGGTCTTCCCCGTCCCGCACGTGGACCCGATGTTGTTCTTGCTTCCGGCACTCCTGGCTGGCTGCCTGCAATTCATCGGTGGGACTCAGGGCACGGCGGCATTTGAAGAGGGTAATCTGGGCCTGATCGTGCCGTTTAACGGCCTGGTTCCCCTGGTTCAATTGTTCATCGTGTGGGGGGTCAAGGGACGGGAACCCAAGATCGTCGGGCTCATTGGCGTGGCGCTCGTGGCGTTTGGGGTTTTCGTTGCTTACCAGAAGAAGGCGGCTGCGGCCAGCCCTGCTCCGGTGGCTGTGGCGGGGGCTCCTCGTACTTGGCTGGGGCGATCTTTGTATGGCCACCCAGGTCGACGCTACGGGATTGCGCTGACAGCTTGGACGATCTACGCTTTCCCGCTGACCTCGGCTACGGGGGCTATCACCTCGAAGTTCTACCCGGCGGCGCAGCACAAGCTGCCGCCAGTCGCGCCGTACCTCACATCGGGTGTGGTGCTGCTCGTGATGACGGTTCTCGGAACGATTCACTGCTACTACAACCGAGTGGTGGAGCTTCAGGACCTAGCCGTCGCTACCGGTAGCGGTTCTACGGGTTTGCTCAAAGAGGCCTTCATCGAGATGAGACGATCGGTGCGGAGTGGCGCAGTGGAGCTGCGTCGCCTGTTCGTCATCAGCGCCTCTTTGGTTGCGATCGAGCAGTACTTCGAGCTCACCGGTCTTTGGATCGGGCCGATTCCGGCAGTATCGGCGCTGTTTAAGCTCTCGATCTTCTTCAACGTGCCGATGAGTTGGCTCGTCTTCTGGTGCTTCTCCAAGTTTGGCCGCAGGAGATGGGGGGTTGAGCCAGGTGAGCGGCTAACGCTCCGCATCATAGTCACGGCGATCTTGGTCACCTTTGGGGCCATTCTGATCGGCTAACAGGTTTTTTTGCGGGAGGAGCCGGCCGCTGGACTTAAGGGTGAGAACTCTAGAGTTTGGCGCGCCGGCTTTTCGCGTTTTTAACTTTGGGCTGGAATTGACGGCTGCATCACTGATTTATCGACGCCGTAAGAAATTCTTAAGAAGCAAGACACATCATGAACGAGTTGGCTCAACGTTTGGGCCAAGAAAATACTCAAGTCGTTTTGAATGGCCGGCGGATCCTGTGCGTTCACGTTCTTTGTCGGCTGCGACTGCATCAAACCATGATTGCGGCGACGTGGTGTGTGGATCGAACTTGGCACCCCAGGTTGCAAGTTCTGCGAGAATAGGCGCGATTGCCAAGCCCTTTTCGGTTACATAATAGAAGTCTTTGCGCTTATCGGTGTCGTGGGGTCTTTTGGCTACGATCCCCTGCTCTTCTAGGCGGGCAAGGCGAACGGTGAGTACTTGGGTGGAGATGCCTTCTTTTGAATTTAGGAATTCACCGTAGGTGTGTTTGTCGCGGTCGACAATATCGCGAATGATAAGCAGTGACCATGGGTCGCCAAATGCTTCGAGGGAGAAATTAATGGGGCAATGAGATTTGGTATCTGTGCGCTTCATGGTTTCATTATAGCATAGTTTACTTTAATAATCAAAGTATGATATGCTCCCGTTATGAATAAGAACTATCATTTTCAAACTATCAACGATTTAAGCGCCCTGATTCGAGAAGGCAAGGTGTCGCCGGTAGATCTCGTGAAAGAATGCCTCGATAGGATCGAGAAGCTTAACCCGACTCTTAATGCCTTCATTACGGTGACGGCCGAGCAGGCCTTGGCCGATGCGAAAATGGCTGAAGAGGAAATTAAGGCTGGCAAGTGGCGCGGACCTTTGCATGGTATTCCAGTGGCGTTTAAGGATTTGTACGACACAGCTGGCATTAAAACGACAGCAGCTTTTGAGCATTTTCAGAACCGGGTTCCGAAGAAGGATGCTGTCGCCGTTACGAAACTCAAGGAAGCGGGCGCGATTATCGTCGGCAAAACCAATATGCATATGCTTGCGATGGGGACTACCTCGAATGTGAGTTTTTATGGGCCGGTGCATAATCCATGGAACGAAGCATATATTGCTGGTGGTTCCTCGGGTGGTTCGGCGGCCGCGGTGGCTGCTGGTATGTGTTTTGCTACTATCGATACGGACGCGATCGGGTCTTGTCGGTTGCCCGCGGCTTGTTGCGGCGTTGTAGGCTATAAATGTACCTGGGGTTTGATCGACAACACTGGTATTTTGGACGGAGAGCAGGCGGATCCGATGATTATTAAGCTTGCAACCGTCGGGATTACGACGCGGGATGTAGCCGATACGGCATTGGTGGCGGATGTGCTTGCCGGGAAGGCTTTCGCTGAATCTACGATTCAGAGTGAGGCTAAGCCGCGGATTGGCGTGGTAGTGAACTTTGGCGCGACAGATCCAGTGCGAGCAGCTTTCAACCGAGCCGCCGAGACATTTAAGAAGCTTGGCTATGACTTAACTGAGGTGAGCGCTCCTTTTAGCGAGAATCCTGACATGCAGGCCATCGACGCGAGCCGCGCTACGGCAAATGCGGACGTTTTTAAAGACGTTGACGTGCTGATTTTGCCCACAACCGCAAGCGAAGTGCTCACGGCTTCAGCCGCAGGCGAGAATCCTCAGGCCTTGTCGCCTCAGAATACGTTTTTTGCTAATTACTTGGCTTTGCCTGCTGTTTCGGTGCCCAACGGCTTTGATGAGACTGGATTGCCAATTGGACTGCAAGTGGTGGGCAAGCAGGACGACGACGCAATGGTACTGAGGGTAGCAGAAGTATTCCAGAGTGCGACGAAATGGCACGATGAGCACCCGGCGATTTAAGGCTTTTTTAAGCGTATCCGGAGAAGAAATCAATCTTGATATTGCGACGGTGCACCCCTAGCTCGGCTAAATTTGTCTTCATGGCTTGTACCATGGAGTAGGTGCCAGAAATGTAGAACGTTCGCTCTAGATAGTCGGGCACTGTTTGCTTAATGAGCTCTGGTGTGATTCTGCCCGAGATGGTGTATGGGAGTCCTAAGACGTCCGTTTGCTGGGATAGGACATACGTGATATTTAGGCCTAGGGTGATGCGAGCTTGTTCGAATATCTCTTGGTAGGCAAGATCCTTTTGGTTTTGTGCTGAGTAGAGCATGGTGATAGTTCTGAGCTCGTGCTTATCGAGTAAGTATTTGGTCATACTCCGGAAGGGGGTGATGCCGATGCCGCCGGCTAAAAAGACAAGCTTTTTGGATTGGTCGTCTGGCATAACGAAATCGCCGGCAAGCTGAGAGGCCACTATTTGGGTGTCTTGAGTTATGTTTAGAAGTGCTTGCTTGAACGTGCTGCTTGGGTGATAGAATTTGACGCCTATTCGGATATCGGGCTCAGTCGGTGACGAAGCGAGCGTGAGGTAGCGCCGACTGCCGCGGGCGTCGGCGTGCTTGTGCGGTAACGTCCATTCGAGATATTGGCCAGGTTTGTAGTTGACGGGTTTGCCGGGCGAAAAGATAAAATCGGCTGTATTGCTGGCGATGGTTAAGCGTTGCTTGAAGGCAGGGAATAATTTGAATTTTGGACTTACGATGTATGCGAAGACGTTTCCAATGATTAGAGCGAGCTCTGGTGACGAGTAAAATTTGAGAATATGCACTTGAGGCGGGAGTAATGCGGCTACGAGAGCGGCGTACCAAAGTTGTTTTGTTTGGGTTGGCGGGGAGGTTTGAGGTTCTGTGAGCATAATAAAGCCGAGGAAAAAGACCGGTGAGCTAAGCATCATATTCTGCAAGCTTGCCAGAATGTTGCCAGAGCTAAAGAAAGAATAGGTAACGGTTGCAATTACTGAGACTGCGAAAAATCCGAGTATCATTGGTTCTTGTCGTAGTTTGCGCATTATGAGAATTCCGCCGAGGATGACAAACGGCAACATAATGGCGGTGTCTACCCACCAGCTAGCGGTTTGTTTTGCACCAAGTGCCGTTAAGACGAGAGCTAGAGCGGCTGGGTTAAACAGATGTTTCTTGTTTATGGTTAAGAGGTATTTTGAAGCGATGGCCAGCCCGGAAGCCGCTAGCATAAAAATAATTCCAAAGCGGGTTAGGTCCGGTGTGATGATAAGAGCTAGAATCAAACCAGTAATGAGCGAAGATTCGCTATTGATGGGGGCCTCGAATACGTGTGCAAAAACGCGGTTTATAGCCCAGCAGGCGGCCACCAAAATTACGCTTGAGATGACGATATAGCTTGGGTTGTAGTGAAGATCACCTACGATCGCAAGGCCAACGGCGGCCAGCAATAGGCCCAAGAGATAGTAAAGGAGCAATCGGTACATCGTGATGGTATCGATAAAAGAATCGATTATTTTATACATCTGAGCCTACATATTTTTTGAATCCACTCGTGAAGGTGGCGATTTTTTTCGAGTCAATCATATAGCCTTCTAGATCTCTCGTTTCCTCGATGAAGGAAATGCTGCGCTCGCTCATGGCAAAGGCGGCAGTTGCAAAGCGGTCGGCTTCGTAGACGTTTGGACCGATAACGGTAAGGCTTGCGATGTTGGCTAGGGGGTCGTTTTCGTCGAAGGGGTTGTAGATGTGACTGCCGCGAATGTAGGTTCCTGACGTGGCCATGCCTTGGTTGTGGAGGTGCACAACTTTGACGATTTCGCCGAGATTAAAGGGGCTGCGGATGCCGACGGCCCATGGCTGTCCTTGAGCATTTACGCCGTGAGCCTGGATGTCGCCACCGGCTTCAATGTAGAAGTTGCGGGCGCCGAGTTCTTGAAACTTATTGGCGGCATTTTGGATGGCCCAGCCTTTTACGAGCCCCGAAGGGTCGAGGCGGCCATTGTGTTCGATATTAAAGTATCCGTGCGTGAGTTTTGAGGTTTCGGCGCATAGCTTTAAGACGTGGAGCATCTCCTTGCTCCACTGGTTTCTACCGAGGCCATCATTGATTTTTGAGATTTCGCTTGATGGTTTGTAGGTGCTGTAGCGCTCATCGATAGTCTTAAAGTAGGTAAAAATGTTTTCGATGTCGGCGCCCATGATGTTTCTATCCAGCACTTCGATCGTAATAGGCATTCCCATAATGATTTGAGTTTGTTTCATACTCTTTGTTTAGGCCTGCGATAACGCTGAGCTTAGTGATTGAGTGAAAGCTTGAGAGGTAAAGGTGGCTCCGGAAACGACTTGAACGTCAGCGCTTTGAGCCTGGATGGCTTCTTGCTGCAAATACGGCATGGCTTGGCTATTAATTTCGATAGAGGTTGAGTGCGTATCGGGATATTGCAAGAAGGTAACATTGGTTAATTTCCCGCCGGAGATCGTAGCCTTCACTTGAACGCTCCCGTAATAAGCATCGGCTACGGTACCGGTATAGGTACCATCTTTATACCGGGCAGCATTGGCTGCAGGCGGAGTTGCTGCGGAATTGTTTGAAATTAGCGGGCTTGGCGAAGCACTGCCTTCTGATAAGGATGCAGGCTTGGGTAACGTTGGTGTTTCGTGGCGCATCCCCAAGCTATAGAGCATAAATATGCCAAAAACGCCGGCTGCAACAATAAATCTTTTCATTGCGACTAGTTTGTCAGATTTTGCTGTAGATTTCCTGAGTTATGAGTGTGGTTGTCTTTCACAGCCGATGCGCGGATACTAAAAACAGTTATGTTGAAGAGTGGTGATTTATGAACCGACGTCTGTTTGTTGCTGCGGGTGTTGCCTTAGTACTTGGTATCGGAGTCTGGTCTGGACTAGCTACGAAAACTTATGGGCCTATTATTCAGGTAAGTATGGCGATTTCGGTCGTGGCGGCTCTGCTCAATATGCTGGCTGTTCCCTTTTTTCTTGGAGGTGTTCGCCAGTTTAAAGCCGAGCTGCAGCGGGCCTACCTCATTCTTTGTATCGGTATTGGGATCTTTGGGTTTGCGCAGATTCAGTTACCATTCATCACGCTCTTTGACTGGTGGGGTTGGATTAATTCTGGTGGAATTGCCGTGCCGTACCTTGTGGGAGTTGTTTGTATGCTTTGGGGTATGCGGGTGTTCGCGGCACTTTTACGAGTAAAGCGATTTGGGACGTCGCCATTTGCGGCATTTGGTTTGTCGGTGGTGCTGTCGCTTGCTGCCGTTTTGGTGCCGCATGTTAAGATCGCGACTGATGAGCTTACGTTTCATTTATCGCTTGCGATTAGTATTTTTGATTCGGTATTTGTGAGCTTTGCGGCTGTGATTGCTTTTCAAATTCGAAGAATTATCGGCGCGACCTATATCCGGTCAATGAGCTGGCTGTGTGCTGCACTGGTAGTCGTTTCTGTTGCCGGCTGGCAGTATGTGGCGGTTCAATTAACGTTGCATACTGGTGACTGGTACTACGACTATACGGTTATGGTAGCTCCGTTTATTTTGGGCGGTTTGCTGTTGGTGGCGGCGGGGTATGCGTTTAGCAATATCAATGTTTGGTCGGGCGGTAGGGCAAGCCAGCGTTCGGCGTTGGAGCTGGATGTGGTGATGTATGTGGCGGGCTTGGTGTCTAATCCGTCGGAGATAAACTTGGCTTTGGAAGATGTGCGCCGGGTGACCTCGCACATGACGTTTGGACAGGCTTTATCGGATGAAGGCCGAGCGGTGATGGTGGGAGTATATGCAAAAATAGAGCTTTACCTGGTTGAGAATGATCCCTTGCGGACATTTTCGCGGGAAGAACTTCGGCACAGAATCGCCAAAGAGTTTGAACTGGGCGATCAGCCGAGCTTGCCATTGTGGGCTTAGGGAAGGCTTTTTGTGTGAGGAGAAATTTCCAGAACCTCTTTGATTAGCATATTGCTTTTCCTTGATTTCTGTTTTATAATACTCTTGATAAAATTTATGGAGGGTGTCGGAGTATGTATGAGGATAGAGCTTTCCCCTGGTGAACTAACGAACGACCTCCAGCAAGTATTTACCGCACGATTTATAAGAGAGTCGGATTTGATTGCCGAGATTAAGAATGCACCGCATGATATTGTGACGCGTTGGGCTGAATTAATGCGCGAACTTCATGATGGACTACCGGAAATTAAACGGGTTGGTTTTTGTGCGTATTGTGGTAGCACGAATCGCCGAGACCAGTTTTGTGGTGATTGTGATCGCGTCTTTTTGGATTAGTAAGCTTGTTTTTTGCGCTTATGTTTGATTAATGCTCTTACTTAGGAGTATAACGCTATCACCCTGTCCCCCACTGTGAATGGAGGTGAGCTTAGTGCTCACACTCAGAATGAACCGTCTGCGGACGGGTTGTACCTTGGCACTGCGTTGTTGCGCGGGGCTGCTTGTGATGACGGCGATCTGGTATTTCGTGATCGTCATGATGCTTCGAAGCTTCCCCACCGATAATACCGAGATCCTCGGTGTGCAGATCAGCGTCGGGGCTAGAGCGCCAGGCTTTAGCTTCTGCGGACCTGGTCAGTTGATGACCTACGGAAGTGCTGTGGCGATCCGAGCCATCAGCTCTTGCGGGCTTGTCCGGCCGGCGATCGAGACGCATGCATCGGGTCAGCAGATCGTGGCGGCTACAAAGGTGAAGGCTGCTTCTGGCGAAGCTGGGCACAAGATCGCTGCGGCTTACGCACATTGGGCGCTTGTGCGTAGCTTGTGGCTCTTGGGCGTGGCCGTTGTTTTGATAGGTGCTTTCGTCTGGTGGCGTCGTTCCCTGGACAAGGGGAAGGAGCCATTTGCCGCGACACTTCGGCGGGCCGGTCGACTGGGTGTCGTTTTGATGACGGCGCTGGCGTTGATGTGGGGCGGATCTTTGTGGTCGGCTTATGCTGGCTCACAGAATCTCAAGACTGTCCGGACGGTTGATCAGCTGTTTGGTTATAACGGCGGCCTTCGGGTTTCGCCAGCGCCCGTGGGTCCACGTGTAGCCGGCAAGAACCTGGCGGTCATCGGGGACTCGCGAGTCTCCCCGTGGGAAGATCCGAAAACGCCTGGCTTCAAGCCGCTCGATCCGGAGCTCGTGACGTTCGACGGTCTGGTTTGCGCCAGAGGTAGCGATTCGCTAGCTGCGTTGCTCCAGCAACTCAATGGGGCTTCGCGGGTGCGGGCCGACAACCTGGCATGCCCGAGTGCCACGATCGATCACGGATTGTTGGACGCGCAGCCCCGCAGCTACCAGGCTCCCGGCAGTGCGACGCCCGAAACTGTGATGATCGAGCCGCAGGTCGGTCTGCTCAAGCAGTTGACCGACTTGCAACAGGTGGTTGTAGTGATCGGGCCGAATGATGTTCACTGGTCGTTCCTGATGGGAACGTGTCTCGTCATCGGATGCGGCAATCCGGCGGCCGATAGCTCTGTGTCGTCGGAGCTGGCGAACTTCCAGACGTCGTACAACGACTTGCTGGCAGAACTCGCGGCTTTGCCGACTCATCCGGCGGTTGTGATCGTCGGTTCGTACGGACTCTATGACCCGGGGGCAGCTGGAACTACGTGCGCGGATCTGAAGTCGAGCGTGGGCTCGCACGATATCAATGCCTACGACATCGAGCAGATAGAAAAGTCGCGTACTGAGCTCAACGGCTTGCTCGAAGCTGGTGCCAAGCGCAAGGGGTTCGCGTATGTGGAGCCGCAACTAGCTCCCTTGTGCGCACCAGACCCAACGGGTGTGGGCGCTCAAATCGTCGGCACCAGCTCTCCCTACCGGTTCCATCCCACGCGGCTCGGTGAGCTTGTGCTCGCCGGGCAGGTCAACACCGCCCTGGACCACGCAAGGTTGTCGCTTCCCCCAGCCCTTGTGGGCAGCGGTCGCTAAAGCGATGATCCCCGAATGACCCGTTCCTGCACCTTGTGTGTGGGGGCGGGTCCTCAATGTTTTTAGAGCAACCCGAGGTGGTGTAATCCGGCGTACCCGAGCGTGGTATCGCTCATTTGGCCTGCGAATAGGTTTTCTTTGAATTGGCTGATGGAAAGCAGGGCCAATCGGCCGAACTCCGTTGCGTCTAATTTTGGCTCGGTTGCCGGTTTTGCGCTGCGACCGATGAACATATGTGATTTTCCGGTTGTATAGGCGTCTCGGTAATATGAGCCCAAATAGGTTAGATCTGCTGTATAGCCGGTTTCTTCGGCTAATTCTCGTTGGGCTGCAGACGGCGGGTTTTCGCCATTATCGATAGCTCCTCCTGGCAACTCGAACAGTAAGGCTTCGGGTCCGGGACGAAATTGCGCGAAGCATAGAATTTTGTGCTCTGGAGTTATGGCTAGGATTGCGGCTGCTCCATTTGAAGCGACGACATCGAAGTTGGCCGATTTTCCATTAGGAAGCGTAAACTCGCGTCGGAGTATCTTGCGATAGCCATCGTACACCAATGTTTCGTTTGTTTTGGTCCATGCGTCAGTTGATTTAGCATGCATTTTCATCCGATTCGAGTAAAGCGCTTTTGGAGCTTGCCATTTACTTCGACTTCTTCGATCCAACTTGAAACGGGGCGTATCCAGGTGAGGTTATCCCCGTACTCGGCCTGGTAGACTACGCAAGGCTCGTTGTCTTCTTCGCGCAGGGCAAGCGCAAGCACCTTGTAGCTAAGCTGTTTATAGTGCAGGTAGTGCGCGCCGACGGTTACTTGCTGGCTGGCTTCTGCTTGTTTGGCGGAGAGAACGGCTTGAGATGCTTTGGGGTGTTTCATGAACTTATTATAGATCAAAGCCCCACTTGCCTTGTGCGTGCGGGGCTTTGTGTTTGGGCAGCTAGCAGGTTGCTGCCAGGTATCTCTCTATTTCCCGGAAGTCATTGCTTTTTCGTCTTCGGTTGCTGGGCGCCCGGTTGCATTGGGGTGTCCTTTGCCGGTGACGATTAAATCCTTCATGCTGCTATTAATGTAGGTTGGCCAGGCATTAGAGCAAACTTCGTAGCACTCATAGGCTGGAACGAGACCTTTGTGGGTGAATTGAAGTTTAGTTTTGCCGTCTTCCTGGGAGATGTCAAAAATCATTTCGGTATCTACCCACTCAGTCTTGTCTTTGATGAAACTCATATAGTTTTCAACCACGTGCCAAACGACTTTTTTGCCTGGAACAAATTCAGTTATCTTGATTTTGCAACGGTGAACGTCTTCGAAATGATAATCAAACACGCTACCTAGCTTATCGGTGTCGCCTTCAATTTCTTCTGACCACCATCCTCTGGGGTTGGTAACGGCGGCAAAAACCTCTTCCGGGGTTTGGTCTACGGTAAATGATGTTGTGTAACTTTTATCCATAATTTTTTAACTCCTGTGTTTATAAATCTTTCTGTGGTTTGCCGGTAGTGATGAACTCGCGCAAACTAGCAACAGCACTACTCCAGGCGCTTGAGCAATTGTCGTAGCATTCGAAGGCAGGAACGAGTCCTTTGTGGGTGAAGCGAACGTTGGTTTTGCCATCTTTTTCTTCAATATCAAAGATGACTTCGGTGCCTTTCCACTCGTTTTTGTCTTTCACGAAATTAATGGAAGACTCGATAATGAGCCAAACAATTTTTTTACCAGGTACAAATTCGGTAATTCTTTGTTTGGTGTAGTGGAACTCTTTGTGGGCGTAGGTAAATTCAGCACCGAGTTTGTCGGTGTCACCTTGTGCGCCTGGGTCACCGCTCCACCAGCTGCGGACGTCATTTATGGCGTCGAAGACTTCCTTAGGACTTTGATCTACGGTGAATGTAGTAGTGTAGCCTTGATTATTCATGATATGTGCATACTCCTTTTGCTTAATTATTTGTCCTATGCCCTGCGGTGTCTAGGGCTTCTAGGACGGAATGACGAGTCGATCGACTGGACCAGATAGGATTGATTTGATATGGCGACTGAAGTCATCGACGAGGACTTCGGTGTCGCCGCGGTCTAGGCCTTCGAGAGAAATACGGGCGACGTCACGCGGGTCCATTTTGGGACCGTTGATGATGCCTCGGATCATTTCGGTGTCAATTGGGCCAACGTGAACGCCAATTACGAGCGTACTTTGCGTTTCGAGCTCCTGACGGAGAGAGTTCGTGACCGACCATAAAGCAGCTTTAGTCGCGGCGTATGAACCTAATGGTAGCCAGGCGGCGACCGAAGTTATGACCATGAGTGTGCCGCCGCCGTTGGTTTTGAGGACGGGTGCCATAGCCTGTGAGACTTGGATGGGGCCAAAAACATTCGTTTCAAACTGGTTACGAATATTTGGCAAGGTGGCTGTTAAAATGGTGTCAGGCAAGAATATAGCCGCGTTATTTATGAGAACGTCGACGTCTGGTGCTAGCTCTGGTAGCTTGGCTATGGACGCGCTATCCGTAACATCCAACAAGATGTTTACGATTCGGGGGTCTTTAAAATCATGTGGTTTGCGCGAAGTGGCGTACACTTTTGCTGCGCCTTTTGCTAGCAGCTCCTCGACGAGGGCTAAGCCGAGTCCCCTATTGGCGCCCGTCACTAAGGCGATTGAATCTTTAATGTTTTTCAAGTGAATACTCCTAAATTTACCGTTACGAAATAGATAGTACACAGATCTGTTTACTTTTGCAAGTACATTTGCTATAATGCCTTTATGAAAGCTTCAACTGCCAGTAAACCAAAAGACCGAATCATTGATGTCTCGGCTAAACTTTTCTATGGGCACGACGCGCACGCAATTGGCGTGGACCGAGTTTGCGAAGACGCCCACGTATCTAAGCGCACGCTATATAAGTATTTTCCGACCAAAGAGGTTTTAGTTTCTACGGCTATGGGCACGCTTGGACAAGCCTGGGCTGAGGCTTATATGGGTGCGGACTCAGACGACCCGGTTGAGCGCATTACGTATGTGTTTACTTTGCTTGAGAGCAAGGCTGGGCTGGACGACTTTTATGGATGTCACCAAATGAACACGAGTATTGAGCTCAGGGACTCTGATGCTCCCGCAAAGGACATGGCTAAAGCTTTGAAGCATGATCTTTACGACTACTTTCGGCAGCAGGCGGTTTTGCTTGCGGTAAAGGATCCCGATGAGCTGGCACAGCAACTGATACTGCTCTTTGATGGCTGCAGTGCTTGGATTGTGATGCGACGGGCGTTTCCGGCTTCGACTTTTAAGACGTTGGATTTATTGTTGGGTCGAGCGTAGCTCGTTTTTTAGTAAGTAGCTACGACTGCGCTGGTCCCAGAAGGGACATTTATGATCGCGTAGTTGACTCCGCTAGCGGTGAACGAAATGGTCGATACTGCTTGGCCGCCTATTGTTGCGGTAGACAGAGACTGGCCATGGTAGGTGCTTGGGACCATGAGTTGGAGATTGTGAGCGCTCGTACCGAGGGTAAATGTGAGGCTATTTGCGGCGTAGGTGAGGTTTGTGATGGTTGACGCGTTGCGGGCTGCAAAGAAGGTTTGAGCCTGACGGGCTGAAACCATGGGGATGGTGTTCGATTGAGCCACATTTAGGGTATCTGAGGCGCACTGATTGGAGGCGGAGAGGTTATCGAGATGGCAAAGGATCGTAAAGTATCCATAGTAGCCGGTGGATCCGGTAGCGGCTGTTACGAGGCCGTTGATGGCGGAAAGTGTGGTGGTGGAGGGGTTTTCATCGGTAGCCTGGGTCGTGAATTGCTGTACGCCAGTTGCGTCGCCCGACGGGTCTGTATATTGCTCGGGGATGCCAGAGCCAGTGAACAAACACTGGCTAACGTTTAAGAACGCATTGGGCCAGCAGGCGCTATTGGTGTCGGCGGTGATGCCGTGGGCTGCTTCAACGGTGGGGATGGAAGCGTAATCGTTCCACATGCCGTAGCAGTGAAAGCGTTCGGTGAGTGGTGCATAGGCGGAGGAGATGCTGGGGTAGGACGTGTCCCAGGCATTGATGTCGGAGGTAACGATGGCGTCGAGCTGCGCTGTGGTTTTCCAGTTGCTCGCGCAGGCGCCGGAGCTTGCGATGTGGGGTGAGACCTCGAAGCCGTTGTCGGTGTAGGGCTTGGCGGAGGCATCCGAGAATGCACCGGCGTAGGCATAGCTCGTGGAGGTGTAGCAGGTCCAGTCGGCTACGCTGCAGCCTGCGGGGCTCGCTGTGGTTTCGGCGGCGAAGCGACTTAGGGTTTGAGAGCTTCCGGCATGATCGTCACCGGTTAGAACAAGTGCGGCTTTGGTGACGCCTCCTTGATAGGACGGGAAGTACCAAAGTTTTGGAACGCTACTTGAGGTTTCGATCAGGTTTACGAGCATATGCTGTTGCTCGTCGGCTTGAGGGATACTGGCTTTACTGACATCAAGCCAACCTTTGCCGAAACGATCCACGAATCGATCTTGATTGTCGGTGGAGACGGTGCTTTGACCGGCTAGACCAGGGTTGCCATTTCGGGTATATACAACAGACTTGGCCAGATCGAACATAAACGCGATGGCTTTTCCAGCCCCGACGGTACTTGTAGTGACGGCAGGGTATGAAGTGGCGGTTGTTGCATTTGAATAGAGCGTGGCGGTGGCGCCGGCTCCCGACAGTGGGTGCTGGTCGGCTGCCCCATGATATTGCATGGTTTGCGTCTCGATACCAGGAAATGCCGAAGCGTTGACACCGAAGTAGGCATCGAATAGGGGGCCTTGAGTTTTTGTTCCAATGCCGAGGAAGCTATCTAGATTATCTGCCGGCTTCATGGCTATGAAGGTGCCGCCGGCGGATGTCCAGGCTGATATTTGTGAGAGTTGCGAGCTGGTGAGTACAACTCCATCTGTCAGGATGATGGTGCGATATCCCGACAGGTCGAATGAGCTGGTGAGATTGCCGGTGTCCGTGGCGGCACATTCAGGGATTCCTTCGGTCTTGAGAAGCGCACTACAGTAGTCGTCGGAAAAAGCATTTGTGGGGTCGGTTAATACGAGCAGGGGGCCCGAACCACGAATGCCGGAGCGAGGAGTGGCCTGGGGAGTGGAGGTTGGTGCTTGGTAATACGTGGTGAAGTCAACGTCAACCCAGTAGTTTGTTGAGTTGTAGGTCGAGTTGGGCCAGACGGGACTAGAGCCATAGGAGTAAACGCCATTTCCCCCGCTCGCGCTTGAAGCGAGAGCATGGAGTGGCGGGTTATTGACGGCTGTCGCGAGGCCGCCGAGATTAGTCCCGGCATCGTAAGAGTAGTGTCCAACGGGCGCGAAGTAGGAGGCGGTATAGGTAGTATTTGCAGATACGGGAACTGAGCCGTTAAATTTAACATCTTGCCAGCCAGTGCCGGTTTCATTGGTGAATGTTGCCTGCGCGAGTAACGAACCGGTGGAGGACCAGAGCTGGCCGATGTGGGTGCCGGAGTTGTAGGACGAACCTTTGTAGAATCGAACACCCGAGATGTAGCCAGCTGTGTCGGACTGAAACTTCACGCCAACTGACACTGAGTAGGGGTCATTTGAATCGGCATTGGTGGGCGTGGCACTCGATGGCCAAATGGTGGCCGGGGCGGCCGGAGTGAAGTCGACATCAACCCAGTAGTTGGTGGCCCCGTAGGTGTTTGTGGGGAAGTTGCCGGTCTGATTTGCGGTGTAGAGATAGACACCGTTTGCACTGACGGAGTTTGCGATGGTGTGAAGCGGAGCGTTGTCGACTGGCGCACTCAGCCCGCCAGAAGTGTAGGAGTAATGACCTTGGGGCGCATAGTAGCTGGCAACGTAGGTTGTGCCAGCCGTAACGTTCACGGGTGTTGTAAATGTAGCATCCTGCCAGCCAGATGAGGTTTCGTTTGTGAATTGAGCCTGCCCTAGCTGAGTGCCGTCCGTTGACCACAGGTGTCCATAATGGGTACCGCCGTTAGTGGATCCGCCCTTGAAGAACCGGACGCCGTTTATTTGGCCGTTGGTGTCACTCGTGAACTTGACTCCGAGTTCGACAGCGTTTGAGTCGGAACCATCGAAGACTGCGGGAGAGGCTTGATTTGACCAGATGTTGTCGAAAGATGAAGAGCCGCCACTAGAGGCCGAACCTGGCGTGAAGTCGACATCGACCCAGTAATTGGTGGCGTTATAAGAACCGGACGGGAATCCTCCGCCTACGGCGCTTGTGTATTGATACAGGCCGTTTGTGGTGGTGGAGCTTGATGGCGCGTGGAGAGGCGCGTTGTCGAATGAAGTCGAAAAACCGTTGGAGGTGTAGGAATAGTGACCCTGTGGTGCGTAGTAGCTGGCAACATAAGTTGTGTTCGCGTTGATATTAACGGGGGTGGTAAATGTGACATCTTGCCAACCAGATGTGGTTTCGCTCGTGAACTGAGCCTCCGCCAGCTGGCTGCCCGAAGTGGTCCAGAGATGGCCGTAGTGGGTGCCGGCATTGGTGGCGTCACCCTTATAAAAACGAACCCCCGTGACGGTGCCGGGAGTATCGCTCGTAAATTTGACCCCTAGCTCAACCGCGCCGGAGTCGCCACTTACGGCAACTGCTGGGGTGTCGGTGCTGGAAAAGATATTGTTGGAAGCGGCATGGGCGGGAAGTGCCGGTATTACGAATGTGTTAACGACGAGCATGAGAATAGCTGGAATGCCCAACAATTTCCGGCTGACTTTGTTCAAGATGGATTTCACGGGAGCACTCCTGGTTATCAGTAATTCTTAATTCTCAAGCTTCGACTTTAACACACCTATCTACAGATAGGAAAGGCATTAACCATCGAACAGGCTTGAGGGGGTATCGAGCCAGAATGAGTAATTCTAATTAATAAATATTTGCTTTATTGAATGCATATCCTGCTCGGAGGAAAAGTAGAGCGTTGGTGATGAAAGCGACGGCTGCTATGACGAACACGACTCCCCCTTTATTTACGACCCCGAAAAGCAAGATCATGGTGACTGCATAAACTCCGATGAAGATGCCGCTTGCGAGTGCTTGCCATAATTTGGAGGCAGCTTGAGCGTAGATCTCGGAGGTAGTTTTTTGGATTCGATACATGAGTATGGCTGTGGCTATCGTGATAATTGTAATGATGGCCTCAACAGCCAGGGTAACTTTGAATAAGGTTTCGGGAGTAGCGGGAAATGCTTTATGGGGGACGAGCGTAACTATTATTGCTCCGGCAATGGCGAGTATTGTTGTGAGTTTCCCTGAGCTAGCACGGCTTTTAACTCCGAGGCGTTTCGCATATCCGCGAATTCCGGCATATATAACTATGAGCGCTGGAATAGTGCAACTGGTAATAATAACCGCCATGTACTGCGATTTTTGGAGATTTAAGATGACAAAAAGTGGCTGTAATAGCTGGGAGGCACCCATAATCGTGACTCCTATGCAGATTAAGACATAGTCTTTGCGGACAGGTTTTTGAAGCTCTTTTAGGGCCGCAATGAAGAACCAGGCTGCACCGAGATAAAGCATGGCAAAAAATAAGGACGGGCTTAGGAGCTGTTTTAGGTTGTTTTGAGCTGGTCCTAGAGGCAGGAACGATGATATGGCGGTTATGCTTACTGTTAGAGCCACGACCCCAGCAAGGCTCAGCCGTAGAGTGCCCAACGGATTTTTGCCGCTCATTTTATTTTGTACTCGGAGTCTGAGTGACTCCGTAGTGAGGAGCCGGATGGTTTCTTTTTCGACGATATAGTGTTCTACTTCTTCTTTCACCTGCTGGAGAGTTTCGAGGTCGGTAGAAGACATTTCAAGCATAGAATCCTGTCGGGCTGTAATTGCTCGCATGGGATTTAAGATAGTATCTAGCCCCGATAACTGAGTCGCAAGCGAGGCCATGTAAATGATCTCATCGATTAATTGTCGGCCGGGAGTTGAGATTTTGGATTCATTTAGCATAACGTCGCACTTGTTTAAAAAGGCGCGGGATTAAAGTGAATCGCCATCCAGAGGTGGCCATCGAGATCTTTAAACTCTCCTGCGTAGCCCATAAATTGCCTGCTGGGTTCGGTGACAATTTTAGCCCCGGCATGGCGGGCTTTTTCGAGGAGATCGTCGACTTCTTGGTTGTTGTTTAAGATGAGGCTTTGAACGACTTCAGACACGCCATTGGCGGCGACATTACTTCCGGGTGCAACAAAGGCGAATCCGTCCCGCGGTACCATCATGAGTACGCTGTTATCGGTAAGGCGTAGTTCGAGTGGTTCGGGGATTTCGGTTGCCTCAGGGTCGCGGGCTAATTTAAGGCCCAAGGCTTTGTAGAACTCGAAGGCTTTTTCGCGGTTGTCAGTGGGTAGGGCGATGATTAATTCATTGATTTTCATTGGAAGATTTCTCCTTAAAAGTGTTGTTATCGCAAAAAGACTAGCTAGAGCACAAGTACTTAAGATGGCTTCTTAATGCCACTTGAGCTCATATTTTTTAAGCCCTTCGTCGCCGAGTTTGCCAAAGAGATACCATGTGTTTACCGTGATTTTATAAAATTGCGCGCCCTCTGGTTGTTTTGACTCTAAAAGAATGTCTTTGGGTATTTGGAGGCGTTCTTTTAAGTAGCTGGCTGCCTGGATTTGGTCTTTTTCTTGGTTGAGCAGCTGAGCTGTTCCTTCGAAATAAATACCTCGAGGCAGTTCCGTAAGCTCGTGCTGTTTGATAATTGTACCGGCTACGGCTGGATTGGTGGCGATTTCTAAGCTGTGGCGGCGCGAAGCGAGTGAGCGAAAATAGAGATTTAGGCCATCGTCATAGGCAAAATGAACTTCGCAAACCCACGGTTTGTTGTCTTTGCTCGTGCCGAGTGATAGATGGACGATTTGAGGGAGATAGTCGCGAATCGCTTGTTCGAGGTTCATGCTAGACTGGCTTTCGTGAAATTAATGTTAGTTTAAGACAATTATACCGCAGGTTTCTCGCGAAAGAGGTTATTTATATTGACAGTGACTTTCATAAGATATTAACTATCAATATAATATGAGGGTATTGAGATGGACATCGTAAAAGATATTGGCAAGCGTAAATGGCTGGCTTTGATCGCGATGTCTTTGGCGGCCATTGCGTTTAGTCTTGATCTGACGGTATTAAATCTAGCCCTGCCCACTCTATCCTCGGCCCTAAATGCTTCAACCAACCAGCTTCAGTGGATTGCCGACTCTTATGCTTTGATGCTTGCGGTTCTAACCTTGCCAGCCGGGCTCATTGGCGACCGTTATGGGCGCAAGAAAATGATGCTTGTGGCTTTAACCCTATTTGGTGCGGCTTCGCTCTTTTGTGCTTATTCGACATCGGTTGGCATGCTTATAGGTGCCCGGATAATGCTCGGCATTGGGGCGGCGTTTATTCTTCCTTTGGCGCTATCGGTTTTACCGGTATTTTTTAGCGACAGCGAACGCCCGAAGGCGATAGCCGTGCTGATGGGAGGTGTGTTTTTGGCTTACCCGCTCGGCCCTATTTTGGGGGGCTGGTTGCTGACTTATTTTTGGTGGGGTTCGGTTTTTTTAATAAACGTGCCAATTGTGCTTATCGCTCTAGCGGCCGTAGCAATTTTGTTGCCTGAGAGCAAAAGCTCTGAGCAGCACAAGCTTGATGTTATGGGTGTTGTCATTTCGAGTTTGGGACTTACGGGTATAACTTATGGGGCGATTCAGGCTGAGTCTAGGGGCTGGAACGATAGCCTGGTTGTCGCCTCGATTCTTACTGGTGCTATGCTTCTGGTTTTATTTGTAGCGTGGGAAAAGCGGATTATACGGCAAAACCAGCAGCCTCTCGTAGACCTTGCCCTCTTTCGTTCTGCTGATTTCTCGTGGGGTACGATACTTATGACGTTTGTGAATTTTTCGATGTTTGGTTTATTCTTTGGACTACCACAATACTTTCAATCAGTGCGGGGCGAGGATGCTCTGGGGTCGGGCATTCGACTGCTTCCGATGATAGTTGGGCTGATGATTGGATCGATTATAACCAGCAAGTTTGCCAGGAAGATGGGCGCGAAATATGCCGCAGCGCTTGGTTTTGGCACGATGTCGATCGGGTTGATTCTGGGAACTCGAATTACGCTTTCAACGAGTGATTTTTATACGTTTGTGTGGGTTGGGATTGTGGGTTTGGGTTTAGGCCTGGCTGTGCCTGCTACGGCCGATGCGGCGATCGGGACTTTGTCTGCTGAGCGAAGTGGTGCCGGGAATGCGCTGATTACGGCTATTCGCCAAGTTGGAGGGACTCTTGGCATTGCATTGCTTGGGACGTTTCTTGGAGCTAACTACCGGAGCCAGTTGAGCCTCGGGAATTTGCCGAGCCGGCTAGCCGACAAAACCCGTGATAGTATTGTTGGCGGAGTCGCAGTTGCCCATAAGCTTAATTCGATAGAACTATTGCACAATGTGCGTTTAGCATTTGTGTATGGCCTGGACATCATGTTATTGGTGTGTGCTGGGATCGCAGTAATAGCCGTTGCCCTAGCCTTGCTTTTCCTGCCACGTCGACATATTATACGATCTTCTACGCCGGGAAAGGCTTTCAAGGATGTTGGGTCTGCGTGAACGCAAAAAAAATAAGAATAAAATCGTTATTCAAGAGCAGGCTCTCAAGTTGTTTCTTAAACAAGGGTATGTGGCTACTACTATCGAACAAATAGCCGAAGCTGCAGAGATTTCGCCTAGTACCTTCTTTCGCTACTTTAAGACAAAAGAATCCGTAATGCTCTATGACAGCTTGGATCCCCTGATAATACAGGTTTTTAAAGAGCAGCCCTCTAACTTGAATGTTATTCAAGCACTACGTAGCGCGATCAAAGAAGTTTTTACGAATTTGCCTCGCGAGCGAATGTCGCTCGAAATGAGGAGAGGCGAGCTTATTCGCAGCGTACCTGAGTTGCGGGCTGGGCTGTTTGACGAGCTAGTTCGCAATATCGATATGTTTGCAGAAATGATTGCCGAGCGGACCGGGCGCAAAGCTAGTGAGCTTGCTGTTCGGAATTTGGCAGGGGCTATTATTGGGGTGGTAATGGCTTCTTTACTGCAGGTTTATCAGCAAAAATCTAGCGTTGATTACGTACAAACATTTGACGCGGCTTTGGCTCAGCTCGAGAAAGATCTTGCTTCTTCTTCACTGATAGCCTAGATGCTATTTTTTAAAATGTGGCTCGACTTGGAGCAAAAGGTAGAAAAATATGGCTGAGATGGCTACCATGCCAAAAAGTGGTCCAATACTGCCTTCGGTCGAAAAGATGCGGTCGATGCCGTAGGCGATGTTGAGAAGGGCGCTATAGTACAGCAAATTCCAGCCTCGCTTTTTTAGCAGGCGCAGATCTGGTAAGGCGAGTATTTGTAAAAGCATCTCAGTGGCCGTGATAACAAAGGCGAGATAGAAAAAGAAGTTGAGAGTATCCCCGCTTGCGCGTGCTTCGGTCCAATAGCCCCAGCCGATTCCTGGTTGGACGATGATCACAGCGAACAAGATGCACCAAGCCCATTGAGCGATGATTTTACTAAACCAGGTTGGCAATTGATAGGGAAATTTGCTGCCGATACTTTTATCGAGGATTGATTGTAACAATAGTTTTTTTGACACGGGGATACCCTCTTTTTTACAAAATCTAGTTGGATGCAAAGGCCGACTTTACGTGCTTGCCGTTGATGATAGTAATTACACCAAGAAGTAACAGGCCGCCGACTGCTTCCTGAAGCTTCATCCACATTGGAAAGCCGCCGGGGATAGCAATGATGACAGCGATGGCTACGAACATAATTGCGGACGTAATGCGCAGGCGAAGATAGTTGGGCCTAGAACCGCGCGTGGCTCGCATGGCAAAGGAAGCCATGAGTAGGGCTGTGGCTGCGACAATAATCCCGTGAACCCAAGCTTCTGTGGTTGCAAGCTCTGGATGATGGCTAAGCGCTACAAGTGCGACGATGGCGGCAAGGTTAAGACTTGTATAAGATCCAACCAGAAGTCGTACATTTCGGAATGCAGACTGGGTCTTCGGGTCTTTTAGTTGTTGTTCGGACAGGTTTGAGGTTGACATTGCAACTCCTTGTTTTATTACTTTCTGGCATCTCGTTGGCTTTTAAAGAAAAAGGATCTATCCGCTTACATCGGGCGCTACTACCTTGTCGAACAGATGAACGATCTCGCGGATATATTGGTTGATATCGAGGGTTGGGTGGGCCACCACATAGAAGGAGGCGCCGTCTATCGTGAGTCGAATGATCATGGCAGTGATGCGTGGATCAAAGGTTCCTAGTTCTCCGGCCTTTTGACCGTTCTTTAGCATCTGTTCGAGCCAGTTCACGGGTTCATCATTGCCTCCTGAGGGCGCTACATATTTTTGAATTTGGTGAACGGCTGCGATGTGATTAGCATGCTCCGCTATAAAGGTTAAGTTTGAGGTGATGTAGGCCTTAAGCTTATCGCGATAGGATTGGGCTGCGACAATGAAGGGCCCCATGTACTTTGCGCCGTCTTCGAAAAGCGTGCCGACAAGCGCTTCATTAAGAGCTGTTTTTGACTTGAAGTGGTATAGGACGGTGCTCTTGTTTGTCCCGGCTTGGCTGGCAATTTTTTCGATGGACGAAGAAGCGTAGCCATCTCGGTTAATCACGGTAATAGCAGCGGAAATGATATCGTCACGCCGGGCTTTTTGGATGCGCGTGAGAGGTGGGTTATGAGAAATAACTGACTTCATGGTTAGATATTATACCATCCGGTCAGCTTTTGCAATAGTTTTTGTAGAATCACTTGAAGTTTTCTTCGGAATAATTTAGTATGTATACATACTAAATCTAAGGAGACTCATGAAATCGTTCGCATCCGATACTTTTACTAGTGCGACTGCCGATCAGGCTTGGCGTGCGTGGACCGATTTATCCAAGTGGAACCTGCATGACCCGACTATTGAATCCATTACTCTTGGAACGTTCGAAAATGGAGTACATGCCAAGCTCAAGAATAAAAAAGGCCCTGGGGCGACGTTGATTATTGAAGACATCGAGCCAGGCAAGCGCTTTACGATTCGGACTAATTTGCCCTTGTGTACGATGTTGAGTTTTCATGAAGTGGTACCAGAAAAGGGTGGCGCACGGTTTGTGTTTCGTACTGAGTTTCGCGGACCGCTTGGCGGCTTGTTCTATGAGATGTTTGGCAAGGATATCGCGAAAGAATCAGAGCCAAATATGAAACGGCTTTGCAAGCTTGCTGAAACCGAGTATTAACGACTGTGGAGGCAAAAACGTATAATCATCCGCATGAAAGCCTGGGATTTTTGCTCCATCAATCGGCTATAAATTGGCGCCGGGGACTGGCACGGGAGCTGCGCGAGATTGAACTCACGCCAGTGCAATTTTTTATGCTTGGATCGACTTCGCGCCTGACTACCAAGGATGCCCGTGGTCCGATGCAGCGGGAGGTTGTAGATAATACCGGCGTGGATGTGAATGTGGTGTCGCAGGTAGTGCGTCAACTAGCGGTTCGGGGATTAATTGAACGTGTACGTGACGCGCATGACGGCCGGGCGTTTCGATTGCGTTTGACCGAGGATGGGCGTGTGCAGTTGAAGAAAGCTATTCGACTGGTTCGAGGCGTAGATGAGCTGTTTTTCCACCATACGCTTCAAAAAGAGATAGTTGCTAGCGAACTCAAGAAACTTATATGAAAGGAGTGATAATGGGGATGTACCCATTTACTTTTTGGCCAAAAGGGCCTTTTGATCTTCTCAATCAGAATCAGTACTTTAACGGCTGGCCTACACTGGCGGGTGACGAGACGAGTATCGTTATGGCTTTTCCAGTGGAAGGCTGGGAGACGTCGGCGGCTGTGACGCTCCAGCAACAACCAGATGGGATGCTAAAGGGAGCTGTCTATGGTGCTTTGGACGAGGAGCAGGCAAAGCTTGCCCTGGCTCAAGGGCTGGCCGCATTGTCTTTGGATGTTGACGGTTCTGATTGGACCGCAATTGGTGAGAGGGATCCATACATTGGCAAGCTTCAGCAGGCGTATAAGTATATGCGTCCGACCCTGTTTCACTCCCCTTACGAGGCTGCTTGCGCGTTTGTGATTGGTCACCGGATTCGTCAACAGCAGTCGCGCAAGATTCGCGCCCAAATGGCCGAGCAATATGGTGAGGCTATTAATGCGCGTGGCCAAGTGGTTCATGCTTTTGTGCAGCCTCAAAAATTGCTCAAGATCACGAGCTATCCAGGCCTTAGCGAAGCAAAAATCATGCAGTTGCATGCTGTTGCCCAGGCCGCCTTGGATGGTTTGCTGGGGCGGGCATATCTGCGCTCGTTTGAGCCCGAGGAGGCGCTGGAGAAATTGCAGACGCTGCCGGGCATCGGTCCGTTCTTTTCTCAGGGCATTTTGTATCGTGGCGCTGGTGTGGCTGATGGTGTTACTAGCGACGATATTAGCCAATATGCTATTCGCAAAAATTATGGTCTTCCAGATAGTGCTACGCAGGAAGATTTGCTTAACGTTGCCGAGGCTTGGCATCCCTACCGGATGTGGGCGATCGTGCTTATGCATGTTTGGCAACGCGAGCATAAAGATCTACCTATGCGCAAAGTTAGTAGGAGCTAGTTTTTGGCTGGTCCAGATCCGTCGTGGGATAGACTACTGATCTATTTGGCTCGGTTTCACGTTCTTCTGTTGCTTGGCATCATCTTTCCAGTTCCACCACAATAGCTTGTCTGGACTGGGATTATCTGTCTGAGCGTAATACACGGCGCAGCGAAATACGTACAGGATGCAGCGGTCAATGTGCGTACCAGACTGAGCCATTAGTCGCTCATACATATTTTCGGGGTCTTCTCCTCGCAGATCAGTTGGCTTTGAGTAGCCAAGGGATTGTAGATCACTTGCGATCGAGGCGCCAACGCCCGGGATATCGGTGAGATGACTGGCGTCGGCAAGGCGTAGGTGTTTCATAACTTAGTTAGTATACGCTTCTGCACGGGGCAGTCGTATTGGCAAAAATCGTCATTTGTCGATGTGGGGCTACCTTTTGATTAAAGCCAGATATAATGGATGTTATGAAAGCTATTATGTCTGAGGTGGATGGTTGGTGGGTTTATGCGCATGAAGATGTGTGCGGGCCGTACTCTTTAGTCCAAAAGACCCGCAGCGCATGATTCTACCAGCACTTATTTTAGTATTTTGCTCAGCAATGTTGCACGTTACCTGGAACGTAAAGCTGCAATCAGAAGATGACCCATTAGATACGGCAACAAAAGCAGTGACGTTTGGCATTGTGTTTTTGTTGCCGATTTTCTTTGCGTACTGGCTGTATCTTGGGATGCCGACTCTGTCGAGTCACGCATTGGTATTTTCTGGACTATCGGGTTTGGCTGAACTCGGCTATTTTTTCTTTTTGTCGTATAGCTACCGTCACGGGCAACTATCGGTGGTGTATCCACTAGCACGCGGATCGGCGCCGATTTTCTCGTTTGCATTTGGAGTGTTGTTTTTAGGGGAGCATATTAGCCAGTTGGAAGTTGTGGGTGTGAGCTGTTTGCTTCTGGGTATTTGGGCGGTAAGAGGCGCTGCTCTATCTGGCGGCAGGGGTGCTATTCCGGCTATTGTTACTGGAATTTTTATTGCTAGCTATACGGTGCTTGATAAGGCGGGGCTTGGAGGTACGAATCCGGTAGTATTTGGTGCTTTTAAGTACTTATTTACAGCTTTATGTTTATTGATAATAGTCCCTTTGCGGCTACGATTCGGAGTGGCCGCAAGCTCCAGATCGTTTACGCATTCTTGGAAGAAAATGCTAGTGATGGGTGTGGCTATAATCGTGACATACCAGCTGGTGTTGTTTGCACTTACTATGGCGCCGGTGGCTATTATTTCGCCGCTACGCGAATCGGCGTCGGTGATGGTAACCATATGGGGCATTTGGAAATTGAAGGAACGCGATAGGCTTGCGCAGAAGTTGATCGGTGTTGGAGCTATATTTATCGGAATAATTTTGCTCTCGCTATATGTGAGTAATTGATGACAAAGTGCATTTAATTTTCTCGGATTAATAGGACATGGTTTTTCGAAGCGATATACTGCGTATATGAATAAAGCAGAGCTTGTGTGGCGAGAGCGTCGCTCCAAGTTAGAAGCCATTGCCTCGGTGTGGACGTGTAACGCGTCCGAGGTGGCATCGCGCTCGGTGTTGGCCGATCCCTGCATTTCCCTTATTTTCGTAACGGGTGTCGACAGTTCAGAGGTGTTCTTAAGAGGTCCCGAAACTAAACCGCGCGTTGAAATTCTGATGCCCGGCTATACCTGGACGGCTATTCGTCTGCAGCCAGGGATACAGCTAAAGAATTTCCCAATCCAGCAATTTATTGATAATTCTTTATCGCTGCCGGCGGACAGCAGTGGACGATTTCAATTTGAAGGAGCTTGGTTTCAATTTCCTGACTTTAGTAACGCGGAGCTACTCATTGAGCGGATGCAAGCTTTGGGACTCGTGAGTGGCGATGCTTTGGACAGCCGAGAATCACCTAGACAAGGCATGTCGTCTAAGAGCTATTCTCGATTGGTCAAGGGCAGTACCGGGTTTTCGCCTTATAAGCTCTATCAGATCCAGCGCGTACACCGGGCATTGCAATTATTAAAACAAGGCACTCCGGCTACTGTCGTTGCCTCTGAGCTGGGGTTTGTCGATCAGGCACATTTAATCCGTGCTGCAAAGCAGTTTTTAGGGCACACGCCAAAGGAGCTTCTGAATTTGCCTCAAAATCCTTAAATTGTCCAAAATATCCAATAGTTATGGCTTGTGGTCCTGTAAAGTGTCCTCGTAAGCTAGGAAGAAGGATAATTATGCGAAAAATAATTGTAGTTGAATTCATTACTCTCGATGGGGTTACGCAAGGACCTGGTGGGCCCGAGGAGGGCTTCAAATTTGGTGGCTGGAGTGCCCCGTATTATGACGAAGTTCTTGACGGCCTTGCCAACAAATACCAGCATCCAGCAAAAGATCTTCTGCTCGGCAAAACCACCTATGATGTGTTTGCTTCTTTTTGGCCTGAGCATGGAGACATGTGGCCTGGTATCGATGACGCTACAAAATACGTAATGAGTAGCGATCCTGTAAAGTCGGACTGGAAAAACACTGTCGTCCTGAAGAATCTTGACGATCTCAAAAAACTTAAGAACTCAGATGGCCCTGCGATTCAGGTGAGTGGTAGTAGCGTTATGGTCCAGACCCTACTGGAGCATGACTTGGTGGACGAGTTTGTGCTCATGATTCATCCTTTAACTCTCGGGCAGGGCAGGAAGCTGTTCGCCGAAGGTACTATGCCGGTGGCTTTTAAGCTGATTGAAAGTGCGACAACGCCGAGTGGCGTCATAGTTGCACACTACAAGCGTGCAGGCGAGGTTAAGACCGGAATGATGGGAGCCTAAGTTCTTGAGACGAATAGTAGTATTTACCATGATCACTTTGGACGGGGTTATGCAGTCGCCTGGTGGACCAAAAGAAGATAATTCAAACGGTTTTACTTATGGTGGCTGGACTCCGCCGTTTGCCGACGGGGCCTTACGAGCCATTATCGACAAGGAAGTGAATGAGCCGTTCGACATGTTGCTTGGAGCCAAGACTTATCGAGATATATTTGCACCGGGTTGGTCGAGGCAATCGGGCACAATTGCTGATGCCTTTAATAAGGCCACAAAATATGTCGTATCTGATAGGCCCCTGGACCTTACCTGGAAAGAATCAGTGCTGATTAATGGTGATGTCGTGGCGAAGATCCAGGTTCTGAAGAAAACAGATGGCCCTATGCTGCAAGTGTGGGGTAGCGGCAATCTCGTTCAGACGTTGCTTAAGCACGATCTGATTGACGAGCTGCGGCTGAGAACATTCCCCATTACTATTGGCACTGGCAAACGCTTATTTGCCGAGGGGACGATGCCGGCCGCTTTTGAGCTTATAGAAACCGGAGCTTTGTCGAACGGTATTATCATAGCTAACTATAAACGGTCTGGTGAATTCAAAACGGGAGCGTTTGACTTTTAAAAAGAGTATATATGCGCAAAATCATCTCGTTTATTCATAGTTCGTTTAACGGCGTGGTCACCGGCGACCCGGCCAGAGACAAGACCAATTGGATGGTTTGGGCAACCCCGCCGAATCCCGATTATCTCTCAACCGTTATGGAAACAGTCGATACCATTTTGCTCGGACGTGGTACCTATGAGGATCTTGGAGCAGGCTGGCCGAACATGACTTCCCCATTGGCTCACAAAATCAATACTGTGCACAAAGTGGTGGTTACGGGTGACCATCCGCTTAATGAGCTTCAATGGGGCGATTTCGAGGCCCCGGTTCAGTTAATTGGTGGCCATATTGAAGAGCAAGTTAAAGCTTTGAAGGACCGTAAGGGCGGCGACATTTTGATTTTAGGTAGTCCCGTATTGGTGAGAGCGCTTACCGATGCCGATCTCATCGACGAATACCAGATTAAGCTTCATCCAGTGGTCGTAACTGTGGGTGAGCATTTATTTGACGGTTTGAAGAAGCGGAAAGATTTTCGACTTCTGGAGGTGGAGGCTCTTGGCGATGGTGGCGTGCTCGTGAAGTACGCGAGTCTGTCAAAGTAGCTGGTGCGGGATAGTTTGAGGAGTGGGAGATATGTAACGGGTTCGTTACAATATACCCATGAGAACAATTCCCCGATCAAGATTTGATGCCCTGTCGGACGCTGTATTTGCGATAGCCATGACGATTATGGTACTTGAGTTAAAGGTGCCCCTAGCTCCGGCAAGCCCTGACGGCCACGAGATGGTAAGGCTCCTGTTTGATCAATTGTCGGTTTTTATTTCGTATGCGGCAAGCTTTCTGATTCTTGCGCAACTATGGATGAGTCACAGTACCTTAACAAAAAACATTGAACATATTCCATCTCGTACTGCACAACTAAACTTTTTGTTTTTATTCTTCGTATGCCTCGTGCCTTTTCCGACGGCGCTGCTTGGTGAATTTGGTTTGCGCACGGGCGTAATAGTGCTTTACGCTATTATCCTTTCGTGCGCTGCAACGGCCTTGGGTTTTGTTCGTTTAAGCGTGTTGACCTATGAGTCGGCAAGAAAAGAACGTTTGCAGCTTCAGCGTCGCCGTATCGTTATATGCCTTTTTGTCTCACTATTCGGCATTGCGATTGCCCTTTTGGGCCAAATATCGGAATGGTTTTTGATACTTTCGCTTATGTTCGTTGGGGGTTCATCGCTTGCCTATCGATTCATAAAGTAATCCGATAACTGTATCTGTGGGAGGTTTATATGCGTGCCATCCGACATGCGGGTGGTCGCCGAGTGCTTGATGAAGAGGAAGATACAACGATTAAAAAATAAGCAGAGGGCAGCTATGAATTTCTTTAGACGACTACCCGTCGACTCCCTCTTGAGTCGACGGGTTTCGTAGGTATCAGCGCCAGAATTCGGTGAGACGGGCGGCGAGAGCTTTGCCCTGGTCGTAACCGGCATGTGCGGCGGGCGCACGTTTTGACGGATTCATGACATTCCCCCCGGAGGCGAATATGTCGCGGGCGCTGCCATCCGGGAAGATGGTTTCGACCCGACTGCCGTGGGTGCGGAGTTCGTCGACCTGGGTGGCGAGGTGCGTGCGCCACTCCAGCGGTTGCAGTGATTTGCCACTGAACGGCGATAGAACTAGCACGCGAGCGTAGCCGGCGGCCAGATCGGCATTCTCGGCATTAGAGCGGAAGCCGCCGTCGATGTAGCGGTTGTCACCAATATGATAGGGAAGGCCGCTGGAGCAACTGGCAGCGACGGCATCCGCCAGGTTGACCCCGCCGCGAGAGTCGAACACGACTGGCTCGCCGGTTCGGGCATCGACCGCCGCGATCTGCACCGCTTGCTGCGGCCAGTGCTGGCTGGGTAGCCGCGGTTCAACCATGGCGCGCCACTTCGCCGACCAGGAGCCATCCGACGCCGCATCCATTTCGAGTGCTGCGGCGCCCAGTCGGCGGCGCATGTCGGCCACATTTTTTGCGGCGCCGATGATTGTGGTCAACCTCTCCAGGTGGTTTTGGCTCGTCGCCGGCTTCACGGGTGCAGATCCGAGGCGAGACCCGGTCGGAGCTGTTTGTGGCGGGGGCGCGGCAATGGTGGTGGCATACAGTTCGGCTGGAGTCGCGCCGGTGATCTGGGCTGCGACCGTGGATCCGGCGGATGTGCCAATGATTAGGTCGGCCTTGGTGACGTCCAGCCCGCCGTCAAACAAGCCGGCGACGACGCCGATGAGCCAGGCGTTGCCGGCCGATCCGCCGCCACCGAGGACTAATGCCTGTTTGCCCGCCTTAGGTTGGTCGTGTTTATCGTCGGTTGCTTCGGATGTAATGTCCGTAATATTGCTTGTCGGTTTCATATAGGTTCCTAGTAAATAATGTGTTTATGACAGGTTCCTCCCGATTAATTGGTGCAATTATAACAGGCGTGCAAATCAGGTCCTAGGACTATCAGATAAAATCCGAACTTAATAATGGCTTAACAGAGGTATAAAGCGAGGTTAACAAAAAATGACCCGATATTGGGTCTAAGTTTTGGCTCTGTAGGGCTAATAATTCCATGGCTGGGACGGAGGGATTCGAACCCCCGAATACCAGGACCAAAACCTGGTGCCTTACCGCTTGGCCACGTCCCATTGTGTGCCTTGATGGATTGGATAACAAAGATAGATTTTAGCTTATTCGCGTGCCTTGCGCAAACCAGAACTATTATGTCATAATTTTGGCATTATGAACATTTCAACGCGAACGATTTTTAAAGTTTTGGGTTCGACGGCTCTGTTTGCGGGGGTTTTAATGGCGGCTTATGCGGTTCGGATTCAACTTGTGTGGATTGGTACGGCGTTTTTTTTGAGCATTGCTCTTAATCCACTCGTAGAAACGTTCCGGAAGGTGCTTCGGAGTCGTCAGCTGGCGGTGGCAAGCGTATTTGTGCTGGCGGGTTCGCTGGTGGCTTTTTTGCTTGTGGCTTTGGTGCCGCCGCTGGTGCACCAGACTGAGCTTTTGATTCGCAATTCGCCGCATTATACGGACGAGCTGGTGAATGGACAGTCCTGGGTGAGCGAGCAAATTCGAACTTACCATTTGGTGGACCGAGTAAGAAATAGCCAAAGTGAGCTGCTCAAGTACGCCTCGACGGCTAGCGGATCGTTTTTGTCGATTCTTCAGCAATTGTTTGCCAGTGTGGCTGCCGGCATAACGATTATCGTACTGACGATCTTTATGCTGCTCGAAGGACCGCATTGGACGGAGGCATTTTGGAAGATGGTGCCGCAGAAAAGGCGAGTTCATGGACGAGAGTTGGCTGCTGCAATGTATAAAGCGGTGGCGGGTTATGTGGCAGGTTATGTCTTGATGAGCGGCCTTGCAGGTATGATAACCGCAGTTTTGTTAACGATCTTGGGCGTACCTTATGCGGTGCCGCTGGGAATTTTGGTGAGTATTTTTGACTGGTTGCCGCTGGTGGGAGCGTCGATTGGGGCTACGATTGTGGTGATTGCGGCGTTGTTTAACTCTGTTTCGGCTGGCGTTGTGATGTTGAGCTTTTTCCTGGTTTACCAGCAGGTTGAAAATCATATCTTGCAGCCAATAGTGCAAGGACGAACGGTGAAGATGTCTCCCCTTTTGGTGCTAGTGTCGGTGCTTGTGGGGATTGGACTAGGTGGAATTTTGGGCGCGATCGTAGCGATTCCGGTAGGGGCGAGTTTGCAAATTTTGGCACGAGATGTGGTGCGTCGAAGGCTCGCTAGCAACTAGCTAGCAATATTGTTGCGGCGCCACCGGGGTCCGTTGGGGGTGTCACTGATCTCAAGATGGTGTTTGGCGAGTTGGGTGCGGAGTTTGTCGGCTCCAGCCCAGTCTTTGGCGGCGCGAGCTTGTTCGCGCTTTTCGATGAGGTCTTTTTGATCTGGGGTGATATCGGGGCGGTCGTTTAGCTTTAGGCCTAGTAGGTGGTCGAGGGTGCTCAGGAGCTGCTCGAAATCTTCGGCGGCGAGCGTCATGCCAGGAGCAAGACTGGTGGTGTAGGCGAAGACTTCGGCGAGGGTGGCACTGGTGGAGAGGTCGTCTTCGAGGGCAGTTTGAACGCGGGCGAGGAAGTTTTCAATATCGTCTTCGGGGAGGCGGACTTCGGAAAGGTTAGCTTGGTGCTTGAGGTCGGCCCAAGCATAGAGATTGAGCAGAGTGTTTTGGGCTGCTGCGAGCGAGTCCCAGGTGAAGTTGATTTCGCTGCGGTAGTGGGCCTGGAGGCAGAGCAGACGGTAAGCTAGTGGATGGACGTCGTGGCTCGTGATGTCTTCGAGCAAGTAAGAATTGCCTTTGGACTTGGACATTTTGGCACCGTCTACGAGCAGGAATTCGTTGTGGACCCACATGTTGGCGAGCGGATGGCCCTGGGCGGCCTCGGTTTGGGCCATTTCATTGGGATGGTGCGTGCCGATGTGGTCGATGCCGCCTGTGTGGATGTCTATCGGATCGCCGAGCGTGGCGTGAATGATAGCCGAGCATTCGAGATGCCAGCCGGGAAAGCCGCGACCCCAAGGGCTATCCCATTGCATAGTGTGGTCCGCAAAGTGGCCGGTGGCAAAGAACCAAACGGCAAAATCGTGGGGAGAGTGTTTTTCGGGGTCGGTGATGACATCGCTGCGGGCGGCTACGTCTTTGTCGGCGAGGTTTTGGCCGGAGAGTTGGCCGTAGCTGGGCAATTTGGCGACGTCGAAGTAGATGGCTTGTTTTGTAAGATAAGCGAAGCCTTTTTCGAGAAGGGCCGCGACCATGTCGATTTGCTCTGGGAGGAAGTCGGTGGCTCTAGCGTAGGGGTCGTGAGGAGCCTTATTTTTGGAACGATCAGGATTTACGCTGGGTGGGAGGATATTGAGAGCTGTCATGTCGCGCTTGAAGGCTTCGGTGTAGTGATCTGCGACTTCCCAAACGGTCTTGCCCTCGCGGGCAGCGCCTTTTTCGAGCTTGTCTTCGCCTTCATCGGCGTCGGAGACAAGGTGGCCGACATCGGTGATGTTCATGACATGGTTTACTGTGAGGCCGGTAGCCTCAAGCGTACGGCGGAGAGTGTCGTTGAAAACGGCGTTGCGAAGGTTGCCGATTTGGTAATAGTTGTAGACGGTGGGGCCGCAGGTGTAGAGGCTAACCTCGCCTGGTTTGATGGGTTTTAATTCCTCAACGGTACGCGTGAGGGTGTTGTAGAGGCGCATAGGATTAGTCCTTTTGATGCTCGAGATAATCGTGATAAGTGGACACAAGAGTTTCGATTTCGTGGCGAATTATGGTGCTTTTACAGCGGTAGGCGGCGGCATTGGGGTGGCCTCCTCCGCCGAAGCTTTCGGCGATGATGCTAGCAGCACCGGTAGTGGAGCGCAAAGGGACGTTGATCTTGGTGCCATAGTTTTTGAATACGGCGACGAGCTCGACGCCTTTGGTCCACTGCATTTCGCTCAAGATGAGCGTGTAGGGTTCGGCAATGTCTTTGTAGCGGGCGACCATGTCGGGCGTGATTTCGGCGACGGCGAGACGGCCATCCTCGTAGAATTCGACAGAGGTGAGGAGCTTGCCTTTGAGGTGAAGGAGGTCTGAGGTGAGAGCGCCGGCCTCGCGTTTGGTTTTGTAGAGCTCGTAGAGGTTGGCGCCACGGCGGGTGAGCTCGGCGAGAGCCTCGACGCTATCGGCGGTGGTGCCGGAGGTGGTGAGGCCGAGTGAGTCGCTGAGGAGGGCCGAGGCGAGCTTGTTTGCGGCCTGGGGGTTGATGGGCCATTTGAACTCGAGGCAAAGCTTGGTGATGAGCTCCGAAGTAGCTACGGCTTCCTCGACAATTTGAGTGGTTTCGAAGCCGAAATCTTGACGAGAGGTGTGATGATCGATGATGAAAAACGGTTTGGCGGTGAGAGCGGCGAAATGATGCTCAAGTGCCGATTTGATAAGTGCGGGAGCGCCGGTGTCGACGAGCACAGTGAGATCGAAGTGTTTGGGCAGGTTTTGCGATACGCGGTCCCAGCCTTCGAGGCCATGCAGGTAGGGCTCGGGCTCTTTGTAAGAATAGAGAGCAACGGTTTTGCCGAGGTCGCCAAAAATTTCCTCGAGGCCGAGGGCAGACCCTAGGCTGTCGCCATCGGGGCTATCGGGTTGGAGGATGAGAATGGTTTCGGCCGAATCAATGGCGGACGCTAGTTGTTTATGAGGGGATGTGGTCAAAATGCCTGCCTTCCTTGCAGTGCTCTTCCGAGCGTAATTTGGTCAGCATACTCGAGATCGCCCCCTACTGGCAAGCCGCGAGCGAGTCTGGTGAGCGTCACTGGTAGATTTTCGAGCTGTGCGCGAATGTACATGGCGGTAGACTCGCCTTCGAGTGATGGGTTGGTGGCGAGGATGATTTCCTGCACTTGCCCGCTTTCCACGCGCTTTAGGAGGCTTGCGATTTCGAGTCGCTCTGGACCAATACCGTCGATGGGTGAAATAACACCGCCGAGGACGTGGTAAAGGCCCTGGTACATACCAGTTTTTTCGATGGCAACGACATCGAAAGGCTCTTCGACGACGGCAATAGTGGTGCGGGTACGTTTGGGAGAGGTGCACACATCGCACTCCATATTTTCGGCAAAGTTGAAGCACGTCTGGCAGGTGCGCACGCCGGCATGCAGGCCATCAACGGCACTAGCGAGACTAGCGCTGCGGGCCGGGTCTTTTTTGAGCAAGTGGAAGGCTAGGCGCTCGGCAGTGCGCGGTCCCACGCCTGGTAGTTTGGCTAGCTCGGTGATGAGGCGTTCGACTGATGAAGGGACAATTTGCATAGTTTTTAGCTTAAGTAGTAATGGCTAAGATATCGGAAAAGTTATTGATAGTGTAGGTGGGACCTAGGGCCTGAAGCGTGGCGAGATCGTAGTAGACTGCATGCCTGGGCGGATAGAAAAGAATTGAGCGAGTGCCGGCATTTTGGGCGGCTTTCACGTCTTTGTCGGAGTCGCCGATCATGAGAGTGGCGTCTGGACTACCGCCGAGAGCTTCAAGCGCTTTTAGGAGTGGCTCGGGATCGGGTTTATGGCGGGAAACGTCATCGCCCGTTATTACCACGTCAAATAAGTCGGTAAGGCGGTGTTTCCTGAGGAGTGGTTCGATGTGCCGGCGATGTGAGGTACTAATGAGAGCCAGTGTCTTGCCGCGATGATGGAGTTCTTCGAGCGTTTCTTTGGCGCCTGGGTAAAGCTGGACGTCTGGAAGGCCTTGCTCGATTTGCGCGACAACTTCATCAAGTACGGTTTGTGGGTTTTCGAGTCCAAGGTCTTTGAAATAGTTGAAGAAATTTCCGAGACTTTCGCCAAGCTGGTAATCGCTTAGATGGTGGCCGTAGTTTGAAAGAATGAGGCGCTCAGCATTTAGCCAGAGGTCGAGGGTTTGAACGATATTTCCGTCCCAATCGAAAAGGAGATATTGGTTGCTGGTGGTTTTTGGCATTGAGGGGCAACTACAGTCCGGGAATTCCCAGGCCTCCGGCGACGCTACGCATTTTTTCGGCGGCGAGCTGTTGCGATTTGGTGATAGCCTGGGTGATGGCGGATTCGAGCCATTTTTCGACCTTGGCCATTTCGGTATCGCGAATTACGGCTTCATCGAGGCTGATCTTTTGGATTTTTTGTTCGCCATTGATTTTGACTTTAACGGCGCCATTACCAGCTTCAACCTCGATGGTTTCTTTAGCAAGAGCAGACTGGATCTTCTTTAACTCAAAGAGAGCTTTGCTTTTTTCGAACATGATTACTCCTTAAATTTAGCAACCTCTTTTCGAGCTCCACGCAGGCTTAGTTCTTGTGCTAGAATTACTCTGCACAGTACTAAATGGATGGTCTATGAAGAAGTCTTTGTATAATCGTACCACAAGCTGGCTCAGGCGTTTTATTTGGACGTACCATGGCTGGATGGCGGGTGGTTTGCTTTTGCTCATGGCGGGACTTGGTTTGGGGAGTATGTTGGGTAATTCGGCGACCTCCGACGAAGTTGCGCATATTCCAGCAGGATACGCGACGGTATATTTGCATGACTACCGGCTTAATCCTGAGCATCCGCCCTTAATGAAGGACCTCGCTGCTCTGCCGCTTCAGTTTATGCACCTAGCGTTTCCGACAGATTTGCCCACTTGGACAATGCAGGGTAACGGTCAATGGGATGTGGGTCGGTACTTTTTGTACTACCTAGGCAATAATGCGGATATGATTTTGTTTGCGGCGCGGATGCCCATTTTATTGGTGGCGCTGTTGTTTGGGGTGTTTTTGTATGAGGTGTGTCGGCGTCATTGGGGTACGGGTGTGGGGCTTTTGACCTTGTTTTTCTATTGTTTGAGTCCAAATATTTTGGCTCATGCGACGCTTGTTACTACCGATTTAGGATTGAGCGCATTTGCTTTTGTGGCGATTGTGGCATTTGCCCGGTTTGTCAGGATGCCAACGCGATGGAATTTGGTATGGCTTTCGCTTGCCCTGGCAGGCGTGGAGCTTGTGAAGTTTTCAGCTTTTATTCTGTATCCTTTGCTCGGGTTGATCGCTGCCGGCTTGGTGTGGGCGATGGATCGTCCAAAGCGGATGCTTGAACGGTTGCGGGTGCTTGTGGGTGGATTTGTTGCCGCCTCAGCCCTTAGCTGGGTATGGATGTGGTTGTTTTATATGCCTCAAGTATGGCTGATGCCTGAAGATGTGCAGAACCGGCTGATCCAAAGCCAGTTGCCGTATGGGCTGGGACATTCGGTGGCTCAAGTTTTGATTAGTTTTAATCACGGGCCAGTACTAAAGCCGATTGCGCAGTACTTGCTGGGTCTCGCAATGGTATTTGGGCGGGTTGTAGGCGGTGGGGTGACGTATTTTAACGGCCAAGCTTCCACCCAGATCTACCGCCTGTATTTTCCGGAGCTCGTATTGCTCAAAACTCAGGTGGCTTTGCTCATTATGCTCGCGGTGGTCATGGGTTATGGAATATGGCGAGTCGTCACCGGCGACCAGCGGCGTTTGGGCAGATTTGCGAGCCATGTCCGTACACATGTTTTAGAGTGGACATTGGGAATATTTGGTATTGTCTACTTTTCGATTGCTGTGGCTGGGAATTTGGAGCTTGGGATTCGTCATATTCTGCCAGTTTATATTCCTCTCTTTGTGCTAGTGGCGATTGGAGTGGTAAAAACTTTGCGACTTTTGGCGAAGCAGGGACAACTCTTGCCAGCTAGCATTGGGTTTGTTGTGCTGGCTGTATGGTACGGTGCAAGTACGATCCTGGTGTATCCGAGTTATCTTGCGTATTTTAATGAAATTGCCGGCGGACCAGCTCATGCGGATCGGTATTTCTCTGATTCAAGCGTGGACTGGGGGCAGGACCTGAAGCGGCTTAAATCCTATGTGGTTGATCATCCTGAGATTAAGCACATAGCAGTTGATTATTTCGGTGGCGGAGATGTGGCATATTATTTTTGTGGGCGACGCTATGATGAGGCTGGGCATTTAGTTGCTACGCCAGATGGCTATGATTGTTCACACAGCGTTTATGAGCCGTGGCACGCCGGAAACGGTGAGTATACTGGGCAGTACATCGCCGTTTCGGAAGCATACCTTGAGAGTGACCGGTATTTTTCGGTTGCAGAGCATAATCCCGGATATGGTTATCTGCGAGCCCGCCAGCCTATAGCGAAGATCGGCGGGAGCATTTACGTTTATAAATTGTTTTAGCTAGAGGCGCGAACAGGGTGATGGGCATAGTGGGGTTTTCGGTAGCGGCCGGACCAAATATTTAAGCGCATTTTGAAGGGATCGGAAAAGCCTCCGAGTACCACTTTGATCTGAGAATCGCCAACGAGCCCATTTTCACTCGTTTTGGGATCGTGCCAATCGGGGGTTTCGATGAAGCTAATGGTGTAGCCAAGCTGGCGAGCAATGGCGAGTACTTCCATGTCGAAACTCCACTGGAGCATGGTCATGCGGCTAAAGATGGCTTCGGCAGCCGCGGCTTCGAAGACTTTGAACCCGCACTGCGTGTCTTTTATGCCGGGAACGACGAGAGCTTGAGCTGCGAGATTGGCCGCTTTGGACATGAGCTTGCGCATAAGGCCTTTGTGAATGCGCAGTAGGTCGCGAACCGCAATTGCGACTTGACCATCGTGGTCCATGAACGTTTTGACGTCGTCCAGGTGGGCAAGAGGAGTGGCGAGGTCTGCATCCATGAAGAGTTTATAGCGACCTTTGGCTTCGTAGATGCCGAGGCGGACGTCTCGGCCCTTGCCCACTCTTGGACCGGCTGGAATAAGCCTAAAATGCTGAAAAAGATGACTTTGAGATTGTGCGATGCGGGCCGTGCCGTCGGGGCTATCGGCCGTGACTACCAATACTTCTACGACTCCATAGTGGCGAGTATTGAGAAATCTTGCGAGTCGGACTAGGGTGTCGCTAATATGATTTGCTTCCATGTAGGCCGGGATGATGATACTGAGGTCGACTTGACCGGAATTCATTGTGTTACTTCGTAGGTATAGAAGATCTCGGCTTGATTGAACGAGGAATAATGCGGCCTTAACACGCCGCCGGGAAACTTGGCTTTGAGCACTTTGATGGCATCGTCACGAACGGCGGTTACGATATAGAACTCGCGTTTGGTGTTGCCTGCCAGCGGTAATGATTGAAGTTGCGGGATCGTGAGCGTGTGATAACGACTTTGGCCGTAGTCTAGATAGTCTATGATGGGCGTTTGGTCGGCTGGCACTACTACAAACCGATCGTTCTTTGTCGTATCGGTTTGCACGTGAAGTGCAATTTGAGTGGCACCTTCATCATAGGCTAGATAGAGGGCTGTCGAGCCGGCCCAAGCTCTAAAGTATTGAGTGAACCCTTGGAGGAGACTTAGGGTAAATAAGATGATGATAGCGGCTTGGCCTGTGGTTCGGGCCGCAGAATTTATGGGGAAGGTAGTGTACCAAAGCTCAAGCATATAGGCTACACCGAGCCCGCTGAGGGCAAAAATGAGGGGCAGGGCACCAACGGCCCAGCTTGAATTTGGCACACCGGTGGTGGCGAGGACAGCCGGAAAGAGCAATAAGCAAAGGGTTGTGAGGAGTATTTGGTAGCGCTTGAGGTGGAGTCTTGAAATAGCCACTAATAGTCCGGCGATGAGCATAATACCGGCGAAGGCATTGAGCAGCGGCTCGGTGGAGAGATTATGACGATAATTTTCATCGCCGTAGACATTAAACATAAGCAGAACCTTGAGCAGATTGTGACCGAGGGCCGGGAATGAGCGAGCGATCCCAAGAGTTTGCGGCATGGAAGTGATGATTGATAAGGATTTTCCCATGAGATAAGCAAAAGCGCCGAGACCGAGGACGAAAATACCAATGCCAACACCGCCGGTGGGTATGAGTTTTCGGAGCAAGTGGCGCCTGGCGGCTCTCCAGAAACCAAGGATTAGAACCATTCCAACTAAAAGCCAGCCAATGGGGCCACTAAAAAGGCTTAAGGTGAGGATGGCGCTGAGCGCGAGATAGCTTTGAGGGCCTGGTTTTTTGAGCGCGCGTGAGCAAGCCCATAGTGCCAACGGAACGAGTAGTGGCGGCAGAGCTGATTCGACGCCGTTGCGCGAGATGGTAACGGCCCAAGGCGAGACGGCCATTAAAACTGCGCTGGCCCAGGCTGTACGAAGGTCGAACCAGTCTTGAACCCAAAGCCAGGTTGCGACAACGGCGAGCGTCCCAAGTAGTGCCGGCCAAAGCCGTAAAGCAACAGCTGTATGACCAAACATATGTATGCTTAGAGACTGCAACCAAATCCACAGAGGAGCGTAGCCGTTGCCTGCACTGAGTGTGGGTAACCAGTGGCCTGCACCAATCTTTAGGGCTTCGAGACCGATACGGGCTGAGGTGTCATCGAGCGCTGGTGGTAAGGTATTTAGCTGATAAAACCGAAAGAAGGCTGCCACAATCGTGACAACGCCGAGACCTACGGGCGTCCAGAAACGGCCGAGGAAAGCGAAGGGAGCATGGGGTTTTGGAGCATGTGTCATCTTAAGAAAATACCACTTTTTTATACATTATATAATTCCAGATAAGGCTTAGTATGGTGCCAACAACTTTTGCCCCATTTTTGATGAGGAACTGGTCGTGGCCGGTAAGATGGATGGCGTGGGCAATTGCGAGCAGAAGCGCAAGGGGCGCAAGCCAGACTTTGGTGAGGAGGTGGATGGTGGTGGTTTGGATTACATACAACCCAAAACCGGTAACGACGAGGAATGTTGCTGCTTGACGGGCGACGGAACCGTGGTGTTTGCGAAAAACAACCTTTTTATTGGCCACAAAGCTAAAGGCCATGGCGATGGAGGTAGAGATAATGTTGGACTGAATCAGTCCGAAGCCGATTTTACTTGAAAGAAGGTTATAGATGGTGAAGTCGATGAGGGTATTGATGACGCCGACGAAACTAAATTTTGTTATACGAGTTAAACTGGTTCTTCGGGCAGACTGTATGTGTGACACACTTACCTCTTTGTTTGTGTTTTTAAGCATAACGGATTTGGGCTGAATGTGTAAACGGGTGTCTCCTTAGTTTTGACCATGGAATCGTTCAAGATCGGCAAAACGGCGTTGTTCCGGGTGGAAGTAGAGCTCAACGTCGCCGATGGGGCCGTTACGATGTTTTTTGACCAGGATTTCGGTGATGTTTTCATCGGCTTGTTTGTCGTAATACCAAGGTCGATAAATGAAGGCAACGACGTCGGCATCTTGTTCGATGGAACCAGAGTCGCGCAAGTCGGAAAGCTGCGGGATTGGCGGGTTACGGGCTTCGACGGCGCGGGAGAGCTGAGACAGGGCAAGCACTGGCACGTTGAGCTCACGGGCGAGACCTTTGAGGCCACGAGAAATTTCTGAGACTTCTTGCTGGCGACCCTCCATACTGCGAGCACCGCCGGAAATGAGCTGGAGGTAGTCGATAATGATGAGTCCGAGGCCGTGTTCAGCCTGGAGGCGACGAGCTTTGGTGCGCATTTCCATGACATTGGTCATGGCGGAGTCGTCGATGTAGAGAGGGGCCTCGGAGAGCTCGGCCATGGCTTCGTTGATGCGAGGGAAGTCATCATCGTCGAGTGCGCCGGTGCGGAGCTTCCAGGAATCGATGCCGGATTCGATGGCGAGGAGTTGATCGATGAGCTGCTCTTTGGACACCTCAAGGCTAAAGAAGCCAACGGGTATCCCCTCTTTGGCGGCGACGTGGTGGGCGATGTTCATGACGAGCGTGGTTTTACCCATAGAGGGGCGAGCAGCGAGGATGAGCAGGTCAGAGTTTTGAAGGCCCGCAAGCAAGTGATCGAGGTCGCGAAAACCGGTGGGGATGCCGCGGAGTTTGTCGGAGTTGGTGTGCATTTCGTTCAGGCGGTCGAAGGAATCGGCGAGAATGGAGTGTATGGGGATGAAGTTTTGTTTGAGGTTTTTTTGACTGACTTCGAAGATGGTTTGCTCGGCTTTATCGAGGAGTTGATCGAGCGGAGTCTGCTCGTCGTAGCCGAAGCCGGTAATGTTCGAAGCGGCGGCGATGAGACGACGGAGAGTAGCCTTATGGGCCACGATGCCGGCATAGTGCACGACATGAGCGGCCGTTGGTACGGCGCTGGTGAGATCGGCGATATACGCAGATCCGCCGATACGTTCGAGTTCACCTGCTTCTGAAAGTTTGTTGGATAGGCTAACGATGTCGATAGGCTGACGGCCTTCGTAGAGGTCCATGATGGCAGCAAAGATGAGCGCATGGTTTTCGACATAGAAGTCCTCTACGGAAACAATATCCGCGACTTTTATGATGGCATCTTTTTCGATGAGAATAGACCCAAGAAGACTGGTTTCGGCTTCGAGGTTTTGGGGGGGTACGCGCCCGGCGGCAACTTCTTGGTTTAGGATTTCGCCAATCGTGGGCGTATGCGGCTTTTTGTCGCGTGTTTTGGAGTTTGTACTTGGCATTATTCTACGATCTCTCCACCAAGGATTTCGAGGGCTGACGAGACGAGTTCAGCGGTAGCATCGGGTCGTGCGCGTTTGGTGCGCGCCGTTTCGTCGGTGCGGGCAGAGATCTTGATTGGGCGTCCGTAGACTTTGGCGGCAGCGGTTTCGATGAGAAGTCGGTTGGCGGGTTTCAAGAAAAGATCGCGATGAAAATTGAACCGCGGCTTGATGGTGATTTCGTCGGCATCAAAATCGACAGGGTACATTTGCAAGAGGGCAGCGAGTGAGTTGTTTTGAGCCTTGAGCCCGACCAGTACCTTCGGCCAAAGCTCTGACGTGCTTGGGCTAGGTGTCGAAGGTGCTTGGGGTTTGGTGTCGGCAGAGTTGGGCGAGGGCGAGGTGGCTTCGACTGCGGATGCTTTGGGAGTGGGGGTATGCTTGTTGGCTGGCCGCACATTTGTTTGTAGGTCTTGTGCGGGAGCTGGATCGGTTGCGGTGAGGCGAACCAGGGTGGTTTCCAGGGTGAGTTGTGGCCAACTCGAACGCGTGACTTCGAGAAGAGCATTAATGATATTGGCAATTACGGCCGTAGGCACGGCGGCAACTAGCTTGCTAATGGTTTCACTGGGGCTGGGGACGGCGTCGGTGCTTGCAAGTAGGACTTGCCGCCAAAGGTTTGCGAGCTGGGTTGCAATGATGCTGGCTTGGGCGCCGCTATTGCCCAGCCGCGTGGCCACGGCGAGAGCGGACGGGGTATCGCGAGCGGCAACAGCATGCGCTAGGGCTGCGATTTCGGCTTCAGCCGTGTACCCGAGGAGCTCGCGAACATGATCTGCGTCGACCAAGCTAGAGCTGGCATTTGCTAGTTGGTCGAGAAGACTGATAGCATCGCGAAACCCTCCCCGGGCTGTCTCGGCGATGATACTCAGAGCATCCGGCGTAATGTGAATATTTTCACTTGCCGCAATGCGCTCGAGTTGCATTATGAGATCGGCGGTGGTGATGGGTTTAAAATTAAAAGCTTGGGTGCGGGAAATGATGGTCTCGGGCAATTTGTGGGCTTCGGTTGTGGCTAGAATAAATACGGCGTGGGCAGGAGGCTCCTCGAGCGTCTTGAGGAGCGCATTGAAGGCCTCAGTGGTGAGCATGTGAACTTCGTCGATGATGTAAACCTTGAAGCGACCGGCGGTGGGGGCGAGGCCGACTTTTTCGCGTAGATCGCGGACGGCGTCAATTGAGCGGTTGGAGGCAGCATCCATTTCAATAATGTCGAGCGAGGAGTTTAGTGCGGTTTGGCAGTTGGCGCATTGATTGCAGGGCTTGGGCTCCCCGGTGCAATTGAGGGCGCGGGCGAGCAGTCGAGCAACGCTGGTTTTTCCGACACCGCGAGGACCGGTAAACAAATATGCGTGGCGGAGTCGGCCACTGGCCAGAGCTGCGGTAAGGGTGCGCACAACGTGGTCCTGACCGATAACTTCGGAAAAATCACCACTACGATATTTGCGGTACAGGGCTAGTTCGGACACTTCGCTCCACTCATCACGTTAGACTACTATTATATCTGAAGGGGCGCGGGGTTAATAGTGGATAAGGGTTATGGTGCCGGTGTTTTTAGGGTGGATTTGAGGTGGGCGGCGAGCTGGCGTACGGCTTTGCCCCGAGAACTAATGGCGTTTTTTTCGGCGGACGTGAGCTCGGCATTCGTGCACGTTTGCCCGTCGGCGATGAAGATTGGGTCGAAACCAAAGCCGCCCGTGCCGCGGGGTTTTACGACCTGGCCCGAATATTCACCTAGAAAATAATGAATAGTCCCCTGTTCGTCGCGATAGCCGATGGTGGTCCGGACTGTCGCGGTATGGTCGGTATAGTGGTGAACGAGCTCTGACACTTTTTCGACGCCGAGAGACCCGAGAAACCATTTCATCAGCGTGCCCGGGAGGCCATTTAAGCAGGCGAGTCCAACCGAAGTGTCTTCAACAATAAATGCGCCGTCGTGGTGACTGGCGGCCTGTGCTAGTTTATGCTCGATGACTTTTTGGGGATCCAGTGTTTGGATTTCGTCGAGATCAAGATCGAGTTGTTTGATATGGGGGATGAGGGCAGCTACTTCTTTGAATTTGCCTGCGTTGCCGGTAATAAAATATAGCATTAGTACACCTTTATCTTTCGACGTTTAGTTTTGAGCCAGTCGGGTACCGGGACAAAGGTAATCTCGCTCCAATGGTTTACCTCGGCCTCAGTTACGTCGTACTCGGCCTGGTAGGCTATCTCAACGCTTCCATGAAGAGCCTGATCCCAGTCTAGGCCGAGCTGGCTGGCGACGGATTTGAGGGCTGTATCACTCGGGCCTTCGAGCTCAATAAACGGATCGATCCAGGGCCATTGATCAATTTCGACTTCGACTTGTCCAAGCTTCCAGCTTTCGCGTTTGGTTTCTTGATAATTTTTGGATTGGAGCCCGATTAGCTCGAGGAAATCGCAGGTGTGCTTGAAGCTACTAACGGTAATTTCTAACTCGCTTGTGCCGGTGATGGTGCGGTCTTTGAGTTGTTTGTATGATAGGGTGACCTTATCGTTTTCGTCGCGCACCCGCACCCAACCGCCGCGAGTTTCGAGCGTGCCATCGGGGTAATCAAAATTGCGACGACGCATAGAGCGCTCAGGGGCGCGTAATGTGGCTCCCGCTGCTTTGAGTTTTTGGCGCAGATTTAGGGGATCGATATGTAAGAACTTGGCTTCAAGTTCTGTCTGCATTAGCCGATAACAGCTTCAATCGCAGCCCACTCGGCCTCTCCCTCTTCGGGGATGACCATGGTGACCTGGTCACCAGGCTGGGCTTTGAAATAAGTGACACTTGCAAAGAGTACATGGTATTCCTGGCCTCTGGCTTCGACGTAGTAGGCGCCGTCTTTGAGGTTGAGGGTGCCGATGAGTTTTTTGCGCTCAACAGGACCAATTTGCTTATAAATGAAGGTACCGTCATCGCCGATGATGAGCTTGAGCTGGTCGCCTTGGACGAGCTTGGACTTGGAGGCGTAGTTGGCGGGAACGGGATAGCTTTTGCCGTCGGGCCCGATCATGTGCTGACCATCGAAGGCGCCTTCGATGATTTTGCCCGTGCCGGCGGAATCGCTTTTGGTTTCCGAGACGGATACCGTTTCATCTGAACCGACGAGGCTCGTGAGGAGCTCTTTAGCACCGGCAAGATTAGTTTCAGCCGACTCGATGAGTTTCTTTAGGGTCTTGAGTTGTTTTTCGGTAATATCTGCCACCGGGAAAATCCTTTGGTATTGGTTTCACACTCTGCTGGCTTTATTCATACTACGCCTGGCGATGAAAGTCAAAAGTTAATCAGCTTTAACTTTCATCGTATCTATAAAATCATGCAGGATTTGGTAGGTTTGGGTGAGGCCACGAATGGTTATATATTCATGACTTGTGTGGTGCCCGCTGCCTTCTGGTGAAAAAACGATAGGGTTTGCACCTGCTCCCGCGAAGAACTGTGCGTCGGTGGCCCCGTATGAGTTTACTAGAGTGACCTCACGTTTGAGATGACTCGTCATAATAGTCTGCAGGCGCTTCATGTCCGGATGGTCTAGGTTATGTCGGAGGGCCGGAATCTGAGTACTTGTTGTGAGTGTGAGATCTAGATCCTGGGCTATGCCGAGAAGCTGTTGTTTGATGGTTTCAGGGGTGTGCGGCGGCAGAAACCTGATATCCAGTTCAAGAAAAGCATGGTTTGGCACTTGGTTTACCACCTGGCCTCCTCGAATAGTTCCAATGTTTACGGTGGTATCTGTGTACGCATGGCCATCACCGGTATGAAGCTCGGATTTAATTCTAGGGATTGCTTTTATTAAGGTTTCGATGGCATTTATGCCTACATCGACGCGCGAAGCGTGGGCGGCTAGACCGTGTGCCTCCAGTTTGCACCATAGTGTACCTTTGGCCGATGACTCAATCCCCCAGGAAGTTCCGCCGTCGGGTATAATTACGGTTTTTTCGCTTAATTTGAGTTTGGACGCAAGATACCCAGCACCGGCCTCTCCGGTGTCTTCTTCGTCTGAGACGATTATGATTCCTATGGATGGCGAGGTGGGCGCTAAATCGACGCAGAGCTGGAGGTACACGGCGATCGCAAATTTCATATCAAAGGTGCCGCGCCCGTAGAGTCTTCCGCGTCTGCGTTGCAAATCAAATTGAGCTGTATGGCCTTCGACGACATCGAGGTGAGCGTAAAACCAAATCTCGGTATCGGATAGGGACCTAAAATGGGCATAACAATAAGGAAAACTTCCTTGTGAGCCGGTGGAAACATGTAAACCTAGCTGTTTGAGTTCGCCTGCAATTTCGCCCATCGTTTTTTTGTTTGCTTGTTGGTTTGAAGTAATAGTACGAGATTCTACGAGACGCGCGAGACGCGATATTAGGGCTTCTGTTTTGGGGGTTTGGGTTGTCATGGGGATGGTTCCTTTTTTGAGTTATATGTTGGTTTCTGGCCCCATCTGTACTCAGATGGGGCCAGCTTTCTCGCAAAACCACTTACGCGAGAGGTCCGAATATGGTGCCGGAAGTTCCGTGGAGCTTCACGTTTGGATCTATCAACCACTCTCCCCCACCATAGATCCAGTCTTGGGATCTGATGTCGTAGAAGAAGAAGGGCCGGAGTAGAAGGTGATGCGGCTTCCCCTCGTATACGATGCGCGTGGGCGGGTGATATGGCTGGCAGTACATTGAGCCGTAGCGCTCTAGCACGCTTACCACCTGACTGCGAGTGGAAGAACCGCGCAGACGTCCATTGGCCGAGTAGATCGTGATTCCATGCGACTTTGAGCCTTGGACAGGCTTGAGCACGAAGCTCGTGTCCCAAGGTAGATCATCGCTTTGGTTAACCAGCCTCCACCATCCGAGATCGATGCCGTAGCGCTTCTGCCCTTCGGTAGTGAGCGTGGAAATGGACCGCGGGATTAGCTCGCTCAAGCCCTCTTCGCCAGTGGCTGATCGTACGAGCAGCAGTGTATCCGGCGCAACCTCAGCAAGGCGAGAGAGCGGAATCTGAGGGATCCACCCGACGCCGTCGTCTGTACCTCCATCCGCTAGATGCCTGGGCGTCTCGATTGACACGAAGCTTGGCCAGCTCGCCTGAGCCGCTGCGAGCCGGTCGAGGAAGTATGGATGGTCGTAAAGGAATGCCGACCCGATGCCTTGAGGCCGTTCCTCGACTTCGTAGATGAAGAGTTCACCTTCTGATCCGATACTGCAGTCAAAGCGCAGCATGAGGGTGGGCAGGCCGTAGTTGCGCGCCACCCAAGTGTCCTCCGGATGCGGGTTGATGCTCGACCAGAGCGCGATAGTGCTCCTTAGATACCTCTGATGCTGCGAGCTGAGATAGATCGTGTGAGCCGTGGTGGTAGCTCGCCAATTTCCGGTGCCGATATTCAAGGTGCGGGTCTTCAGGCCGGCGGTGGGTAGCATGATGCCTCGCTTGGTTGAAGGGATTGTGGTTTGCGTTTCTGCCGAAACCTGAGGTTTTCGGCAGAAGTTAAAACACAAAAAAACCGCCGCATATGCGACGGTACAAGGGGGGGTCTGGTATTATTTTTTATGCATCAAAAAAGGTCCGTCGCATTGCGAAAGCAAAACGACGACGCTTCGAGCTGGAGTTGAGCATAGGGACTTGCATTGCTTTATAAAACCACATTAGTTGCTTGGTGGTCAAGCGTTTCAGGCCAACTGATAGCTGTTTGAGGTTGGTGGCAGGAATGGAAAAAGGATCATAGCCATGATCCTTTTTCTGTAGCGTCTTATTTTCGAACGTGCGGGAAGCTCTTTAGAGCTTGCCCAAGAGCCCGCTTAGCAGGCCGCCGATCAGACCCAGCCCTACGGTTACACCGATGGATAAATCTCCCATGTGGTGCCTCCTTATCGTTAGTTTTTTGTGAGTGTCCCGCCCGTCGACGCGACGAAGGCAATCATAGCGGTCATGCTTCTGGGACGCCATCGTCAAAATGATGCAACCTTTCATAAATAATGCATATAAACTTGGCAGAATACCCTGGAGTTTTACGGATGCATGGAGGCAGAGGCGAAAGCGGCGCTACAGTTACTATCAAAAAAGCTCCTCAGGATTTGAGGAGCTTTTTTTTAACGAGCGTTTGTCCGATTACTGGAGTTCGACGGTAGCGCCAGCAGCTTCGAGCTTAGACTTGGCTTCTTCTGCCTCAGCTTTGGCTACGTTCTCTTTAACGGCCTTGGGGGCGCCGTCTACGAGGCCTTTGGATTCAGCGAGACCGAGGCCGGTGATTTCACGAACAGCCTTGATGACGTTGATCTTCTGGTCGCCAGCAGCGGTGAGCATAACGGTGAAGCTAGACTTCTCTTCGGCAGCTTCAGCGGCTTCGCCAGCAGCAGCTGGGGCGGCCATAGCCATAGGGGCGGCAGCGGACACGCCGTAGTGCTTCTCGAGGACTTTTACGAGCTCGCTGAGCTTGAGGACGCTCAGTTTGTCGATTTCGCCAACGAGTTTTTCGAACTCGGCTGGGACTTCAAATTTTTCTTCAGTGGTAGTTTCTTCTGCCATGATGTTTCTCCTTACGCTTTAGCTTCGCTAAGCGCGTTTAGTACGTTAATGATAGAACGGACGTTGCCTGCCATGACGCCGACAAAACCGGTCAGAGGTGCAGCGATAGTGCCAACCACCTGGGCGAGCAGCTGCTCGCGTGTCGGTAGGGTGGCCAGGGCTTTTACCTGAGCGGCGGTGAGGATCTGACCGTCGCCAGTGATGGCTCCGACGATTTCAAGGGCACCATGAGTCTTGGCGAATTGGAAGATAACGCGGGCGGGTGCCACTTCGTCATCAAAACCCATTGCAAGAGCGGTGGGGCCAGTGAAGGTCGCAGGATCAATCGCAGCGAGGGTGGGGTTGTTTTTGGCGGCGAGACGCAGGAGCGTATTTTTGGTAACACGGTAGGTGATACCTTCAGTACGCAGAACGCCTCGGAGCTCTTCAACCTCACGCACGGTGAGACCTCGGTAGTCGGTCATGACGGCCAGTTTGATGCGTCCAAGCTCGCTGCCGAGGGTTTCGACGGCTTGCTCTTTGGCAGTGCGGGAAATGGCCATATGACTTTTGCTCCCTTAGTTTTTAAAAAATCTCTTCGGTGTTTACCAAAGAGACATGCGAAGTAATCCTTTTGACGCGAAAGCTTTTTGTGAAGCTTTAGGTTTCTGGAATCGCCTCGGTAGCAAGTTTTAAGCTCTTTTGGAGCAGCTACTGTCTTTGGTGAACTAGGTTAGTTTAGCAGGGTTTGGGGGATTTCGTCAATGGTTGGGGGGGTCTTTTGTCCTTAAACTGAAAAAGATTGGTTTTTAAACTCGAGAGTGGTAAGCTTTCGGCGGTCAAAGTGACTGCTCCATCGAAACAGAAGTAGGCGAAAAGACATGGTCAATTTGCGCGACAGCTTGGGCTATAGGCCCGAGGAGTTGGGTTTTGGCACATCAGGCCTGCGTGCGCCGGTGACGGCGATGACGGACCTTGAGTGCTACATCAACACGCGAGGCTTTCTCAAGTGGATGGAAGCTCAGGAGGGTTTGCGTTCTGGAGAGGAGGTCTATGTCGCCGGTGATCTTCGGGATAGCACTCCTCGCATTATGCGAGCGGTGATCCGGGCGATCACCGACGCCGGGTATCGGGCGGTGAACTGTGGTTTTATCCCGACGCCGGCTCTTGCATACTATGCCTTCGGGCTGAAGTCGCCGTGTATCATGGTGACAGGGAGTCACATTCCGGCCGATCGCAACGGCATCAAGTTCTTCAAGCGTTGTGGTGAGGTGCTCAAGCGTGATGAGGCCGGGATTAAGGCGTGTGTGGCTGCAGTTCGGGTCGAAGTGTACGCACAAGTCTTCGCGACGGCGGCGTTTGACGCCCACGGCAGTCTGCGGGAAACCGCTGAGCTGCCGCTGGAAGACGACAGGGCGCGCGGGGGTTACTATTGGCGGTATGTCGACGTCTTTGGTCGCCACGGGTTGGCCGGCCAGACGATCGTAGTCTATCAACACTCTGCGGTTGGGCGTGACGATCTTGTCGAGCTACTGAGAGCTCTGGGTGCTACGGTAGTGCCAGTGTGCCGGTCGGAGGTCTTTGTGCCGATCGATACCGAGAACGTGACGGCGGCGGATCGGGTCCTGTTCCGGGAACTGGCTTTGGCTTATCCGGGTCTATTGGCTGTCGTTTCGACTGACGGTGACAGCGACCGTCCGTTCGTGATCGATGCCGACGGCGTTTTCCATTCGGGAGACGTACTGGGAGCTGTGGTGGCCCGGTGGCTCGAGCTTGATTTCGCAGCCTTTCCAGTGACATCCAGCGATGCCGCAACGGCATTGCTGGATGAGGTTGGCATCCCATGGGTCACCACCAAGATCGGCTCGCCCTGGGTGGTGGACGCCATGACCGAAGCGGTGACGAGAGGCTGTCGGGCAGCCGGCGGCTGGGAGGTGAATGGAGGCATGTTGACTGGTTCGGATTTGATCATCCGTGACAGGCGACTGCTAGCATTGCCCACTCGCGACGCCGTTTTGCCGATCATTGCGGTTTTGATGGCGGCGCTGCAATCCGATTTGACGGTTGCCGAGCTGTTTGCGGGACTGCTTCCGCGGTTCACGCAATCGGGCTTGCTCGATAACTTCCCGGTGGATGTGTCCAAGGAGATTATTGCAGCTCTCTCGACGGACGACGAGTCGACTCGGCGGCGGATCGAGAGATTCTTCCCGGGTCACGGCGAAGTGACTCGTCTTGAGACTATCGATGGCCTGCGGGTCTACTTCAACGGTGGCTTGATCGTGCACCTGAGGGCTTCGGGGAATGCTCCGCAGCTGCGAGTGTATAGCGTGGCTGACTCGCAGGAGCTAGCCGACGAGATTGTGGCAGCAGCGCTGGCTGAACCCGACGGGATTCTTCGGCGGATGGAGCGGGAGCTTAGCTCCTGCTAACATCAGGGCCCGGCTACCTCCAGTAGCCGGGCCAAACCGTTTTTTGAATTTTAATAGACGTGGTTGGTGTACCACCAGTTGAGCTTTGATGCGAGGGCGGCGCTTTGCTCTTTTGCGGCTTCTTCGGTGACCTTACCAAGGGCGAGTTGTCCGATAAGCTGGCCGAGTTCGCTCGCTTGGTTAGTGGTGAGGCCCCGGCTGGTGAGCGCGGCAGTACCGAACCGCATGCCGCTTGGGCGCCAAGCCGATTTGGTGTCAAACGGTAGCATGTTGCGGTTGGAAATAATGCCGACGCGTTCGAGTTGTTTTTGAAACTCGAGGCTGTCGGTAGTATCTGGGAGTTTTACGAGGCAGAGATGGTTTTGAGTGGGGCTAACGATTTCGAGGCCGGCTTCATGGGCGCCTGTTTCGAGGGCTTTGCAAGTGTCGAGTACGTTTTGCGAGTAGGTTTTGAAGGTGAGGCCATCGGGGTGCTGGTCTTCACCTAGGATTTCTAGTAGTGCTTGGCCGACGGCGGCGATGGCGTGGAGATGCGGGCCACCAGAGGTACCGGGGAAGATGGTTTTGTTGATGGTGGGCAGATACTCGGCCTTGGCAAATAACATGGCACTTCTGGGGCCACGGAAGGTTTTATGGGTGGTCATGGAGATGAAATCGGCACCTTCATCGCCGGCTTTGAACGGGGTGTCATGTAGGCCGGCCGCGACGAGGCCGTTGATGTGGGCGATATCGGCGAGTACGAGGGCGCCGGCGTCATGAGCCCATTTCGTGAGTTTGGCAAATTCATACTTGCGCGGGTAGGCGGAAAAGCCGAGAATGACGAGTTTGGGTTTATGGGAGGCGAGCTTGGTCCGATAGTCGTCTTCATCAATATCGAACGTGTCCGTAGCGGTTTCTTTTACGTCGTAGTTGACGTGTTTGAAAAACTTGAGGTAGTTGGAAGTTGCGTGGAGGTGCGAGAGGTGTCCGCCATTGGCGAGGTTGAGGCTCATGATGGTGTCGCCGGGTTCGAGCATTGCCAGGTATACCATGGTATTGGCGGGTGAGCCAGAGAGGACCTGCACGTTTACGCCGTATTCTCCCGTGGTGTCGAAGACTTCGAGAGCCTTTTGCTGGACGAACATTTCCATGTTGTCGGCGTAGTCATTGCCGGCGTAGTAGCGTTTTCCTGGCGTGCCTTCAGCGTATTTGTTGCTCCAAACGCTGCCCAAGAGGTCGAGGACTTTTTGGGAAGGATAGTTCTCGGAAGCGATGAGGTTGAGCGTGTCTCGTTGTTTGGCGAACTCTTGGGCGGTGAGAGTAGTGAGTTGATTCATTGGGCCATCCTGTTTGTGGAAAAAGTAGTTTGACGATATTTAAGTCGGAGTTTGGAACTTATGGGTGTTTCATTGCGGGATTTCCCCAGCGACAGGTTCTCTTTTAAATTCCAGGAAACTATAGTTGTATTCGTTTTTTTCATCGGCTTCGTGATCTTCGCGGGCGATTTCTTGCCAGATGGCTTTGTCGTATTTGAAGTAGGTATCTCCGGCAATGCTCGCGTGAACTAGTGTGAGGTATAGCTTAGTGGCACGGGGTTGGGCCATTTTAAAGATTTCGCCTCCACCAATGATAAAGGCTTCTACGGCCTTGGAATCCTCAGCTTTTCGAAGAGCCTCGTCCAGGCTATTTACGATATCGCAACCTTCGGCTACAAACTCGGGATTTCGAGTAATGATGATGTTTTGGCGCCCCGGCAAAGGCTTACCGATGGTTTCATACGTCTTTCGACCCATAATGATGGGATGACCAGTCGTGATCTGTCTGAAATGCGCAAGATCTGCAGGCAAGCGCCAAGGTAAAACGTCACCTCTGCGCCCAATGACGCCGTTTTCAGCCATAGCGACAATGAGTGATATCTTCACGTTTTAGACCGCAATCGGAGCTTTAATACTAGGGTAAGGGTCATAATTTTCGATCGTGAAATCGTTGATGGTGAAATCAAAAAGCGATGTGACTTTAGGATTTAATCTCATGGTGGGAAGGGCTTTGGGCGTACGAGAAAGCTGCTCGTCTACTTGCTCGAGATGATTAAGATAGAGATGTGCATCGCCGAATGTGTGAACAAATTCCCCGGGCTCAAGGCCAGTAACTTGAGCCATCATCATCGTTAGCAGTGCGTAAGAGGCAATGTTGAATGGCACGCCTAGAAACGTGTCGGCACTACGCTGGTAAAGCTGGCAACTGAGCTTACCGTTTGCCACATAAAACTGAAACATGGTATGGCAGGGCGGCAGCCCGGCTTTTGCCATTTCGTCGACTTCAGCTACATTCCAGGCCGAGACAATGATGCGTCTGGAATCGGGATTATTTCGAATGGTGTCGATGGCTCGCTGGATTTGGTCGATATGACCGCCGTCTGCTGTGGGCCATTTGCGCCACTGGCTGCCGTACACGGGCCCGAGTTCACCATGAGTTTTGGCAAAATCGTTATCTTGTTTTATATGCTCTGCAAAGGCCTTAATGCCTTCTTTCCATTCCTGGCTGGACGAATCTGGAACAGGCTTGGACTGTTTTTGCAAATAAGCTCGGTACGGCCATTCATCCCAAATGTGAACGTCGTTGTCTACGAGATATTTAATGTTTGTACTGCCTTGCAAGAACCACAATAACTCGTGAATAATGCCCCGCAAAAAAAGTTTTTTGGTAGTGATGGCTGGAAAACCGTCGTTTAAATCAAATCGTAGCTGGCGTCCAAAAACGCTTTTTGTGCCGGTGCCGGTGCGGTCAGTCTTGGTGACGCCATTGGTTTTGATGTCGTTTAGTAAGTCGAGGTATTGTTTCATGTCGAGTCGTCTCCCCTATTAGCTTTATCTGCACCATAAGCTCCATAAAAGCTTATCAGTTTGGTTCCTTTTTGTCTCCCAAGCTACCAAATAATCAGCGCGTGGGCATCGCTTTTAGTAATTCTAGAAGATCGGTGTAGACGGACGATGTTACATCGGTATCCGCGCGGTCTGCGTCAATGCGTTTGATGATTTCTGGCTGCTCGAGCCACTGCCTACGAAATTCTTCGCGAACTCGCTCATGAAAGGCTAGTGGGGCTTCGTCATATTTGCTTGGTTCGGAGCGTTTTTGTGCTTGGAGCCGGGCGAGACCTACTGCCGGGGAAACGTCGTACCAGTAAACTCTGTGTGGTATGAGGCCGCCAGTTGCAAGGTTTGAAACGAGGTCAATCGCATTCGCACTGACACCTTCAATGGTCTGGTAGGTTTTGGTTGAATAGATGTAGCGATCGCAAATGACGATTTTCCCGGACGCGAGGGCGGGGCGAATAACTTGGCGAACATGGGCGTGGCGGTCGGCTGCAAACATGAACAAACTTTCGAGGCCGACGATGTTGCCGGCGAGAGCGGGGTCCAGGGTGATTTGACGCAGGCGGCTACCAAGGACCGTAGCTCCAGGCTCGCGGGTTATGAAAACTTCATAACCGAGTTTTTCGAGTCGGTCTTTGAGCGCATGGGCGCGACTAGTCTTGCCGGCGCCCTCGCCTCCCTCGTGAACAATAAAAAGACCGCCTTCTATGGATTTAGCGTTTTTCATGCTCGGGGGCTTTGAGGTTTGAGCTAGTTTGGGTGTCGAACGGTAGAGGCCTGCTGCGAGTATCAACAAAAGCTCGCGGCAACATTTGCTCTGGAGTCCAATTTGCAATGACCTGCTGAATGTCGGCCCCGCCTTGATATTTGCCGCCGTCGCCGTAATGACGTTCCACTGGCCCGGTTTCGTGGAAGATAATCTGGGCAATGCGTTCCCCAACGGGTAGTGGAACACTTTCGCGTTGGTTGAGGTTGTAGATTTCCATGGTCCAGCGATTGATGTAACCTGGGTCGCCCCAGCCTGCGTCGAAGCAGGCGGCAATCCCGTTGCGCCCCCAGCTTGATCGAGATTTCATTTCAGTGGTGCCTGGAGGGTTGATGCCGATAAACTCGCGGGTATGAGCGAGGATTCGCTCGCCGGGGTGCAAAACAATGATTTGTTGCTCGGCCGGAATGCCGGCAAACAATTTACGGCCGTTAGACTCGCACCATTCTTCATGACGGATAGCCTTCAGTGGTCCCTTGAAGTATCGCTGAACGTCGGCTGCGTCAAAAGGATTGTAATAATCCCGATGGCCAATGCTTTCGGTAGCGTAGAACCATTCGCCGAGCGTAACATCTACGCTTGAGCCGCGAATATTGTCCTCTACAAGTGGGTTAATGATGATATGGCCGCTTTTGAGAGCGGTTTTGATTTGTTTGTCGCTAAATACCATAACTGCTAAGCATCCTATCATATTGATAGATTGGGCGGAAAGGCTTTGGGCGCGGCTGATATGATAAAAGCGTGCTTTCATTTGCTTCTCAAGAATGTAGCTCAAACTTACTAGGTGAAGGTGGAAAAGTAGGTCTATGGATACGGCAGTGACGAAAAGGGCTTGGGCGCAGACTTTGCATCTTGGGTGCCTAGGCTCGTGGCTAATGCTATGGTTACCGTTGGTTTTGCTGGCCGAAGTTCCGATTTTTAGTAGCTATTTGCTCAATGTAGCCGAAACATCGGTGCAAGACTTGTTGCTGCCGCTTTTGCTTAACTTCTTGGTGGCGACAATTATTGCCGGGGTGATGGTTGGGTTTTTTCGCAGGCATCCCTTTCGGTTTCTGCTGATGGGTGTTGGTGTAACCTTTGTAGCTACAGAAGACTTGCAGAACCGTTTTGGAGGGATAGCTTCAAGTGTGAGCTCCTTTTTCCCTTTGGCGTTGCCAGTATGGTTGGTGGGATTTAGCTATTTTTGCGCATTGATCTACGGTTTGTATTGGGCGAGTTTGCTGCTTGACCGACTCGTTGTGAAAAAACGATGGCCGGCAAAAGAAATGATGGGAGCCGTGGTACTTGCGATCGGGGGATTTTTCCTGGCTGAATTTGTGCCGGCGGCCATCAATCTGGCCGAGGCATGGCCGCAATTTTTCTATAAGCCCCCAGTCTTGCCCGTAGCTGCTAGTACGACTTCCGCAAACGGCAAGCCAGACATCTACTATATTTTGCTCGAAGATTACGCAAGTCAGAGCGTTTTGCAAAATCAGATGAAGTTTGATAATTCGGCTTTTTTGAACGAGCTCGGTGGTGCGGGTTTTTATAATGTGCCTGCGGCAAATAGCAACTATCCCTATACAGTAAACTCGGTAGCATCTACTCTTGGTGGCGGATATTTGTCCGATGCGGTTAACCGGTTTTCGGGTTCAGCGAATCAGACCTTGATCCCCTATTTTACTACCGCCAAGAAGTCGCCGGTGATCCAGGAGCTTAAAAACCTTGGGTACTCGTATGATTTACTTGGTGACTGGTACGAGACGAGCAATTATTCACCGTTGGCTGATCGTACCTACACAAACGATAACCAGATTGTGCTTTTGAATCACGTGTATGGTTTGAACGATTTTACTGATGCGCAGGTCCAGAAGAATATTTTGTGGAATCTGATTGCGGCCGGCGTTAAGGTTGGCAATTACCGAGTGCTTGGCTACAACTCGCAAGATGATGTGACTATGGTGAAGGCTCAGCTTGCGAAGTTGCATGAATTGGCAGCTGCACCGGCGGGCGGGCGGTTTATATTTAGTCAGATTTTGGCGCCCCATAATTTCTTTCCGTTTAATGCGGATGGCTCGATAAACAATAATCCGACACCAGATAACGTAGGTTTGCCGGCGATCACGAAAGATACGAATGAGATCCAGTATATTAATGGGCAAATTAGTTCAATCTTGAGCGAGATCATGCGTCGTAGCGGCGGGAAGGCCAACATTATTTTGCAATCAGACGAGGGACCTCCGGTGGAGCTACTTAATAACAATTTGGGATCATCTGCAGGTCTGGACCAGGCGGCTGGAAATATGGCCAAGTGGTCTCAGGCGAGTCTTGAGGCAAAGTTCGGAATACTAGCTTCATACTATGTTCCCGGCGCACCGGCAGATGATTTAGCGTTGGCGGCGAATCCGGTGAATATTTTTAGACTTGTTCTCAATACTAATTTTGGAACGAATTTGCCCTATTTGCCATTATGCTATTTCGGGTTTGCGCAAGGGGAAAATGAAGCCTTTGTTTACGAGGATGTAACGGCGAATTTGACCGGACAAGCCAACCCGAAATGTCCCGCCAATGGCAATTTTATAAAGCCGGGCCCAACAAAGCTTATAAAACATGCTAAGATTTCGACGCAAAACGACGAAGGATCGGATAATGATTAGTTCTTTGACTAGGCAACACCGAACCTTTTCAGGGTGCGCGCTCGGGCTTTAGCGCTTTCAATTTCTCGGTTGCGAGGTTCGGCATGAACGACCAGTGAGCTTAGCAAGCGCTGAGCGATTATAGCTGTCTCCTCGACGGCAAGATTGAAAGCAGGCTCATTGGCACCGGAGGGTTTGCGAAAACCAGAGAGCTTGCGTACAAACTGTAGGGCGGCGTTTCTTATTTCTTCATTGGTGGCAGGCGGATCAAAATTTGATAGGGTTTTAATATTGCGACACATGTGGATCTCCGTTTACGGCTGTAAGCATAAGCGTTACAATTTAGATATTGGATTGTGAATTAAAGAGAGGACGATTATGAAACGGGCCTATTTATTGGCGGCGTTGTTTGTTGGACTTTCTTTTGTTTTTATTGGTTTGATAATTTTATCGGGTTTGGCGCTGGGAATAAAGATTTGGTATACCCAGTCCGTGTTTGTTACGGTGCTCCACATCGGCGCAGCGGTTCTGTTTGTGCGTGCGCTAAATGGCTTTCAGCGGCGAATTAAGATTACCTATGTGCTTATTTGTGCTTCGATGCTTATGATTGCTATCGGGCTGATCCAGGATATAGCCGTGGTCTCGCTGGGCTATGGGAACTCTTATTACGCTCTTGCAGGCGGAAACCTGTGGCCGTTTGTGATTATGATGTTTTTGGCCTATTTTGGAGTGCGGCTGCTCGCCATTCAAGCGGGGATAGAGAGCATTTTTCTTAGGCCGTGGTTTACGATTGGTCTTGCGGTTGTTGGCGGATGTGCTGCGATATTGGTACCTACACCCCGCACTGATTATCCAGTTTATATCATTAGTATTGGCACGTTTGTTTATGCATTGGCGATTTTGCTTGTGGTTGTGACTATTCTTGCCATCAAGATTATGCATCAAGTTAGTGTGTTGTATAAATCGGCCTTGCGTTGGGTGGCTTTATACTACGGCTCAGTTGCTGTTGTGACTTGTTCGAATGTGGTGGCTCAGATTTATTTGCCGCATACGCACTGGTTTTGGACGTATGGGGTATCTTATACGATCTATCTGTTTACCGCGGTTGCAGCTGTCTTTACAGCTTTGGCTTTTACTCGTATTGCTTACGCTGAGGACGCTATTACTCGCAGTGCCAAGCACGAATCGAAGAGCCAGCCCAGCAGCTCGATTGATGTGATCATGTCTTTGGCTCAGCTGGCTTCAAATCCTCGCTCGATTGGCCCTGCTTTGGATGGTTTGCGAGTTTTGACCGCGTCGCTCGACCCCAATGAGGCCGTGCATAGTCTTTCGGGGGCTCAGCAGGCGACGACGGCCGATATTTATCAGCAGTTAGAGAGTTTTTTGGTAAACCAGGAGCCGATTCGTAAATTTACGCGCCAGCAGCTGCGACAAATGGTCGACATTCGTTTTAGGGACTCTGTGCAGGAGCCAGTTTTCTGGCAAAAATTGACAGCTATCTGATCCTTACAAATTCTTACTGCATGGTTTTGCGCTTAAATAGAATCGAAGCTAGCGGAATCGCAATAACTAAGATGCCAATGCACCAGGTGGTGGCGAGCCAGGCGTGATTTCCGACGGGTTGTTTTAAAATGAGCGCTCGAATAGCTTCGATAACTTGGGTAATAGGCTGGTTCTCGGCGAAGACCTTGAGGTATTTGTTCATGCTGTCTGTGGGCGCGAAGGCTGAGCTTGCGAATGTAAGCGGAAAGACGATAAGGAATGATAGCCACTGTACACCTTCCACGCTTTTTGCGAGTACGCCCATGATGGCTGAGAGCCAGGAAATGGTGAAGGTAAACAGGGTGAGAAGTCCGGCTATGAGAAGCCAATCGGCAAAACTGGCACTTGAGCGAAAGCCAATGACGAGCCCAGCCAGGAGCATAATGATGGTTGATATACCGTTACGGAACAGATCCGAGACAACATGCCCGTTCAAAACGGCCAGGTTTGACATGGGTAGTGACCGGAAGCGGTCGACAATGCCTTTTTGCATGTCATTGCAAATTGCCAGCGCGGTGGTAGTGGAGCCAAATGCGAGGGTTTGAACGATGATGCCCGCCATAAGGAAGTTCAAATAGCTGATGCCAGCGGGAAGGGCTTTAGAGATGGCACCGCCAAAAACGGCCGAAAACAGGAGCAAAAACATAATGGGCTGGAAAAATGTTCCAAGCAACTGATCGGTGTTGCGCAGAATATGAGTGCTACTGCGTTTGATCATTAGGAGGGAATCGAGAAGGTTTAGGATCCATTTGGGGCGTTTGTCGAATACGAGCTCTGCCATTATTTTGCCTCCGCCACTTTACTACTTTTTTGTTTGCCGGTGAGGGATAAAAATACATCGTCTAGCGTAGGTTTGTGGACGGCCATGGAAATGATGGCAATCCCCTGTTTTTCGAGCTCAGTAAGAGCGTCGTTTACGTCGGTATTGATGTTTTGGATGATGAGTGTGGCGGTAAAATCTTTGTCGTTTGTTTCAACAACTTTGCTGCCAAGTGTTGCCTCGGCTTTTTTAAGCATGGCACTATTTTCGAACGAGAGTTCCAGGCGGTCTTTGCCGACTTTGCTTTTGAGCTCAGGGGCGGTGCCTTCGGCTATGGCTTTACCGCCATCGATCACGACGATTTTATCTGCTAGTTGATCGGCTTCTTCTAGATACTGGGTCGTTAGCAGAATGGTCGTACCTTTGGCCATAAGTCCGCGGATAATGTCCCACATAGCAATGCGGGAACGTGGATCAAGGCCGGTGGTGGGTTCGTCCAGGAAGATGATGGGTGGCGTGGCTATGAGGCTTACGGCCAGATCTAGACGCCTGCGCATACCGCCGGAGTAGGTTTTGGCTGGGCGTTCGGCGGCATCGAGGAGTGCAAATTCTTCGAGGAGCTCCTGGGCGCGCGCTTTGGCGCTAGATTTGGTGAGGCGGTAGAGCCGGCCCATCATTTCGAGGTTTTCGCGGCCTGTGAGGAGTTCATCGATGGCGGCGGACTGGCCGGTGAGACCGATGACCCGGCGAACAGCGTCAGCATCGCTACGAACATCGTGGCCCTCTACTGTGACGGTGCCGCCGTCAAAGGGCAGGAGGGTGCTTAAAATGCGCACAGTGGTGGTTTTTCCGGCTCCATTTGGCCCGAGCAGCGCGAGCATGGTGCCTCGCTTGACTTTGATGTCGACACCCTTTAAAACCTGAGTTTTGCCATAGGACTTCATGAGGCCGACGGCTTCGATGGCGTAGGTTGAGTTTGGCATTTAATAAAGTCCTTTTGTTCAAACTATTGGCTATATTTTATATCACTTTTGTTCGGTTGTGAACTAAAACCCCCGGCAATTGCCGGGGGTTTTAAGAGCTTCAGATTTTGTTTAAGCTATTTTTTATTAGTAGAAATAGCCGAGATAGTGGCGGCGGCGTCGAGCTTAATGCCAGGGCCCATAGAGGTGGTAGCAGAAAGTGCTTTCACGTACGTGCCTTTGGCGGCGGAGGGCTTGGCTTTCATGATGGCGCTCAAGAAAGCAACGGCGTTTTCGCGCAGGTCTTCCGCTTTGAAGGAAACTTTACCAATAGCCTGGTGCACGATAGCCTGCTTGTCGATACGGAATTCAACTTTACCGGCTTTGGCTTCTTTTACAGCTTTCGCAACATCGGGAGTGACAGTACCGCTTTTTGGATTGGGCATAAGGCCGCGTGGCCCAAGGATTTTCGCGACTTTACCGAGAGTGGCCATGCCAGCGGGTGTGGCGATAAGCATGTCAAAGTTAGTTTTGCCTTTTTCGATTTCGGCAATAAGGTCAGTGGTGCCAACGATGTCGGCGCCAGCGGCCTTGGCATCCTCGCCGGCTTTACCGTCGGCGAAGACGGCAACGCGAATGGTTTTGCCGGTACCGTGGGGCAAAACGACGCTTGAACGAACCATTTGGTCGGCTTGACGCGGGTCGACACCGAGGTTGATGTGGATTTCGACTGAGCTGTCGAATTTCACCGAAGCGGTTTTGCGCGCGAGCTCTAGCGCTTCATCAAGACTATAGGCTTTGCCGACCTCTACGAGTTTGGCGGCGTCGCGATACTTCTTGCCGTGCTGGTGAAGTGGGTTGGGCATGGTGCGCTTCGGTGGCTTGGGGGCGTCATCATCTTCGTGCTCGGCTCGTTCGAGCTTGGCTGCCTGGCGAGCAGCTTCTTCTTCGGCTTCACGGAGGGCTTTGGCGCTGTGCTTGCCGGCTTTGGTGAGTTTGCCGGAACCAGCAGCCTCGGCTTCTTCTTCGGCCTTGATTTCGGCTTCGGTGGGCTCGGGTTTGGCTGTTTCGGGGCTTTCCGGTTGGTTTTCTTCGGCGACGGCTTCCTGCGCTAGCTCAACTTCGGGCATGCTCTCCTGGACTTCGGTAATTTCGTCCTGAGTTTCGTCCGTAGCTTTTACTTCTTCAATATTCTTTTTGGTGGCCATAATAATTTCTCCTCGTGGTGCAAGCGACCGCTTTTGGTCTCCCACGTTAAATTGTTAGTCGACTACTTCGATACCCATGGAACGCGCCTGGCCAGCGACGATCTTCTCGGCGGCCTCGACGGTGTGGGCATTCATATCATTCATTTTTTTCTCTGCGAGCTCTTTTACCTGAGCTCCCGTGATGGTGCCCACTTTGGTCTTGTTGGGCACGCCTGAACCTTTTTCGACGCCAGCGGCGCGGCGAATTTGGTTGGCCATGGATTCACCGGAAACAGTGAAGGTAAAGGTACGGTCTTCGAAGATCTTCACTTTCACACCAACTTTGACGTCACCCATGTCGCGAGTTTGGTCATTGAAGGCGCCAATGAAGTCCATCATGTTGACGCCGTGAGCACCAAGCATTGAGCCGACGGGCGGAGCTGGTGTGGCTTTGCCGGCTTGAACGCGGAATTTAATATTGCCCTTGACTTTTTTGGCTACGGCCATAATGGTTACTCCTTCGTGGTGCAAGCGCCGGTTTCGGCTCCCACCTTAGTTTTAGCTACGTAATAATACCAGATTATAATCTATCTGTGAAGCTTTTGGTGTGTTTTTGTTCAGGACATGACCGGTGACGAGAAGCCTCGTCACCGGTCATGTCGCCCCAAACTTCTCAATACCTCCTTAGTCTGCTAAGTCCAGGGTGAGTCATAAACACTCGGAGTTCGCTTTCGACCCCCTTTATTGAGACCGAGGGCTCTTTGAGCAGGGTCCTGAGAGCATGCCATTCTCGCGTTCGCACTGCCGCAGCCTCGAGGCTGGTTTTTGATGCGAACTGAGACACTGTCTCGATATCAGAACGGCGCGTATCCTGAAGTTTGAACCGAATATCGAGAAAACCCCTCGTCGATCGAGGGAGTACTCCCCATCCTGCCATGCTTGGCTGCTGCCTGAGCCAGTTTTGAATGCGCAGTTCAAGCCTGAACTCGAGCCCCAGAAGTACCGGAAGTTGATAATCTACCCCGGATGCGAGTTTTGTGACCGTTTCCGGGTCTTGTCGCCAGGCTGGCAAATAGCTGCGTCGACGTGCAGTTGCTGCCGCTCGTGGTGTTGGCCCTAGGTCTTCGGGGTGATCCACAAAGAACTGTCTAATCTTGGAAGCTGTTGTTGCCTGGATCAGCGGACGTCGACCCTGTAGTAGTTTGCCTGGGGTATTGATGCTGAGTCTCGAACCTTGCGCTATGTCAGATAGCGCCCAAGCTCTCAACATGAGGTCTTGGATCAGGATGAGGGATGCACTTGCCGATACTACTCTTTCTCGCGCGCAGTTTTGGGGCGACACAGCCAGGATCTTTGCAGCTATGTCGGCTCTCACCTGACGTTCCGAAATACTCTGACCAGCTATGTTTCTGTAGATTCCGCTGATGGTCGAGACGGGTACACGCGCTTCAGCGGCAATCGTTGCGAGGGTGGCGTTTCGTGCAAGCAAGAACTGAATGTGTGCTCGCACCGGTTCTGCCGCTTGAAGTGCGCGAGATTGACCCGCCGCCCTTAGATCGAGGTAGTTGCGATGCGCGCTGGTGTTAGCAGCAACACACTCTGGTCGGCGGCAACCCGAGCTGTAGCATCGCAAAGTACCGTGCTCGATCGGCCGCTTAGTACTCGACACATCAGGAACGGGCAACGTAACAGCTAGAATCTTTTCAGCTAGCTCCCTTGTTACATACTTCCGTTTGCGTTGATGTATCTGTGAGATTTGAGTGTGGGACGAGTTGCAAGCTTTTGCGATAGCATTAAGACTTGCACCGGATGCCACTAGCTCATCCAGATGGTCTTGGAGTGGCTTCAGATCCGTGACGAAGGGCTTTTGGCCTCCTGGTGCGACGGCGAGAATTCGTGCAGCTAGTGCACTGTCGATTCGATCGCGCGTCCCTTTGCGCAAGGTGGACAGTTCACTCGAGGAGGTCGACGCTCGACGTGCGATTTCGCTAAGACTCATGTCGGATGCGACGAGGGATATGATGTGGGCCTGAACTGGCGCTGCATCAATTCCGCGTCTGGCATCTTCCTTGTCTTCAGGCGATACGGCCAGGATTTTCTCTGCTAGGTCACGAAGAATAGTTATGCGGGCGCCGCTTCGAATGGCCGTTATTTCGGTTCGCGACACAGATGAGAGACGCGAAATGCTCCCGAGGCTCATTTGAGAGCCAATCAGCAGCTCGATGTGTGTGCGCGTGGGTCCTGCTTCGACACGGTCGGCATCTTGCCGAGAACTGCCTTTGGGAGGCAAGCGAATCACTCCTCTCGGGTTTTTTAGGTGCTCCCTCTTGGGATAAAGCTACCGAGGTAAGAGCACTCTGTCAATTACGGGTCGAGAAAGGAATGTTTGAGTATCTTTTGGTAGGGCTGGGGGTTAAATCTTTTTGACTTGAAGTGAATCGAGCTCTACGGGCGTCTCACGACCGAACATGTTGACGAGCACCTTGATCTTGCCCTTGTTTTCGTCGATGTCGTTGACCATACCGTCGAAGCCTTTGAAGGGGCCGTCGACAATGTTCACGGCCTCGCCGACGCTGAAGTCGATCTTGAATTTGGGCTCTTCGACGCCCATGCGCTTTTGGATGTGTTTGACTTCATCCTCGGAAATGGGAGTTGGGGTGGTGCCGGAGCCAACGAAACCGGTGACGTTAGGTGTGTTGCGTACGACATACCAGGAGTCTTCAGTGACATCCATTTGGACGAGGACGTAACCCGGAAAGATGCGGCGCTCGACGATGCGACGACGACCGTTTTTGATCTCAATTTGGTTTTCTTTGGGCACGATGACGTCGAAAATTTTGTCGGCCATGTGCATGGTTTCAATACGCTGGCGCAAGTTTTCGGCCACGCGGTCTTCATACCCAGAGTAAGTATGGATTACATACCAGTGCTTAGTGATGGTGCGACTTTCAGCCATGTTTACCCTTTGACGATTATTTTTTGAACCAAGGTGGAGAAGGCGAGATCGAGTCCGCCGAGAATGGCGGCAAAGGTGAGCGAGAAGGCGATGACCAGCGTTGTTAGGCGGACAGTTTGGCGCCGGTTGGGCCAGGTAACTTTAGCGAGCTCAATGCGAGCGGCAGTGAAATACTCTAGTAATGGCTTCACGCTTTGCTTGGATCTCCTTTGGTTTTCGCTTGTGACGCGAAATTAACCAAAATTAAAAAGCCGGTGGCTTTGTCAATGAATATGCCTGAAAACTCCCAAAAAGTCAACTAAAACCCTAGGTTTAGCCACGGCAAAACGAGGGCCATCGTAAATATGAGGGTGACGGCCGAAATAATGAATGCGAGAGCACCGCGCCGAGCGTCTTCGGGCTGGCGAGCGGAAAATAAGGCAATAGTAGCGTTGGGGCGGTCCGTGGCGACGAGTTGGTGATAAAGCATAGTCCACCAGGCAGCGGTACCAACGCCCAAAAGTGATCCGGCGACCCAGGCTAGGATGCCTACGCCGAGGATTACTGGAATGTGGAGGTTTTGAGGCGAAACTACGATGAAGGCTATGCCAACTGCGGCTAGGGGCAGTGCAAGGAGCGCCTCGAGCAAGAGGGCTCCGAAACGAGGGCCTATGAGCTCGATACGATGGCTAAAAAGTTGCCAACCGATTTTGGCGGCAGTACGAGGAAGGTGGTTTGTGAGGGTGAGATTGATACCAGCGAGCCCCCGGGAAAGCGCTAGGGCGGATAGCGCATAAAGGATGACCAAATAAGTCGTGAAGATGAGGCCGACCTGAAGGCTTTCAGGCATAGGCCAGCTTTGACCACCGGTTAGACATAATGCAACGGCTGCTGCGATGAGCAACAGCTCGGCTACACAAAAGCCGAGATCGAGCCGTAAGCGCCGGGCAAATGTGTTGGTGGCGATACCGAGCTGGTAGCTTAAAGAGACGGATCGGTGGTCAATTTCACGTGCGATGCCGTAGCTGATGGCGGCTTGGCCAAGGCTTCGGCCGATGTAGTAGATAAGACCAAATAGGCCAGCTTCGATGGCGAGCTTAGGCCCGGCTTGCATAAGTCCCGTAGCTAGCCCGCTGATGCCGCGTGAGAATAGTAGCCAAGCACCATACGCACTGGCTGCACCTAAACTTAAGGCGCCCATGGCAGCTAGAATAACCAGGCGAGGCCTAGCTCTGGCTCTGAAGCTAAAGGCGGTAACATGCCCGTAGTGCAGGGGAGGGATGCCAACTTTGTGAGCGGAGGGCCGTTTTGCCTTATTTTTTTTGGTTGTTTTTTGGCTAGTTGGGATTTGAGCGTGAGCTTTTGGCGTAGGTATGGCGTGGCGTGGCGTGAGGTCGTTCAGGCGTTTTGGAGTGGTATGCCCATGGTTTATTGGCATAATCTTGGGCGCAGTCGGGAGTGGCGGAGCTGGCATGGTCGGACTTGCCGCAGGGGTGGGTGTGTCTAGGCGGCCAGCTTTGGGGCGACCTGGTTTGCGGCGTTTACCCGAAGTGGTGGTTGTTTCCGGGACCGTAGATTTGAGTCTGGCACGTGGCTGGACGAGGCTTGCAATCGAGGGGAGCCTGACGGGTGTCGAGGGAGTGGCTTCAGGGGTGACATCTGTGGTTGCCAACCCTTCGGCGGGGCTTGTAATGGGCAAAATCTTTACTCCTTCGGGTAAGCCGTTAGCTTGGGTGGTGATGGATGAGCTTTTGGCGGGGGCTCGGTCTTGGACGAGGGCTTCCGGCACCATTTGGCCGCAGTTAATACAGAAGTGCTGGTCTTGCACCGCTATTATTTTGTCGGAATGGCAATTTGGACAAACCATTAGCTTTATTTAAGCATTACCGCCTTAACTTCTCAATGGCGAACGAGTTAATAAGCTTTTTCCCACCTTGTCCCCCGCTTTTTTGTGCATTCTTCTAAGTAGCGGTGCATCTTATCTGGGGATTTGGCTAAATGCTGCGATCTGACCTGAGTTTTTGGCCCTGAGCGGCCGAGGTGACCGCGCCGAACGTGGTGGTTTCGGAGTGAAGTGGGACAAGAACACGAAACGTGGAACCATGGTTGAGTTTTGAAGCAAAGGTGATGGTGGCGCCCAGTTTTTCGGCTAGTTTGTGGGTGATGTAAAGGCCGAGGCCGGTGCCGCCGGTTTGACGAATGCGGTAGTCTTCGGAGCGGTAGAATTTTCCGAAAATTTTGGTTTTGTCGCTAGCTGAGACGCCAATGCCGGTATCTTTGACAGAAAATTCTGTTCCGTTACCGGTGGCTTCAATTTGAAGTGTAATGTGTCCGGTAGTTGTGTACTTGATGGCATTCGTTAGGAAATTCTGCAAGATTTCACGTAGTTCGTGTGGGCTTGTAAGTACACTGCCAGGACGCGGTGGCATAACCAGGCTTAACCCGAGATGCTTGGCTTCGGCTTGAGGACGATAATCGCGGACGAGTTCGTGAGCGAAGGTTTTAACATCAACAAGTTCAAGGTGAAGCTTAAGGTCGCCGCGTTCGGCACGGGATAATGTAGCTAGATCTTCAATGAGCTGGCTTAGGAAGACAATGTTCTGGTGAGCTTGCTCCACGAGCAGCTTCGCTTTGGGCTCAATTTTGGCGTAGTGCGGCAAAAGAGCGGTGGAGAGGTTGGCTTCTGCGATAGCAAGCGGCGTGCGGAGTTCGTGTGAGGTGACGGAGATAAACTCGTCGCGTTCTTCGTCGAGGGATTTTTGTTTTGTGATATCGCTAAAAACAGCAATGTAACCCCCGGCCGTATTGGTCCTATAACCAAATTGATAGACGGGAGTGATGGTGAAATCCAAAATAATATCTGAGCCATCGCTGGCTTCGTAACGCAAATCTTGGCGATGAATGGTGTGACTCACGTCAGTTGTTGCGGTAGGCAAGATGCTTACGGGTTGATTATGGGCGTCGCGAAGTGGCAAAAGATCACTGATGGCATCGCCGTTGATGTCCCGATTTGTGTTGAGCAGCTCGAGAGCAGAGGCATTGTAAAGATAGACTTTGCCAGTTTGGTCGATAGCAAGAACGGCTTCAGAGAGCGAATTGATGAGTGAAAGGAGGCGCTGTCGTTCATTTTCGATGCGATGGGTAAAGCGACCTTCGAGCAGATATTCTTCGTCGCGGCTACGAACTGATTGTTCGGCGACGAGGCTGAAAATAATGAGAATCACTAACTTAATAATGAACTGGAATTCTGGAGCGGTGGGGGCGACCGGAAGTTGTACCTTGAGCAAGATGAGGGTAATGATAACTTGTGAACTAAGCGAAAACGCAAATCCGGCTATTCCATATGATGCGATAGTGCTCACAATGAGCAGATAAAGCATGGGGTAGTAAGGGCTTGCCAGGCCGCCGCTGAGAGCGATAATGGCCAGAATGAAAAGATGATCGACGCCAAGTGAATTTACCCGTGATCCAAAGAAGTCAGTACGAATGAGCTTTGGGATGTAGCGCAGGAGGTTATAGATCGTCATGAATACGAGCATGCACAAAACGATGATTCCATTCGCGGAGCCAAACGGGAATGAAACGAGTACAAGCGCGAGAACAATCCAGCGTACCATTCGCGTGGACGTCTCATAATATTCATCGCGATCGAAGACCGGCCGATTCACCTCAGCATTCATGGTATTAGCATAGCCGTTTTGCAAGTAATGGGCTAGTGGTCGGTGTGAACCGGATCGCGGAATCTGCGGCGATCACGCAAAACGATGCCGACCGCGGCGACGATGATTGCGATAAGGAGCAGGAAAAGCAGTCGGATTCCCAGATTGGATCCATCGTCGGCTGGGGTGTGCGGAGCGCCGTCACCTTCGCCCGCGAGCACTTTTAGGGCGTCATCTGTGGTGGCGGGGGCTTGGAGCGTATTGGCGTTTGGTGCGCTCAGGCCGTCCGTGCCGCTCGTGGTGGATTGGAGTGGAGTGGTGCCGGCAGGTTGGAGGGCACCGGCATCAGCATTTGAACCGCCGGCAGGGGTAGTAGTTTGCGGTCCTAGAAGCGCTGGATCGGTCGTTGTGGCTTGGGAGGCATCGTCGGCGCTTGCCGCCAAGGGAAGTATGACCAGAGCGAAAACGATGAGGAAGCGTTTTGACATGGGGCTATTGTACCCCATTTGCGCCTGATTTTGGGCTGAAAAGCCTTGAGTTTAAACGACGCGGTGGCGTTTGCGCTCGGTCATGGTGAGATAGCGTTTGCGCATGCGCAAATTTTGCGGTGTAACCTCTAGGAGTTCGTCGTTTTCGATGAAATCAAGAGCTTCTTCGAGCGTGAGGAGGGTGAAGGGGGTGAGCTGGGTGGTCATGTCGGTACTAGAAGCGCGCACGTTGGTTAGCTTCTTTTCTTTGGCGACATTGATTTCCATGTCTTCGCCGCGACGGTTGAGGCCGATGATCATGCCTTCGTAGACTTTGGTGGCGGGACCTATGAAAGCGGTGCCGCGCTCTTCCACGGTTTTGAGGCTGTAAGTGGTGGCGGCTCCGGCTTCAGCGGAGATGAGCACACCATTGCGCAGCTGCTGGAGAGCTGAGCCGAGAGGCTCGTAGCCGGTGAGGAGCGAGTTGACGATGGCGGTGCCTTTGGTGCCAGTGATGAGGATGTTGCGTAGTCCGAGAAGCGTGCGCGTAGGCAGGGTGTACGTGAGGCGAGTAGTGCCTTTGGTGGTGGGCTCCATGGAGATCATGTTGCCGCGACGGCGACCGAGCTCGGAGGTAACGGCGCCAACGTATTCCTCGGGTACCTCGACCGTGAGTTCTTCAACGGGTTCCATGATTTTGCCATTCTCTTCTTTTGTGACCACTTGCGGCCGGCCAACTTCCATTTCGAAGCCTTCGCGGCGCAATGTTTCAATGAGGACGGACAAGTGAAGCTCGCCGCGGCCGGATACTAGAAAGTCGGCACCACGGTCGATAACGCGTAGGCCCACATTGGTCTCAAGCTCGCGTTCGAGGCGAGCTCCAATTTGACGACTGGTGGTGAACTTACCTTCTTTGCCGGCGAAAGGGCTGGTGTTGGGTCCAATTTGGATTTGGAGGGTTGGGGCTTCAATCTCCATGACCGGGAGGGCTTCAGGGGCGGATGGGTCGGTGACGGTGCCGCCGATGTTGGCTGCGGGCACGCCCGTGATCCAGACGATGTCGCCGGCTACAGCCTCGGTTACTTCGATACGTTCGAGGCCTTGGGCTACAAAGAGCTTATCGGATTTTGCATTGGAGACAGTGCCATCGCGGTGAATATAGGTGAGCTGTTGGCCAGCTTTTACACTCCCCCGTTGGACGCGGCCGATAGCATACTTGCCCTGGTAGGTGTCCCAGGAAAGTGAGGTTACAAGCATCTGGAAGGGGCCATCTTGGTTGACGCGTGGAGCGGGAATGTCATTAATAATGGCTCCAAAGATAGGCGTAAGATCGGCTGGAGCTTCTACTTCGGCGGCCGTGGGCTCGTGGTCCCATGCTTTGCCGTCGCGCCCGATAGCGTAGTATACGGGGAACTCAAGTTGGTCGTCGGAGACAGCGAGATCGAGGAAGAGGTGTTCGATTTCGGTGACGACTTCACTAGCTCGTTGGTCGCGCTTGTCGATCTTGTTCACGACGACGACAGGCTGGAGACCCAGAGCCAGAGCGCGCGAGAGTACGAATTTGGTCTGAGGCATCGGGCCTACCTGGCCGTCCAAGATAAGAAAGCAGCCGTCGGCCATGTTGAGGGTGCGTTCAACTTCGCACGAGAAGTCGGCTTGCCC
>CAZSRA010000002.1:0-122154 GCA_964609585.1 uncultured Candidatus Saccharimonadales bacterium
TTATCCTTCATGCTCTTTAGACTACCATAATTGTTACGGTTGCGTTATAGTGTGGCCAACTAATGTGAGCAATTTTCATCATGGCAAAACGGGTCCGAACTGAAATGAAGGGTCTGTTTATTGGTCGAGTATTACTTATTGCGCTTTTGTGCGTGGCTGTGAGCTACATTATGCGCCATACTTGGGCGTCGCCTTTTTTTGAATCGGCGGCTATTGTGCTTGGAATTGTGTGGTGTATGCGGGTCATTAACACTGGTTCGGCGCGAACGTTTAGACTGATGGCGACGTTGGTTTTAGTGTTGATTTGGAGCCTGCTAACTTTTTATCTGGGCGCTGCGCACGGGCTGTTTAACGGAAATTAGAGACTGATGCCTAGGATTTCCTCGAGACAACCGCTTGTTTTGCACGACCGAGTGTTGGTGGTAGCTTTATTGTTTGGCTCGTCGGGCTATATTGTGGTCGGTTCATGGGTGGGTACTACTCTGCTGGTGGCGGGTTTTATGTTGGCGGTGGTGTGGGCGTTTCGCACGGCCTCTGGTCATCCCGAGCTTAAGCTTCGGTTGCTAGCGACATTGTTGCTTGTGATGCTCGGAGCTTTTATGACGGTGTATGTAGCGGCCAAACAAGGAACGATCGGCTAAGACTCTCTGGACTTTTGGGAATTTTTGTTGCACCATACGGTCATCGTTGGATTTTCTAGTTGTTATGTCCTCAGCCTAGCAGAAGGCGAGAAAAACAATGAAGGATGAGCAGCGCAGAGCGAGACGACGGCGAATTCGGAGCTATACGAGAGGAAATATACGCGCTATGCGAACCGCCAATCGGTTGGGCTGTGGAGCCCTTGAGGCATTTAGGCTATGTTGGCCTGAATCTCAAATTCCATAGTTTTTTCGATGACGGTTACCCTCGTATGGGCTCAAATCAAAAAATGTCGCCCATTATCACTTTCGATGATGGGCGGAGGTCGGTACTGAAATACCCGGCCAACCTTTGCGATTGTGCGATCGTACTGATGAGTCCAAAAGGACGAAAGGTATCTTAGGCTGAAATGGCTCGTGCGAGTTTGCGCATGAGAGTGTCGGTGGTGGTTTCGCCGCCGGTTTGATCGAGGCCGAGATTGGCTAGGCCCATGGGGGTGATATCGGCGAAGCTGGTAAGTTTGCCGGTTTTGTCGATGACACGGTTTACTTCGCTGGGGCTGATGTGGTTGACCACAGGTTTGCGGGCGAAGGGTAGGGTTTTGTACCAATCTTTGCCTTTGAGTGCGTCCATGATCTGAGGAAGGCCGGTGCCGCCGCCGCAGAGCAGGATTTTGGCGGGGAGGTGGTCGACGCGGTCGAATTCCGCCAGCGAGAGCTCTACACCAGAAAGCCAGACTTGGATGTCGGCGTTCACGGCTTCTTCGACGATTTTGGTGGCTTTAGGCGTGAGTTTACCGGCGCCGTAGGCGATTTTCATGGCCTCGGCTTTTTCGAAACTACAATTGGCGACCTGGGCAATGCGCTTGGTGAAGGCCCGACCGCCGATTGCGAACATTTTGGTGCCTTCGACTCCCCCATTGTTTACGAGGGCAATGTCGGTGGTGCCACCGCCAATGTCGATGAAGATGGCGGAAAATTCGCCGGAATCTTGACCGCCTACGGATTTGGCCACAGCGAAGGGCTCGGCGGCGATGGAGACGAGGTTGAGATCGAGGTCGCCGGCGACACTTTGGAGGGCGCCGAGGTGAACCATAGGGGCGAAGGCGTTGAAGAGCTGGATGGACACGTCGCGACCCTGGAAGCCGATGGGATTGGTGACGCGGTAGCCGTCGATTTGAACGTCGACGATGGCGGTGTTGACGAGCTTGACCTCGAGCTCTTTGTAGCCGGTTTCCCAGGTGAGTTGCTCACGGGCGCGTTCGAAGGCGCGGTACTGGACGCGGTCGAGGATTTTGCGGAGTTCGGTCATGTCGATGGGGTCGGAAGGGGTGGCGCGTTTGTAGCGTACGATGGTGCTGGCGCCTTTCACGAGCTCGCCGGCGATGCCAATGACGACGTCTTTGGCCACGACGCCGGACATTTTTTCGGCCATTTTCAGGGCGGAGTCGCAGTTTTCGACCACGCCGGTGATGTCGGTGACGGCGCCGGATTGCATATCGGTGAGACGCTGACGCTGCCGGCCGACACCCAGAATTTCAACGCGCGAAGGCGCGCCGGAAGCGGGATCGACAATAACTTGGCCAATAAGGGCTTTCACAAATTCGGTACCGATATCGAGCGCTACAAGATAGCGAGGCCCGGGAGCTTTACTCCGGAGTTTGACGAATTTTTCGAGTAGTTTGAGGGCCATAGGTGTCGCTTTATGGTTGTTATTGTAGCGCTTATGGTCCCTAGTGCCAAACTGGGGTTAATGAGTGTCCACATGGGGCCTGGTTGTTTGGCTTCAAGAACACATTCTCGCTTGGTGAGCGAACTCGCCCCTCTGGCTAAGTGGTTGCGCGGCGTTGTCTGGGCTCACTGGCACGAGAATGTGTTTTTTCGCCCCACCCTGGGTGCGAGCTTTTGAAGGCTAGGGCGTTGGATTTGATTGTGGAGTAGCTAGCGGGGCGACGGTGGGTGTGGGAGTGGCGGCCAGGGCGGCTCTGGCTTGTTGGACTTGGCGTTTGAGGCTGTCATTGTCACCAACGAGACTAGCGTTGGTTTGATCTAGGTCGCTAGCGTGGCGGACGAGCACGTAGCCTCCCGCCCCGGCGCCGATGATGAGTACGGCAATGACACACCAGAGGAGAAATACGAGGTTACGATAGGGATCTTTCATTTTGACTAGCTTTCGTTTAGTTAATTTGACAGGGTGGGAAGGACGCTATTTTGAACGGCGGCGCGAGCTGCGGCCAAGGTATCGCGGCCGGCTTGATCGGTGGCGCAGTAGCCGGTGGGCTTAAGGTAATAGTATTTGTAGGTGCCAATGGTTTTAATGGGTATATCAAGGGCCGAGACGCTTTCACTTGGCTTTTTTTGGACAATAAGACCAAGGGCATTGTTGGCCGAGGTGGGCTTGCAGCCAGAATATTTGGATATGAGGCTTCGGGTGGTGAGGGCCGCTACTTGAAAAGCTCCGGATGGGACGAGGCCGTAGGTAAGGTCGGTGACGGGATCGGCCACCGAGAGGTGGACGCCGTATTCGCTTAAAGTGATGAGAGCGGTGCCGGCGACCGCAGGACTTGGGCTAGGAACTGTGGTGGGCGCCGGGGAGCTCACGGCCACTGGGCTGGGTGAAGGTGAGTTTGATGGCAGCGGGGTGGGACTCGCCTGCGTGTTTTGATTTACTTGGTAGCGCAGGTCGGTTATTTCTCCCTGAAGGAGTTTTTCGTTTTGGGCCGCGTGTTGGCTTTGGGTAATATTAAGAAAGACGGAAGCTGCAAAACCGAGCCCAAGGGTAACCATTATGATGATGGGTAATTTTATGAACCCCCTGCTGGTCATCTGATACTGCCTGTAATTTAAGCTTATTTTTAAAGTATATCAGATGGTTTAGCGAGAAACGGCCGCTAGAGAGTCGAGGCTTGCGATAATGGCCGAAGTTTCGCGGTTTACAATGGTGTGTCCGGCTTCAGTGTCGGAGCAGGAAGTTTGGGGGAGGGTGTAAGTGTACTCGTAGGGGCCGATGGTGCCAATGAAATATTGGATGGAACCGCCGTGCTTGGAGCTTGTGAATGTTCCAAGTGGTGCGCGCATCAATACGCCAAGGGCATTTTGGCTGGCATGGCAGGTAGCACTCAGAGCGGCTAGGTCGGCCGAACTTATGCCAACGGTATTTCCGGGGCGAGTGGTGTATTTGAGCGTCGGAAGCTCGGGTGCGAGTGGCGTGGTGAGCTGAACGCCCCAATCGGCGAAGGCGAGCACCTGGGTGCCGCGAACACTCGGAGTAGCTGTGGTTTCGGCGGCAGTAAATTCCTCGGCGTCCACTTGATGGACATGATCGAACACCGATCCAGCTAGTGTACTGAGCAGCGCTACACCAATAGCTACAAGAAAAATAGGCCATAACTCACGTATGGGGGCGAGGCGCCCGAGGGATAATCTCATCGTTGCTCCACAACTTAGATTAGCTGTATTGTAACAAACTTATGCTTTGGGAGCGAGCGTTTAACTTCGCCTCCTTGACGGTCACTTTACCAACGTCTTGTTATTTTTTAATAATGGTTTTGTTGTATATTTTTTTGTTTACCCCATAATGGCTAGGCAGGAAATTCCTGAGCTCTACTTCTTGGACTGGAGAAATCTCCATGAAAAAACAGTCGGTTCCAAGGGCTCCAGCTGAACGACGGCTGAATCCAAGCATCTCCGTGAAGCAGGCGGTGGCCCTCACGCTGGCATGGGTGGCTCCGACGGTAACAGTTGTCCTGGCCGGTACTGTTGTTTTCGGTATTGCCGGCACGGGCGCGGTGGACGCCACGCTCATCGTCGGCGCCTGCGCCATACTCACCGGGTTCTGCCTGGCCGAACTCGGGATGATGTATCCATCGGCCGGCGGCGTATACGCGCTAGCCAGGAGAGTGCTCCCGGGGCCGCTCGTGTGGCTCGTGACGCTCTGCACGCTCATGGTTGGCGTGGTGGCGATGCCGATCATCGCCGTGGGGATCGCCCCGTTCATTAAGGGGCTCATCCCTGCACTCAGCGGCGTCGACAACCACCTGATCGCTATAGTTGCCCTAGCGATGGCAGCCGTTATTGCCGTGGTCCGGGTGGAACTGGGCGCAGCAGTCACGAGTGTGATGATCGTGGTAGAATCTGTGGTCCTGGGCACAATCGTGCTTGCGGCACTGATTCATCCGCATCACTCGGTAGGCGGCATCATCACTCACCCGGTCATGCTCGGCACCGGAAACACTCTGGTGCCTACCACAACTGGCCCGATGCTCATGGTGACCGCGATCACCTTCGCCCTGATCTGCAACTACGAGGCTGCGCTTGCGTACGCCGAAGAGCTGAAGGGGGGCGATAAGTCCCTGGCGAAAGCCGTCATGTGGAGTACTGTCTTGTCCATCGTGCTGATCGGCGGGCCCCTGGCAGCGGCAGCTATCGCGGCACCCAATCTGGCGGCGTTCTTCCAATCGGGGACGCCGGTACTGGTTTCGATCTCGGCGGCGTTCGGCCCGGGGTTGGCGGCGTTCATCAACGCCGGCATCGTCGTGGCGCTCTTCACTTCAATGGTGGGAGGCTTCCTGTACTTCGGGCGCATCCTGTACGACACGGGTCGTGAAGGGCTCTGGCCCACGAGGGGCGCAAACCGACGACTGGCACAGCTCAATCGGTTCAATTCCCCGAGCTGGGGTGTGGGGGTCCTGGCGATTATCGCGGTGCCTTTCGCGTTTTTCGCCCTGCTTAGCTGGCTCGTCGCCTTCCTGGCGATCCTGATCGCCATCTTGTATGGCCTCATGGGTTTCGCAGGCCTGTGGGCGCGTCTGAGCCCTCAGCACAAATCGGTGCACCGACCGTACAAGATGCCGCTGTGGCGGATCACTCCGGTGCTGGTAATGCTGAGTTCGGCCTTCGCAATCGCGAAGCAAGATGCTCAGTACTGGGTGGGTGGCGGCTGCGTTGTAATGGTCGCCATCCTGGCGTGGGCCTGGGGACTGAGACATCCCTCAAGTGCCCCATCCGACTCGTAGTTAGTTTAGAGCAAGTCCCCTACTACACCGGCCCCTGCGCGATTTTTCGCGCAGGGGCCTTTAACGATATTCTTTATAGATTAGATGCCGATTTCAAGCTGCCACTGCACGGGTATGATCGTGAGGTTGATGGGCTCAGTTACGTTGTGGTCGACTTTCCATTGCTTGATTTTGGCCACGAGAGGTTTTGAGAGGAGGCTGGCATCATCTTGAGGAACTTTGTGAGCAGACATTTCGATTATGATGTCCACAGGATCGATGCCGATACGAATTTGTGAAGCATTGGCCCAGGCATAAACTTCGGCAATGCCAGTAACTTCTTTCGTATACTCGACCACATCGGTGGTGAGACGGGTAATTTGCTCGGCGGTAAATTTTTCGGGATCATATTCGACGCGAATAATAGGCATGCGAAATTCCTTACTCTAAAACGGCTTTGATCCGGCGAATGCCAGCGGAGCTGGATTCTTCTTTTTTGATCTTGAATTTTTTGCCGCCTTCGGCGAGAGCGCCGGTGTGAGTGACGTGCGGGCCGCCGCAGATTTCTTTGGAGTACCATTCCCCTGCTGGGTCGCCGGCAGTGTAGACTTTGACGGTGTCGCCGTATTTGTCGCCAAACGCACCGAGAGCGCCTTCTTTGAAGGCCTGCGGGGTAGGGATTTCGCGGTAGCTCATGGGCCAGTCGCGCGCAATGTTGTCGTTGACGATCTTTTCAACTTCAGCAATTTGCTCGGGCGTCATTTTTTCGGGATGAGAAAAGTCGAAGCGTAGGCGCTCAGGGGTGATGTTTGAGCCGCGTTGGATTACATGATCGCCGAGGACGAGGCGGAGGGCCTTGTACATGAGGTGGGTGGCAGTGTGATATTTGGTGCTGACTTCACCATGATCAGCTAGACCGCCTTTGAACTGGCCGACGGTGGCGGTGCGGGAGCGGGCTTTTTGCTCGGCCATGAGGCGATCGAAATCCTCTCGCCAATTATCGTATATGTCTACTTTAGACATATGAGTGTTTTCGCGTTCGCGGCTTATGGATTCGATCTCTTCTAGAGAAAGCTCTACCGGGAATCCGTACGTGTCGAAAAGTTCAAAGATTGTCTGGCCATCGAGAGTTTTGGTTTGATGGTCGGCTCGATCTGAACTGGGGGAAAATCGTCGTCGCAGTTCTTTTACACCCCGCTCGAGTGTCGTGCGGAATTGATGCTCTTCACGTACAAGCGTATGAATGATTGATTCTTCGTGGGCTGCAATTTCGGGGAAATCAGCGCGATAGAGCTCGGTGATAACGGGCACAACGAGCGAGAGGAAGTCTTCGCGCAGATCGAGCGTGAGGGCCTGGCGAATGGCACGGCGCAGGAAGCGACGCATGACATAACCCTGATCGGTATTGCTGGGGACAACGCCGTCGACGGCTAGGAAAACTGCCGCGCGCAAATGGTCGGCGATGACGCGCATGGGGATGAGGTTTTGGTGGTAATGTTTGCCGGAGAGGTCTTGGAGTTTTTCGATGATGGGCCATAGAAGGCTGATTTTGAATACGTCGGGGTCGCCGATGGCCGCAGCGGCGATGCGTTCGAGGCCAGAGCCGTGGTCGATGTTGGGTTTTTCGAGGGGCTCGAATTTGCCTTGCGCGACTTTTTTGTAGGCCATGAAGACGTTGTTGCCGATTTCCATGAAGCGGCCGCAATCGCAGTTGGGGTGGCAGTATTCGCCGAAAGATGGGTCGTGGGGCGTGCCGAAGTCGTAGAACATTTCAGAATCGGGGCCGCAGGGGTCGCCGACGGGGGTGGTTTTGGGGCCGCCGTTGCGACTCCACCAGTTCTTTTTGCCATCGTAGTAGAAGATGCGCTCACCGGGCTTGATACCGCGGGCATAACCATCTTTTTCGGAACCGATGTCGGCTACATCTGCCTCGATGTCTACGGATTTAAAGAGTTTTTGCCAGAGTTTGGCAGCCTCAGTGTCTTTGGGGACATCGTATTCGGGAGCGCCGATGAAGCAGGTGACATAGAGGTTTTTGGGGTCGAGTTTTACGACCTGGGTGAGGAACTCCCACATCCAAGGGATTTGTTCGCCTTTGAAATAGTCGCCGAGCGACCAGTTGCCCAGCATTTCGAAGGCGGTGGTGTGGCGATTGTCGCCGACTTCATCGATGTCTTCGGCGCGAAAGCAGACTTGAGAGTCGGCCAAACGCACCCCGGCCGGGTGGGTGGCACCGAGCAGGTATGGGATCATGGGCTGCATGCCGGAGCCGGTGAAGAGGGTGGTAGCATCTTCTTTGGGTACGATGTTGGCCCGCGGAATGATAGCATGCATGCGCTCTTCGAAGAACTTGAGATAGGCTTTGCGGATGTCTTGAGCTGTCATGGGGGCTATTGTAGCAGATTTGGGTCTTGTGTCATTATTGCAAGGTTCAGAAAATGTGTTTGCCTTCATGCAAAAGGATGATTCATGTCGAACGAATTTCCCAGCATTGTCGTGGAGGCCACACCCGACAAGCTGGACAGCATCGCACCCCGCAAGTACGCCGAAATCGTATTGTGGTTAGCGGCGGCGATTAGGCGGCTTGACCGGCCCTCGATAGACTTGTGGGGTGTCTTGTCGGAGGGCGACCCAAATGTACAGACCGCCGATCCTGGCAAACGAAGGATCGCTTATGTGATCGTTGTGGTCGACAAAAACATATGGGCGATTTGCCTCACTAGCCTCGATCATGATGATGGAAGCTGCACGATTGCCGGCCACCCCATGACACTCGAGGAATCCGCGCTACCCTGGATTCCGGTCTAATGAACCGGCGGCTGAACAAACCGGGTCGGCCTATGGCCGACCCGGGGGAACGCAATTATTTTAGGTGGATTTAAGCGATGATGCCGCCACCGAGGACGATGGGACCATCGTAAATGACGGCAGATTGGCCAGGGGTGATGGCGCGTTCGGGATGGTCCAGGTGAATTTCATAGCCGTTTTCGATGGATTTGAGCCGGCCATTGATGAGCTCGGCCCGGTGACGAGTGCGAACTTGGTAGGTGCGGTCTGGCTCGGGAGCGATTGCAATCCAGTGGGTTTGATGGATGGTGAAGGTGTCGGTGGCTAGATCTGGATCGATGGGGTTGGTGGTGACGTAAACGGTGTTTGTCGCTATATCTTTGCCGGTCACATAATATGGCTGTCCGCCGCCGAGGCCAAGACCGTGACGCTGGCCGGTGGTATAGAAAACAGCGCCTTGATGCCGACCAAGTACACGGCCGGTGGCGCGGTCGACAATGGGGCCGGGTGCGACGTCGAGGTATTGGCGCAAAAATTCCTGGATACCAACTTCACCCACGAAGCAGATGCCCTGGGAATCGGGTTTTTTGGCTGTGGGTAGGCTAAATTCTTCTGCTAGGCGACGAACTTCGGGTTTGGTGAGTCTGGTGAGTGGGAAGATAGTGCGGCGCAGTGCTTCGGCGGTAACGCGGTAGAGAAAGTAGGTTTGGTCTTTGCCGGCGTCGGCGGCGGTGAGGAGCTGGCCATTTTTGGTGCCGGCGTAGTGGCCGGTGGCAATAAAGTCGGCGCCATCTGCTAGGGCGGCTTCAAGGAAGAGCTTGAATTTTATTTCTTGGTTGCACATGATGTCGGGATTGGGCGTGCGGCCAGCTTTGTATTCGGCAACCATGATGTCGACGACGTGGCGCTTATACTCGGCCTGGAAGTCGAAGACTTTGAACGGGATGTCGAGCCGGGCGGCGGCGGCGCGAGCGTCGGCTAGGTCCTGTTTCCATGGGCAAGCCACGCCGGCCACATCTTGGGTCCAGTTTTTCATATAGACACCCACGACTTTGTAGCCCTGCTGCTTTAGCAAGGCGGCGGAAACGGAGGAGTCGACTCCCCCACTCAGACCTACGTAGACGGTTTGTGTCATAACTGGACAATTTTAGCTTTTTGTGGCGGATTAGTAAATGGTTGAGTATAATTATTTACGTTTGGCACATTCACACCCCTCCTCAAAGGACTAACATGACCCACGACCAGACCTTCGGTTTGACTGACCTTGACGCGGATGGCCTATTGGCTCTCGAGATGGATGAGCTCTACTGGCGCTTAGGGGAACTGACGCGCGAACACCCTTGGACCAGTGATTCAAGGCTGGGGGCCTTAATTATTCGCGTCGCCCTTCAGCGAGTGCGCCCCGAATCGGCCCTGCGGTTCTACGACAAGTTTGAGCCATTGATTGATGTGGCGAACCCCCGCGCAGACCTTGTCGAGATCTACCTGTTGGTGGCAGCATACATCTCCACCTCTGATCGTACGGGTCAAGATCTGGAAAATCACCAGATTTTCAGTAGAGTATTTGCGAATATTCTGAAGGTCGCTGGTTATCGGCAGGATTATGTTTGGAGGCTGGGTGGACGATACTTCACTGGTTCGCGCAACAACCCAATTGTTGCCGCACCGGGAAGCTCGAAGGACCTAGTTCGATACGACCTGGTTGTATATCGGCCAGACCAGATCGTGGATATAGATGAAGAGCGCGGGGCGATTCTGCTTCGAGCCAAGCGCCCGGGAGAGGCCTGGAACTAATTTCTTTGAGCCCTGGACGGCTGGGAGTACCCGGCTTGTCCGGGGCTTTCAGCTTTTTGGCCTGCCAGAGTGAGCTATTTGAGATATTTATTGGCCGAAGCGCTGGTACCATTGCCCGGATTGGCAGTGCCGATCAGAGCAGCGGTCCCTGATTCGGCCAATGTTTGATCTCTTTTTTCCGAGTGTTTTGTCAACTTCAAAACGGCGATTAATCAGTAAATTCTTGGGCGATCATCAGGCCATAGGGGCCGCCATCGATAACCCCGATGCCCACGGTATGGTAGCTGGTAGACAAAATATTGGCGCGGTGACCGGGCGATTTCATGAGGCCGGAGTGCGCCAGCTGAAGAGTAGGAGCAAGAGCGAGATTTTCGCCGGCACTCCCGAAATGAATCCCGGCTGCGCGCATTCGGTCGAAGGGACTTTTGCCTTCGAGGCTAAGGTGTGAAAAATAGCCGCGCGCGAACATATCGGCCGCATACGAGCGGGCGACGGACCTGGCTTCAGAATTAAGACTAAGCGCTGGCAGGCCACGACTGGTGCGTTCGTGATTGAGCATTGTGAGCATGGTTGTCTCGGCCGCCTCGTCAACGCTGACTTTGGTAGTGGTATAGCCAAGCTCTATGCGCTGTTCGCTTTCGGGCTCGGCCGTGATGGTGAAGACGTTGAGACTGTTGTTTAAATCGTGACCGAGGCCGGCTGCAATGATGGCGGGAAGATTGCCACTAGCGGCTAATAACTGGCGTGCCAAAAAGGCCCCGGTAACAGGCCGCTTAGTAGAGGCACTGAGCGGTAAACCGGCAAAAATGATGAGGCTCAGGGTAATGATGGCAGTAGTTTTAAACGCGTCGAGTGCGGCTCCGCCCAGACGACTTGAGCGTGATGGCTTGAGGTGGCCCGATAGATGCGGCAAAACTGTGAAGCGGATAATGAGAGCGCATATGATTTCGACGATGGTCCAGAGTAAAACAAAGGCAGTAACATTCCCCAGAGCTATGGTGAGATGCAGGATGGTTTTTAGGCCCACACCAACCCAGTGGTAGCTACCTAGAGCGATGGCGGTAGCGATCGCAAAACTTATAACTTCAAGCGCTATCAGGATGAGCCCACGCCGATAGCCAGAGAAGAGGCCCAAGATTATGGCGGCCATGATGAGGACATTAATACCAATTTCGATGAGTATGCTCATTTGGCCTGTCCACTCAACTGTTCGTAAGCTACTTTTTGCAATTCGTCGATGGTAAGGGCTCGGCTCTCGGGGGTGGCCCACCAGGCTGATTTGCGCCAAGTGGAGTCGCTCGATGAGTGATTAACGATAACGAAATTATTACCTAGAGCTCGTCGAAAGGTAATGTAGGCTCGGCGCTGATGGTATGGTGAGGTTACCAAGATGATGGAGTGGTAGTTATGACTACGGAGAATAACCCCAACGTCGGTAGCGTTTTCGCGCGTATTCGTAGCGTGCTCGTCGAGCATGATGGCAACCGACGGCACGCCTGCTGCCTGAGCGGCTGCAGCCATGGTGCGCGCGTTGGAGGGGCTGGTGGGATCTAGCGCTGCACCGGAGAAAATGATGTTTGCACCCCAGCCATCTTTGTAGAGTTGTATAGCTTCGGCGGCTCGGGTACTCGTTTCTCCGCCTGAGATGGCAACAATGGCGTCAACCTTAGTGAGTGAATCTTGAGGTGAAAGGTAATAGCCAATGCCAAAAAAACCAGCAACCGCTAGGCAGCCTGTGAGTCCCAGAATTATCAATACCACCCCAAAAAACCGCTTCATGGGTTATATTGTAGCAAAGTTACAGCTGCCGTAGACGCTGGACTATGGGCGGTAGAGCCTCGATGACCTTTTCGACATCGGCCTTCGTGGTACTGCGACCAAGGGTGAGGCGCAAGGAGGAATTGGCCTCTGCCGGAGTGCGCCCAAGGGCTAGGAGCACATGCGAGGGATCGAGGCTGCCGGTGGAGCAGGCGGACCCAGTAGAGGCCATGAGGCCGGCATTGTCAAGATAGAGTATAAGCGCTTCGCCTTCTACGCCAGGAATAGTGAGATTGAGATTGTTGGGTAAGCGGCGTTTGGGGTCGCCGTTGATGATGGTATCGGGGAGGGCGGCGATAAGGCTCGTGGCAAGGTGGTCACGGAGAATCGTGAGGCGGCGAGATTCGGCGTCGCGAAGGTCTGTGGCAATTTCAAAGGCTTTTGCCAGGCCAATGATGCTGGCGACATTTTCGGTGCCACTGCGGCGGCCACGCTCTTGGCCACCACCATACATGAGCGGCTCGAGCGTAGTGCCATGGCGAACATAAAGGGCACCAACGCCTTTAGGACCATAAATTTTGGAAGCGTTTAGCGTGAGCAAGTCGACGCCAAGGCGCGAAACATGCAAGTCGAGGTAATTTGCGGCCTGGACAGCGTCGGTATGGAGGTAGAGCGGCAGGGTTATGGCTCGACGGCTTCGGTCTAGGCGAATTTTGGTGATGCGTTTGGCAATATCGGCGACGGGTTGGATGGTGCCGATTTCATTGTTGGCTAGCATAAGACTTACGAGAACGGTGCGGTCGGTAATCGCCGCTTCGATAACGTTGACATCAACAATGCCATTTGGCTTCACGCTCGCGATCGTAACAGGGTGGCCGTCTTTTTCTAGTGGTTTGGCACATGCGAGCACGGCATCGTGCTCGATAGCACTTGTGACCCAATGTGCTCCGGGATGGGCGCGCAACACTCCTTGGACCGCGAAATTATTGGCCTCCGTGCCCCCGCTTGTGAAAATGAGCTCGGTGGGTTTTGCGCCAAGCCGATCTGAAATGCTGTGGCGGGCAGTTTCGACGGCCTGGCGGACATCGCGAGCAGCTTGGTACAAGCTGGACGGGTTAGCATACTGGTCTTTTAGGTACGGCTGCATGGCGTCCAGAACTTGGGGGTCTATTGGGGTGGTGGCGGCATGATCCAGGTAGATTTTTGGCATGGGATTAGTCATTTTTAATAATAATTCCAGAGTGAGCTGCAAGTTCGGGAGCGAGCATCATGAGCTGATCATAACTGAGGATAGCACCTTTTAGGCCATCGAGGCCTTTAAGAGCTTCAATGTGGCTCGTGCGTAGGTCGACATGTTTAAGGTGTGCTCCAGAAAAGTCGGCACCACTGAGATCGCAATCTTGAAAGATTATTGATTCGAGCTGAGCGCCGGCAAAATCGATATCACGTAGATTGCAGCGGACGAAGGTGGTATGTGCAAGCTTGGCAAAGCGGAAATTGGCGAGATCGAGTTTGATATCTTGAAACGCGACGTCTTTGAGCTCAGTTTCTGTCATGATAATGCCGCTAAGGCGAGCTTGTTTTACCTCCATGCGGCGCCAGGAGCTATTACTCAGGTTGAGTCCGCCGAGTTCGCCGCCCTCGATAAGCACATCCGACCAGCCGCTTTCACGAAGCTGAGCGGCCGTAAGGTCTGGCTCCACGAGGTGAATGGTATCGAAGGTGACGCGCCGGGCAATTTGGCTTGCCCACTGGGGCTGATTGATGATACAGCTTTCGATCCCTAGAGAAGGCTCAAGAGTAGATAGTTGCTGGGTCGGTAGGTGTGGGGGGAGTTTAATGTTCGTCATCTGGTATTTCTATAGGTTTCTTTCTGGTGTTGGCGTAAATGGCCACGGCGATGGGGGCGAGCCCGGCGAAGAAAGCTTCAAGCGGCTTGTTATTCATGGCTAGGTAGACAGCCGCTAGAACCAGGGCATACAGAAACAATTGGCCGATGAGATCAACGACGAAGCGAGCGCGCCGTTCAAACCAGATGTCGCGGATTTCGGCCTTTTGGTCGAGCTCCGCCATAGCAATAATACGTTCGGCAGTTCTCGGATATGCCTGCTCATAGGCGGCCAAGATTTTGGGCGACGGCAAGGGTCCGCTATGCATCTCTAGCCCAACCACTGAAGGCGGCTGAGGTCTAGCGGGTGTGGCCGGTTCGGTGGGGGGCGTTGCCATAAGACCTGAGCGCTTTCTTGAGGTAAGCGCCCGTAGCGAACCAGGCAGCTTCGACCGTTTGACCGCGTCGCAATGTTGCGGTGCGAGAGCGCGGCCGCATATCGAGAGAGTCCAAAATGTCATTCGCGGACTGTCGAAGAATGGAGTTGGATGAGGATCGCTTCATAAGATTATGATACGACATCTTGAAGGCTGGTTCAATCATAAGAAGAGCGCTTTTTAAATGATGTTTGAACTCATTATACCGAACTAAATACGAACGCTCAATATTGACTATTTAAATATTGTATGTTAAAGTACATATGTTAACTGTGTGAGATTTTGCGGCTACAATCCGGAGCCCATTTCCCCCGTTTGACAATCGAGAGGAATGTAATGCCTCGTTTCACCCGAATCCGCACGGCCTTCACGGTTCTCACTGTGGCCGCCTCCTTGGCGGCATGCAGCGGAAGTGGCAGTGCCGGCAGTAGCCTACCGCCGCGCAAGGACACCTCATCAGTCAGTACGACCCCTACTCAAGCCGCGACTCACACTCCGAGTCCGACCGCTCCGCTGACGGACTGCGCGGACACCAACCGCCCGAAGCCTAAGGGCGCCCAGCCGACCGGCCCCGAGCTGTCCAAGGCTGGCTGGGTGAAGTACTCCGGCTCCGAGTCGGGTGAAGCCATCCTGAAGCGATACCTGAACGCTGCCGCTACGCTCAAGCTGGGGCGGGCTGGAGCGGTCCAGCAGCCTGGAGAGAATATCTCCATCGACATGGCCAACTGCGAGGAGCAGGTGGCCGAGACCATGGGCCTCGCACCGACTCGCAACCAGCAGCTCCAAGGCTGGCGGCAACCGTCTTCTGGACGGGTGACCGTGTACACGATTGGCTCGAGTGGCCAAGTCGCGTTCGCCATCACCATCGCGGGTCCGCATTGGATTATCCTTGCGGCACCCGACACGCCCGAGACCCCCGACTCGCTTGGCCGGCTGACACCGGACACCGAGTGGATGTCGACGCCGAGTGGTAGCATGTTCGGATACGAAGGCGGCACCGCTGTCATCTGGGAGACAGATCGGCCGCCGACTCTCTGACGTGAACTGACGAGGGGTGGACGAACCGCGTCCACCCCTCGCACCCCGATACAACCCTGCTAAGAAGCACAGCGCCACCTGAAAAGATGAAGGCTCGCTGCAACTTGGCGGGGCTTTTTCTTTTTATATTTGAAACAACTTCTCAGCGTTTAAGCTCGTGGCGGACTCGAGATCTTCGGGCGCTTCGCCGCGGAGACCAGCGAGGAATTTGGCGGTGAGCGCAATATTGGCGGGTTCGTTGCGTTTGCCGCGCAACGGGACGGGGGCGAGGAAGGGGCAATCGGTTTCGAGCACGAGACGGTCTAGTGGTACTCGTTTCGCGGCATCGAGCTGAGATTGATCTTTGGTGAAGGTCATGATGCCATTAAGGGCAATGAAGAGACCGCGCTCGAGCGAGCCTTCGAGTTCGGGGACGCCGGCGGTGAAGCAGTGAACGAGGCCGCGGACGTTTTCGCTTTTGTATTCGTCTAGGATATTAAAAAATTGCGGAAAAGCGTCGCGAACATGGAAAACCATGGGGAGACCGCGCTGCAGACCGAGCTCGATTTGGAAGCGAAGGGCGCGCTCTTGGTCTTCGGGGGTGGTTTCGGAACGAAAATTGTCGAGGCCGCATTCGCCAATGGCTACCACTTTTTCAAATTCGGCGAGGCGAGCCACTTCTTCGAGGGCTTCGTAGCCGCGGTCGGCATCGTGGGGATGGAGGCCAACGGTGGACCAAACATTGTTGTAGGCACGGGCAACGGCCACAGCCTGGGCTGAGTCGGTGTCATTGCAGCCGACGGTGATGATTTTTTCGACGCCGGCAGCATGGGCGTTGTTTAGGACTTCGTCTATTTCGGTGCGGAATTCGTCAAAATGGATGTGAGCGTGAGTATCAATCAACATGAGCTATTCGCCTTTGGGAAAAAGAATACCGACCTCGGGGCGCACAACTCCTCCTGCAAAAGTAGCGGCAATTTTACCGGCTGCCCCGGGCATGAAGGGCATGAGGAGCGTGGCGATTTGCACGAGATCAGCTACGGCGTGATGTAAGACTTCTGCCAGGTGAGCTTCATCGGCACGCTTGGCGCCTGGAGCAAGCTCCCAAGGTTTTTCTTCTTCGAGAAGCTGGTTGAGGCCGCGAATGAGGAGCCAAACTTCAGCGAGGGCGCGGTCGAAGCGCAGGTCGTCCATAGCTTCTTCGTAGGGCCGGGTGTCGTGCGAATGAGGCGGGAGATCGCCGATGACGCCTTTTTGGTATTTGGTGATCATGACGGCCACGCGCTGGACGAGATTGCCGAGGTCGTTGGCGAGGTCGGCGTTATAGACTTGCTCCATACGCGCCCAAGAAAAGTCGCCGTCGCCGTCGGAGGGAATTTCGCGCAGGAGGTAATAGCGCAGGGCGTCGACGCCGTATTTTTTGATGACGTCGTGTGGACCAACTACGTTGCCGAGGGATTTGCTCATTTTATGGCCTTCGCTAGAAATAAAGCCATGAGCATAGAGGGATTTTTGCGGGGGAAGACCAGCGGAAAGGAGCATGGCGGGCCAGATGGCGGCGTGGTGGCGGAGGATGTCTTTGCCCACAATTTGGATGTCAGCGGGCCAGAATTTTTTGAAGTTTTCACCGTTGGGGTAGCCGATGCCGGAAATATAGAAGCCGAGAGCGTCAAACCAAACGTACATTACCTGCGAATCGTCACCAGGAACGGGCACACCCCAGGTGAGTTGTTTTTTGTCGCGGGAGACCGATATGTCTTCGAGGCCACGCTCGAGAAGAGCCATGATTTCGTTTTTGCGGGACTGGGGGCGGATGTAGAGCTTGTCGGTACTAATGAGCTCTTTGACTTGGTCGGTGTAGGCGCTGAGTTTGAAGAAATAGTTTTCTTCGGCGATGTGATCAAGAGCTTTTTTGTGGATAGGACAGAAATGGTCGGGCAGCTCGGTTTCGGTATAAAACTGCTCGCAGCCGACACAGTACCACCCCTCATATTTGGCTTTATAGATGTCTTTGGCGCAGGCCTTCCAAAGAGCCTGGGCAACTTTTTCGTGAGCCGGATCGGTGGAGCGCACAAATTGATCCGTAGCAACATTGAGGGCTGGAGCGAGGTCGCGGAAGAGCTGGCTCATGCCATCTACATAGTCTTTGGGGGCTTTGCCGGCGGCTTCGGCGGCTTGCTTATTTTTGGTACCATGCTCGTCGGTGCCGGTGACATACCAAACATCATCCCCTTTTTGGCGATGGTAGCGGGCGAGCACGTCGGCTTGGATGAGCTCCATGGCGTAGCCGATGTGAGGAGCGCCGTTGGTATAGGCGGAAGCGGTGGTGACGTAGAATTTTGGCATGGATGAGTCTTTCGCTTACGCGCACCATCGTACCATAGGGGGGTAATCACGGCCAATGTGGCATGATTATTTGGATAGTGGCCGCCTTATTTGGTATTATTCTTGCTAGGTTATTTCTTTTTCTGCCTAAACAAATGGATTTATGACAAACGGACATCCCCAAACCGGCCCCTTTTTAAGGTTATCGCATTTACCCGACACTCATAGCGAAAGGGTTACTTATTTCACCGGTCTGGCTCGAGTGAAATTTCAAGACGACAGGAAGCTCGATGGATCTCTTTCTCGGAAAACTCTTCGAGAAATACAGGAACAAATTAAGGCTAAAGAAGTAGCAGCGATCCATGATGGTGTCGACTTTTCTCGCATCCAGATCGACCAGCTAATGCGCCCCCTTCCGCCGGGAATGTACCGAGATGTCGAAACCTGGGGTCCTTACCTGACTCATTTTGATACGGCTACCGGCGAGATACATGAGGATAATCTTTCGGCAACTGATCATATCGGCCTAAGGCTTGCGGCTACGTTTCGGGAGCTACTGCCGGGCTCGCGGCCGGTATCCCTATGTGATGACTATAATGGTGTTGAGCCTTACAAGAAGGGTGAGCTCCTGTCCGATCATGAGGAGTATGGCCCTAGTTTTTCTGAGCAGGCGAAGCGGAACTTCCGACATAGCGTGGCGGGTACCCTTAAACGGCATGGTGCCTTAGCGGATGATGCCGTCGAAGGCCGGGACTATTTTATGCTTTCTGAGGAGTCAAATGTTGCTTATGCCCAGCAGTTTGTCGATCTTCTGGATGCTGAGCAGTCATGGATTGAGCGCAATGGAGACGAGCTGACATTTGTAAATGAAGACGCCGAGAACCCGGCATACCGGAATATTCATCTTAGATCTAAGTCAGGCCATTGGTCCTGTGTAGCGCTCGATGCTGCGGCCTTTTTGATGCCGGTCAATCTTTCGATCGTACACCTTGTAGTACTGCCCGATTATATGAAGATTCAGCAAGATAAAGTTTGGGAGCTTCTTCGACTTATTGGTATTCGGCCAATCAACTACCATAATATCTTCTATGATCCAAGTCTTCCCCCTGAACACATTGCAGAAGTTATTAAGGCTGAATTTCGAAAATATCGTTAAATTTTTATAACGTTTGGTTTTTGAGCGTAGGTGGATTGGTTTTTGAGGGTTTGGGCTTGGGAGCGAATTTGGCCTTGAGGCGGACGGCGCGGTAGCTAAGCCAGAGAATGACAGCTAAAAGGATGAAAACAGCGGCACTTACCATGAAACGGGTGGCGATGTCGTGCGTGATGGTGGTGACGAACGGCGAGATAGCGGTCCGAATGGGCAGAAGGGTGGGCTTATTTAAGGCGAGCGAAAGTGAGTTTGGCACAAACCAGAGAAGAGCGGCATTTGCAAGAAGAGTAAGGGCGGCTTCGATGCTGGCGCGAGCAAGGACGCGCAGACGGTGGCTACCCATAGTAACTACAATGAGGCCGATTAAAACAACGGCAGCGATGGGCGCAAATTCGCTAGCCTGTTTGAGGCGAGCGATGAGGCCGACGAGCCTAGTGTCAGCTGGGCCAAAGTTTAGGGTGATGGCGGTAGTATTTTGCGGGGCGGGTTGACCGGTGGCCGCAGCGAGGGCAACCAGATCGAGAACAGGAGCTGGTCCAGAGTTATAAAAATGATTGATAAATTGCGGAATAATAGCGGTGAATTGCTTTTGAATGGGGGCGGGGTCCAATGCAACGGCGCTGTCTTTGGGGGCGTCTGAGTTTTCCGTGGCAAAAGCTGCCTGAATTCCGGTAGCGAGAGCGGGATACAGATTTGTTTGGTCGGCTTGGCGTTCAAGATAACCAGCACTCCAGAAGGTTTGACCAAAAATCCAACCGGAAATAGTGAGGGTAAGGGCGGCGGCGAGCAGGAGGGCAAGGAGCTGGCCGAGGAATTTCATGCTAGATGATATCGCGTTTTAGGGCGAGCTCGTAGAGGCGCCGCCAGGCGGTAAGATCAAGCTCCTGAGCTCGAGCCGTGGGTGCGAGCTCAGCTTCGGCGATGAGCTCGACGGCGAGTTCGCTCGTTAGGTTAAGACCGCCAGAGAGGGCGTTTTTGAGTTGCTTGCGTTTTTCGCCGAAGCCGGCTTTGATGAGGCGAAAGAGGCGAGTGGAGTCAGCCGGAAATGCCGGACCGCTGAGTGTGATGCGCAGTACGGCTGAGTCGACGGCGGGTGCGGGCCAGAATTTGTGGCGCTCAACGATGCGAACAAGCTCAGGATGGCCATAATATTGAACGGACAGCGCAAGAATGCTGAGGTTTCCCGGAGCTGCTGTAATGCGTTCGGCAACTTCTTTTTGGATGAGGACCGAGATGACGGAAGGCGGATTTGGGCTTTCGATGAGGAGGCGGAAAATTTTGGAGGTGAGATAGTACGGGATGTTGGCGATGACTTTGTACTGCTGTGGAAGCTTGGCCAGATCATAGGTGAGAAAATCCTGTTCCACCACTTCAAGATTTGCGGGTGCATCGCGGCGGAGAAGGTCAGCTAAGATGCGATCAGTTTCAACGGCGATAACCTGACCGGCTTGAGCGGCTAGGGGTCTGGTCATAACGCCAAGACCGGGGCCGATTTCAAGCACCGTGTCGGTTTTTGTGAGGGCGGCCGCGTCCATAATGGCTTCGAGGCTGGGGCGGTCGACGAGGAAATGCTGACCGAGGCCTTTGTTGGGCTTAATGCCAGCGAGGCGCATGGCGGTACGAACGTCTTCGACGCGGGTGAGATCCATTACTGGCAGGACCAAGCTTTGGTACCGTAGAGGGCCATTTTTTTCGCGGTAAGCTGGATTTGAACGGAGCCGTCGAAGATATTGTCGTTGGTGCCGCCGGCGCCGCGCCAGGTAGATGGGAGGTATTGGAAGAGACCGCTGGCGTGCTCACCACCTACTGTGGTGGTATTTACATCAGTGGCGTTGCCCCGCGACTCACAGGCCATAATGCGCAACATCATGTTGGGATCGATCCCCCACTGGGCGGCAGCGGCTTCAACTTGCGGACGCCAATATTCCACGGAGCCAGCAAAGTAGACTTTGGTACCTTGAACGATCACACGTGGCGTAGCTGGAGTCTCGCTCACGACCTGAATAGCTTGACGACTGGTCTCAACGCCGTCTTGGTAATGAATACGGTAAGTGGTGGTTTTTTGACCATCAGAACCTTGAGCTTTAACGGTGTTTTGGCCTTTGAGTACAGTGGGGTCGGAAATCGTTTGAATAGGACGAGGCAACTGGACGGTGAGCGTAACGACCGCTTCACTGACACGCGTGATGGTTACAGTCATGCCGGGAGTTACGGAAGCAATCGGATCTACCGACATGGTATCACTGGCGCCAAGCGTGACGCCGCCACTGGTCAAGGCTTCGCCTACTGAAGTTGCCTGAGTGCGAATGAGGCGAGTTTTACCGTCCACCTTTATGTTCATGGGTTTGGCGCGGGTAATTATGACTTTTTCCCCGATGAAACCATCATCGACAATGTCGGTGATAATTTGGGTGCGGAAAAGATCTTCGGGATACACAACAAGGCCAGCGGCCATAGCGAGAAGTCGCGGGCTTTGATAAGCACTATTTAGGCGATAGGTTTCGAGACCATCAACGATCATGACGGGCCGAGCGCGGTAGACGTTAATGTTAAACTGGCCGCTTGGCACATGAGAGGCGGCCGATGGCTCAACGAGGTCATTGGGTCCAAGCTTTACGCCAGCCCGGCGCAGCACATCACTGACCGTGGTGGCATCGGTGGAAAATAAGCGCTCCTGGCCGTCGGCATAGAGCGAAACGAGCGCCTGAGAGTCGGCGGTAGCGCCAGCCGATACGGGCAAGCGACCCGATGAAGGACCAAGGCTAACTATTGAAATGAGTATACCAATCGCCAGGAGATTGCGAGGTTGGGCTTTAAGCCTACGGTAGGTGGCGATAAGTGAACTGATTATGCTATGCAAAATAAGTGTCTCTTACGTTAATACGAAGCGACTTTTATTTTGGGTTTTGGTTTCAAACGAACATGCTTATGATATCAAGATCATCTGGAGACAGTCAATTGGCGAAGAGAGCTTTAGCCGACCTTGGTGCCAATTTTTTGACCTTCGATGACGCGGCGAATGTTGCCGTGGGTGAGTAGGTCGAAGACGATGATGGGGAGCGAATTGTCCATGGCGAGCGAAATGGCGGCGTTGTCCATAACGTTCATGTCCGGGTTGGTGAGAACTTGATCGAAATCGAGAGTATCGTGCTTGACGGCGTCTGAATGTTTGGCTGGGTCTTTATCGTAGACGCCGGCAACTTTAGTGGCTTTGAGGACGACATCACAGTCGAGCTCAAGGCCGGTAGTGACCGCTGCAGTGTCGGTAGTGACGTAAGGGTTGCCGGTGCCGCCAGCTACGACGACGACTCTTCCCTTTTCGAGGTGACGCAGGCCCCGACGGCGTACATATGGTTCAGCGACGGCGTCGGCGCGCAAGCGAGTTTGGAGACGGGCGTGGACACCGTTGGCTTCGAGGATGTCGACGAGAGCCATGCCGTTGATGAGAGTAGCCATCATGCCCATGTAGTCACCCGTAGCACGCTCAATGCCACTCTTGGACACGCTGGCGCCGCGCATGATGTTGCCGCCGCCGACGATAATGGCCAGCTGTACGCCGGTGGCCTCGATGGTTTCGGCGAGTTCTTTAGCAAGGCGGTTGACAAAATTGGGGTCAATGCCGTATTCGCGGTCGCCAGCGAATTGCTCACCAGATAGTTTTAGTAGGACGCGTTTGTAGGGATGGTTGGGTTGCATATCGGTTCTCATTATAGGGAGGATTGGGATTTGTACAACTGTAGTTATCAACGGTAGTAGCTAGATCTTAAACAGTGATGACCCAACACTCCAGCTATATATTACTGGAGTGTTGGGGTTCGTGCAGGAGCCGAGTATTCCGCCTGAAGAAGCTACGAACTATTCTTCTTCTGGCTGTTCTGCCTCTGCACGCAGATTTCGAATTTCTTCTTCGACTCTGGCGAGATCTGCCGCGATCGCGAAATCCGCCTCATCCGGAACGCGTTCATCCTCCGGTATGGACATTCCTTTCCCCTCTTCGGTGTCTCGTGTTTTAGGCTCTGCATTCGCTACCATACGGTATCTTTGTGATTTGCTCAAGGAAATAGCTCCTTGTCGCAGGGGGCGCCTGGTCTGGCCTTCGGGCAAATCCGAATGGTTTGTGAGCGAACTCGCCCTCTTTGCCCGCCTGGATGCGTGGTGTTGTCTGGCGGCCGCCACCGAGATGCTTGGCTATTTGGGGTCGGTGGGGCGGTGGCGGAAGGCTTCGATGGTAAGCCTGAGGCCGTCTTCGAGGGAGATTTCGGGTTTCCAGCCGAGCTCTTTTTGGACTTTGGTGATGTCGGCGAGGAGACGGGGTGGATCGCCGGCGCGCTGGCCAAGGTCTTTGGTGGTGATTGGGAGGCCGGCGATTTCGGAGATTTTGTTTACGACGTCGCGCACAACGTAGCCGGTACCGGAGCCGAGATTGTAGGCGTGGAAGCCGTCTTTTTCGAGGCCCATGACATGAGCGCGAGCAATGTCTTCTACGAAAAAGAAGTCGCGGGTCTGCTGGCCGTTCCAGTAGAGCGGAATAGGTTTACGGGCGAGAGCGGCGCGAATGAAATTGGGAATGGCATGAGTTTCGGGGTCGTGGATTTCGGTAGGGCCGTAGGGATTGAAATAGCGAAACATGATCACGTTGAAGCCGTAGCATGTGTGATATGCGTGAAGTAATTGCTCAAAGGCGTACTTGGTGGCGCCGTAAGGGTTGATGGGGATCTTGGGATCGTCTTCAGCGATAGGGATTTTGGTGGGTGTGCCATAAACGGCCGCGGTGGAAGAATGAACGAGTCGGTTTACCCCATGTGCGCGCATAGCATCGAGCAAGTTTTGGCCGCCGAGAAGGTTGATATCGAAGGCTTTGCGCGGGTCGGCGACGGATTCTGGAACGATGGCTTGGGCAGCGAGGTGTACCACGGCGTCTTGGCCCTGGACGGCGGCGTCGACGGCAGCCGCGTCGCGAAGGTCGGCGAGGATGAGTTTGGCTTGGCCGGGGACATTGGATTTTGCGCCGGTGGAGAGGTTGTCGAAAATAGTAACCGTATGTCCGGCTGAGATGAGTTGAGTAGCGATGCGGCTGCCAATGAAGCCAGCGCCACCCGTAATTAGGATGTTCACGCGAGGTGCTCCTGAATGTGAGAAATGAGGGCGATGACAGCATCGAGCGATTGGCGCGACTGTGCAATAGTGGCATCTTTGCCTTCGTGAACGAGGTCATTGCGCAGCTCGACGTGGGCGACAAGAGCCGACCAGAACGGTGCTTGGGTGATCTGATCTTCGGACAGTGCCATGTAAAGCCGTGAGACTTTGGTATTGCCAATGTTGTAGTTTGTGAGCAGGTGTTCGAGGGCAGACTTGAGATATTCGATGTGGCGAGCTCGGTAGAGATGGCGAAGCGTTTTTTCAGTGAAGAGCTCGAGGGCAGTTTGGGCGAGGATCACGGCTTCTTTGTATTGGCTGGCCTCGTGAGCGGCGACAGCTGCGTCCAGGAGGTTTTCGTAGGGTTCGTGGGAATTGAAGGTGAGATTTAGAGGCATGGGGATATTATACGGCAGGCGGTCGGGGTTAGAAACGGCCCGAATGCTTAACTGCTTGAGTTAAGTGCTCGGGCCGTTTGGCGGCGCCCCGCGAAGGGGCACCGCCACCGGTATTACATGATGTAATCGTCGTGCATGGCTTGGCCGAGAACCTCGCTTGCGAATGCAAGCGACAGTTGGTGGCATATGCGAGGGTCTGGGCCCCCGAAGGAGACGATCAGTTTCTGAGGCTCGGCCCCATAGATAGCCAAAACGCTACCCAGGGCTTCTGGGTCGTGCGGGAAGAGGATCCCGCGGTGCTTGTTGACATCTAGGCCCAATGCCCAGAGCATGGTGCGATGAGCGACAATCCCTTCTTTGGCGTAGGGCGAAAGGCCGCCGTTAGGGGCGGCGACCTTTGACTCCTTGGGCCTGTGGGCGAACAACAAGCCGAGCGATGCGACCGCCTCGCGGCTGTGTTCCCCCGTCAGGTCCGTCGGGCACAGGCCGGGCTTGTTACAGCAGACTGGACGACTCGATGGAAGCTTGTAGACACCACAAGCCACGCTCCCTAGTTCGAGTCGTTTGACGGTTGGGCTGGAGAAGACTCCCTGTAGCACGTATGGTGCGACCCACTTCCACCAATCGGAAGGGGGCATTTGAGCCTCGTTTGCTTGTGACGCCATGCCTCTCCTTGAGAACGTAGCCTCATGAAATACCGGACGGAAGATATTATGCCATAACTAGATAATTTTTTGAATAGGCGCAAAGGACAGACTGAGACGCTTGGGGCCGTGGCCTACAAAAGTAGCCGTGACTTCGTCGCCGGAGACACTGGAGACAAGGCCGTCGCCGAATTTGGCGTGCCGGATGCGATCGCCGGGAGCGAGATCGAGGCCGAGCATTTCCTCGCGGTGGGCGTCGGCGGACTGGCGGGTGGTGGGAGCAGGCTGGGCCGCATACATGGGCTGCGCGCTCCAGCTACCGGCTCCGGTGGCGTGGCCAGCACTGGCGGTAGTGAGGCCGAGGGCGGCGCTGGACCATTCGGAGCCGGAATCTTGGAGCTCGGGCGGGATTTCGAGCAGGAAGCGCGAGGGTGGGTTGTGATTGGTGGCACCGTAGAGCAGGCGGGAATTGGCGTAGAGCAAGTAGAGGCGTTCGCGGGCGCGGGTCATGCCCACATAGCACAGGCGGCGCTCTTCTTCCATTTGTTCGGCGTCAAAAAGGCTACGAGAGTGCGGAAAAATACCTTCTTCGGCGCCGGGAATGAAGACTACGGGAAATTCGAGGCCTTTGGCGGCGTGAAGGGTCATGAGGGTGACGGCGTTGGTGCTTTCGGAATAATTGTCGATGTCGGCGATGAGGGCGATTTCTTCGAGGAAACCTTCGAGGCTGAGCTCGTTGTAGGTTTCGGCTACGGAGAGGAGTTCTTTCACGTTTTCGATACGGTCGGCGGCTTGGATGGAGCCGTCGTCGAGGAAGGCGAGGTAGGCGGAGCGTTTGAGCACCAAATCAAGCAGGGGTCCGACGAGTAATTTTTTGGCTTCTTCGCGTAATCCGTCGATGAGTAAGGCGAACTGCTGTAGGGCGTTGACCGCCTTGGTTTGGAGGCCGGGGACTCTATCTGCCTCCCTACACGCTTCCAGCAACGACATCACTCGCTCGGTTTTTGCTACGGGTGAGTCGTCCTCACGTCGGCGAACGCTGTCCGTCTCTTCGGTGGGACCGGTATCTGAACCTACACCTCCATGCTCGGACGACTCCCTCTTCGCACTACCCTCTTCTTTTATAAGTACCCTCTGAGCCCTTCGCCAGGTTTCTAACCTCTGAAGACTAACATCGCCCAGGCCTCTGGCGGGCAAGTTTATGATGCGACCGAAGCTCACGGGGTCGTCGGGCTGGTAGACGAAGCGGAGGTAGGCTAGGGCGTCTTTGATTTCTTTGCGTTCGTAGAAACGGGTACCGCCGACGATTTTGTAGGGCAGGCCGGCGCGCAGGAAGCCTTCTTCGAGGGAGCGAGACTGGGCGTTGGTGCGGTAAAGAACGGCGAAGTCAGAGAGCTCACGTTTTTCGGATATACGTAGGTCCTGGACCCGGCCCACGATGGTTTCGGCTTCTTGGATTTCGTTGTAGACGTTGATGATGCCAATGCCGGCGCCGTCCCCATGGTTTGTCCAGAGTTTTTTGTCGGAGCGAGTGCGGTTTTTGGTGATGATAGCGTGGGCTGCGTCTAATATACGTTTGGTGGAGCGATAATTTTGTTCGAGTTTGATGACAGTGGCTTTGGGATAGTCTTTTTCGAAGTCGAGGATGTTTTGAAAATTGGCGCCGCGCCAGGAGTAAATGGATTGCCAGTCGTCACCGACGACGCAGATGTTGCTGTGCCCCGCGGCGAGGAGTTTGGTGATTTGGTACTGGGCGTGGTTGGTGTCTTGGTACTCGTCGACCATGATATAGGCGAATTGTTTTTGATATTTGGCGAGGATGTTTGGATAATTTTTAAACATATCGACGGTGCGGAAGATGAGGTCGTCGAAGTCGAGCGCGCCGGCTTCGGCTAGGAGTGCCTGGTAGGCTGGGTAGACTTTGGCTGCGGCAGCTTGGGCGCGGCCACTCGCGATTTTGGCATAGGCGGCTGGGCCCATGAGCTCGTTTTTGGCACTGGAAATGAGGCCATGGATGAGGTTTGGGGTGAGCTGTTTGTCGTCGATGCCGAGGTTTCGCATGACGCGTTTGATGGCGCTCGCGGTGTCGCCAGAGTCGAAGATGAGGAAATTGGAGGCGAGGCCAATTTCAGTGGCTTCGCGGCGCAATAGGCGCATACAAATGGAGTGGAAGGTGCCTACAAAGGGCAAGTAGCTGCGGTTGGCCGGATTTTGGCCAAGGAGGCCGAGGACGCGGCCGCGCATTTCGCCGGCGGCCTTGTTGGTGAAGGTGACGGCGAGAATATTTGTGGGTGGTACGTCTTTTTCGGCTACGAGGTAAGCCACGCGATGCGTGAGGGCTTTGGTTTTACCAGAGCCAGCACCAGCCAAAATTAAAACCGGGCCTTCGGTGGTGATGGCGGCCTGTGTTTGCGGTTCGTTTAATTCGGCGAGGAGTGGATGCACCTTACGATAATAGCCCAGATTGCTGATCTAGGACATGCATAGGAAGTACGTTATTTAACGTCGAGACAATAAGGCGTAGCAGAGTTTTCGAGGAGAACTTGAAGTGCAAGATAGTGCGTGGCAGCGGCGCCGGGGATAATGGATTTGCCGGAGCATGAGCCTCCGGCCCAATACTGGATTTGGCCGAGGATGGTGGGCTCGGCCTTAACGATGACATAGGGCTGCGCGGTGGCTGGGTCGTTTATTGCAACGGGGATGGATGCCGGTGATGTGGGATAGAATCCATTGTCTGCAGTGGCTTTATAGGCTGCAACGTAGGTAGCAAGATCGGCTTTTCGCTGGAGATCGCGGGTATTGGCATCGGAGGCGGGAGTGGGAACGGGAGTAGCTGATGCCCCAAGGACGGTGGTGGAGTTAGCCGTTTGAGGAGTGGTTGTAGCGGCCTTTTTGCCACCCGTAAGCCACGTGGGCTTAACCATGACAACGTAAATTACAGCCGCGGCAATTAGGGCTAGGACAAACGCTGCCGATGCTATGACGGTAAGCTTTTTTGAGGCCATGGGCTGAGGGTGGGTTTGTGGCTGAAGCGGTGGTTTGATGGCGGTTTGTGGTGCTGGTGCCGTGGAGGTAACGGGTGCGGGGTTTGAGGTTGGCGGTACAGGCGGCATAGACGAAGGAGATGTGCTCGGTGTCGAGGCGGCCGCGGCCGTTGCTTCAGGAGCCGGTGAGGTTTCAGAAACTGAGGGAGCTGTGGGAGGCGACGACTCAGGGGTTGTGGACGGAGATGGAGCTTCAGATCCTGCGGCCGAGGATTCGGTTTCTGTGGTCGTTGAGGCTGGCGACTCGGGGTTGGTGGGCTCTGGCTCTGGCTCTGGCTCTGGCTCTGGCTCTGGCTCTGGCTCTGGCTCTGGCTTCGATAGCGTATCGGATGGAGCGGGTTCTGGAGAGGGTTCGTCCGAAGCCGCGGGGCTGGCCTGTGATGCGGATTCGTCATGGGTATCGGCGGGTTCATTGGCGGGTTTTGCGTCATCATCCGCTTCGACGGTACCTGTGCCTTCGTCTGATTTAGTTTCCGTCTCTGTCTTCTTTGGCTTTGCTTCGGCCTCATCGTCTTCTATTTTCACTTTGACTGACGTTGATTCTGGCTTTGCGGATTTTGAATCCTCATCTGGAGATTTGGCTTTTTCGGTAATTTGAGCCACCGCTGCCTCCACGGCGCTAAGATCAGCGGCTTCGATAGGCGCGTCAGGGTCGACATCGTTTGCCGAATTGTCGCTCGGGAGCACCACGACACTCGGTTCCGCATCCGGAGCGGGGTCTTCAGTAGTCGGTTTGGTGTGATTTTGAATCTCGGCGGCAGGCACTTCTGCGGCATCTTCAGGTACTTTGCTAGAATCGGCAGCAGGCTTCATAGTCTCCTCGGGGGTATTAGTGGGGGCAGGATCGTCGTTTGGCTTTTCGGGAGCTGGTGAAGCTAGAACTTCGGGTTTGGCAGGGGCATTTGCCGCGGCTTTGGCTTTATCATCTTCAGACATTATTTCAATATGACCACATTCTACACAGAGCCAGCCAGCTTTGGACTGGATCATATCGTTACCGCAGTTTGAGCATTTCATGACGTTAATTATAACATAATTCTTATGCTGAGGGGTGAGTCTAGAAATCAGACCTTATGTCGAGCCGGTCCAGGCCGTGCTCTTCGAATTCTTGATGATAGCGGTCTTCGCGAGCCTTAAGCTCTCGCACATCTTCATCGGGGTCGAGATGATCGGCCTCCACTCCCCTTTCGCGGGCGAGATCGCGCAGCGCTAGTCGCTCGGCTAGCTCGTCCCAGAAAATGTGGTCGTCGTAATCGAGAATATGGTCGTCGTAGAGGCGATCGGTCCAATTTGAGTGCATGAAGTAGTTGCCGGTTTCTTCGTCTCGTGAAATGTCAGCATGAGGGCGAGAAGCGAGCAGTTTCTGCACGGTGGCTTCAGCGGCTTCGTCCTGGAACTCTGGATCGTGCTGAGCGTTGATCATCCACTCGCCAAGATAGGCGAGCTCGATTAATTTGCGGAATTCATCTGGGGTGAGTTCTAAATTCACAATGGGACTATTCTAGCCGATCTTGGGCCAGGATGCGACTTTAGCTGGCGGAGAGACTTTGGGATTTTTTTATCATGGCGGCAAATGTTTCGTAGTTGAGGCTGGAAGTGCCCGTGAGGAGACCGTCGACGTATTCTGTTTCTAGATAGGCCCGGCAGTTGTCAGCGTCGGTGCTGCCGCCATACAGGAGACGAACATTCTGCAGGCCGTCTTCGCCGTAGAGTTCTTCGAGGGTGGTGCGGATAGCTGGATAGGCGAAGCGAATATCGTCGGGGCGGGCGGGCTTGGGCTTGGTACCGTCGTGGTGGTTGATGGCCCAAACGGGTTCGTAGGCTATGACTATGTTTGAGACATCGGCGGCCGTGAGCATGGCGAGGTCGGCAGTGAGTTGGTCGACAATGACTTTTTCGGCCAGGTTGTGCTCGCGATCGTGTAGGTTTTCGCCGATACACAGGATGGGAGTGAGGTTGTTGCGCACAGCGGCGGCTAGCTTTAGCGCAATGGCTTTATCGGTTTCGCCCATAGCACGGCGTTCGGAGTGGCCAACGATGACATACTGGGCAAGGCCTTTGATCATGGAGCCGGAAATTTCTCCCGTGTATGGGCCGGCGTCGAGGTGATGGATGTTTTGGGCGCCGAGCTTGAATTTTTTGTGATCGAGCTCGCGCGAGACGGGATAAAGATCTATAGACGGTACGCAAAGCACAATTTCGGTAGTGGCGTCAGGGGTAACTTTGTCGTCGAGACGCTTAACGAAGAGGCTGGCTTCTCCCGGCGAGAGGTTCATTTTCCAGTTGGCGGCAATGAGGCGTTTCATAATCTTAAGACATCATAGCGCTTATGCGTCCGGGTGTCACGAGGAGTTTATTTGTCTAGTAGGGCGTCCACGCAGGGCAGGCCTTTGCCCCCCATGAGCTCAAGGCTAGCGCCCCCACCCGTGGAAACCCAGGTGAATTTGTCGTGCAGGTGCTCGCCGTCCACGAAACTGGCTGTGTCCCCCCCGCCAATGATAGTGGTGGCGCCGGTGGTGGCAATAACGGCATCGGCCATGGCGCGCGTGCCAGCCCGAAACTCCGGGACTTCGGTGATGCCGAGCGGGCCGTTCCAGATAATCGTAGATTTTCCGTCGAAATCGAGAAAATCGAAGATCTCGGTTTTGAGGGCTTCGCCGTAGCTAGGGGCAGCGTCCACGATGTAGTCGTCATCTGCAACGTTTTTTAGAGGCACGGCATGTAATTTTTCGGCTTTTTCTAGGCTTTTTGACACCATAACTTCTTGGGGAAGTAGCAGGTGAGTGTTTTCTTTTTCGGCGATACTTAAGAGCTTTTTCACATCGGCGGCCGCTTCGCGTTCGGCAATGCTTTTGCCGATGCCGGTTCCTTGGACGAAGGCAAAGGTGTTGGCGATGGGGCCGGTAAGGAGCATAGAGTCGACTTTAGGAATTAGATTGGTGAGAATTTCGAGCTTGGTGGAGACTTTGGCGCCACCGATGATGGCAACCAAGGGACGATTGGGATGCTCGATGGCACCGGTAATGAAATCAACTTCTTTTTCGACGAGAAGCCCTGCAACGGCCGGAAGAACGTGCGCGACGCCCTCGGTGGAGGCGTGAGGGCGGTAGGAGGCAAAGGCGTCGTAGACGAAAATGTCGGAGCCTGCGGCGAGCTGTTTGGCGAAAGCAGGATCGTTTGCTTCTTCCTCGGGATGAAAGCGAACATTTTCGAGGCAGATCATGTCGCCTGGGTTGAGCGCTGCGATCGCGGCCTGCGCCTGGGGACCGACGCAATCAGGCACGAAGGTAACGGGGCGACCGAAGATCTCGGCGGCTTTGGCGGCCACGGGTTTTAGGCTAAATTTGGGATCTGGCTTGCCATCGGGACGGCCGAGGTGGCTGGTGATGACGATTTTGCAATCTTTACTCCAAAGATATTCGAGCGTGGCGCGGGTGGCTTCGATGCGGAAGGTGTCTGAGACCTCGCCGTCTTTGACGGGAACGTTCCAGTCTAGGCGGGCGAAGATGGTCTTACCTTGGAGGTCGATGTCGCGGATGGTTTTTTTAAGCATGGTGTAAGGTCCTTCGTTTGATTAATCGTAACCTGAAATGGGTGGAGCGGGAAGCTTGGGTGAGTTTTGACAATTGATAGCATTGTTGTTAGGGTTTTCGCTGTTGACGGAAAAAGATCATGGCCCGTTTTGGGCTGTTTCTCTTTTTTCGCTAACCAAGCCGGCATGGAAGATTTCCAGATGAGGCTCATAATGAGGCTTCGTCACCGCCGGACAGACGACAAGGAGTCGTGAAAATGCCCACGAAGCCAGACCCCGAAACGGCGGCCGATAACCTGGCGGACGCAGTCGCGAACGCCGTGGCCGAGGGCCGCGATCCATCCAGGGACCGGCATGTCCAACTCTACGAGGCCGATGTGGCCGCAGCCGCGGCTGAAGCCGACACTCCTCCTCCCGCAGCGTAGGGGCGAAGGTTGTCTCAGGGTCACAACCCCCTCGAGACGGACGCCCGTGCGCGTCCGTCTCGAGGGACTGAATGTTATCTTTTAAACTCTTTGATGTCATATTGATTTATAAAAGTTGATAGTCGGCAGCCGATCCGGCAAAATAGCCAGGTCCGCAAGTTTGTTTCGATTGCCGAGGAGGCAACGATGTTTGACACCGTCATGCGATCAGTGTCGGCACTGGGAGGATCAAGGGTCCAGTTCTACCCGACAACTGATCTGAGCGGGGCGACAGCCAAGACACCTGCCGATTTTCCGGTGGGCCTCAGGACCGTCGGGCTGGTCATGCCGCTCGTCGGAGGAGATCAAGCTCTTCGGAGCGCGTTCGATGTCGTCGTAAACGACGAGGGCAAACTGTTCGGGACTCGGCGCCCCGCCGACCCCGTACCAGTCACCATCGCCTATGCCTGGCGGTGCCAGATCGAGGTTGATGAGCTCGGCGTAGTCCTCCGCACTCAGCTTCTTGATGGCACTCACGGTACCTACCGTGTGCTCCCCGGACAAGACATGTTTGTCTTCCTTCGGGAAGACTTCCCTGCTCAGGGTGAAGTTGATGAGGCGGTAGCGTGCTACTCGCCGAGTTGTCTCCAGACGCCCTGACTTCCGGCTACACACTGCAGCAAAACGACGACCCGACCGCTGTCCCTGCTGGGCTAGCGGTCGGGGCTCTATTGCAGGGTCCAAATTTCGCTTTGCCTACTGGGGGTGATACCTTGATAGTGGTTCCTCACACAGTTTATAGCGTCGCAGAAATTCGTAGTCTAAGGCCCGGGACCATCCCAGAACCTCTCAGAGCTGAAGCTCTGACTATCGGAGTTATTGGCACAGTGTGGCGGCTCGGCTCGCTAGAGAGGCTTCAAACCGCATTTGGTATGGTGATTTCGCCTCGTCGGCCTACCGACGTGAATTGTCCAGCGCTCGCAGGCGCATGGGCAAGAAATGGTACTGTCGGACTCGATAATATCGGCGGAATGCGGATTGCCATAACTTCTTTGGATGGCGGTCCACCGAGGATTTACCCTCTCAGAGCCGATAGTGGTAGCGTGTTCGTCTGTGAGGGTGAGTCGACTGAGATGCAGGTAAACCACCTCATGCTTCGCCTTATGGCCGACGCCTACGAACGCAGACTTTAACGCCGCCTAAAGGTGCCTTACATGTGTGACATACCCGACTATCGGTTTTGTATGAGCCGGTGGTCGGGTAAGGTCTGAAAGCTCAAAGACTATTTTGAGCTTTTGGGCCTTTTTGGATTAATCGACGATTTTGATGGCGAGTTTGTTGGTGCCACCAATGAGGCCGGGCTGGTTGCCGGAGGTGACAACAAGTGCGTCACCGTTGGCAATGTTGCCGAGGCCTTTTAGCTCACGAACAACCTGGTCTACGGCCCCTTCCATGGAAGGGGATAAGTAGGATTTGCCGCCCCACACGATGGCGAGCTGGTAGTAGACTCGTTCGTGGTCGGTGACCATAATGATGGGAACGTTGGGCCGAAGTGAAGCGATATTGCGGGCCGTTTGGCCGGAGCTGGTTTCGGCAATGATGACTTTGGCTGGAAGCTGGTGTGCAAGAACAGCGGCTGCCGCGGAGATGGCGTTGCTGCCGTCGTGCTCGAGCTCGGTGGAGGGTTTGGCTGAAAGTATGGGATCTTCGCGCTCGGCCCGAAGGATGATGCGCTTCATCATTTTGACGGTTTCAACGGGGAAGAGCCCCATTGCGGTTTCGCCGGAAAGCATGACGGCATCAGTACCTTCGAGGACGGCGGTGGCAACATCGGAGACTTCGGCGCGGGTGGGCTGGGGCGATTGGATCATGCTTTCAAGCATTTGGGTGGCGACGATGATGGTTTTGCGATGGTGCTTGGCGAGCTCGATCATGCGGCGCTGTACGCCGGGGACGGCTTCGGGCATGGTTTCGACAGCCAGGTCGCCACGAGCCACCATCAGAGCATCGGAGGCTATGACGATTTCTTCGAGGTTTTCGACTGCTGCGGCGGTTTCGATTTTGGCAATGACGCGCAAATCGGATTTGAATTTGCCGAGGCGATCTTTGAGGCTCAGGATATCCTGAGCCGTCTGCACAAATGAAAGAGCAATGTAGTCGCATTTAGCCTTTACGGCAAATTCGATGTCGGCGATATCTTTGGTGGTGAGGATGTCGCCGCCCATGTCGGAGTCGGGCAAGTTCATGCCCTGATTGGAGTAGAGCAGGCCGGGGTTCATGACCTTGCCGCTGATGAGATTTTTTTCGATTTTTTGGACTTCGATTTGAATCATGCCGTCGCGCAAGAAGATGCGTTCACCTTTTTTGAGGTATTTCGAAACGTCGTGCTGAATCGGGATAACGCCCGTGGAATCGAAAACAGCGCCGTACTGGAAACGTACGACGGTATCGCGAACAAACGGCAGGCCGTCGGCTGGGAGGGTGCCGACCCGGATTTTGGGACCCTGGAGGTCGGCAATGACGGCAATGGGTTTTTGGTGCTTGTCACTTAATTTGCGGGCGATTTTTACAACTTCGGCATGTTGCTCGTGAGTGCCGTGCGACATATTGAGCCGGTAGGCATTCACGCCTGCGAGCAGGAGCTCCTCAAGGACCTGCGGCGAACTCGACGCAGGTCCTATGGTGGCAACAATTTTAGTTCGTTTGAATGAAGCTGCTAGCATTATGAGAAGATGCTGCGCAGCGTAGCAAGCAACTTGGCGCGGGCAGCTTTAATGGCATCCTGATAAGTATGACGGGCAGTGTTTATGCACTGACGAAAGGTTGCTTGCTTCTCGTGTGAGGCCTGAGTCTTATCGAGGGTAGAGGTAAGTGTGTCAGTATCAGCATCGAGGCGGTCTTGCAGTGTGGCATTGGCCTTGTCTAGGTGCTGGTTGAATTTCGTAGCGTTGCTAAAGGCGGTGGGATTGGCGGTCCCGGCACTAAAGTCAGCAGCAGCGGCGGTGCTTTGTTTGTGGAAATCGCTGGTGGCGTCAGGATCAGAGCCAAGACCGGAGACGCAGGCTGCAACATCAGCCTGGAAGTGCGAGTTGGCGGCACTTATAGATTGCTCGAATTCCTGGATAGCAGCCTGAATAAGCGCAACATTGCCACCGTAACCGCCATAACCATCGCCGCCTGAGTGATGATGACGGTGAGCCGCTTGAGCAATGCCGGCAACTCCTGCTGAAGCCGTAATGGCTACTACGCCAATGGCGAATATGGCTTTTGTTAGATTTGATTTATTTATGTGAACCATAGGGTTCCCTCCTTGTGACGAGCCCCTTGCTTAAAGGGTGCTGCTCGTTAATTTCAATTCTAGTATAGCGCTAATGGTTCCAACTACCAAGAGTTCATAGACATAAATGGCAGCATTTTCGGCAATATCGGGTTGGTTAATGATCTGAAAGAGCCCGACCGAAAGTAAAATGATGAACGCCAGAGCGAAGGTGAGGCGGCTTGGTTGTCGCCAGATAAACACAACGGCGACAGCGTAGGCAAGGACGATGAGTTGGCCGATAGTGGTATTGATGGCGGCGACCAAAGCTACAGTGGCAATGAGCGGGTATTGGGCGTATTCCCAAGCGTTTTGCCGAGTGCGAGCAGGTTGTCTGGTACGTTTGGGACGTGCGACGGCCTGCCTAGCCTCAGCTGTCGGCGCCACATGTGTGCGCCTGGGCATGCCGGGAGGCAATGGTAGTTCGCCTCGACTAGCTGGCCGCCTTGGTTGCGGACGTCGAATGTCGCGCGAGATCGTGGGCCGGCCGATCATGGGTGAACCGACGACGTTTGGAAGAGCTGCCATGCAGGGGTCTCCGCTATTAGCCTTAGATCGCTCTGGGTATTGAGCCAACTATAGGCTGATTGGTCTGACACTTTTAAAAGCACTATGTAATGTACCCCGAGAGCGGAGAGCCTGGAACCGGCATTCGACCAAAAAAAGCGCTGATTTATAACGTTATTTTGTACAGAATTGGCAAGTGTAGCGGCCGGATCAGGAGTGAGCCCAGGGAGTTCTGGGTCGGCGGAAATAATGACGGGACGATCGAAAAAGTTGGGAACAGGATTGGCAACGGTGCGGCGAGCAAAATCAAGGTAAAGGTATTGATGCCAGGGGAACATAACGGTGTCAGGGTGGCCAGTGGGAGCAGCGGGGAGTTGGCTTAGCTTTTGATTGAGCTGATACCAGGCGAGGGGGTAATCGACTGAGGTGAGCTGACCGGCCGCACCCCAGAATAATAAAGGTACCCAAATGAAAGGCAGAAGCACCGAGGTCGTCAATGCTGCGGAGCGCCAAAAGCCGCGAAGATAAGCTTTGGCCAGGGCCAGGGCATGAGTTACGAAATAGGCGTAGCTGAGAGCTAGGACGGCCGCCCACTTTTCCGGCTCGCGGTAGCCCCGGTACCAAGCAACGTGCGCAACGAGCCAATTGGTGATGAGTGCTGACGGCGGCCAAGCAACTCCTATGGCAAGAAGCCAGGCCACGATTGCAGCGCAGGCTAGGGCTATGCCAAGAGGGTCGCGGCGGTGGATAGTGCGACCGAGGCCAACAATCACTAAGGTTGCAATAATTCCAAAACCTAGCCAAAAACTCCACCCGATGCTCGAAGCAGGAGCAACGAGACCACGACCGTCACCCCAGAAGCCCTGAAGAGTGAGGACGTTTAACGGCGCCCCGATGGACCCGCCAGTGGTAGCGAAAGCCCGGTATTGGTCCGTGTTGATCCCGGCAAGCGTGCGGCCAACTGAAGAACGATGGAGCACGAGCGGCACGAGCCAGATGGCGGCAGCGGCGAGACAAAGACCCGCAACCAGCATGAGCCACGGAGCTGCGCGGCGAATGGTAGCCGGATTCTGCCAGGCTTGGACGACGAGAAAGATAATAGAAATGAGCGCCGCCATGCCGACGGCGTGCAGCGAGGTGAGCGCAAGGGCGATACTCCAGAGCGTAAGTTTCACGGTGCGCCCAAGGCTGGGCCGGTCTATGAGGCGTACTAGGCTAGCTACAAACCATGGCATCAGGGCATAGCCGGCAAGTACGAGCCACTGGCCAGCCATGAACCGTTCATACGTGAAGGGGTTGGCGACGTAGAGAGCACCGCCGATGTATGACGGCCAGCCGGGACTTGTGCGAGCGCTTAACCACTGCAAGCCGACACCGGCTATTATAAAAAGAGAGATAAGTACGAATTTTTCGATAAGCCAGCTGGGAAAGATGTGAGTGAGGACGACCAGCGTTTGATGTAGAGCCCAGCCGTTTTCCGAAACAGATATATTTCCGAGATGCGGTCCCCAGCTCAAATCAAGGGTCAGGATGTACCCGGGCAAGAGCAACGGGCCCATAATGAGGACGGCAAGCCCTGTAAAAATTACCCAGCTGAATAGGCGGTGGTTTTGCATTGTCTTTTATTATAGAGCGCTGGGTGGGCTAATTGAGATAGATGCCGAGCATTTTTGCAGCTTGATATTCGTAGGTGTCTGCGGTGACGAGCTTGAGTGTGTCGACGGCTTCTGCAATGGGGACGGTTACCATAAGATTGTTGCGGCTTGCAACCATGACGCCCGTCTCGCCGCGCTCGTAAGCGAGCATAGCCTCAACGCCGTAGCGCTTGGCAAGGATGCGATCTTGGCTGGTGGGGCTACCACCGCGCTGGGTGTGGCCGAGCACGACATGGCGCATTTCGAACTCGTCTGGGGCGGTGGATTCGATAAGCCGCATGAGATTCTCGCTCACGCCGCCGAGGGTGGTTTCGCTCGCACGGGCACCACGCTTACGGCTTTCGCCTTGCTGCGGGAGTCGCAGGCCTTCGGCGACTACGATGATGGCCGAGGGTTTGCCTTGGCCGCGGCGATGACGAAGGTAAGCGAGGAGTTTGGGTAGTTCAAATTTGAATTCGGGCAAGAGAATGGCGTTAGCACTGCCCGCCAGACCAGCGAAGAGCGAGATCCACCCGGCATGGCGACCCATGCACTCCACAAGAAAGACGCGGTCGTGCGAAGTGGCGGTGGTATGGATTTTGTCGAGAGCATCGGTGGCGATTTGAACGGCTGTGGAAAAACCAAAGGTTTTGTCGGTGGCGCCGAGGTCGTTGTCGATGGTTTTGGGAACGCCGACGAGTCGGAGGCCCCGGTTGGCAAGCTGAAGGGCGGCGCTGAGCGTGCCATCACCACCAATGACGATAAGGCCTTCAAGACCAAGTGCTCCGGCGTTGTGCATAGCCATGTCTAGGATGTCGGGATCGATTTTGGACATATCGCCGGAACCAATTTTGCCGGCAAAACGCCCTTTATTGGCGGTGCGGAGGATGGTGCCTCCCAGGTGCGAGATGCCTCGTACACGGTCTAGGGTGAGGGCTTGATAATTCATGGGGTCGAGCAGGCCTTCCCAGCCACGTTCAAAGCCAAGGAATTCGTAGCCGCGGGGAACACCGGTTTTTACAATTGAGGCAATGGTGGCGTTGAGACCGGCGCAGTCGCCGCCGCTATTAATGATTCCAATTTTCTTCATGATGCTTACGCTAACAGATAGAACTAGCGGCGTCTAGGTTAGTTTACGGCTCAAAATTTAACATTAATAATTTAGTAAATCAATTATTCTATTTTAAAAAATATGATTGTGTGTTGTAATGGAACTAAATTGCACCTACTCGACTTTGTCGTTTAGGCAATGACCGGTTAACTTAAGAATGGACAAAATAAATATGGCAACGAAGCCTCAAGAGTCAGCTCCTCATGTCACATCGGCCAAGCATCATGCAGCCGGATTTTCGCACCGACGGCGCAAGCTAGCACTCGCGATTGTCGCACTTGCATTCGTAATGGATCTTTTGGATTCGACGATTGTAAACATTGCGATTCCGTCGATTCAAGCGAACCTGCACGCGAGTTATACGGCAATTCAGTGGCTGATCGCAGGCTACATGCTCAGTTTTGCGACCCTGCTCATTACGGGCGGACGCATGGGTGATGTGTTTGGCTACAAACGATTGTTTATGACGGGCGTAGCCGGGTTTAGCTTGGCGTCACTGCTGAGCGGTTTGGCCTGGAATCCGGAAGTGCTAATTGCGGCCCGACTGATTCAGGGCGCGATGGCGGCGCTAATGGTACCGCAAGTGATGAGCTTGATGCAGGTGATGTACGAGCCCAAAGAGCGCGGCGGTGTGATGGGGCTCTTTGGAGCGCTCGGAGGACTAGCGGCAACGCTGGGGCCGATTATTGGTGGTCTGCTCATTGAATGGAATATCGCGGGACTAGACTGGCGGCCGATTTTCTTGATTAACGTACCCGTGGGCTTGTTTGCGTTTTTTGCGGGCATGAAAGTGCTGCCGAATGGCAAGAGCGAACACCCGCTAAAGCTGGATGTAACAGGAACGTTTGTGATCGTGACGGCGCTGTTTTGCCTAATTTTCCCGCTGGTAGAAGGCCGAGATTTGGGCTGGCCACTATGGTCATTTGCGATGATGGCGGCGGGTCTGCCGATCTTGGGACTGTTTGCTTGGTATGAGCGCCGCAAGATGGCTCTCGATGGATCAGCTTTGGTGGTGCCGGCGTTGTTTAAACTGCGGTCATTTGTGACGGGCATCGTCCTGAATGTGGCCTTTGAGATGATGTTTATTGGCTACTTTTTGGTCTTCACGCTCACCCTGCAGGCGGGTCTGGGATACAGCGTCATTAAGGCGGCTTTGACTGGTATTCCGTTTGCAATTGGGATTGGACTGAGCATCGGGTTTATTAGCCAGAAGTTGTTGCCAAAACTGGGCCGAAATGTGATTTTGGTAGGCGTGACCGCGATGGCAATAGGGCTAGCGGCCGAGGGTTGGTGTGTGATGCACTTCGGAACGAGCCTGCAACCTTGGCCTTTGCTTTTGCCGCTCTTTATCGCCGGTTTTGGAGCTGGGGCGATTATGGCTCCCCTCTTTTCGGTAGTGCTAACGGATGTGGATGTGCGCCATGCCGGTTCAGCTTCGGGAGTGCTTAATGCGATGCAGCAGCTGGGTGGAGCCGTGGGTATTGCCCTTATTGGCGTAGTGTTCTTCGGGCTTTTGACTCACGACGCGAACACTCAGGCGACGAATGTGATGCCAAAGCTGCACAGTGATTTGTCGGCCGCGCACGTGCCACAGAACGCACAAGACTTGATTGCTGGTGGTTTCGTGGCTTGCTTTACCGACCGCAATGCTGAAAAGGACGCCTCTGTCGTGCCCGATTCATGCAAGCCCGCACCTGACGATCACATGACGCCCGCCGTCACAAAAGCGGCTATTGGCGACGCCTTGAAGCAGGCTGGTACCACGGCTAATGCCCATAACTTTGCTCATGCTTTTGCTTGGAGCCTGGGTTACGAAGGTATTTTAATGGTAGTGGTGTTCGGCCTAACGTTCCTTCTTCCAAGACACATTCGGCCCGAACACATGGAGGCGGCTTTAGAATAGATGCTTGAGCCGCTCCTGCACGGTGGGAGCGGCGCCGGCTTGGCAGGAGGCTGGGTCTTTGCCTTCGTCGTATTTAACGGCAGTCGCGGGCACAGCTTTAATCTCCTTTTGGATGGTAGCATCGCTGGTGTCGCCGAAGTCGACGAGCAGACGATCGCGATCGCCGATTACCTGATTTGAGATATCTTGAATTTTCTGCCCATTGACGGTGAAGGTGATTTTGTGGGTGTCGTCGACAAGGTAGAGGTTGCTGGGGGTTTTGATGAGGGCATCATTTACAACCCAGTGCAAATTGGCGAAGAATTGGCCCCAAGTGACGGCATGGTCGTGAACGTGAACGACATCACTGGTGTCGTCGTGCATGTGAGCGCGCTCTTCGGGGACCATAACGGTGTCAACATTGCAGGAGCCAGCGCTTTCCTCTTCGTAGTATGAAGGGCTTTTGAAGGCTTCTTTTTGGCCGTTGATGTAGACGTCAAAGTTAGCGTGATAGTGGACGTTGTCTGGTTTATAGGTGACGTAACGAAAACCTAAGATGGCTCCGGCGCCGATGACAACGCCGACAACACCGATCAGGGCTGCTTTTGTAATGTTCACAATGGTTCTCCTTTATCTGGCTCTCATCGGTTAAGTATACTCGGGCTGTCTTATTCTTACCTTCCCGGTTATCCCCAAGCTTGTCATTGATAACGTTAATGCTCGTAGTATATAGTTTACCAGTTCTGCTGGAGGCTGAGCCTTCAAGAGAACGCCCATATCCCAGCCGAATCCTCTCTCCCGAACAGAACGGATCCCACGCATGACGCACAATCTTCTCCTTCCGGAGTCGTCAGAGCTGACGGTTGCGCTTGATCGTGCATGTGCAGAGCTCATCCGGGCGCTCGATTTTTCGGGGCTGGTCCCCGGTAGTAGTTTCTGGTTTCCTCGCCTGCGGGTTGAGACGATGTCTTTCGGGCAATATACGGTAGTCGTGGAAATTCGGGGTGGTATTTTCAAGCGGTTCAGGCTGACGTTTGCGGGTGAACAATCCCGCGAGTCGATGGCGCCCGTTGGCGCCGTGACCGAGCTCCGCTTCGGCAACAGGGAACTTAAGCTGTTTTACGACCGTGCGGAACGCCTAGAGCTCCGGATTTACGGCCGATATGGCTGGACCGGACGCCAAGGTAAGGTCCGCGTGTTCAAGGGCTATTGTCTTTGTGACGAGACGGCCACAACAGACCCGACGACCGCGCCTGTACGCTCACGCAGCGGTCGTCAGCAGCTACCCACGCCACACTTCCACCCCGCGCGTCTTCCGCCGCGCTTTGTTTACAAGTCTCGTCGGGGCAGAGAGCGATCGCATGGTACGGACGAGATTTTCGGATGGTTCGGGCAATTACTCACCAAGCAGCAAGCCAAGGCCTGGGTTTTGTTTCGCTCAGAGTAGGAGGGCTAGGATATGGAGATCTCCCCTGTGCGTCCCGCACGGGGGAGAAATCCCATTCAACACGACACTGGACTTCGGGCGATTTTTTTAGAATAAAGCCTGGTGATTTTGTTACTTTTTGAATAATTTTTTGGGTTGACATGCTTTGGGCCATGGGATTATGGTTGTCCAGGTTATAAAAAATACATCTTAAATATGGGCGAGGAAATAGATTTGAGCGAATCTGCCAAGACCGCGCAAACGCGTGTTAAACGTGGTCATTCTGCAAAATTAGGTCAATTTTTGGCAACGGCAATATGCGGAAATGACATTCTTAGTTCGGCTCTTTATGTTTCTGGCGTGGCTATTATTTTGACCGGCATATATGCGCCGTTGGTTCTGCTCTTTATTTGCTTGGTGCTGTATCTGTATAAATCTGTATACACGGAGGTAGTAGAGGCTCTGCCGCTGAATGGTGGAGCTTATAACTGTCTGTTGAACGCAACTTCCAAGACCTTTGCAGCTACGGCCGGGACGATGACGATTTTGTCGTATATGGCAACGGCGGTATTGTCGGGCAATGTGGGAGTAGAGTACTTGAGCCGGATTTTACCGATTCCGATTATTCCCGTAACGATTGGATTGCTCGCGGCGCTCGGGCTTTTGGTGGTGGGCGGTATTAAGGATTCGGCCAAAGTGGCGTTTGGGATTTTTGCCCTGCACGTCATAACGTTGTTGGGCTTTTTGATCCTAGGCGGTGTGTACGTTTTTTCTGGCGGTGCGTCACACTTTATGAACAACTTCCACCATACTTCGGGAATTGTTCTGAGCCACAATGGGCTCATCTTCACATTGGTACTCGGATTTTCGGCGTCGCTCTTGGGTGTATCGGGTTTTGAGAGCTCGGCAAACTTCGTGGAGGAGCAGAAGAAAGGTACGTTTCGCAAAACGCTGCGCAACATGCTCATTGGGGTGACAATTTTTAACCCACTAATTGCTTTAATCGTGCTCAATACCATGTCGATCGATTCGATTAATGCTTCGCAGAACTTTTTGCTGGCAGATGCAGCAAAGGTCTTGGGCGGGAATTTCTTCTCGTATATCGTCAGCATCGACGCGTTTTTGGTGCTATGGGGAGCAGTGCTAACGGCGTTCGTGGGTGTGAGCGGTCTTATGCACCGGATGGCTGGCGATGCATGTTTGCCCAGTATTCTGGCAAAACCCAACAAGCGAGGCTCGTATCCCTACATTGTGGGCGTGTTTTTCTTGCTGTGTAGCTCGATATTATTGCTGACAAAAGGTGACCTGCTGTCGCTGGCCGGGGTTTATACGATTGCGTTTCTGGGAGTGATGAGCTCATTTGCGCTGGGAAATTTGGCGCTAAAACTCAACCGCAGTGATTTGAAGCGCTCGTACCGGGGGCCCGCTATGTTTGCAATCTTTGCCTTCATGGCGACGACTCTGGGTATTTTAGGAAACATTTATCTTGATCCACGGAATCTGGCATATTTCTGCCTCTATTTCATCCCGGCGATTATCGTGGTGTTGAGTGTGATTTATGAGGATATGGTGCTCGCGTTTTTGCTACGAACCACGCGTTCGGTGCCAGCTCTGTACCGATACATCGAGCGCACGTTTAACGACTTAATCCAGGGTAAGTTTGTGGTGCTGATTCACAATACGAACCGGCTCCATAAGATCCTTGACTATATTTATCGCAATGAGACGGGTCGAAAGATTACGCTTGTAGTGTGTCGCGATGCCAATGGTAACGACGGGGCATACGAGGAAATTAAAGAGACTCTTCCCTATCTGGCGAAGGCGGGCATTTACCCCAAGCTCAAGCTCTCGCTCGTATATCGAGATGAGGCATTTGGGCCTGAGGTGGTCGATAGTGTGTCGGATGAGTTTGGAATCCGCAAGAATCGAATCTTGATTGGATCGATTCACGACCACCACCCATATACGTATGACGAGCTAGGTGGGGTGCGCATTATTTTTTAGGTAGGTTGTGGCGGTTTGGAGCTACAAGATTACGCGCTTTAACATGCGGTAGCAGACATAGCCAGCAAGCGTTAAGACACTAATGGCAAGTCCGATGTAGAACCAGCGCTGAGGTGCGAATTCGGCGGTCATTTCTAGATTGTAGGAGCCGTCGGGGTTTTGAGTGCATAATTTTTGCCGAACACAGAGGGCATTTATATCCACATACCAGCCATTTTCAAAACCGTTGAGATCGAAATGATCGGATGCGGGTATAGCGTCGGGGTGAGTCCAGGGCCACCACGACCCGAAGCCTTTGGTTTTGGCATTTCTGATTTCAAGGCGCCAGTTTGAGCTATAATTTTCGCTCATAGTGAGATAGAAGGGTTTGGTGGCTTTTGTTATGGTTATGCGCCTCGTAACCGGATTGGGGGTAGAGAAACTAAGGTTTTGGGGAGCGGCCGTGGCAACGCTGGAAGGACTTACCAGGTAAAATTTACCCTCAACATCCGGCACTCTGGTGAGCTGAATGTGCGAGTAAGTGGCTACGTTTTTACTGACATCTGCTGGCTCGAAGGCATAGAGATAGACGGTGGCGACGGTGGCTCCGAGGGGAGCGATGAAATGGATGTTCGCGGCGTTTGACGTGGCGGGACTCTTGGCAGCTAAATGCTCTGTGATGACGGTCTGGGATGAATTGTTGAATTTAATGTAATATCCGGCGGCGCTGGTTGAAGTGGCCTGGTAATGGAAGCTCAGGATGTAATGAGCGCCGGCGAGCATGGGAAGATCGGTGGTGGTGCAGGCAATATGGCTTTGTGAAGCTAATTTCACGACATCTTCTCCCCCACTATCTTTAGAGACTTGGAGTGATATCTGAGGGTTGTCGTCGGTAGCGCCGCAATCTTGAACGGGCTCACTCCAGCCGGCTACGTTGGTTTGCTCGAAGTCGGTTTTGAGCCCGGTGTAGGTTATATTTGTGCCGGGAGGAATGCTTGCCGCGGTGGAGACGGCCTTGGATGAGGTGGCGGGCGATACCGTCTGGCGATTTGCGACCTGAAAGAGACTGGCATTGGTATAAAGCGTAGTGTTGGGCGCGAAGCCATTGGTGGCATACGCATACAGGAACACGCTGACGCTTCCCTGGCCGGGAGGGATGGTAATGAGCTGGGAGTAATGATGCCAGCTGGTGTCAGCAAGACGCGTAGACCAGGTAAGGTTGAGGTCTTTCCCGGTGGCACCTTCTACGGCGTAGCCGGCCCGAGATCTCGTGGGACTCATATAATCGAAGGAAAGGATGTACTGTCCGCCCGAGGGAACGGTGATTTTTTCGTGGGTGCAAGCGATGTGGTTGGTGGCGGTGAGCGAGAGGGCCTTGCCGACACTTACGCCCTGCGGGGTCACGATCGTCATACTCATTTGGCTGTCGGGATTTGATTTGGCGCAATCATCCACTTTCGGCGTCCAGGTACCGGCGCTGAAATCACCATTACTAACGAGGTTTGAGGTGCTGGTGGCTACCAGATCTAGCTGGGTGTCACCTGCTCGGTTGGGGGTTTCGATGGTGCCTGCGGTGGGCAAGGCCACGTATTCATTGTTGGCATGGAGGAAGTATTTGGTATTTGGGGCTTGGGCGAGGCTAGAAATGGGATATAGAGATGGGTCGTTCGGTAAAACGCCCGCTCCATTCACCTGGAGGCTGCCGGTTTCTTCGGCGCTAAAAGACATTTTGCCGCTGCGGACAGTGGATCTGATGACAGATGGATTGGCGGTTTTGTACAGGATTGATCCAAGGTCATATTGGTGGCCGATTTTTTCTACAATGGTCGCGTCCGTTGTGTCCACATCGGTGCTTGCGAGGTTGGCATAGAGCGAAGTGATTTTGTTGCTAGGGATTTTGGTAGTGGTGTCGGTGAAAATGTAGTCGCTTTGGAAGGTGCCGGCTATAAAGTCGTTGAATGATTTGAGTTGACGGGTAACATCGAAGGAGAAGAGTTTGTCGACAGCCGTAATGTAGCTCCGCGGTTTTGGACTGGTGAGCTCGTAGAGAATGAGGTTACTACTCTCAAATTTCTTTTGGAAATGGCCAGATGCTTCAATGCCACTTTTGAGGTCGGCGATTTGGGCCAGCGTGAAGCCGTAAGCAGCCCCCCATTGATAATTGATGTCCTTGCGGACGACGACATATTTGATTTGGCGGGACACGAGATCGGTGATGTCGACGCCGGTGGGGGTGAAATCTTTTTCGACTTTGTGATTAAAGTTATCGATGACGGTGCTACCGATGTCGGTCGAGATGATGGGCGTATGCGAGAGGAGACGAAGGATATCGTTGCCAATGTAGCCATCTGAGCCGTTGTTCCATTTACTAGAAATCCAGGTAGTGTGCTGCATCGGCAGCGAAAGCGTGAGCGCATGGGGGTCTTGTTTTAGGAGGCTAGCGACGGTTTGATAATCGCCGGGGATGGTGATGTGAGCGGAGGTGCGGATGCCGTTGTTGGAATCGAAGATGGTGCCGGTCCAAACGGGAAAGCCGAGTATGAGTACGGTGCCTAGGAGGCCCATGGTGAGCCAGTTTTGGTAGCGTTCAAGCCTGGGTAATGGTGATGTTAGGAACAAATACACAATGAGCAAATAACCCAACACGACCACGAGGCCAAGTTTTTCGTAGGCGGCGCGGAAAGCCAGGAAAGGTACCGGGAAATGCTTGAAGAGGTATATGAAAATTCCTCCAAAGGGGTCGTGTGAGCCCTTGGCAAAAAAAGCTCCTACGAGCACTAAGAGCAGGCTGAGAATGACGAGGGCCGGAGCTCTGGTGAGGAGTTTTTTATTTATAGCAACGCCAATGAGGAGGACGGGAAACACGAAAGACAGAAGGGCTATGGGCGAACTCGTGAAGGCACCGGCCCATTTGAACCAGTGTCCGCCAATCGTATCGTAGAGACTAAGATACCCGTTGAGACTGAGCACATTTAAAAATGAAGCGTGGCTGCTGACAACATTTAGAATCGAGAACGATCCGGCAAGATTACCGCCACCGGTGGATTTGGAAGTGCTATCTGAGACATTGAAAAATTGGGGCAAGAGATACCAGAGATTGAGGGGTATCCAGATAATGAGGGCTTTGATCTGGAGACCGAGCCAACGCGCGGGGCCTTTCCGGCGTAAGTACAGGCACGAAACGGCGGCCATAACACCCAAAAGAATAAACAGAAAGGAAAGATTGGTGAGAGCGGTGGAAACGAAGGCGGTGGTAAAGAGGGCAAAGGCCCAGATGTATTTGGTGCGCTCGGTGTCGAGGTATTTGAGGAATAGCCAGATGAGCCAGGGGAGGGCAGCGTTGAATAAATAGGCAAAGATGATCATGCGCCAGCCGTTGATGGCGATGTAGAGATTGGACATGTAAAACAGGGCTGGAATGAGGATGGCGAAGGGTTTTTGCGGAAGTTTGTAGGTTTCGCCGAGGTACTTTAGGAGTACAAGGGCACCGGAGCCTGTGAGAGAAAGGATACCGAGAAAGAAGATGGCCTGAGCAAGGATAGGGCTAAAACCGATGCCTTGGAGTATACCGATGAGGATAAAAAAGGGCACGATGGCGTAGCCGGTGGCGTCGATAATGCCGCCACTCAGCTGACTTTTCCAGCCGTAGGAGAAATCGTAAGCATGGGCAAAGGGGTTGCCGATGGGCCAGGTACTGTCGGCGTAGAACAATAGGCCGCCGTGACGGTACCAAATGAGAATGGTGATGAGGCTGGCCGCAAAAACAGCGAGGTGGGGCCAGTGTTTTGTAATAGTGTCTCGGTCGATTTTCAACGAAGGCCTCGTGTTAGGGCTTTCGTTAGGAGTTTACCTTGTTTTATAATGTCGTATTTTTTGGCAGCGAGATTGATATTGTGCTCCTGGATGGCCTCGCGTCTTTTGCGATCGAACAGAAGGTGACTAACCGCTTGATTTAAGGCTTGTTGGTCGCCCTGGGGGCAAATGATATTGTTGGTGGTGATAACTTCGGGGATAGCGCCGCAGTCGGTACTAATAACAGCCAGTCCACAAGCCATGGCTTCAACAAAGCTAAAACCGAACTGTTCGGAAGTGATTTTGAGGCCATATCGGGTGATGTCGCGACAGGGTAGTACGAATATACTGTGCTGGTTTAGGATGTCTGGCAAGTCTTTATTGGGAATTTTGCCTAGGTATTTTACATTAGGATATTTTTCGGTGTATTCGACTACCCGCGAACGATACGGGCCATCGCCAACGATCGTGAGCAATGTGTCTGGGTGATTTGGCATGATGTGATCGGCCATTTTGAGCGTGAGATCAATGCCTTTGTGCTCTTTGAGGCCGCCGACAAAGATGAGATTGGGAACTTGCTTCGCTCTCGTAGGCTTGAAAAGCTTTAGGTCAATACCGGGATACACTACCTCGATTTTGGACACGGGAGCGCCCAGCTGCATGAGGCTAAGTTTGGCTTTTTCGGAAACGCAAATGAAACGATTGGCATTTCGGATGCAATAGAGGCGGTTGCGAAGATGTGTGGGCAAGTAATGCAAGGGATGGGTGGGGATGAGTTCGTAAACGAGCACGACGACTGGTTTGTGGTGCTCGCGGCAATATTTGATAAATTGACGCGACAACGATGAGAAGATTTCGAGGACGATGACGACATCGACGTCCTCGAGGTAGTGTTCGAAGTTTTGATATTGGATGAGGCGAGCGGTGGAGTGAAATTTATCTTTGAATGCGGAGTTTTCGGATTCGTCGACGGGGCAGTATTCAACGTTTTTTGGAGGCTCTTTCGGATAATCGGAAAAATCGGTGTCGATGAATTTGACGCGGTCGGCGTCGATACGGGTAAACCAGTCATACTCGTAGCACGGCCGGCCGGCATGGGAGATATAGGCAACTTTCATGCGATGGTACGAGCGGGGGCTTTGGGTTTAAGACTCTTTGGCGGGCCCACGAGCATACCGGTAGCACCGGCTGCATATTTTACGACCATGTAGAACCAGAAGGCCAGAAACAGATGTGGGGTTTTTGCGAGGTCCTTTTGGAGTTTGCGAAAACTGGGGCGGAAGAAGGCGAGTTGACTGCGGCCGCGAGCGCCGCTTTTTTGCCGGTAGCGGCGAATAGTGCGCCCATAATAGTAAAATTTGTGCCAGACGTCCCAGATGGTTTTGGGCTCGCCAATGTGGTTTTCAACGGCGTCAACATGGGCCCATTTGTAGCCGGCAGCGGCGAGGCGGTTGTGGAGGTCAAAATCTTCGCCGGCGACGAGGGTTTCGTCGAAGCCGCCAAGCGCCTTAAACGCGCTGCGTTTCATGAAACGCACGGCCACGATTGAAGTGTCGCCGCGGTAGCTTTCGCGTTCAATGTAGCGCACCTTGGCCCAAAGACTGGTACCGACGCTGCGATTATGCAGGGCAAGGGCGTCGTAGCCTTGGGCCATTTTTTTGACACAGGCGTCGATGACGTTTGGATCTAGGACATAGTCGGGTCCGATGCGATAAATGTACTCCCCTTTTGCTTTTGTGAAGCCATAATTAAATTGAGTGGAACGTTCTGGACCAATTTGGTAAACATGGTCCGTATATTTCTGGGCGATTTCGTAGGTGCCGTCGGTAGAGAAATTATCGACGATGATAATTTCGACATTTTTGTAGGTTTGAGCTTTGAGGCTCTCGAGGCAGGCTTCAAAGTGAGTGGCGGTGTTTTTGCAGGCAATGATAACGGAAACAAGCGGCGTTTTCGTGTTATTCATTGGACGTCTCTCCAGGTTTTGGAGAGGACAAGTAGCCAACGGCACCACTCGTATACTCGGCGGTCTTAAGAACCAGAAGACCGAGACCAATGAGGGGGCGGGCAAATAACGTGCGGGGACGAGAGAAGAACATCCGGTAACGATGAAGTGGTCCGATGGCGGCGGTATGTTCCGGAGAAGTGTGTTCTTTGGCCAAATAGTTACGCGCATGCTTGGCGTAATAGTACTTTTTGCTCAAGGTCCGCTTGATGCTCAGGTGACCCTCATTGTGGCGGATGAACTGATGAATGCGGGCGGTGGGGCCAAGGCGACGCAAGCGCGCGGATAGATCCCAATCTTCGCCAGCTACAAGCTGCGTGTCGTAGCCGCCTAGCTCTTGGTAAATAGAGCGGGGGAAGAAACGGACAGCCTCGATGGCGTCGTTGCCCACATAGAATGAACGTTCGAGTGCTTTGCACTTGGCCCAAAACCCCTGACCGAATGACTCTTCGGGGATGATGATGCCCTTGTAGCCAGGGACGCTTGCGAAGATGTCGATGCACGCTTCGATCACTTTGGGGGTGAGTTCCATATCTGAATCAATAATAGCAACATACTCGCCCGTGGCTTTATCTACACCGAAGTTGCGTTGGGCAGAGCGCTCGGGGCCGTGGTTGTAGACATGAGACGTGAAACGGCGCGCAATGTCTTTAGTGGCGTCGGTGGAATCGCGGTCGACAACGATGAGTTCGATGTGCTGGTAGGTTTGATTCTTAATCGAACTGAGGCAGGCGCTTAAAAAGTCTGCTGAGTTATGAGTGGGGACAATGATGGAGACGAGGGAATCTTTGAGCATACAAGCCTGATTTTACCAGATGAAAAAGATGGCAATATGTGCATTCTTATATCTTCCCGTTGTGACTGGTCGGTTGGTTTTGTAACTTATGATAACCTCCTCCTATATCTCGGCTTACTTGTACGAAATGCCCCGGTCCTTACTGAAAAGACTGGGGCAGTCGTCGTAACCGTACTGTGGCCTGAAGGCCAAGATGCACTCCAGGTTGATCTTTAGTGACGGTGAACCTGGAGCAGCGCCACGCTCATGAGTACGATGAAGGCCAGCAGCAGGGCGGTGTACCCGGCCTGCAGAAGGCGATAGCGGGAGTATTGGGTGGCCATGAAGCGTCGGTGCGCGTTGTCGGCGGCGAAGAGGCTGGCGGCCGCACCAAGAAGCTCGGCCGTTAGCGCAACCACGACGAAGTGGATGGATGCGAGGGCTCCGACGATCGCTGTCGGGATCAGGGTAATCCATCTGAACTGGTACGTAGGTGCTGAGCCTTTGCCCGGGACTTTCTTGGGCTCTTCCTGGGGGTCGCGGGAGGGCAACACCAGGAGCATGAGGCCCGTGAGGGCGATGTCGAGGCCCAGCCACTTGAACGGACTGATCCCGACGAGCCAGTGAGAGGTCATTATTCCCCCAGTCCGAAGGTACGACGGTTTTTTCCGCTTTCGCGGACCCATCCGGAAGATGAGTTTTATATCGTGTCACTTTTTGTATTGATTGTCAATTTTATTAAAAGCCTGAATGCGATAAAAACGGTTCGCCCCGCCCTAGAGTTTGTGGCTCCGGGGCGGGGCTAGGAACTACCGGGACAATCGTGCCCGTGTTGCTGGTGGCGGGCGAAGTCGCTGAGCGACCTCGCGATCGGGGCGACGTGAACGCTGGCGATGACCGCGAGGCCTATCCAGGCGGCTATCGGATCCAGGATCGGGGAGCCACGGCAGAGCCCGATCGCTAGGTAGGCAAGCAGGGCCACTCCTGACGCCACCGAATCGCCGAGTAGGTGAGCAATCGCCACTGCGATATTGGCGTCGCTGTCGTCCTTGCCACCTTCGAGCTTGCGGTGGAAAGCGACATTGGCGGCGAAGCTGATGAGCTCGAGGACAAATGCCAGCCAAATTCCTCCCGCAGTTATGGAGCTGCGCATTAGTACGAGCAGCACCCCCGAAATGACGACGGTGAGGCCGGCGCTGAGTGCAGGCGCAAGGGGGAGGATTCGACAGGTCCAGAGCCGCCCGAGAGCTCTATTCTTGAGCCTGAGGGCAGCTAGGCTTACACCGAGAACAGGTGCTTCGCCGAGATTGTGGAGCGCGTCCACCAGGAGAGCAACGCGGCCCGCCAGGAGGGCGACGACGAGCTGAACCAACCCGAGACACCCGAAGGTGACTATCGCCCATCCCAGAACGGCCTGCTTGTCGCTGCCCTGCCCGTGGCTGTGTTCGTGCGAGTGCGACATGAGCACCCTCTCGTAGGTAAAAGGATCGTGCTCGGTCGAGCCGGGACCCACGGTGAGGTGAGTCCCGGTTGCTCGGTTAGTGGGAGGTCGGGCGATGGGTCGCCAGATGATCACGGAGCATGGCGTCGATGGTCGACTCCACGTATTTCCAGTCGTTCTCACACCCCACTTCCACTCCTATGATATGGGAGTAGACGTGGACCCGGACCACCCCGCCGACACTGAGGATTTGAGCGGCGAGAGACCAGCCAGCTTCGGAGAGGAGCGGGGGAGGGTCACTTGCGGGGTACCGGGATTTTCTCGTGAGGGTGACGCTCACGCCGCTGGGGCAAGCGTGCATCTCTACGAGGCTTGGGAACCACCTTGTATTCTGGTTTGACTTCGAAGATCCTCCTGCCTCTTCGTTCTGTTCCGGGTTTTTACCGGGTCGATTGGGGGCAGGGTAAACCGTCCGAACTAGCGTTTGGATGGTGCTGACGGTCGCCCAGATGATGGCCCCGATCGCGAAGCACAAGACGACCACCCAGGCTGTGAGTAGGCGGGTCTTCATGGCCGTCCCGACGCTCTGGCTACCGTGGATGCCGACGACAAAGACGATGGACAATACGGCCATCGCGGCAGGCTGTTCGATGATCGTCCCGGCCAAAGAGGGCATGGGTTTGTCTCCCGTTCTTGTCAGGGTACGACTGCGAAGTGTCCATCCCAGGACTGAGATGGATGATGGATAATATAATACCCCGTGGTTATTGTCAAAGTTATAGCTTGCCAAGATGCTTCTTTTGGGTTAAGGTATCTTTTACCTCATCGGTTTCTCTGATGACTGACGGATCGCCCCCGCTCCGTCTCGAACTGCCTCTGGGAGAGGTATATGTTCCGCCAGATCATGCTAGCACTCCAGCCGTGGAAAAACCCGGCCGGCAACAAGCAGGCTAGGCGTCTGCGCCGCGTTGGCGTCGTCGGCTGGACCGGCATCGCCGGAGCGCTTCTGATGAAGTTCCAGCACCCCATCGGCCTCGGCCGCCCCCGGCACAAGAACCGCTAGGCGCCCACAGATCGCTCTGCCCCTCCCCCACCATAGGGACGGGCGGAGCGCTTTTTATGTACTTAAACCAAGCGCGCGCGCGAAATCGATGTAGGAATGGTCGAAGGTGAGCGTGCGGGCCCATTCGAGGCCAGCTTGGCGCAGATACTGGTAGTGGTCGAGATTTGCAAGGAGATCTGCGATGGCTTCTGCCATGGCTTCTGGAGTGTTGCTCGCGGCAATGAGGCCGGTGACGCCAGGACGAACGCTGTCTCTGAGACCATCCACGTCATACACGACAGCTGGAGTGCCCTGGCTGGCGGCTTCTGTCACAATGAGGCCCCAGCCTTCTTTTACACTGGTAACGAGGATGGCGTGGCTTTTTTGCATGAGTGTGAGTTTGGCGGCAGGGGTAGTGCGGCCAGCGTAATGAATGCTCCCAGCATAGGGGCTGGTTTTGATATAATTTAGGACTTTTTGGCCGTATGGGCCCGAAGCATCTCCAGAGATTATGAGCCGCAAGTTTGGTATTTTGGCTTTGGCCAGCTCAAATGCTTTAATTTGGTCGAGCGTGCGTTTCATAGGGCGAATGGAGCCGTGAGACAGGAGAGTGGGGGTTTTGAATTTGGTGGCGGAGTCTGGGTTTCGCAGTGGGGCAAGGTTTGTGGCTTCGGAGATAAGATGGATACTGGCGGCTTTAAAGCCGTGACTTATGAGGTCTTGTTTTGTGGAATTTGAGACGGCTATGACGGTGGATTTTGGTTTTAGCAGACGTAAATACAGGGGCTCTAGCAGGTAGCCAACTTGGGCTAACGGAAAAGGCAGCTCGTAAAACCAAATTTCGCGGCAAAGCATGTGGAAAAAGAGGACAGTGCGAGTACGCGCGTAATAACCCGTGAAATAAGGCATGGTGTTGCATTCATCGATGACGAGATCGGCGGCTAGCTCATGGCGATGGCGCAAGTAGTAGAGAGCCGAGGTGAGATAGTTGGTGTAGCGATTTCCGGTACGAATAATGCGAAAGCCACGACGGCTAAGGTTTGACTGGGCGCTAGCAAAACCGGCGGTGAGAAAGGTGACGTTGTGACCCGACACGACAAGGCGGGCGGCGAGCTCTTCGTTGACCACTTCGGCGCCGCCGGCCAGGGGATGATCTAAATCTTTCCAGGTAAACCAGACAATGTTCACGAGGCTGGATCTGTTTTGGTTTTAGCCTCAATTTCGGGGGATTTTTCTGGACGGACTACATAGAGCGGGCGGTTGTTGACCTCGGTATGGATGGCTGCGATATAGAGCGAAATGAGACCCAGGGCAATGAGGATGAGGCCAACGAGGAAGAGCAGGATGACGGCGAGGATGGCTGGGCCGGTAAAATTAAGATTCCAGGGGTCGCCGAGGAGGTATTTTTCGATAAGGATAAAGAGGCCGAGAGGTCCGGAGATGGCGGTAATTATAAAGCCGAGATACCCCGCAACCTTGAGGGGAAAGAGGCTCATAGAGATGAACGAGGTCATGGCGAGATTGAGGAGCTTATAGTAGGAGTAGGCAGCGGTGCCGGCATGGCGGCGGGCGGGGGTGAAATAGACATAGGCGCGACGGAACCCGAGCCAGTCTATGAGCCCACGGGTAATGCGACCGTGCTCGGTAAAGCGGTTGAATTCGTTGATGACGAGGCGATCGATGAGGCGGTAGTCGGTGGCATGAGCGCGGATTTTGACATCGGAGATAGCACCCAGCAGGCGGTAAAACAGGGCACTGCCGGCTCGTTTGAGCACGGGCGCCTGGCGAGCGCTAGCGCGGCGCTCGACCCCCACGACCACTTCGGCGCCAGCATGCCAAGCGGCCACGAGCTCAGGGATAAGGGCCGGTGGGTGCTGGAGATCGGCATCGATCGTGATGGCAGCGGCACCTCGAGCGGCGCGCAGGCCGGCAGTGATGGCGATTTCTTTGCCAAAGTTGCGCACGAGCTCTAGGAGGCGAATATTCGGGTGACGTAGCTGGAGCTTGCGGATGCGAGTGGTAGTGTCGTCTGTGGAACCATCGTCGACGTAGATGAATTCGTATGTATCGCGCGCTCCTTTGGTGGCAGCGATGAGGGCGCTGTGCAGAGGCTCAAGATTGCCGTCTTCGTTGTGGCACGGAATGATAACAGAAATAAGGCTGGGATGCGGCATACGGGTGGTATTATAGCCCGGCCAAACGGCGGCGCAATGTGGCTAATATTCTAAAAATTAGCATGATGCTAGAGCCAAATAACACAGAATGTACAACGGCGGCCGGGGTGGCGTGATTTGCTAGCACGAGCCAGACGGTGGCCGCACTGCCAGCGAGAGCAATGCTGGCACTGGACCAGCGCCTAAGCGCCAGGTCGTAGGTGAGCAAAAGATTCACAAACGCAATAATAAACAGCGCAAGGCTTAGCTCCGGCAGAAGGCCGGCGAGCGCGAGATACCGCGATCCGATGAGGAGCTTCACGACGAGTTGGGGCGCGACCATAAAGAGCAATAAGGCGGTACCACCAAGGGCGGTTTGGAGCATGATGGAATGACGCAGATGCCCACGGTTGGTGGCGAGTGGAGCCCCGAGTTTAACTGTTGAAAGTAAGACAGCCGCAACGGATCCGGTGAGGAAATAAATGATGCGGGCGACAGTGGCGACTCCAGCATAGGCGCCGGCTACTTCAGGCGAAAAATAATGCTTTACCACAAGGATATCGAAGCTAAACTGCGTGGTAGTAACGAGCGATACGATGAGCACAAGGCTGGCGTAGGGCAATTGAGGCTTGATGAGGGCTATGTCGGGAGCGCGCAAGAAGGGGCGGGCGGCGGGATGCAGGCCAAGGCGGCGAGCATTATGGCGAGCGTAGGCAAAGGATATGGTTTGGGCAATGACAAGCCCCGCAATCGCCCCCGATGTGCCGAGCCCTAAAACGACCAAAAGGGCTGAAATAATGAGCTTGGAACCGGCCGAGATGATGCCAGCGATAGAAAGTTTGGTGAAGGCGTTTACGCCGCGCAGATAGGCTGACCGCAAAGAGAGCGGCATGCTTATAGCTAGTGAAAGGCCCAGGATGACGAAGGGCAGCGGGGCGGAAAAATGCAGAAAGGCTTGAAGCTGCGGCAAAAAGATAAGCGCAGCAAGCAGGAAGGCCACGATTATAAGGGTGCCGAGGCGTTCGAGCTCGGTGATGATGCGGCTGCGGAGAGTAGTGCTGGACTCGTTGGTGACAATGTTGACGGCGACGCTGGTGACGACATTTAGGAAAATGGTGGCCTGTAGAAAAAGGGATACGAGTGCCTGCACTTCACCAAATTGACTAGTGGGCAGGAGTCGTCCAAGAACAGGGTAATACAGATAGTTGAGCACGCTTATGGCCAGAGAACCTGTGAAAAAGATGGCATTGTGACGGAGAAAGTCGCTTGTGCGCACACGATGGATAAGGCTTGAGATGAGGTCTTTCACTCTTACGAGGTTACATTGGTTTGCCGCGATGGCCAAATTTGGTTTTAGCGGTAGCTTACCTTGTACCTTTTGGCTATTTGTGTTACGCTTTGATCCCTAAAATATCTTCTGGAGCTTGAGCCGATCCCCAGATGGGCACTTGATCTAGACGATATCGACGTAGCGTCTAGAGCCACCGTGTGCACCTTCTCAAAGCCCCCCAGGAGTGATCATGGAAGCCCGCCAGGCCTCACGACCCACCCACCAACTTCCCTCATGGGCCCAAAGCCTGTGCGTCACACCCGCCTATTTCCTGCGTAGAACCGAAAGGATTCAGCCTGTCTGGATCTATCACGGTGGTACTCTCATCGATGTTGGTGAGGTTGCCGTTATCGACTACGCAGACGGGCCGGTGTACTGGCTCTCCCTCCTCGGGAAATGCCTTATCGATGCGCCCGACTTCGTCGAGGACCTCAGCAGGATGGAGTGGTCCGTCTACCTTTCGGCAAGCATTGAAGACGAGTATCTGTACTGGCTTTCAATGGCCGTAACAACCTTTGATCGGGGTGACCAGTACGCGCTTCAGTCCTGGCTGCGCGGAATGCGTGATCCCACCCTGGATGACATGGAAGGTCTGCGGGACCGACTCCTCAGAGTGATCCCACTGACCTTGCGCCAATTCGTCGACCAACGGTTTGACGAGCGAGCCTCATCCGCCGAAAGGCTGGTGAATGTACTCTATCTGCTAAGGAGGTTTGCAGGCTAGGTTTTGCGGTGGCGCTCCGGCCGGTGTATAGAAGCACCGGCCGGAGGTCAGCCCGAGTTGCTAATATTTTAGCGGTTCAGGTTGACGAGAAAACTCTTTGCCTATCCTCTTGAGTTTGGATGCGCAAAATGCTATTATTTACCGGTTCGAACATAATATGGCCCCATATACAACATGAGGTCCCATCGTCTAGCGGTTAGGACAGCGGATTTTCATTCCGCCAACCGGGGTTCGACTCCCCGTGGGACTACCAAAGAAGACTCAGAAGACGCTTCCGGGTCTTTTTTGTTATTTGCGAACCTGTATCATCAAGCGCTTGGGCTAAACAAGACGAAGCCCCCTTGATGTGATCTCGGGGGCCTTTCGTTCGTCTGAGAGTCAGTTGCCGGGGCGGGCGCAGTTGGCATGACCGCACGGCGGCAGCTCACCGGAAACCACTTGGCGCATGACATCGAGCACCTTCATGGTCGCCTCCAGCAAGGCGCCGTTGAGGATCTCGAACAGGCACTTGGCGGTCTCTCCGCTGGTGATGATGCCCGCGATACCACGCAGGTGCAACGCGACCGCCTGACGAACCTCTGTCGCGATCTCGAGCTGGAGATCGGGGGGGAAGGACAGGTACCGCTCCTGGAGCGGCTGCGGCGGTGTCCAGCTGAACTGTCCCACGGCGGGGTCGTCGATGGTGAAGGTGAAGCTCAAGGTGATCACTCCCTTGGGTAGGGGCGGACGAACGAAAAATAAGCCAATGAGCAGGGCCATTAGCTTAATCTAGCATAACATAATTTAATATTTTAGTCAATTTTGGACTCTTGCATTCCGCTTTAGGCTCCACTCCCTGCGGGAATGCCTTTAAAGCAGTTGTACCTCTTAGCGTGTCGTACCACTCGGCTAGCTCCTATAAGATATAGTTCCAGTTCGCTACCAGGTGGACTACCGGGAATTATTTAAAAACAGGCTCAACTGGGGCCTGTTTTTGCGTATCATGGGTATAGATCCAGGTGAGCTTGCTAATGTGTGGTCAACGTTTGCACCGAGAATCCGGGGCAAGCCTGGGTGGCAAGCGAAACGAGCAGCGCGGCGGTTTGGTTTGGCGGGTAGACTTTGAGGTTGGTAGAGGTGGTGCTGCAGGTGCCAGGGGCAAAGTTGCCGGCGTCGGGGAAGCCAACGGCTGACGCGGCCGAAGCACCGGGCGCAAGGGTGATGAGCGCCCCAGCGGCACCGTCGCGCGCGGCGGGCGAACCAAGCTGCGTGCCGGCGGCATCGACGAGCGACACGCCGGGGAAACCTTGGACGGTACAAGTGGTGGTGCCGCGATTGGTGAGGATGAGCTGGCGGTATTGAGTGCCGGCAGTGCCGCCGCCGGTAGCGTCGAGGGAGCCGGCGAGGCTTGCGGTGGAGCATTCGGTGATGGGCGTTGAGGTCGGGATTGGGGCTGAAGGAGTTGGTGTGGACGTTGGACTTGGCGAGGCCGCAATACTTGGACTGGGGGTGGGAGTGGGAGCGTTGGAGGCATGACGATGGTCGCCGTGGTAGATAGCGTATGCCAAGACTAAGAAGACAAAGAACGCAACTGCGATAATCGTTAGCCTACTGAGTGTGAGCCAGTTTGAGCTGGAAGCTTTTTTCGTTTGCGACTTTTTTGCCATACCTACGTACCTTTAAGTTGCTTAATGGTTATGCTTTTAAAATTAGGCTGATTTCCCGGAAAAACAAGTGCGCGCGGCACTCGCTATAGGCACCCGCTCGTAATGGGTCCGGCGGTGGCATAGACATTCTGAGCGTCAACTTCGATGAGACGAACGGTAATCGAATACATGTCGCCGCCATTTAGATGAGGCATGCGAATGTACGAGGTGTCGGTGTCGCTGCCCGCAACGGTGAAGTCGTGGGTGGTACTTGCATAAAGGGTGGCTCCGCCGGAAGAGCCACTTGTGATGGTATAAACGGCCTCAACGCTGCCACTGCCATTTACACTAAAAGGCGCTTGCAAAACCATGCTGCACTCATTTGTAAAAATGCCGTCTTGGCTGTTTGAACTTGATAGGGTGCCGGGCGTGATAGTGGACATGTAGGGCGGATCCAGGCTCTGGTGTAGTGCCTGGGGAGCGGCGCAGCTGCTAATGACAGTGGGACCAGCTGTGGTAGTGATGGCCCCGTTGGCTTGGCTGGTGATGGTGACGCTCACACGATAGCTATCCCCGGCTTCGAGGCCCTGGGCGGTATCGTGTTGGGCGTCGGTCTTGCTGCCGGCAGCGCTGAAATTGTAGACGACGGGATTGTCGATGTAGCTGCTGGTTTTGGTGCTGAGCACTTTCCATACGACGGCGACACTGCCGCTGCCGTTAGTGGTAAAGGTGACGGATTGGTTCAGCGCGCAGCTTGTAGCGTTGTATGGGCTGGAAGTGGCCGAAAATGCGGTGACGGCGATGGCGCTCATGGGGCCGGGCGGAGGGGGCGTTGGAGTGGGTGCTGGGGTGGATGTTGGGGCTGGGCTCCTCGTGGGCGTGGGGCTGGGTGTGCCCGGTTTTGGTACGGGCGACGGAGTGGGTGATGCGTTTTGCTGAAGGGCTTGTTGTTGAAGAGCGGCAATTTGGCTGGACGCAGCTTTTGCACTCGTATTTTGGAGAGTTTTTAAGAGGCTTAGCGCCGCTTCAGGATTATGCTGGCGCAAGAGTTCTTGGACGCGTTGGAGCTTAGTGTTGTTATCTATGAGCGCCGCATTACGTGACTGCTCGGTTTTGATTTGGCTCTGGAGACTGGGGAGGAGGAGAATCTGGCGGATTGACTGAAGCGCTTGGCGAGCGCTCGCGTAATTTCCAGCTTGATCTTGCTTTTGGGCTTTGATGAGGCTCGCTTCGGCAGTGTAATTGTGCCAGCCAAGGAGGAGAAAGGTCGCTATGAGGACGATGCTCAGGCTGAGTATGAGGATTAATTTTCGGGGTATTTTTTTTCGACTCATAAGCGTGGGCGGATGTGGGTTTATTATACCTTATACTAGAGGCATGAACGACACATCTTCACTCATCCGGCTTCCTGGTCTTATTGATATTCACGTGCATTTGCGCGACCCTGGGCAAACGCATAAGGAAGATTTTTTTACCGGAACGAGCGCGGCATTGGCCGGCGGGTTTACCCGGGTATTTGATATGCCAAATAACGCTGTGGCCGTGACGACGCCCGAGGTGCTAGACGGAAAACTCGCGAGTGCACGGGGACAAATTGTGAGCGATTTGGGCGTATATTATGGCTCGCTGGGCGATAATGTGGAGACGTTTGCGGGGGTGCAGGACCGGGTGCGGGGGCTCAAATTGTACCTAAATGTGACGACGGGCGGGTACAAGATTGATGCGGCGTATTTGACGAAGATTTTTACGGCCTGGCGCAATAATGAAAAACCGATTTTGCTACACGCGGAGGCGGATGTGATTGGCGTGGCGCTCGGGGTGGCGCGCGAGACAGGCCAGAAAGTGCACGTATGCCATGTGTCTTGCCGAGCGGAGCTTGAGCCGATCTTGCAGGCAAAACGTGAGGGCGTGGACGTGACATGCGGGGTGACGCCGCATCATTTGTTCTTGACGGAGACGGACCGGGAGCGGCTGGGGAATTTTGGTGCGGTGAAGCCGGAGCTTAAATCCCAGAAGGATCTGGACTTTTTGTGGGAGCATTTTGACGAGATTGATGTGGTGGAATCGGACCACGCGCCGCACACGACAGCAGAGAAAGAGCAGGGCACGTTTGGGTTTCCGGGGCTGGAGACGACATTGCCGCTACTCTTGCAAGCTGAGCGCGAGGGCAAGCTTACGCGCGCAGATATTTTGGCAAAGTTGGACGAAGGGCCACGGCGGATTTTGGGGCTGCCGGCCGAGGCAGATACGTTTGTGGAAGTGGAGCCAGTGGAGTTTGAAATTAACGCTAAAGGTATGAAATCAAAAGCCGCCTGGACGCCGTTTGAGGGGCGGACAGGCTTTGGGCGGGTGAAACGGGTGACGCTACACGGGGCGGTAGCGTTCGAGGATGGAGAGGTGCTCGCTGTACCCGGGAGTGGACGGCTGCTTTAAGAGGCCTTCTTAAGCTTGGAGTCGTCAAGACGGGCTTTGATTTTAGCTACATTACCTCTTTTTGGGAGGTGTCTTAAAAAGAGGTGAATATGATCAGGAACATGAGAGAAACACTGCGACGTCATCGTTGGGCCGCAGGTGTAATTAGTGCATCGACGCTCGTGATGGTGTATTACGAGCTTACGGGTTATGCTCATTTTTTGTGGCCGGTGTTGGATTTGGGGCTGTTTAACCGGCATTTGTGGGGCCTGGCTCATTTTAGTTTGAGCGCAAATCCGCTCAAAGGTATCAATCTTTTGGCCGATCACGCTCATTTTATCTTGGTGGGATTGGTGCCGTTTTATTGGATCTGGCCAAGCCCGGTGGTCCTGCTCGTAGCGCAGGCTTTGGCCGTAGGGTTGAGCGGTATCCCCTTCTATTTGTTGGCCCGGCGGGTGACGGGTTCGCGACTAGCGGCGACGTTGTGGCTGCTGCCTTACTACAGCTATTTTGGGTTTTGGGCTATGCTGGGCTACCCGTTTCATGAGGTGGCGCTAGCGGTGCCGCTTTTAATGCTCGCTTTGTACTGGCTCGTGACCGGTCGGTACGTGGCAATGGCGGTGAGTTTGATGGCCCTGATGCTCGTGAAGGAAGATATGCCGCTAGTAGTGATCATGTTTGGCCTCTATCTGCTCGTGATTAAGCGGCACTGGAAATTGGGTTTGGGTTTAATGGTGGTGGCTGCAGGTTATTTCGGCTGGTTGATGGACTTCTGGTTTCCGCTTATGAATCACGGGACTTATATTTATGACAACACTTCGTTTGGGCACGGGTTTGGCGGCATTGTGCGGGCAGTATTTTTGCGGCCAGTGGCGTTTGTGCAGGCGTTGTTTCTACCGGCGACGAAGCTGCGCACTGTTGGGCTTATGCTGATGTCGTTTGGGGTGGTTTTGCCGCTTTTGGGGCTAGAGTTTTTCCTATTGATTATCCCTTTGTGGCTGGGACGTTTCCTAAGTACTCAAGACTGGCGATGGTCCCCCACCGAGCACTATTCGGCCGACCAGGGGCCGATTTTGGCAGTAGCGGCCGTAGTGGGTGGAGCCCGGGTGTTGGGCTGGCTCCCCAAGATACCGCGGCGATGGGGATGGTCGGCGCTCGTGGGAATTTGTCTGATCGGCAGCCTATACCCAGCGCTGAGCGATCGACCGCATTATCTTGGCTATCTGTTTGAACGGCATTTTGAGGAAACGACGGCCGCTGACGTTTCGGTAAATGAGGCGATGAAGTTGATACCAAAAGATGCGTCAGTGGGGGTGCAATCGGCTTTTCCGCAGCTTACGAGTCGAGAACAGGCTTATAATCTGCCGGTGGATCTTACAAAAACGCGACCGGACTATCTCCTAATGGGTCTGCCGTTTGATTTTTATGGTTTTAGCTCGCAGCAAGCCATTATGGATTACGTTACTGCGGCCGAGCAGCACGGAGGATACCGAGGTGTTTATGACCGGAATGGGGTTTTCTTGCTTAAACGCGACTAGCTTGTGAAGCTTTAATGTCCATCGCGAGGTCCGGATTCCACATGGCGCCGGTGGCGGACTGGACGAGGTTGGCCCCGGCTTTGATGTACTCATGATAATCGGCTGGGTTCATAACGCCACCAACGCCAATGATTTCGTATTTGAGGTCGAGCTTAGTGCGGAGGACGGCAAGGCGGCGGACCATATCGAGGCCGGCCCATTTGATACTGGCTCCGCAAAGTCCGCTTTTGAGGCGGCCGGCGCCGGGAAGGGCTTGCTCCCCTTTTTCATTAACTATTGGGGCGGCGATGGTGTTGATGGCAGCGATCCCATCGACGTAGGGAGCCATTTTGCGCACGACGGTTTCGAGGAGATCTTGCTGCTCGGGGCTGTAATAGCCGATTTTAACGAGTAGCGGCGTGGGTCCGGCGGCCACTTTGGCGCGGCGACAGATCTCCTCCACGGCCTCGGGGTTATAGCAAATGACACCTTCGCTGGCGACGTTTGGGCATGAAAGATTGAGCTCGATGGCGCGCGCTCCGGCCTTTGCAGCCATTCTCGTGACTGTGGCAAAATCGTCATAATATTCGGTTTCGGTGAAGCCGGGCTGGATAGTGCCCTGGACACTCATAATTACAAGTTGGCCGCGGTTGACGGCGGCGAGGGTTTTTTTGAAGTCGCTCATCCAAAAGTCGGGGCCACGCGAGGGCACACCAAAGGAGTTGGTGATCGTGAATTCCTGAGTTGGCCGGGTCGTAGTGGTGCGGCCCACGAGCGGGCGAGCGGCTTTTTCGAGGGTGAGATCACCTTCGACGTCCACGTAAAGAACATTCGGGAAGGCGTTGACCTCGAAGGCCACGCTGCGTTGAGTTTTGTAGGTAATAACATCGAAGCCTTTTACGAGGGCGGCGATGACGTATTTGGCGTTCAAGAGTGGGCCGGCCGGAATGCCAAAGGGCAGGTAAATGGGGGCACCTAGGAATTCAAATTTGGGACGGCCAGAGTTATGAAACGGTATGGGGGCGGCAAAATCGCCGAAGGGGCCATGGTCGAAATTGTCGGCATAGGATTTGGCCGGATCATAGATGGGTGGTTGGCTTTGGAGAGTTGACATGGTACCTTAAATGGTAGCATGAATCTGGACGACGGCAGAAACGAGAATTTTGTCGCTAAGCTGACGCAATCGGTGGAGCGATCGAATTCGCTGTTGTGCGTGGGACTGGATCCAGGTTTTTCGAAATTGCCGGCGGCAACGCGGGATCAGTTTGAGTTTAATAAAGCTATTATCGACGCTACGCACGATTTGGTATGTGCGTATAAGCCGAATCCCGCATTTTACGAGGCGCGGGGAGCTGAGGGTGTGGCGGCGCTGAAGCGCACATGCGACTACATTAAGGCCGAGTATCCAGAGGTGCCGATTATTGTGGATGCGAAGCGCGGCGACATTGGCAATACGAACGCTGGGTATGTGGAGTATGTGTTTGATTATTTGGGTGCCGATGCCGTGACAGTGGCGCCTTACATGGGTTCGGAGTCGCTGGGGAAATTTTTGGAGCGTGGCGATAAAGGCATTATTGTGCTGTGTCGAACTTCGAATCCGGGGGCGGCGGAGTTCCAGGATTTGCTGGTAGAGGGCGAGAAGTTGTACGTGCATGTAGCGCGGCAAGTCGTGAACACCTGGAATGAGCGCGGCAATTGCCTGCTCGTGGTGGGGGCAACGTATCCGGACGAGCTGCGCGAAGTACGCGAGATTGTGGGGCCGGACATGCCGCTTTTGATTCCGGGCATCGGCGCGCAGGGTGGCGACGTGGCGAGCACCATGGCGGCGGGACTCGGTGCGAGTGAGCGCGGGCTAATCATTAGTTCGTCGCGGGGGATTATTTTTGCTTCGAGCGGAGATGATTTTGCGCGTGTAGCGCGGGCTGAGGCTAGGAAGTTGCGCGATGAGATAAATGAATATCGAAAGGGAGTTTAGCAATGAAGGGTGATGAGATTAAGCAGCTACTGATTAACTGCGGTGGCTGGCTCGAAAATGATCATTTTGTGGGCACAACGGGTAACCATATGAGTACCTATATTAACAAGGACGCGCTATACCCGCATACGCAGTACGCTTCGAAATTGGGTGAGGCGATGGCGGTAGCGATGGCCGAATGGGACCCGGAGGTAGTGGTGAGTCCGGCGCTAGGCGGGATTGTGCTCACGCAATGGTCGGCCTTTCATGTGAGCAAACTTTTGGGTCGTGAGGTGCTGGCGGTGTACGCCGAGAAGTCCGATGGGCCGGAGAAGTTTGCCTTTACCCGCGGCTACGACAAGCTGGTGGCAGGTAAGCGAGTGGTGGTGGTGGAAGATAATTTGACCACGGGCACGTCGGTGCGAAAGGTGGTGGAACTGGCACGGGCGACGGGCGCTGAAGTGGTGGGCGTTGTGGCTATGCTCAACCGCGGTGGAGTAGATGTGGCGGCAGTGGGCAATCCTCCACATTTTGCGGCAATTATTGAGGCCGATTTGAAGTCTTGGCCGGCTGACGAATGTGAGTTGTGCGCCAAGGGGATACCAGTGAATACGAAGATCGGGAAGGGGAAGAAGTTTTTGGAGGCGCAGCGCGCGGCGGGTAAGTAAGGTCTGATCTTCCAAAAAATGGCAATGCACCGTAGAAATTCGGGTGGTCATTTTTTAATGCGTGTATAATTTGAGCCTATGCAAGTCTCTGAACTTATCTGTCCGAACTGCCGCTTGGCCCTAAGGCGCGAGGGGCGAGCTATGCGCTGCGAGAATGGGCATAGTTTCGATGTGGCGCGCGAGGGCTATGTGAATTTGCTCGTGGGCAAGCGGCGTGTGGGAGCGGCGGCTGGCGATACCGCGACAATGGTGGCGGCGCGGCGAGCGTTCTTGCAAAGGGGATTCTACGAGCCACTGGTGCAGGAACTAGCGACAAGTGTGAATGGTGGCCTAGCTCACAACCCGGGCGCAGTGGTGGATGTGGGGTGCGGGGAGGGATTTTACTTGGGCGAGCTGGTGAAAAAACCGGCGTTGGCAAACATGCGAGCATATGGTACGGATATTTCGAAACCAGCAATTGCCATGGCAGCTAAAGCTCATCCGGAAATAATGTTTGCCGTAGCTGACACGAATCAGTTGATTCCCTTGGCGGGTGGGGCGGTGGATGTGCTTTTAGACGTGTTTGCGCCTCGGAACGCGGCTGAATTTATGCGCATAGTGCGACCCGGCGGGCGGGCGGTAATTGTAATACCGGGCGATGAGCATTTGGCGAGCTTGCGCGAACGCTTTCGATTGCTGGCCATTGAGCGCGATAAAGCGGCGAAGATTGCCGCTCAGCTGGAGGATTTTGAGCTGATGAGTTCGCGGCGAGTTTCTGTGCAGATGCAGCTTGATGGGCAGGGGCTACGCGATTTATTGGAAATGACGCCGAACGCCTGGTTTATGAACGAAACAACTCGTGGTGAAATAAGCAATGTGAACGATATCTCCACCGAAGCCTGTTTTGAAGTGCTCGTATTTACTCGTCGCGGTTGAGCACTTGCGAGACGATACCGGCAGACGGCGGATTTACCGCTTTGGGCTCCCCATCACCAGACACCTGCCGTATAATAGCTATGATGAGATTCCCGAAGCTGAGCACCCAACAAGCTCAGATGAGACGTTTGGGACGCTTTGGTGGCGTGGCGGCGATTTTGGCCGGCAGCGCTGTGGCGATGGTTTTGATGTGGCCAAAATCTTCTGTAAATCTAGCTGGTAATGTGACATATCCAGCCGATTTACGGAAGCAGTATAGCGCAATCGTGCAGGCGGTACATGCTTTTGAAACGCGCCAAAGTAATCTCCAAGCCCAAGTAGTGAGCGTGCATGATCTTAACTCGCAGCTTTCGCGCATTCAAATTGACGCAACGAGTGGCCAATTTGCGGTAGCGGAAGCGGATATCACATCGCTAAAACAGGCTCTTGCAAACTGGAACTTTGAGCTGAGCGGCGGCACGAAGGTGGCGGCAGCCACCCAGCCTCAGTCGACAAGCGGTCTGTACCTGCCGATTTTGCTCTATCATTACCCTCCGGCAAATTTTGAGCAGCAACTTGAGCATCTCGACAAAGCAGGATATACGACGATTGACCTCGACCAGGCACTTGCTGGCATGCAAGGGGCGGCGCTCCCACCGAAACCGGTCGTGATTACTTTCGATGATGGTTTTGAAGCTCAAATGTCAGCCTACAACCAGCTAAAGCAGCATCACATGAAGGCGACGTTTTATATTATTAACGCCGGCGAGGCAAGCCGGTGGTGTATTGGTGCAGGACGGCGCTACGGCGATCCGCTGCAGCCACCAAGTGGATGTGGAGATACTTATTTAAGCTGGGATCAGATCAAAGAGATGGATAAGAGTGGCTTGATTACCATTGCTGGTCACACGGTGAATCACCGAGACCTCGTGACGCTGTCGGAAGCAGATCAAAGATTTGAGATCGTAACGGGTAAGGCGATGCTGGAGGCCGAGCTGGGTCATAGTGTACGCCATTTTGCTTACCCTTACGGTGCGTTTAACGCTACAAGTATCGCTCTGGTGCAAGAAGCCGGCTATGTGACGGCAGTGACGACACAGCCGGGCGCTTTTCAGCCGGCGGGTTCGAACTTCACCTTGCGACGCGTGCGAGATGCCATGGTGCTGCCCTAGGTTGGTTTGGAGCCGGAATCCGGGACGGTAAGTCCCAACTTGGTGCTGATAAGGTTGAGAACTTCGCGAGGGGTGAGCTCAGCTTTTACAAGATAGTCGGCGCCATAGGAGTGAGCGGCATTGCGGTCCGATAGCGCGGATGAGTTTGTGAGCACAATGACAGGCATGGCGGAGAAGTCAAAATTGTCGTTTTGAAGGGCTCCGAGGACTTCGAGGCCAGATAGTTCTGGCATGTTAATGTCGAGTACGGCCAGGTTCGGATGCTCGGACTTGATGGCTTCGAAGGCATCGCGACCGTTATTTTTAACGATTACCTTGAAACCAGCGCCCTCAAGTTTTATTTGATACATGCGTGAAATGAAAGGATCGTCTTCGGCGATGAGGACGATTTTTGAGTCACCATCCGTGGGAGCTGGAGCGGCTACTGGATCAGTGACGGTGTAAGTGGGCTCTTCAGGCTTTGGATTTGGGGTTTTTGGCATGGACTACCTCGTGTTTTTTTGCAGTTACCGGCTTGAGGGGCAACTCGAACCCAAAGGTCGAACCTTTGCCCTCTTCACTGTTGAATATTATTGTACCACCTTGATCTTCGATGACGCGTTTGGCGAGATATAGCCCGAGGCCAGTACCATCAGGACGTACGATCTGAGCGTTGTCGGCGCGGAAGAATTTGCTAAAGAGCTTGCGTTTGGCGCTATCCGGTACGCCAATGCCGGTATCGCGGACTTCGAGCCGTATGCGGTCGCCGGATTGCTTTAGGATTACCCGCACTTCGCCTTGCTTGGTGTAGTAGATGGCGTTGTCGATAAAGTTCATGATGACCTGGCGGGTTTTGTTATCGTCCACTTCGGCTAGGGGGAGGTTTTTGACGGGTGGCTCAAAGATGAGTTTGAGGTTTTTGGCTGTTGCGTGGGTTTGGAGCTGGCGGACTTCATCTGAGATCATGGCAGCCATGTCGGTGGGCTTGGTTTGAATGAGGAAGCGGCCGGCTGATAAACGCGAGACGTTGAGCAAATCGGAAATGAGATTTACCATGCGCTCGCTAGAGCCGAAGGCATAGCCCACAAATTCCTCCTGGGCTTTCGTGAGTTTGCCGGCGTCGCCTTCTTGCATCATCGAGAGGTAGCCTTTGATGGTAGTGAGCGGCGTGCGCAACTGGTGCGACGCCATGGAGATAAATTCGTCCTTGGCGTGATCGAGCTCTTTGAGGTGACGATTGGCGAGGCGGAGGCGGTTGGTAGCATGGTCAATGCGGGCCTGAAGAGTGAGGTTGAACTCTTGAATTTCGGCGTAGGCTTTAGCGTTGGAGATGGCGACGGCAAGCTCCTTACCAATGATCTCAAGGAGCTCTAAATCTTGACCAGAATATATACCGCCGGATAATTTATCGCCAAGCAGAAGATAGCCAATAAATTCATCACGAGTTCGCAAGATCATCGACACCCTGATATTGTGTGTGTCCATAATTTCCTTACGCTCGCCAGATTCGAGTTCGTCGGCGATGAGTATGCCTTTGTCCAATTTGGCGAGCTCAGGAGCGATCATGAGACGTTTTGGCAGGAGACCATAGTGCTCAACTCGGTAGACTTTATTATCATTAAATATGATTAGCTGTCCAAATTGGATATGCAATTTCTCACTCAGCTCAGTAATGGTCTGTTTAAGGACTCGGTTGAGATCGAGTTCGGAGACGAGAATTTTAGTGAAATTACTAATGACTTCTTCGGAGTCATAGTGATGGCGATAAAAAACGCGATTAGTTATCTTTTCAAAGAAGCGGCGTAGAGGTTGGAAGGTAACGGACAGAACCAGTGCCAGTAGTATATTAAATAGGCTTTCGGACATTTGATTAGTATGGGTCGGGAAAAATAGGCCCGATAGAGCATAAAGTGCCACGGCATATCCGCAGGCAAGAGTGGAGAGTAATAGTACATAGGCTGCAGACCGAGCGACGAGCGACCGAATGTCGAATAGGCGGCGAGTAATGATAGCGTAAGAAATAATGATGCCAGCCGCGAGTAGAAAAATAGGACTAATGGAGATAAAGAGGGTAATGCCAAAGCCGAGTGGCAAGATAATCGTGGCCAGAAGTGTAAGACCGAAACCAGCGATAAGACCAGTGGCCACAAGCTGAAGTTGCGCATGTTCTAGTCCTTTTGATCTGCGATACATCTGAATCAGCCGGATTGATCCACCGGCGAGCGTGAAGAGCATCATGAGCCCAAAAGATGGAATGGCTGGGCCAATAGTGAGCTGTGGTTGGCCGTTAGTGATCGTGACGGACCGGAAAAGTAGGTTGGTGAATAGTAAAATACTGTTTATAACCCACCAGATCGATAGCCCTCGCGCGAACAGCCGCCGGTATTTGAAACGAGTACGCGCGAAGGAATCAACAAAAAAGAAATACAGCGGTCCCGTACAGACTCCCGTAAAGATAGCTAACTTTGCCCATAAGAAGGCTAGCTCTGGGCCTTGAGAATGGAGGCTAAAGTAGTTAAAAATCGGGTAAAGCGAATTTACAAAAATTAATCCAGCAAAAGTCCGATTGAGCATACTCCGACTGTTCTTAGATAAAACCGCTAGAACGAGTCCAAAATTTACGACTGCCGTGATAATGGCGAGTATGAGTTCCACGGCTAATGAGTGGCTTCTGTTAGTTTGATCCGCTCAAGACTTTTGCGAGGCGAGTGCCGCACGTTTCCGTCAACGTGACCCAGCCCGAAGTAAAGCTGTGGATCGAGGGTGGCACTAAAAAGCTTGGCCAAACTAGGGCTGTTGCCGGCTTCGAGCGCGGCGGCTTTTGGAGCAAGGCCGAGACCGTTGAGGGTAGCCAAGAGCCCAACCTGCTCATACAAGAGGCCAGCGTTTATCCAGCTGGCTGGATGGTTGGTTTCGGCCATTATAAGACCGAGCGCCGGGGCATGGCTTAGTGTTGCAAAATCGCGCTTGGCGACCATTTTACTAGCAACGGGGGTAAGACTCGTGACGGTTTTGGCGATCACGGATTGCGGAGGGGTAAGACCAAATGTGAAACCGGGCATACCGTCGTGTCGTTTTGTGAAACTTGGTCGCATCCAAGAAGCAATTTCGCGACTAAAGCGCCGATTTGTGGCGAAGCTTAGGGTTGATTCCTGATGAATGGCGGCAAGCTGCTGAATAGTAGCCGAGTCAGTCGTTAGCGCCACACGAGCGTCACCCCAGCTAAGCTCAGATATTTGACGAGCAACCTCAGGATCGATTGTGCCGGCCTCGAATGCAAGCTTGTGAGATTGGCGATTGGCGATGGCTGGAAAAAGTTTTGCAAGCTCGGAATTTCGATGACCCACATTAAGGGGGTGGAATGTCAGTTCTACGGTAATTTCCTGCATGGATCGGCCACGAATCTCATATTTTGCTAGCCAACCGAAGTACTCGGCAGCTACTAGGATATTAAGCAGGCAACAACCCAGACTCATAAACAAACCACGACTCGCCGTGTCGGAATGCGGGAGAGCGCGGCTCCAGTCGGGTTTGATACTTAGCTGGTTAGGTGGAAGATAGCTAAATAGCCAAGGCTGAGTATTGTGGGTGGAGGGGGCGAGGATGCCATAGCCGATAAGGAAGCGAATTTGGTCTTTGACACTACCAGCGCGTGGATAGTCGGCTTCGTTGATATTCCAGGCGGTATAGTTTGACTGTTTGGTCCGCAAGATGAGTACCATGGTTATTAATCTTATAGTAAGGCTAAAGTGGTAGCGTTAGCAAAGGGTATGGGTATCTAGGTTTTTTGAGAATTATTCGGATCTCGGTTTCAATAGTTGCTGGATGGCGGCATCTCTCTTGGCGGAGGCGGCAGTTTCTAGCGGGAGATTGAGTAGGGCATTCAGGTCGAGACGGTAACGACCACTAGCTAGGGGGGAGCCTAAAAGTATTTGGCGCACTACAAAGGCTGCTACACCCGATTCAATGGTGACCGTACTGCCTAACTGAGGGCGTCCAACGAGTGTGGAGCCAATTTCTAGCAGCGATTCAATGGCGCGGGTCGGGACATTGGCGAGGCCGATAATTTGAGCTGCGAAGCGCTGTTTGTCGGCCGATGTGAGGTCTCCAGCCAAAAGCTTGGATTCGAGATCGCCAATGAGACCGTTGAATATTTGAAGGTCCGGCTCAAGGTCGTAGCGTTCGATATCGATTAAGATACTATCGCCAAGGCCGGTCAACATAACAACAGGGATACGAAGCTTCTTTGCTTCATAACGGAGGCGAACTTTCATTTCGAAGTCGTCGATTTCATCGAAACCGACAGCAGCGGGCTTGTCGCCCCCCAGAAACCCATGAACAGTTGTTTGGTCGATACCCTTTGGAAAGAGGGTGAGGTGGGCATAGGGATTAACAGCCCAGATGCGCTCGGCTGTGACTTGAGCTTTGGGCTTGCCGAGATCCGCGAGGGACGCCTGAACGCGGTTGAGATTAGGGGTTTCTAGGCGATCGAAATCAGCCAAATATAGAGTGCTCCCGATACCGGCGTAAGACAGGCTAACGGCAATGCCGCCGCCCACCGATAGACCGGCAATGGCTATGTGAGCTTTCGCGAGCTTGTTTTGCTCGTCTTCGGTGATCAGGCTGCGATTGCGGTTGGTCCGAAGCGCGAATTGTTCTGTCTCAGTGAGGGTATGCAATAAATAGCCACTCCAGGGTAAATAAATCCAGTCGCCGACCAGATCTTTGTCTAAGCCGGTTCGATTAGCGATAAATTTGGTCTGCTCAGCGGTGAAGTTTGGGTCTCCAGCCAAGTGTGGATGAGTAACCTCAAATAGGTCAGCAAGTTGAGACTCAACAACGTCGATTGTTTTCCAAATAGAATAACTTCTAAGCTCCTCAAGATCGCTCGCTCGGTAAGCACCCTCTCTTAAGATGATTGGCTTGGTAACTTCTTTACCCATTTTTGCTTAGTCCCCGGTTTAAAGTAATTAGCGTCTTCGTATGGCCAGAAGGTAAGTATAGGATATACACGCTCTCCATATTCTTCAAATGTGCGTCGGTATTCGGAGCTGTCCTGGAGAAGTCGCTCAACAACGGCCATCTGTGTCCGGTCATGAAGGTCCGGGGTTTCTGGAGTATCCGTCTTTAACTCTAAATGGATTTTGAGTTCTTGCTGCCCGCCAGCGTCGTATTCGACCGACATAGTAAACTTCCCAGTGAGTTCCTCGGCGAGACGACGCCCCGCTAGGGCGGCGCGAATTGTCTCTGGATAGATTTGGAAGGCAAAGAAGGATACAGAAAAATCACTACGCTCGTAGATATATACAAATGGCAAGTTCCAGACCGTCTCGCGAATACCGGCAGCCTCAGCTTCTGCCATAAGGTCAAGGCCGTGATCTGCGAAATGGCGTGTCATTTGAGCGAGGGTGATAACGCCACCATGGTCCTTGAGATCATACCGCACGAGCGGATAGCCACTGGAGGCGGTGCAGTAGAGATTCTCGTTGATTGACTCGAAGTAGAACTGCTCAGGCAAATATTGCGCAAGAGTGGGGAGGCGATTGGGCTGCCCGAATATGGCTTCATAGAGGGCTGGACGGGCTAGTGCTAGGCGGCGAATAAGAATCGACAGCGGCGTTTCATGGGCCATCGTACCGAGGTCAACGGTGCCGTAATGGTTGAGTGTATCGGTGTAAATATTAGTTAGTCCGGTTTTTTCGGCAACATAATCACGGAATGTCTCGCTAAAAGCCTCGGCTGAAAACACGAAACCTAGTTTGTAATCAGACCATTTCAGTCCAGCTCTAAGGCCGTCATCAATAATGTCTTTGAGAAAAGGCGCGTAAGAGCCAATGATTATTTGATCAAAGTCGGCGCCTAAATTCTGAACGGCCTTGATAATCTCGAGCTTATTGATACCGGGCGTAATAATGCTGAGCGCATAGCCGCCACGCTCCCCTACTCGACGCAGAGCCTCATAAGTGAATAGGCCGCCAATCCAAGCACCCATTGGGAAGGCGACAATATAGAGGGTGCTGCGTTCGTGAATGTGGAAGTTGGAACGCAAATAGAGCTCTGCGGTATCGGCATATTGATCGTCTTGCAGGCTGGTGCGAGGGAAATAAAACGGCTCTCCGGTAGACCCCGAGGTTGTTGATATGGTCCAGCGCTGATCATGGAATTCACCATTCCAGCAAAGCTCCGAGCGAGAGAAGCTACGCAAGTAGCCAGCCTTGTCAATTGAAGGGATATTGACTAGATCACCAATATCCCGGACTTTCGCGGGTTCAAATAATTGAGAAGCGAGAAATTTGCGATAAGCCGGCACCTGGTGGGCGGCAGCACGGAAAAGCTCGAGCGCGCGAGTGGCGCCACGAGCCAACCAAATGTCCTCTGGCTGCTCGTGCAGATGGCCGAGGAGCTTGTCGGAGTTTGGAAGATCTGGGTTTGGAAATGTGTATGGCATGTTCGTCAACTATTATCCAGGTTAATGCTATATATCAGATATACATTGGTTATAGTAACAAAAATTAATACCCGATGTTAGTAAAATTACACAAAATGAATACTGACTGATTGCCCTTCACTAAAATTGCGATATAGTAGGGGGGTGATTGCAAAGCGCGTCGCTAACTTTGATAGTAGCCACATTAGTGAGGCGTTTAGCCGAATACGGGAGATTCCGGATCCGGTTGATCTTAGTATTGGTTTTCCGGAAGATCCAACGCCGGACTATATTAAAGCAGCCGGAATTCGCGCCATTACTAATGATTTTACGCGCTACACCCCCGCCAACGGTATTTTTGAACTAAGGGTAGCGATCTCTGAGAAACTTTCCCGTGAGAATAATCTGAAGGTAACACCAGAGCGGGTGGCGGTGACACCCGGCGTAACAACGGGCATATTGCTAGCCTACTTGACCCTACTTGATCCGGGTGACGAGATTTTAATCCCTGATCCGTACTTCCCTCCCCATTTTGCACTTGCGGAATTGATCGGTGCCGTGCCGGTAGCAATTGACACCTATCCGAGCTTCCAGCTCACGGCGAAGCTGATCGAGCGCTATATTACGCCAAAAACAAAAGTGCTCGTTATTAACTCGCCCAACAATCCATCTGGAGCGGTCTACCCAGAGCGAGAGTTGAGACGGATCGCCAGGCTCGCGAAACAGCACAATTTAACCATTATTTCAGATGAGATCTACGAGTATTTTTGTTACGATTCGCCGCACTTTAGTATTGGTAGTGTTTATCCAAATACCGTGACTCTTAACGGATTTTCAAAAGCCTATGCGATGACCGGGTGGCGGATTGGGTATATGACAGGGCCGACAGATGTAATGGCAGCGGTTAATCAAGTGCAACAATATGTGGTGTTTTCGAATTCTTCGATTGCAGAGAAAGCGGCACTGGCTGCGTTGCGGCATAATCCGACACGCTTAACACGCAAATACCACAATAAACGGGATACAGTATTGCGATACTTAGATGGGACGTTTGAAGTGTATGGCTCACAAGGCTCGTTTTTTGCCTATGTCCCGCTACCGCCGGGGATCACTGATGTGGAATTTTGCCAAGAAGCGGCAGCTCAAGGATTGATTATTTTGCCCTCCCGAGCGTTCTCTCAACGGCACGATTATGTGCGCGTTTCATTTGCGGCGACGCATTTAACGCTCGTGAGAGGCTTAAAAATCTTACGCAAACTGGCACAAGAAATGGCGGAGAGGAAGCGGGTGTCTGTTAGATCATGAAGAAACGATTTAAGCTTCTCGGATATATTGCAGCATTGTCAATAACGGTAGTACACTTAGACCATGACTACCTCTAAAACGAAAGTCGCAATCATCGAGGATGATATGGCGATTGTGCAAATGTACCGGACGAAGTTCGAGACTGAGGGCTATGAAGTAGCAACGGCGGAGGATGGCGCCGCTGGGCTGGAACTGATTGAGTCGTTTGAGCCCGATATTATTTTGCTCGACTTAATGATGCCAAATATGAACGGCCTGGATATGCTGTCGCGCCTGCGTAGCCAGCAAAATGGCCGCAATGCCAAAGTGGTGGTGCTTACCAATATGGGCGACACGGAAACGGCGACGAAAGTGTATAAGATGGCGGCGGACGATTACATTGTGAAGGCGGAAATGACTCCGAAGCAGGTGGCAGAGCGAGTGAAGGCGCTGCTAGCTAGGGGCTAAGTCGGGTTTTTATTGAAGCATCCGGCTGATGTATATCCAGGCAATGAAAGCTATGGCGAGGCTGAGGAGGACTAGCGACCAGATATATTTGCGGATGAATAGTGGCGCGATTATGAGTAAGAAATAACCAATTATTACAGCGTTCGTATCGAAGAAAGAGTGCGATTCGTCGTTGTAATTATCAATGTGGGAAATATTAAAGCTAATCCCATAACCCATAATGATGATTCCAAGGAGCAGCAAAGCGAGCATGAGGATTGTTCTTGATCTTGTAATCATTTCTGTAAGCATAGCATTTTAGGTGGCATTACCGATAGAGACCGGGGGGACACAGAACGTCCCCCCGATCCCCGGTGTTAGCTGATCAGGTCAGCGCAATCTAGGCAGCCGTTGCCAGCGCCCAACTGCCCACTGAGCAGCCATGTTCGTCCAGCCTCGGTTGACGTACTGAAGGTGCCCGCAGGCCGGAAGACTGGCGATGCAGGGCGGGATATCCCGTTTTTGGTAGTTACAAACCGGATCTCCCTTCACGCAGTAACTCCGGACGCGGGCCTGCCATTTGCCCGGGATGGTTTGAGGGTCGTACCCGGTCTGCAACAGAATGCCCGAGAGCTGTCTGCTGTAGGTACCCACGTTGACGAGATTCTGCGATTTGTCCGGATTGAATACCGGGTCGCCGAATTCCACAACGGCGGCGATGTGCTTGCGTTCCTCGTCGGTGAAGAGCGCATAAGCATCGCCTGCTGCCTGTGCCCCCTGGCTGTACCCGGCGATGACCGCGTATGTGGTGGGGCAGAACTGCAGGAAGTTGCGCACCGACTTCAGCAGCGAATCCCGGCCAGCCCATTCACTACTCACGTAGTTGGCCGGATAGGCCGGATCCCACCATAGGACGTCAATGGCTGGGTAGTCGACAGCTTCGAACCGGAGGCCCGGAATCGATCGTGCCATGGCATTCTTGTCGGTATCGACGGTATCTCCCATACCCTCGCCCTGCCAAGGCTTTTCGCCGGAGCCTCTGAGCCCGAAGAACTTGACCGTTCCGCACTTGTAGCCTGGAGGCTTGGTTGTGCTCGGGCTGGATGGCGTCGCGCTCGATGGCGGCGCGGAGGTTGGCGTTGAACTGACCGTGGTCGGCGAAGTGGGGGTCGGACCTGGGGTCGGGGGAGTCTGACTCAGACCGAACACGAGGTACATCGCTGAAGAGCCGATGCTGCCGCAATTGTCGATCAGAGAGATACGGAGGTGGTTGCTCCCCGTATGCAAGAAGCTCCCACTGATGTCGAGTGGCGGTGCGGACGTGATGGTTCCGCCGCAGTTCCCACTGTAGTCGTGATAGTACAGCGTTCCCCCGGAGGGACTCGGGTTTATGTCGATGTCCACAGCGTCGTTGACGAATGTATCGCCGGTACCGTCTGGGTTAGAAGACAGCCATACGGGACCCCCCGGGTAGTTCACGTCCAACGCCAGATAGCCGAAGCTCGTTGGCCCGTCTTTGAGCTGTGCGGCGATGGGGTCGGTGATCTTGATGACAGTGACCGATGTGTCGGCGGCGGCCGGGCCCGTAAAGAGCCCAACGCCAACCAAAGCCAGGCAGAGCGCCATCATTGTGGCTGCAAGGCCTACCACAGGCGAACTGCCGCGGGGCCGTTTGAGATTTTGCGACACGGAGTGTCGCCTCCTTCGATGTCGAGGAACAGAAACGAAAACGTGGCCGCAGGTGCGGTCACGATCGATGTTAATTTAGCAATAAATGTATATTTTGTCAAGCATCACCACCTACGCTGCTGGCTAAGGGGTAAAAGCAAACACTCCGCCGACCGCGAGGGCCAGCGAAGTGCTGCTTCTCGTGTCTTGCGGAGCTTGGCCGGATAGCGTGGTCCGGCCTTGAGGTGCCTAGTTGCTCTGGTCGGGTCGGTCGGTCGGTGCGAGCTGTGCCCTCAGGACATCGGCGAGCTCACTGCTTCTGACGGCACCGTACGCGATCATCGAGGCGTGCGTCTCGGGCCGCTTCGAACCCCACTTTACCGAGAACCACGGCCTCGAGAACAGGGCGATGAGGGTGGAGACGCCGCTTGCGTCCGCTGCCTCGTACGCCAGGTCTGAGCCGTGGTCCAGACCGACGATGGCCAGGCGGTAGTAGCCCTCGCTCTCGAGGTTGAAGACGGCAGTCGCGATGGCATCGAGGCCCTCAGCATCGGAGATGCCGTTGACTCGCCGGACGAATTTCGAGGCCCAGGAGTAGGCGAAGTGCGGCAGGAAGAGCACAGCTCGCCGGCTTCTGGTGGGATCGATGTGGCAGTGGGCGAGACCGGCAGCCCGGATGACCGCCAGGAGCTCCTCGGCCGCACTTGATTGCGCCACCAGGACGACTCCGTCTGGCCACTCTCGTGGCTCAGGGGTGTCCGAACCTTGGGGTGCGAATCCTGACATTAGACTCCTTCTTGGAGCATAGAGCGGCCCAGGGCCACATAAAAGATGCGACCGGGTGATCGCGTTTATTATTGTACGTATATTTTACTCTTTTGTCTAGTATAAATACTTGCCACAGATTCGACATGGTATTATGACCGAATGAAGCAATCAACACCTACCCCCTCCCCTGTCGTCGTCTCTGGTTCGATCGCGATTGATCGGATTATGAAGTTTGACGGGCGGTATAAGGATTACATTCGGCCGGAGAAGCTGGAGAGTTTGTCGATTTCGGTGTTTTTGAAGGAGTTGCAGGACTGCCAGGGTGGTGTGGGGGCAAATATTGCTTATTCGCTGGCGCTTTTGGGCGAATCGCCGGTGCTGGTGGGGGCAGCGGGGCGCGACGCGGTGGCGTATATGGAGAAATTGGCGCACCTGGGCGTGGACATTACACAAGTGCACGAGAGCGAGCTACCGACGGCATCGTTTAATGTGATGACGGATGGCGACGAGAACCAGGTGGGTGGGTTTTATCCGGGTGCGATGTTTGATAGCGCCAGCTTGACCTTTGAGCCATGGCGCCGGGCAGATGCGATTTTGGTGGTGAGTCCGCATGATCCGGTGGCGATGCGGCGCCAGGTGGAGCAGTGCGCGCAGTGGGATTTGCGCTTGTGCTACGACGTGGGTCAGCAGGTGAGCAATTTGGATGCCGAGGACTTGCGAGCCGGAGTTGAGACGGCGCAGTGGTTGATTTTGAACGAATATGAAATGAGCGCGATGGCGGCAAAAATTGGCCGGAGCGTGGCCGATATTAAGGCGAAAGTGCCAGTGGTGGTGACGACTTTAGGCAAGATGGGCTCGGTGATTGAGGGCACGGAAGTAGCCGAGACTGTGAGAGTAGGAATTGTAAAACCGGAGCACGTGGCGGATCCGACCGGGGCGGGTGATGCTTACCGGGCTGGCTTTTTGTATGGACTGGCACGGGGTTGGGATCTGAAGGTTTGCGGGCAGCTGGGGGCAGTATGCGGGACATATGCGATCGAGAGTGTGGGGACCCAGGGTCATAAGTTCAGTTTGAAAGAGGTAGCAACGCGCTACGAAGAAGCTTTTGGGGAAGTGCTCACGCTTTAAACGACTTGCCTGAAATAAATGGGATTTCTATAATGCGATTAAATAATTAAGGGCTACGATGAACGAACGCAAATTATGGAAATATACGGGTTTGCTTGGTATCGGCCTCATGATTTTAACGTTGATTGAAGTGCCGCTCTACTTCATTTATGACGGTCCGCCACCGGACGGAAACATTCTTGCCCGGGTGCTTTTGAATGTCCTCGTGGTAACGGGTCTGGTGATCTTTTTTGCTAGTTTTCGTGGGCTAGTCGCAAAGAGCTACGCCGCTTACGAATGGCTGGCGACTTTGATGTTTGGAGGAGTGCTAGCCTACGCGCTGCTCACTTTTATTGCGAGCTCGCTTGAAGCGGGCCTAGCCATAGCAACATCTGCCAATATCGATCCCACTATTGCCGCAAACGGAACGTACATTATGTATGGCTCTATCGGACGGCTTATGAGCACGTTGCTGCTTGGATCAGCTGGCTATTTAACGTTTGCGACAAGGATTCTCCCCCGCTGGACAAGCTGGCTGGCTTTTTATCTGGCGGCGTTTAGCTTGGCTTTTGTACCCTCAATGTTTTTCGGCAATGACCCGACTCATTTCTATAGTGCGAATGGCTGGGGTACGACGGCGATTGCTGCAAGTTCGCTGATGTATTGGGTACTGGCCGCAAGCATTGTGATGCTGGTAAAAGCGCGAAAAATCAGGGCATAGCTCACAAGGCCTAGCGCTTTTGGCTATTCCCTCCTGATATACTGTGGGCATATTCAACCTGATGGAGATGGTATGGCGAACAACGATTATAAGGTAGCAGACATTAAGCTGGCAGACTGGGGCCGACGAGAGATTCGACTGGCAGAGAAGGAAATGCCGGGGCTGATGGCGCTACGAGAAGAGCATGCCGGGAAGAGGCCGCTGGCTGGCGCGCGGATTGCGGGATCTTTGCACATGACTATTCAGACGGCGGTGTTGATTGAGACGCTGGTGGAGCTGGGGGCCGAGGTGCGCTGGGCTTCCTGCAATATTTTTAGCACCCAGGACCAAGCGGCTGCGGCGGTGGCGGCCGTCGGGGTGCCAGTGTTTGCCTGGAAGGGCGAGAGCGAAGAGGAGTATTGGTGGTGCACGGAGCAGACACTGAAGTTTGAGGGCGGTAAGGGGCCAAATTTGCTACTGGATGATGGCGGCGATTTGACGGGACTGGTACACACAAAGCATCCGGAATTGCTCGCAGACATTAAAGGCGTGAGCGAGGAAACCACAACCGGGGTGCATCATTTGGATCAAATGATGAAGGCGGGAGCATTGAAGCTGCCAGCCATTAATGTGAATGATTCGGTGACGAAAAGTAAGTTTGACAATAAATATGGCTGCCGCGAGTCGCTCGTAGACGGGATTAAGCGCGCCACGGATGTGATGCTGGCCGGCAAAGTGGCTGTGGTGGCGGGATACGGCGATGTGGGCAAGGGCTGCGCACAGTCGCTGGATTCGTATGGGTGCCGAGTGCTCGTGACCGAGATTGATCCGATTTGTGCGCTCCAGGCGATGATGGAAGGGTTTGAAGTGGTGACGATGGAGGAGGCGGCTACTCGGGGAGACATTTTTGTGACTACCACGGGTTGCCGCGACATTATTACCCTCGAGCACATGAAAGTCATGAAAGACGCGGCGATTGTGTGCAACATTGGGCACTTTGATGTAGAGATTGAGGTGGAGGCACTCAGCAATGCGGCGGGCGTGACGAAGGAAGAGCTCAAACCTCAGGTGGATGTGTATACGTTTGCGGATGGGCACCGGATTATTTTGCTGGCCGAGGGGCGGCTGGTGAATTTGGGTTGTGCCACGGGGCATCCATCGTTTGTGATGAGCACGTCATTTTCGAATCAGGTTTTGGCGCAGCTGGAATTGTGGAGGGGAGGCTATGAGGTGGGCGTGCACCGCCTGCCCAAGGAACTCGACGAGAAGGTGGCGCGGATTCATGTGGAAGCGCTGGGCGGGAAACTGACGAAATTGACGGCCACGCAGTCGGAGTATTTGAAGCTGGAGACGGAGGGGCCGTTTAAGCCAGAGCATTATCGGTACTAAATAAATAATTGCGAAAAGCCCCGTTTATCGGTTTGGGGTGAAACCTAGGCGAAAACTTGAGTCTTAACGTCCAGGGTGCTGGACCCACGGTATGATCGCCATCCATACCGTAGGTCCTTGGTGCATGCGTCTAGTCGGGGCGGGAGAACCTTGCCCACATGCGAGCCTCGAGCGGCCAGCGCTCGAGATCTTCTCTGGTGCGACCGAACTCATCCCTCCATGGCTCGACGGGACTCGGGCTGGGCTTGGCGTCTCCGCTGGGCGCTTCGATCACGAAGTGGTAGAAGCCGACGACGGCCAGGATGGCTCCTACTACGAGCAGCGCCTGGAGCCAGACCGGCAAGCCATGTGCGACGGCCCGTACGACCGCGACCGCGAGGGGGCCCGTGAAGCTGGTGACGATCATCCCACCTAGCGGATTGTGCCTTTGGGGAGCCATGCACTCCCCTCCTTCCTTTCCGAGAAGACGTGGTGCGGGCCGGATCTCGGCTTGTGGCAAACACTACAACTACGAGGGGCATATGTCAAAACAGACATTTTACCCGTTGATGATGAGGTCGAGTAGAGCCATCCGGGTATACATGCCGTTGGTCATTTGCTTGGTGAGGTAAACGGCGCGGGGGTCGGCGTCGACTTCAGTGGCAATTTCGTCGAGACGCGGTAGGGCGTGCATGACGATGCTGGTGGGTTTCATTTTCTTAAGAGTAGTGGCGTCGATGCGATATTTGCCGAGAGCTTTGAGGTAGAGCTCTTCGGGGATGAATTCTTTTTTGGGACGAGTGACATAGAGGGCATCGGCATCGGCGATAACGTCGTCTAAGTCTTCGTGCTCGCTGAAATTGACTTTCTTCGCCTGGAGATACTCGCGGGTAGCCGACTGGAGGCCAAATTCGGGAGCGGCGACAATGCTGAGTTTGATGTTCGGGAAGAGGGCCAGCAACTTGGCGAGTGAGTTGATGGGACGGTAGTGAGCCATTTCGCCAACGAGCACGATGTAGATGTGCTCGAAGGTACCAAGTTCAGCGCGAATGGTGTAGGCGTCGAGCAGAGCCTGGGTGGGGTGCTCACCGATACCGTCGCCCGCACTAATGACGGGTACCCAGGCGCTTTCGGCCATAGTTTGAGCCGAGCCTACGGCGGGATTGCGCATCACGATGACGTCGGCATAGGAGGAAAAGACTTTGGCAGTATCTTCGAGGCTTTCACCCTTGGCTACAGAGGAGTTGGCCATGTTAAGAGGAATGACGCTGCCACCGAGACGCTGCATGGCAGCCATGAACGAGCCGAAAGTGCGGCTGGAAGGTTCGTAAAAGAGCGAAGCCATAACACGGCCTCTCAGCGCATCGTTGCCGCCCTTTTCAGCGACGAGTTGCTTCATAGTGTCGGCTTTGTCGAAGAGTTCGGTGAGGGCTTCGCGCGTGAGCGAATCGATGGAAATGAAATCTTGGCCGTGCCAGGTGCTGCTCATAGTGGGTCTACCCTTCGTTTTACTGTGTAGAGGGTAGCATGAGCTTATCGGCGGGACAAGATGCGGTTAAAGCTCTACGACCGCTTTTGTTGGGCGGCGATGATCAGATTGTCGAAGAGAGAAACGACGGTCATAGGGCCCACGCCGCCGGGATTGGGTGTGATCGTGAGGTCGTTTCGCCGGTATAGAGCAGGGTCGAGCTCATAACGAGGTGAACCGGTGTCTACCACGACAGCTCCTGGTTTTACCATGTCGGGTTTAATGAGGTGCTCTTGGCCGGTGCCGGTGAAGATGATGTCGGCCTGCAGGGTTTCGGCTTTGAGATCTTTGGTGTGAATGTCGCAGCGCACTATGTTGCGACCTGAGGCTTCAAGCCGGTCGGCGAGAGGTTTGCCGACGAGTCTCCCCTGCCCCACTACGACAATATGGCCAGCGAGATCCACGTTGTAGGCAGCAAGGAGCCAGAGTACGGCTTTGGGGGTGGCCGCCTCAAAAGAAGTGCCGGGAGCAAGGCCATCGACATCCTTGGCGGGATCGATGGCGGCTAGGGCGGCCTCGGTGATATCGGCGTCGGTGAGAGGGAGTTGGACAATAATGCCGGTGACGGCAGGGTCGGCATTGAGCGATGAAATGCGGTCTATAATGGTGGCTGAGGTTTCCACGTACAGGTCAACAATAGCGCCAATGTCTTGTCCGTAGGCTCGTTTCATTTTGAGATAAAGATCGCCGGCTTCATTATCGCGGGAGCGGATGATGGCAAGACGCGGCACAGTCTCGAGGCTTGGCACCATGCTCGCATGGCGCTGTTTGATGAAATCAGCAAGATCACTACCGGCAAGCAATTTCATTGGGCTTTGGCTTCCCAGAGCTTTGTGAGCTCGGTAATGGCTTTGTCTGGCGTGTAGTCGGATTTTGTCCAATAGGCTTTGGCGCCGAGCTGCATGACCGCATCGATTTGGTCGGGAGCAGACATATTGGAAAAAACGATTACCTCGGGCAGGTTGGCGCGCCGGGTTTTTAGATTGTGCATAAAATCGAGACCACCCATGACAGGCATCATCATGTCGAGTAGGATGATTTCTGGTTCAAATTCATCGACGAGTTCGAGTGCGACTTGGCCGTTTTCGGCCGACGCCACGGGAAAACCTTCGAGCTCAAATTTCATGGCATAGATCTCGCGAATGATGTCGTCGTCTTCAACTACTAGGACTTTTGGCAGCACGGTAATCTCCCTGTGGAAGTATCATAACAAACTTTGTGCCTTTTCCGAGCCTCGAAGTGACTTCAATGGTGCCTCCTTGGAGCTCGGCAATACGGCGCGCAAGGTACAGACCGAGTCCGGTACCTTCGACATTGCCGCGAATGGCATCGCTGGCGCGCTGGAAGCGATCGAAGATGCGTTCGAGCTCATCTGGGTGAATGCCCATGCCGGTATCGGCCACTTCAATGTACACTTCACCGTGCCTAGCATAGATGGAGAGGGTAATTTTGCCAAATTCGGGTGTATATTTGCGTGCGTTATCGAGCAGATTGCCGATGGCCATATAGAGTTTTTCTTCATCGGCGAAGATCTTTAGGGGTCGGTTGGGTTGTTTGATGCTGAGCTGTTGATGTTTTTCGGTAATGGCCCCTTTTTGCTCGCCGGCAATGGCGCTTATGAGCGGACCAAGCTCAAACTCGGCCGAGCGCAAAATGAGGCGGCCGGCGTCGGCTCTAGCGACATTTAAAAGTTCTTCGATGATACCGAGGCCGCGTTCATTGCTCTCGATGGCCCGGTGCATGAAGTAGGTTTGGCGGTCGTTGAGCGGCCCAAAGTCGCCGGCTACGAGGGTAGATAGGATTGATTTTATGCCGGTGGCTGGAGTGCGCAGTTGATGTGACGCGAGTGAAACGAATTCGTCTTTGGCTCGGTCGAGGCGACGTTCAGATTGAATGGCGGTGAGATAAAGGTAGTACATGAAGATGGCCAAGGTGAGGGTGAGAATAAGAGTAAGCAAGCTAACATCGCGGGCAATGTCTGAAAGGAATTGGACATGATTGCGATCTCGGTTTAGCTGGGCAGTTTGGGTGGTTTCGATGCTTGCGGCGAGAGTTTGAACTTGGTCCATCGTGGCAGTAGTACTAGCTAAACTGTCGGGAGTAACGGCGGAAGCTTTGAACTGGGTATTTACGAGAGTGCGCAGATTTTCAATATCTTGATGATAGCTGGCTGTTATGGTGTCTTGATCAAGCGACTGGAGCGAGGACCGCACGATACTGGCGGCTTTGACGAAGCGAGTTTGATAGCTGGGATTTCCCGTAATAACGTAACCGCGACGGTTACTCTCGGCGGCATTGAGCTGCAGCAAAAGTGATTGGAGCTGGGCCTTGGCGGTATTGTTGACCTGACCAGTCTGGCGGATGCTAGAAAGCAGCGCAAGCGCAGCTAAGGTGGCTGCTGTTGCAACGAACGAGACGGCGATTATGGCACCGAGGGTCATGAAGACGTTTCGGTTTGAATATTGGCGCAACTCCCTGGGCAGCATAGCTTCGCATCCTTGTTAGAGGTCGTTATGAGCAAATACGCGGCGTTTTACCAGTTCTACCAAAAGCAGATAGAGCACCACAATAATTAGGATGGCGCTAAACGCACCTAATGGCAGCATTGAGAATCCGAAGTAGGTGGCGAGTGGGCTTAGAACAAGAGCGTAACCAAGGAGAACGGTACCGAGCGTGCTCATAACAAGATAGGGGCTAGGACGACTTTGGATGAATGGGAATTTGTGCGTGCGGATAACGTAGACTACAAAGGTTTGGGTAGCCACGGATTCGAGAAACCAGCCGGTTTGGAACTGGCGAGCGCCGAAGTGGAACACAAGGATGAGCAGGCCAAAGGTGGCAAAGTCGAAGATTGAGCTTAAGGGCCCGAAGGTCCACATGGCGTGTTTGAGCGCGGTGATGCTGAGTTTGCGCGGGCGTTTAAGACCTTCAGGATCGACGCCGTCGAGGGGTAAGGCAAACTGGGAAGTGTCGTAGAGGAGGTTGGTGAGGAGGATTTGAGTGGCTTGCATAGGCAAAAAGGGTAGGAACAGGGAGCCACCGGCCATAGAAAACATGTTCCCAAAGTTGCTGCCGAGGGACATCATGAGGTATTTCAGAGTATTGGCATAGGTACGACGGCCTTCGATGACGCCGTTTATGAGGCTATCGAGGCTTTTGCGCAAGAGGATGAGGTCGGCGGTGGCTTTGGCGACGTCGACGGCGTTATTTACGGAAATGCCAATATCGGCGGCTTTTAGGGCTGGGGCGTCGTTGATGCCGTCGCCGAGGTAGCCGACGACATGGTGATTGGCGCGGAGTTGTTCGATGATTTGGAGTTTTTGTTCGGGATTGACGCGGGCGAAGATGGTGGTTTTTTCCACGGCATCGCGCAACTGCGGGCGACTGAGTTTTTCGATGTCGGCGCCGCTGAGGATGCCGGTAATTTCGAGCCCAATGTCGTCGGCGATTTTGCGGGTGACGAGGGCGTTGTCGCCGGTGACGATTTTGACGCCGATGCCGTAGTCGCGCATTTGGATGAGGGTGGCCTTCACGGATTGTTTGGCGGGGTCGAGGAAGGCCATGAAGCCGACAAAAGTGAGGTCGTGCTCAATACTGGGCTCGTAGCCGACACTTTGGGGGACATGGTGGATGGCCACGGCTAGCACTCGGAAACCTTCTGAACTGAGGTGCTCGTATTGGGCTTGGACAAGGCTCTTGACGCTTTCGAAGGGACGGCCGTCGAGGTATTTGCCACTGAGGCGCATAATTTCTTCGGGTGCACCTTTGGAAATGAGTAAACGGCCTTTGTGATGAGCTACAACGACGGATTCGCGCTTGCGCTCGAAGTCGTAAGGAATTTCATCGAGCTTGGTGTAGGCTTTGATATCAACGGTTTTGTAAGCGCGGACGGCGGTGTCGAGGGGGTTTTCGAAGCTGGTAGTGAAGACACTGGCAAGATAGCCGTAGAGCAGGACATCGTCGGATTCGACGCCGAAACCATCGACATGGCGGACGAGGGCGATGTGATCTTCGGTAAGGGTGCCGGTTTTGTCGGTACACAATACATCCATGGAGCCGAGATTTTGGATGGAGGCGAGGTGTTTTACGATGACACCATGCTTGGCCATGGCGAGCGAGCCCTTGGTGAGATTGAGGGTGATGATGAGCGGCAGGAGTTCGGGCGTGAGGCCAACGGCTAAGGCCACACTAAAGAGCAGAGCTTCAAGTGGGCTATGACGAAAGAATACATTGAAGGTGAAGATGACGATAACGAGAAATGAGGTGATTTTGATGATGAGGAGGCTGAAATCTTTGATTTCGCGGTCGAACTCGGTGGGGACATTGGTGGACGAGACGGTATGGGCCAAATGAGAAAATTTCGTGCCGGCGCCCGTGCGTTCGACCGTCATGGTGCCGGTGCCGCTGATTATGCTCGAGCCCAGATAGAGTTGGGCACTTTCGGGCTTGGGGACAGGAAAGGACTCGCCGGTGAGGGAAGATTCGTTGGCGGAGAGGTCTTTGCCTTCGAGTACAGTGCCGTCGGCGGGAATGAGACGACCGGCGGTGAGTTTGACGACATCGCCGGGGACGAGGGCGGCGAGGGGCAGCTGGATCCAATGATGATCGCGCAGCACATCGGCTTCCACGCGCACGCGGTCTTTCAGGGCTTCGGCGGCGCGCTCGGAGCGGTAGCTATTGGCAAAATCGATGACGGTACTAACGAGTACAATCGCAATGATGATGACGAAGCTGACGCGATCGCCGAGAAAACCGGAAAGGGTGGCCGCAAACATAAGGATGATAACGAGTGGATTGGTGAAGCGAGATAGAAACGATAGGAAGGCTGGGCGATGTTTTGTTTCCGCCAGCATATTGGGGCCGTACTGCCGCAGGCGCTTGGCGGCTTCGCGGCTCGTGAGGCCCGTGGTTTTGGGTTTGGGTTTCTCATTCATAGTTATATTATAGCTTGGATTCGGCCAGGGCGGTTGCTTGAGATCAACAGCGCCGACAGGATCAGCGAATGTTGCTGTATAAACAAAACACCCGGCCAGTGAGGTCGAGTGTTTTAGAGAATAATTCCGAAGAACCCGGAGCCAGCTCGTCATTTTGCCTTGCGGTTGTGCCTTGCGGTAGTACCTATCGGGTAAAAGAGTCTGGGGCGGATTGTCATCACGGAACTGTTAGTTCTGTGATCGCGTCTTTGGTGCATTTTATGCAGGGGGTGAGCTAACCTTGTAAAGGTCAAATCTGGTGGAGCTTAGCTACCTAATTTTAGTTAGGCCTTTGGCTGTCAGATTTGAGGTTTTTATCGCACTAGGTGCGATGGGTTGAGCATAAGCTCTTGTGCTCCGGAAAACTTCCGAAAAAGTCCTTTTGGGGCACATAGGTAAATTCAGATTAATGAATACACTTGGTGTCACAAATGGCTTGGATAGATATTTTATTTTCAACCGTTGTGTAGCTTATCACGCTTTTGATTTATTGTCAACTTCTGTTGAGAATTAATTATTGGGGGGTGACAGCAAGAGAGCATGCCGGCGAGAGGAGGGAGGGGGCGTCCTCACTCTCGCCGGTTCCCGCGCCGCGCGCGGGACCTCGGGTGGCGCATCGTCCATGACTATCCGGCGCCGCGCCGGAACAGCCGATGGATTGGTCGGCCCGAGGAGACATTGGGGATGGGCAGATCCCCGGGGTGGGCCTGCGCACTAGTCGTAGAACAGGAGCTTCATCTCCGAAGTCCTTTCTGATCTTGTCAATGGACGCGGGGGTGTCGACGACATAGCGGGCTCGTGCCGCGGTCGCCAGTGACCTCTTGGGCCCTTCGTCGCAGGGTCGGCCTTCGTGGCCGCTTGCTCAGACTAGAGTACCTAGTAGTAGGGCGCAGTGAGGTCCGTCTTGAGGATGATCAAGCTTATCACCTCCTTTCCCTGCTATCGCGGGGGCCCCAAGGCAGGGCCCGCCGAGTCGTCAGGAGATCTCGGTCACGGCGGTCGAACCGCGCATGCGGATCAACATCCTACCACCTCCTAGGGTAACAGGGACGGCCATGAACCTGGCCGTTAGCCCAAGAACAAACTTGGCTTCGTCGCAGACATGGAACTCGCCGCGAGTTCGTGAAGGCTGCGCGCCAGGCTAGGTTTGGGCGAATGCGCTAGCTAGGCTAGTGCACAGTGCTGAGTCGGCGTCAATCGCGACGAATCGTCGGACGAGTCATCGCGAAACGCCGACCGCCGGCCGCGGCCGAGGGTCAGAACAGAATGGTGGTGCGGGTGCTGCGGTGGGCGCCGGCGGTGGTGCCGGCGCGGATCTTGGTGGACATGGTGTTTGTGTCCCTTCTCGTGCGTTGGACGCACAGAGGAGAAGTTCCCGCCGCAGGTAGGGCGGGGTCTTGCAAACCGGTATGCGCACCAGACCTTCTGGTTTTGGCTACCGGGGTTTGAATCGCCATAGCTTGGAAACTCAAATCCCGGTAGCACTTTTTGCTCTCTTGCTGTCAAGGTTTTTTCCGCTCATTAGAGCAGAATGTTCACTACATTAACTCTTGTTTTATGTTTTGTCAATACTTAGTGTTTGTCAGCGCTAGCGCAGATTGAGCAAGCCGAAACTGTGCGCGAATCTTTCAGCCAGAGCTTGGCGGCGTCCATAATGGGCAACATGTCGTAGTAGCCAACGAAATCGGCGGCGAGTCGGAGCCAGTGAGCAAGAAGTCCAAAGAGATGCTGCTTATGCCATTCAGCAAATGCCCAATTCTTCCCTACCGGCAAAACAGTGATGGGCTCGAAGGGCCTGTAGATGGAGCGGGGCTGACCGGCGAGTGCGCGCGGTAGGTCGCCTGCCACATATTTAGCATCATGAAGGGCGGTTTGGGCCATGCCCGAGAAGGGCGTGAGGGCGTTGTCGCCAATGACGTAAATGTCTTCTGATGCCTGCAAGTGATCGTCGACGGTGACTTTGCCGTTTTTGGCGAGATTGAAATGGGCGGCATTGGCGGCATAAAACGGGCTGGCGGCAACCCCGGACGTCCAGACAACGGTTTGGGTTTTAATGGAGCTATTTTCAAACTGGAGCTCGGTCGGGGTTTGGCTTTTAACAGCGGCGTTTAGTAGAACTTGTACGCCGAGGGATTCGAGGCGGCGTTTAACGCGAGCCGAGACGACTTCGGTGTTGCGCGGTAAGAGTCGGGGCATCGCTTCTACGACGACGACTTTGTATTTGCGGGATTTAAGGTTGTGGAGCTCGGTAAGGTGATTCAGGTATTGGCCGAGGGAGGCGGCGAGCTCAACACCCGTCGGGCCACCACCGACCACAACAAAGCTTTGCGTAGGATCATAATTTAGTACCTGATCATGCAGGCGCTGGCGGAACTGATTGACGCTTTCGGTGGATTTAATGCCCAAGGAGTGTTCGGCGAGGCCTTTGATGCCAAAATAGTTGGTGATATTGCCGAGAGCTAGTACGAGTTTGTCGTAGTGATAGCTGGTGTTACCGTCTGCGGACGTAACGGTGTGCTTTTCGGGATTAATAGTTGCGATGGTGTCTTGCACTACCTTGACCTTGGTGTGGCCAAAAATTTTACTCAAAGGGATGGCGGCAAGTGGATCGTAGCCACCGGTTGCAGTGTGGTAGAACTGAGGATAGTAGGCCAGATGCGACAGGCTGGAGATGAGGGTGATGTCGTAATCTTCGTGGCCGGCGAGCCTGAGCGCCGTTTTCGCGCCGCCGAAACCACCACCGATGATGAGAATTTTGGGATTGGACTTTGGCATCTTAGCGTTGGCCCTCACGGGTGACCCTGGATAATGCGAGCCGGTAACGGGCGGAGACGGTGCCTACTATAATGACCGCGAGGTAGATGAGGCCCGTTGTACAGGTCTGGATCATATGGGCTGGATAGGCCGCCAGGAGGTAAAAACCCGTAGCTACGGTTGCTGCGGTGAAGCTATACGAAAGACGAAGCTTAGACTTTGATGGAAAGAAAAATGCGTAGGTAGTGGTAGCAATACTAGACAAGGCAATGACGACGTGTAAAAGGATAATCATATAGCGAGTATAGCGCAGTTTTTAAGGCAAGAATACGGAAACGGAGATCATGAAACTAAAGCTTGCAATAACAATAAGTGAGAAGCGGAAAAGTTTGCGCGCCCAGATAGGATCGTCGGTGGTTTTCTTGAACCCATCAAGGCATAGTTTGAACCAATAGAGGCCCAGCCCGAGCATAACAATGGCGTAGGTGAATCCTGTGTACTTAAAGAGGGTTAAAAGATTTGTTGCCACGAGGAACCAAGCGATGTAGGTGATCATCTGCAGCTTGGCGGCGCGGATGCCGGACGTTACGGGCAAGACTGGGATACCGGCGGCGGCGTAATCGCGGAGCCGGTAGATTGCGATGGCGTAGAAGTGAGGCATTTGCCAGAGGACAAGGATGAGAAAGAGCAGGCTAGCGCCGAGGTCGAACCGGCCGGTGACGGCGGTATAGCCGACGACAATGGGCACCGCCCCAGAGACGCTGCCAACGAGCGTGCCGTAAACTGAGCGCCGTTTACTATAGCCATAGAGCAGGACGTAGAAAATAACCCCTGTAAGGGCCACTAAAACGGTGACGAGGTTGGTAAAGCAAATGAGAAGGCTGAAACCGATAAGGCCCAGTAGGCTTCCGTAGATGAGCGCGTTGGTCGGCGAAATGAGCCCGGTGACGAGGGCACGGTTTTTGGTACGAGCCATCATGCGGTCGATGCGACGGTCCATGACGTTATTGAAAACGCAGGACGCGGCGATGACGAGCGAGATGCCAATGAGGGTGGCAAGGAATAGAAGGGGGTGAACGTGGCCGCGGGAGGCAAGCAAAAAGCCACCAATGGTGGTGATGGCATTGCCGCGGATGATACCGGGTTTGGTGAGGTAATAGTAGTCTTTTAGCTTCATGGTTATTTTTGCCTGCTTATGGTGAAGTCGGCGAGACCTGTGAGGAGGGTTTTAAGGTAAGGATCGGCGGTGAGTTTGGGGACGAGAGCCTTGGCCTCGCGGACATAGGTTTTTGCCTGAGCCTGAGAATGGGCGCGCGCGCCGCTATCCTCAAAAATCTGCCGGATGGCTTGGTGTTGCTCAGGAGTGATTTTGCCTTGCCCGTAAGTAGCGGTTAGAATTTGTCGCTGGGCGGGGGCGGCGTGAGCTAGGGCATAGGTGATGAGGAGCGTGGTTTTATTTTCGGTGATGTCAGATGTGGCGTCTTTGCCCGTAACGGCCTCCTGACCAAACACGCCCAGAATGTCGTCTTGGATCTGGAAGGCTAGGCCAACATTTTCACCGAATTGCTTAAGTATGGCAAGACTAGCATCGGTGGCGCCACCCAAAACCGCGCCGGCTTGGAGCGGCCCAACAATGGTATAGGTGGCGGTTTTGAGCTTTTGCATTAAGATGATGTCTTCGGCGCGGCGAGCCTCATAGGGACTTGAGAGCTTTATATCGAGCATTTGGCCACCGATCGTATCCAGAATAATTTGCGAGAAAAGCGAGAGAGCGCGGTTCTTGGCTTCAGCTTGGAATTTGCTATCGGCTAGGAGTTTGGTGGCCAAAAAAAAACTCACATCGCCAAGACACAAGGCTTGTGACTGACCATAATGGTCGCCGCCGAGCGCCTCGTGGAGACTTGGGTGGCCACGACGAAGGGGGCTTTTGTCGATTATGTCGTCATGGACGAGCAGGCCGGCATGGAGAATTTCGAAAGCGGCTGCCGGGGTGAGAATGGCACGATTTTCGGGCTCACCGGTGAGCTGATAGCCAAGCTTTACGAGGGTACCACGCAGGGCTTTGCCGCCAGACACGCCATCCGCGAAATGCTCAAAGGGACTGGCGAGCTGCTGGCCGGTTTTGGCATTTATATCGATGCGCCAAGAATCTAGGACGCGATTTAACTCACCTGCGACTTCGCCAGCAGCGCGAACGAGATAAGTTTGAAAGGCAGCCTGAGGAGGGGTTATTTTGATATCCCTTCATCTTTCATGACGGCGGCATTTGTATCGGCGGGCGAGCGCATGTTGTAATTGAGGTTAGCCATGATCCAGAGTGATCCAAAGACGAGAGTAACGAGCACAACGAGCATGAAGAGGAAGATCATGAGATTCCAGCGAGGCTTGGACTCCTGGCCGAGATGCAGGAAGAAGAATAATTGGATAATGAGCTGGACAACGGCCAAGACTACAATGGCTGTTATGAGCGTACGACCCGAAAATAGATGACGCGTAACGCTGAAATAGGCAGCGAGCGTGAGGCCAACGGAGAGCACAAAACCCGTGATATATGAGGCTAGACTGCCGTGACTGGTTTCGACTTTCGAGTGCTTCATGATTGCAGGGCTCCGAGAAGATAAACAATGGTGAAGATAAAGATCCAGATGATGTCGAGGAAGTGCCAGAAGAGGCTCAGAAGCGTGAGACGCCTGGCAACGGCTGAATCTAGGCCGCGTCGCAGGATTTGAACCATCATAACGGCCATCCATAGGAGGCCGGTAGTGATGTGGAGGCCATGAGTACCAACGAGGGTGAAGAAGGCGGAAAGGAAGCCGCTGCGCTGCCAGCTATTGCCTTCTGAGGCGAGGTGGCTGAATTCGGTGACTTCCATGGTGAGGAAGGCAATGCCCAGTAGGAACGTTAGGGCAAACCAGATGAGAACCTGATTTTGTTTGCCGCGGCGTACAGCGAGGGTGGCGAGGCCGGCGGTGAAGCTGCTCGTGAGCAGGATGAGTGTCTCGGTGAGCACAAACGGTAGGCTGAACAATTCGCGAGCAGAGGGTCCACCGAAGGTGTTTCCATGTAGTACAGCATAGGTCGCAAAGAGAGCGCCAAAGAGGATACAGTCGGTCATGAGGTAGACCCAGAAACCGAAGGTAGTTTTGGTAGTGGCTTCGGTGCTCATACTCCCCCTTCCATTTTTTCGACCTCGGCGGCGGTAATAGTGTATTCGGTATCGTCGTCAGTGGTGCGGATAATGATGGTCGTGAGCACGCCAATAAGGCCGATGACGGCTAGCCACCAAATGTGCCAGATTACAGCGAAGCCGGCGAGAAAAGCGAAGCCGGCGATGAAGATGCCCATGGGGCTATTTTTGGGCATTTCGATGTCTTCATATTTTGGCTTGGAGGAGGCTTTGATGGCAGATTTTTGCTTGGCTTCCCAGAAAGGGTCGCGGTCGTGGACTTCCGTGAGGACGGCGTAATTATATAGGGGTGCTGGCGAGGTAGTAGACCACTCGAGGGTACGGCCGTTCCACGGATCCCCGGTGGTGTCGAGATTGTCCCTTCGCTGCCAGACGCTAACGATCATTTGGAGAATTTGGAAGCCGATGCCAGCACCGATTACGAGCACGCCAACCCCAGCCACAATGAACAGTCCCTGCCAGCCCATGGATGGGTCGTAATGGTCGAGGCGACGGGCAGCACCCATGAGACCGAGGATATAGAGCGGAATAAAGGCCAGCAAGAAGCCTATAAACCAGCACCAAAAGGCATAGCGACCGAGGCGCTCATTGAGCTTGAAACCGAAGATTTTCGGGAACCAATAGGTAATGCCAGCAAAATAGCCAAAGATGACGCCGCCAATAATCATGTTGTGAAAGTGGGCCACGAGAAAGAGGGTGTTGTGAACCTGGAAATCGATGGCGGGCACACTCATGAGCACGCCGGCCATACCGCCGATAGTGAAGGTAACGACAAAGGCGAGGAACCAGAGCATGGGGGTGGCGAAATTGATGCGGCCGCGGTACATGGTGAAGAGCCAGTTGAAGACTTTTACGCCGGTGGGCACGGCAATAACGGCGGTCATGATGCCAAAGAAGGCGTTGACGTCGGCACCCGCGCCCATGGTGAAGAAATGGTGCAACCAGACGATGAATGAGAGGAACGTGATAGCACCAAGCGCCCACACCATTGAGGTGTAGCCAAAGAGTCGTTTGTGTGAGTAGGTTGCGACAACCTCAGAGAATACTCCAAAGGCGGGAAGCACGAGGATGTAAACCTCGGGGTGACCCCAGGCCCAAATGAGATTCACATACATCATGGCGTTACCACCGAAACCGGAAGTGAAGAAATGCATCCCCAGGGTGCGATCGAGCGCGAGCATGGCGAGTGTGGCAGTGAGGATGGGGAAGGCGAAGGCGACCAGAGCCATGGCGTTTAGGACGGACCAGACGAAGAGTGGCATTTTCATGAGCGTCATACCAGGGCGGCGGAGCTTTAGGATGGTAACGAGGAAGTTTAAACCTGAGAGGAGGCTGCCGATGCCGGCGATTTGCAGGCTCCAGATCCAATAATCGACACCAACGCCAGGACTGTAGGCGAGCTCAGACAGCGGCGGATACGCAAGCCAGCCGGTGGCGGCAAACTCCCCGACTACGAGCGAGAGGTTTATGAGTATGCCACCGGCGACATAGAGCCAGAAACTGGCTGAATTCATGAAGGGAAACGCAACGTCGCGGGCACCGATTTGCAGGGGGACGATGAGGTTAATGAGGCCAAACATGAGGCCCATGGCCACGAAGAAGATCATGATGGTGCCGTGAGCTGAGAAGACTTGCTGGAAGGTATCGGCGGAAACGATGCCGTGGGAACTGCCGACAGATAGGATTTGCTGGGCACGCATCATGCCGGCATCGGCGGCACCGCGCAGGAGCATGAGAAAGGCAACGGCGATGTACATGACGCCGATTTTCTTGGGGTCGAGTGAGGTGAGCCATTCGGTCCAGAGCCATTTTACGAGCCCGATAGCCCAGCCCCAACGCTTGAGGTATGTTAGGAGAGCGGCAACAGCAATGGCACCGAGAGGCGCGCCAATGAGCAGAGAATTTACGGCGAGCCCGGTGATGCCGTCATGATGCAACGCGTTTAGCGTGAGGTTTCCAAGGGGTTTCATGGGGCGAGCATTCCGGGCATCATGTATTTCATTATGACGTCATTATACAGATTTGGATCGGTAAGAGCGTAGGTGGCAGCCGGATTATTTTCGCTGGGTTTTGCCAGCTGGTCGTAAGTGGTGAGGCTCAACGGTCGGCGGGTGTGGCCTGCGGCCTTAACCCACTGATTGAAATCGGCCTCGGTAGTGGATTTGGCTGTGAATTTCATGCCTGCAAAGCCTTTGCCGCTGATATTTACGGACGAACCAGCGTAACTGCCGGGAGTGTCAGCCATGAGATGGAGGCTCGTGTTCATACCGGGCATGGCGTAAATTTGGCCTCCGAGCTGGGGAATCCAGAATGAGTTCATGGGTGCATCGGCCGTGATTTCGAAATTTACTGGAGTGCCCGCAGGAAATTCGACTAGGTTAACGCTAGCGATTTGCTGTTCGGGGTAAATAAAGAGCCATTTCCACTGCAAGGCGACGACTTGAATGGTGATCGGTTTCGTGGTTGAGGCGAGGGCTTTGTACGGATCGAGCTCATGGGAGCTGCGCCAGGTAATTATCGATAGCGCAATGATGAGAGCGCAAGGAATCCCCCACCATAAGGCTTCGAGGGCATGGTTGTGGTCCCAATCGGGGGTGTATTTGGCCTTGGTGTTGCTAGCCCGGTAGCGCCAGGCGATGACGAAGGTGAGGACGAAGACCGGGATCACGACGATGAGCATGAGAAGAGTGGCGACGATGAGCAGGCTGAATTCTTTGCGCGCTATGATGCCCTGCGGGTTCAAGATAGCAATGGTGTGGCCGTGGAGTAATGACCACCCAAGAAGAATAGCCGCAAGTACGAGCAAGGGCGGAAGCGCGAAGAGGAGTTTTTTGCTCATGATTGCTTTTACTATAGCAGATGAACTTGAAGATGAGCGCCCTCAAAGTTTGGTGATACCATGGAGTCATGAAACGAACAAATACGGTTTTTGCGAAGACGGCCGTGAGTGCTGTGTTGATTTTAGCCATAGCCGGAACTATTTTCGGAGCCGTGTGGGCGGCGAACCGTCTGATCCGTAATACGACGCAGGCAAGCCCTGTATGTGGGCCGGGATATCATGATAATCATAAGGTGATTATTCGAAATGATGTTGTGACGCCAAGCAAAACAATGGCACCGATCTGCGATACATTGACCATAACGAACTTGGACGACCGCCGGCGATTGGTGGCTTTTGGGCCCCACGAAGCCCATGTCCCCTATGACGGGATCACGGAACGGTTGCTCGACCAGGGCCAGAGTTTGACCGTCACTTTAGTGCAAGTAGGGAGTTTTCGGTTTCACGACCACATTCAAGATGAAGTGCAGGGAACTTTTGTGGTAACGCAGGCTAAATAATTGCTAAATTTGAGCCGAGTCCGGCTCCCGTGATGGGAGCCGGACTTCAGGGATCACGCGCCTGTTTGAGCTGGCGTGATTTCGCGGCTGGAACTATCTATCGCGAGTGGTTCTGGTTCGCCTGCGACGATCATAGCCAGAAGGGCCAGACTACACAGGCCTCCGAGCAGGCCCCCTGCACAGAGCATGCCAGCAGGCAACCCATACTCGCGCACCACTGTACTCACGACAAGACCGCTGAGACTCACCACTAGATACCTACCAGTCCGGTTCACGGACATGATCGTGGCGTGCTCCGCTTCGCTGCACAGCAAGCCGATGCGCGCGTCCATGCGGGAGTATTGCAGAGGCTGGCCCAGGAAGATGAATGACACCACCACGAGGCCAAGCGGCGAGACGATCAAGCCGAGAGCGAGGTAGCAGACTGCACCAACCCCGATGATAATCCCGAACGAACGGTAGTATCCGAACTTCCGTCCGAATCCCTTAGTCCAATCGGGCCTTACGAAGCTCTGCAGAGCGGTGTAGCCAGCCCACAGGAGCCCCGGTGTACTCGCGGGCAGGTGTTCGCCCGAGACTCTTACATTCGCGCAGTAGAGCGGAACCAGCTTCGAAGCCATGGCCGTCATGGCCATGATCGCCGCCGAAAACGCGAAGGCCGCGAGAAGCTTTCTCCTGGCAGGGAAACTCCGCAGCAGCTTTACTATGCTCATGCCATGGTTTTTATCCAGCTCGCCTGGAGACTTCACCCAGCAGGCGCACGCGAGCATGAGGACGTACACGGCGCTCTGCGCCCATAAGGTGCTGCGCAGGCCAAAGCGCCAGACAAGCAGCGCGCCAAACAAACTCCCGGCGGATGCGCAAATTGCGATACAGCGCTGGGTCTGTGCTGAATAGTGCGCGTACATCGCGACTGCAACTTCGGGACTGTTGTCCCTTACGCAGATGCTCCTGGCCAGAGCGCTGTCGGCCCCACTCAGAAAGGCTGAGCCGCCCAAGCTGAAGACGGCTCCGACAAGCAACCAAGGACCGATGCTCGAAGCAGTCGCATACATCGCCAGACCTAGAACACAGCAAACGGAGCCAATCACGAGGCTGAGCTTGCGCCCATACCGATCGGCGGCCCGGCCGGTGGGAACTTCGAACAGGAAGCCGAGGAAGGCCATGCCGGATCCTACCTGGAGAGCGACGGCCACAGGAGCGTGGAGGTCGTTCACCATATAGGGGGCGAGGAAGGCCAGATAGATGTTGGAGCCTGCCAGAGCCCTCAACCAGGTCAACTTGCGCAGTTCGTTGTTGAGGCAAAGAGCGCTCACGGCAACTCCCCTCTCGATGTCAGGGTTCCTGACTTACCGTTTGGCAGGTCATGCCGGATAGCCTACACCTTGTGAGGCACTCTTGCTAGTTTTTCCGGCTGCAGGGCGTCAAAAAATTACTTGAGTTTCCTAAATAATCAAGGTATGCTTTGGGCTGTAAAAAATGATTGAAGGAGTAAATTATGTCGCAATATGTTCTGGTCTATAAATCCTATGAAGCTTCCGACTGGGCAGCACAGCCACAAGAAGAGGTTCAGAAAGTAATCGAAGCTTGGGGTAATTGGGTTGGCTCTTTGGGCGATGCTCGCAAGGGCGGGAGCGCCTTTAAATTCGGCGGCAAAAGCGTGAGCAAGGACGCCACCGCCGACGCAGACAACCTTCTTACGGGTTACGCTATTGTCGAAGCAGAGTCGTTTGAAGCTGCTTGCAAGATGGCACAGACTTCGCCGAATGTCGCTGCTGGGCGGGGCACAATTGAGGTTTATGAGGCTTTAGAAGTCAAAAACTAATGCTTCGGGCTTCACGCGCGCGAGCTTAAGTAATATTAAAATCCCCGCAGCTTTTGCTCGGGGATTTTAATATGAGGTGATTAGGCTTACTTATCTTTGGCAGACGCGGTTTTGGCGGCTACTTGAGCAACAAGCGGCAGTTTGAAGCCAAAGGTACTCCCCTCTCCCAACGTTGATTCAAAGATGATTTCGCCGCCCTGGTCTTCGATGACACGCTTGGCAAGGTACAGACCGAGGCCGGTGCCATCGGGGCGGACGGATTTGGCGTTGTCGGCACGGTAAAACTTGGCAAAGAGTTTGGCTTTCTCCGCGGGCGGGACACCCATGCCAGTGTCAATGACTTTGAGTATGGCTTGGCGGCCGGCGCGTTCCAAAGTGACTTTGACGCTGCCTTTTTCTGTGTAGTAGATGGCGTTATCGATGAAATTCATGATAACCTGGCTGGTTTTACTTTCGTCGAGGGGAATGAGGGGAAGGGGTTTTTCAGGTGGAGTGAACTCGAGGGCGAGATTTTTGCGCTCAGCCGAAGATCTCAACTGCAGGATTTGGGCCTTAATGAGGCCGGCAAGATCAGTAGGTTGCTGGATAATGTTGAACCGGCCGGCGTTGAGGCGCGATACGTTGAGGAGGTCGCTCGCCATACTTACGAGGCGTTCGGAGGATTCAAGTGCAATGCTGACATATTCACGTTGGCCGACGCTGAGGTTGCCTTTGTCCTCTTCGAGAGCCATGGAGAGATAGCCGGTAACAGCTGTAAGCGGCGTGCCAAGCTGATGGGAAGCCATGGAAATGAAGTCATCTTTGGCTTTATCGAGGACTTTGAGTTTTTGATTGGCGGTGCGCAGGTGGGCGGTTGCTTCGGTAACACGCTCCTGAAGCGTGATGTTGAATCGTTCGATTTCGCGGTTGCTAAGCCAAAATACTACAGTAATTATGATGAGGGTGAGCGAGAAACCAACGGCGTCGTTGGGGCCGGCGGGAATTTTCATCCAGCTGGAATCAAAACGAAGCGTACCATTTTGCTGGAGCGCGCTTAAAACTATTAAACCAACCGAGACCAAGAGGGCAAAAAAGACACTCGTCCTCGTACCAAGAAGGACGGAAGCCATAACCAACACCAGTGCTAGTAGCAGGACCCCTTGGGCGAGGAAGATACCAAAACTAATCATTATGTAAAACGACAGCATGAAAAATATGCCGACAAGGGCATAGGCAGCGGGCACAAAATACCCTTTGCGAGAAAGCACCCAGAGTCCGGCAAAGAAGCTAACCTGGAGGGCGGCAAACAACGGAGGCTCGCCTGCATAGCTGGAGCCTAGGCCTATGCTCCGAACTATAACAACCACAAAAGCTAAGATACCAGCTATGGTGGAGCTGGCGAGTAAGATATTGAGAATAAACTCACGTCTCCGTCCATCGACGTTCTTGGATTTGGGATCAATGAGTAGTTTGCGCCAGTTAGAGAAATGCATGAGGATAATTGGATTATAAAAAACTGGGCGGGTTTCGCCCAGTTTTTTTTCTGTTATGACCAGTACGCTGCAGAACTTTCGCCGACAGCAACTTTGATCATAGCGTCGCTGCTGCGTGAGCTCTTGTCGGTCAGGGCTTTCTTGATGATCTCGCTCATGTTTTTTACCTCCTTTCTTTGTAGATTCACCTCGGGCCCCAAGAGGCTTTTGGTGGCGAATGTAAGCTCAAATCGTGGTGATTTGAGGCTGTTAAAGAGAAGGTGGATCAGGTGATTCAAGTAGACCAGAATTACTCTGATTGTAGCATGAAAGTGGCTTTTGCAAGACACTTATGCTTATCTAGTAAATTGATTATTTTTGGCATAACGTTTAAACATGAAGCGTTTTGGTGAATTAGCCAATTTGATAGCGAGCGAGCAGCAACGTGACGGGTCGTTTATGAGTTATTCGGTCGCCCTGGGGGCTGTTTTTGGATCGGATTCTAAAACCTATCAGACGACGTTTATGACGGCTCTCATTTTGGGTGCGATTGCAGGTATCGACGACGAGACTCTGGAGGTTGTACAGCAGCGAGCGGCAGATTGGCTACTCGCTCAGCGGGGACCGGAGTGGTCATTTAACTATTGGTCGCACGAGGAACCGGAGGTCAAGGTACGATCCTATCCAGATGATTGGGACGATACAAGCTGCGCGATTTCAGCCTTGTCGCGCGTGCGGCCCGAAGTTATTACGGGCGGCGTCCTTGGGCATATCGTGAAGCTTTTGACAGGCACCGAAGAGCAGGAAGGCGGCCCGTATCGGACATGGATTGTGGGCGAGGAGGCGCCGAAGCATTGGCATGATGTGGATATTGCCGTGAATGCCAATATTGCGTATTTATTGAAGCTTCACGAAGTGCAATTGCCAAATTTGGAGACGCTTGTAGACACACGGATAGCGGCCGGAGAACTCGTGTCGCCGTACTATCCGACATCCGCGCCGATTGAATATTTTGTGTCGCGATGGTATCGGGGCGCTCGCTGGGAGCAGCTGCGGGAGCGGATTTTGGCGCGGAAGCGACGAGGACGATGGGGCGGTGCGCTAGAGACGGCGCTGGCGGTGAGTAGTTTACTCAACCTGGGCGCAGAACCCGATGGGGTGGCCGGGGCAGTGAAGTGGCTGCGAAACCTGGAGCCGGCGGAGCTAAAGGCTGGGGCATTTTGTATGGATCCCGCGACTGAAGGCAAGCCGTATGTGGCGGGGGCAAGGGCTTTGACCGCGGCGCTGGTTATGGAGGCAATTTGGAACTATGACCAGGCAATAAAACGAGCCGAAGGGTCGCTGAAGCATGAGGTCGGTACGTCAGCCAATAAGCTTGATGAGTTAATCGTCCAGACGGTAATGGCGCGATTTGAGCAGGCGGGCAAAACAGTTTATGCGGATGCCCAGACTATGAAAGATAGACTGCTCGGTGGAACGGCGGCGGCTCAGATCACGGCTCTCCCCTTTTTGTTTCGGCGGGCTCTTGGTCGGCGCGGGGCGAATATCACGGACAAGCAAGTTGTACTTTGGGGAATGGTGAGTTTTTATGGATGGATCGCGTATACCGTTTATGATGATTTTTTGGATGAGGAAGGCAAGCCACAGCTGCTACCGGTGGCCAATGTTGCCCTTCGAGAGCTGGTTTTGCTGGTGCAACATGAAGCCAATCGAGTAGACGGACTCGGAGAGATAGCCTGGGGGGTCCTGGATGGCCAAGAGGCGGCCAATGCCTGGGAGGTCACCTATTGCCGAGTAGCGCGTCAAAGTGACCTGAGGCGGGTAGCGGTACCAGACTTTGGGAACTTGGCGGCGCTGGCAGAGCGCTCAATGGGTCACGCTTTGGGATGTGTGGCGCTGACACTGGCGCTAGGATACGCTCCGACAAGCATGGAAGTGAAAACGGTACGATCATTCTTCTATCATTTCCTGATTGCCCGGCAATTAGGAGATGACCTGGCGGATTGGAAAGTGGACCTGGAGAAGGGACAGATCAATGCAGTAGGAGCGTGGCTGCTAAGCGAAGCGGGTCAGCAAGATGAGAGCGTGGCTAAGCTGTATCACCGACTGGAACGAATATTATGGGAAAAAACGGCGGTGGCGGTAAAGCAACGAATGACGTTGGAGCTCAATGAAGCCCGAGCGCAACTGAAGCACATGAATTTTATCGAAGAGCCAAAAATACTGCTGGGACTCCTCGCGCCGATTGAGGCGGATATCGAAGCAACTGAGCGTAAACGCCAGCAAACTGCTGAATTTCTACAGTCTTACGAAGCGAAAAATTTATAGCCGAAGCGCTAGGCCGCCGGGGGAATTTCGTTGCGCGTGTAGCCAGCCAGAATACCGCGGACAATCTCATCGACTTGGCCGGGTTTGTTTTCGCTTTTTACGATGTAGCGTACAGCGCCGAGCTCGAGAGCAGCTTGGACATCGTTCGAACCGGCGAGGTTGGTAAGTACGACGACGGGGATTTTTTTGGTTTCTGGGTCGGCTTTGAGGCGCTTTAAGACTTCAAGTCCGTTGAGTTTGGGCATCATAATGTCGAGCAAAACGAGATCAGGTTTAAAGGAGCGGGTTTTGTCGAGGCCAATTTCGCCGTTGGCGGCTACCTCCACCTCATAGCTGCTCGAGGAAAACACGATTTGATACATGCGCGACAGTAGGGCGTCGTCTTCGATGATGAGAATTTTAGCCACAACAACTCCTTGATTTGATTATATGATACAGCTGTTTTGCGTTACTTTTTAGACTTTTTTGAAAGGATGTCTTTTATTTCGGCTACGAGCTCTTTGGGTGTGAATTTTGATTTGGCTAAATAGTTTTCGGCTCCAAGTTCCATGGCTTCTTTATAAAGCTCCGGGGATGAAAGGTTGCTAAAAACGACAACTTTGGTTTCGGGATGGTTTTTGGCGTCGAAGGTGCGCAAGAATTCGAGACCTCCGATGTTGGCCATGAGTAGATCCAGCAGAATGAGATCCGGCTTTAATTCCTTGAGTATATCCAGGGCGTCCTGGCCGTCTGAGGCCACGGTGACATCGTAACCTTCGCCGGCAAGGGCGGTTTGGAAAATTTTTCGAATATTCGGATAGTCTTCGACAATTAATATTTTAGCCACGCGCGCTACTCCTTTATGTGCTTGGGTAATATGACGGTGAACGTACTGCCCCGACCGAGCTCAGATGCGACTTGAATGCGACCACGGTGCAAGTCAACAATCTGTTTAGCTAAGTATAGCCCTAAACCGCTGCCACTGGCGCCGGTTTTTTCGGCATTGGCAGCGCGGGAGAACCGTTTGAAGAGGTTGGGAAGGTCTTTGGCCGCGATGCCGATGCCGTCATCTTTGACCTGAATCATAAGTTGATGAGCGGTTTGTTTTAGCTTTAATTCAACTTTACCACCCTCAGGAGAATATTTGCTGGCGTTGGTGAGGAGGTTGTCGAATACCATTTGGAGCTTGGCTTTGTCGGCGGTAATGGTGAGGCTTTTGGGTGCCTCGATGTGGACGACTTGGCGGCGGCCGCGGATGAGCTCGTGTTGTTCGGCCACGGCGCTGCGGAGGAGACTAGCGATGTCCACTGGGGCGTATTCGAGCACGATCTGGCCAGCATCGAGTTTGGCTACATCGAGCATGTCGTCAATGATTTTGAGCTCGTGCTCGTTTTCGGCGAAGGCTTGAGTGAGGTTTTCAGTTTGCTCGGCTGTGAGGGTGCCGTTGTAGCCTTCGAGCAAGAGCGACAACAGACCTTTGACGGCGGTAGCGGGAGTGCGCAACTGGTGCGACGCCAGTGATACGAATTCAGATTTGAGGCGGTCGACTTCTCTTTCTTTGGTGATATCACGGATGACGTCAATGCCGCCAATGATGTTGCCTTTGAGAATAATAGGCGTGGCGGTGACGGAAACGGGGAACAGCCGGTTGTCAGCGGAGCGGTAGAAATAGTCGGCACTGGAGACGCTGCGTCCGGTTTGGAGGGCTTTTTGCATGGGGCGATGCGGCCTGGGGATGAGTCGGCCGGTCTGATCTTCAAGCGCGATGGTCGAATAAAAATGGCGGCCTTTGATATCGTCTAGGCTAGCACCGGTGAGGCGGGCAAATTCGCGGTTGGCAAAGAAAATGCGGCCGACTTTGTTCATGGCTACGACCCCTTCTCCGATGCTTGAGAGCAAAGCTTCGTCTTCGGCTTGGCTCTTTTCGGTTTCGGCAAGGCGATCACGGAGGAGTTTGGTTTGGCTGGCGACGCGGCTTTCGAGTTGCTCAGTTTTTTGAGCCAGTTTGCGTACGAGCATTTGGTGGACGGTGAGATCGCGGATGATGGCAGTACTGAAGGTTTGGGCGCCGGTCTGCCAGGTGGCAAACGACAACTCGACGGGGAATTTATGGCCGGTCCGATGTTTGGCCGTGGCCTCAATGAGCTTGCCGAGCTGATTGCTGCCGAGACTTGGTGGCGGCGGGAGGGTACGGAGGTAGTTTGGATCAAGGTCCGGGATGAGAAGGGTTAGCGATTTGCCAGTGGTACCAGCGAGCGGCCGTCCGAAGATAATTTCGGCAGCGCGGTTCATGTAGGAAATGGCGCCGTGTTTGTCGATGGTGAGGATGGCGTCATTGGCGGTGTCGGCGACGGCCCTAAATTTGGTCTCACTGCCGTAGAGTTCGTTTGTGCGGGCGGCGACGATGGTTTCGAGGTCAATGTTGAGTTGCTTTAGCTGGCCGAGTTTCTCGCGAATTACTTCGAGCATAAGCTGCACACCGACATAGAGCTCGCTAAATTCATCGTGAGGGCCGGTGAGCGGAACGTCGCGCGTGAAGTCCCCTACTGCGGCCTGAGCCAAAACGGGCATAAGTGCTTCGAGACGTTTTTTTACTTGCGCTTTGTAGGGTGATTTATCTGGAATTGGGGCGACTTGTTTAACCATGCTGTGTCGTTCCCATTTTTAAGAATGCCATGGCCTCTTTTCGGCTGCCAAAAAATTTAACCTTGGAGGTTTGGCCGGACGCCCTGATCACGAGACTTACTACGTATCTTAGGATAGGGTCGCTGCTGTAGATTGCGGCTCGGTCATATTTGAGAGTCCGGAGACCTTCGGCAGCGGCCCTGCGAGCCGTGGTGTCCTGTTTGCCCAGTTTTGTGAGGTCAATGAGCGCAAAGACAGGGCGTTTTTCGTCCTTTAGCTGTTTGGTTAAAACGGCAAGTTTTTCAGTCATGCGAGTAACGGTCTCGCCAGTTTGGTCACCCACATGTTGATTGTAGATGAAACCGCTTTTGCTTAGATAGACGCGATTGGGCATGGATTTTGCGTTTCTTAATCATGGTTATGGTACCATTTCTTTGCATAATAAGCATAACTAGTTTGAAAATTAAGTATGGCTATGCTAGGCTTTGGGTTAGAGAAATAAATGGGTACTTAATCTGGTAATGGGCGGGCGGCTATGACCAAGATCTTGCTCGTTGAAGATTACGAAAGCATTCGTAATGTTTATTTTTTTGCCCTGACCGAAGAAGGATTTTCAGTTGATACCGCTGGGAGTGGGGCCGAAGCGCTCCGACTGGTGGCGAAATCAGTATATGATTTGATTTGTCTAGATATGGTTATGCTCCAGTATAGTGGGCTTGAGTTTTTAGAGAAGTTTCGAGCTCAGCAGGCCAACGTTAAAACAAAAGTGATAGTGCTGAGCAATATTGATAGCCCGGCAATCGTTGAACGCGCAAAGGCTTTGGGAGCTGTGAAATATCTTATTAAGGCACACTATACGCCGAAGCAACTAGCTGCGATGATTCGCGAAATACTCAGCGCTCCCTCGGGTCAGTAAGCAGTTTTAAGCTGTGGCTGGTTTGCGGGCGTCGGGTTCGAGAGCCGCGCGGACGTCGTCGATTATTTCTCCAAGCCGGTGCTCGGCTTTGATGTAGAACTGGGTAGCACCGAGCTGTAAATAGGCTCGACGTTTTTCGGGTGAGGCGGTATTGGAGACGATAAAAGCAGGAATGTGCTTAAATTTCGGGGCGTTTTTTATTTGCTCGAGGAAATCAAGACCGGTACCCGTGCCCAGTAAATAATGGTCGAGCCAAATGGCATCTACTGGAGTATCTTGAACCTGCTTCAGGGCGTCGGCCGAGGTACTGGCACACACAACAGAAAAATTGCTTTTTTCTAACTTAATTTTGATAGCATTCATAAGCGAAATGTCATCTTCTACGAGGAGAACGGTTTTTTTCATACGGTGAGACCTTGTTTAGCTACAGCATTCATTTCACGAACGGCATCATCTACCATGGTTTTGTCCTGAGTTAGAATTTCAAGAGCAGTCTTAATGGAGTCGGCCAGCTTGACGACGTCGGCCCGGGTGATGTCTTCGGGTTTCTTTTCTAGATGGAAATTAATTTGCCGACGGACAAAGCGTTCGGCGGCAGGGCCGAGATATTTTTCGTTGACCGTGATGAGCTGGTTGTAAAAGCTAGTGGTCATTGCGCCCCTGTCTACATGGTTTCAATAAGGGTCAATTTCTTTGCGCCTTGGCTCACCAGTATATAGCCAAAAAGTTGGATGAATACAAACAGGTAAAGCAGGCCAAGGACGGCGGGAATCCCAACACCAAGGAGTCTTTGGCTGCCGGTGGACTGCAGCCCCTGCAGGAAAATAGCGCCAGCCTCAATGAGTATCATGCCATACGACAACGAGCTCATGAATTTGCGGTAAATGAAGCCAGTAACCGCACGCTGATACCGGTACATGCTGCCGATCGCTAAAAAGCCGAGCGCCCAACTCACGATGACCGGCAGGGTGATGGTGGTGGCGATGAGCCAGTCTGGTAAGTAGTAAGTGGCGGTTATGGTGGCGTTTGCGCCAACCTGACGATTGGGATTGGTAAAGGTCAGGGCAATATAGGCTGCTGCGAGGACAATGAACACAAGCATAGAGAAAGTCCCCGCCAGACCCATTTGCTTGAGGCCAACCTTGCCATAACCAAGTTCGCGAATAGCTTTCCAAAAGTAGAAAAAACCAGCTAAGGGAGCTAAGGCGTAGAGATAGTTGGTGATAATGGCCGTGGTAACAATAAGCTGATGAACGCCAGGATAATGGCTGCGGATTGTTCCGATAAGGGTAGCCAGAATGAGACTCCAGACCAAGGTCATAATGCCACGCGAGAACAAACGAAAGGGACGAGCCGAAGCCTTGTCTTTGATGGAACGTGCATACTGCTCCAGCCTGATGTAGCCAAAAACGCCCAAGGTCCAGCTAGCGATCCAGGGTGTCAGAACGGTGATAGTAAGGGCTATTTTTGCGAAGGTGCTTAGATGGTAATCCATACTCGAAGCCGTGGGCGGCGGGGGGAATAAGATGGTGAAGACGATGTACAGACCGATAGCCAATGCCAAGGAGGCTAGATTGATAGTTTGAAATGTCCGAACGGACTTAGATTTTGGTGCCTGCTTCATTACATGTTGCCTACGTTGCTTGACCATATTATAGCATAAGCGTTATAAGCCTGAACCCTTAGCCGCAGGGTGATAGGCTTCATCAATCGACTTTGATCCGGCTTTTTTGGCCATGCCAGCGAGTGGCAGCGAAACATAGAACGTGGTGCCTTGATTTTCTATGGAATCGAACCAGATTTTGCCTCCGGAATATTCGACAATAGCTTTTGTGATGTAGAGCCCAAGTCCGGTACCATCGGTTTCTTTATTTAAGACGTTGTCGGCCCGGAAGAGTTTGCTGAAGATTCGCCCCTTTTGGGCTTCCGGTATACCATAACCGTTATCTTTGACGCTAATTAATAGCGAATTGGATGTTTTTTTCTGGATTGAGAAATCTATATGACCGCCTATGGGTGTATATTTTACGGCGTTGGACAAAAGATTGTCGATGACGATCCCAGTAAGTTTAGGGTCGATATTCATGACGGGTATGTCTTTGTCGTAATGCTCCTCGAGGCCGAGTTTACGCTTGAAAATGCGCGGTTCGAGGTCGGTCACAATCTGATCAGCCAGCTCCAATATATTTGTGGGCTCCGGGTCAACGGTGAAACTGCCGACCTCAATGCGCGAAACATTGAGCAAGTCTCCCACCAGCGCTACCATCCGCTGGTTCCCCCGGTAGATTTCGTCGACGTATTTACGCTGTTCCTTGCTAATTTTACCCGCATCGCCGGCGAGCAGCATTTCGGCGTACCAATTAATAGTGGAAAGCGGGGTGCGGAGTTGATGGGAAGCGAGAGAGACAAATTCAGTTTTGGCCCGGTCGATTTCTTTCTCTTTGGTGATGTCGCGGAAAACTTCAATGGCGCCGATAGCCCTTCCTTCTACCAGGACCGGTGAAACTGTAATGGCGGTCGGAAAACGGCTATGGTCGCTGCGCACATAATAGTAGCTACCTGTTGACGAGATGGGCGCGGAGTGCCTGGACTTGCTCAGGAGGACTTTATTGAGCGGGCGAGCGTCGCCTGAAACTTCTTTGCCAGCCTCGTCCTCAAGTCGAAAGATTTTTGTAGCTTCCCGGCCGAGTATTTCGTCCTTTGGATCCCACAAAAACTTTTTTAGGGCCACATCGTTGATAAAAATGATTTTTCCATGGCTATCGGTCGCAAAGACGCCATCGCCAATGCTTGAAAGGAGTGCTTCGTCTTTGGCTTTGGCTTGTTCCAGTGCTCTGGTTCGTTCACGTACGCTGTCTTCAAATTCGAAGAAGAGCAAAACAGCACCGGCGGCCAGGAGCCCAATGATAATGGCGGCCTTGACCAGCATCGCACCCGGGATACCGGATTTAGTGGCATCGAGGCTAGCAATCCATAACCCAACGGCAACCAGCGACGCAGCAATGAGAGCGGTTGCCAGCACCACAGAGACATGACGTCGGGTCACATTTATCACTATTTCGTGAGCTCCTCGTGGATACGGTCGACGATTACTTTTAGGGGCGTGTCGGCTTTCACGATGTAGTCGATGGCACCAAGACTTTTGGCCTTTTGGAGGTCCTCGCCCTGGCTCAGGTTGGTTGTAACAATGACGGGTACTTTGAAGCCGCGTCGCTTCATTTCTTCAAGCGTTTCGAACCCGGTCATTTCCGGCATTATGAGGTCGAGTAGCATGATATCGAACTTTTGTTTGGCAAGCAGCGCTAGGGCTTCGCGCCCGTTGCGAGCAACGGCGACATCATAGCCGGAATGTTTGAGCTTAAGCTCTAGCGAGGCAGCTAGAGCTTCTTCATCTTCGACAACGAGAACGGAATGAGCCATCTTTGCTTTCCTGTTTATGGTTATGCTTAATTGCTTCGATTATATCCTATCTGGAGCGCTGGTGACGCTACAATAAAGCTTATGCTTGATTATGATATTAATAGTATCATTAAGGTATGAATAGTGCATCGATATGAAGGTGATTTCAAAAAACCCATCACGAGGATACGAGGTTGTTGGCGAAATTGAGGCCTCAACTCGCGCCGATGTGCAGGCGGCGGTTGAGGCCGCCCGGATAGCTGGGGCGTCTTGGGGCGCTACCGCGATAGCTACGCGGTGTCAGTACATCGCGGCGTTTCTGCAGGTTGCACAAAGCCGAGCCGAGGATATTGCTAGGCTTATGTCGCTCGAAAGCGGGCTGCCGATACGGGACGCAAGGCAAGACACGGCGGATGGTATTCAGTATTTGAAAACAGCAATCGGACAGGCAGTAGAAGTTTTGACCCCGCAAGTAATATCCGAAGGCCATACCCAGTTGCACCGCATATACCGCGAGGCGCGAGGTGTGGCGGCAGCAATTTGCTCACTACAGCCTTCGTTCTTGACTTTAGCTAGGCAATGCGGCGCAGCTCTACTAGCGGGGAACGTGGTAGTTTATTTGGATTCTGGGGCGCACCTTCTCTTTTCTGGATTGATGGCCGAACTCGTGGCGACTACCGGTATCCCGACCGGGGTATTTACCGTGATTCATGGTGACGACGAGGCTGGTAAATGGCTAGCTGAGTGCGAGATGGATATGATTTTGTTTTGTGGTGGTGACTCCCCCGTTTTGCGGATGCTGGCGCTAGCTGCGAGCCAAAGGTCTATTCCATTTATGGCAGAGCCTAGAGGTTCAGGAGCTACGGTGGTTTTTGAAGATGCTGACATCGTGGGACTGATTGATTATATCTTTGGACTCGGGTTTCATCGCAACCGGCAGCCATACATAGCAAGTAGGCGCCTCGTGGTCCACGAGAGCAGGTTCGATGAGCTGGTCCAAAAGCTGCGAATGGTCGTAGAAGGCAAGCGGGTGGGTGATGCATCGGATGAGACGACCGACCTCGGACCGCTCGCTTCGAAGCGCGAGCTTGAACTGATTGAGGCGCAGGTGCGAGAGGCTGTACATGGAGGTGCTTCGGTAGTGACCGGTGGGGCACGGCCAGAAGGACTCGATGGTGCTTATTATTTGCCCACTATCTTGACTGGCGTGAGCACTGATATGCGGGTGTGGCAAGAAGAGGTAGCCGGAGCGGTACTGCCGGTGGTGTCGTTTGCGAGCGAGGAAGAAGCTGTGGGGCTCGCCCATGATGGTAACCGTTGCCTTAGCGTCCAGGTGATGACGGCTGATTTGGACCGATTTCGGCGTATAGCGGGACTGATGCGAGCTCGTGTGGTAGCTCAAAATGCTGTGGGAGTATCGGAAATTGAACGCCCGAATGACGCCTTTGGGTTTGAAGGTGTGACGAAAGCAAAGTTGGTTTGCGAGGAAAAGTAGAGGGTCGGCGCGCTACTCCAATACAGGAGGCAAATGGGGGTTTGTCTGGTTCTTGAGATACCAAGCAATATTTTCGGCATGATCAAAGGCGAGCTCGCTCTCGGGCGGAAGGGCGGTGAGTGGAAACCAAGCGACGTCGTCTGACTCCCAGTCGCTGTCCGCGATTTTTTCGGCAGCGGTCCAAACGAAAACAAAAGAGATGTTTTGCCGGTCTTCGTGGCGACGTTTGGGGCTGGAGATTATTTTGAGCAGACGAGGATTCTTGACGGTCCAGCCGGTTTCTTCGAGAATTTCGCGAGCAGCAGCCTGCTCTATGGTTTCATCGCGTTCAACGTAACCGCCAGGGAGGGCCCATTTGCCGCCTTCGAGGAGTTTGGCAGTGCGTTTTACGAGCAGGATTTGATTATTTTTAATGACGAGGTTGTCCACTACCCCGTGACGCAGGGCAACTTGGCGATGGTTTTCGAAGGTGCAAATGATCATGTGATTCTCCCCTTTTTTAAGGTCTACTCTTGGCGCCGAATCGTAACGGAACCCAAAATGAGTGCAGCAATAGCAAAACTTACGATCACGAGAAGGTCTTTTGTGAGGTCATGAGTCCAAGTGTTGTACTGGGTGACCTGTTTCATGGCATCCACGCTGTAGGTCAGCGGAAGGTAATCGGAAATATGCTGGAGCCACCCAGCCATGTGGTTTCGGGCGACAAATAGGCCGCAAAGTAGCACTTGGGGCATAAGGATGGGCATTACGAGCTCAACTGCCTGGAATTCGCTGGTGGCGAAGGCGCTTACGAATAGACCGAGGGATGTTCCAAGAAAGGCAGCTGCGGTGGCCGCGATAAGGAGCGAGGTGGTGCCGCCGGCTACGGTAACACCAAGAAAACCAAGGCTCACGAGGCTCACGGCCGAGGCCTGTACAAGACCGAGGAGCGAGAAAGCCAGAGCGTAGCCAAAAATGAAGTCGAGTTTGGAAATAGGACCGGCCATGAGGCGATCGAGGGTGCCAGTCGTGCGTTCGCGCAAGGTCGTAATAGAGGTAACGAGAAACATCATTAGTAGGGGGAAAATACCCAACATCATGGGAGCAAGGCTATTGAAAACTTTGGGCTCACCGTCAAAGACATACTTGAGAATAGTAACGAGCAAGCACGGCACAACGAGCATAAGCCCGACGGTGCGGTGGTCGTGGCGGAGTTGACCTAGGACGCGTTTGGTTGTAGCGAAGGTTTTACGCGGGCTCATGTGGGGTCCTTTACGAGGTGAAGAAAACTGTCTTCGACCGATTTTGTGTGAGTCTTTTCGCGCAGGTCTTTCGGTGAGCCGTGCGCAAGGAGACGAGCATCACGCAAGAGCAGGAGGTCGTCGCAGCGCTCAGCCTCGTCCATGACATGGCTGGAAATTATGAGCGTGGTACCGCCTGAAGCCAAACGACGAAAAAGCGACCAAAGCTGTTCGCGCAGCAGCGGATCGAGGCCAACTGTGGGTTCGTCGAGCACCATCAGTTTGGGGTGGCCAATGAGCGCGATGGCTAGGGAGACCCGCTGTTTTTGGCCGCCGGAAAGCTTGCCCACGAGTTGGCTCGTTTGTGGGGCCATATCTACAGCCTCTAAAATTTCGACGATCTGGCCGCCGACCTCCCGGCGTGGCACCCCAAACATGGCAGCAAAATAGCGCAGGTTTTCTTGAACCGAAAGGTCGGGATATACAGAGATTTCCTGGGTCATGTAACTGATTTGCCGGCGCAAGGCGCGGGAGCCGGCGGGAAGCCCAAAAATGGTTATGGTCCCATTTGTAATATGTTGCCGGCCAACGATAGTACGAATGAGCGTGGTTTTGCCGGCGCCTGATGGTCCAATGACGCCAATGATTTTACCCGCAGCGAGCTCAACACTTATATCATTCAAAGCCTGGAAACGCGGCTTAAGCGTTACACAAAGGTGGTCGATTTTGATAGCAGATGGTGACATAGTCTCTTCGTTTAAGCCAAGTATACTCTTTCTCAAGCCGGCCGACGTACCGGAGAATTGGGCGGTTTGCGGGCTTGATTGTGAATATTTGCAATAACTGAGACGAGGAAAGGGTCGGCATAGAGCTCCACGCTCGTCATCGGGGTGGCCTGGGTGCTCTCAATAGCCACAAGCGAGCCTGGTTTGGTACCGGCCACAAGTGGACCAAAGACTTCACCATAACCATCTACTACAACTTCACCGCTTAGGAAAACCACAAGCTCCGCGCGCGACGACGATTGGCCCGACATACGCGCGTACCCAAGGGTGAGGACGGGGACTTGGCGGCTGAGGATCTGGGCATAGCTTTGTATCCGCTGGGTGGTCTGAAAATCGGGGCGACAAAAAGACCAATAATCATGAATGGTAATGGGTCCGAGGGGGCTCGCGAACGACAAAAACGACGATCCGTCGGCGCGGATTTCGGCACCGTCAAAGTGGCCACCGACTTCGCGCTGCAGCCAGCTGGCTATGAGGCTACGGTCGTGACGCCAGCGCTCGGCGGGGCTTAGAGGCTTGGGTTTGAGGCTAAAAGGATTAAGGTTTAGGTTCATCCCGCTCGACCACAATGGTGCATTCGGTCACCAGTGCTGCGATAGCACCAACGGCAGCAAGAGGTGGGGCCAGTACGGCGCCAACGACACCAACGGTGAGGGGTAATTCAACAATGGTTTTATCGTCCTTGTTCTTGATGGAGATACGGCGAACATTTCCCTCGGCAATGAGCTTCTTGACATAGCCGAGCAGATCTTCGCCAGTAACTTTAAATTCTTCCTTTTTCGTCGACATGTTTTTCTCCTTCTCCTTATGCTTCTAGAACTTCATTGATGGCTGAAATGAGTTTTTGAGGGGTGAAGTAATCGGCTTTAACGAGATATTTAGCTGCGCCCAGGCTCATGGCAGTCTCCATGTGCTCATCGATATCAATATTGCTAAGGACAATTATCTTGACCTCGGGCCGTTCTTTGGGTTTGAATTCTTCGAGGAATTGAAATCCGTCCATTTTTGGCATCATAAGATCGAGCAAGATGAGATTGGGCTGATGCTTCGTGGCGAGTCGCAATCCCTCCTCGCCATCGAGTGCGGCGATAACCTCCCAGCCTTCGCCTTCGAGTATAGCGCGGTAAATCTTTTGATAGAGGCCTTGGTCTTCAACAACAAGAATTTTGATCATAATGCGTCTTTCGTCTTTCGCTATTATAGCCTAAATGATGGTTTGGTTCGCATGGGATTTAAAATTTTTGTTCGTGAGCGCCGCTGCGCCTTGTAGCCATAGCTCCGCAATGAGCTGCGAGCTTTAGCGTTTCGGCTAGATTTAAGTTCTGAGCAGCGGCAAATGTTAATCCGGCAGCAAAGGAATCGCCGCAACCGTAGGTGTCCTTGATTTCTTCGAAGGGTACAACTTCGGACTTATAATGCACCCCTTTTGAGGTTTCGCCCCCAGCTTTACCATTGGTTTTAATCGTGAGGACGGGTTCGAAGGTTAAGTCGCCGATTTTATAATGCTCTTGTTGGTCTTTTTGACTCATAACGAGCGTGTCTATTTTGACGGCCGCCTCCTGTAATGTTGGGAGAATTCTTGAGGTCGAGACGACTTTTGCCGCATGGCGGGCATAGTTTAGCGCGGCTGTATCGCCGCTTACAAAGTAAACGGCGTCGACGGTGGCGAGTTTTTCCCAGGGGAGCGTAGCATCGTCGCCACTGGGTGTGAGCGTTCCCATGACGGTAATGGCGCGGTCTTTGCTGGGATCGATGTGAACGAAGGCTTCCCTGGTAGGGGTGTCATTCAGGACTGAGGCGTACACTTCAATGCCCAATTGCTTCAGCTGAAGCAGCGATTGCCGGCCAATCTCGTCGTCGCCAACGGCAGTGAAGAGCAGACAGTTGCCGGCAAGGCTGGCCAGTTGAGCGGCCGCCACTCCCCCGCCCCCAGCCGCTTCTGTCCATGAGCGGGTACTACCAACGATTTCACCAGGATTTGGGATGTGGTCTACTACGGCGAAATGGCACCATTCGATGTGGCCAACAACGGCGACTTTCACGCTTGAGACTTTCTTTGACGTTTGCGAATATAGGCCATAGCGCCGTACCCAACGAGCGACAGAATCAAGCCGCAGACAGCACCAATTAAGCCCAGCATTGTAAATGGGATCAGCTTGGTCACAAGGGGCGCGTTTCCGTTATATCCGGCTAGCATAAAAACGTAAGCAAGGAAGAATCCGAAGGTTGCGCCAGTTATCGTTGTCGATCTAATCGTAGCGTTGAGAGCGCCGATCAGAAGCCCAATGATGGCCCAAGGGACTAAGACTAAAGCTGGACCGCCTAGGAAACCGACACACCCGCCGATTAGTGCCGCAACGATACTTGAGCTTGGCGTCATGCGGAAGATTACGATTTTATCATTGTTTTTGCGCATTTTATGCTCCGGCTACTAAGTCTACTAGCCCTACTTGGCGTTATAAGATGATAGTGCCGGAGGAGGGTGGTTCGTGTCAATTTTTCCAGACGGCTTAAGCGTTGATTATGAATTGCGGACGGAGCGCTTGTACATCAGGCCGCCGACGAACGAAGTTAGGAGCATTACGCCTACCATTAGCCCGGCGCTTACTAGCTCCCATATTGAAGCGGTCGCGCCGAGTATGTGAGTGGTGGCCTGGGGCGGGCAGACGATTACTAAAGCTGCCACACCCAAGCAAAGCAGGCTGGACGTAAGATACCAAAGTTTGTTGCCGTTCCAGTAAGCGAGGGGGTAGAAGTGAGCGCCCACAATAAAGACAATGAGCGGAATGGTACCGATTTGAAGATGGTGCCTATCGAGTATCTGAATTATGAAGAAAATTGCCGCGATTTCTGCCAAGATGACACCGTAGAACTTTAGCCAAAAACTCCCGGACTTCATATAGGGAAGGGAGACTTTTTCTGTAATCGGGTATTTAAATCGCAGGTACAAACTTTGGCTTAAGGCATAGAGGTTCAGACTCATAAGGATAGCGAGGGTGATGATGCGAGGCGTCCCGGCCGTATACGACACCAATAAGCCCGTCCAGCTGAAGGCGATTATGGCAGCAAACAATGATCCGAAGGAAAGGGCGTATTGCCGTTGGTAGCGTTTTTGCTGCGAGTTGAGCCCACGAGTCATCTAAACTATGCCCTGGACCGCGTCATAAAGTCGTACGGCTGCGTCAACGGCTGATTTTAGTTCTTGTAGAAACTGACTGGGTTTAAAATGCATACCGCTGTAACCAGGCTCAAATCCGATCACTTCAATATCGGCACCGGTTTTTAGGGAAATCTCGCGAACGGCGTCGAAATATTGCACATAGCGATATATGGCTGCCGTAGCAAAGAGGATGTTTTTGGTTACATTCAGCGACTCGCCCTCGTAGCGCTGCAAGGCGTGAAGTGCCTGAAGATACTGTTTGAGAGTATTGGCGTTGCCGAGGCGTTCGTGGATTTCGTCAATTTGTTCGAGTGTAAACATAGCTGTAACTTACTATAGCTTGCGGGTTTCGATCCATACTAGAGAACGTAAAGAACATAGTTCATTTGCCGAGCGCAGCCCTCGGTTGGCCCGGGCGTCACATCCCCGTCTTTTATTTTTTGGATGGTGTCACCCTTTATGAGATGAAGCCGCTTAACGGGCGGCACCCCAGAGGGGCAGACGCTTTTTGTAGGTATGTAGGAGCCAAGTGGAATGAAGAGACCGCTTGCCACGAGAAGGATTATGATTATTAGGGCTCCACTAAACCGTTTTTTCATATACAGATTATAGGGCAAAGACTATCGCCGATGAAGCAAGAGTTCATCGGCGATAGCTTAGGCGGCGTAGTTAATTTGAGTTACTTATCGCCCTTGAATATCCAGGCTACCCCATATTTGTCGGTGAGCTGGCCGTAGGTGCCGAAGGGTTGCTGATGCAGGTCCTGGAACGTAGCCCCATCTTTCTTGGAGTCTTTCGCGAGCTTGTCGAACGCGGGCTTGAGCGCGTCAAAGTCTTCGCCAACGACGTAGATGCTCATGGTGTTGCCGGGCTTCGGAGTCAAATCAGGACTCATCCAGTCGGTGGCCGAGATGTCGATGTCACCATTTTTTAGCTGAGCGTAAATTATCCGATTGTGCTTTTCGGCGGGAAACTGGTCTTTCATGGGCGTGTCGCCAAGCTTCATGAGCTGCAGCTCCCCACCGAGACATTCTTTGTAGAACGTCATGGCTTCGGCACATTCACCATCGAAGAGTACGAAGGGGGAAGTTTTTAACATTTTTTAATCCTTGTTTAATTTGTTACTTGCACCAGATCTAGCGTGCATCCAGGAAAGCGGTGACATGTGCCTGATAGTCAGCATTGTTTGCGCTCCAGATCTCGGCATGGCTCCCATAACCAGGCAGCCAAACTGTCGTTGGTCCTGCGTATAACTTAGCTAGGTCTGATGTCTGGTGATAGGGTACGGTAGTGTCCAGGGTGCTGTGGATGAAGAGGATGGGTACGTTTGCCTGGGCAAGCGGCAGAGCATTTTTTGGACTAGCCAGCCCATCAAAATGCCCGCGTGACATTGTGGAATTGATCATCATGTTTAGGAACCAGGTGGGCGTAGATTTCGATTCGCTCGTTTCTTTGAGCAAGTCCTGGAAACTCGCGTATGGGTTTTCCGCAATTACACCGGCCATTTTTGGCATCTCGGGTAGTGCGGTCAGGATGGAAGCGGCACCCACTGATGTGCCCATGGCGTAAACCTTCGGGTAGCTGGCCGTAAGGTAGGTGTAGGCAGAGAAGACATCGCCTGATTCGCGCTGACCATAGGTGAGTCCATAGGCCGGACTGCAGGGAGATTCACCCTGGCAACTCATATCAATAGTGAGTACGTCCAGATGCTGACTCAAGTAGTAAGGGATGTAGCGGGTCATTTCACGTCGATCACCGCCGCCCGCGGGTACGAGCATAATGGCGCCTTTGGCTGGGCCCAGATTGTTGTCGGCGGTTTTAACAAGCCAACCCGGCAACTTATAGCCATTGACGGTGGAAAACTGCACCTGACTAAAGGCAAATTGGTGTGTCTGGCTCAAGTTGCCACAGTCCTTGCCCCACGCTTTTTCGGTTACTGGCTTGCAGACGGAAAAATCTTTGGTCGAGCCTTCCCAGGCCGGTGAAAGAAGAAGAGACGTCGCAAACGTTACTCCCATTTGGATGAAAGCAAACACGAGAATCGCTAGGCCGATGGCGGTAAAAGAGAGGATTTTCTTTTTATTGCGCCTTTTTGGCGCTGGTTGAACGTTTTTCATAGGATTATCCTTTATTTATTACTTATTAGGCACAGAGGCGTCGATGGGCGCCATGGTCTTACTGTTGCGAAGTAGGGCGGCTAGGGCTACGGCAGCGAGCACTAGTATGGCAACCGAGACCTGGAAGGCAACGGCATAACCATGGGTGGTAACCACGCCAGCACTGGCCGCACTTGAAGTGTTTTGGGCGTAGCGAGCGGCAATGGTTACGAGCACGGCCAGGCCGAGAGCCCCGCCGATCTGGCTGGTGGCCTGTTGTACGGCCGACGCTAGGCTAGAATTGTCGCTGTTAACTTCATGCAGGGCAGCCGTTTGCGCAGCGGGTAGCAAGAGTCCATTGAAGAAACCAAACACCAGTAGAGAAGGGAGAATGTGAGCAGCATAGCCCCCTGAAGCATGGAGCATGGAAGCCAACAGCATACCCACGGCGCTGCCGAGGAAACCGATCACCATGAGAGGCTTGATGCCGAGTTTTGGAATCATGGTCGCGGACATGCCCACGCCGACGCCCAGGGCGAGCCCAAACGGTACATATGACAGCCCACCCTTGAGCGGCGAGTAGCCCAATATTTGCTGTTCAAAGAGGGTTAGGAGGTAAATGAACGCGAAGAAGGTGGCAGCTAGCGATAGTCCGGCGAAATTGCCCAGAAGTCGAGTGCGATTTTGCAAAAAACCCAGCGGGATAAGCGGATCTTTTGATCGTTGCTCAACGAACACTATGGCGCTTAGTAAGGCCAAGCCGACTACTACCGGTAAAAGGACGGCCTGCGAACCCCAAGGGTGAGTGATTGCCTGCAGCAAGCCATATACCAAGGTAATGAGGCCGGCGGTCGCCGTAAGAGCCCCGGCAATATCCAACTGTTTATTTTGGGTGCCTTCTGATTTGGGAACGAGGCGAGGCACCACAATGAGCCCTAGGATCGCAATGGGTAGGTTGATGTAGAAGATCCAGCGCCAGGACGCAAAGTTTGTGAGTAACCCAGAAATGATGGTGCCGGTAACGCCCGCTATTCCGGCAATACCACCCCAGGCGCCCAGGGCTTTGGCGCGCTCTTTATGATCGGTGAATAGCAACGCGATGAGACCCAAGGCTGCAGGAGCGGCGAGGGCTTCACCGACGCCCTGAAAAAAGCGGCTCGCAACAAGCATTGCGGGACCGGTAGCGGCGCCACAGAGAGCCGATGCGATGCCGAATATGCTGACACCGACAAGAAATAATCGGCGGCGACCAAACATATCAGCCAAACGGCCGCCAAGTAGCAGGAAGCCACCGGCCATAAGGACATAGCCATTTACTACCCACGACAAACCGGCACGAGAAAAGCCAAGGTCGTGCTGAATATGCGGCAAGGCCACATTCACGACCGTAGCATCTACGACGAGCATAAACTGGATAATCCCGAGGATCGCTAGGATTCTCCAGCGCAACGGATTAAGCATTATTTCTTCATTCCTTATATAATTTTGACATTAGCGTGATAATATCAGGCTAATCGTTCTAAGAATTGTAAATAGCCGTCGATTTCAGAAAGCATAAGCGTTATGAATAAAATATCGTCCGTGATACTTCCATCACCGCCAGAGCTTCGGTCCTATATCAACTGCTTTAGAATTAATCAACATCCGAGCAAAGATAGTGTTTCCGTGCTTGTATGCCCAAACGGGCTGCCAGGTATGTTGCTGCAAACTCACGCTAATAGCTCGCAAGTCGGCAGTATCGTACCCGACGAAGGTGATGTCGTGGAAGATATCCCGACCTTGTTTGTCTATGGCCAGATAACCCAGCCAAATACCATGCATTTTGGCGAAGGGCCTTTTACTAATATTCAGGTATTGTTTGAGCCAACGGCTCTGCGAGCACTTTTTGGAATCGACGCCGCCGCCATTACCGATGGCTACTTAGCGCCGGACCAGTTTGGAGGACAGGCCTTGCTTGCGGATTTGAGCCACGTTCGATCGGTTGATGACTATGTGCGCATTATTACCGATTTTTTACAGGAACAAGCTGCAAAGAGTGTTGCTCAAGACCCGATCGTCGAAAAGGCAGTCGCTTTTATCAAGGAACGTATTGATGATGTTGGCGTGAGCGATGTGCTCGCGCACGTACATCTATCTGAGCGCCAGTTCGAGAAACGCTTCCTGCTTTGGGTTGGAATAAATCCTCGGCTGTATATTCGAATAGTTCGTTTTAATAGGGCGATGGCGCTTGTGAGCTCGGGCGAGTACGAGCGGCTCTCCGATGTGGCCATGGCGCTCAATTTTCATGATCAGTCTCACTTTATACGTGACATAAAGATCTTCTCTAAGATCACGCCTCGCAGTATCTCAATGAAGACGGTTGATTTCTATCATGACCAGGTGGGATCATCTTACATTGACGCATAAAAAATACCGGCTTGGCGAATAATTAGCCTTTATGCGAATCCCTAGAGCCAGACTCCTCATCATCGGGATCGGGTAGATTTAGCCGCTTTAATAGGCTCGTCGGATTGGGCATTGGTTCAGGCTCCCCCTCCAAACGTGGCACAGATTCCGGTTTAAGCACCGAACCTACAATCCTCTTGGCATGGTCAGGATTCTTGAAAGTAGGTTCCGACGTGTCATCTGTTCGCAATGCGTCGGTGTGAGAAAAGTCCTGGTATTGATGACCAGATGTAATGTGTTTTTCAACCATATTCGCATACTGACTGTCATCTACACCGCCGGTTACCCACTCGCGTAGGCGCTGTTCGGGTCGCCGCCCTGAACCTCTAATCTTCGTGCCGACGAGGTAATATGCGCCGTTGAATAATTTCCCTGCCGAAATCTCGGTTTTAGCATGATGCATCACATCATATAATGACCCATCCTCATCATACAGGCGCTGCATCAGAAATCGGCTTTCATCGAGCGTACTGTGCTCGTCGTAACCGCCAACGAGCAGATACGGACCCAGGGCTACGGCCATACCCCACTCTTCGTCGTAATGGCCCTGGTTGTAAACTTCACCAATATCTTGGCCTAGATCTTCGGCCTTAGCCCGGCTTTCCTGGCGCAAGTATTGGCGGCGCCGGATTTCTTGCAGCACCGCTAGCTTACGAGCATCTGGCATCTCGGTCTCACTGCCTCGCGCGTTGTTATCGAAGAGGTGATGGGTCTCGGTATGGGCCACAATAATGTCTGAGTCGGGGGCGGTTAGGGTATCGGCTAACTCTTCAAAAGCCGTTTTGGTCATTTGTTTCGTGTCGGCATCTAGCATGATAACCGGATGGTCAATGCCAAAGCCGCGACGGGCTGCATCCCAGGCAACCAAGTCCATGTAATCATGGCGAACCCGTCCAATACTCAGCTTGTCCTCATCGTACTCAACCGTGATACTGCGAATTGTCAGCTGAGGGTTGTCTTGGCGAGCCTGAGCAATTACTGCGTCTAATTTGGCCTGAGCGTTAGCCTTATCGGCTTCGCTAAGAGTACTGGGCATGTTGGCATACAGTAATAGTTCATCTTGATTCACCCCGTTTTGCTTGGCTATCTCGTAGAGTGTGGCCTGTAGGGTCGCGGCATTCTCATTATGAATGGCTATTGGAATTGCTATAGTAGCCCGTGGTTCTTCGGCTTGAAGCTCAGGGTCTCGAGCGGCAAGTTGATCGTAGCGGTACTTAACAAGGCGAGCAGTACGGGGCTGCTCCTTAAAGTATTGGTTAGTCACCGCCTGAAGCATTTCAGCACTACGGCCTTCTTCGACATAGTTCGGGCTATTCTCGTTATCGTAATCGAATTCGCCGCGCTCGATCTGCTTAATAGGGCTTGACTCGGGCCGGACGATCCCGCGAGCTAGTTCTGCGTCACTAATTGACCGTAATTCATCAGCGAGTTGCTTGGAGCTGAATGATTCGTCGTGAGAAAGAAAAGTTTCACCGGACATAGCGAGATTCGACCTTCATGTTCTTATCTTAGCATTACTGGTCGACCGAATTTGGGATTAGTTTGCGCGTCTACGATGGTGGGGTCGATGAATAGCAAAATAACGGCTCTGTAAGCCGTTATTTTGCGAATTATTGCTGGAGGGCCATCCGGGACTCGAACCCGGGACA
>CAZSRA010000003.1:0-108801 GCA_964609585.1 uncultured Candidatus Saccharimonadales bacterium
CCACGAAGACGGGGTCAATTACCTCGGTGCAGGCGGTGTTCGTGCCGGCCGACGACCTTACCGACCCAGCTCCGGCCACTACCTTTGCTCACCTAGACTCCACAATCGTGCTCAACCGCGCGCTAACTGAGCTTGGTTTGTACCCGGCGGTGGACCCGCTCGACTCGAGCTCCACGTTGCTCGACCCAGCCGTGATCGGCGACGAGCACTACACGGTGGCTCGCGACGTGCAGCGGATTTTGCAGCGCTACAAGGATTTGCAGGATATCATCGCGATCCTGGGTATGGACGAGCTGTCGGACGAAGACAAGAAGACGGTGGATCGCGCGCGCCGCGTCCAGCGCTTCCTCACGCAGCCGTTCCACGTGGCCGAAGTGTTCCTCAACGTACCGGGTGCGTACGTGAAGCTGGAAGACACGATCCGCGGTTGTAAGGAAATTATGGAAGGCAAGCACGACGATTTGCCCGAATCGGCATTTTACATGAAGGGCGGCATCGACCAAGTGACGGCCGACCACGCCAAGAGTCAGGCCGAAGCTAAGGAAAAGGCAGCCAAATAATGCTGGTGGAACTGCTCACATTAAGCGGCGCGAAGTTTCAGGGCGAGGCTGATGAGGTGCAGCTCACCACTTCCAATGGCCAGCTGGGCATTCTCCCCCATCACGAGCCGTTGGTGGCGCAGATGATGCCGGGGGCGGTCACGATTACCGTGGGCAAGAGCGCTCCGCAGATTTTTGCGACGTATGGTGGGTTGCTGGAAGTGACGAAGGATTATGTGCGGCTGCTTGCTGATGAGGCGGATCATGAGGGCGAGCTGGTGGCTGAAGAAATTGAAGCGGCGTTGGCTGAGGCCAAGAAAGCGCGCGAGAATGCCAAGGATAAGGTTGAACTTGCGCGGGCGCAGCAGATGATCGACCGGAGCGAAGTGCGACTGGGTGTGGCGCGGATGCGGCGGACGCATCATCGGGAACACTAATATGAAACTTGAGTCTATCCAACTACAAAATTATCGTAGTTATGATGACTCGGGCGTAATCGATCTAGCTAATATAAATGTACTTGTTGGGCGTAATAATAGCGGAAAATCAGCCTTAATCAGGGGCATTGGATTGTTTCAGGAGGGCATTTTTACTCTTGACGAGAATGATGTCCGAAAGGGCGCTACAGCAGGCGTTGTTACTGCTCAGCTCAGGGATATTGATTATACCACCCACTTAGGTGGCCGCTCCCACCCTGAGTGGGCCGAAGCTAAACTTGTTAATACAGTTAACAGACCCAAACCCGGATCTTTTTCTTCATCGATCGACTTAAGAGATCAGCATGGTAATAGCAACAGTGGGATTGGGCAGATTGTAGGTTCGGAACCTAACAACTTCATATATCCTTATTTGGCAAAACGCAAGGTTACTGCTTATGACCAGGGCGTTGACTTAGGGAGAGCCAATAGTGTGTTGCCTAACCTTGCTTACCTTACTTCAAAAATTCAGCGATTAGCAAACGATAGCCATCCGAAATCGACTGAATATAAGCAGCTATGTGAGAAAGTATTGGGTTATAAGGTCAGTACGCATGCGTCGCCCGGAGGACAGCAATCTGGCATTCATATCGGAAACTATGACTATATCCCAATTGAAGATATGGGTGAGGGCGTACCCAATTTGCTGGGTCTTATTACCATGCTCTGTCTAGCCGAGAATAGGCTATTCCTTATTGAAGAGCTCGAGAATGACGTCCACCCAGAGGCATTAAAGGCGTTACTTAGCATAATTATCGAAAAATCTGACAGTAATCAATTCATAATATCTACTCATTCAAATATTGTCGTAAAATGGCTTGCCTCAGCACCTTCCTCAAAACTTTATTCGGTTGCCTTAGACCCCTATACTCATGGCGCAGTTCCGACTTCAAGGGTATCTGAAATCCCCCAATCAGTTGAATCACGGGTTAAAATTCTCGAAGAGTTAGGATATGAACTTAGTGATTTTGACTTATGGGATGGTTGGCTATTCTTGGAGGAGTCATCAGCGGAGCGTATTATTCGTGATTATCTGATTCCTCACTTCGCACCTAAGCTATCAAGAGTCCGATCCCTGTCTACTAGCGGTACAGGTAAAATAAAAACAAAGTTTGATGATTTTAATCGATTGTTCCTTTTTACCCACTTAACTTCTAGATATATCAACAAGGCTTGGGTTATTGCCGACGGGGATGCCCCTACAGATACCTCGGGAACAGATGCAATCGAAGCCCTAAAAGAGGTTTATAGCCGTAAGGATGGTTCTTTATGGAAGGAGAATAGGTTTTCAGCATGGACAAGGCATGATTTCGAAGAATATTTTCCTGCTCATTTTAGGGACAACATTTCAGCGACACTAGCAATTATGGATAAACAGGCACGAAGGCAGGCGAAGAAGAAGCTGCTTGAAGAAGTTATTGTTTGGTGTGATCAGCAGACAAAGTCGGCTCTTGAAAGTGCATTTCGCACATCCGCAAGTGAAGTAATTTTAAAACTTCAAGAAATAGAAAGCATCCTTTTTCCCGCGGAGTAAGATGCAGGGAATCCTTGCCAACTCAAAAAACTTATGTTATCATCGAGCACAAGTCTAATTCAAAGGTCAACAAGTCATATGGGAGATACTACTCGAATCCAGTAATCGCACGGTCGGCGCACACGCGCCCGGATGTTTGTGATACTTCGAGTGAGTATTAAACCCTAAACTGTTTCCCTGACCACACGGAAAAACCAGTTAGAGCCGAACGCGATTGCTTTTACATAGCCGCTTCGGCTCTTTTTGTGTGGTCATTTTCTAAAAAAATGATGGGAATAGTATGTCTTTACGACTTTTTAGAGGGAGGTCGGTGCGCGGGAATGCCCGGGCGCTGAACATTTTTAGTTTTTGGTTTTGTCTGCGGTTTTACTCGGCGGTGGCGGTGATTTACTTTGCCCGGGTGACGGGTTCGTATGTGCTGGGGGTGAGTATTTTGGTGATTGCGCAGGTGGCGCAGGGGCTGCTGGAGGTGCCGACGGGGCTGGTGAGCGACCGAGTGGGCAGGGTGTGGTGCTTGCGGATTGGGGCTGTGGCAAGCCTGGTTTCGGTGGTGTGCTATGCCGGTGGATCGTACTGGTGGCTCGTGTGCGGTGCGGTGCTGGAGGGGCTGTGGCGGGCGCTGTTTAATGGCAATAACGAGGCGCTGTTGTATGAATCGGCCAAGGAAGCGGGGGAACTAGACGGGTTTCACCGGCATTTGGGTGGAGTGAATACGGCAATGGAGGTGGCTGGGTTTATAGCCGTAGCTTCCGGTGGGTTTTTGGCCGCTGGGGGTTTTAGACGAGCGTTGTGGCTGACGGCCGCTGCGCAGGTGCCGGGGATTGTGGCGGGATTTTGGCTGGTGGAGCCGAAGCGCCATGAGGTGCGGGTCGTGAACGGGTGGACCCATTTTACAGAAGCTTTTGGGTACATGCGGCGGAACGGGACGTTGCGGGATTTGAGCTTAGCGCAAATTATGAGCGACGGTTTTGCCACGTTTACGCTGTGGCCGGCGTTTTACTCGCAGCTGATGCCGTTGTGGGCGGTGGGGGCGGTGGTGTCGGTTAATTATGCGGAGAGCGCGGTGGGGTTTGCTGCGAGCGGGTGGTTTATGAAGCGGTTTAAGGCGGCGAAGATTGTGCTGGTCGGGGAGGTTTACGGGCGGGTGATGATGCTTGCGGCGCTAGCATTGGGCTCGAAGGTGTCGCCGGTGCTGATGGCTTTGGGCGGCGCGCCGTATGGGCCGGCGACGGTGGCCTTGGGGACGCTGAAGCACCGGGAGTTTACAGATCACCAGCGGGCGACGATGGCGTCGATTAATTCGCTGCTGTCGAATGTGGTGTATGCGGTGTTTGGGCTAGCGATTGGGGCGGTGGCGGACCACTTTGGCGCTCGGATGGCGATTTTAGCGGGGCAGATTTGCTTGCTGCCGGTTATTTGGCTGTACGCGCGGGTATATTGGCGCGGGAATATGACGAAACCAATCTAGTTCGCGATTCCGATATGATGCTTGTAGGTCGCTTTGTCGGTAGCGTTGTGGACAATGTAATGTCCAACATCGGCTCGATTAATTGAGAACCCGTAGCGTACTGCGCCTTCAATCTGGGTGCGGTACTTTCCTGTGACGGGTTTAGTTGTTAAATACGATAGCCTGATGATCGTCCACTCTAGACTTGAAGCCTCGAGCAGGCGTTCCATGCGCAACATGTCCTCGTAGAGGTAATGAAATTGTCGCTGCAAGATGGGCTTAAAAATTAGTCTAAACGGCCAAGGATCGTTGGGCTCTACGGTGGCACCTCCGGCCGAAAGCACAATCAATCTACGGACGCCGGCTTTCTCCAGCCCCGCAATAAGGGCCTTTGCTCCATCTGAATAGAGGCTAACTGGCTGCTTGTATTGCGATGTTCCGACCGTTGAGATTACGGCGTCTGAGCCCTTAGCAACCTCGGCCACAAAGTTTGGATCGGTTACACTGCCTGATACTATTTTGGCACCAGCGATAGTTGCGTTGTCTACGGACCCACGTACTACGCCTACAACTTCATGACCAGCCTTGATGGCCTTCATCACAGCCTCTTTGCCGACTCCGCCGCTTGCTCCAAAGATTATGAGTTTCACTGGGATTGTACCTTTCTGGTAGTTAGTCTATAATTCATCCTATGTTGAATTAAATAATAACATATATAAAGAGTCGAGGGAAGCGTTTGGAAAAGGAGATAAGGACATGACAATCCATTACACAGCAGTGGCAGTGGCTACATTGGCGGCAGTGGTGTTTAGTACGTTTTGGTATATGGCGCTCAACGGGTTTCGAACAACTAAGCGCAATGGTAGACCGCCAGCCTGGAAAATTTTGATAGAGGTTGGGCGGAGTGGATTATTTGCCTACATCCTAGCTCACATCTTTGTAAACCTTAGAGTAACGACGGTAGCAGATGGGCTACGACACGGATTCTGGCTATGGCTCGCTTTTCCGGCAATACTATTCTTGGGCCTTGTGGTATGGGAGGGTATGCCGTGGAGAGATGGTTTGGTACATAGCGGCGACTGGATAGGTAAAATGCTGTTAATATCGGCAATTTTGACTATTGGCGCTGGGTTGGTATTTTAAGTTCTGACATGAGAAAGACTGGAGATATAAAAATGAAGCGCAGTTCACTCGGGAGACGAAGCGGCAAGACTGAAACAAACCACCTGATCCTCGCATCAGCGCGGCGGCATTTCTCCGAATTGGGTTATGCGCACACCACGATTCGTAGTATCGCCTCAGAAGCTGCAGTTGATCCGGCACTTGTCTTACATTTTTTCAAAAATAAGTATGAATTATTTTTAGCTGCTATGCTTCCGGCTTATCAGGGTCCGGAAATGTTAAAAGACGCGCTTAAGGGTGATCGGGCGAAATTTGGTGAGCGGATTGCGGCATTATTTTGTTATCTTATGGAGGCTAAGCAGTCGCACGAAACGCTGCTTGGAATGGTACGGGTGTCGGCATCCGAGCCTCAGGCAGCCGAGATTATGAAACGATTTATAGAACAGAATTTGCTGACGCCAATGATAGCATTCCTTGGCGGCCAAGATGCGGGTTTGAGGGCGGGCCTTATTGGATCCCAGCTGGTTGGGTTGTTTGTGACCAGGTACATCGTGAAGATAGAGCCACTTGCCTCGGCTAGTCCCGACGAAATCGCGGCAACTATTGGCCCAATATTGCAGGAGTATATCGGAGAGAAGTAACTTTAGCGCTCATTAAATTAAACAAATGTTGAATTATTGAGGAAGCGTTATTATAGTTAAGCTTATGAAGCATAAAATATCTCAACACTTGAACATCTCTACTCTACTTTTCTTGCACGGGCTCATTACTCTGGCTGCGGGTATTGTGTTAATCTTGGACCCCAATGCCATACCGGAAGTTGTCGGAATTCGTTTGCCCGAAACAGCTTATTTGGTGCCTTATCTACTAGGGACCGCTGAGTTTTGCATTGCGGTTGTATCACTCGGTGGGGCCAAGCTTAGAGACAAAGCCGCTATACGTACGATCGTCTGGGCTTTTCTCGTATTGCATGGCTCAACTGCTTTAATGGAAGTGTATGCCTACTCAAAAGGATTGAGTGCGCTTATCTGGGGTAACGTTGCCTTGCGCGTGGTAGTTGTTGTCTTGTTTGCTTATTTCGGACTCGTCAAAACAACTTCAAAGGCTGCCCGATAAAAGCTATCGTTTTGGATGAATAATAGGACCGTTTGGATGCGCTTGATGAGCCGAGAGGGGGTGGCTATAAGAATCTAGAGGTCCTTTTGCAAGGCTTTGATGAGCGAGGTCATCATGTCGTTGTAGGGCGTGGAGATGTGGTGCCCGCGGCCGAGAGTGGCGATGGCGCCATTGATGGCGTCGATTTCGGTGCGGCGGCCGGCCTGGACGTCTTGCCACATGGAGGGGTAGAAGCGAGAGTTTTCCCAGTTGGCGCGGAGCTTTTCCATGAGGTCGTAATCGAACGTGAGACCTTCGGCTTCACCTACGGCTTTGAGCTCGGCCAGGAGGTGCGTTGCGATATCGAGGCACTCGGGTGAGGCGAGCATTTCACCGACATTGCGGCCGGTGATGGCGCTGAGGGCGTTTTGGCCGGCGTTGAGGACGAGTTTATCCCAGACGGTTTGGGCGACATTGGTGGTGGTTTCGGCGGGAAAGCGCATGGTTTTCATGATGCCAACAAGACTGCCGGCGGCAGCGTCAATGATGGTGCGGCGATTGTCGCCGATGACGACGGTGCGATCATCTATGCGGCGGCCGCCGATGGAGGTGATGCCGGCGAAAACGCGGCTGGGATTTGCGACGTGCTTTTTGAGTATAGGGAAGGCTTCGAGGCCGTTTTGGAGGGTGAGGATGGTGGCTTCGGGGCTGATGGCACGCGAAAGACCCGCCGTAATGCTCTCGGTATCGTAGCTTTTGACGGCCACAATGAGAGCATCGCAATCTGCTAGACTCCCCCACTCGGCCGAAGCGTGGACATGTTTGAAGGTTTCTTCGGGGTAGGTTTGATCGTCGCGGGGTTGGAAACGGATACCCTGCGTGTTGATGGCTTTCGCTTGCTCGGGACGACGAGTTTTAATGGTAACGCTGGCTACCTCCGAGAGGAGGGCGGCGTAGACGAGCCCGACTGCGCCACCGCCGATAATGCCGATTTTGTAAGCTGAATTTGGCATGACTAGATATTAGCACGATTGTCTTTAGGGCGATTTGGCCGTGATGAGTTTGACCCTAAAACGAGACAGTCCCGGATCGATGAGGCCGATCCGGGACGTATGTCTGCGCTGTTCAGTTGTTGGCTGCGGGGAGGGCGGCCTTCCCGGGGTCGCGGTTCAGGTGTACAGACGGCCTGAACGCGAGGTCAGCGAGGAGGGTACTTCGTGCCCGACTAGGACACGAAGTACCCTTGGCTGGGGTCGAGGAGGCCGAAGAGGACTCGGACGAGCTCGGGAAAGCGGTCGGCCGGCTCCGCGACGACGGTCCAGCCCGTACCGTCGGCTTTGCGGAAGGCACAGAGGATGAGCCTCGCGCCGGACTGCTCGGCCCGCACCTCCGCCAACGGGGTGACCATGACCTCGCCGCCGGTGATCTCGACCTGCCGCAGGTCCGCGATGCCACCGACGACGTGAATGCGCTCGTGGTCGCCGTGGTCGGGGGTGCTCAGGTAGTACTGCTCCGTCCACAGGCGCGCGATCCGTTCGGGATCGGCGAGGCTGTCGACATCGACAGTGCACTTGAAGGGATCGGCGGGATCCCGGTCCATAACGCTCATGGCGCTCCTAGGATGGTTGAGATTGAACAACGGACTTCAGAATTTTGCCATAATTGTGATATTTTGTCAAATATCACAATTTGCTGGAGAATATTATGGCAAACGCTGGTGATGAGAGCACCATTAGTCTTGAGGGTGCTGCACATGTAGCCGATTTGCATACTGGAATCAATGGAGATCCAGTCGGACGTCACATGAGTGCGGCTCCAGTGACCGGGGATTACCATTATGCTTTTACGAGGTGGCGGAAACGGTTTTCTGCCGGTAGGTTTTGAGCGACAGAACATAGAAGACTACCAGGATACCGACTGTCCAGGCCAGAGCCAGCCAAGCTTTATCGCCGGGGGTACCGTTGGTGAGCAATGAGCGCATGGTCTCAATGATGGGCGTAAACGGCTGATTGTTGGCAAAACCGCGCAAAATGGGCGTCATGGATGAGGTGGGAACGAACGAAGGGCTGAGGAAAATGAGCAGCATGAGGATGTAGCTAAACGAGCTGGCACCTTCGGCTGAGCTTGCCTGCAGACCAAAGTAAATAGCCATCCAGGTGGTTGCTAGGGTGAAGAGGATGGTGAGGCCCACGAAGAATAACCACTCTTTGAGCGCAGCGCTGGTACGGAAACCGACGGCAAAGGCTACGGCCAATACGAGGACGGTGGAAAACAGGTTCGAGAGCGTGGACGAGGCAGCTTGGCCGCCCAAGATCGATGAAGGAGCAACGGGCATGGTTCGAAACCGGTTGATAATCCCCTTTTGGATATCATTGTTGAGCCGGAAGGCTGCGTAGGCTATGCCGCTGATGATGGTAAGGATGATGATCCCGGGCGTAATGAAATCAACGTACTTGATTGAGCCGGTTTGGTGCTCGAGCGCGCCACCCAGGACGTAGACAAACATAAGCAGGAGCGCGATGGGCGAGATGACCACGGTGATGATGGTATCGGGGCTGCGGACGATGTGTCGCAAGCTACGCTGCGCCATAGTCCAGGTGTCTTTAATGGTTTGCATGATTATTTCTCCTCCTGTTTGTTGCCAGTGAGCTTGAAGAATACGTCGTCGAGGGTGGGTACGCGTTGGGCGAAATCGGCAGGCTCAATGTGAGCGTCGCGCAGTGCGATGAATAGTCCGGCGAGCTGAGCGGTGCTTTCGCCGGCGACAACGGTGAGTTTGAGGCTATCTTCCTGCGACACTTTGTAGTCGTCTTTTAGGAGTTTGAGCGCTGCCTCGGCCTGATCTACCTCGTGGAAGGTGAGCTCGACGAGGCCTCCGGGCACGAGTTTTTTGAGCTCATGTGCGGTGCCGCTGGCCACGATTTTGCCGTTATGAAGCAAGGCTATCGTGTCGGCAAGCTCGTCGGCTTCGTCCAGATACTGGGTGGTTAAAAATACGGTAGTGCCGCCATCTGCGAGCGCGCGAATGGTCTGCCACATGTTGGTGCGGGCTTCGGGGTCGAGGCCGGTGGTGGGCTCGTCCAGAAATATAACGGCGGGGTTGCCAATGAGGCTCATGGCGATGTCGAGCCGGCGCCGCATACCGCCGGAAAAGGTGGCTACTCGGCGATCGGCCGCATCGGTGAGTTTAAATTTCTTTAGTAAATCGGTAGCGGTTTGCGCTGAACTAGCCACATGACGCAGATCACCGATGAGCTCGAGATTTTCGCGAGCCGTTAGGATTTCGTCGACGGCGGCAAACTGGCCGGTGAGGCTGATCGAGGAGCGGACTTTGGCCGGATTTTTGGCCACGTCGTTGCCGTTCACGAAGGCAGAGCCACCATCGGCCTTGAGTAGCGTGGTGAGGATATTGATCGCCGTGGTTTTACCGGCACCGTTGGCGCCGAGGAGCGCGAAGATGGTCCCCTTTTGGATCTGAAATGATACGCCCTGGAGCACTTTTGTCTTTTTGTATGACTTCATGAGGTCGCGAACTTCGATTGCGGGAATGGGTGTTTGCATAGATTGTACCTTTACGCGACAGTGACGCCGTCTAAGTTGGCTTTGGCGGACTTGAGCAGAGCGTAGGTGATTTTATCCATGGTGGTACCATCGAAGATGGCATGTTTGGCTGCGGTGTGATGGAAGCTGACATTGCGGAGGGTGGCGTCTTTGAACGAGGCTTTATTGAGAGAAGCACTGTTGAAAGCAACTCCGTCGAGGGTCTGGTCGTCGAAGGCGATACCGCTTAAGTCCGACTGGTTAAACTCGGTATTCACGAGCGTGGCGCCTCTAAAGGTGGCCCCTTTGAAGGCCGATGCCTTGAGCTTGGTGCTGGTGAGGTTGGCGCCGTCGAAGTTGGCCTTGGACATATCGCTGGCTTTTACTTCGGCTTCGGTGAGATCGGCGTCTTTAAAATTGGCGCCGGTGAGGTTAGAGGCAGACATCTTGGCGCTTCTAAGATTTGCGCCAACAAATTTGGCATCCTTGAGGTCACTGCCGCTTAGATTGGCGCCGGCCAGGTTGGAGCCAGAGAAGTCGGATTCCTTGAGGGCTGAGCCTTTGAGGTTGGCCTCAGCGAGGGTCGATCCGGAGAGGTCGGCACCCGGCATATTGGATTGAGACAGGTTGCGGCCAATGGGTGCTGGCTCGGCGATCGGTTCGCTGTGCGGCACATGCTCCATCATTTCGGAGATGTCACCGAGCGATTCGATGGTGAGGTTGTAGGCTTCATCGTCGCTGTGGCCTTCGGCTTTGAGGTCGTTATATTTTTCTTGCAGGTTGCTGAGCATTTCTTGCTTTACGTCTTGTCGAGCGGGGAAGTCGCCGTACGGTTTAAAGGCTTCATCCAGGTAGGTAGCTAATTTCTTATCCATATATTTTTTCCTTCTTTGATTACAATAATTGATCTAGGATTTGTTTGGCGGTATTCCAGTTCTGCTTATTTTCAACATATAACTGTTGGCCGGAGGCAGTAATGTGGTAATACTTGCGCCGACCCCCTTGAGTCTCATCGCCCCAGTATGAGGTGATGTGACCATCGTTTTCGAGTCGTTTGAGACTGGAATACATAGTGGCCTCTTTAAGCTCATAGACACCCGACGAATGTTCGGCAATGAGCTTTGTGATCTCGTAGCCGTATTTGTCGCCTTCTGATAGGAGCTTTAGGATCATTGTGTCGGTATGCCCGCGAAGCAAATCAGACGATAGTTTTTGATTAATCATGATTGCAGTATACAGCATAGTACTATGACTGTCAAGGTAATGTTATTTCTTGGACATTTCAGCCTGTTTTTAGCTTGTACCAACGGAGTTGTGAACCATGAGCATTCGACCTAAGTCCGGCACAGCATTGGTCTTATGTGCTTTTTGGAGTGGTGTTTTTTTCGGTATTTGCGAGCGGCAGGGTAAACGAGAAGGTTGTGCCTTTGCCGAGCTCGGAGTGCTCGAGAGCAATGGTGCCCCCCATTTTCTCAAGCAAGAGCCGGGAAATATAGAGCCCGAGGCCGGTGCCGCCGCTCGTGTCGCGGGTATAGAGACTACTCCCGGCTTGCTGGAATTTATGAAACAAGAGCTTTTGATTTTGATCAGAAATGCCGGGGCCCGTGTCCGTGACGGTGGTTTTGAGGAGGCCGCCACTAACGCTGAGACCGATGGTGATCGACCCATGCTCTGTGAACTTCATGGCGTTGCCGATGAGGTTGTATACAACTTGCTTTACGCGGTCCTTGTCGGCATACACGAGCACGTCGGTCTGCTTGGCGGAGGGCAAGATGATGGCATCGCCTTTGTCTTTGGCGATGGCGGCGGCTTCAGATGCTACCTTGCTGAGCACTTCTTGAATGTTGAAATTCTGGGGCTTGAACATCATCTTGCCCTGTTCAAGGCGCGAAACATCGAGGAAGTCGTTGACGATGCCAATGAGGCGCTGGCTGGAGTCGTGGATGTCCCCTACCATTTCGTGAAGGTCGGGGTTTTTTAGGACTTTTTCGTAATATTGCTGGATGAGAGCTGAATTGCCCCGGATGGCCGTGAGCGGTGTGCGCAACTCGTGGGAAGCAATGGAGAAGAATTCATCACGTGAACGCTGGAGAATTTTTTCTTCGGTAATGTCTGCGATTTGGACCACTGCCCCGGTGACATCATCGTCGATGCTGATGGGCGAGAGATAAATGTAGAAGAATGAGCCTTTGAAAACGACGTCTTTGAAATTGAGAGACTTGCGCTGGTTTAGACAAATTTTGAGCTGAGCTTCAATGTCGAATCCTTCTAGACCGGCCATAGCGGTTTTGAGCGTAGTGGGATTGGTTTTTTGTGACGGGTCGAGCTGCAGGAGCCGCCTGGCGGCGTTGTTCATGGTGAGAATGCCGCCTTGGGTGTCGACCATAATGAAACCCTGACTTAGCCCAAGGATTGAAGCAATAAGACGGGCGCGTGAGTCTAGGATGTCGTCGGTCATTTCGTTGAAAGCGGTGGCGAGAGTACCAATCTCATCCTTCGACTCAACGCTGGCACGCTGCGACATGTCGCCATGACGGATATGGTCGACTACCATGATGAACCGTTGTAATGGCGAAGTGATGATGCGCGAGAACCAAAGAGCCAGAACGATGACGGCGAGGGTAGTGAAACCCAGGATAATGAGAGCGAAATCACGAAGCCGAAAGATGGGCGCAAGCACTTCGGCTTGATCAATCTTTACGATGAGACGCCAATCTGTAGCTGGGATGGTTTGGACAGCCGCTATTACTCGGTGATCGTGATAGGCAGCGGCATTGGCGGTAAAAAAATCATTGGTTTGACTGGTGGCGATGCGAGCTAACTGGTCGTCATTTAAGGTCATGACGGCGGCGGCGCTGTTAAACCGTAAGGGTAGGAGCGTTTTAACAGCGTGATCGCTAAACTCGCGGACGAGGTATGATTCGCCGGTAACACCTAGTTCGGTATAGTCTTGGGTGACTGTTTGCAGGCCGTTGGTGTGCGTTTGCATTACCACATAGCCTAAATTTTGACCTTCTAGCGTGAGTTTATCGCTTATAACCTCTTCGGGGCTATTGTCGTCGGCAAGGTCAAATAGCGATAGGGCCGGGCCTGCCGTTGTAGCGGCTACCGCTGACTTCAATATGTTCGTTTGCTGAGGGCTAGCGGTGGCCGTGGTGCTAATGATTTGACCGCTGGAATTTACGATTGTGAGGTTGTGGAGGGCAGAATTGTCCTGCACAAAACCACCCGCGATGTCATCGATTTGCTGTTTTACGCCGGGAGACGGTTTTTGCTCGTAACTGCGCACGAGGGTTTTAAGCTGAAGTTTAGTTGTGAAGACCCCGAGTGTTTCCAGATTGCGTTCATTGAGGTTTTGAATGCGCTGGTTTTGGCGTGTGGCCACTGCGATGAGCTGGTCTTTGATCTGGTTTTGGAGGGCCGATGAAGTGTACTTATAGGCGGCAAACCCAACGCTCACAACAGGCAGTAAGGCACTGATGAGAAATAAGATGACAAGGCGTTGGGAGATTTTCATAGGCGGCTTTGGTAAAAAATTACTGGCTTACTGCGAATTGACCATGTTGGACTACTACTGGGATGTACGTGCCCGGGACATCACCGTTGTGGTCAAATTTAATCGGCTGGGAAGCCCCGTCAAAAGATAAGCTGTAAAGGGCGGCTTTGATTTGGTCACCCGTGCTCGCGCCATTTTTGATGGTCAGCGCTAGAGCCGTGTAGGCGTCGTAAGTTTGGGCAATGTAGTCGCCGGCATCGGTATTGTATTCGGCGCGATATTTTTCTTTAAAGCTTTTCGTGCCATCGGTCAAACTTGTGAGGGTGAGACCTTCGGCGGCGTCGCCAGCGTCTTTGATAAATGTGGTATTAACCATAGCTTCTGATCCAAAGAGAGCGGCTTTGAGGCCTTGTTTTTTAAGCTCTAGCATGATGGCAGTATCGGAGTTTAGGTCGCCACTAATGATATAGATCACATCTGGGTTGGTCGCCTTAATGTGTTGGACCTGCGTAGCCACGTCAACGCTCGCTTGCTTGAATACCTGCGTGTCTGCGACCCGACCGCCAGCTGCTGCGAAGTTTTGGTTGAGTGATCCGGCTAGGCCTTCGCCATAAGCGCCGTCTTCATGCAAGACGGCTAATTTGCGATAGCCGTGTTTGTAGAGAAGCGCGGCGGCGAACTGACCTTGCTGCGAATCGCTGGGGACGGTGCGGAAGATATAATCGCCGGCCGAAGAAAGACTTGGGCTAGTGGCGGCCGGACTGATGACGACGACATGATCTGTTTCGGCTATTTTTGCAACTTCAAGTGTCGAGGTGGAGCAATCGTCGCCGATTACGGCCACGACCTTATCTTGTGAGACTAAGTTTTTAAAGGCGGGGACGGCTGTGGCTGCGTCGCAATTTGAATCTTTGTATACGAGTTGGATGTCGACGTTTTGGAGATTTAGATCTTTTCGGGCGAGATCAATGGCGCGTTTTCGGTCGTTGCCGACCGTGATATTATCGCCCGTTAACGGCTCAAGCACGCCCACTTTGACGACCCGAGTGACTTGTGGGGCGGGTTTGGTTGACTGATACCAATACCAGCCACCACCAACCACGAGAGCGAGAGCTAAAACAATCCCGGCAACAGCCAAAGCTTTTCCTTTGGGACCCTTTGCTTCCGGAGCGGGCCCTGAGACTTCCGCCTGGTTATGCGGTGTTTCTTGCTGAGGCTCTACTTTTGCCTGGCCACTCGAGGATGTATCTTCGTTCGGATTCATGTTTTTAAGCTCTTGCAGTATTAATAATGCTTGAGCTTAATTAAAGCATAAGTATTTTGGGAAGTAAATTTTTAGTTTTGAACTGGACTTAAAATGATTGTCTGATGTGTGACATGGTCCAATCCCAGTCGGCACTAGCCTTTTTGTGCGGGTTGAAGATACCCTCGGGATCGAAAATATTTTTGATCTCTTGAAAGTAGCCGTAAACTTCGTTGCCATAGGCGCGCTCGAGCCAGGGGCCGCGGATCATGCCGTCGTTGTGCTCGCCGGAGAGGACACCGTGATATTTGAGTACGAGTTCGTTGGTCTCGGTCATGGCGGGGCGGAGTTTTTCGCGTTCGTCGAGATTCTCGAGCTTCATGAGGGGAATGATGTGGAAGTTGCCGTCGCCCATGTGGCCGGCGATGGTGGCGAAGAGGTTGTATTTTTTGATGATTTTGCGCATTTCGGGCAGGAACTCAGGCAGGTACTCAGGGTTGACGACGAGGTCGTCAATGAAGGGGGCGGTGTGCTTGTCTTTGACTTTTTTACGCAGGAGCTGGAAGCTTTGGCGACGCATCACCCAGTATTTGGCAGCTTTGAATTCGGTGTCGTCTTCTTCTTCGGCGGTGATTTCGTAGTAGGAGCGCTTGATGTCGAGTTCTTTATGTAGCGCTTTGATTTTGGTGCGGACTTCTTCCACAGTTTCGCCGTTGAATTCGATCATGAGGATGAGTTTCGGGAGACCATGGAGGAGCATGAAGCCGTCGGGAATGAGGCCGATGAGGAGCTGGATGAACTTCACGGGCCCAAGCATTTTCAGGAAGTAGGGCATGAATTTGATGGACAGCCAGAGAGTGACGTCGTCGAAGGACTCGAAGGTGGCAGGTTTGTGTTTTAGGACGACGTTGATGACTTCACCGAGGTGGTCGATGTCGTGCAGAAAGGCCACGAGCAGGCCGGAATGCGGGCGGGCGGGAACGAGACTGAAGTTAATGTCAGTGGTGAGGCCGAGTGTGCCCTGGGCGCCCACGATGACTTTAGTAAGGTCGAAAATGCCGGTTTTGCGATCCCAAATGTCCCAGATATTGTAGCCGGTGGAATTTTTGGTAACGTGGGGCTTGGCGGCTTTGATGGCGTCGTAGTGCTTTTCGACGAGGTCGAAGGTTTTGCGGTAGACTTCGCCTTCGAAGGTGCGCAGCTGCATTTTAACGTCGAGCTGAGCTTTGGTGAGCGGGCCCACGGTGTATTCGTTGCCGTCGGCGAAGACGACTTTAAGCTCGGTGACGAAGTTTTGGGTTTTGCCGTATTCGAGGGATTTTTCGCCGCCGGAGTTGTTATTGACCATGCCGCCGATGGTGCAGAGTTCGCGACTGGCGGGGTAGCTGGGCATGAGGGCGTTATGCTCGAGGGTGGCTTTTTCGAAGTCGCGGTAGAAGACACCGGGTTGGGCGTGGGCGGAAGTGGGGGTGATCTCGAAGATCTGGGTGAAGTGGCGATTGAAGTCGGCAATGATGGAATCATTGACGGCACCACCCGACATATCGGTGCCAGCGCTGCGGGCAGTGAGGGAGAGTGTGGGATTTTTAGCTTTGCGCTCTTTCACGTATTGCACGAGCGCACGCACATCGGAGGCGTCTTTGGGGTAGGTGACGACTTCGGGCTTCACCTCAAAGAGACTAGCATCGTGCGAGTAATTTGTGAGAGTTTCGGGAGTGTCTTCCACTTCGCCGGCAATGATTCGGGAGAGGTCTGCTTTGAGATTCATGCCATAAGCATAATGGTAGTGAGGGGAGATTGCTACTGGAAAATGCGTTGTAAGACCAGGCCCCCGATTTTCATCGGGGGCCGCTTAAAATAACCCAGGATCTTCTAAAGAGCGGGGTCAGCTGCTGGCGGTTGAGCCATCATTCTCCCGCGCAGTGGCCGAGGACCTAGTAGCCACTTCACATCGATATTATTCTGAGTAGCCCAGGTTTTGGCTTCTTCGCGAATTTTTTGCATAGCAGTGCGGCGACCCGATCCAGTCTGGCTCATGGCAGCTTGTTGCTCGGTTTGCAGCTGATTGTGCTCGGTTAAAATGGCAGCTTTTTGAGCCGAGGTGAGCTCGCCGTCGGTAACGGCCTGAGTGAGATGGTCTTCATAATTTGTTTCGCGTTTTTGCTGATTTTCCGCCCGGTGTTGATCAAAGACAGCCTGAACTTTCGACTGATCTACATGAAAAGTATTAGCAAGCTCCTGAATGAGTGAGGCATGTGGACTGTTGGGGCTCGTGGAAGCCGAAGCTTGGCTGACGCCGTAGACGCCAGCGCCGATGAGCGCGGCAGAAGCTACCGGGATTAAAAGTTTGGCTTGAAAGATTGACATAGCTTGTCCCCTGTTTCGTTAACATATCCTAAAACACCTCAGATTATGCCGGATCTATCTGATAGTTTGCTTGGAATTTGAAAACTGCGTAAGCCATTTCTGGGCTGACTCTAGATGATTGAAGTAGCGAAGGTTACCCCGGCCGATGGCACGGAGCATTAGATTGGTGCCGTAGCGCATGAGCGCTGAGCCGTCCCCCACCATGGCGCCGCGATCGAAGTCGAGGGTGCGAGCAATGCGGGCAACCTCCTGACGCGCCTCTGAGGTGGTTTTTCCCATACGCATGAGGTTGTCGAGCACGAGTACGGCTTTGTGCTCCTCGCGCAATTTATGGGTATAAAAACCTAGTTTTTCGCCCATTTCGCGGACGGATTCGGCAGTCTGGTCGCCAACTACCCAGATTTGCAAGAGGCCATCGGGATCGATGTAGACCTTGTTTACCATTGACTATCTCCCATAAATATTATACCTTCAATGATAAATGTGTGGCGGGCGATATGACCAGTAGCGAGACTCCAGATGAGTTATCGACGCTTTATAGTGTGTTGATGCCTGTTTTGTCGAAAGTGGCAATTGGGGATTTTGATAGCGAGATCGAGCTCAGCCCGATTTATTCTGGTCGGGTAAACGAGCTGCTTGCTGGGGTGCAGGTGCTCCTTGAGGTAGCCAGGGAGAAAATTGTGGAACTTGAGGCCTTGAATGCTGCCCTGGAGGCTTCGCGCGACCGGAGTGTGTCGGTGCTTGATGAGGTGTTGCGCAAGTCGCTTGAGCGATAAGTTCTGCAGCTGCTTGCGGGACAAAGGGGTCTTTTGATAATTACATTTTGACCGACCGGTGCCCGAGATGGGACACCGGTCGGTCGAGGCGGGCTTCAGCCTTGCGAGGTCGGGATCGCGACAGTGAGGGAGACGGTCGTGTAGCCCGATTCCGCGCCGGGAGTTTGCCAGAGAGTGACGTGGTAGTGATCAGCTTCGAAGCGACCCTTGAGGATCTCTACTAGCTGCGCCAACCTTCTGGGGTCTTCGACCATAGCGCTTCCGTAGCTGGTCAGTTTGGCGAGGTCGGAGAGTTGGAACGGCTCCGCGACGGCATTTGACTGACAGAGTTTGAAGGCTATGAACTGCCTGCAAATGCAGGCCAGGCGACCCAGCTGCTGGGCGTCGCTCTCGGGCTCGGTCCGGAGCTGGACCAGAGCCTCTGCCACGGGTGCGGCCGAGCAGGAGGTCACTAGCCCCGCAGCTTTGAGCATGTCGACGTCGTTGGGGGGCTGGGGGTACGAGGTGGTCATGCGGCCACCCTCCTTACTTGGGTTGTACGCTTGCCTTGGTTGCCGTTATCACAGGCTGTGAGCTCGATGATAACTGTATATATAATAACATAAATTTCACATAATCAAAGACCTCCTCGATCGTGATTATCCTCGACGACACATAGTTGTCGTGTTAGTCCGAAGTCTGTTTAGTTGTATGAATGAGTTCTATTCCAGAGTCTGGACGAAAGGGCGCTTATTACCGGCTTGCAAATGCGCCTGGATTGTATCAATGAGCTGTTGACGATTTTCAATCGCCATATTTGCAAGCAAAAGATCAGGTCCGTTTTCTATAGGGCGCTGCTTGGCGCTCCAAAGGAGCATGTCAATGAGTAAAGGTATTAAATCTAAACCGGACGGCGCAAGAGAGTAAATAAATTTCGTTTTGTTGATCGAATCTCGCCTCTTACTAACGATCTTATTAGCCTCGAGCATGCTTAGGCGATTGGACAGAATATTGGTTGCGATCTTTTCCTCAGAACCGAGAAACTCACCATAGGAGGTTTTACCGAAGACAGCAATATCACGAATAATTAGCAAACTCCACTTGTCACCAATTATCTCAAGCGGGTAATTAATAGGACAATCTGACCGCAGTTCCAGTTTTTTCATGAATGCATTTTAACACAAAATACTTGCTATTTGCAAGCTTCTACTATACACTTGCAAAAGACAAGTAAATAGTAAGGAAGATTTTAGGTAATGACATTCGTAATTAATTACAAAAAGAGGTGGAACATATAATGGCCGCAAAAGATAGATTTAAGAATAGTGCATTACCAATAGTACTGTTCACCATTTTTTTAGATTCAGTTGGGGTTGGAATCCTATTCCCTATTCTTCCGCAATTAGTTTCTAAGATATTTATGCCAGCGGGTTTTTCTCCAACTACGGCACTGATTATGCTTGGCTGGCTTGCCGGCGTTTATCCGCTTATGCAATTTCTCGCAACGCCTATTCTCGGTCAGCTTTCAGATCGTTTCGGTCGTAAGCCTGTCCTCGCTTCGAGTCTCGCGGGCACGGCGGTTGGATACGCGCTCTTTGGCGTCGGGATCTTAACAAAAAACATCCCGCTACTCTTTAGCGCCCGGATATTAGCCGGCATTGCTGGCGGGAATTTGAGTGCGACGCGTGCTATTGTGGCCGATACGAGTAGTCCAGAAGAACGAACGAAAAAATTTGGACTTCTCGGCGCCGCGTTTGGCATGGGTTTTGTCATGGGACCATGGCTTGGTGCGAGACTATCTGTTGCGAACGCTTCTTTCTTTGGTGTTCACGCGCCTAGCTGGTTTAGCATGGCGACACCCTTCTGGTTTGCGGCAACGCTTGGCGTGATAAATATGTTGCTCACTTTGTTGATATTGCCCGAGACGAATAAGTACATAAACCAGACAGCGAAAATTGTGTGGACAAAGTCACTCGGGAATATCCGCAAGGCCATGACATCGTCCCAATTGAGAGTCATCTTCAGCGCAGAATTTCTATTCTGGGGCGGATTCGCCTTCTTTACGACTTTCTTGCCGCTACAACTTATTGAGAAGCATCATTTTACGCCCAGTAACGTTGGAGATTTTTTCGCATACATCGGTATTTGTATAGCTGTTATTCAGGGTGCGTTAATACCTGTGTTAGCCAAGCGTTTTAAGAACTATCAAATTGTACGATTTGCCCTCTTTGGTATGGCCGGAGCACTGCTTTTACAAGTATTTACTCAAAATACGCTTGAAGTGATGGTTGTGGGCGCGATTATTGCAACTTTCTTTTCAATCTTCATGACTAACTCGAGTGCTCTCGTAAGCTCATCGTCAAGTGCCGATATTCAAGGTGAGGTCCTGGGCATTGAAGCAAGTATGCAGGCACTCGGGGAGTCTATTCCTGCGATTATCGCTGGCTACGTTGCCACTATGGGCATTTACGCGCCCAATGTTACGGGATCTATTGTTGTTTTCGCTGGAGCTGTGCTCTTTGTCGGTTTTTATCGTATCTCGAAAGGAGTAGTGCACTAGAAAATTTTAAGTAATAAAAGCGTTAAAAATGCATAAGAATGGATGGGATATATGGAATCAACAAATATACTAAAAAACAAAACTGCGATCATTTATGGCGCGGGTGGTGCCATTGGAGGTGCGGTGGCAAAAGCCTTCGCCAAGGAAGGAGCGCGTGTATTCTTGACTGATCTCCACCTAGAACCAGCCCAGGCCCTGACCGAGCTTATCGTTAGTCATGGTGGTAAGGCCGAAGCTGCGATTGTCGATGTGCTCAATGCTAAAGCCGTGCAGGAGCATTTAGACAGCGTAGTAGCGAAAGCAGGGAAGGTGGATATATCGTTTAATGCCATGAGTTTGCCTCAGGCAGGAATCCAGGGTACTCCCCTCGTGAAGCTGTCACTCGATAATTTTACCAAGCCAATCCATGCTTATATGAGCGGCCATTTCCTGACAATGGCAGCAGCCGGCCGTCAAATGGCGCAACAAGGTTCTGGAGTGCTCCTGACCATCACTGCATCGCCCGGAGAAATGGGTGCGCCACTGCTTGGTGGCATGGGGCCTTCCTGGATGGGCATTGAGTCGCTTACTCGCGACTTTGCATACGAGCTTGGTCCTCAGGGCGTCCGCGCCGTCACGATGCGTTCATCCGGGCTTCCTGAGACACAAACGCTCAAAACAGTAATTGAACAGCATACACAGACGCTCGGCATGACCCCGGAGGCTTATCTTGAGTTTATGCGTCAGCGTACATTCCTACACCGCCTCCCCAATCTTGAAGAAACAGCGCAAGGCGCCGTTTTCCTCGCTTCCGACATGGCAAGCGCGATAACTGGTACGGCAGTGAACTTTACTTGTTAGGGTATATAGGCGGAATGCTAATAAATATTCCTACTCCGACAACTTGTAACATTAGTTGGCATTCGACATCCCAGCCAATCTGAAAAAATTTGCTCCTCAACTCAAAAGAAAATGCTCTATGCTTCACTTAGTAGTATTTTGGTTCGGGTTGGTCCCCGGCAGCCCTGAGGCCGCCGGGGACTCCCATGTCTAGCCCTTGGCGCTCCAGATCGAATGCAAACCGAAAGTGAGCCCCTCGGGGCTGAAGTTCAGAACATAGCGAGCCTCGCCTGCGATGTCTTCGGTGGCACAGAGGCTCTGGAGGGCAGGATCGAGACGCAGCGGGGCTTCATCGTAGCCGAACTCCCTGAGCGCCATTACGAGGTACAGGCCGAGGCCATCGCCACCGCTGAGCTCGAGCTCGCCGGAGTCGTTCAGCTTGAAGAACAGCCGACCCTCGGCGCTCGGCTTGTGCGTGAGGTCCCAGGCGAGCAGATACGTGATCCCCTGGACGGCGAGCACGAACTGATCGCGGGCGGCTTCTGAGACCAGGGGGCTGATGACCTTGAGCAAGAAGCAGCTGAACGCAGCCATCAGGTCGATGGCGTCCGGCACGCGCAGGTTGGCCAGGGTGAGCGGGGTGGCGGACAGGTTACCTTCGTGCGAAGTGCTCATTTTGATCCTCTCATGGATCTAGGTCCGGGAGTAGAACATGGGGGTGCCATCTCGTGAATGACTATATTATAATGTCATAAATTTTCTAATAAATCAAATTTATGCAGCGTGAAAAAACCTATTCGCCGAGTGGTTTCGGAACTTTAGGCTTCTTGGGTTGTTTTGGTTTTTTGGCTTCTTTGCCGCCTTTGTCTTTGCCTTTGCCCATGATGTCCTCGTTTTCGTAAATTGTTAGGTTTAATGTACCACATCTGGCTGCAATACATGCTCTTTACGAATGATCTATTTTAGACTATTTTTCTAAATATGAGCTTGTCTGGTCAAACGTTAAACCCTCGATTGACGGCCGAACTTCCTGTGTTGGATGGGGTTGTCCGACTCTTTCACCCATACGTAGAGGTGATTCTGCACGATCTGGAATCTGGGACGATTGCGGCGGTTTTTAATGATTTGTCGCAGTCGACTGGGGGTGACCGAAGTGCGATTTCGAAATTTGTGGGCGAGCAGGCTGGAGCTTTTCCGGACGTGTTTGAGCCGTATTACCGGATTAACTGGGACGGGCGAAAATTTAAATGCGTGGCGGTGACGCTCCGGGACGAGGCGGGCGCGCCAGTGGGGCTTGTGTGCGTTAACTTTGATGTGAGTGTATTTGAGGGGTTTAGTTTGCAGCTTGAGACCTTACTCACAATTGGACGCAAAGACACTCTGAGCCCGATCGAACAATTTACAGAAGATTGGAGACAGCGCGTGAATGAGTGTGTCGGCAATTTTTTGAAAGAGAATCAGGCGACACTTGAAGCCCTCACAACAGAACAAAAGCGAGCCGCCGTGAACCGCCTATATGCGCATGGCTTATTTAACTACCGAAAAGCGGCTGCGTATATTGCAGGGCAGCTGAAGGTGTCGCGGGCGACAGTTTATAACTATCTGAAGGAAGGCTAGGCGATGCAAACGATTGGATTGATTGGTGGGATGAGTTGGGAATCGTCGCAGGAGTACTACCGGATTATTAATGAGGAAACGAGGCGGCGGTTCGGCGGCCTGCATTCGGCGCAGTGTTTGATGTTTTCGTTTGATTTTGCCGAAATTGAGGCGTTGCAACACGCGGGGCAATGGGATGAAGCCACAAAGAGGATGGTTGCAGCAGCGCAGAGTTTGGAGCGCGGCGGGGCGGATCTAGTTTTGATTTGTACGAATACCATGCACAAAATGGCGGATGAGGTGCAGGCGGGGATTTCGATTCCGCTGCTACACATTGCGGACCCGACAGCTGAAGCCATCCAGGCGGCTGGTCTTACGAAAATTGGACTTCTGGGTACGAAGTACACGATGGAACAGGATTTTTATAAAGGGAGGCTGGTGGAGAAGTTTGGACTCGAGGTGGTGGTTCCGAACGCGCGCGGGCGGCAGGTAGTGCACGACATTATTTATGACGAACTGTGCTTGGGAGTAGTGAAGGACGTTTCGCGGGCGGCTTACTTGGGGATTATCGAGGATTTGCGATCGCGCGGGGCGCAGGGGGTGATTTTAGGCTGCACGGAGATAACGCTGTTGATTGGCCAGGCCGATACGGATTTACCGGTGCTTGATACTACTCGGATCCATGCGGAGGCGGCGGTGGGGATGGCGAACAGGGGGTGACATTGACTTTATTTATATAAGAGTATAAGGTATTTTTTGTCCTATTCAAATCGATGCCCAGGAGGCAACGATGGCACAAAGCAAGGCCCAGGAACAACGCGTCAGGCGCTGGCCTCGGCTTGAGGTGGTGGGTATCCAGCCCACTCTCGACGGCACTTTCGTGATCCTGTTCAAGACCGGCCCGAACTTCGGGACGGCGCGGGTACTGGAGCGTATCAATGCGATCCTGGACCGCATCGACGCGGTACAGGGGGCGTGCGACGTCCGGTTCGACGGCACGGGGACGATCACCGTCGGCCTTGACGGGTCGCGCGTGAGCGCCGAAGTCCTGAAGGACCTGGCGATCGCGGCGAAGTTCAAGATGGCCGAGGAGGTGCTGATCACCGTGTACCTCGGAGGTGACCGGCCGAGTCGGATCATCCTCGAACTGCCGACCAGACACCGTATCGCCGAGCTGACCGACCTGTTCCGCGGCTTGGAGGAGCTGGACGGCGTAGACCACTGGAAGGTGTTCGAGCCCACCAAGGTCGGGGTCGTGCTGCGCCTGGTGCACAGCCACGAGGTGGCGGCGCGGATGGTCGCGCTCGACATGCTGGTGGGCACGGGCCTGAAGCTCGGCAAGCTCACGGTGCAGCCGATGGCACCGGAACTGCCCGACTCGGAAGAATCCGGGCTCGCCCTGGTCCTGGGGGGACCGATGGGATTCCTCCGCCAGAGAGGCCTGGGCTTCGACATCGGCGCGATGGGCACCGAGCTCGACCTGGGCCACCGCGGCTAGTTCGCGGAACCTACAGCCGGCCTAAGGCCGGTTGAATGCACCCGGCTGCGCGTTTGTCGGATCGGTTCTTTTTGGAACCGGTTCATGACAAGCGCGTAGTCCGGGCGCTTGTCATTTTTGAGAAATTATTTTGTTTTGAGATAACGCTCGATCAGCTGCGTGGTTGAGCTGTCGTGATTCGAGGTTGTTTGGCCGGCCTGGAATTCACTGTAAATATTTTTGGCGAGGACCTTCCCGAGCTCAACGCCCCATTGATCAAAGGAGTCGATGTGCCAGATGGCACCCTGAACGAAAATTTTATGCTCGTAGAGGGCAATGAGTTGGCCGAGGGTGTGCGGGGTGAGTTTGGGCATGAGCAGAGTGTTGGTAGGGTGATTGCCGGCGAAGGTTTTGTGAGCCACGAGCTCCTCGGGTACGCCGGCGGCGCGCACTTCCGCTGGCGTCTTACCGAAAGCTAGGGCTTCGGTTTGAGCGAGTAAGTTGGCCATAAGTTTGGGGTGATGCTGACCAAGCGGATTTAGAGGCTCGAGAAAGCCAATGAAATCGGCCGGGATAAGGTGTGTGCCCTGGTGAATGAGTTGGTAGAAAGCGTGCTGGCCATTGGTACCGGGCTCGCCCCAGACGATGGGGGCAGTAGCGTAGGTGACGGGCTCGCCGGTTTTGGTGACGCTTTTGCCGTTTGATTCCATATTTGCTTGCTGGAGATAGGCCGGGAAGCGGCTGAGGTACTGCTCATAGGGCAGGATAGCCTCGGTTTCAGCGCCAAAGAAATTGATGTACCAGAGGCTGATGAGGGCGAGGATGACGGGCAAGTTGGCCTCGAGCGGGGCGGTGCGAAAATGGGTGTCCATGGCGTCGAAGCCTTGCAGGAGTTCCTGGAAATGGTCGGGGCCGACGGCGACCATGACCGAGAGGCCGATAGCGCTGGTGAGCGAATAACGCCCACCTACCCAGTCCCAAAACTCAAACATATTAGTAGTGTCGATGCCAAATTTGGCCACTTCGGCAGCATTGGTGGAGACGGCTACGAAATGTTTGGCGATGGCGGCCTCGTCTTTTAGGGCTTCGAGGAGCCAAGCGCGGGCGCTGCCAGCGTTCGTCATGGTTTCGTCGGTGGTGAAGGTTTTGGAGGCGATGATGAAGAGAGTTTCGGCTGGGTCGAGGCCAAGGGTGGCTTCGACGAGATGAGTAGCGTCGATGTTCGAAACAAATTTGACAGTGAGGTCGCGCTGGCCATAGAGCCTGAGCGCTTCGGTAGCCATGAGGGGACCTAGGTCGGAGCCGCCAATGCCAATATTGATGACGGTCTTAATGCGCTTACCGGTGTGGCCGAGCCAGGTGCCGGTGCGTACGGCGGTGGCAAAGCTGGCCATACGGTCGAGGACTACGCGAACTTCAGGCATGACGTCATGGCCGTCTTCTGTGACGGGAGTGTTGGCCTGATGACGCAGAGCGGTGTGCAGGACCGCTCGGTTTTCGGTAGTGTTAATCTTGGTGCCAGCGAACATGTCGTCGCGCAAGGTTTCGACATCACGAGCGCGGGCTAGATCAAAGAGAAGCTCGAGCGTTTCGGCGGTGATGCGGTTTTTGGAGTAATCAGCAAAGATGTCGCCGGCTCGGAGCGAGAGGCTCTCCCCTCTTTTGAGATCGGCGGCAAATAATTTGCGCAACTGAGTGTGGCGCGTAGCTTCGTAGTGGTTCTGGAGGGCTTTCCATTCGGGGAGTTCAGTGAGGTTCATGGTTTGATTGTAACATTTTTGGTAAGTTGACCTTTAAGCAGTAATAGTGTGTAATTCATAAGTTTGCGAGTCGCCCGACTCGTATGCACAAATTGGAGGATGCATGGACCTGGAAAAGGTCGACCCGACCGAGATCGTCAGGCTCTCGGCGGTGCGTGGCACCGTGAGCCGTACCGTGCCGGTCGCCGGGCAAGCTCTGCCCAACCCTCACGAGCTGGATGACTACGGCCTGTGGTTGTACTACAGGTACCTAGCCGTTCTTCAGCTGATCCAAGCGGCGGGCGGGCTCCACAAGGCGCGCCCCGAGGCGGGACGCCTGCGAGCCCTCAACGAGGCCTTGCGCCTCAGGTATCTGGTGGACTCGACGAAGCAGCTCGCGCTCACCTCGGATTCAGCGACCGATGAGGCCAGGCCTCGAACGGTCGATGAGCCTGCAGCTCTCGCCTCTGCTGTGCGAGTCCCCATTCACCGCTCATCGGTGGAAGCAGAGGACTGGCTTGGAAGCGGCAGTGTCGGCCTCGGATGGGCCAAGATCGACACAGATGAGCTTGACCCGCTCGGCCAGCTCTGGCTGGAGGAGATCTTCCGTCTCTGGGTGGTGGTCCGCTCGGGCGCCGCCTCGGAAGACGACCGAGGCTACGTGTACGAGCGGTTGGTGCTCTTCGCCCACGCCTACCCGATGGATTCCGGAGTTCCGGATACCGCTTTCAGCCCGGACGCCAACGAGCATGCGTGGAGTCACTACCTGCTCGAGCGAGCAGCGGCCAAGACGGCCTCCAACAAGTAGCGGCCGTCCTTCGCCGATCTGTCCCCCGCGTTTCGCGCGGGGGACAGGTCCTAGCCTAAGGTTTCAAGACATTCTTTGAAGTCTTAGGCTATGTTGACCAGCAAGGCTTCGTTCGATGCCATAGATCGTATGTTTGCTATAATAAAAGCTATGACTAATCCTTTGGAGGCTCATTCGACGGCACCAGTTGCGGCTGGTCCGGCCCTTTCCCCGCTCATGCAGGGGCTAGTTCGGCTTTTGAAGCAGCAGCGCCGTCAAACCTGGAAAGGGCCGACGGTACATATTCCGGAGCTGGCTTCGGGCGCCTATTTTTTTTATGAGCAGGTGCGAAACGCGGTGGAATACCGGGAACGGCACTTGTTTTTGCGGGGGGCGATTGAGCGATTTTTGCTGCGCGAGCTGAGGCCGGGCCAAACGGAAGGCGTGGGCATTGAGCTCGTGACGGAACTCACGAAAACGCGCTATTTACCAAATGATTCGGTGACGGAAGAGGCTGTCGAGTATTTGGACTATATCGCCAGACGCTATGCCCAGCTCCAGCGAGCGATCCACAACAGCGGCGCCACGATGGACCGAGAAGCGGTGGCCAGCTCAATTATTCAGTTGATGTCGGTAGAACTAGAGCGAGCATTGCAGCCGAATCCGACGGAAGCGGCGGTGGTTGAGTTTACCTATGCATCGTTTTTGGAGCATGCCAACATTGCCAAAGAGGACCAGCTCGGGCTTTATGCGGCTGTACACAAAGCGCTCGTGAAATCGGATCTCGCGACGATTCGGTATGGGGTGTTTTCGCGGGCCTTTCCACGATGGCTGGAAGACGACACTCAGCTGGCCACCGCGGGTGCACGATTTAACGAGCTCAACGACCAGCTAGCGGAGCAAATGCAAGGAGCTCGCCCACACCGGATTTTCCGCTTGGTGAGGCGGCACATTGCACCTTATTTGATTTTGCGCGAGATCATAAAGACGAGCACCGAGGGACTGGATGAGCTAGCCGCGCGCAGCTCAGTACTGATGGAAAAAGCCCGGAGCGTGGCCGAGATGCAATACCAGATTGTATCGGGGCGACTGCGGCGAAGTGTGGTGCAGGCGGTAATCTTTTTGTTTCTTACCAAAGTGTTCCTCGGAATGTTGATTGAAATTCCGTATGAATTGTTTGCCTATGGGCAGATTGGGTATGTGCCGCTCGCGATCAACTTGCTCTTTCCGCCGAGTTATATGGCAGTAGTGGGCTTTACCATTAAGGTACCGGGGCAGCGTAATACCACCAAAATCTTGAGCGACCTTAAGCAAATTGTGTATGACTCCGAGAAACCGTTGAGGTATTCGATCCGTGGCCGGGGGAAAGCCTCTCGCGCGGTGGGAGCGTTTAATTTCTTTTACGGCACCACTTCGCTGCTCACGCTCGTGGGGCTGGCGTTTTTGCTGCGGGCGATTGGTTTTAACATTGTGAGCGGAATTATTTTCTTTGTATTTTTGTCGACGGTAAGCTTTTTTGCCTATCGCATTGCTTACTCGGTGCGCGAGTACGCGGTGCTCGATGAGGATCCAGGGCTGATTGCTAATTTAAGTGACTTTTTGCTGACGCCGTTTATTCGCACCGGACAGTGGTTAGCTGAGCGTTATAGTCGGATCAATATTTTGACAACGATTTTGGATATCATTATAGAGACACCGTTCAAGACGATTCTGCGGATTATTGAGCAATGGAACACGTTTTTGCGCGATAAGCGCGACGATGTACTGCGCTAAGGGTAAAAAGGAGGAACTTGTGAATTCAGTAGCTGATTTAGTAGCAGAAGAGACACTAAAAAGCTTAGCTAGACCAAGCGATGTACGGCTGGGCCGGGAGATCTTTGAGTCGGGCGAAGTGGAGACGATGGAATTTACGCCTGTGCGCGTCGTAGCTAAGATAAAGCCGGTTGACGGGCTGCGGCGGACAGTGGAGCTTTCGGCAAAGGATGGGATTTTGAGCTGGAAATGTACCTGTACGGCAGCAGAGAAATTATTTTGCAAACACTGCGTTGCCGCAGCACTCATGACATGGGATAAGGCTCCAGAAAGCGATTAATTTGCCGAGAGAGCTTCTAATCTGGCAGGGGCTAGGTTTTAGATGCCCGGCAGCGGCGGTTATTGTCTAGTCACGAGCGAATCGTGTATTGCCACCAGTCCATCGAGTGTTGCTTGTGCACCAGGATCTCCCGGCGCCAGATAGTGCTCAGACATTGTGGCCTCTAGAACTACGCGGGCATCGGCCAGCGCCTCCTCGCCTTTGGAAGTAAGGCTGAGCGTATATTTTCTGCCGGAACCGTCAACTCGAGAACGCACGAGCAGGCCTCTGTGCTCAAGCGTCGCACCATGTCGGCTAATAGCCGCCTTATTAATCGCAAGGTGCTTAGCCAGCATTTGCTGGGATGTCGCACCCCGAGCATCGTGAATAGCAAGTAAAACCAAAAACTGCGACAGGCTCATGCTGGTCTGAGCTTTCAGCGAACGATCTGCTACTGCGTCCAAGAGATTAACGGTCGTATGTAGATAGTAGGCGAAACGCTTATTAAAAATGGCTTGCGGAGACATAGTGTTCATACTATGATAAAGTGAGTTGACTTGTCAACATAATAATATTATTCCCTGATCGAACAAGGAGCACTGATGAAAGAAACAGATTGGACATTCGCAGGCACTTGGCCATACAAGCCACGATGGTATGAAACCCCTGGGGGGAAAATGCACTATATTGATGAGGGTCCTCAAGACCACCCGGCAGTCGTACTTTTGCACGGAAACCCTGCCTGGAGCTTTCTGTATCGGCATTTTATTCCAGCACTCCTTGCTGCAAACCTCCGGGTAATAGCTGTCGACCATTTAGGATTTGGCCGTTCCGACAAGCCGGGTGATTCCGAAGCTTACGATGTAGGCAAGCATACTGAACGGCTTGAGGCCCTGCTAGATACGTTGAATCCGCATGACGTTACGCTCGTTTGTCACGACTGGGGCGGTCCGATTGGGCTACTTTGGGCCGTCCGTCACCCACACATAGTTAGTCGATTATTCATTTTTAACACTATTGGCCAACGACCGACTGGGGCGGTGCCACTTACTCCTCCAGTAAAAATAATGCGATCCCCGATGATTGGCGATGTGCTCATCAAGGGCCTCAATATGTTTACAAAGGTATTCATGTTTAAACTCGGCGTGACCCATAAAGAGCACTTAACCAAGCTGGTTCATGAAGCATATCTTGCGCCTCACCCAACGTGGCAAAGCCGTAGCGCTGTGCTAGCTTTCCCGCGCCAAATCCCAACTGGGCCTACTGGTCCGGTTGCAGATATGTTGGGTGAAATTGAGCAGGGGTTGCGTACTAGTTTCAGGCAAAAGCCCGTACGGATTGTATGGGGCATGAAAGACATCACTTTTGGACCTCAAGTCCTTAAAAACTGGCAAAAGCTTTTACCGCAGGCAGCCACAACAACTATTGCGGATGCTGGCCATTTTGTTCAAGAAGATGCTTACGAAATAGCAGTACCCCTATTGGTTGCCTTTGCGACTGGAAAGGATAAATAATAATGCAAGCTAGGGGGTGCGAAGAGATAATTGAGGTGCATTTTATTGCAAGCTAGCCTATTTTAGTTGTACAATATGTGGGTTTTTATAGTGATTTGGATCAATTCGACCCAAAAGTACACCGGCTTCAACCTCCCTTGCATTTTAAGTTGGATGCAGGTTGGTACGATGGTGTTGCCTTAACCAGATGATCAGACTTTAGACTATGTCTCAAAAACACAAATATCGCTTTGACGAACAGCATGTACTGCAAGCGCTGAAGCATTATCTGCCTACCCAAGGTCCTCTTAAGGATTTTGTGCATCATAATACTTTGCACGCGTTTCAGGATATGAAGTTTTATGACGCAATTTTTAAAGCGTCGGCGATTTTTGGCTATCAAACGACATTTTCGCTCGCCGAATACCGCGACCTCTACGCAATTGGACGGATAACTCCGGAGATTTTGGAGAGAACAATCCGAGAAAGACACGGCAACGAAGACTTTGAAACATGGCACAAAAAAGCGCTCTTGGGTCACTATGGCCCAGCTACCGCGGCGCGCATCGGAAAGCTCAGGAGCGAATGGAACCGTGTATACCCTCTGGATATGGACAATGCGGTGCAGCCGCTTTTGTTTCGGATTATTTGTAGCTATATCGACCAAGGTGTCGCCATCTCGACCTTTCCCTTTGAAGATGAAGGCCTTCTCAATGCTCTGCGCGACTTAGAGGATTATAGTTTAGTAAGTTTTTTTGAGACAAAACGGGCACGCGATCTTCTTCGCGACAAGTCGTGTAGCATCACGGAGCTCCTCGAGATCCTCGTGGGCGAAGGCAAAGAAGCGTACTTTGAGCAATATCTGTATGATCAGCAGTTTACTCATCGGGGCTGGTCGGGTATCGTATCGACCCTAGAAGATAAACCGGAATCGATGCTATATCTCAAAAAAATTGCTCTGAAAGACATGATCATCTTAGAGCTCTTGCTTGAAATCGACACCCTCCAAAGCCGGCTGGGCGAGAAATGGGAACCACTGGGCAACCTAACCTCGCGACCACCCATGGATATGTTTGCGGACGAGCCGTCTACTGAAATCCAAGAAGTTCTTAAAATATGGCAGGATGCGTTTGAGTGGAGCTATTACGACACGGTGCTAGCTGGTGTGGCGGCTTCGTCGTCTCATGAACCGACCGAAAAAAAGCCAGCGCAAAAAAGCTTCCAATCTATTTTTTGTATCGACGACCGCGAATATTCCCTAAGAACGTTCGTGGAAAGCTTAGATAATAGCTGCGAAACGTTCGGCGCGCCCGGCTTTTTTGGAGTGGAATTTTACTTCCGCCCTGCTTATGCAAAGTTTTACGATAAGCTGTGTCCGGCGCCCATTACCCCGAAATACCTCGTTAAAGAGGTTGAAAAAGGGAGCTCGCATCCACACAGCAAAGAAATTATGTACAGCAAACAATCCTATAAGTTGGCTCGGGGTTTTGTATTTTCTTATTTGCTGGGAATCCCGGCGCTCGGCAAGCTCGTTGCCAATCTTGTAAACCCTACGATGAGCCCAGCGATTGCCGATGCGTTTGCTCATATGGACCCGGCAGCAGATCTAACGATCGTACACACCGGGGAACGAGACCAAGAAAAAGGCCTGCAAGTGGGATTTACGGTCGAAGAAATGGCGGACCGAGTCGAAAAACTGCTGCGGTGCATTGGGCTAACCAAGGATTTTTCTCCGCTGGTGTATGTGGTGGGTCACGGATCGAGTAGCGCCAATAACCCGCACCATGGTGCGCACGACTGCGGCGCCTGCAGCGGCCGGCCGGGTCTCGTGAATGCGCGGGTTTTTGCCTACATGGCAAACTATGGGCTCGTGCGGGAGTCGCTTAAACGACGCGGACTCACTATACCCGACAGCACACAATTCTTGGGCGGAATGCACGACACTGCGTCAGATGAGGTTAAGTTCTATGACGAGTCGACTCTGAGTGAGAAAAACCTAGCATTCCACGCCAAGAATAAACAGCTTTTTGAAGATGCCCTTGACCTAAATGCCAAGGAACGATCGCGCAGATTTATGTCAATCGGTACCAGACAGTCTATAAAGAAAATTAGGAGCGATATCAAGAAACGTTCGGTTTCATATTATGAGCCCAGGCCGGAGCTGGGACATGGCACCAATGCGCTCTGCGTGGTGGGGCGCAGAAGCCTGACCAAACACTTGTTTCTTGACCGGCGAGCGTTTCTAAATTCGTATGACTATGCGAGCGATCCAGACGGTGCGTTATTGCTCAATGTGCTCAATCCGCTCGGGGTCGTTTGTGGTGGCATTAATCTAGAATATTTCTTTTCGCGAATGGACAACTATAAATTGGGGGCCGGCACTAAGCTGCCTCATAACGTGATGGGACTGGTCGGGGTTGCAAACAGTAGCGACGGCGACCTTCGCTCTGGACTTCCGCTGCAAATGGTTGAAGTGCACGATCCTGTGCGACTCCTAATGATTGTCGAACATCATCCGGAGGTAGTTAAGAAGGTCATACAATCAAATCCAGATTTATATGAATGGTTTGCGAATGAATGGATCCATTTGATAGCCATCGACCCCAAGGATCAAACGCTTCACGTCTTCAAGGACGGGATATTTACCCCGTACACGCCCCTTACCAAGGTACTACCCACCATACACGACATATCTCGCATGTTTGAGACTTCACCAAAAATGAAGACGAATCAGCTCCTAGATGCTACACGCGAAAACTTACCGGTACACATTCTAAAATAACTATGTTGCATCTTCTTACCCTACTTGTGTTCGCTCCCGTCCTTGGCTTTGCTGTGTGTATGCTGATGCCGTGGAAATGGGAACGCGCCATTTTTTTCATTGCTATCAGCACGATCCTTTTTGAGCTTGGGGCGCTGTGCTTTTTTGGCTATCAATGGATGATTGCCGGATCCACTCCAGTGCTCGCCCGCGCCGGGTCGTTGTATACGAGCGGCAGCTATTCCCTTTCGATCGATTTCTACTTTGACAAGCTTTCGGCAATCTTTTTTGGGATGGCGGCGGCAATGACGGCGCTGGTTTTCATCTTTAGCAAATATTATATGCACCGCGAGCCGGGTTTCAAGCGGTTCTATGGCACGGTTTTGCTGTTTTTCGCGGGCCTTGCGCTTATAATTCTCGCTGGCAACTTTGAGATGTTATTCGTAGGTTGGGAGCTCATTGGGGTGAGTTCAATTTTGCTAGTGGCTTTTTACCGAGATCGTTTTTTGCCAGCCAGAAATGCCCTAAAGGTTTTTTCGGTGTACCGCATTGCCGACGCTTTCTTGCTCGCTGCCATCTGGTATGCCCACCATTTATTTGAGAAAAATGTGAATTTTTCTGAATTTTCGCTAGCGGTGCCGCACGGTCACCTTGGCGTACTCGGTCTTTTACTGTTTGTGGCCGCCTTAATTAAGTCTGCCCAGTTTCCGTTCTCGTACTGGCTGCCGCGCGCCATGGAAGGCCCCACTACATCGAGTGCGATCTTCTACGGCGCTCTTTCGGTGCATATGGGGCTGTATCTGATGCTTAGAACGTATCCGCTCTGGGGCGGCAGTATGTGGCTTCACATTGTTATTGCGGTTCTAGGCTTGGTCACAGCGGTTGTTGCTTCGTCTATTACTCGAGTCCAATCATCGGTGAAGACACAGATTGCCTACGCCTCTATTACTCAGATCGGCATCATGTTCGTGGAACTTGCCGCCGGGCTTCAATGGTTGGTGCTGCTGCATTTTGTGAGCAACGCTGCTCTGCGGACCTATCAGCTGCTGATTTCGCCGTCGAGCGTAAGCTATCTGGTGCATGATCAATTCTTCTCTTTCGTTCCTCCAGCCCAGAAAATCAACAATACAGGGCTAGGCAAACTTCGGGCCACGTTCTATGTGCTTGGCCTAAAGGAGTGGAGTATGAATTCGGCGGCTAGTTATTTTCTCTGGAAACCTTTGAAATCGATCGGAAGGACTTGCGCTTTTCTCGATAAGCTACCGGCTCAAATAATTTTTTTGGTGCTGCTTTTGATTGCGGCGAAGATTGTGACGGCTACTCAATTGCCTGCAGGCTCAATGCTCGCACTTTCTACCGCTGCGGCTGTTATAAGTATTCTCTTCTATATGCGGGCGCATGCGACCAAGGGTGCCTCTAGGGTATGCTGGAATCTTATAATGCTCGGGCATCTTTTTGGGATATTTTTCCTGGCCTGCGCGGCCACTTGGAATTGGAAGTTTTTTGCTATGTACAGTATTGGTGTTGTGACGGCCTTCATAGTGGGACACTTGTGTCTTCGGTACATGGAGGCGCGGGCTGAGCAAAATTCATTACGGGATTATCAGGGCTCGATCTATGTATTTCCAAGGCTCGGGCAGCTTTTTTTCATTGCGTCTCTGCTTTTCATGGCATTTCCCATTAGCCCCTCGTTTTTGGTCCAGGATATTCTGCTAAGCTCGATACCGGTAAGCCACTTATTTCAAATGATGCTTTTTTGTCTATCCTACTTGCTGGTGGGGGTGAGCATCATGCGTCTGTATACGAAGATTTTCTTTGGCCCACACAAGACGAGCTACCATGAGGTAGCCTACAAGTCTTCTTAGGTGATAGAAGGTGGTACCAAAAAGCGAAAACCCCGCCGACCGCAATGCGGCCGTTGGGGCCAGCGCTTGTAGCAGTCGGACGGGGACAACATCTGCCTACCGGCAGGAATCACACACCGAGAGGAACGACGATGGTCCAGATGCCGCTCCATTCATTGCCCGTAGTACTAGCTACTCCTAGCCATCCGCTTGAGACAAAACCACACACCTCCCGTCCCTCCTGCCCGGCCGGGTGGTAGAAAAACGGGGGAATTGAAAGGGGCTCCTCTTGACCGTCCCATACCTCGACGATGAACCTCAACGACTCAAGCAAGGTGGCGGGTCGGAATCCACAGAGCTTCAGCTCGTGTAATTGCTCAGGAACTGTCAGGTAGTCCGGGAGCTTAGCCAGGCCGATCTGACTAGATTCCACCCCTTCGTCGGGTTCTTCGATGCTTGTTGAATCGAGGGGCGGGTCTACGCAGTTGATCTTGCCTAATTTGAGGGCTTGCCGGATGAGTGCGTCAAACGGATGCTCGCCCTGGCCTTCTTCGGGACCGGTGTACCGACTGGACATTCTCATCTCCTGAGAGTGTTTTTTGTGCTCCGGGTAATAAGAACAGACTTACGCTAAACTTGTTTGTACGCATTGTCAAATTGACACTTATGATATTATTCTGTATAATATACTTTGCACTTAAGAACCTCTTGGTGCCGCCTGATGTCCAGCCTAAGGAGCTGGCAAGGCGCTGTTCCCGAACAAGAAGAAGGACCTGAAATGTCCAAGACCCGTGCACTCCTCCTCGCTGCCGCTGGCCTGCTGGTCATCGGAGCGGCCGCGGCCATCGGGGCCGCACTCCTCCTGACCCGAACGGAGGAGGAGCCCCAGCCGAACCCGGCCGGTGACCTCAGCTCCATCCACCTCTCCGACGAGTCGAAGGAGACGGACGGGGCTTCGGCCCACGAGAACGCGGGTCTGGACGAGGACCCGCAGAACCCGGCAGAGTCGGACCCCAAGCCGGCGACCACGCCGACAACCGAGGCCGAAGCTGCGTCCCCGACGCCGGTCCGACCCAAGGGCGGCCTGGCGAGCGTCGTGGCAGCTTCGTTCCGGAACGGGACCGTGTTGCCGACAGCACCTGCGGCCCCCAGCGCCGAGGAGACCTGCAAGCTGAGCCTGATCGTCATCGGCCCGAACGACAACTTCCAGCTGCAGTCCTACAGCGAGATCAACGGCGCGCTGGTCGCCAGGGTCTGGTGGAACGGCCACTGGTATGACGCCGCGAAGCACACCTGCCCCACCCATTCCCAGGGCGGCTGGTACAAGCACATGCGCGGCTTGTTCAACCTCACTGGCGTGACGCCTGTGTGGACGCCTCCGGAGCCGATCGCGGCTCCGGCACCGGCGCTCGAGCAGCCGCAGAGCATGCCGGTCATCCCGAAGCCCGCCACTCCGACCCTCCTCGCGCCACCCTCCCGGGTGGCTGAGACGGCACCCGTGCGCCAGGCCAAGGAGCTGAGCTGCTTGCCGGGTACCGTGGCTGTCAGCGACGGAATCCTGGTCATCAGTTACGGCCACGGATGCGCCCAGATCCGTGTCGACAACGCCACCTTCCAGGTCAAGGCACACAAGTGCGACCGACACAAGGCCAACTGCTTCACCGGGCGCGACCGGACGGTCTACGACCTCTCCGGTCTCGAGGACCGGCGTGGCCGCGCGTCGGCCCTCCCTGTCGCCACTATCAGGTCGAAGTCGTCGCGTCCCAAGAAGGGATCGACCACACAGACTGCTCCGACTACTCAGGCTCCGAAGCCGCAGAAGCGGTCCAAGGCCGACCGGTACGCGGCCCGTCAGCGCTAGCCCCCCATCCGGACAAACGTCCGGTCCACCCAGGCCACATGGCACAGATGCCAGGCCGGCGCCCCGTAGATTCTTCTACGGGGCGCTCAACGTTTTGCGGTACAATTGTTAGCACAAAGAAGGACTTCTACCATTATGACCACCACATCTACTAAGCCTCAAGCTGATATTGCCGTAATTGGTTTGGCCGTAATGGGTCAAAATTTGATTTTAAACATGAATGATCACGGTTTTAAGGTAGTGGCTTTTAACCGGACGACGAGTAAGGTGGATGATTTTTTGGCGAATGAGGCTAAGGGCACCGAGATCGTGGGAGCGCAGTCGATCGAGGAGATGGTGCGCCTTTTAAAGCGGCCGCGACGGGTGATGCTGATGGTGAAGGCTGGCGAGGCAGTGGACGGGACGATTGAGCAACTGCTGCCGCATTTGGAGGCGGGCGACATCATCATAGACGGCGGAAATTCACTGTTTACCGATACCGCTAGACGGGTGAAATATGTGGAGTCGAAGGGGCTTTTGTACGTGGGTACGGGGGTTTCGGGCGGAGAAGAGGGAGCGCGCCGTGGGCCTTCGATTATGCCGGGGGGATCGCCAGCCGCTTGGCCCCATGTGAAAGAGCTCTTCCAGGCGATTGCAGCCAAGGTAGAAGACGGCTCGCCGTGTTGTGAATGGGTGGGTGAAGGCGGGGCGGGACATTACGTGAAGATGGTGCATAACGGCATTGAATACGGGGATATGCAGTTGATTGCCGAGGCGTATCAGCTGCTGCGTGACCGGGCTGGACTGGGTGCCGAGGAAATGGCCGGGGTATTTGCGGATTGGAATAAAACCGAGCTCGATAGCTATTTAGTTGAGATTACTGCCGAGATTTTGGCATTTAAGGACGAGGACGGCGCGCCACTCGTGGATAAAATTTTGGATAGCGCTGGGCAAAAGGGCACGGGTAAATGGACGGTAATTGATTCAGCGCAGCTAGGCCAGCCGGTGACATTGATTGCGGAGGCGGTATTTGCACGGTGTCTTTCGGCACTGAAGGATGAACGAGTGGTGGCGAGCAAACGGCTGCAGGGACCAAATAGGGGTGAAGTGGAGGATGCTGCAGCTTTTACTGAGCAGGTAAGGCAGGCGTTGTATGCTTCGAAGATCGTGAGCTATGCGCAAGGATATATGCTGATGCAAGCGGCGGCGCGAGAGTACGGCTGGAACCTGAATTACGGCGGGATTGCGCTGATGTGGCGCGGCGGCTGTATTATTCGTAGCCGTTTTTTGGGCGACATCAAGGCTGCCTTTGATGCGGACGGGGCGTTGGCTAATTTACTTTTGGCACCATTTTTTGCGGGCGCTATCGAAAAGGCTCAGCCGGCTTGGCGGGCGGTGATTTCCGGGGCGGTGATGAGCGGGATTCCAGTACCAGCCTTTAGTACGGCGCTGGCGTTTTATGATGGATACCGCACGGAGCGCGGTTCGGCGGGGCTGATTCAAGCTCAACGCGACTTTTTTGGGGCTCATACGTATGAGCGGATTGACCAACCACGGGGCGAGTTTTCTCACACAAACTGGACAGGGCACGGCGGTTCGACGAGCGCTGGGACGTATACGGCTTAAGCGGCTTTGTCGAATTTAGCTTGAGGATTAGGTTGATAATGGGTGACCTCCTGCCTGTGGTCGCCAGGTTGTTTGGTTATTTCTGCTGGATCCGTGGCGAAGAAGCCATCCTGTTCGTGTTTGCTTTTAAGCTTGAACTCCATGAATAGCGGTCCGGACGATGTTTTCGGTGAGGTTGGTGCAATTTAGGCACAGGTTTTGCTGCGAGCAGTCTGCGCAAACCAGTATGAGCGCGTTGCATTCCGGACGGGCGCAGTTGTGGTAAGTATTGGTGGGAGCGGCGCAGAAATGGCACTGGCCGAGGGCTTTGGGATGGTCGTTAAAGGCAACACTCATGCGGTCGTCGAAGACGAAGCATTCGCCTTCGAAGGCGCCTTCGGGATAGGCTTTGGCGTATTCGATGATGCCGCCCTCGAGCTGATAAACGTTTTTGAAACCACGCTGCTTCATGAGGGCAGAGGCTTTTTCACAGCGGATACCGCCGGTGCAGTAGGTGATGACGGTTTTGTCTTTGAGATCTTCATAATCGCCCAGGGCCTCGGGTAGGTTTTTGAATAGATCAATGGAAGGCGTGACGGCGCCGCGGAAACGACCAATGGCGGATTCATAAGCATTACGAGCATCGAAGAGGACGACATTGGGATCGGCCGTGAGTTCATGAAACTGAGTGGGAGTGAGCTTGGGGGCGGTGTCGCCGGGGTCAACGTCCACGCCAAGAGTAACGATTTCGGGGCGCACTTTGATGCGCAGACGCGGGAATGGAATGGTTTGGCTGGCATCGCGTTTGTAGGTGATACCGGCAAATTGCGGGTGTTGGTTCATGGCTGCGATATAGGCCTCGATGCTACCCGCGGGGCCGGCAAGTGTGGCATTAATCCCCTCTTCGGCAAGGAGAATACGACCCTTCAGGCCCAGATCCTCGCAGAGCTTGCGCTGAGCCTTTCGCTCGGCTTCGGGGCTGGGTAGGGTGATGTATTTGTAGAAGAGGATGACGGCGTTCGGCATGGGTGTTCGTTAATTTATGGCGTGAGTTTTGATGAGGTTGAGCTGGGTCTGGTCGAAGCAATCATACTTGCCCGCGAAGAATTCATCAAAGGTGTCGGTATCGAGGCCATGAGTGTCAAGATACTCATTGAGCAAAAGGATGCCGCGCCAATATTTGGTAGTGGAACGTTCGACGATCTGAGGTGTGCCAAGGCGCAGTGTTCGAATAACCCGCCCAAAGGCTCTGCGGCCATACTCATAATTTCGTTTTGTGAATGTGGTGTCATCGGGATTGCCCAGACAAATAAGCAGGGCCTTAGTAAGCCGGTGAATTTCGCGAAAGGTGCGTTCAGGGCTGCTGGCAGCAAAATGTATGACCACAAAAGAGATGAGAGCGCTGAGTGGCTCATAGTCGACTTGGGTGGCGCTACCGAGTAAAACCCCAAAGGCTTCTTCGGTCGGGCCATACCCGCACATGCCCACGGCAGCAAGGCGTTCGCGACTGTTTTCGCCGTTGACCGAACGCGCGATGTGCACCCCGATTTCATGAACGACAAGATTTTCGACGTGGTCTTTGGTGTATTGTCGCCCGGCCGGAACGATGATAGCGCGACGGTCGTGATCGATGAAAACGTTGGGCGCCCCGTCTAAAACGAGGACCCCCCAACCCGTGGTTTTGCCCAAAATGCGGTCAATAGCTGCTTCCAGGATAGATTCGACGTCTTTCGAGCTGATGGCCGGCTCATGGAGGTAGGGCTGCATAAGCTCATGAACAAAACCGAAGCGACGCTCAACGAGCGGTATTACCTGGGTGCGATAGTAGTCAAAGCTCGTGAGAACTTTGCTGATGTCACCGCTTGAGGGGATGTTTTGCCAGACGCCTAGAAGCCGGGCTTGCTCTTCGGCGACTCCGGCGGAGCGAGGCGTGAGATTTTCGATGCGCTGCTTGAGGTTGCTAAGCACCTCATCGAATCGAAGATCGGATAGCCGGCCGTAAAGTTCGTCGCAATAGTGTTGTGTTTTTACAGGATCTTCGACGTTCAATACAAGATTTAGAAGCATAAGACGCTCGCGCTCAAAGGCCTCATACGCAGGCAGGCAAGGATACTCGGCTTTGGCATGCGAATCTAGGCTTCCCAGAAAGTGCTCAATGGTTTGCTTGTAGCTTAGGGCTAGCTCGGTGCTTATCCCTCCCTCTGGCACTGGTTGGTCACCTATGCCTTCGAGAAATGTTTGTATGCTCGCTTCCGTAAATTTTGGCCAGAGAGTACTCATATGGAACATGGGCGCGGATTCCTCGTGCCACCGATCGAATAAGCAGGGGTTTTGCGCTTCCAACATCTTGTAATATCCTCTTTCGATCACTACTCTTAATTACGATACTTTAGAAGAATTGAGCTATGAAAAAAACGATCGCCTTTTTTGTTCGGGATGTTGACGCGAGTAAAGAGCCGTTTTCAGATCGCGAATACTATTATTACTCATACCAACATTACTTACTAGCCATGAAGCAGGCCGGAGCCCAGGTGTATTTTGTGACGGGCGGCGATAATTATTTGGGCAAGGGCCGGTTTGCACATGCCTGGACTATTGATGAGGTTAGCGAAGTTCGCGATTTTCAGCAAGTAGGCGAGATTCAGGCGGATATTGTATTTGAGAAGGGTGGGTTTAGGGAATTGGACGTGCCGACGGTCACGGACGTACGGCTTTATCCTTTGCTCCTCGACAAGGCGGCGACGTACGAGCGCTTTAGCCAGTACCAAGCGAAGACGATTGTGTGCGCCGACAAAGAGGAGCTGGAGGCTGCTTTTAAGCAGGTTGTGGGCGAAATGGTGGTTGTAAAGAACCCGGTTAGTAATGGCGGCAAGCAAGTATACATTGGCACTAAGCAAACGATTCAGATTCCAGAGACCGAGACTTACCCCCTGATGGTTCAAGAATTTATCGATATGAGTGATGGTGTGCCTGGCCTTGCTGCGGGCATCCACGACGTGCGGGTACTTATGACGGGGCGAGAGATTGTTGGTGCAACTTTGAGGCAGCCAGCAGCTGGAAAATATCATGCTAATGTCTCTCAGGGAGGCAGTGAGCGCTTTTTGCGAACTGCGCAGATTCCAGCCGAAGTCCGAGAGATGGCTCTAGAGATAGATGCTCAGCTGGATGATTTTCCGCGGTTTTATGCTATTGATTTTGCTAAGGGTAAACAAGGCTGGCTGATGGTGGAGCTCAATCCAAGACCTGGCCTTAATACCAGGTCCGACGCAGGTCCGGTGGCACTTGAGATTATGCGTGACGTTGCAGCCTACATCGCGGGACTGGCGTGAGAGGGATTACCACTCTGGTGATTGAATTTGATGTCTGGTGGTAGTACAATCTCGCGAGTGGCTCAATTGCAACCGCGCCCTATCGTTCTGTCTATTTGTACTGAAAAAATTATAGGAAGAACATTCTATGGCCCTCTATCATCAAACCAGTAATCGCGACAAGATTTTGTTCGTTAATAGTTTTGCCGAAGAGCAAGTGGTAGCTCTGGAAAAAATGAGCACAATGCTTGGCAGGAAGATTCAAGCTGTTGTTCTGTTTGATCACAAAAAAGCGATTCGACAGTGGGTTCAAGACGCAAAAGATATTATTCTCCTGACGGTTGATTTTAGCGACACCGAAGCATTGCAAAATGTCCTGAAACCGTATGTTGATGACATTTTGACCGCAACGTTTTTGGGTGATGGTAATGCGCCTCATTTGCGCAAAGTAATTCCCTTGATTCCCAACTGTGTACTGCCAACCGAAACTTCCATTAAATGGACGTCTGAAAAGACCCAGATGCGGGCGCTTTTGCGCAATTATGATAAATCGATCGCTCCAAACTTTTTGGTAGCACACGACGGCAGCCCCGAAACTATTACAAAGATCGAAAAGCGAGTTGGCTATCCGATGGTCGTAAAACCGTCGGGGCTGGCGGGTAGTTTACTCGTGAGTATTTGTTATCACCGCGAGGAACTGGAAAAGGTATTGACTCAAACCTTTAAAAAGATTGATCAGGTGTACAAACTCAAGCGAGGTCGTGGGGCACCCGCCATCCTGGTTGAGGAGTTCATGGAAGGCGACATGTATTCAATTGACGCCTATGTGAATGCGCGCGGCGTGGTTTATTTTGCCCCGCTGGTGTATGTGAAGACAGGCCGAGAAGTCGGATTTGACGACTTTTTTGGCTATATGCGCATAACACCCACGCAGCTTAATGCTTCTCATACGGAATCCGCTCAAGAAGTGGCCGCCAAAGGCATTAAAGCCGTGGGTATGCGCAGCACTACCTGCCATATCGAACTGATGCGCACTGAAACAGGCTGGAAGGTGATTGAGCTTGGATCCAGAATTGGCGGTAACCGGCATAGTATGTACGAGTTGTCGTTTGGCATTGATCACTCGCTCAATGACTTGCTCATTCGCCTCTCCCGCAAGCCGCTCCTGCCCAAGAAAATTAAGGGTTATACGGCTGTGATGGAATTTTACGCCAAAGAAGAGGGTCGGCTAGAAAAGATTCAGGGTCTCTTTAAGATTGAGGCTTTGGAGTCGGTTCAAAAAGTTCGAGTATTGAAGGAAATAGGCGACAAATGCACGTTTGCTAAATACGGTGGTAGTCCGGTGCTAAGGATGACCTTATTTAATCCCGTGCGATCGAACGTTTTGGCCGATATTCGGCGGCTGGAGCAGTATCTCAATATCATCACGAAGTAGCTAAACCAAAAGTAAAAGGGCGCTTCAAAAGGCGCCCGTTTTTACGTTGTCCGTGCTGATATAACCTGGGTGTTTCACCGTGACCATCACAGATTCGTGCTTGGTGTTATTGGCCGTGTATAAGCGACATGAGGTCTTTGGGATCGCCAAGGTTTGGGACGAGGCTGAGTTGTTCGCCGAGCTGATACTTGCCCGCCAGTTCATAGGTGAGGCGTAGGGCCGAATAATCTTCGAGAGCAATGCCAACGGAGTCGAAGAGGGTGATGTCTTCGTTGTTGGTGCGGGCTTGCTTGGTTTTATTTACGAGCTCGTGTAATTCGGCATATACATGTTTTTTGGCTTCGTTGCGGCCAAAACGTTGAATTTCGCCTTCGATGAAGGCTTGATCGAAGTATTCAACCACAATACGGCTGCGATTTAGAATTGCAAACTCAAGCTCGGTCTTGCCGGGGCAGTCGCCGCCAAGGCCGTTTATGTGCATACCAGGCCGTATCCAAGCATCTTTGATGACATCAACGTGGGCTTTGGCGGCGGTGCAGACGGTGACGATATCGGAGCCGCGGACGGCGGTTTCGGCATCTAGACAGCGTGTGAGTTTTAGGCCGGCATTTTCTAGATTGCGCTCAAATTTGTCCATAGCTTTGGGATCGGTATCAAAGTAGCGGATTTCGGTAATGTCGCGCACGAGGCATGTGGCTCGGACCTGGAATTCGCTCTGGGCGCCGGTACCGATAATGGCTAACACTTGGGCATTTTCTCGAGCCATGAGCCGCGTAGCCAGTGCAGCTGTAGCTGCGGTGCGTAGGGCCGTGAGGATGGTCATTTCGCTAAACATGAGGGGGTAGCCGGTGTCGATGCGGGCGAGCTGGCCGGTGGCGACGACCGTCATTTGGCTGGTCTGGGGGTTGGCCGGGTGACAGTTTACGTACTTAAACGTGTAGTAGGTGTCGTCGCAAATGGGCATAAGCTCGAGGACGCCGCCAGGTACATGCATGGCGGGGCGAGGAATGAGAGTAAATTCTGACCAACGAGCAAAATCGCGCTCTAAGGCCTGAGTGAGATCAGCTAAGAATGTTTCAAGGCCGTGACGTTCGATAAGGTTGATAAGGGTTTCGACGGAGATAATTTTCATGGGTAGTCCTTTTAGGAAATTGCAACGCCAGCTTGGTGACCAAAACGGCCCCTTCACCGGGGTCGCTTGGTCGTTGCTATTTTTAGTAAAAGAAATACCCCGGTTGTCAGATCGGCTGCGGCTGCGGCGGGATGGGCTGGAGGGAGAAGGTTTTCTTCATAATTGGACTGAGTGTAGCATTAAGATTGCTGGATGTACAAGGCGAACTCAAGACAACGTCCACTGCCATGAAGGAGCTGCTGAGTAGGTAAGCGTGATTGATTTACCGCTCGGCACAAACACCATGGCGGGTGTGGCGGTAAATAAGGTGGTGCCATCGACGGCAATCCCTGTAACCGTCCCACCGGTAATCGTCACGGCAGCATCGCGCCAGAAGGGGTTTTTAAATGAAGTAGTAGAAGATGGTACCGATGGCGCCGTCACATGCCCGGGTGCTTGGTCGGTATTTATAATCTTTAGGTTGGCTGCACCATTTACGGCTGTACTACTAGGGCTATTGAGCGCAGTGTTCAGAGTGCCACCATCCGTGCCATTTGCACCGATGTAAATAGTACCGCTACCACCATTATTGGGGTCATCCACAATCGCGCCACTCTCCGGCTCAATGTCAGCGCATAGGATATCTAGCTTCATGATTCCGGGACTGGCAAAGGCGATGCACTTGTGACAGTTTTCAATTGAGGCATAGCTAATGATATTACGGTGAGGAGCACCCGACGATGGCCAGATCACAAGGCCGTCATAGCAGTTAATCAATCGCAGAGAGTTAGCCTGCACGTGCTCTTGGATGATGAGTCCGTACACCAGTCCCTCGCATGAATAGTAACCAATATTGCACATATCGTTGTTATTTGTCTGGGGCATATTGAGTCCGAACGACCAGTTTGGGGCCGGTATTGTGGGAGCTCCTGTGGCCGTCGATCGAGCCAGGACGGAAGCGTTCACTACATTCACCTCAGCCATTCCCTGAAAATCAAACCCAGATATATTGCCATTCTGGGGGACTTCTATCGTTATGCCGTCAACGACAACAAGCATGTTGTTCCATCTATTCGTGGCACCGCCATATTGATGAGCAGCATCACCGCCACCCTGGGCATTGGGCCCACCGATCACCGACACCGCACCGGTAGCGGGAAGGCCGGCACCGGCATCGTAGGTCGTGCGTAGCACCGCACCAGCTTCTTGAGGTACTGTCTGGAGCCAGTGATACAGCGCAGTCGCATCGGCTGTACCTTTTAAGACCAATATAAATTTCTGCTTGTGAATGAGATGCGGCGAATTCGGATCTGCGGGATTGCTCAGGTCTGAACTTTCGGGAACAATCGGCAGTGGAATCTGGGCGCTACCATAGGTGGTGCCGCCTGTTATCGGATTACCAGCGATCAAATACACGGCAGGAGGAAAATAAATCTCGGCGTAGTTGGTGCCATCCGCAACGCCTGCGGCAAATGCCGCGCTTATGACAGCGTTAATGGCGGCCGTGTCGTCGGTGACGCCGTCCCCTTTTACGCCATAATCTTTTACGTTATACACGCCGGCTTGGGACGACAGCGAAGTCCAGTTTGTGAGGCTAAAGCTCGCTCCACTGGTAAAAGATGTCGTGGCCACATAGCTGCTGCCAGCAAAGGTTACGAGATCGTTTGCGACATAGGCGGTTGACGGCGCCCAGGCCCCGCGGTAACGAAGGTTTGCGAGCACATTTCCAAGCTGGCCGGCTGGGACTTGGGCTGAGCCGTCGAGACTAGCGTAACCGCCAGCAATGCCCTTATTGGTCGACAGCTCTTTGGCTGCGAGGTCTGTAGTGAGGCCGGCCACTGCAGATTCGGGGAAGGCGGCGGCGGGAACAACGGGTGCGCTCGTGAAGGTTTTCGCGCCAGCGATGGTTTCACTGCCAGTATTGTGGACGACCGCTGAATCGTTGGCCTTGGTGCCAATGCTGCCGGATGGTTTGAGGGTGCCATCGGCATCATGCTCGACACTAAGGTAATCATTGAGAATACCACCCCAGACGCCTGCATCCTGACCGGGTTGCGGGAGACGAGCCATAAGAACGCACCTTCCAACGAGTTAGTACCTCTTATGCTAATGGACGGCTCACAAATTGTAAACTGAAGCCTTATTTTGATGTAGGTGGATATTTTGGGAGAAAATATCCCGCGAGGAGAGTGGCGATAGGTACCGCGAGAATCAGGGCCAAACTACCAATGAGTGATCTAACGATTTCCTCCATGACAAGTTCAGAGTTTAGCGTAAACCATAGCGGTAAATTTAATACAGCAGCAACATAAACGATGAAGATAAGCGACGTCCCGGCATAGGCTAGGACGAGTGTGTTAATGAGCGAAGAAATATGTTCACGGCCGACTTTCATGGCGCGCCGGTAGAGTTCTCGCCAATTTAGGCTGGGGCTAGCATGGTGAAGCTGTTCTACGATCGCAGCCTGGCCAACAGTGATATCATCGAGGACGCCAAGCACACCAATCATGATGCCACCGAGCAAGAGGCCTTGGAGGTTTAGATTGGGAACCTGCTGATGAAGGTAGGATGTATCTTCGGTAGCAATGCCATTCAAATGGGCAGCGGAGACTGCCAAGATGGATACTCCAGCTGCTAAAAGGAGCGTAAGGTAGGTGCTAATGAGGGCTAGCGTGGTGCGACGGCTGAAACCATGAGCAAAATATATGCCGAGGCCAGCAATGATGAAGCTGCCGCCAAGAGCAATGGGATAGGGATTGCGGCCTTGCAAGATTTGCGGTACTACGAATCCGCCGATGACAGCCAAGCTAATAGCAAGGCCAATAATTGAACCAAGGCCACGCCAACCGGCAAAGATGACGGCGAGCACTATAACGATGCTTAGCAATAAACCGGCGGTTGGCAGCCGATAATGATCGAGAACGGAGTAGGTGGGACCACCAGGCTTATCGATGCTTGGGGTGCGCACGATCACAACGATGTCCCCGGTGTGGTAAATCGGCATGGTGAGATCGCTGGAACTGTTGAACCCAACGGTACCGGCAGATACGATCTTGCCGGTATCTGGGCCGTTTAGAATTTGAATCGAGATGGCAGCTTGGCTACTTGAGTCTGATTGGGCCGCAGTGGCTACGATTTTAGCCCGGTAATAACTGAGGCTGGTTTGATCAGCAAACGCCGGCATCGCCCAAAAGAGCAAAGTGCTGAGACCGAGTATGAATGAGGCAAGGGCTCTGGGCATAGCTCTATCATACAAGATGGTGTTTAGTGCGTCAGGAAAGGTTCGTCTTTGGTCTCGGCCTGGCCAAGTTCTACGGCTAGCTCATCGCCGGCCTGGGTGACGCGGTCGGATGCGGGTTTAGCGGATTTGCGCAAGGGGATTTCTTTGAGGAACAGGGTTACAACTAGCGCGGCAGAAGCCACGAGGGCGCTTATGAAGAAAACGTGGCTCACCGACAGAGCAAAGGCGTCTTTGGCAATAGTGATGAAGGTGGTAAAGGCCTGCGTGGCGCTTGCCTGGGCGGGAGCGGGAAGGGCGGCAATGCTTTCGGTAACTTTGGCCTGTCCGGTGGTGGAGAGGAGGCCCTGGAGTAGGTTGGGGTTGGTGACATCAAGACCATGCTTAGCTGCGGCCTGGGCATAGGCGGTAGAGCTGAGCCCCGCAGCATTTTGGGCGAAGGTGTTATTGAAGACGGCACCCAGAACAGCAGTACCTACGGTACCACCAATGTTACGAAAGAGCTGAGTAGAAGCCGTGACGACGCCCATTTTGGTACGGTCAAAGGCGTTTTGGACGGCAATGTTAAATACTGGCATGGAGAGGCCGAGACTGGCTCCAAGCGTTACCATGCGAATGACGAGCTGGAGGTGGCTAGTATCGGGAGTGAGGTGGCTCAGCCAAAGCAGGCTGCCAACGAGGAGAGCGGCCCCGGTGATGGCAACGATACGATACCTGCCAGTGCGGGCTATGATTTGGCCGGAGATAACAGAAGCGCCAATGAGGCCTACCATAAGGGGCGTAAGGATGGTGCCCGAATCGGTGGCTGAGATGCCCTGGGCAAGTTGACCGAAGAGCGGGATGAACACAATGGCGCCGAACATGGCGGCACCCGTTAGGAAGGTAACGGCGACGGAAGTTGAGAAGATGGAGTTTTCAAATAGGCTCAATGGCATGATGGGTTCTTTCGCTTTGTGCTCGGCCCATAAGAAGCCCAAGAGAGAAACGGTGCCGAAGGCGAAGAGTCCAATGATGGCGCTTGAGTTCCAGGCATATTGACGACCACCCCAAGACAGGGCCATGAGCAGTGGCACGAGTGTCCCAATGAGGAGTCCGGCACCCCAAAAGTCGATCACTTTATCTTTGATGGTTGAGACTACTTTTGGCATGAGGAAGCCAATGAAGCCTAGTGCGATAAGGCCAAGTGGGATGTTTACGCAAAAGACAGCGCGCCAGGAAGCATGGTCAGTGAGGAAACCACCCAGAGCTGGACCAATGACGGAAGCTAGCCCGAAAACACCACCGAGCACGCCCTGCCATTTCGCGCGTTCGGCTGGGTCGAATAGATCTCCGATGATGGCGAAAGCATTGCCCATGATGGCCCCGCCGCCAATGCCCTGGAGGGCGCGAAAGGCGATGAGCTCAACCATATTTTGGCTAAGCCCACACAAGATGGAGCCGAGGAGGAAAATGAGGATGCCACTAAAAAAGAACCATTTGCGCCCGTAGAGGTCGGAAAGTTTACCGTAAATGGGCACGGTGACGGTGGAAGCGAGCATGTAGGCGGTAACAACCCACGTGAGATGGTCAGCGCCGCCGAGCTCACGGACAATGCGCGGCAAGGCTGTGCCGACAATGGTTTGGTCGAGGGCAGCCAGGAGCATGGCGAGGATGACGCCGATCATGGTGATGGTCTTGCGTCTCGGGTGCAGGTCGGCGAATGAGGTGACGTGTTCCGTGGTTGGGGTGACCGACGGCACGGTTGGTGTTTCAGCTGGGACGGGCGCCGTTGCTTTTGCTGGAGCGGCTGACTCCACGGTCTTGGATTTTATGATTCCATCGAGCAGGGGCATGGGGTGGTTCCTTTTATTTAGTGTTGGGCTGGGTTGGGTTTTTCTTCGAGTACGGTTGCAAACTTCTCGGTAGCTGTGATCATGGCATCCACTTCGGCGTCGGTGAGTCGAGCCATCACGGCACGAAGGCGTTCACGCTTGAGAGCGCGGAGTTGGCTGGTAGTCTCAAGGCCAGTGGCGCTTAGGTGCAGACGAATAACTCTACGGTCTTGCTCGTCTGAGCGGCGCTCAAGGAAGCCGCGTCGAAACAAGGTATCGACCGTTTGGGTAATGGCGCTTTGGGTAAGCGTTAGCCTGCCAGCGAGTTCGCCCGTGGTTTGGCCTGGTTTTAGGGCAAGCATCATGAGGATCTCGAGCTGAGTGCGCGTGAGCTGAAGATGCTCGCCAAGATGTTTGCGAGCACTATGGGCTGCTCGACTTACATTGTCTATGGCAGCTTCGAGACGTTTTAAATTGTAGTCTAGTTTATCCACAGATACTAATCATATTAGTCTCTAATGTAATTCTTGTCAAATGAACTGCTCATTTCATGAGGGAGGCCATTTGATATTTAGTAATAAAAATTGCTTAATGTAGCCTATAACGGTAAAATGTGAACGTAATAGGTTCACAATATGCCTCAAACAACATCAGCTCGAAAGGATCAATTGGCGCTGCAACAGCTTCGCCAAGCTTTGGTTTCGGTAGCTGGCCTAGTGGGGCGGCCAGTACTGCTTTCTGGTGGCAATGAGGTCGGCACGATCGTGGACCTGGTTTGCCGGTGGGACTTGAGCCAGTCATACCCGGCTATTGCTGGCGTGATTGTGCGGGTAGGTCGGCGCCGCAGTTGGGTGGGAATGAAGCGGGTTGCCGAAATAAAACGCGATAGCGTAGTGCTCGGGACTTCAAAATTGGACCTGAAAGACTTCGCACTGCGTGAAGGTGAAGCCCTGTTGATGCGAGACGTGGTGGATCACCAGATGATCGACATTAACGGAGTGCGGGTGGTGCGGGCGGCCGATTTATACATTGCGTCGGTCAAGGATCAGTACCGGCTAGTGGGAGTTGATACCAGTTTCTCGGCGCTATTGCGGCGGCTGGGTCCAGCGCGGTGGCGGTCGGTGGCTGCACCGAAGGCGGTCATTAACTGGGCGCAGGTACAAAGCTTTGGTCAGCAATCGAGCGGCAAGGGTCTCCAAGCGGCCTCACCAATGAAGGAGCTGGCGCATTTGCGGCCGGGTGAAGTGGCCGATTTACTCGAAGACTTGGGCCGGGATGAGCGTCAGGAATTGCTCGAGGCTTTGGACCCAGAGGCAGCGGCGGACGCGCTCGAGGAAATGCAGCCGAAAGAGCTGGAGGGTTTGTTGCGAGAGGCGGATTTGCGTGATGCGGCCGAGCTGGTGGCCCACATGGAGCCAGACGAGGCGGCGGATGCGTTGCGTGATTTTGGTGCACAGGAGCGGGAAGATTTAATGCAGCATTTGCCGAAGACGGCGGCTCGTCAGATTGATCAAGTTTTGGCCCACGATGAAAACGAAGCGGGCGGTCTGATGACAACGACGATCATGACGGCTCAAGCTCGTGAAAAGGTAGCGGATGTACGGCGCCGATTTCAGGGGCTTGATCATGATGCCGGGGAGCTTGGCGCGGTGATTGTCGTGGATGCGGCGGGCAAGCTGATTGACGACATTCAGGTGGGCGAATTGTTTGTGGCGGACCCGCAGCAAGCTTTGAGTGAGTTAACGCGTCCGCCGGAGCCCGTGACAGTATTGCCGGACACGCCACTCGATGAGGTAGTGGAGCTGTTGATTGCGGGTCGTAGTTCGTCGATTGTGGTGGTAGATGCCGAGCACCGGCCGATCGGGCGGATTTTGGCCGATGATATTGTGGACGCGCTGATTTCTTCGCGTCGCGGACGGTTTCATTTCCCGAGGATGCTCGAATGATTCGCAAGATGCGATCGCTGATATCCGGGCGCTTTTTGGCGATTTTGGCACTGGCTGGGCCGGGGCTTATCGCCGCCAACGCCGGTAATGATGCTGGCGGTATCGCCACATACGCTTCGGCTGGGGCGCAATTTGGCTACCGGACGCTATTTTTCATGCTACTTGTCACGGTGGGCTTGGTGGTTGTTCAGGAAATGTGCGCCCGGCTGGGAGCTTATACGGGCGAGGGGCTGGGGTCGCTCATTCGTGAGCAATTTTCTTTGCGCGTAACGGCATTTGCGATGACTGCGTTCATTGTAGCCAATATAGGCCTGGTAGTGAGTGAATTTGCAGGAATTGCAGCGGCACTGGAATTGTTTGGTGTGAGCCGGTACGTATCGATTCCACTCTCGGCAGTGGCGATTTGGGCGCTCGTGGTATACGGCACCTACCGGAATGCGGAACGGCTGTTCTTGCTGCTATCGCTGGCTTTTTTGGCCTACCCCGTGGCGGCGGTGCTGGCCCATCCGCACTGGGGCGAGGTTGCGAGCCAACTGGCACTCCCCCATTTTGTATGGTCGCACGACTTTTTGTTTTTGGGGGTGGCACTGATTGGAACGACGATTACACCGTACATGCAGTTTTATATTGCGGCGGCGGTGGCCGATAAGGGCATTGGGCCGAGTGAGTACGCAAGCGAGCGGATCGACACCGTAGCGGGATCGATTTTTGCGAACCTTATTAGCATGTTTATTATTATTGCCACAGCAGCTGCGGTAGTGCACCGGGGCCCGTTAGCTAGCGCAGCCGAGGCGGCAATGGCGCTCAAACCCGTGGCGGGAGCGTTTGCGGGGCAGTTATTTGGTTTTGGACTGTTCGGCGCGAGTATGCTGGCAGCGGCGATTGTGCCGCTGTCGACGGCGTATGCGATTAGCGAAGCTGTGGGTGCGGAGCGAAGCGTGGGGAAACGTTTCCAGGAGGCGCCGCTGTTTTTGGGGATTTTTACGGGACAGATTGTGCTGGGAGCGGCGGTCGCGATGATTCCAGGCAACCTGATTGCTACCTTAATCCGGGCGCAGGTACTAAATGGGATTATTACGCCAATTTTGCTAACGTTTGTGCTTATTTTGGCCAACCGGCGAAGCGTACTAGGTGACGCGGCCAATGGACGGGCTTACCGAGCTGTGGCCACGGTCTGCGTGGTACTGGTAGGTTTGCTTGCAGCAATTGTCCTGGTGCAGTCGGTTTTTAGCTGGTTTGGCCTTTAACCGAAAACTATTTTCTATAGAGTTCGAGGACTCGTCCGCTATCTTTTGCTACTAGTTGAGCGATCACCAGCGAAATACTACCCGATATGAGCATCTGCATGCTAAGATTTCCCCCCAGAATGATGCTAAAGAGAAAAAGTACGCCTAAAAAGACTTTGAGGTAGGCGAGAATGAAGAAGTAATAGTCTAAGTGGAGCCACATATAAATGAGGTAGTGTGTGCCTTCGCAAATCATAAGAATACCTACGAGCGCCGCCGGGCTTGAGTGTTGCAAGAAGATTAGGATGGGAATCGCCGCCATTTCAATGGCGGGCGCAACCGCGGCGAGCACCGTATATGGGCTCTTAATGAGCCAAGCGGTGTGGCGCAACTTTCCGATGAGTATAGCTAGAATGGGCACCAAGATCCCACCATAGACAACCCAGGTGATTTTAAAGGCGGGTATCGCAAAGCCAAAGAACGCGCCAGCGAGCCAAAATAGCGTGCCAGCGAGCAAAAAGGAACTGCCGCTTTTGGTTTCGCGTATAAATCTTTCTAATTCGGGTCGAATTAAGGTATGAGGATCAGCAACTTTAGGAATGAAAGGTATGCGCATCTTGCGGGTATTGTATAGGTTTGGCTTGATTTTACCAATCCGGGAGCGTGAGTTTTGCTGGCACTCAGCCGACTCTCAAGGTGGTTTATTATTATGATTAAAGAGACGAAAAATAGTGGCCGAAAGGAGTGCGTGTGAGGTTTTTGGTAGCTTATGTAGATCCGGGTACCGGTAGCTTTGTATTGCAAGCGGTTGTAGGGGCCGTGATGGGAGTGGGCTATATGATTCGCGGCCGCGTCCGGTTTATTATCGCTAAACTGCGGCGCAAAAAAACTAGTGAAAGCGTTAAGCCAGTTTCATTGTGAGCTCTCGGGATCCCGCATCATTTCGCGATAATTATGGCTTTGTGTTTTGGGAAGGCGGCAATCTATATCGCCAGGTGAATGCGAACGGTGGGCCGGCTTATGATAGCCTGATGAAAAGCGGGCTTTACGAGGACCTGACTGAGCGCGGATTGTTGATTCGCCATAAAGAGGTCAATATGTCCGGCCGGGCAGATGCCCACAAATTCCTAAAGCCGGAAATGGTGCCGCTGATTATTTATCCTTTTGAGTGGTCGTTTTCGCAGCTCAAGGATGCAGCGCTTGCGACGCTCGAGATTCAAAAACGCAGCCTCGAGCATGACATGACACTGCGAGATGCTAGTGCTTATAACATTCAGTTTGTTGGGGGCATGCCGTGTCTGATAGACACATTGTCGTTTGAGGAATACCACACGGGCGACGCTTGGCAGGCATACCGGCAGTTTTGCCAGCATTTTTTGGCTCCACTGGCTCTTATGAGTTACCGCGATGCCGATTTATTACAGTTGCTCCGCGTACATATCGATGGCATTCCTCTGCCGCTTGCAGCCAAGTTGCTGCCACTCAAAGCTCAAATGAAAGCGGGCATTTTCGTACATCTGAAGATACATGCAGGGCTTCAACGCCGGCATCAGAGTAATGCGGCGGCTGTGAAGCGGTCGGTGAGTCGGACTTCATTGCTCGGACTTTTGGATAATTTGGAGCGCACGATTCGCGGCCTTGAAATGCCGAAAGCGCCGACCGAATGGGGTGATTATTACGAGCACACCAATTACAGTACGGCGGCGCGCGACCGAAAGGCGGAGCTTGTGGGCCGGTTTGCTGGGCAAGCGAAACCTAGGCGCGTGCTCGATCTGGGTGCCAATAATGGCTACTTTAGCCGGGTGGTGGCAGCCTCCGCTGAGCTTGTAATTAGCAGCGACATTGATCCGGTGGCAGTAGATGACAATTACCGACGTATGAAGCGAAACCGCGAGACAACGCTTTTGCCTATGCTGGTAGATTTAACGAATCCGAGCCCGGCGCTGGGATGGGCTAATGCGGAGCGACAGCGTTTTGGTGACCGCGTCCAGGCAGACCTGGTGATGGCTCTAGCCTTAGTGCATCATCTGGCGATCTCAAACAATGTGCCGCTAGATATGATTGCTGGGTACTTGGCTGAGCTAGGGTCGCATTTAATCATAGAATTTGTGCCCAAAACCGACTCGCAGGTGAAGCGATTGCTCGCGACGCGCAAGGATATCTTTCCCGACTATACTACTGAGGGATTTGAGGCAGCTTTTGGCGAGCATTTTGAAATTATGGGACGAGAGCGGCTCAAGGATTCAGAGCGAATTTTGTATCTGATGCGACGCTTAGAGCGATAGGCTGGCGAGGATCGCCGCCCAGTCCTTTTAAGCTTCCTGGAGTACGGAAAGAATGTTGCCAGCTGGGTCTTTAAACCAAGCAATGTCTGGTCCTTGGTGAGCTTTTAGGCCGCGAGCTATGCCCGAGTCATCAGTCATGTTGTCGTAATGCTCGAAGGTTACCCCTTTGGCTTTGAGCTTGCCGACTGCGTCGTCGATGTCGTCAACGGGGAAGTTTAAGATGGTGTAGGTAGCGGGTTCGTGGTTTTCTTTCGGATAAACGAAGACGCCTGGACCGCCGGCCAACTTTAGAATAATAGCGCCCATCGAGCTGTCCTCGATTTCAAGACCAAGGGTCTCACCATAAAACTTTTTGGCCGCGGGTAGGTCGTTTACTGAAAACCCACTATAGGCTTTGCTATTTTTCAACATTGTCGTCCTCGCTTTCGTTTATGGCTAGTATACTCTGAAACGTTGATGATGAGCACTGGTGAATTTATTGCAGCGGTCAGGCTATGGCCTGGATGGTCACTCGGTGGGCTCTTCGAGATATTCGGAGTAGCTGATGTTTCTTGCAATGTCCTCAAACACGCGCCTTACGAATGGCACCATATTTGTCGGTAATTTACCGCGCGGATACCAGGAGAGGTCGTCGCATTTGTTGGGTTCCTGGTTTTGGATGTCGCCACGCCAATTGCTAGCTTCGAAGAATATGTCGACCCGTTCTTGGCCGGGTTGGTTTCGGGTAAGCCGGTGCCCGAGATGGACAAACGTTAGGTCGGTCGGATCAATGGTGATGCCGGCCTCTTCTTTGGCCTCTCGGACGATGGCGGAGGTGGCAAGCTCGTCCCCTTCCAGATGGCCGGCAATGAGGCTGTATTTGCCGTCTTGGTAGCCAGTGTGGGCACGCCTGAGCAGGAGGACGTCATCATTGCGGCGCAAAATGAGGTAGACGGCAGGGATGAGCTTGAAGCGGTCAGTCATATCTAGCCTTCATCGACTATTCGTGCGCGATTGTATAATTTTTCGAGTAAGGGCGGCGCGTACCAAGCTTTTTTGCCCAGGAAGTGCATGAATGCGGGTACTAAAATGCCGCGGACCAAAGTGGCATCAATGAGGATGGCAAAACCAGTACCGATGCCAAATAGTTGCAAGAAGTTGATCGAGGCGACCCCAAAAGCAAAGAAACTCACGGCAAGAATGGTGGCGAGGGTCGATACAATCCGGCCGGCCCGCGCCATACCATGCGCGACGGCATCAGTGGTTTTTGCACCAGCATCGTATTGCTCTTTAATGCGACTGAGCAGGAAGACTTCATAGTCCATTGAGAGACCGAAGGCAATGCAAAAGAGCAGGATGGGCATGGTGATGTAGATGGGCAGAGGGGTGAAGCCTAGCACCGAGCTCAAATGGCCGTCTTGGAAAATCCACACCACTGCGCCAAAAGCTGCAGCTAGGGTGAGGCCGTTCGATAGCAGCGCCCGGAGGGGTTGGAGAATACTGCCGGTAAATAGGAAGAGTATCACGAATGTAGAGATAACAATCAGTGACGCGCCTAGGCCGAGGCGCGAGCCGATGGCGGCTTTTGTGTCTACAAGCTCGGCTGCATTGCCCCCAACAAACACCTGGGCGTTGGCAGGACCTGGCAGGGCTCGAATAGTTTTTATGAGCGTGCCGCCGGCGGTTGATTGGGGGTCGACATTGGTGTCGAGGTTTAGGGCGGTAATGGACGGACTTGAGGGCAAGCGAGGGATCGTTGACACCCGTACACCGCGCACGTAAGTGCCTGTACTGGTGGCGACATCGTTGATTTGCGGAATCTTAGACAAGCTCTCCGAATACTGAGCGATATCGGCATTCGTTGGCCTACCTTGTACGACCACATTGACTTGGGAATCGCCGTTGGTCGCAAATTTGGTTCTGAGGACGTCTCCGATTTGATGGGTGGTAGTGTCTTTTGATAGCACCCGGTCGTCCGGCGTGCCGAAACTAATGTGACCTAGAGGTAGGGCGATGACGAGCAATAATATCATCACAGGCCCCGCCGTCATGAAGGGACGACGCATCACAAACTCGGCAAGGCGCCGCCAAAAGGGAGCTTCTACACGCAGAGCAAGGTGAGCCCAGGGGAGGCGGCCTTTTTCGACCCGGTGGCCAAGCTTTAGGAGGATGGCCGGCAATACGACCAGAGCAGACACGGCCGAAATAGCGACCACGCCGACTCCCGCATAAGCAAAAGAGGTCAGGAAGTACAACGGAAATACAGCCATGGTTGCAAGGGCGGCGGATACTGCAACGGCGCTAAATAAGACGGTGCGGCCGGCAGTCTGAATGGTGCGGATAATAGCTGCCTCAACTTGTTTCCCACTGGCGAGTTCTTCTCGGTAGCGGGAGACAATGAATAAGGCGTAGTCGATAGCAAGTCCGAGTCCGAGGGCCGTAACAAGGTTCACGGAGTAGATTGAAATGTTTGTAACACTACCCAGAATATACAATTCAGCAAAGGTGCCAAAGACGGCAAGCACGGCAATGACGAGCGGCAGCAGTGCCGACATCACTGTTCCAAAGGCGAAAAGCAGCAGAATGAGCGTGAGAGGAACGGCGAGGCTTTCGGACCTCGCAAGGCTAGAGCCTACCTGATTCGTAATGTCGATGTTGGCGCGAATGCTGCCGCCAATTTGGACACTATAGCCTGAGGTATCGGTGGTATAGAGTTTTATGAGAGCTTTAGCTCTGGCAGTTTGGCCGCCCGGTTTAATACGCGCGGTTATGAGTCCGTAATGTTGGTCCGTGGAACGCAGGGCTGGGTTATGGGTTTGCCAGTAACTGGCAAGGCTTGCGAGGGTGGGGTCGGAGGATAGCTTATTGGTTAAGCTTTGGCCAGTAGCGAGACCTACCGGGCTATCTACATCTGCCTGTTTGATATGAACGAGGAACACAATGTTCGTTTCGCCGCCAAAGTTTTGGCCCATGAGGTTGCGAGCGGTGGTGGACTGGGAGCTCGGCGTCTCAACGCCGCCACTTTGCAGCTTACCAAACGATTGCACGCCTAAGACGACGGATATGATAAATAGTACGGTCGTGGCATAGAGTATGACCGTGGGGCGCTTGGTAACGAATCGGGCTAAGGCTGTGAACATCCGACTCCCTTGGGTTTAGTACTTATAACTTTATCGCAAAGCTCAAACCTAAGCCATTTTTATTTGGCATCAGGGCCTCTTTCGGCAATCATACTGATTTCGATTCTGGCCCCAAGCGGAAGCTCTTTTACGCCCACACATTCACGAGCAGGGTAGGGCGGGGCGAAGAAGTCGCTATAGACTTGATTTACTGCGGGGTAATCCGCCACGTCCGTGAGGTACATGGTGGTTTTTACGACATTGCTAAAACTGGCCAAACCAGCGGCCAGGATGGCTTCCAGATTTTTCATGACTTGATTCGTCTCTGCTTCTAACGACTCCTGTATGAGCACGCCCTGGGCGGTAAGAGCGATTTGGCCCGAAGTGTAGATAAATCCGCTCGTGATTTGGCCCTGAGAATAGGGACCGACAGCCCCTGGTGCATCTGAGGTTTCGATAGTTCGCTTCATGAGGCAAGGTCGATAGTAGTGGAAAAAACATGGGCAGCGGTTGCCGTCACCGAAATGAGATCAAGCTTTATATCGTGGTTCACCTCTACAAAGCTCGGCCGGTTTAGGAAATGGCCTTGCTCGGTGGTGATTAATGTCTTGGTCGGGCTTAGGACGCCATTTTTCTTGGCGGCCTGCACGAGTCCAGCTTGGATTGAGCCGGTGCAAGGGTCCTCCGCGATACCAAGGAGTGGGCAGGTAACCCGCACATGTAGATCGGCGCTGGGATTCAAGGTTTCGGCCGAATATAGGCTAAAGGCTACGATTTTGTCGGTTTTAAAATTCTTTGCCAGCTTTGCGCTATCAAATGCCAGGCCGCCAAGCTGGGACAGCGAACTTATGGGAATATATAGATAGTTCAATACGCTATCAATGAGAATAAGCGAGTCGAGGCGTAAGGAATTTGCGGGTAGGCCGAATGAGCGCGCAAATGCTTCGCCTTGCAGGTGATAGCGTTGCATTTTGACAGCCGGAGCTAGGAACTGCACTTTTATGCGGTTGTTCTGGCCAGGTAGAACCGACATGTTCAAGATGCCGGCACCGTTTTCAACTCTGATACTGCGGGTGCCTGGCCCATCGAGACCGTAGGTATTTGAGCGAACTAACTCGTAGATAGCCGCAATGGTGGCGTGACCGCAAAAATCAAGCTCGACGCCGCCGCAGGTAATGTAACGAAGTTTGACATCGGCGGCGTCTGAGGTGGGCCTTAAAACGAAAGCAGTTTCGGAGAGATTCATTTCGCGGGCGATCTTGCCCATGTCTTCATCGGTGAGGCCGTCGGCGTTCGTGACCACACCAGCAGGGTTACCGCCAAAGATTTTGTCGGTAAAGGCATCGATTTGATGGAGGTTGATGGTTTTCATGGGTGCTTCTCTCCCCTATTTGGCATCTTTTAGGTAGTTGTAAACGGTGGTGCGCGAAACTTTGAGTGCCCGGGCGATGTCTGCGGCTGCGTCGCGGTAATTAAAGTAGCCATGATCATAGAGCTGGCCGACTAGTTCTGATTTTTCAGCTTTGGCGAGGGCGCTGGGTGCAAGATTATTTTTGGCGGCGTATTCGGCAATGAAGGCCGCAACTTGCTGGCGCCAATTTTCAGTAAACTGCTCGACTGGATTGAGGGTGCTGCCGGTTTTTGGGTTGAGGAACGCGCCGAGCTGATGGCTCATGTCTTCGAAGGCTGTAGTGTCAAAATTGATGCAGACCAGGCCGACCGGGATGCCAGACTGATCGCGGACGGTTACGGACGTGCATTTTAGCTTTTTGCCGTCCCAGTTGGTTTTATAGTAGGGCTCGAAGATGTCGGGGAAATTTTGAATGTCGAGGCCAAGCTCGGTAACCACACTGGGATCGCCGATATTTCGACGGGAGATATTGTTGTAGAGAGCAACGATTTTGCCGGTTTTTAGGTCGTGCAGCGCGCCCTCAGCGTAGGGATGCAAGAGTTTAATGGTGGCTTCAAGCATAGGGGCAAGAGCGGCCAAATTTCGATCCAGGACAGGGCTTGTCTTCATATTTTATATATTAGTACAAATTGTACAAAAAATAAAACCTCTCCTCTACGTTTACTCGGAAACGCAGGGGAGGGGTGCCGATACGGGCGCCCCTGGTGTTCACGGCACAATCTCGATCCGGGGTGGTGGAGCTGAGAGATCTCCGTGATTGGACGCGATCTCCAGCAATGGCGCGCTGACGCCCAGCATGTCGGAAAGACCACACGGGCCGAGGGTAGTTGACCAGAACAGCATCCGAGGTTCGCCGCTGCCGACAATGCCCTCGAAGATGGAGGGTGGGACCTGTCGGTCCGTAGCCGCATACAAATGCGGCAGAGCCAGGGGGGAAAGCCTGAGGATGGGTTGGGTCGGGTCCGGCCACGGCGCTACCTGGAATCGCACCAGGAGCTCGCGTCTGGGCTCGTCACCCAACACCTGACGCTCAACCGTCTGACGAGCCGGGTCGCCAATTGAGGTGACCACGAAATCAGCTGCGATGAACAGGCGGACGCAGAGTCTGCCCTTGTCATCCACCCAGACCGAGAATGGCCTGCGCTCACGGCCGGGAGGGGTGATGAATCCGATCCAAGGCGCGATAAACGACATAGAGACTCCCAGGGGGGTCGTATCGGCTGCCGCACGGATTCGTGCAGCTAGGCGACTGTAGAGCTGTTGAGTTATTTTGTCAACGTAGCGTCTGCCGCCTGTACGGATTTTTCGAGGTATGATGGAGCTATGATTTCATATGATGCGCTCAGGCAGCAATATCGCCCTGACCATATTAAAATGCTTCTCATCGCTGAGTCGCCGCCCCCGGCGGCAGATGTGGCAAGTAGTCGGCAGTTTTACCGCAGCGACGTTGTTCGCCGGGACGACCGACTGTTTACGAATACGATTCGTGCGCTGTTTCCGGAGACGATAGACATGCCGGAATCCGAACTAGAGGAGCATAAGGAGGCGTGGCTGCGTCGATTCCAGGCTGCGGGTTGGTACATGATTGAAGCGCTTGAAATCTCGCAGCCGCACGAGGTTACCAAACCTCAACGCCAGGAGCGAATTCGCGAGAGTTTACCTCGGCTGATCGAGCGCGTGCGAGGGCTTGCCTCACCGGATACAAAGCTTATTTTGATTAAATCTAACGTTTTTGAGGTGGCAGCCAGGCCTTTGCGCGAGGCGGGTTTTCAGGTACTCAATACTGAATTGGTTGATTATCCGGGGCGATTTAATCAGCGCGACTACCGGGAGAAGCTGGAGCGGCTCGCACAGCTGGAATAAAAATATCCCGCACAGTCGCGGGATATTTTATGCGCGTGGAACTACTACGCTTGTGGCAAGTCGAGCTCAGGTATTGCCTGTTCTTCGAGGACAACTATTTCACACTCCCCCTTTACATTCGCCAGTGCCTCGTCTAATCCGTCCGTCCAGTGAAGATGGTGATGGTCTTTTACCATTTCTAACGCCTCATCCATGCTGCCGGCCTGCAAGATGGTCATGCCAATAATCTTGCTGTCACTTTTTGTAATGCCGTCCTTTGTAACTCTCATAGCATTACCAAGTGGCTTGCCTGGATCAATGAGTGCTGGTCCAATCTTTTTGAACCATTCTTCCCAGAGCTTCATGCCTTTCATGGCTTCAGCTGGGGTTGCATGAGCAAACCTTTCGGCGACTTCCAGTGGTGCTTTATATAGAACAATGTATCTTGTCATTTTGATTCCTTTTAGCATTACTTCGCTACCCTGATCTCGAATTTTACTAGCTCAACCTCCTTTGGTAACTACCTCGAGCCCTGACTCGATGACCGGCCCAATGTCTTTGAGTGCATTAGCTACACCGATTACCTGTTCCGGCCTTAGCTTGGCCATAATGTGGCTGGACCATTCTAGCTGTCGTCGGTAAATGGCCGAGAGCGCCTCTGCACCCTTTGGAGTGAGCTCCAGGAGCTGAGCTCTTCGATCGGCTGGGTTATTTTTGTAGGTAATGAGCTGTACTTGAACAAGCACATCGGCTACTCGTTGGACGCTCTGGCGAGCGTGCCCAATGTCTTTAGCTAGGCTGGCCACGGTTTGCGACTGGTAGCCCAAACGACCGAGGACCTGCCATTTGGCACTGCTTAGACCCAGTGGCTGGGTTATGTCTTCACCGGCGCGCATGAGCAAGCTGTTGATTTGGAAAATGCTGAGTGCGAAAGTGCTCCAGATGTCATCCGGCTTTCCAATTGATTTCATGATTATATAATAGAGTATTGACAGTATACTGTCAATACTCTATTATCGTTTTTTTGTAAGGTATTTTTTGAGCTATTTAAGTATCTTGGGTCTACTGGGACGAGCTAATTTTTTACCTCTATTACCACCTTGCCGCGAGGATGACCGGTCTTTTGGTAGTCGAGGGCTTTCCCGATTTCACTCATCGGAAAGGTTTTCGCCACCTGGACTTTCACGACTCCTTGATCGATGAGGTTGCCAAGACTGGTGAACGCTTTGGGCGTTGCGCTCTCGCTTTGTTCTACGAACTCAACCTGGTACTTCTGGACAAGCTCAGGGTGGCGCTGCCAGAGCATCGTGGTAATTTTGCCGCCAGGCTTTAAGACTTGGAATGATTTGGCAAAGGTCTCGTCGCCAATCGTATCGAAGACGGCATCGTAGTCGTGAAGCAAGGTGCTGAAGTCTTGTTTTTGGTAGTTGATGACGACATCGGCACCAAGGCTTTTGGCATATTCTTCGTCTTTTTTGCTCACAGTGGTGGCAACTTGCGCGCCGAGATGCTTGGCTATTTGGAGCGCAAAAGTGCCAATGCCACCAGCACCGCCATGAATAAGAATGCGCTGACCAGCCTGAATTTGTAGCACTTCAGCGAGTACGTGCCAGGCCCGAAGACCGGCCATTGGCACAGCTGCGGCCTCCTCGAAGTTAAGGCCGGCCGGCTTTTTCCAGACAAAGCTGGCCTTGGCTGTCGCAAGATCTGCGAGCGATCCAGAACCATTACGATTAAACCCGGCCATACCATAGACCTCATCGCCTACCTTGAGATGCTCGACGCCGGTGCCAAGTTTTTTGACAATGCCGGCAAAGTCGCTGCCGGGGGTAAACGGGAACGGCAATTGCATAAACCGGCTGAGTTCGCCTTCGACCATCTTCCAATCAATGGGGTTGAGAGCAGCGGCCTTGATGCCTACGAGGACGAAGCCTGGGTTTACAGCCGGTTCAACAGCATGTGGGTTTATTTGGATATCTTTTGATGGGATGTAGTCAGTTATTTGGGCGGCTTTCATGCGGCTTATCCTTGTGCTATTATTGGTTTGATTCATGAAGTATCTTTATGTATCTAACAATATATATTTAGGAATACCGTGTCAAGAACAGAAAAAGTGGCAGCTATACAGGATGATCTGCAAGCATTTAGCACGTATGTTTATTTGTTTCAGGAACAAATTGCCGAAAAAATGAAGCTTCACCCGACCGATTTTCATAGCGTTCATTTGCTAGACAAGTACGGGGCTTTAACAGCGGGCCAGCTGGCTGCCCAGCTTGGTCTGACGAGTGGTGCGACGACTGCGGTTATTGATAGACTAGCCGGGCTTGGATTTGCGCAGAGGACCACGAGCGACTCTGACCGCCGGAGCACGGTAGTGCAACTGCGACCCGCGGGACGCCAGAAGATCAAACGCGAGTATAGATCTGTCGAGAAGAAAATTTACGATGGGCTAGACAAATTCTCGGCTGCTGAGCTCGAAACTATTGCTCGTTTTTTGAAAGCAATGACGGAGCTGGGCTAAATTTCGCTTCAAAGCGTAGGTAGCCGGTCGCGAGTAGGGCGATAAGTGCTAGCCCCGCAAACACCAGTACCAGCTGGTAGGCAATGAAGATGTTGGCTTTGTCGGTAAGATAGCCAAATATGAGGCCCAAGGGCAATAGCACCAAGTTTGAAGCGAACGACAGGGTGGAAATGGTGGTGGCCCGGATATCCGAGCTTACGCGGTCTTGGACCTGCGTTACGGTTTGATTTTGAATCGCATTTGTGAGGAGCGCTACGAGCAAAAAAGCGAGGAGGAACCAGCGGGAAGGAAGGAGCGAAAATGCAGCCAATGCGACAATTACCAGAGGGTAGAGGAATATGATCTTTGCGCCAAATTTATGTGCGTATATTGAACCAATGGCGGCGGTTAGTGCCATGAAGCCGAAGGCGACGCCGACCCAGATGGTGCTTAGGTTCAGGCCGAGATAATAGAGCTGGCCGTATTCGGTCTGCGTGCCTTTTATAACCGTGACCGCTACTGAGATGAGGGTGAGGACACGCAGGACTTGGGTATGGCCGATAGCCCTAAAGGATTTTTGCATGTGGGCCATATAATTTCGATCGGCTACTACTTTGTGATATTTAGGCTCATCAATGGCTGCGATAACGAGGAGATTTGCGAAACACGGTATAAGCGTTAGTAAGTAAGCTGCAGACAGTGTGCTATGCTCGCCGATAAATCCGCTGGCGATCGACGCGATAAAGATACCGGCCAGAAATGCGGCATAGGTGGCGCCTTGCACGCGGCCATAATCCTTTTCGCGGTGGTGACTTTTAAGCGAATCGTAGGTTAGGGCCTGGAAGGTGCCAGAGGTGGTGACGACATAAAGTGCATATATAACGGTGCCAACTAGGTAGCCAGCAAGCGAATGGCTCGTGCCGAGGACAACAGTGCTAACGGCCAGAAAGATTATGGCCATAATTAGTGTATATTTGCGGCTCCAACGATCAGCAAGCACCCCGGCCGGCACATCGAGCAAGAGCAGGGTAAGGAGAAAAACCATCGCGTTTAGGGCGATTCCAAAAGCGCTAATGCCAATGGAGCGCATAAAAACTTTTTCGATGCCGTACCAAAATACCAGGCCGGTGAGAAAATTGGAGAGGTATAGCTGCGGTATATTTGTTCGAGTTACCATGGCAATAGCTTAGCATGGGCACCTTCGTGGTCTATTTTTACGGTATGATGAAGGGCAATGAACACTTATGCAGTACTCATTCGTGGAATCAATGTGGGGGGCAAAAATCATGTGCCGATGGCGGACCTGCGCGAATGCCTCGAGGCTTTAGGATTTTCGCAAGTATCGACCCATATTGCTAGTGGTAACGTGATCTTGAAGTCTCATAAAAGTGCGGTTGAAATAAAAACGCTGATTGAGGAGGCTTTGCCCGCGCGGTTTAGGCTTGAGAACGAATTTGTGAAGGTTTTGGTGCTGACTGGCGATCAATTGCGAGCAATTATCCGGGACAAGCCCGAACATTTTGGTGAGCAGCCAGATAAATACCATAGTGACGCCATCTTTTTGATGGGCATTGATGCGGCTCAGGCTATGTTGGTGTTTGATCCGAGGGAAGGGGTTGATACGATCTGGCCGGGCAAAGGCGTGATCTATTCTCAGCGACTGAGCGCTATGCGCACCAAGAGCCGGCTGAGCAAAATTGTGGGTACGCCGGCCTACCGTTCGATGACTATTCGAGGGTGGAATACAACGATGAAGTTGCTGGCGATGCTTGAGGGCTTGGGTGCTTCGTGACGGTTATTTGCTAGCTATTTTTGAAACAGGTTGGTCGAGATAATCTTGCACGAGTTTTGCGAGCAATAAACCGCCTTTGCTGCTTAGGTGGATGCCGTCGACATGAAACATCCAGCCGTTTTGAGTCGCCACTTTATCGAGTGACTGTCCGAAGATAAATTCGCGAATCGTATCCCAGTAAAAGCTACGGAATCTAAAGGCGGTGAAATCTTTGCGGTTTTTTGAATCTAGAATGGCCCGATGCATTTCTTCGTATAGCGGGATGTAATATAGCTTTTCGGAACTGGCAACTTCTTTGATGATGGCCGAGTATTCGGCAAAACGGCGGTTGAGCTCGGTTTGAACCGGGTTGATAGACTCGGGGTTCTCCCCTACTTCAGACAGGGACATAATCGCAATATCGTGGGTACCCGCTGCCCGGAGCTTGTCGACCATAGTGATAAGGTTGCGACGGAAGTTTTCGGGTGTGGGAGCTTCGGGGAGGTTTTTGGCCCCACCCATAAATTTGAGCACATTGTCGAATACGGCAAGCATAATGTCGTTCCAGCCAAAGGCTAAAATGACTTTTTGAGGATTGGCCGCAATAACCTTGGGCAAACGTTTCACGCCGTTGTAAGCCGGATCGCCACCCACTCCGAAATTTAGCAGCTTGTAGCGAGCGTTCTCAGGGCGTTTTTGTAAATCTTTGATCCAGTTAAAACTGCCCAAACCTCTCGTAATACTCGCACCGTGGCAAGCAACAATGATTTTGTCTTGCTCGTTCATAGAACCTCCTTAGCTTTTTCTATGATTAACCCGTCCACAATAAAACCGACGAGCCAATCTCTACCGTTGGCTTTCGAAGCGTAAGGTTCTTCTCCAGGAATAAGCGCGGCATGGAGTGACGCGGTGGCGGTATACGCCAGACACAGATTTATGAGCATGAATGCCTGAAAAGTAGAAGCGACGCCGGGTCGAAGTTGTGCCCGAGACTGAGCGTCCGCAAAACGAGCTGCGAACGCACGCTCGGTCGATGTTTTCGCGAGCCGCGAAGCCACCCGCCGATATGACTGCCACTGGGCTGCCGCTTCCCACGCGAGTATTTGGCGATCATTGGGATGACTTGAAAGGTAGTCGAGCATAGCGCCGACAAGATCAGATAAGAAAAGCTGGAAGTCGGCCGAGTTTGGTGTCTTTGCTAGGTGGGCGTTTAAGCTGTCGTTCAGGCGGGCCAGGACGGCGAGGTATAGACCGTCTTTGTTCTCGAAATATTGGCATATGAGGCTGCGATTATAACCCGAGACCTCGGCAATAATGTCGAACCTTGCGCCATCGTATCCGGATGCTGCGAAAGCGCTTTCGGCAGCATCGAGTATGGCCTTCTTTGCGATTAAAGGATTGCGTTTGCGCTTGAGGGTGATTGGAGTTGGCATTAATTATAACTAACCATTTGTTTAGTTATCTTAATACTGGGATGCGTAATAGCGCAAGTCGGCAAAACCGTAATTAGTTGTTTGCCGACTTGTGTTTGGATTCCAAAGAGCGACTCAGGCCTTGATTGGTTATCTGGCCGAGACGACGACTTGGGTTTGCGAAAGTGCAGATACAAAGCTATCGATTTGTTGCTTGGTTTGGGTGGGGTAGTTTTTGGCCACGAAATCGGAACGAATCTGACCACTCATTTTACTCCACTGTGAGTCGTAGTTGAGACCGTCATGGATTCGAATGTATCCGGTCAAATAAAATGGCTTGCCGTTTAGCTCTGCATAGCCCTCTAGGGTCATGCTAGGTGTATAGCCGTCTACACCCGAAGCTACTGTGTAGCAAACGTTAAATACGTCGCTTTTTGTCTTAAACCCGGTTGTGGCGTCTTTTACACAGCTGCTCGTGCGCGTTTTGAGATCGGTGATAAACTTTGCCTTCTCGGCTGGCGAAGCAGGGGCGCCCTGGGGTGGGTTTTTGGTGGTCGCATTTAACCAAGAGCTACTTAATGCAACCATTGAAATCTCGCTGTTGCTTCCGGTCGGATCATCGGCTAGGTAGCCAATGCTCCACCGCCCCATTTCATCGTTGAACTTATCGGTGTAACCGGCATTCGCCCCAGGATTTTGAATGGATGAACCTATGCGAACAGCTCCCACGGAATTGGGCAGAGAAAGGCTTGTAGCAATGCTGTTTTTGGGCATTTCAAAGGGATATCCTAAGCTTTTGACGGCAAAGATAGACTTGGCGAGGGTGGGGGTTGGCGAACTGGCACTTTTAGTAGCCGAAACGGTGGTGTCTGAGTTTTGATTTTTCGCATTATGGTAAAGGGCTCCTAGAAAAATCACTGCACCGATTAGTGCCACAACCAGGACCGACAAAAAAGTAATTGTTGCGTTCCCATCGCGTTTTTGTGGCGCAGCTTGAGTGTCTGGTGTCATATTCGTACCTTGTTATTGGGATATTTTAGCATAAACGTTATGGCTCGTGTGAAACTCGAGCCGGGGTTACTAGAGTTGATTAGTCTTCTACTTCTAGCCCGGGATTCCAAATGACTTCCCACAAGTGACCGTCTAAGTCCTCAAAGTAACCTGAGTAAATACCCCACGGCCGATCGTGTGGTTCGGCTGTAATGGTAGCACCTGCCGCTTTGGCTTTTTGCAGGAGGGCGTCAACTGCTTCTTTGGAATTAACGGCGTATCCTAGACTAAATTCTGCGGAGCTTGGTGCTCCCGGCTTAAGACTCGCATCTTTTATTAATTCGGTGCGAGGATACAAAGCAAAAATTAGGCCGCCTTGCAACTCAAAAAATGCCACCGCGCCCGAGGGGTTTGTGGCGTCGCCCTTAAATTCAGTGCCAATAATGCCCTGTGAGGGAAGGCCAAGCCCGTTTTGATAGAAGCTGAGCGCCTTCTCTAGATCGTTTACTGCGAGGGTGATGACATTTAGGCGAGGTTTCATAGCCTGATTATATCAGTGTAAACGGTTGGATTGGATGGCTTTTTAAGATTGTTTGTGTTCAACGGTGCCGCTTGCTGGCGGGTGCCCGTTTCGTGTGGTCAGTGGCCGGTGCCGGGGTCCTCGATGAGCGTGAGCGTGGATATGATTGCCTTTCGGCCGAAGAGATGGCCGAGCAAGCACTCTGTTAGTTTCTTAGTTTATAAAATTGTATTCTGTCAACTATTAGTTTCATCCTATGTTTCTGATTAAGTGATCTGATATATTTGATGTATGAAAATTACTATTTGCGGCTCTATGCACCACATCGATGGCCTTTTTAAGCTTAAGGACGTTCTCGAGAAGCGAGGCTACGAAGTTGAAGTGCCCGACTTTGACGAAGGACCGGGCTATGCGGGGTTAACGGATGAGCAGCACGCTATCAAAAAAGAAGGGTTTATACAGCAGCATCTGGGCAGAATCTCTGATTCAGACGCAATTTTGATTTATAACGACGAAAAGAACGGGATTGCCGGCTATGTTGGCGGCAATTGTCTGATGGAGATGGCTTTTGCGTATTCGCAAAATATTGAGATATTCTTGCTCAATGACGCGAGAGCAATGAGTTATGCTGACGAAATTTATGCGATGCGACCGATTATATTGGGCGGTGAACTTGAGGCGATCGACAATCATTTTGAGAGTCTGCCGAAGGTATTTGTGAGCAGCAAGAGCCCCATTAAGCTGCGGTCGATAAACCGCGGGATGCGTGCAGCCGGTATTCGTGTCCGCGCACTGCCACACCCGACACAGTCGAACGTAGCCGAGCAGCCTAGAAATATTGAGGAAACTTACGAAGGCGCCCAAAACCGGCATGAGGCCTTGAAGCACGAGACGGCCAGCGAGACAGTAGCTTATCTTGCCACTATCGAAAGTGGCCTGTTTGCGGCTCACCCGAAGCACAATGCCTTTAGCAGCACTGTTGTAATTCTTGAGGCGGTTGGCTCGGAGCGCAAAATTGGCATTAGCGTAGAGCTTGAATACCCGAAAGCAATGACCGACAAAATACCTTCACAATATGCTGATCTTGGTGAGCTGGTACAGGCAGAGTATGGTTCTGCGTTGAAGGATCCTTTTCCTTACTTCACTGGCGGAAAGATAAACCGGCTCAGATTGGTGGAGAATGCGGTATTTAATGTGGCCGTCCAACTAAAGGCAGATTAAGAGCTCGACTGCCAATAACAACTTGCAATCTATTAAATAGTAGGTTATTATATATTTCAATACACGCGCAATCTGTGTTGGGCGCATCCCTCTCTTAATTTGCTTATTTGATCATAACGAAAGCGAAACTCCCCCTCTACTGGGGTGAATCGAATCTTAACCTAAGGCGAAGGTCAGGCGACCCTCGCGTGATGCTGATCGAAGCATTTTTTGCTGTGTTTTTAATGGTCAGCGACTGCTGAGAAAGATTTGGTTTATGAAGGTTCTTTTGAAAAAACTTAACAAACATATTGAGATTGTCGGATTCCGCGACCCCCGGCTTAATTTCCAAGCTACTGATTCGCAAATGGCGATGCTCGGCGTGCTCAGTGAGCTTTATACCAAGGTCGGGGTAACGTTGATAGATGGCGTAGATGACCTTGAAAAGCTCGTGCGAAGACGGCCCGACCTTATCGTTTCAGATATGAAACTAGTTCTCGGCTCATCCAAATCTGAGAAGTCCAAAGTTTGGCTTTCAACCTATTTTGGAGAGCATGGGATTAACTTTACCGGCTCTCTTATGGAGGCGTTGGCGCTTGATTCCAATAAACCTGAAGCCAAGCAACGAGTGTTGGACGCAGGCCTGCGGAGTTCTGCCTACTTCATATCCAGGCTTGGTTCATCTACCCAGAAGCACAATTTGAAATTCCCGCTATTCGTAAAGCCAACCAATCTTAGCGACAGCGAGGGTGTCGATGAAAAATCAATCGTCCACTCTGAGGCCGAGCTTGTGTCCAAGATTGCATTCATCCACCTGAACTTTGCGTCGGATGCACTGGTAGAAGAGTATTTGCCGGGTCGGGAGTTCAGCGTAGCTGTCATGAGGCAACCTCATTCGGATGTGCTGGTGGCGATGCCGATTGAGGTAGTAGCCCCGGCCGATGAAAAGGGTAATAGTTTTTTGAAACAAGTGATAAAAAAAGCCAATACTGAAAAGGTTCTTGGGGTAGATGACCTTCACTTGAAGGATGCGCTTAGTGCTCTGGCGATAGGCGCCTTTAGAGCCTTGGGTTCTCGCGATTATGGCCGAATTGATATGAGACTCGATGCAAACGGCATGCCCAACTTCATTGAGGCCAACCTTTTGCCGGGCCTTTCAACTCACGGCTATTTGTCCAGGTGCCTTTTCATAAACCAGAAGATTGGCTACGACGAGATGATTACATCGATCGTTAATTTGGCATTTGAACGAGCCGCCAAGTTGCCCAGGGCTAAAATAAACAGGCCGGTTACAATCCAACCCGTTTTAGCGATAAGCTGATTTAAAAGAAGTCGCTTAACAGCCAATCTTCAGCCGTTGAAGCTATACTTGAGACTTAAGGGCTCTTGAAAAAAGTACGTGAAATCATTACCAAGACTATTACTGGCCTCATATTCATTGCTTCTGTCGTGGCTTGTGCTGTTCAAGCTTTCCTTTGATTTGCCCTCGGTGCTGAATATTCAAATCAGAAGTCTCAACTTAATCCCCTTTGCTGGTTCTCCCCAGAGTCATGCGGAGATGATTACTAATTTTGTAGTCTTTGTTCCTCTCGGACTGCTGCTGGGCGTCAATTTCAGGCATACGAGCTTCTGGCGAAAACTCGCTTTTGTATTCTTGTTTAGCCTGATTGCCGAAGTGATTCAGTTTGTGCTGGCGATCGGAATCACCGACATAACAGATGTGATAACGAATACTGTGGGCGGGTTTTTTGGCTTGGCGCTCTACGGTCTGGGCAGTAAGTATGTTGATGAAGCAAGGCTAGACCGATTTATTGTGGTGGTGGGGACGGCGCTATTTATTGCGGTTATGGTGCTTCGTATTTTTGTTTTGAGGGTAAGGTATTAGTGCAGAATTGCCCCTTAACCTTGATGCTCTAGTCGGATATATCTCTGGGCCAATGGTAATGAAAATAAAGTAATGGTTCATCCGATTGCTGGATATCACTGTATAGTTCAAATCGATGAACGTATTGTTTGTCGGATAATTCTCTGGATAAACGAGAAAGGTTTCGTTTTGCGGTATCAAGGGCTTTGAAGTCCCCGGTGAAATTACAACTGTTTCCGTCCGAGTCTAGAGTCTCTAAATAGTCGGCGTCCGGGAATGTTATCTTGGCTGTAAAGTTCCGTCCTCCAAAGGCTTCGCGGTAGGACGTTTGGAAACCGCTATCTGCAAGGGTGTCTACTAATAATTTGAGACCGTTGGGACATTTGATCTCTCCGTAACATCTGTATTCAACTTGTGAGTTGTCATGCTGCATATACATAATGTATCACGATGAACACGGGGCTCATTAAATACGGGCTATAAATTAATAGGTGCAATGGCTGAGCATATCGGTTTAGAACCTTTTTGGCCTCAAAATGAGACAAATGAGACACAGCATTGGCTAGCCAAGACTTGACTATTGTAATACATTATGGCGTATTTCAGCCAGATACTCTCGTTACTTACCTTTTCTCTTCTTTGCTTGAGCTAGAGCGCTTGCGATTGGCCCACGGTCGATCTTTGGTGTACTTTTTTTAGGCAGGTCTTTGCCGGCCTGACTAGCCTCTTTCTTACTTGTTGTCACTTTAACCTCCTCGATTATCATCTGGTTCAACCATAGTTGTATTAAAAATATTATTCAATACTTATGATTATAAGTCAAATCGCTTATGTTATAAATATCAGCTGTACCCATTGGCTTAATTACTAGGGCGTTGGGCCACAATGTACATCTGGTCTTGTTAGCCGGTACTTTAATACCTCGACTTCGGAATACCGCTGACCGTAAATTTCTTGATATCGGGTTCTTTCCGCACTGAATTCATTAGCCCCCAGTAGCAAGAGATGGCCAGATCCGAAGTAATTTCCTGCGGCACATTATATTCGTAGAGCATTGGGCCCTTCTTGCGATATGCGCGGTCAAACTCGGGTAGCAAATAAGAGTGGATCCCCCATCGAATGTTGTTCATCATTTCCGCAACTGTACTGCCATGATAATTTAAGATGTTGTCGTTGAGATTGCCATAAATATCTTCAAGTGCTGCAACTAAGTCGTGGCGAGGCACACGACTTTCATCTAATGCTGCGTTTATCTTTGATATAACAGAGGTAAGATGTCCAAAGTGGTGCTTGGCCATGTTCCCCGAGATATTGATGATCTCATGTCTCGTAAGATTAATAGGCAATTCAACATTAAGATTTGGGGCCCATAATTTTATCGCTACTGTCTGCTGCAGCCAGGCTTGGAATAACATAACCGCTTCCCTTAATTGGCTATCAGAACCACCAGCGGCCAAAAGTGGTTGCTTGAGGACTTTGTCCAGTAAGCCCATGCACGAAACGCGGTCTTGTGTAAGCGACACATCTGAATTGGGTGAAAGAAAATCCACAAGAATAATATAGAAGAACTTTTGATGCGTAGAAGTAAGAAATCGAGTCTCCGTACGCTCGCCAGAGCCAATAAGCTCAATCACCTCTCTATTCACCATTGAATCAATGGAGCCCAGGACGATGCTTAGCCAAATGACCTCAAATTCAAGATCTGTGTAGTGCGTCATAAGCTCCCAGTGATTATCTATCTGTCTCCAGCACCGAATGACCCTTAGTCTGTTACCTTTTTGCGCTTGCTATATATGGCTGCAGCGATGTAGAGCGGCCCGCAAAAGGCATCCGCAAGATCCAGCACGTCTATCGCATCTTGTTGAGTGACGGGGTGGATGTCCTCGGCCTCTCCAGGATGAGCGCCTTCATTTCCAACTGTCCTAATCTCATGAGCCCAACCTTTTAGATCTTTAGTTATAATTCGTTGGTCGTATAGCCAGTCGATTTGGTTTACCAAGGAATTATTGACGGTCGTTTGATCCCCTTCTTTGGTAGTAATTTCCCTTGTCCTTGGAGCGCCTTTCTCGAGGCATATATTCTGAATAGCTCTTCTGGCCATTACGACAGTTGCACGCCAAGCTCCGGCAGCCAGACATTTTGAAGCTTCCTCCATGTCCTCTTTTATGGGGCTAGGGATAGAGTCGTCAATTGGTCTCGGAAGGGCGTTCGGGTGAATTTCGACTATCGCTCGGGTTCCATTGCGTTTAACTAGGAAGCGCTGCTGGCAACTGTTGCATTCACCTATCTCATAATGAAAACCATCAGGGCCGGCCCATTGAGCTCGTCGCTCTACGGAGGTTCGTTGACGACAGGCTGGGCAGTAAATTGAATCTAAGTTGGCCATGACTCGTTCTTCTTACCTTGAATTACAGGATTATTATCACAATAACCTTATTTCTCGTCCAAGACTATCTTTCGTCACTTTCGGTACTCATCTCCTGGCCCCATCTTGAAGTCATAAGTCGTGACAAATTTAGGCACCGAGTCGTTAGTATCTCGAAAGGGAATGAAGACGCGAAGGAGTGGATTCAAGTCGGCGCTTAATACGGCATCATCACATCGGATCACTTATTGAATGGGCATCCTTTGAACTAGCTCTCAATATACCTGGGTGCTAGTCTTGATAATTCTTGCGTTTATGCTAAGTATTTTATAAAATGGTTGCGCTTATTCTTGCTTCGATTAGCTACTTTATGGGCTTGCGATGCACTAATGGAACTTTGGAGGAGTGGTCTAAGAAACCTGACGTGGAGTTCGTCGCGATTAGGATGAGATTCGGGAAATACGCTTGCTTCATACTAATGATTAATTTGTTCCATGATTCTCAACGGCTCTCTCCAAAGATTTACTGACCTTATCGCTACTGATAATCTCAGACAATTTCCATGCAGGAACGACACACATCATACCCGAGGGTACTTTAAAGGAATCGGTACTTGCGTCAGAGCTAATTACTTGGCCATCAAAATCAAAATGACCAGCATCTACTCCCAATAAAAACACTCTTTCTTTATATGTCGTACCGTTGCTAGTTCTATCGTGCGCTTTCTGCCTAGAATTTACGGATGTTTGGATAAAAACGGGTGATCCACTGAAGCCACCAATTGAGTAGGTCTCTACAAGGAAGGCATCATGAGCGCCGTCTCGACCCGCTTGTGTGATGGGTTCAAGGGGTAGCATAGCAATATGCCCCCGCCTAACAACGGGATAGTTCATCTTGACACCACCATGTTTAATAAAGCGCCCTACCATTACTGTCTCCGTACCTATTCCCACCTTGTGTACTTCGTTCCACTTGCGCGTGGCGCCATCGTCTTCAACGTCAACTTCGGTTACTGGGGCACCTTCCGTTTCGCCGAATATATCCTTATGAACGTAGTCTTCGCGCAGTAACATATCCTCTGTGATAGAGCTATACCGCCAGTCTGTTTCGGGTGCGATTGAGCAAATCGCTATATCATCTCCATCTGAGTGTTTGCCCCAATTGCTGAGTTTAACGGAGATATTCTTGGTTTTGCCGTCTGTGGTATTGACCCTTATTACGCATTTGTCCGCTCCCATTTTTTCTAAATACTCCAAAACGTGTACATTGGTGACGACAAATAGAAAGTCCTTGCCTCCACGTGACACAGTAAGCAAAAAGCCAGTGGCCCCGCCGTTTGAGCCATTGCCGGCTTCTGCATCGGCCTCGTTCGGAAATATGTATACGACGATGTGAAGAAATGTGTTTGGAATTAGCATATGTCAGATGATTCTCTAGCCAATCATAGCAAAGAGAGACCAAAAATCCCGCTAGCTTTTTACATTGCTTGCGGGATAGTGGTGTTTTGTCTTTCTTGACCTTAAAGCATCAAGGTCTATCGAGAAAAATAATACCTGGCTGGGGAGATGGTTCCTGGTCCAAACATTTTCTGACATCGATGAAGCGCAATTGCAACTTATCAGGCAGCTTTTTGATGAAAGTGATGATGAGGTCACGTCATGCTAAAGTTGTTTCGGAAATCAAATGACGAAGGATTATGTTCTTCTACTTTACTCGATAACCGCACGTTTTATCCTGCATTTCTCAAAGATGTTGAGCGATGTAAACATGAGCTGATTATTGAGTCCCCTTTTATTACCGATAAGCGCATGAATGCGCTTTACCCCTCATTTCGTAGGCTTACGAAAAGAGGGGTTCGTATTGTTATTAATACGAGAGACCCACGCGAGCATGAGACGCAAATGGCCTATGAGGCGCAAATTGCAATTACTGAAATGCAGAGGCTTGGGGGGTTCGTTTTGTTCACTGACAGGCATCATCGAAAATTAGCGATTGTGGATCGAGAAATAATTTATGAGGGAAGCCTGAATATACTTTCTCAGAGTGCGAGTTGCGAGATCATGAGACGAATCGTTTCAAAGAACCTGGCGTGTAGTCTTTTTGCTTTCGTAAAACAGCCTGGAGAATTAATCTAGTTTCACTTCGCATCACCCGCCCATGAGTCATAAACAATCGTAGCTAAAATCATTGCGTTTTGAAGTTCCAATGTAAAGTAATGAAGCCGAGGGTTTCTTACTTCTATTTCGGGCATTTTTGATATTGGGAGAATAAAAAATTTAAAACGCAGATTCTGAAAACTGTTGGTCTCGATTACGATACCGGCTTTTATCTCATTCGCTTTCGTTGCCCGATCGAGTACGACCTGTCTAGAATTAATGTCATTTATATTTTGAAAGTTTAAGTCGAAGGGGAGTTCGGTGATCTCTGAAATACTGTCTACTGTTGGCAGAGTTTCGATTGGGGTATGAGTATAAATTCTTGAGTTATCTATTCGAAGTTGATAAGTTAGCCAATTTTTACCTGATGCATGATAAGTAAACTTTACACTATGAATCGACTCACTTTGTAAAAAGCTGGTTGCCGCCGCTGCAATATATAGACTACCATCACGTTGTTCAATGAGGTTGAACAACTTAAAAGTTTCACCTCTTATTGAAATATATACCCGTTTTAAGTTCATCCGAGGTGACCTCGCGCGATAAAGTTAAAGGAGAAGATCGACTTCCTCTGGACTCAGTTGGAGCGCGCTCTTGAGCCCCTTTATTGATTCGCGAGCTGGCTTGCCCTCCCCTCGCTCTAACTTTGCGTAAGAGTTCGCATTTAGACCCGCTCTTGTTGCAACCTCAGCCTGAGTCAAACCCAACTTTTTTCTGGCATTTAAGAGTAATCGTGCTGAAGTTAATTCGCTCATATTGTCGTTATTATAACAAACTCATTACTTGGCTACTTCGGACAGTGTTTTGAACTCCAACTCGCTACATTTGATTCTGCTGCGAGGCCGCCAATGCTCGCCTTTAGTTCGCTCGTCGGATCGGACTTAATTGATTGATACGTTTTCTTCAATATCGCTATGTCGGGCTCAATTTCGAAGGGAGCAACTGCATCCAACTTTGTGAATGCGGCTACAAAGTCATTGGGGTCACTACTGCCGTGCGCAAATACTTTTGATTGGTACGTCGACCCTGGAAGCTTATCTAATCGGGCGTTCTCGGTTTCATACTCTTTACAATAACTAGGGATACTTCGAGACGGTCTTTGAATAAGAACGATTATTAAAATCACGGCAGCTACTGTTACCAAGAGGAATGACGACATTTTCGGCCGCGGCAAAGAGATTTTTGTGTTTTTGGCCTGCTGCATAGTTGCGATTATATCATCTAGCTCGATAGTGCTTATGTTAAGACATTTTATTTACAGTAATGCAAGAAGTGTGGTATATCTGGGTTAATTCTCGGCAATGAGATGTAACAAGGAGAACGAGGCTTTGCGGAAACCAAAACCGGTTGTATTTATCCCTATAGCTATAATCGGTGTTGCGATTTTGCTCACCGCCCATCCTGCCCTTGCATCCGATGCGAATGTCACCCAAATTCAAAACTTTATTCGAAGCATTATTAAGGTAATCGCCGGTTTAGCTGGGCTTGTAGCAACAGGGTTCTTCGTAGTTGGTGGGTTTGGATACATTACGAGTTCTGGAAATCCCGAACATCTCCAGCGCTCAAAGAGTACGCTCATCTGGTCGGCCACTGGGCTGGCAGTCACGATCGGCGCTTTCATTTTAAGTAATATTGTGACCGACTTAGCTACAAGCGCTTTCGGAAGCTAGGAGAATGATAATTTCGGCCGCCCATTACATGATGCTGGCCGATACTTCTGCGGCCAATGTTGCGATGCGATCGTTTCTCGCACCCGTAATGACAACATTGGTCGCATTGGCATCTTTGGCAGTAGTATTTTTCTTGGTTACGGGTGGGCTCGCGTATATATCGAGTTCCGGCAATCCCGAGAAGCTCGATCACGCAAAGCGGATTATTCGAAATGCGCTTATCGGTTTGGTCATGGTGATTGGGGCGGGTACACTAGTCGCGATTCTGAGCCATGCCTATACTGGCGCTGGTACTTCTTTAGGGGAGAGGCTACCTGCTCTCACGACGATTAAGCCGCAACAGACTAACAATGGTCTTGTCTCTTCAATCATCAACATGATCATCGGTTTGCTAACATCATTGGTTCAATCAATTTCCGAGCCCTTCCTGGACGCTCTCAAGTTCTTCACAACTTCCACTCCGCTCATGGCCGATAACTCCAGCGTCTTCAACCTATGGCTCGCGATAGTTGGAATAGCTGATGCCCTCTTCGTTTTGGTCGTTGCGTTGCTCGGATTTCATGTTATGAGCTTCGCAACATTTGGTCTCGAAGAGATTGAGATAAAGCATCTACTACCGAGGATCGGCCTGGCATTCCTGCTCGTAAACTCTTCCATTTTTATCATTGATGCCGTGGTGAGCCTGTCTAACGGCATGATTGGGGCATTGAACGCAGCGTTCCCGGCTCAAACGGTGTGGTCATCTCTCAAGTCTATTGCCAGCCAACCCGAAACTTTGGGATTGGCCGGCCTCATGATCATGGTGGCTTTCCTAATTCTCACGGTCATGCTCATGATCTACTACGTGTTGAGACTTGTGACACTCTATATCGGTGCGGTCCTCTCACCTATTGTTTTGTTGGTTTGGTTGCTTCCCGACTTTAAACATTTCGCCGAAGCTGCAGCGCGGGCGTATGTTGCCGTGATTTTTGTGCTGTTTATCCATGTTGTCATTCTTGAGCTAGCCGCCTCGATATTTGGGGGAATGGTACTAGCGACACCGGATCATGCGCTGAATCCGTTGATGTCCCTGGTGGTTGGTATTGCGACGGTGTTGGCGCTACTCAAAACTCAAAATGTTCTGACTCAACTTACTATGGCGAGCCTCGGCCCGAAAACGGCCACCCAACTTGGCGGATTAGTTTCTAACCTTGCCGGTCACTACATGAATAAGGCCGGTCGTAGAGGAGTGTCTTCGGCAGACAGAAGCACTAAACCCGATGATTATGTGCCACCTAGGCCAGATTCAAATACGGGTGAGCCGAAAGACTATTCGAAGACTACTCGACCGGCACCACAAGGTTTCGCCACACAGTCTCAATATCGACAGCCAGAAGTAGGCCAACTGCCTCCTCCAGTTGAAGACGAGCAGTCTGTCAATCGTAAACGTGAAGTAAAAGGAGCGACCGCATGAGAACCGCAATTGTTCCGGCTCAAATCACAACCGTCGAAGACAAGGTTGCAGGAAATCTAAGTCTGGCGCAACTTTTACTGCTATGCACCCCGATTTTCGTTGTGGGCGCTATCTATGCGGCTCTACCACCGTTTTTCGGCGGTGCGGATTATAAGACGATCTTTGTCGTTCTGAGCACGGTTGCTCTTTGGATACTTGCCGTCAGATTCAAGGGTCGGATTTTGCTGGAATGGGCAATTACGGTTAGCCGGTACAACCTTAGGCCGAGACACTACGTTTTCGACAAGAATGATGATTTTCTGCGACCCCAGGTTTCTACCGACATTGAAGAATATACGGAAGAGCTGCTCCCTGAAACCGACCAGTCTCGGATCGTCTTACCTGTATTATCGACTCACGAAACTGTCTTGCTCGAAGGTATCATGGCGAATCCTGAAGCCAATTTTCGTTTTACCCAAAATAGAAAGGGGGCTCTCGATGTCCGTATTAACGAAGTCGGATAAGAAACGGTCTTCCAGGCGACAGATTAATATCCAGGGTGTTCAAGATGGAATCCTGATATTACCCGGAAACCAATACCGGGTTGTCCTCGAATCATCGTCGATTAACTTTGAGTTAAAGAGCAGCGATGAACAAGATGTGCTTATCGACACCTACCGAAGCTTTTTGAATTCCCTGCCTTGTGCGGTGCAAATTGTTGCTCGAATCCGGGAAATGGACATGGCGAAATACCTGGACGGTTTTCGCGAGGCATCAGCGGCTGAAGAAGATCCGATTTATCGAGAGCAAATCGCCAGTTATGCGGAATTTGTTCAGGGTCTCATTACGACGAACAAGATTTTGTCCCGCCGTTTTTATGTGGTCATCGCGTTTCATGACTTAGACAAATCAGGCTTTGAGGCGGCGCAGGAGCAACTGACTATTAATGCCGATATTGTCGGGAAAGGTTTGAGCCGACTAGGCGTACATACCCGCAAGCTTGGGAGTCTTGAAGTGCTTGATCTGTTTTATAGCTTCTATAACCCCGAGCTCGCCAAGCGCCAGCCCATCACCGCTCATACCCTACAACTACTTAAAGAGTCTTATCTCTAGGAGCCGCGATGATACAGCCAATTGAACAACTCGTGAATTGGAAGAAGCGCCGTGACGAGCGCCCAAAGGAAATCGCTTTAAGTTTCGGTGAGCAAGATCCGATGGATATTATTTCATATGCCGGTATGGAAGAGCAGGCTGACTATTTGAACGTCGATGGTCAATTTATGAGGACGATGTATATTTCTGGCTATCCCTTCGTGGCGTCTTCTGGCTGGCTCAATAGCTTGGTTAACTTTAATCACAACGCTGATATTTCGTATCATATGACGGCCGTAAATGCAGCGCAGGCATTACCAAAGCTGTACCGAAAGATCACAGAGTTGGAATCTTCACGACGAGCAAAGATCAAAGCTGGGAAGATCGTCGGGACAGAACTAACCGACCCACTTGAGTCGGCCAAAGAACTTCACGCCCGGATTTCAAGAGGGCAGGAAAAGCTCTTTCAGGTATCAATTTATGTGGCACTGACTGCGCCTACCCTTTTTGAACTCGATAAGGTAACAAAACTTCTTGAAACTGAATTATCATCACGCTTGTTCTATACCAAGGTGGCCAGGTTCCAACAGACCGAAGGGCTGCAATCGGTACTGCCGCGTGGCGAGAACCAACTCGACCAAAAGCGTAACTTGGACTCGTCGTCGGCCGCACTCACCTTCCCACTTATTTCAAGTGAACTTGTGCAGGAGTCGGGTATCCTGTACGGGGTCAATAAATCGAATAACTCTCTCGTGATTCTCGACCGCTTCAGCCTCAACAACGCCAACAGCATCGTGTTTGCTCAGTCTGGAAGTGGTAAGAGCTATGCAACGAAGGTAGAGATTTTGCGCCAACTCATGCAAGGCACAAAGGTGATTGTGATTGATCCAGAGCGGGAATATAAGTTGCTCGCCGAGTCAGTAAATGGGGCCTATATCAAGCTGTCTACGAAGTCTCACGAAAAGATTAATCCGTTTGATATGGCAACGACCGCCAGGCCGAAAGACGACCTATCCGAGCATACCCAAGACCTCACCGAAGTCATTTCCCTCATGGCGGAAGGCTTGAACTCAAGTGAAAAAGCGGCGGTTGATAAGGCGATCTTGTCGATTTACGCAAAAGCTAAGGATGCTCCCCCGCTCCTCCAAGATTTATATGCGGAGTTGCGCAAGCTTGGATTCTTGATTTTATGTGAGCGGCTTGAGAAATACATCTCGGGTTCATTGGCTGGAGTATTTAACGAGCAGACAAATATCTCACTCGATAACCGATTGGTTGTATTTGATATCAAGGATATGCCTGAGAGTTTGCGCCAGGTCATGATGATGATTATTTCAAACTTCGTACAAAATCAGGTTAAAGCAAGACCAGAAAAACGCATGCTCATCATTGATGAAGGCTGGTTACTCCTAGAACACGAACAAAGCGCACGGTTCGTGACGGGGCTCGTGCGGCGGGCACGTAAATACTATCTAGGTGTTTCGATCATCTCGCAGCAAGCTAATGACTTCTTGCGCAATGATTACGGCAGAGCAATTGCATCGCAGAGTAGTCTTCGAATTTTGATGCGCCAAGATACCACTACGATCCGCAACGTCGCCATCGAGTTTAACTTGAGCGAATGGGAAGAGAGTTTTCTTTTGACCTGCGAACGCGGTGACGCTTTGATTATTGCCGACCAAAACCATGTGGCGGTACGGGTTGTCGCATCTTCGAAAGAGCACCCGCTCATTACGACTAATCCGGCCGAGCTATATAACCTATGAACCCAAGCGTCATAGCTGTGTCGATCTCGTTCAAGAAAGAAATCTGGACGGTGTTGGTTACCCTGGCGGTGATTGTTTCACTCCCGGTCGTAGCTTTGGTCGCATCATCTGATTTTAGCGACCAGAAAGCGTCAGCTGTATCTCTCTACTCTGGACCTATCTCAGTATCTGACACCTACGACTTTGGCTATTGCACATACTGGGCGGCATTGCGTCGGGAGCAAACAGGGCATCTCATCCCAAACAACTGGGGTAATGCGAATACATGGGCATATAACGCGAAGATGGCTGGATATAACGTTGGCGGCGTTCCGGCGGCTGGGGCTGTGATGCAGACGACGGCGGGACCGCTCGGGCATGTGGCATACGTGGAAAGCGTTAATCAAGCAGACGGAAGTTGGACTATTTCTGAGATGAATTTTAAGGGGTGGGACGTTTCAGATACTCGGACTTTGTCGGCTGACGACGCGCCCAGTTACAGCTTTATTTACTAAGGATTCAATGTGGCCGATACAAAACTCCTAGACTATTGGATACACCTCTTGGAGGGGCTGCTGCCACTTGTTGTGTTAGTCCTAGGAGTCTTCATCTTGGTCGTTGCGCTTTTCTTGCTTGCCCTCCATGTATTGGACTTCATCAGGCTGTCTCGAAAGCCATCCGTCCTACTGGAGCTAACTCCTCCCGCAGGCTCCGATAATACGCCGCAAGCGACGAGCCAGATGTTTGCGGTGCTACACGGACTAAACGCAAGTCGGACGATTACTGATAAATTGTTACGTCGAAAGGTTCGGTTTGCCCTTGAGATTGTGTCTACTCGCGAGCTTGGCATCAGGTACCTCATCCGCGCCAGCGAAGATGATGCAACCACTTTTGAACATAGTATCAGGTCATATCTTCCGGATGCCAAACTCAAGCGAGTAGATGATTATTTGCCTGGAGCTCCGCATTCTCGGCCTGCGCGAATTGTTGAGGCAAATCAAACCGGCCACTTCGCATATCCCTTGCGTACGCAGTTCTCGCTAAGTCAATATGACCCAATAGCTTATCTGACGGGCGCAATGACGAAGCTGGAGCCAGATGAAATCATGGCATTCCAGATTGTTGTTACGCCGGCTAAAGTTCGAAGTGCACAGACGCTCGCCCAAGGCGTATTTAAAAACGCCGAAATGATCGACCGACTTGGTGATCGGAGGTCATCAGTTACGACGTCTGTTTTTAGCGGAATCAACTCGGTGTTGTTTAGTCTGACAGATGGAGTCGGGGAGGTATTTCATGGATCAGGATACACGCACCGGGGGAATGAGGCCATTACGAGCCATAGGCAACAAGTGGCGACGGGGATTAAACCGCCTCGCGTGTTGTCCGCAATTGAGCAGGAGCTGGCGACTGCTGTACACGAGAAACTTAGTCAGCCTTTGTTTAGGGCCAGCATTCGAGCCTTCGTGCTAGTGAATACAACCGAAAAGGAGAAGCAGCGCGTTCGTTCGCTCCGAGATTGGCTGTCGGCGCTTGGTGATCCGAGATTCCAAGCTCTGCGTGCCCGTATAGAGCTGCCGTTTCGGATGCTCCAACCATTCAGGCGTTTTATGTATTCTCGTCGAATGCCTGCGTTAAATCCAAAAAATGGCGGCATCTTTTCGGCCACCGAGATCGGTGAGCTATATCATATTGCCCACTCCAAGACGGCTAAAACTGAGAATGTTGCTCGCTCCCTCAGCAAAACTTTGCCCGCGCAGATATCCCTCAAAAACAATCCAACATTCGATATCGTACTCGGGCAGAATGTTCATCATGGGGCAACAACCGAGATTGGATTAACCATGGCGGAACGAGAGCGGCACGTCTATATCATTGGTGGCACCGGCAATGGCAAAACAACCATGATGATGTACGGGATGGTGCAGGATCTGAAAAACGGGAAGGGTTTTGCGTTCGTAGACCCACACGGAGATGCCGCCGAAGAAATTCTGCGGCATGTGCCCGGAAGCCGCGTGCAAGATGTCATCTATTTCAATCCGGATGATTTGTCTTACCCGATTGGCCTAAACCTCCTCGAAATTCCCGAGGGTGTGACGGGCGATGACTTGTTACGCGAGAAAGACCGCGTAACCGAGGCTACAATTTCAGTGTTTCGAAAGATCTTTTCTGACGACGGGACGGGTGGTCACCGCATTGAGTATGTGCTTCGAAATACGATCCAGACAGCTCTGACTGTGGAGGGTGCTACACTCTTTACGATATTTCGGCTCCTAAATGATGAGGAGTACCGCAAAGGGATTGTTGATAATTTGTTAGATGAAGATCTCAAGAACTTTTGGGAGAACGAGTTAGGGAAAGCCGGAGACTTCCAACGAGTTAAGATGAGCGCCGGGATTACAGCTAAAATCGGCCGTTTCTTATTCTCTGCATCTGCTAAGCGAATTCTTGAGCAGCCTCGTTCGACAATTGATTTTGATGACATTCTCGACTCTGGGAAAGTCCTGATCTGTAATTTCTCAAAGGGAATTCTGGGTGAAGACACCTCAGAGTTATTCGGTATTACAGTGCTAGCAAAGTTGCAAATGGCGGCCTTAAGGCGTGCCAGAATTGGTGCGATGAACCGTCGACCGTACTTCTTATATGTTGATGAGTTTCAGAACTTCGCAACAACTTCGTTTGTGCAGATGCTATCCGAAGCCAGGAAATACAAGTTATTTCTCACTATGGCAGAGCAATCCACCTCGCAGCAAGACGATCAGCAGATGGTAAACATCATACTTGCGAACGTCGGAACGGTTGTATGCTTTCGCACAGGGAATCCGGCGGACGAGCAGTACCTCCTTCCTCTCTTTTCGCCTTATATCCAGGCTGGAGAGATAGCAAGCCTACCGACCTACAACTTTTATGCCAGACTGTCAGCTGTGACCTCTCAGGAGCCGACATCAGGTGAGACAATTGTTATAGGCGATACCGGCAGCGAGGAGATCGCGGATAGGGTTAAGGGGGTTTCGAGGGCTGAATATGCGATAAAGTATGTTGAATCAAAGACGGTTGAAGCCGTCGTGCCGAATAAAACAATACATAAGCCGAAGACACTTCCAAAAACGGATTCCAGAAGAGAACGTAAAGTAAATGCTAGAGCTACTGATATTCGGAGTAAGAAGAGTCGCCCGTGAGATTCGATTCTGTGTGGCGTTGGTTTATGTTATCCCGTGTTTTCCCCGAAATAATCAGTGTCCTAGGGGTCCGATTATAATTCGGGATTAATCATCGTGTATGTCATCAATAAGGAAACTTCGGGACTGATTCCATCACAAGGTTTGGATCCCAACCTACGAACTTGGCCTTAGCCACGGCTTGCTCTGCTAACTTTTGGATATAAACGTTGGCGGCAGGGGTGAAGTGATCAATCAGGGTGCTATAGGTTATATAGAGAGCTTCAGCTTGTTCAGTATGTCTTAGGGCGCCGTCGTCCCAAACATCATAGAGATCCTGTGCGGTTCGCTCATTGAGCGGATAGCCTTCGGGCTTATTGCCGAAGCCGATCTCAGTGAGAGGCCCCCAATTGGGCGTGGCCGGTGCGATTAGCTCAAAGCTATTGTCTTCAGTGATAATGTGGGCTTCTACATATTTGACGGTTTGTGTTTGGAATGGGACGAGGATCATTATGTTTGAATTGTCATTAATCGACCATCGCATAACCGTTAGTCCGATAGGAATCCGGCTGTCTAGTGTTGTAAGACTGGAGTCTGCTGCGATTAACATTGTTATCTTGTTTTAACAGGATCAATTGGAGTTTTGGTCTTTTTCGGCTTCAATGCGCAATTCAGCAAATGCCTGATAGCCAGCTGGCGTTCCGTCCTCTATATCTTCACTGAATGTGCCATAAAGCGGGTTAGCATAGACTACTTCGTGGCCATAACCTTCCCACTCGTCCTTAACCCAATCCGAAGGTTTATGATCGTCGGTTACTTCGAAAAATGCTGCAGGCATCCACCAAGGGACGTGCGGAGATATTTCATCTGTTAGAACCCAATAGAAATCCCCGTAATCATTGCGTCGTGTACCGTAGACTATATATTCTATTCCAATAGTCAGATCAGTAGCGCCGGCTTCATCTTGATGGTAGGCGAATTTTTGACTCTCTTTCGGAAGAGTATTTATGTTGTTGGCTATGCATTTTGCTTTCATGGTACTATCTTAAGCTGCTTTACGGCGTTTAGTATAGGGCTCCAGAAATAGTGTACTGTCACCTTTGGTTTTGATGCATCCATAGGTCGGTGCGTATATTGCATTTTTTGCCAGCCTCCAGCTGCAGGGTAACTTGGGTCTTTAATCTTGCCCTGCATCCTCTCTTTTCCGATTGCCGGATTGCTTAGAACTTCTTTCATTGTCAGTTGTTCTGGAAGTGTGGTTGTGGGACCGGGGGTATCAGACAGCCCGTTTAACAGCTCATTGATGTATGGGACTAGGAGGATGAGACATTCCGGCAAGCACCTCCCGGTCAAATCGGAACTATTTACTGGATCCTGGGGGTATATGAATGGATTCGCGTTGCCTCCATCCACCGGGTCGACTTGGGCGAACCTGCCCAAGGTCGGGATGTAAAGCCTGGCACCGAGCTGGAGATATTGATTATAGGTTTGTCGGTCTTGAAGTATGCCTTGTTGGCCTGACCAGCCGAGGCTTTCGCCATTCGACAAGTTTGTGGGGGGATTCGTTCCGAAATTGGGATAGTTAGTGATGGTATTACCAAAGGGTTCATATTGGGCCGTTTGGTTCAGGGCTCCAGTTCCGTCTGTTGTAGCGAAGAAGTCTCCATGAAGGTTCGGGAGAGAGTAGGTTGTCACGGGTGACGAGAATGGCCTCACACTATAGCTGACACCACCCGGAAGCTGGATTAGTGAATCCATGAGGGTGCCACCTGAATTCTTCATGAAGGCGGGATTCGAACCAGATCCTGTGTAGCCATAGTACGTATTCTGAGCTGAGTCTCTGACATAGATCGGGCGGTCTACGGCATCGTTTGTGTTGTATACGCCGTTTGAATCTCTGATATATACATTACGATCCGACGAATCATAGTCTAAATAGGTTGTCGCTGATGAATAGCCACTGAAGTTCATGTTCCAATGTGCGTCATATTGAGGTGCCAAGAATGACATATAGGCCGTTGGGTCCGCAGACGAAGTGAGGCGGTCCGCATAGTCGTAGCAATACGTCGTTGTGTGATTGCCATTGGAATCAACTCGCGTCATACTCGTGCGATTCGAATTCTTGCCTGCGTTTACATTGTATGTTCCGGTGCAACTTGTTGGCGCACCAAATGTATATGCATATGAATTTGAACCTATTGAAGCCGTCAGAAGGCGGCCGTCCTTATCATATGTCTCGGATTTAGCTGCGCCATTTTCCGTTCCTGAGATAACCTGACCTGATTGGCTAAGCGTTACGTTGTCCGCGATCGTGGAGGTTCCGTTGCCGAGTGTGTAATTAGCGCTATTTTTGCGCCCCAGGCTGTCGTAACCGATTGTTACACCTAGCGAGCCGGCTCCGGGATATGTAACTGTGCTCAATCTGCTGTAGGCATCATACGTTGGGCTTGCTAGGGTAACACTATTTAGCTGTTGCGAGGTCATTCGGTTAAAGTTGTCATATCCGAAGCCCTCTGTTCCAATTGGGCTAACTTTGCTGATAAGTCGGCCGAGATTATCGTAGCTGTATGTTGTCGAGTTACCGTTGGCATCTACATAGGTTGTGGTCCGATTTAGAATATCCGAGGTTGTCGTAACCGTTCCTGAGCTATCCGAGACATTAGTGACGAGTGGGTTTCCACTTACGGCGTAATTGTAGTTAATGGTTCGGGCAGGTTTTACGACACCTGTGGCTGGATTGGTTGGTTGAGATGGATAGGCTTTTTGAGTAATACGGCCTCTGGCGTCATAGGTATTACAAACCCATGCTTCGGTATTCTGGCGTGTAGCAATGGTTCTTCCGGCGTCATCATATACCGTTTCGCTAGCGAGGCCACCCGTACCATTATTAGCTGGACTTGCCTGTGTGCTTAACTTAATCATCCCGGCCTGCTTAAACGTTTGGGCGGTGTTGCACGGGTTTTGCCTGGTTTCGGTGGCTCCATAATACGTATATGTTTCGGACGGGTTTGCAGTTGCGGAGCCCGGGAGGCTCTTGGTTAATTGACGCAAGTAACTTCCGGTTCCGGTCGGGGTCTCATATGTGTAGTTGGTAGTTAAGTTTAGCCCTGCTGGATCGACGGTGCTGCTTTGGACTAGACCCAATTCAGGATTAACCCCATACGCGTTGGTCTTGGTTCGATCACCAACCGATGCGCTCGAATCGCTGGTAGTTTGACTCGTTGTTAGGCTGTAGAGAGGTGTCAATAAGCTTCCTAGTGAGCTGGTTTCTACTCCTCCTGGCGGAGTCATAAACATTTGAAGTGTGGCGTTTGTGGCACCTACATGGTTGTAGTAATCAACTCGGATACGATGCCAGGAATCTGTTGTGTTATTAAACCCTAGATATCCGGATGTCATTGCGTGTGACCTGGGCGCGCCATCCGCCCAGTCATCAATGACGAGGGTGTCGTCAATCCAGACTCGCACTCCGTCATTTGAGTATGCACGGAAGGTATAGTTTCCAACTGAACCCAAATGTATGTCGCCGGTTAATCTTGTACCCCAGCCATACCCGCTATCAGGAGTAAATGGAGGCGTGGCATTCCAAGTTTGATTAATGTCTCCATTGACATTGCCGACACCGGTTGTGTGCAGCTTAGGGCTCCCCCAGAGCAGCTTTGTTGATGTTCCGGTGCCATTGGATTGCGTATCGACATCATAATATGCTGCCGCTAGGCTCTTGATGTTTTCGTCGTAGCCGGTTTTTTGGTGTGGCACCTGCGAGGTATAGGCAGATAGCGGCATGTCATAGGTGCTATCCGCGGGGTTGGTGTCAAACCATGCCGAGGGTGCGGGGCCATACTGATCGGTGGCTCGCTTGTCGTAGTCATAAAGCGTCGTGATCATGTACTGAGCTGAATCCGTCTCACTTCTTGGAAGGTCCTTAACTGGATCCCAATTTATTTTAGAATCAAGATTTGCAACGTCGAAGCTGTCAGTAGTGCGTTGAGTTGCGTCATACAATATTTTGCGACTGAAGCCATTGGGTTCGGTAGCATTTGAAACATGCATGAGGGTTTGAGCGTTGTAGTAATTGTAAGTATGAGCTTGGCGTACCGCTCCTGCTGTTGCTGCTGGCATAGTTACCGAAAGTACGTGACCCAGGGCATCGTATGTGACGGAAGTTAATTCGGTGCCGTCTTTTGCCCTAACCCCGGCTATTGCCGCATCGTTCGCAAGCGTATTGCGAGTGCTCGATAGACACCCTGGGCACGAATTGGTTCCATTATTCGGTAGATAGCTGAAATCGGTGTAATCATTTCCTGGCTTAATAATTTCCGATAGCCTCGGCGTAGTGCCGTCTAAAACGTACTGTAATTGAGTTACATTTCCATTTGAGAGGCTGACCGGTGACGCCTGAGTGCCATCAGAGGTAGAAAAAGCACAGATCATACCCGGAGTGCTTGAATAAGACACGAAACCGCTCGCAACCGATGGGCAATTTGTGGTATCTCCACTGTAGTAGATCTTCATCCACCTTGAAGTATCTACTGGATCTGTTATTTGAGTAACATGAGGAATGACGCTACCCCCACTAGTCCCATAGGTATATGTCAAAGCAGTTGGATGTAAATCATCTACGGATGTTGTGGCCGATTTTATCGTCCCGTCGATGTTAAAAACATAGGTGCGACCATCGCTATCCTGCAGCGTTATAGTGCCGTCACCATTCCTCCACATATGACCACTGTCGTTCACGGGAGGAGTAAAACCTCCATTTACAAATTGGTAATCGTGCGAAAGGCCAGTCGAGTCATATAATATGACACTCCCTTGGCTTATAACCGCATAGTCATATGAGAGCACACCGGCGTTATTAAGGCCGAGGTTCCATCCTTCGGGCAGGATATTGGCCTGAGGGCTGAGCAGACTGGAATCCACTATCCTATCTGGCTGGCTTGTTCCCAGCGCGGCTTGCTGCATATATATCGCTAGCTGAGCAGCTGAACCATCCGTGACGTGGCTATCTTTGTAATAATCGATCTCAATTGGAATCGTTTGGCCAGCTGTGAGTGGAATACCTAAGCCGTATACGATTGGGCTAGCGGCATGGTTTGACCAAGAGTTTAATACCGTATTCGTACCGCTCAGAATTATTCGTACGCCATCATTTGCTCCGGCACCAAAGGTGTATGTATCGGCAACTGGAGCGGTAAAATACCCATTCCAGCGAACTATGTATTTGTCCGTTGGACCATTGGGGACCGGGGAGCCTGTGCCCCAGTTGAAGTTCATGCCGGTGTCAGTTCTTTTCAGGAAGGAGTTATTCGTATTTGTAGTGTCAAAGGTATGGGTGCCGTCGTCGGTATAATACTGACCATAGAGACCGTGGCTAGCAGTAATCGGCTGAACCCCCGTTTGTAACCAGGATGGATTTACTACGCCCGTAATGGTGCCGTCACTCGTCTTTGCTAGTAGATGAACTTGGGAAGAGCCTGTAGCTTGGAAGTACTCATATTTGATCTGCACCACTTGACCTGCGGTTAGAGCTACACCTGCTCCATATACATTTGTTGGAAGCGCCGACCACTGATCGAGATAAGCAGTGCTTGACCCGTTAAGGAAAACTCTGCTGCCGCCGTTACTAGTGGTGCCAAATTGATACGTGCCATTTTGAGGTGCTACAAAATAACCAGACCATCGTACGAGATAGTTCGTTGAGGTAATTAGGCCTGGATAAGGGCTTTGACTGTTCCAGGCGAAGTCAGCATTGGAGTCAACTCGCTGCAAGAGAGGCGCAGTTGTTGGAAACGCGTGCGTCCCAGATGGGTCATTCCAGTATTGACCTACAATTCCCTGTTCAGAACGTTGGGGTGAATTGTAAGCAAGACTGGTTCCGATACTCCCACCTAGTGCGGTAATTGAGTGAGTATCGATACCGGTACTCAGATTGCCCGTAGCCATATCGACGTTTACCGGGCCGACCTGATCGATGGATTGCGTTTTATCTTTACCATTTCTCAAATCGACACTGAAAGAATAGACTGGTCCGTAGGTGTCTGGCGCACCTGTGTAATTGTCCCAAACGACTGGCTGCCAGAAATATGTGTTGCCGTCCTGAAGTACGTTGCTAGGTACGGTCCATTGATTTATCGGGAGGTGGCCAGAGTCGGCTACAAGACCGGTTAAGCTGGGGACCATATTAAATGGGTTTGAAGTAGGTATATTTTTCGTTGTTCCAACGATAAAGCGATATTGGAATGAACTAGAATCAGGATCAACAATCGAGCTTGGCTTCGTAAACAGCGTAGGTTGTGTGGAGATTGATATACCCCCATTTGCTGGAGACTGGGTGTCAGTAGTATATCCGGATGGTAGTGTATCGAAATTGAGCGTAATGGAAGTTTTGGTATCGTCAAATTCTTTTAGTGTATTGCTCGTGCTCTCGTCGCCGCGAACCATCATCCAGGGGTTGAGATTGCCTGCTGCTATGGCATTGCGATACACAGTAGTGACATCAATATCTGGTGGAGTATTTGATGAGCTATTAGTAGCGACTGAGCCAGACGATTCTCCCCACGCATTGTCGTAGCACGTCCAGCTAGTCTGACAAGTTGAGTGATCGACAGCTATGGTTTCATTTGCCGGATTGCCGGAATACAGTTCGAGGTGCATTTGAGCAGAGACTAAGTAGGTGTATGGTGGCGATGGCACAGTAATTGGTACGTGGAATGCAAATCGCCATTTGTTGCCGCTGGCGTCTTCTCCGACGGTATTTGCACACCCTAGACCGGTGCAAGTCGTTCCCGTAGACTCAAAATCTTCATAGGATGCGCCAACCAGTATTGGCGGGTCGATAGCAATTGGAAATGCAGAGAATGGCTGGGAGTTAAGCCAGCTTTGATCAAGCCCTATGTTAAATGTGCCATTTGAATATGACTGACTAGCGACTACGGCGGAGTTGTCTGTTTTGTGATCGGCAGAATTAACCGTAGGAGCTGGGATTACAAAACCACTAAAAGCCCCGTCTAGATCGTAGGCTCCGGTCACTTTGTTGTCCGACACTAGGTTAGCGCCACTGGTTGTAAAAGCCAGATTAGCTGACGCGGCTTTGCTTTTTACAATTATGGTTTCTTGAATTTCAGAACCTGATACGCGATATCGCAGATCTATCCCCTGCCACACATTCCGATAAAGCACTGCTTGATTTGGTGAATTACCCGAAACAACTGGCTTCACACTATTTGCACCTATGGGAGAAAATGCAAATACGTGGCCGCTTTTTGTAATCTTAATGCCGTCTTGAGAGATGTCTCCAAAGGAAACTTGCCATGAGTTGGCTTTTGAATGCCAATTTCCGTTTGTTGAATCCTCGACGAGCGTGGGGTCAACACCCTGCCACTTGCCGCTCTCGTCCTGATAATTGGTAGCTTCAAGTGTATGGACAAGGGATTTTGATCCATCGGCATTTTGGTAAATCGTATCGTTTGCTGTGCGACCTTCGTCTAATGCGCTGACATGCCGTAAGTCTGTGGCACCTTTCTTGAATGATGCAAGCTCTTCACCGAGCTTGGCATTTACGGTGTCGGGCATCTTATCTATTGTCTTTTTGCCCTCTTGGGTAGTATTCGCCGCAGGTGGAAATGTGGCTTGCTGATCTGCGACGAGTGGGCGTGGAATCCGAGCTTGAGCGTTATTATAGCTGGCGACGAGAGCGGGGAAGCTAATAGCCAGAATATTCAGGGAGAGCGCAGCGATGGCAATAATATTGAACGGCCGTCGCAGGGTGATTGCAGAAATGGTGCGCATTTTTGGTCTAGATAACCTGACTCTTTTTGTCCTGCGAGCTGCAAGCTTCACTTTCTCACTAAGCTTCATATTTAGACCATCCATCAGAGCCATACCCACAACCTCCTGATTTAAAGCTTAGAACAGTTTCCTTACTTAGATTCTAAGGTTTGGCTTTGTATTGCTGCAAGCTTATCATGGAGCATAAGAGTTATCAGATACAGCATCTTGACTATTAGTCAACCTTCTAAATAATTGTCTCTGTTTAGTATCATTGATTGGAAATATCGCCAATGAGTGTTTACCTTATCCCCAGGACGAGAAAAACTGTAATTCTTAAGTTATCCTGAATTTTTGGGGATAACTATTTGTCAATTACTATAAATAGAATTAACAGTAAAATACTACTAATACAGGTTGGCTGGGGGTCTATGATTGCCGTGATGTGTCCGACCTAAGTACCGTCCTGTGGTCGCTTTGGTCATAAACAACTACTTGGCTCGGCGTTGGCATTAGGTTGGTTAGCGCCCGTATTTGTGTGTCCTCTAGGGTTGCGGCTATGTACATGGTGCGGCATATAGGGGGGTATGTTATGGCTGATGTATATGTCGTTGCGATTATGGCCGTATCCGGCTCGTCGAAGGGTTGTTCGGTGAAGCAGAGGTTTTGCATGTAGGTGATCTGGCGCGATAGCTCGATGAGCTGCTCGGTATCGGTAGCCGACCGGCGCTTCTTGAGTGCTTGGTGGGTCAGCCTGGTCCAGCGCTTTTGGATGAGTGTTAAGAGCTGGGTTGGTTGGTCGGTGATAATGTATTCCCTACCACCGAGACGATGGCGCATATACAGTCGGTGAGCAATATCACCCGCAATATTTTGGATGCCAAATATCTTAGCCTGTTCAAAGTAATTGCCGGGCTCCCTCTCCCCCATCTGGGACTGACTTCTCTTCATTATCTACTATTACTCTGACTAATAGTTCTCATCAAGAAAACTGTAACATATCAACCCAACTATTAGTATCACTAAGTGTTACTAAGACTAATAATTCTTTAGTCTTGAGTTCATGATGAGAGAAGCAACGGAATCTAAATATCTGGCTGGCTTTGGCAAGCGAGTTGCCGAAGTTCGCCGAGACAAAGGCTTTACTCAAGAATCGTTGGCCGAGAAGGCTGGCGTAACTGCACTGACGATCAGCTACATTGAGCAGGGTCGCCAATGGCCCCGTATTGCAACCCTATATAAAATTGCAAACTCTCTTGGCGTGGCCGTACAGGAACTATTTCGCGGAATTTAGGCTGCAAAAAGTAAAATGAGGAATCAAAAGCGGGCTTTATGCCCGCTTTCTTTGATAGTTCTCGCACCTAAAAATGTACCTGCAAGTACTCAAGATAGGCTCCACGCTCACAACTACCACTTTGTTTATAGAGACTATGGCTAAGTTATTCAAGCCTAGTGGCCTTGATGGTAGTTAGGCTGCCGGATAGTCTCTTGGGCCTGAAGCAATACGGGCGTTCGGCAAATGGCGCAGTGAACATGGGCTACGCCGTTCTTACGGTAGTAGCAGCCATCCCCCACCCCGCCGCAAATAGCCGACATGGCGCGATCCCTCTTACAATATTTGCAATATTCCCTCATGTGCGAATAATATCATAAACCGAACACTAACCAAACACTATTTCATGATATTACTTCGGGCGGAATTTGGTCACTTCGCGGGGCTCCAACGTGCTCACGCTTTTATCATATAATGGCGCTATGAGCACTAAGCGCAAAGGATCTCATCATTCGAAGAAGAAGTTATTGGTAGTTGGTGCGGTGATGGCAGTTGCTGGTGCTATTGCCGCTAGCGCGACTATAAAGCCGCAACCTACACCCACCCCTCAGGCTACCGGGATATATACGCCGGCAGCAGTTACTAAGACCAGTGGATGTGTGGCAACGGCAGGGATTGAAGATAAGGCCTGTACGCCCGGGGCAGTTATTGCAACGGCTACAAAGGATGCGATATGCAAGCCGGGATACTCTCAATCGGTGCGCAACGTGCCGGAGAGCGAGAAAACGGCCGATTATGCTGAATACGGCATTACGAGCCATGCCACCGGGCAGTATGAGGTGGATCACTTAATCAGCCTGGAGTTGGGCGGATCAAACGATATTGCGAACCTTTGGCCGGAACTAGCAGACCCCACACCTGGATTCCACCAAAAGGACAAGGTAGAGAATTATCTGCATAAGCAAGTATGTGATGGGGTGATTAGTCTTAAGGCGGCTCAGCAGGAGATTGCGACGGATTGGCTGGCGGTTTATCGGACGATGCCGGCGAATTAACGTCGTCGGCACCTAGTTGGCACCTGCAAGTACTCAAGATAGGCTCCACGCTCACAACTATCATTTTGTTTATAGCGGTTGTAGCAGGCATTATCAAGCTTGTTATGTTTGGCTTATGTACTGCCTGGCGCTATCCTCGCTCGCAGGCGGCGCTATTTTTTGCCAGTGTCTGGAGCTGAAAGTCCCGTTCTTGAAGCAGAATCAAGCTTTCTATGAACATATGAGGCCATAGCAAGAAGATCAAGTGCATCCTGTTCAGAAATGACCCATTTGATTTTTGGCTCGTGCGCAGTCGTATTTCTGAAAACCCCAAATATCCCCTTAAGAAGGTTCATAAAGCCCTTTTGTTCTGACTGTTCCGTCTCAGTACTCAAATTATTAATGATCAGCATGGGGCGCTTTACGGCAAGTGAATCATCGACCAGGTCAGCGCCATCATCTGTAAGCCCGGTCAGGCTCCTGAGCTTTTCCGCCACGCTCTTCGTGGCCTCAAAAACAGCATGGAAGTAATTCTCTTCAAGAAGCTCAGCCTTACAAAAACCCAGTACATCAGGGTGGGTGCCACGCTCTATTAGCTTAAGCCTCAAAGATCTAGCGCGTCGTTCAGCTTCGGATAGCGTCTCAACCTTCCGAGCATACTGGACCTTTCCAGATTGCGTTATTTCATATCCTCTCAGGGCCAGTATGATATTCAGCTGAACTTGTCTCGAATGAAATTTCTCAGGCATACGAGCATATCGGATCGGATCCATAGAATGCTGGATGAATGTAATGACATTGTTGCTACATCCGTCTTTCTGCTGCTGGACATGCAGAGCATTGAATAGCCTTTTCCACTTTGTTAGCTGAGGGGTAATATCGTGGATACTTGAGGATCGGAGCAATGATTCGATCTCGCTGCCAGTTAAACCGTCGGCGGTATCAGCCAAGATTTTGCAGATTGCTTCAAGCGAGTTATCGTCAAACTTCTTAATTGCACTCATTTCGCTGAACCTTCAGCTTCTGCTGTTGCCGTTTCTTCGGGAGGGCTTAAAAGTGTGTTAAGATGTGCGACGTCGCTCACATCCAAGAGTGCTTCGTTCGCATTGAGTAACGGCAAGAAAAAGCCACTGACATCGGGATCTGATGCAATCCAAGATATTTGGCTATTCGTTGCCACGGCGCTTAGCATTGAGCGAATTTGATCTTGAGAAAAATCCGAGAACTGAGCCAATTTGGCGATTACAAAGTGAGTCGTGGCAAAATTAGTGCTGTTGGTTAAACGACCGACCAGTATCTCTCTTTCCAGCTCTACTGCTAATTTAATGTGAGGATAATGCTCTCGAAAAAATGAGGTAAAGCTCACATACAATTTTACTATCGATGATTTGTTTGTTCCCCACTCGTCTCTTAAAAATTCGCAGATCGAACCTTGTTCGATCTGCGATACATAGTCTTTGTCGGCACTGATGATATATAGGTCTTCACCCTCGGGTACTGTTTCTAATAACCCAACCCAGTTCACTGCATCTCCATAAGACCTATCTTTGCCGGGTGGATTGCCAAGATCAAACCGCCGCTTTGCCGTCTGGTACATGTCTTCCGTGATCCTGACTTCATGAGCAAGGGGGAATAGATCATGTATTAGCGCATCGGCATGCAAGGTGCCTTGAATCGCATCTACTCTAATTTGGTCCGTAAGTTTGTTCAGCTCTTCACTATATGCTTTCAGCTTTTCGCGAAGTCGACGATAGTCTGGGTAGTTTTTTACCATTTGAGGAAATGCCTTGGGCAAGACCTGCTCTTGTAAACCCTTAATCGACGCAGCGATCACTGTTTCCCTATTGCGTTTAAACTCATCTCTGAGCTGGCTTGTCGTATAGAGCTTAATATCGCGGTTGGTTACAGCGACCGAGAGCTTTCGCAGCTCATCAAGATCATCATTTGAATATCGGTAAAACGATAAATACATATTTGTGTCGATGAAAAGATTTTTGCTCATTGTTCAACAATCACCCTAACAAGCTCGCCTTCATCAACCAACTTCGTGTCGTGTTTCTGCGCCTTGGTGAGCTTGCTGGCCCTCGGTGCTTCGTCGACGACGAGGTAGGTGGTGTTTTTGCCGACCGAGTCTTGTTTTTTGACCCCTAGCTCTACGAATTTGGCCATCGGTTCGCCCTTGATGCTAATAAATAGTGCAAGTATATTGTACTCTGCCTTACGCAGGCAAAGTATCTGAGATACACCTCTCCCTTTGTCTTCTCATCCTAAGGGCGAGAGGTCGATTCGTCCGTACGATGCAAACCTCGATTTTTGACAATACCCGTTGTCATGGAAGTGTCGGCGAGTGCTGACTGTGATGTTTAGCTAGCGAGTATTAGAGTAGCGGCTCGGGAGCAGTTATCGCCTCCGGGCTAAGTTGGAAATACAGTATTTTGGTTCATGCACAACTAATAATCTGGATCATCAAAAAGCGTCGGCCTTTCGATTTCATTCTCGACCTGCCCAACAACGATTGTCCCAAGTTTACCTTTTGACTTTCGAATATCACCGATCAGGTTCAGTGTTTGCGATGATTTGAAATGATCTGCAAAATGGTCAAGTCGATCTTTGGTGATGTCTCCGCTTTTTGCCTTGAATGGGCGTTCAATCTTGTGGCCGTTAATTGAGAGAACCGTGTATTTGGCTTTTCCTAAGATATCTATAGATTCAACCAGCACCGTAATTTTTGCACTCCTCTCCTCGAGAGTTGTTTCGTCAGCGGCGATCTCGCGCTCTTCCAAGACATCCAAAAAACTTTCCTTTAGTGGTTCAGCGGAGCCTAGGTCAACCATTTGGAACTCTCTCTCCTCGACGGATAGGCCAAAGTCTAAGAGTGAGCTGCCTTTACTGCCAATTGTAATTGCCGAAATTCTATCAGAATATTTTTCCTTATATCTTGCGATGCTCTCCCCTCGTCCGAAGAAATCTCGCACGATCTTAGAATCGATTGATTCGCCAAGGACTCGATCTGCAAATTCAACTTCGTTACGTTTTGGCAACTTAACAAGTTCGTCTATAGCTTTTAAGTATTGGTGAAGGTACACGTTAGTCTCAGTCGCAATGGGGTAGATTGTTGGCTGAGGCTTATCGACGTATATCGAGACCGGTATTATAAAACTACCTTCTTCGGTATGATTAAACTCGAACTTTTCAATCGGAAGAGGATTACGTTTTTTGGATTTTGTTGAATAAAAATATCTAAACGCCTGAACATTTTTTTCAGGTATTACGGATGCTAGCTCAAAAGGTATCGTTTCTGAACCGATTGTATTCGTTCCAACAATGCGATTAATCAGTTTATAGTTGTACGCCTTCAGTTGAGAGCTAATCTCGCTTACGTTTTGAAAGTCTTCAGGCAAGTTTAGTGCGAAAAGAAGGATTAACTCATTTTTCTTTTGATATACGACATAATCAGGATCCTCGATATTTATTGGTAGCCGTGTCCAATTTTCTTGATTCTTTGGATCAATCCAGATTGCGTACCTTCCCGTGCTTGATGTGTGCCGATTCCAGCCCACCCGCGAGAACGCATCCGCGAAATGATCGAAGGGGATAACTTTATTCTTTAACATCACAGTGCGTCCCAATTCTTAGCTGCGTCAAAAAGCGAAACCAGTGTAACAGGATTTAATACGTTTGCTTTTGGTATGTGAATTTTGCCGGCATTAATTTTGCCAGATATCAGATAGAAATATGCTCTTGCGCGAAGCAGTAGGTGTTCAATTGTGACCTCATGCCAGTCTTCAACTTTATCCTCGGGAGGGAGGACAATGACTACCAGGTAGTGAGTTCCGTGTGGTGTTATAGACTTCGCAAGGGTATAGACCACCTCGGTGTCCGATTCCTGTAACATCGACAGGCTGCTCACCGATACGCCCTTTAATTGTATGTTGATTTCGTTACTTTCAGACGCCGCGCTTCGGCCGGGTCCAATCGTCTTATTGGTCATTTTGAAGTCAATCTGCAGACCGTCATAATCACGATTCGCTTCCATTAGCGCGTAGTTCACCTTTGCATTGAGACCGTAAAGGTACGCAATAGACATCTTGTCTTTAACGCTATTCATTTCGGGATTGATGCCTTTTGCCATAAGAGGTTTACCTATTCTCGCTGCACATCGCTAAAAAATGCAAGTATACTCGTATACTTTGATCACCTCAAGCGAGATATATTCGTCAATATATCTCATCTGTTCATGTATACGGTCTTTGTTTGGTTTTATTTTGCACTTTATTAAAAGTGGTTACAATCATTTCTATCAAATGAACTCGCTGTGATGCTAGGAAGTTTCATTCGTATAACTGGCTAAGTAGCCCTAGAACTTTCGAGCCTGTTTTTGTTCTAGCTAGGGGAACAATCCCATAGAGATCCACTAATACGCGGTTCAATGAAACAGTCCGCCATATCGCCTCATCCCCGGCTCTCAGGTTATCAAAATCACTCCTCGATACCGTGGCAAATGCTGGAGGATGTTTGAACTTTTGGACGATTTCTCTAAGGCGTTTGTGGAGTCGATTTTGCAGTGCGGGCGTCTCGCAGATGATTAGTATCGGAGGAAGATTGCTCTCTCCGGTTGCTATCTTCCAACGTTTTTGTGTTTCAGGATCAAGATATCCGAGTATCTTTTGGATCGTCACGAAAAACGGGAGTGAGTCATCCATCAAGAACAAAAAATAATTGCGATACTTGGCTTGCCTGTGTGTGCTCGTTGCGAGCGAGATAAAACCGTCCGGCAATGGCCTTGGGAAATACTCGTATTCAGCAGAATTGAGGTCACTTGCAGTAAAGAGACTGAATCTTTGGTCGTATGTGGCCTCAAGTGTGTTGTGAGCAGACAGCAATGCTAGGTTATGGACTCTGAACCGATCTGCTGCCCCATTGTCTCGTCTGATGTTATTTAGCACTTTGGGAGATATGTCTTCAAATTCTCGCAAAGTTTTAAATGATTTCGTCAGTAGATGATATGAAGCGGGTTTTCCAAGAAGCTTAAAACTTGAATCATAAGTTTTTCCAATATAGCCCCGCGACACAAGAATATTGAGTCTTGAGTTGAGGTTAGTATTTTGAGGTAGTTTTAAGTATCTGATTAAAGAAGCAGAAGTAGCGAAGCGGAATTTGTAGAGTGCTAGAAGTATGTCGAGTTGTTGTTGGTTGAGCGGTTTGGTAATGGTGGGCGGAGTTGGCATAGGTTTGGTTATAGTTATATCTCTATACATATATATAGGTATAAACACCTGCGAAAGCTAGCATTACCAGATACAAATCAACTTTCTATTTGCTAGCCGATTATCAATACGAGTAATCCTGAGTACAAAATTGTATTTCATAATGCCTCTCTAGCGACACATTTTTGTAATTCTACAGATATAAAACGCTTTTCAAATTGCTAATCAGTGGCTTTAAAAGACAAACAGCTGAATACTTGTTTTAAGATGTCGCTAGGATATGCTTATCTTTTAATGGTTTGTTAAAAAGAATGGGAGAAATGATGCCGGAACACGAACCCGCCGAACAAGACCAAAGAATTGAATCAATGGAGGATAAACTCCCGGCTTCGGCGGGCACTAAAGGTGCTCTTATGAATGCCTGGGAAAGTATCACGAACACTCATAATTTTCGTTCTAGTGGCTTTCATTCGATAGGACACGATACAGCCGACGGAAGACATGTTCAATTCAGTGAGGTAGAAGCCGAAAGACTTATCACTATGACGAAGGGAGAGCCGATAGTTCCCCCATTCAATGAAGCCTTTGTTGTTAATACTGCAGGCGAGGCATCTAAGCCAAGTCCCTTGATCCGCCCTCACGATAACAACACTGAAATCTATACGTTCCGACCAACCGAAGACCCCGCCGATCCATGGGATGCTTCGATGAGAACGCGTAGCGAGGACGGAGAAGAGGGTGAGGGGGTTGACCTTACAGAGGCCCAGGCAAAGGGAGTACTAGGGTCCCTAGCTGAACTAAAAGAAGGCGTATGGTTTGAAGTTAAGCCACCTGCTGATCGGGTGTAACCTAAAAGTAAAAGAAGACGTTTTGCGCTTCAAGTCAGTGCGCCGCCCGTTTCAAGAACGTGCAATAGCGTCCATAGCCATTTTTCGACACCAACTTCTTCCATGGCTTTTTGGTTCGCGGTTACCCAATCAGCATTTTCGAAAATCGGCTCATGTTCACCCTTAAGCCTCGTCGAGACTCCAATAACTTGGCTTGGGTCGATTATCTTCGAGATTTCTGTTTCGCGGTCGTACGCCAATGTTGCGAGCAGCTGCACTAGCCAAGCTTGGGGCTTTAACTCCCCTAGTAACTTGGAGTTCGCCTCTACCCAGTCTTCTTTGGGTTTTGAAGCCTGGTTGATTTCAAACACATGGCTGGAAAGCGTCAATGTGTTGTACGGATTTACGATCTTTTCAAGCGCACTCTCTTCGGCTGGTGAATTCATGCGCTAAGTATAACTTAGGGTTCATGCCAAGCCAATATCCCTATATTCATAGCACTTGAAACTATCTAGTTTTGGATAGTATAATTAATGTATAACGGGTGCAATTACTTGGATATAGATCACGATGATACAACGTTTGATCCTGAATTAACGGAGTTACTGCGAGCTTTACTGGAACAAAAGCAGTGCCGAATTGTAAGCGCTACTGAAGCGGCCGAAGCGGGTAGATCGCTCCTCGCATTTTATGAAACGCTAGCCGATGGCGCAGAGAATTTTGATGTTGATGACGTAGACACTGAGCAACTATCGTAAGGGAGGGTGTAATGAGTAGTCCAGGAGCCAAGCAAAATGCAGTAATTCTTGCTCGAGTATCAAGCAAGTCACAAGAAGATGAGGGCTACTCTTTAGATTCTCAGCTAAAGCTACTTCGCGGGTACTGCGAGAACAAAGAACTCCGAGTCGTGAAGATCTTTAAGATTGCCGAGACCGCGTCCAAAGAGCAAAGCCGGAAGGTCTTTCATGAACTGCTAACCTATATCGCTAAAGAAGAAATCTTCCATCTGGCGGTCGAGAAAACCGACAGATTTACCAGAAATTTTCGAGATGCGGTTGCTATCGATGAGTGGCTAGATAAGGACGAGAACCGATTTCTCCATGCAGTGAAGGAAAACCTACTGCTACATAAGAACGCCAAGTCGGATGTGAAGTTTATGTGGAATATCCACGTATCAGTTGCGAAGAAATATGCCGACAACCTCAGGGAAGAAGCCATGAAAGGTTGGGCTGAAAAACTTGCACAAGGCTGGTTACCATCGTTTCCCCCACCTGGATATAAAACGGTAACCGAAAACGGCAAACGTATTCATGTTCCCGACCCAACTACTAAAACTCAAATGCAACAAGTTTTTGCGAAATATCTAGAGCCAGGACAAACAATCTCAACGATTGCCGATGAAATGGCACTCATCGGTGTGAGAACGAGATACGGACGACCCCATTCAAGAAGTCATATTCAAAAGATCCTGATGAATCCTTTTTACATCGGAGTAAACCGCTTTAAAGATAAGGACTACCCCGGCGCACAGCAGCCTATCATCCCCAAAGATATCTTTAGAAACGTTCAGATCAAGCTTCATGGTGGGCGGCCTGCGGCATATCTTAAACACAATCCGGTATTTAAGGGCATGATTCGCTGCGAAGACTGTGGGTCGAGTGTGACGTGGCAATACCAACGAGGGCACTACTACGGAGCTTGTAGACGCGAGAGCGAGGCCTGTAAACAAGGGAAGCTACTTCGTGAGGACTACATTGAAGTTGAGATTGTTAAGAAGCTTGAAGAACTAGCCTGCCCGGATAAAGAAATGGCCGAATGGATTACCCAGGCTATGCGGAAATACCACCAGGAGACCATTGTTGACCACGAAACACTAACCGAGTCAATCCAGATGCAGATTAAACGTATAACCAGAATGGAGGATGTGCTGTATGACGATAAGCTGTCAGAAGAAATATCGCCCGAGAAGTATGAAGAGAAGCATGGACAGCTCATAGCTCAGAAAGGCGAGCTTAGGGACAAGCTAGCGATGATGGAGAGGCCTTTGAGTGAACGCCTGGAGCAACGGCTTGTAATCCTCCAATTGTCCCAAAGAGCAGCAGAACTTTACCCCAAGAAGACCAACGACCAAAAACGCCTCATAATGTCCAACTTGTTCGAGAAGCTGACCCTAAAGAACGGTTCCCTATCTGTTGGCTTCAAAGAATTCATTGAGACGTTCGCCGAGAAGACCCAGCAAACACGTAGATTAATGGAGTTACAATAATGGACTGTCCAAACATTGAAAATGACCCTTCCAACAGATATGAAGAGGGTCACTTAGAGAATGAAACTGAAATATTAAACCAATGGCTGGGGTGCTAGGATTCGAACCTAGGATCTCTTGAGCCAGAATCAAGCGCCTTACCACTTGGCCACACCCCATTCTCGTGTGTATTTGGTTTTTGCGAACCGTCATATGATACAAGATTTGAGGCCAAGTGGCAACGGGCTAACGACTGCCGGCGAGGCGTTTCATGTGGGGGATGGCGCGCCTAATGATGCCAATACCGTAAACAAGGAATATAAGGAAGGCAAAAATCCAGGCTATAGCGTCTTCGGAGGCGTCGATGTTGTAATGATCGGTGAGCTTGATCCACATGCCGAATTCATCGAAGGCTAGGGCTAGGCCAATGCCGTAGAAAAAGGCCTGGACTCGGCGACCGCGTTCGGTAATAAGAGAGATAAAACCGACGATTGAGAGCACAAAGAAGCCGTAGATAAAATGATGGACATGAGTGCCGCGGATATGGAGGAAGAGATAGGGAAATTTGGCTACGAGAAAGCGCGCCAAAAGAAATGTCGGGAGAAAGCCTGCGAGAATCCAAAACGGGATTTGTTTGCGGCGATTGATGATGAGCTCGCGATAAGCATAGAGAATGGGGCGCAAAATAAGCATGGTGTTAGTTTAGCATTTTATAGGCGTGCAATGATGAGAGCCTCGATTTGCGCCTGGGAAATGAGGCCGAAGTGGCGACTGTCTGTGGATGCGGCAGGGTTATCGCCCTGGAGCCAGAGGCCTGCGGCTTCGATGCTCGTGATGCGCTTAATGAGTAGCCGGTTGTGCCTTGCCACCACAACTTGGCCGGTGCGGGGGCGAAACCAGCGCCAGCCGAGCAATGTGTCGCCCGCATGGTAGGTGGGCAGCATGCTATCCCCTGCTACCCGGTAAATTCGAAAAGGCCAAGTGGGGCGCGGCACCGGTATTTTTTAAGCTTTTTTGGTGGCGTTGAAGATGGTGGTGATTTCGCCGATGAGATCGAGGAGTTTTTGGCTTTCGGCGGCGTCGACCGAATGCTTGGCAACACCAGCCTGCTTGGTGGTGCGCCAGAAGAGGTCGTGGAGGTTTGGGTATTTTTCGAGATGCTCAGGCTTGAAATAGTCGGTCCAGAGTACCCAAAGGTGGCGCTTGGCAAGCTCGGCACGCTCTTCTTTAATCATGAGTGCCCGGGTGCGAAAGACTTGGTCCTCGGTGGCGGCGTATTTTTTGGTGATGGCCAGCACCGACTCGGCTTCGATGCGGGCTTGGGCGGGATCGTAGACGCCGCAGGGCAGATCGCAGTGAGCGTAGACGGTGGTGGCGGGTAATAGTTGGCTGAGTTTCATTGGTCCTCCATTGGTTCGTTTTTATTATACGCCGGAAATGCGGTTGGCTTGTTGAAAGGTGATGTTGCTTACGTTTATACTTACTTTATGATTCATGTGATGGATGGAGTCCGACCGACGCCAAGGCGGTCGCGGCCAGTTGAACGACCCACAACGGCAGCGAGACCGGTGGTGACGGCGCGCCCGGTGGAGGCAAGATTGAGCGGAGCTCAGCGGTTTGTCGTGGGGATGGACGGCATTCGGCGAGCCATTCCCATGCCGGTAGCGCACGAGGCTGCTGTGACTATGGCAAGCCCTGCGGGCGATGGCAGTGGCGTGATGTCTAGCTGGTCGCTTCCGAGCCTGCACTGGCCGCAGGTGAATTTCCGGCGCTCGGCGATGGCGGTGAGTCTTGTGGCGCTGGCCCTCGGGTCGTCGGTGGTGATGGCGCGGGCTCTGGCAACACCACAGGCATCGACGGCCCGCGCGGCAAATGAGCATGTGGCGTCTACGCCAAAACCGGTAGTCCCGGCCGTTGTGGCCGCCACTCCCACACCTCAGAAGCCAGGCCTGCAACACATCTTGGATACATTTGTGGCTCCCTATCCGAATAAATTTGGGATCGTGGTAAAGGATTTAACTACGGGCCAGACAGCAACGATAAATCCGGCCGGACAGGTGGAGAGCGCAAGTTTGTATAAGTTGTTTGTGGCGCAACGCATTTTCCAGCGTATTGATTTGGGCCAGTTGGATTATGGTACGGCGGCCGGCGGCGACACGGGGCGCACGGTTGACGGGTGCCTGACCATTATGATTAATATTTCGGACAATGATTGCGGCCGGGCACTGGGCAGTATTTTGGGATGGGGCGAGCAAAATCAAGCTCTTGGGATCGAGGGGTATAAAGAAACGAGTTTAGCTTCTCCCCAGCAGACTTCCGCTGAGGATGTGGCTACGTTACTCTCGCGCCTATACAACGGGACCTTGATTTCTGGAAATGCCAGTGCTAAGTTTTTGGCTTTGCTAAAGGATCAGCGCGTAAATAACCGCTTGCCGCAAGGCCTGCCTGCAGGCACGGTGATCGCACACAAGACTGGCGACCTGGATAATATGGTGCATGACGCGGGCATTGTATATGGCCCTAAAACCAATTATTTGGTGGTAGTCGTAAGCGGGCCCTGGAGCGCACCCGGTAATGCGCCAGGCCTGTTTGCAAATCTTTCGAGTCAGTTGTGGAATTACTTCGAACAGTAAAAGACTCTCAGCCTCGGTATTATTTTGCCTATGGGTCTAATTTGGATGAAGCTCAGATGCAGCGGCGGTGCCCAGGAGCAAAGTGGGTAGGGCGAGCAGAATTATCTTGGTATCGCCTGAGATTTGATGGCGCTTCACAAAATTGGTCCCGGGCGGCGGTGGCAAATATTCTGCCCTCGGCCGAGCGATCAGTTTGGGGTTCCTTATATGAAGTTACGGAGCATCATTTGCAACTTTTGGATGGGTTTGAGCACGTACCGGCCGACTACCAGCGGCTCATCACCGTTGTGGTGAGCCCGGAGCTCGGGCGATGCGAGGCGGTGACATATTTGCGGCCGCCGCAACTGCTCGGTCGGCCGACGCTGGATTATCTGTCGGCGGTTTTGAGGGGCGCCATAAGGCACCATTTGCCGATGGAGTACTTGGCTCGTTTGGTAGATGATTCGGGGTTGTCGTAACTCATTTCGAAATAGGGCGGTCGAAACGCCCGTCTTGGCGTAAGGCAAAGCGGCCAATGAACGTGCGTGCGTAAGACGCTAGGCCAAGGATTAATCCGTGCTGGAAACGGTCGCCAGCTGTGATAACAGTGATGCTAGGGATGAAGCGGATACGGCCAAGTTTGGCGATACGAAAACCGAGTTCAATGTCTTCAAGATCGCGAACGGAAGGATCGAAACCGCCGGCAGCTTTGTAGACACTGCGGCGTAGAGCGCAATTTGATCCGGTAAGCCAGTAATGCCCAAACAGTAGTCGATAAGCCCGCATGAGATTGGGTTGGAGCCAGTTGAAGGTTCGATTAGTGAACGGCGCGCAATCAAGAATGGCACATGGGCCGGTGGTAGCCACAATCGCCGGATCGTGAAAGTTCTGCACCAAGGCTTCAACCCAGCCAGATGGTACGATCGTGTCTGCATCTGTTGAGAGGATAATGTCACCGCGGGCGAGGCCAAAGCCGTGACGCCTGGCTGCCCCACGACCAAGCGTGGGTTCGGAGACAACTCGGAGGGGAAGCGTGGCGGTGAATGTTTGCGCGGTAGTGGCCGTGGCGTCGGTAGAGGCATTATCGACAACAATGATGTCGAGGGTGTGAGTGGTAATTTGGCCAGCAAGAGCCTCGAGACAAGACGCGACGCGCGCCTGTTCGTTGTGGGCTGGTATGACGATGGAGACGATCATGGATGAGGCGGCGCGATGAGATCGGGGCGATAGTCTAGCGTTTTTTTGAGGGCTTGGTCGTGGCGCCATTTGGCGATTTCGGCATGATGGCCGTTTTGGAGCACCTCTGGTACGAGTTGGCCGCGAAATTCTTGGGGCCGGGTGTAGTGCGGATATTCGAGTAGACTGGGGTCACTAAATGATTCGTCGTGGGCACTGCTTTCGCCACCGAGGACGCCGGGGATGAGACGGATGACGCTATCGGCTATGACCATGGCCGGGAGTTCGCCGCCGGTGAGAACGTAGTCGCCGATGGAGATTTGGTCGTCGACATAGCTCATGATGCGCTCATCGAAGCCTTCGTAATGGCCGGCGAGGAGGATGAGACCGGGAAGGGTGGCAAGTTGCGCCGCTTTTCCTTGCGTATATTTGTGGCCGCTGGGAGTGAGGGCGATAACGCGGGCATCGGGGTTTTCGGCTTTTGCGGCTTCGATTGCCGCCACCATGGGCTCGGGCTTGAGCACCATACCATCGCCGCCGCCGTAGGGGGTGTCATCGACAGTGTGGCGAGGGCCGAGGCCGAAGGTGCGCAGGTCGATGAGATTAATACTGGCGAGGCCTTTTTCCTGGGCTTTTAACAGCATGCTCATGGCGAAAGGGCCCTGGAACATGTCGGGGAAGAGGGTGATGATGTCGATTTTCATGGGCTTGTTCATAACTTTTGAATTGGGCAAGCGTGAGTACTGGCTTTTGCTTGGCCAATAAACCCTCGTCTTCGGCACGAACTCTTCCTTGTTGCTTATTTCGGCTGCGCTGGTTGTCGGGCGTGGCGTGCGTCCCCGAGTTTATTGGCTTCGCCTACCCTTTTGCTTGCTTCGCCGGGTCTGCAGACACGAGAATGTGTTCGCGGGAGCTAGAGCTAGAGATCGAGGTCGTCGAGGTCGGCAAACTCACGTTTGGTGCGGGCGACCATTTCGGATTCGGGGTCTTCCGGTTCCGTAGCCGCTACTGGAGCCTGAGACGCATGCTCGACTTCGGTGTGCTCGGGAGCGTGATCAGCTTGCTCGTGATGCTCGCTGCCTTCGGGCTCAATAATTTTAAGATTGACGCGGGCATCATTGCGCGAACCAAGGACCCGGAGCAAAGTCCGAATGCTCTTGGCAGTGGCACCGGCCTTGCCGATGACTTTGCCCATATCTTCTGGATGAACGGTTAATTCGAGCAGGACGCCCATATCATCAACTGAGCGTTTCACTTGAACCTCGTCGGGATGACCGACGAGGGCCTTCACGACGTACTCTACAAATTCTTTGTCCATGTCTGGCATGCACCACTCCTTACAGCGTTATGGGTGATGGAATCATCATACCATTTTTCGCCGAACGTGAACGTTATTTTGCAGTTTCGGTGCTGTCTTCGGCGGGAGCTTCAGCTTCGGCGCCGGTAGCGGCGGCTTCATTGACTTCGGCGACGCGCTCATCTGCATCAACGAGGGCGGGAGCTGCGTCTTCGAGGCTGACTTCGGCTTCAGCTTCGGCGGGGGTCACTTCGGTGTCGGTGGCTGCTTCACCGGCCTCGGCGGCTGGAGCTTCTGTGGGTTTAGGGGTTTTGGTTTTTAGTTTGACCCAGGTCGGGAGCTCGATTTTCTCGCGTATGAGGAGTTTTACGACGGTGTTTGAAGGCTGAGCGCCATTGGAGAGGTGCTTCGCGACTTCGTCGTGCTTGATGACGAGCTCTTTGGTGTGAGGATTGTAGTGACCGAGAACGGCCACAAATTTACCGGTAGCCGTGCGGGCAGCTTCGGCCGCGACGATGCGGTAGGTGGGGTATTTGGCGCGGCCGGTGCGGGCGAGGCGAATAACTAACAA
>CAZSRA010000004.1:0-95991 GCA_964609585.1 uncultured Candidatus Saccharimonadales bacterium
CGGGATGCGGGATGCGGGATGCGGGATGCGGGATGCGGGATGCGGGATGCGGGATGCGGGATTATTCCGCGAGTTATAATGAGCTTATATGCATAAGCGTTTTAAAATTAAGCTAGCTAAGCGAGTCGGCCTGTTGGTGGCGGTCGGACTGCTTGCTTGTTTTGCGGTTTTGTTTTTTGTCCGGACGCACGGAAAGCTTAATCCCCAGGTTGCGCAGGCGGATAATCATTCGGTGGACGGGGCAATTACGGTTTCGTTTGGAAGAGAGGTTGCGAGCGATTTTCGAACCGAGATTGAACCTAAAGCAGCGGGGAAATGGGAAGCTAAACACGGTTTGTTTGGCATATCTGGACTGAGCTTTGTGCCGGCAAAGCCTCTAATTCCAGCTTCGCTTTATCGATTGAAGGTGACGCACGTCCGAGAGGTGATGGGTGGCGGTTTGCCGGATTTGAATGTGGTGGTAACGACCGAACCTCCGGCTCTGCTTGGGGGTGTGGTGCCAGCCTCTGGAGTAACGGCTGTGTTGCCGGACGCGCCGATTACGGTGCAGCTGCGTGGGCCGAATCGTGGTTTGCGGCAGCTGGTGGTTACGCTTGATCCGGCGGTGAAAATTGGGGCGGCTAGTAGTAGTGATGACCGGGTTTTTCGCTGGACGCACACGGCGCTGGCGCAGGGGCAGGTTTACCGGTTGGTGGTGCAGGATATGAATCAAGTGGATCCAGCTAAGCGGCTGCTTTATGATGGGCGTTTTACGGTGGTGCCTGAGCCGGCTGTGAGCGGGACGAACAGGGATCATTTTTATCCCGGCGACGCCATTGATGTGCAGTTTTCGGAAGGTATGAAGCCAGAGACGGTGAAATTTGACTGGGGTATGGCGGGGCAGGGTAGCTGGACGAGCGCGGCTACGTATCATTTTGTGCCGACGGGTTTGGTGGCTGGTCGCAGCTACGTCTACAAGGTATTGGCGGGAGCTATGTCTGTGCGTGGTGGAAGGTTGGAAGTAGACAAGAGTTTTGTGATTTCGCCGCCAGGCACGGTAGTGGTGACGGCGAGCAGTCCACAAGGTTGGGGGGTGAGCCGGTCGGCGGTCGTGGCTTTTTCATTTGACCAACCAGTGGATCATGCCAGCGCGCAGAGTCACTTTTCATTGCTGCCGGGGGTGGCAGGTAGTTTTGGCTGGAGTGGCAATACGATGACGTTTAGGCCGGCGGGGCTCGATTTTCAAACAACTTATACGGTGGGTTTGGCTCCAGGAGTGGCGGGGTTGTATGGTCTGCCTTCGGCTCGGGGCTTTGGACAGAGTTTTACAACTGAGCTTGAGGTGGTGAGATTGAATGCGCCTTATTACCGACAACCCTTTGCGTTGTCATGCGAGGCTACATCACTACGAATGGCGCTTGGGCATTATGGGATTTCGGCTAGTGAGGGCGACATTGTAGCTCGAGCGGGTTATGCGCCGAGACCAAGAGATACAGCAACTAATACTTGGGATGATCCTTATGCCATGTTTGTGGGGGATATAAATGGGGTGTTTGGCGTGACGGGTTGGGGAGTTTATGCAGAGCCGATTGCAGGTGCGGCGCGTTCGTATGGACGGGACGCTTCTGCATATACGGGAGTTTCTGTGGATTTTATTGCTGCGCAGATTCACGCAGGCTACCCGGTGCTTGCGTGGGGCACAACGTATCCGGTGAAGCCGGACGGTTGGAATACTACAGATCGGGGACCGGTGTCGGCACCCAGGAGCGAGCATGTGAGGCTGATTGTGGGAGTAACGGGCCGGGCGGATGCGCCGGCGTCATTTGAGGTGTATGATCCGTTTTTTGGGCAATTTTCGTGGACGCCGGAACAGCTTTCGGCTAATTTGAACGCGTATTTGCCGGATTCGAATCAGATAGTAGTGGTGCGCTAGACGGTTAGACTGGGGTCGGCGTGGAGAATGAGTGGATCGGTGGTGCGGCCGGCGAGTGCCAGATGATAGGCCATGGACGCGATCATGGCGGCGTTGTCGGTGCAATATTCGATAGAGGCGTAGTGCATTTCCAGGGGGATTTGGCGCGAGACTTCTTCGCGGAGGCGAGGATTGGCTGAGACGCCGCCGGCAATGACGACGGTTTTGGGACGGTGTGTGCTGTAGGCGCGGAGTAGATTGCCGGTGAGGGTTTCGCAAACAGTGCGCTGGAAGCTAGCGGCCATATCGTTTTTTTGCTGAGTGGTGAGGCGGCCGGAAAGCTCGGTGGAATGGGTGCGGAAATCGCCGCCCGCCTCGGTTTGGAGCGTGCGTAGAACGGCGGTCTTGAGGCCGGAGAAGCTAAAATCGAGCGTGCCTTCGAGGCGAGCGGTGGGCAGGCGGTATTTGCGTTCGTCGCCGAGAGGAGCCATTTGGCTGATTTTCGGACCGCCGGGGTATTCAAGGCCGAGCATGCGGGCGACTTTGTCGAAGGCTTCACCGGCAGCGTCGTCGCGCGTGCTACCGAGGAGCTTGTAATCAAGTGGGGATTCGAAAAGCAGGAGCTCGGAATGTTTGCCGGATGCGGAGAGCGAGAGCATCGGGAACTGGGGCGGATGGTCTATGAGCATGTTGGCAAAGGTGTGAGCTACGACGTGATTGACGGCGTAGAGCGGTTTGTGATGGACGTAGGCGAGGGTGCGAGCTGTGAGCGTGCCAATGAGCAGACTCCCTAGGAGGCCGGGGCCGGCGGTGACGGCGATGCCGTCTATGTCGTTCCACGAGACGGCGGCTTTCTCGAGCGCCTCGTGGATGACGGGCAGGATTACTTCAATGTGGCTGCGCGCCGCAATTTCCGGTACGACCCCGCCATATTCTTTGTGGATATCGATTTGGCTCGCGATAATGTTTGAAAGTACGCGGGTGCCATTTTCGACTACGGCGGCGGCGGTTTCGTCGCAGGAGGTTTCGATGCCTAGGATTATCATGGGTAGGATTGTAGCTTACGGGGGCTGATACGGGAATGGTTTTGAGACGGGCGGCTGCCCAACTTTTTGGCCTGGTACAATGATGGCATGCAATTTAATGACGATACTTGGTCGCAGATACAGCTAGAGCTGGGTGGTCATGCTCTGCAAAGTGCGGCTTGGGCAGCATTTCAGCAGCGCTTGGGTCGAGAGATGGTGCGAGAGGTGGGTGAAGGATGGAGCTACCAAGGTTTTATAATGCGTAGCCGGGGTGGGGTTCGATATTTGTATTGTCCTTATGGTCCGACGCTCGGTGATCGTGGGGCGATGGAGCAGGTGGTGGAGTCTTGGGCGGGCTTGAATGTGGATTTTGTGCGCTGTGAGCCGGTGGGTGGGGTGAGTGAAGCGGTTTTGCGGAGACTGGGCATGCGGTTGGTTCAGGAAGTGCAGCCGCGACATACGTTGATGGTTGACCTTACGTTGGATGAGGAGGAGTTGCGGCGAGGTTTGAGCTCGGGGCATCGTAATGCCATTAATGGAGCAGAGCGGCGAGGTTTGAGTTTTCGAGCAGGCAGTGAGGCGGGGGATTTGGAGCACTTTTTGAATTTAATTCACGCAACGGCAGCTCGGACTGGGTTTCGGCCGCATGGGGACGAATATTTTCGGGCAATGCTTGAGACTTTGGGGCCGATGGGGGCAGCGAAGCTGTTTGTGGCCGAGCACGAGGGCCGAGTGGTGGCGGCTGCAATTAGCCTTGATTATGCCGGAACGCGAGCTTATCTGCATGCGGCGAGTGATGTGGAGGCTCGGAAATTGCAGATGGCAGCGCCTTTGGTGTGGCGCATGATGTTGGATGGGAAAGAGGCTGGGATGACGGCGTTTGATTTGTGGGGGATTGCGCCTGAGGGAGCACCTGCTTCGCACCCGTGGAGTGGATTTACGCAGTTTAAGCGTGCGTTTGGGGGTGCCCAGAGGGATTACGTGGGTACCTGGGAACTACCGGTGCGGCCTTTGCGATACCGAGCTTATGCTTTTAGTAAGCGATTGTTGCGGTAAAGAGTTGTCTTAAAAATCTAGCGTGAGGCTAATGGGGCAATGATCTGAGCCGAGAACGGCGGGGTGAATGTCGGCCGCTACGACCTTGTCTTTGAGGCTGGCGGAGACGAGGAAATAGTCGATGCGCCAACCGACGTTGTTGGCGCGGGCGCCGCCGAAATTGCTCCACCAGGTGTAGTAGCCGTTGCCCTTATGGAAGAGGCGCAAAGTGTCGACGAAACCAGCGTCGAGGAAGGCCTGGAATCCGGCTCGTTCTTCGAGGGTATAGCCTTTTTTGCCTTCGTTTGGTTTGGGGCGGGCGAGGTCGTCAGGGGTGTGGGCTACATTGAGGTCGCCGCAGAAGATGACGGGCTTGGGTTCGTTGCCAAAGGCACCGGTTTCGAGGCCTTTGCAATATTCGAGGAACGCGGGGTCCCAGTGGTCGCGGCGCAAGGGGATACGCGAAAGGTCGTCTTTGGCATTGGGTGTGTAGACGGTGACCACATAGAAGTGTTCGAACTTGGCAGTGAGGACGCGGCCTTCAGTGTTGGGATCGCCATATTTGTCGCTGCCAAAAGCGTATTTGGCTTTTATGGCGTCGGGTAGGCCATAGTTGGTTTTGATGGGTTCGGTTTTGCTAAAAATTGCAGTGCCGGAATAGCCAGGGCGCTCAGCGGAATTCCAATATTGATGATAGGTTGGGAGCTCGATATCGGCGTGATCGGTGCCGGCTTTGGTTTCTTGCAAGCATAGGATATCGGGCTGTTCGGCCTCGATGAAGGGCAGGAGAGAGTCTTTGCGCAAAACGGCGCGAATGCCATTGACGTTCCAAGAGTAGAGTTTCATACCCTAATTGTAGCGCAATCTGGGTTACAATGGGACCATTATGAGACGTGCGACTGAACATGAGCTGGCTCGCTGGGACGAATTGATTGCTCGCAACCCAGATGGCGGCAATGCTTTGCAGACGATTACCTGGGGTGATTTTAAGAGCAGATGGGGATGGGAGCCGCGGCGGTATGTATATGAAGTCGGTGACCAGTTGGTGGCGGCACAATGGTTGACTCGGCGAGCTCATGGTCAAGGTGAGCTTTGGTATTGTCCGAAGGGTCCGGGAGTGAGATCGGAGGCTGATTTTTTGGAGGTGGTGAGGCAGACAAAGGCAGCGAATTTGCCCGGAGTGTGGGCGCGGTTTGAGCCAGAAGTATTGGATGACGAGGCGAACTTGAAGGCCTTTAAAGCGGTTGGACTGGTGCGGGCGAACCGGGATTCGGGGTTGAAGTCGACGATTTTTGTGGATTTGAGGGGCGGCGAAGAGGCGGTGTTGGCATCGTTTAATCAGAGCGCGCGCCGGAATATTCGTAAAGGGCAGAGTGGCGGGGTGATAGTGGAGGCAGTAACTGGGACTCCGGCCGAGCTCGATGTGATGTTTGAGCTTATGAAGGTGACGGAGGCGCGGGCACATTATGGTCTGCGGCCGAAGGCCTATTTTTTGGACTATTGGCACGCGCAGATTCAGGCAGGGCAGGCGCAATTATTTTTGGCACGGTATGAAGGCCAGGTGCTCGCGGGGCTGTTTGCGACATTTGTAGGGAGGCGAGCTTGGTATAAGGATGGGGGCTCGTTTGATACTAAGCGTGAGTTGGGGGCGTCTTACGTGTTGCAGTGGGAGGTAATGCGATGGTTGATGGCGCACGGAATTGAAAGCTACGATATGGTGGGGACGCCGAACCGGAATATGGTGGGGACGGGGGATTCGCGAGATGGTTTGTATTCGTTTAAGAGTAAGTTTAATCCCGAGATTACGGAGTTTGTGGGAGCCTGGGATTTGCCGCTTAATGGGTTGAAGTATCGGATGTGGCGGAAGGTTGGGGAGCGGGTGGCGGCGAGAATGGCGAACCGGGCTCCGGAGCGATTTTTGTACTAGATTTGGGTCTAAACAGCTTTCCGCCCCCGCAGTCGTGAGACCGCAGGGGCGGGGTGGCAGCTTGGTGCTGTGTGCGGCCCGGATGGGCCGATCAGGCGGCGGGAGAACCGGGCGGGGGCGGGGTGGCCGTGTGGCCGTCGCTCGCGCCGGTGTCGCCGAGGGGCGGAGGGGCTGCCGGGGCTGCCGGCGGTGGGACCGGTCGAGATGACACGGGGTAGATGCCGCCCCTCAGACCACCGGTTGCGACGCTGACGTCGAGGGCACCACAGAGGTCGCCCTTCTGGGTCTTGATCAGCCACCGTCCGTTCCCCAGACCCCTCGGTCCGACGGTGACGATGACGTTGGTGGTGGGCAGGCGGTCTTCGAGGTCGGTGACCTGCTTCTCGGCGCTGTCGAGCTGGTCGTAGACGGCGAGCCGGTACCTGTCGGTGGTGCCGGCGACCAGAGCGAGGGTTGGGTTCTCACCTTCGGTGTGCGGGGTGAGCAGATTGGTGACCTCTGAAACCGATGTGGGAACGACTAGCCCCACGATTTCTTTGGCCGTGATGCCGCGGGCACCCCGAAGCGTGATCTTGGCGATCGCTGCGGCCTCGACTCTGTGGAGACGCTCCTGGTTGTGCTGAGCGCGGGCACGTCGTTCGCGCCATGCGAACATGACGATGAGGCCGATGGTGACGACTACTGCGACGACAGTCAACTGTTCCTCCGATCATAGGAGTTGTGCGGAATGCACTTTTATCATTTAAGCATATTTTTAACCTAAAGTAAATAGTGGTGTGTACTTAGCCAAGGCGTGATTGCTAAGGGGCTATGGTTGTGATGACGCGGTCGGGATGGCATAGTAGGGGTAGTAAAGGATTTATCTGATGCTTAGAAAAATTGTGAAAGCTTTGATCCCTAGGAATTTATTTCGAGCCATTGAGCCCTATGGACACTGGGTGGAGGCGTTTATTTTTAATGCTTTGAACGGATTTCCTGCACGAGGGCTCAAGGTGATTGGCGTGACGGGAACGAATGGCAAGACGACTACGAGTTTTATGATCCAGCGGATGCTGCATGAGGCGGGCTATAAAGTGGGGATGATGACAACGGTGGCGTACGGCGTAGGAATGGACATTAAGCCGCAGATCAAGCATATGACCACATCGTCGGCCCCAGTGTTGTTTAAGCGAATTAAAAATATGCGAGCTCAAGGCATTGAATGGTTGGTGCTTGAGGTGACGAGCCACGCATTGGCACAGCATCGGGCGGACGGTGTGCCGTTTAGTGTGGCGGTGTGGACGAATTTGACGCACGAGCACTTGTCTTATCACAGGACGTTTCAGCGGTATCGGGATGCGAAGCGCCGGCTCTTTAAGTTGGCGAATCGAAATAAGAAGGGCCTGCGGATTGGCGTGGTGAACGCGGATGACCCGTCGGTGGAATTTTTTGCTGGGGACATTGTTCGTCCGGTGAGATTTGGGGTAGACCATGGAGACGTGCGGGCTGAAAAGGTGAAACTGAGCTCAAAAGGCGTGGAGTATGAGGCTAGAAGCGGCGATCGAACATATCACATTACAACGCAAATGCCAGGGAGTTTTAACGTGTATAACTCGCTGGCGGCGGTGTGCGTAGGTGAAGCAGTGGGCTTGAGTAAGGAGCAGATCGAGAAGGGGATTGCAGCGCTCGAGGGTGTAGAGGGACGGATGAATCAGATTGATGAAGGGCAGGATTTTGCGGTGATCGTGGACTATGCGCACTCACCGGATAGTTTTGAGAAGTTGTTTAAGGATCTGAAGCCGGTGGTGAAGGGGAAGCTGATTGCGGTATTTGGATCGCAGGGAACTACGGGAGATGTGGAGAAACGGGCGATTCAAGGACGACTAGCGGGCGAATATGCCGATGAGGTGGTGTTGACGGAAGAAGATGATCGCGGCGAAGACGGTATGGGGATTTTGGAGGAGATGGCAGCGGCGGCGTTGAAGGCTGGGAAGGTGCGTGATGAGGATTTGTTTTTGGTGCATGACCGGACGGAGGCGATTGGATTTGCGATTGACCGAGCAAAAGCTGGAGACACAGTGTTACTTTTGGGCAAGGGGCACGAGAAGACAATTGAGCGTGAGGCGGGAAATCAGGTGCCGTGGGATGAGGCGGGGACGGCGCGAGCGGCGCTGAAGCAGCGGTTGAAGAAATAAGGGATTATAATTGAAAAAGAGGCTCTGTGGAGCCTCTTTTGTTCATTCGACAAGAGAGCTGACTATTAGGCCCCGAAGGCCTCATAGACTTCAACAGTACCCTGATTACCTAGGATAGAAGGTGCATCTTGTGCTTTTTCGACTGCTTCATCCAAATCTTTTGCTTCGATCACGGAGTAGCCGGTGAGCAAATTGTCGACATCTTTGGTTCCGGACTTGCTCACAATTTTGCCGCCGAATTTGACCGCATCACCTCTATCGAGAAGGGTTGCGCCCATGGACTTGAAAAAAGTCTCCCAAGGTTCCAGCATTTTCTTGAGTTCTGACTCGGGTACAGTACTCAAGTCGTGAGCCTCATTTGCTTTGTAAATAAAAATGAATTTTGCCATAACTACAGCTCCTTGTTTGTTGATGCGTTTCCAGCATATATCAAATCACTTGGAAAATCCAAGTGATTTTTCATTCTAATGTTACAATAAAGCTATGAAGAAGGATGTGCGTGATCAAACGACGTGCCCTGTTGCGTATACGGCCAATGTCATTGGAGACCCGTGGTCATTATTGATCGCTCGCGATATTGTCTTTTTTGGCAAGCGTACGTATGGGGAATTTTTGTCTTCGGGTGAAGGTATCACTACCAGCATGCTGGCGGATAAGCTCCTGAAGCTCGAAGTGCAGGGTCTGTTATCAAAGGCCTCCGATACGGCGGACAAACGTAAGACAATATATGCGCTTACCGACAATGGACTTGACCTTTTTATTCCACTGCTGGTTGAAATGGCCAACTGGGGAGTGGTTCATAACCCCCGAACTGTTCCGAACTCAGGGTGGGTGAGGCAAGCCGAAGCCGATAAACCCAAGCTTGTGGATCTTATTCGCCGGACGGTTGTACGGGGTGGCTCAGTATTGAATGGTGAAGATAGCGTGATGAGGCTGCTTGAACGAGAGGCAATTAGGCCTGGTTTAGATTGATCTCGGAATAATGATTGACGATTTGGTCGGCCTCGGTGAGGCGGTTGGCTGTGGTGCTCGTGGTGAGGGCTACGGCGTGCATGCCGGCAGCTTTGGCGGCGGCTACGCCGTGGGGTGCGTCTTCGATGACGAGGCAGTTGGCTGGATCTACGCCGAGCTTACGAGCAGCGTGGAGAAAAATGTCGGGTTGGGGCTTGGGGATGAAGCCAATGTCTTCGATGGAGTAAATATGGGGACCGAAGAATTTGCTGAGGTGAAGCCGTTTTTCGACATCGCGCAGGAAGCGATGTTCCATAGAAGTGCCGATGGCGAGTTTGTAATGAGGGCTAACTTGGGCGTGAAAGACTTCGAAGCCGGGAATGAAGGTGACTTCGCGAGCCAGCAATTCCTCGAAAATGTCGCGGCGCTCTTGAGCTAGAACTGCTGGATCGCCTTCGAAGCCGTATTGATCCCGCATAATGCGAGCTCCGGCTTCGATGGTTCCGCCCATGAGGAGATGTTTGGTGGCGTGACGGTCGTAGGCGCGGTTGTGGCGTTTGAGGAACTCGACGGCAGTGTCGTCCCAGACGGGTTCAGTGTCGATAATGGTGCCTTCGAGGTCGAAGATGATGGCTTGGATGGACTTCATTGGTTTGATTGTAGCAGTTTAGCTCGCGTCGAGGGCGAGAGCGGTGCAGCGGATGCCGCCGCCGCCGAGTTTGAGTTGAGTGGTGGGGAGGGTGATGACGGTGAAGCCGCGGTGTTCGAGCTCGGCTACGAGTTTGGGGGAACGTTCGGTCATGATGATGGTGGTGCCGTCTGAGACTAGATTACAGGCGAATTGTTTGGCTTCTTCGAGCGAGACATCGATGTATTCGAGATCGGTGCGGGCGCGCAGGAGTTTGACGCTTGGTTCGTCGAGAGCCTCCCAGCAGACCGCGATGAGGCCGGGGCGGATGACGCCGAAAACAAGGTCGTCGTCGTACCAGGCGTCGGAGATGGTGCGAATGGGGATGATGTCGTAGCCGAGGGCGTCGCGGATGAAGGCGTCGGAGCGAGGGTCGCTGCGCCACTCGCGGCCTTTGAGTACGGCGCCGGTGCCGGTGGGCAGAGCATCGCCTTGGCCGGAGAAGCGGTAGGGGCACTCGATGACTTCGTAGCCGGCGCTTTCGAGCCAGCGCTTAGTATGAGCGATCTCGCCTGCGCGCTCGGCCGGGAGATTGCCGAGGACGGCCGTTTTGCCGCGGATGAGAGCGGAGTTGGCGGTGTAGGTCATGTCGGGCTGGGAAGGGTCGGGTTCGATGAACTGGATGGTGTGCCCGGCAGCTTCGTGGGCAGTTACTATGGCGTTGTATTCGACCTTGAGTAGATCTGGATCGGGCTGAAGATTTGGGTTCATGTAGGGGTTAATTTGATATGCGATGCGGAAGAAGTTGGGTCGACACATGAGCAGGTGACGGTTGTACATAATGCAACGTTAGCATGCTCCTTTAGATATGAGCTACAATGGGGGCATGAAAATTACAGAATCTATCTTCAAAGCGTATGACATTCGAGGTTTGGTGGGGGTTGAATTAACTAATGAATTGGCCGAAGCCGTGGGCCGAGGTTTGGCTGACTTTTTGCCGACTGAGGGTCCGGTGTGCGTGGGCTATGACATGCGGCCGGATTCTTTTGAGCTGGCCGAGAACGTGCGAGCTGGTTTGACGGCTCAAGGTCGTGACGTGATCGACATTGGCGAAGTGGCTTCGGACATGATTTATTTTGCCGTAGGATCACTGGATGCTGCAGGTGGCGCTATGGTGACGGCGAGCCACAATCCGGGTAAGTACAACGGGATTAAAGTGTGTGGCCGGGGTGCTAGCGGCATCAGTTTGGAGTCTGGCTTGGACGAGATTCGTGATGCGATCGTGGCCGACAAATTTAAGCCGAGTGAGCGCCAGGGTGAGGTGACGAAGCAGGACGTAATGGAGGGCTGGGTGGACCACGCTCTTGGATTCGTGGACGCGACCAAACTGAAGCCGTATCACATTGCGGTGGATGCTGGTAATGGTATGGGTGGGGCGGTGGTGCCTCATCTTGCTGGTAAGTGGCCGTTGACGGTGGAGCCGATGTTTTTTGAGCTGGACGGGACGTTTCCGAATCACCCGGCGAATCCCCTGGTGGAGGAGAACAACCGGTTTTTGGTGGAGAAGATTAAGGCCGATGGGCTTGATTTTGGCGTAGCTTTTGATGGGGATGGCGACCGGGCGTTTTTGGTGGACGAGACGGGTGCGATCGTGTCTGGAAGCGTGACGACGGCAATTTTGGCCGATTATTTCCTGAAGAAAAATCCGGGTTCGACGGTGTTATACAACGCAAACTGTAGTCGGGTAGTGGGGGAAACGATTGAAGCGGCGGGTGGCAAGGGTTTTCGGACCAAAGTGGGCCACAGCTTCATTAAGCAGGATATGCGTAAATACGACGCGGTGTTTGCTGGCGAACACTCAGGACATTATTACTTCCGGAACAACTGGAGTGCGGATTCTGGTTTGATTGCGGCGATTTGTGCGATTGCGGCCTTGAGCGATTCGGGGCTGAAATTGAGCGAGCTGGCAGCAAAGTATGAGAAGTATGTGGCTTCAGGTGAGATAAACTTTGAGGTGAAAGATAAAGCGGCTAAGATTGCTGAGCTTAAGGCGGCCTATACAGGTGGTGAGCAAGATGAGCTCGATGGTCTGACGGTGAATTATCCGGATTGGTGGTTTATTGTGCGGGCATCGAATACGGAGCCTTTGCTGCGATTGAACGTAGAGGCGACGAACCAAGCGTTGCTGGAAGAGCAGTTAAAGAAGTTAAGAGAATTGCTCGAAGGTTAGCCTTACTTGCGCGCATGCGAGAGGCTCTTTGCTCAACCTGAATACTCAAGATGCGCTTGAGAGCTCGGGTTGGGGCAGCACCCCAACTGCGAAGTCGGGGTGCTGCATCCGCCAGTTGGGCGGAAAATGCAGGCGCGGCTGGTAGCCGCTGAATGTTGTGTCTTACCTACTTTCGCAGGTAGGGCGAAGGAAGGGTGATGGACTCATCGTTTCTCTTGAAGGTAGTCCGGGCCGGGCTGAGCGCGATCGAATCACCCCAGTGGGTGAGCTTGGGCGTGACTATCGACTTATCCTCGATGACGCAGACATACCCGCGGGCGCGCCACGGCATCACGTGCGTTCGCCCCATCTTCTCCGGGACGGTCCGGTATCGGACGTCCGCACCTGCGATTTCCTCCGGAGCGCCCGGAATGGGGTTGACAAAGGTGACGCGGACGACGTGTCCTTCCCAGTCGGGGCTCGTACCGGTCGCATTCATCTGGTAGCGCCGGAGTGAGCCCGCCAGGTAACGGGCCAGCTCCCGGGTAGCACCCGCCAGTGTGATGCCGGGGTAGAGCTTGAGGTACCGGCTTCGGTAGTAGGATCGCTGGACGTCCGGAATGAGCCCCTTCCACCCGATGGCTTGGAGAACTTTCCACTCGGGTAGCATCTCTGCCCCATCGAGTCCCTTGATGTCGGTGGCATCGAGGTAGGCGCGGATTACCGATTCCGCCTCGTCGCATGCGGCGAAATAGGTTGCGTCGTCGATTATGGAGCTCTCACGAACGCATGTGACGAAACCGGCTTCCATGATGCGAACGAGCAGCTCGAAATCGCTACAGTACCGCTCAGTGTCCCGGTGGACACCCTCGATCCCGCTGAACAGGTAGTACCCGCTCGTGTCCTCGAGTCGCAGTCGGACCTCGATGCCCGGGCTGTAGCTTGCCGAAACTCGTTCCTGCAGGCCTTGGAGCTGTCGCAGCGCGAACAGCTCTGCGACATCAAGGGGAGCGCCAATCTGGGTTTTCTTCGATCCCCACGGGGTCAGTACCGGGATGGGTCGACCTTGCTTCATCGCCCAGGCGATGGCCTGGCGGATGCTCTGGAGACCAGCCCCCGTTGGGGCGCTACTGCTGCGGATATTCGAATTGGCGAGGATTCCCATCAGCACGCGCTCTTCGAGAGAGTCGTGTGATGAGATGGGCGGTGCCGGGAACGGTTGTGCGAGCGCCGAGGCGATCGCCTCCCCATAGGGGCAGTTACGATCGGCGGGTCGCACAAGCGTTGCAGACATAAGGACTCCCTGTGTGTTGGCTCGTTTCCGACGGTTATCGGAAATGGGACGAGTAGGGACCCATAGATTAAGACAGAGTGTTCTGGTTACGTCAACCATATAATGATTGTCGAGCAGGGTCAGGGTCTTGACGTCAAAAATGCATAACGCTACGCTCTTAGGTGCTGGCACTCGGCCATTATGAGTGCTAAAGTAGACCTACTGTTTAACGTTTTAACGAAGGAGCAAAGCATGGCGCTACAACCATTAGCTGATCGCATTATCGCTCGCCCAGTGGAGGCGGAGACTAAGACGGCATCGGGCATTTTGTTGCCGGATCAGGCCAAAGAGAAGACTCAAACCGCCACAGTGTTGGCGGTGGGCAAGGACGTAAAAGAAGTGAAGGTGGGCGATAAAATCGTTCACACAGAATACGGCCCAAATCGGTTTAAGCAAGGGACGGAAGAGCTGTTAATCGTTAAAGAGGAAGACGTCCTCGCAGTGGTAAAGGGATAACTATGGCAAAGAAGATTTTTTACGATAATGATGCTCGGACTCGGGTTCTGGCCGGAGCCAAGGAGCTTTATGAAGCCGTGCGCGTAACGATGGGGCCGAAAGGTCGCAACGTAGTGGTGAGCAAGAGCTACGGCGGGCCAACGGTGACTCACGACGGCGTGACGGTGGCGAAGGCAGTAGAGATCGAGAACCGCAACGATGAAACTCTGGGCCGCGGCGTAGGTGCGGAGCTGGTAAAGCAAGCGGCTTCGAAGACCAATGATACCGTAGGCGATGGTACGACGACTGCTACGGTGCTGACCTACCACATTTTGAATGAAGCCAACAAGCTGATTGCGGCTGGCCACAATCCGATGGATCTGAAGAAGGGTTTGGATCAGGCAGCTGGCGTGGTGCTTGGTAGCATCGAGAGCATGACGGAGAAGATTGCGGGCAATCGTTCGAAGGTGGCTCAGGTAGCTACGGTATCGGCAGGTGACGCAGAAATCGGCGAGTTGATCGCGGATGTGATTGAGGCCGTGGGCAATGACGGCACAGTGACGGTGGAGCAGAGCCAGACTTTGGGTCTTGAAAAAGAGATCGTGGAAGGCTTTAAGATCGACCGTGGTTATGTAAGCGCCTACATGGTGACTGATCCAGCCCGCATGGAAGCCAGCTACGAGAAGCCAATGATTTTGCTGACAGACAAGAAGATTTCGAGCATTCAGGAGATTCTGCCATTGCTTGAGAAGGTAGCCCAGGGTGGCAAGAAGGAGCTTGTGATTATTGCCGAGGATGTGGACGGCGAGGCGCTGACTACGTTGATTTTGAACCGGTTGAAGGGCGTATTTAACGCTTTGGCGATCAAGGCTCCGGCCTTTGGTGACCGTCGTAAGGCTGTGTTGCAGGACATCGCTGTGCTTACGGGTGCTACGGTGATTAGTGAGGAGCAGGGCTTTACTTTTGAGAATGCTACGCTTGATATGTTGGGTTCGGCGCGCAAGATTATTGCCGGCAAGGACGACACGACGATCATCGAAGGCTATGGCGATCCTAAGGACGTCGAGGCTCGGATTGCTGAGATTCGCGCTCAGGTCGAGCACGCTACCAGCGAATACGACAAAGAGAACTTGGAGAAGCGCCTAAGTGCTTTGGCTGGTAAGGTGGCCGTCATTAAAGTGGGTGGGGCGACTGAGACTGAGATTGAAGAGAAGAAATTCCGCGTGGATGACGCTGTGAATGCTACCAAAGCGGCCGTGACCGAAGGCATTGTGCCTGGTGGTGGTGTGACGCTGGTGGATCTCTCGAAGAAACTGACGATTGAGCCTACGAAGATTGGTTCCAGCGAAGAAGCAGGGCACTTGGTGCTGAAGCGGGCTTTGGTGCAACCTTTCCGCGAATTGATGCGCAATGCAGGCTTGAACCCAGACGAGAAGCTGCCGCTAGTGGTGGCGTCGAAGGGCGGCCAGGGCTTTGATGTGAACAGCCCAGCCGACCTGGTAGATTTGAAGCTTAAGGGCATTGTCGACCCAGCTAAAGTGACGCGCGAGGCGATTACGAATGCCGTGTCGATTGCGGGTACGGCTATGACGATGGGCTCGCTGATTGTTGAGATTCCCGAAGAGAAGAGTGCTCCGGCCGGCGGCGGTATGCCGGGCGGTATGGGTATGGGAGGGATGGACTACTAGTTCGTCTGTTTTACCCTTCATTCTCCAAAGAAAAGAGACCTTCGGGTCTCTTTTTGGTTGGTGATGGAGAACATAATTTTTTTTGATATTTTTTCATAAATGTGGCATTATATTTTGTGACTTACGTTGTTGGCTAACAGGCCTGATGACGGATGCTCATCGACAACGCACGCACCTGTTTCATTCCAGCTTGTAGCCCGAGATTCGGGAAGAAAGAAAGGAAGGAACGAATCGTGACCGCTAATACGAGACCGGTGTCGCCCCTGGCTGCTGCAGCGCAGCGCGAGATAGAGCAGAGGTTGCAGAAGACCTTTGAGTCTCTCGCTCGTCGAGCAAGCAAGAGCAGTCGGCCCCGGAGTTTCGCAGTCAGTGCCGCGATCAAACGCAGTCGAGCGCATGACTTCTCCCGTGGCAGGGAGGACATCATTACTCTCGAACGCTATCTTCGGGTACCGTTCGAGAGGCGCTGGAGGGCTTCGACCTGATCGATACGGGTGTGGGTGACACTCCGGGATTGAGGAGCGTGCGAAGCTAGGCGGAGTGGTGGATGTAGTGGCCCATCACTCCGTCGGGATTTGTTGCGTGCGTTGTCGCACCGCCTTAGAACTTAAGCGCTATCTTGAGCTGCGGGGCGGTTTTTTGATAGCGCCGTTTGCTCTGGATGCGTGCAAAATGCTAGGCTTAAGATATGGAAAATGTACCTGTACGTCCCGACGCCGAGAAATTGAAAGGTCGGGCTGAAGAGATTTTGGCAATTATTGTACATGTACGGGGGGTGGAGGGGCTAAAAGAAGCCATTAGCGAGGTGGTGGAACGATTTGTGGACGCCGAGCCGGATGTGGAACTGCGTCGGCTTGGCGAAGTGCTGGCTCTAGCGCGGCGCCAGGCTTTGCTCCAAGAGCTTTTGGACGTGGACCGCGAGGCTTTGCACCACGGGCATTTAAATCACGATGAACATGTGGAGACGGGGCATCATTATGAAGTACTGCGACACCAGGCTTGTACGTATAATCATTTGCTGCGGAGCTTGATTGAGACAGGGAGCCAGTATTTTTCGCGCGAGGAGCTGATGGGTTGGTTGACGGCGGCGAGCCGGGGCCGGGCGACATGGGCGAAGGGCGAAATTACAGGAGCGGTGAGCGAAATTGCTCTGCATGCGGTTTTGCAGGGGTTGCCGGAAATCCGGGGTCTTCGTTATGCGTCGGTGGAAGAGGATTTGGTAGGGTATGATTTCGTGGGCGAATATGATGGTGCGCTTTTGACGATTGACGCGAAGACGGGGTTTTATCCGCCGTTGTCGGAAGTGAAGCACGGGCATCGGCATTTAGAGATTGCGGTGCCACGGGAAATTGTGAAGGATTTGCGGATTAATCACCGCGGACTCGGGAAGGTGCGCGAGGAGGTGCGGCTAGTTTTGAAAGGACCGATAGGATAGGGTTTGACAGATAAGGGGCGTTGCGGCACTATGTCTGAGGCCCAGGGTGGGTCGATTCATTTCAACCGCGGAGGTTGAAGAGTGAGAAAATCGAAGGCGAGATTCCGGGCGCTGGTGGCCACTTCGGTGCTGGTGCTGGCGGCCACTTCGGTGCTGGTGCTGGCGGCCTGCGGGTCTTCGAAGTCGGGCTCGGGATCGTCGTCATCGGGGTCCGGGGGTTCCGGGGCGGTGTCTGCAGCACCGTCGATTTCGCCGCAATATCCGCCCTACGAGGGCGCAGTCTTCGGCATGACGCCGGGCCACCAGAGCTTTATCGCCGCTGAAGATGTGGCGGTCAAGCTGGTGACGGTCAACGGGGCTGCTACTTACGACTGGTACGTGAAGGGTGCGATACAGGCTGCGAAGGCACCTATCCGGACAGGAAGTCCGTCTCAGACGGTGCTCATTCAGCGTAACCCGCAGGGAGAGTACCTGGTCGACGGGGCGGCAGTGTGCACTCAGATGGCCCACAGAAATCTCACCCAGATCGATAAAGCCGATCCGGACCAGTGGGTGCCTGTGAACCTGGTCAATCCTTCGGCTGGTAGCTGCGCTGCACCTGCGTAGTGTCGCCTCGTTGCTCCGCGTGCCTTCGGGTGCGCGGGGCAACAGAGCTTGCATTTTTAATTCATGATTTAAGTTGTTGCCCGAAATGGGCTTTAGCCCGTATAATGGCGGGGTTCTGGTTCGTCGAGGAGAGGTCGCATAGTGGCCTAGTGCGCTCGCTTGGAAAGCGAGTAAGGGGGCAACTCCTTCGAGGGTTCAAATCCCTCCCTCTCCGCCAGTCCCTGTCCTCGGTAACGAGGGTGGGGACTGGTTTTTTGAGTTAGTATATAGAAAAAGAGGGCGATGCAATGGAAGATATGAAGAATAAGCCGGATTCGTACTGGAAGGCGAAATTGACGCCGGAGCAGTACCGGGTGATGCGCGAGCGAGGGACGGAGGCGCCGGGCACAGGCGAATACGTGGATAATGACCAGGCTGGGACATATAGCTGTGCGGCATGTGGGCAGGAATTGTTTATGAGTGATACGAAGTTTGAGAGTACGCTACCAGGGTTGCAGGGCTGGCCGGCGTTTTATGCGGAAGCGGCGAAGGGGCGGGTGGAACTGCATGAAGATAATGCATTTGGAATGAAACGAACGGAGATAACGTGCGCGCGCTGCGGGGCGCATTTGGGGCATTTGTTTGAGGGTGATCCGGTGGTAGAGGATAAGGGCGGACAGCATTATTGTGTGAACTCGTGTGCTTTGAAGTTTGAGCCGAAGAAGGCTTAATGGAAGGCGAGTTTGATGTGGCAGCGTATTGTCTCGGGAAGCCTGGAGCCCGAGAAGATTATCCATTTGGGCCGGAGGCGAGCGTGTTTAAGGTGAACGGGAAGATGTTTGCCTTAACGCCTGCAACCGAGCGACCGGCTACGATTAATTTGAAATGCGATCCGATACGATCGATACGGCTGAGGCAGGATTATCCGGAGATTACCCCTGGGTACCATATGAATAAACAGCACTGGAACACGCTAGATTTGACGGGGAAATTGCCGCCTGAGCTGGTACGTGATTTGATTGATCATTCGTATGAGCTCGTGAAGGGGAAGAAATAGGGGGATGAGTTCGGATAGTATGCGGGCATTTCGCGAGCTGGTGTGGGATTTTTATCGTGTGCATGGTCGGGATTTGCCGTGGCGTTCGGTGGTGACACCGTATGGAGTGTTTGTGAGCGAGATAATGTTGCAACAGACGCAGGTGGGCCGGGTACTAACGATGTATCCGAAGTTTTTGGAGCGGTTTGGGAGTTTTGAGGCATTGGCTGGGGCTCCGGTGAATGAGGTGCTATTGGCTTGGCAAGGGATGGGGTATAACCGGCGAGCGTTGTGGTTGCAGCGGGCGGCGCAGATAGTGGTAGAGGATTTTGGCGGAGTGCTGCCGAGGGACCCAGTGGTGCTCGAGCGACTGCCTGGGATCGGGGCGAATACGGCTGGGAGTGTGGCAGCATTTGCTTATGATGTGCCGGTGGTTTTTATAGAGACGAATATTCGGCGGGTGTTTATTCATCACTTTGAGGAGTTGGCGGGCGACCATAATTCTTTAGGCAAGGGTGGCGATGTCTTCTCTGGCCGGCGAACGCTATCCTCATATTCGGTGGGTGCGGTATCAGAACCGGCATTGGCAGGTGAGGAGAGTTTGCCGGACGGCGCTCCACCCTCTACTATTTCCGATAAAGAGCTGCGGCCCCTGATTGAGGCGGCGTTGGACCGGGAGCGGCCGCGGGAGTGGTACTGGGCGCTGATGGATTATGGGGCGGATCTAGCGAAGCGGGTACCAAATCCGAACCGGCGGAGCAAGCATTATGCGGTGCAATCGAGGTTTGAGGGGAGTGTGAGGCAGTTGCGGGGCGAAGTGCTACGGAGATTGCTGGAGCGTCCGCTGACGGAAGATGAGCTGGAGATTTCAGATGCTCGATTGCCAGAGGTTCTAGTGGCTTTGGAGCGCGAGGGTTTTGTGCGACGAGAGGGTGAAAAACTCTCTATCTAGAGGTTACCTTGAGCAGGATGCCGCCGATGGTTGCAAAAACGATAAGTGCGATGAGTGAGGCTGGCTCGAAGGTACCGTGAACGACGGCGCCGACGGGAGTGGTGACGGATTGGCCGAGAATGCCGGCAAATGGCGTGACAAGGGGTGTGCTCCAGTCGTAGATTCGGGCGACGAAGGTGGAGGCGGGATTAGCTCCAAGTAGCAAAAAAGCGAAACGGAAGCCGACGAGGAATTCGATAAGTCCGAAAATTATTGAGATGACGGCTGCCATGGGATGCTCCTTGTAAAAACTGACTGGTTACTCTAAACAAAAGTGTAATTGTTCTTGAGGGCCTAGGCAATGGACGATCTGGTAGGGTAGTATCTGGCTTCAAGTCCCGAGATAACGTAGGATACGGTTTATGGTAGCAGGATATTTGAGTAAAAATTTGATTGATAAGCTGGGCGTGAAGTCGGGCACACGGGTGATTGTGATGCGAGCTCCGGCGGGCTATATCGATTTGTTGCCGGATCTTGAGACGCGGGCAAATGTGGCGTCGCGACTTTCCGGGCGATTTGATTTTATACAGTATTTTGCGACGAGCGTGGAGCAGCTTGAGGCGGTGATGCCAAATTTGGCGCTGCATTTGGAGCCGGGCGGCATGTTGTGGGTGAGTTGGGCGAAGCGGACGAGCCCGCTGCATACGGGTCTGGATGAGGGGATTGTGCGGAGATTAGGGCTGGCGGCAGGGCTTGTGGATGTGAAGGTGGCGGCAGTGACTGATGATTGGTCGGGGCTGAAGTTTGTGTACCGGGTGGTGGACCGATGAGCATGCATTTGCCATACGAATCACTTCATAACCATACGATGGCTTCGGACGGAACGCAGTCGTATCTGGAAGTATTGGAGTCGGCGCGGCGTAATAAAGTAGGGGTGGTGGCGTTTACGGACCACGATACGCTGCCGAAGCCGGCGGATGTGGTGAAGTTGCGAGCTTACGCGGGGCCGGTGAAATGGCTGATTGGGTGCGAGATTTCGAGTGGTTTGCCGCATGAACTCGGCGGTGGGGTAACGAGCTCGTTGCATATTTTGGGGCTTTTTACGGACCCGACGAATGAGGCATTGCTGGAGCATTGTCGGCGGGCAGTGGCGGCGCGCAATGAACGCATGGAGCGGATTGTGGCGAATCTGCGCGGTTTGGGCTTTGTGATTAGCGTGGAAGATTGTTTGGCTGCTTCGGGTGGGGAAAATGTGGGTCGACCCCATATTGTGCGGGCACTGAACGTGCACCCGGAGAACGCGGCGATTATTGAGCAGATGAAGGCGGATATGGAAAAGGCGGCTATTGCGAGTGCGGCTGTGGCCATGAATTATGCCCACATGATGGAGCGGCCGGCGAGCGATTATCCTTACCGGTTGTTTTTGAGCGATGACGCATTTGTGCCGGGTGTGTATGTGGATTATTTGTACTCAATTGATATGGATGCGGCGGTACGGCTGATTCGAGGAGCTGGCGGGGTGGCGGTGATTGCGCATTGGTATACGGTGGAGCGCAAAATTAACGCCGAGATGCTCGAGGGGCTGGTGCGCGATGGACGGCTGGACGGCGTGGAGCTCATGGGTAATCCGATGAATAATGCGGCGCGGCGGGCGGAGCCGGTGCTGAGCGCGATTGCGAAGCGGACGGGGTGTGTGACGACATACGGGATTGATGGGCACCGCGAACAGGATATGGAGAATTTTGTGAATGATCCGAGTGTGTGCGGGAAGAGTGTGGGGCAGACGGAACGGCTTGTTGAGCGGGTAAAACCGGATTTGAGTTTTTCTAACTTGGCGTAGTGGTCTTATGGCGGTAGCATAGAAACTACTTAAGCTTAAGCTTTTTAGGTATGCAAAAGCGTTCGACTATTATAATCGCGATTGTGACAGCGCTCCTGGTGATGGGTTTGGCTGAGTTTTTGAATGTGACGATTTTGCGGCATTTGGCCGACAATTTGACGGCTCAGTATATTCAAGAAGAGGGTCAAGTGGCCGACCGCGTGGTAGGCAATCTTGAGAATGAGATGGGTGGCGTTGAAGATAAGCTAAAGTTGATTGCCGATATTCCGGAAGTGGCGGATGGAAATGTGGCGAGCTGCACTGCGAAGCTAGATCAGGTGTTTGCGGTGCTTCAGGCTCGGCTTGGAAATTTGGGTCGAATTGGAGCAAACGGGCTTTTTACTTGCTCGGTGAACCGGGCTTTGGTGGGCGTGCCGGGTAGCAAGCTGGGAAGTTATGTAACGGATATTTTTCAGGATCCAGCGCATGCTCCCGTGTTGAGCCATGTGATTTTGCCGCCAGGTGGGACTTACGCTGAGGCTATGCATGTGCCGGTATTCGGCGGCACGCATCAATTTGAAGGTACGGTGGGAGGAGCGGTGTATCTGCGCGACCTTCAGGCTAAATTCTTGAAGAATGTGACGTTTGGGCAGGGCGGCTTTGCTTTTTTATTGGATGATAATGGTGACATTTTGTACCATCCGGAGGCAGATTTGATTGGGGGCAACATCAGTGGCTCGGTGGCGGCGAAGCATTTTTCGAACATTGTGGGATTTCGGGCGGCGGTGGCGGAGGCGAAGGCTGGCCACAGTGGTACGCTGCGCTACGCTCTTGATGGGACCGATAAGGTAGCAACATACCGACCGGCTACGATTTTGCCAGGACGACGATGGGTGGTGTTTGTGTCGGTGCCGGTGGCGGGAGCAGCGAGAGCACTGCAGTCGTGGGGTGTTAACCAGGCTTTTTGGTCGTTGACGCTTGTACTGATGCTCGCGATTATTGCGGTGGCCATGACGCTTGTAATAGGAACGCTAAGAGCGATTAGGCTGCAAGAGAGTTTGCGCGAGGAGAAGGCAAAAGCTCAGACGATGCTGTCGAGCATTGGTGATGGGGTAATGGCGATTGACCGGGAGGGGCGAATTGTGGTGTTTAATGCGGCGGCGGCTGAGATTACTGGCTGGGAAGCGAAGGCGGCGGTGGGGCAGGCTTGGCATAAGGTGATGAGGCTGATTCGCGAGCGAGATCGCCGCGAGGATAGCACGTTTGTGGAAACGGCGATGAGCGAGGGGAAGTTGCAGCATATGGAGGCAAATACCCTCCTGGTGCGCCGTGACGGTAGTGAAATACCAGTGGGTGATAGTGCGGCACCGATTTTTGATGCAGGGCGCGGGGTGACGGGCGCGATCATTGTATTTCGGGATTTGACCCAGGAGCGTGAAGCGGCACGGATGAAATCGGATTTTGCGTATGCGTCGCATCAATTTCGAACCCCGCTGACGCAGGCGATGACGGCTTTGAGCCTTGCAGAAGGCGAAAAGGATGGTGCGCAGTTGAAGGAAGATCTGGCGATGGCTCAGGTGGGACTGGCGAGCGCGCATCGTTTGGCTTTGAAGCTGCTGGCTATGGCGGACGTGGACAATGGCCGGGTAGAGGCGAAACTTGCGAAGGTGGATATTGGGGCGTTAGTTAAGGGGGTGGTAGCGGATGTTGGCGAGAATGCACCGAAAAGCGTTGCCATTAAAACGAAGCTGGCCAAAGGTTTGACTGCGGTACGAACTGATGCTGAGCTGGTAAGGCAAATTTTGCTGGAGTTGCTGTACAACGGGCTTGATTATGGTGATGGTAAGGCCGTTGATATGGAGATTGGAGTGAAGGACGAGGCTTTGGTGATAGCGGTACGCAATGGTGGGGTGTCAATAAGTGACGAGGATCAGGCTCAAGTTTTTGCTAAATTTTTCCGAGGAGCAAACCGGCCGGCAGAGGTAGCCGGAGCAGGGCTCGGGCTGTATTTGGTGCGAGAATACGTGAAATTGCTCGGCGGGAAGGTATGGTTTGAGTCGGACGCTAAGGGTACGGTATTTTGGGTGTCGTTGCCGCTTTAGAGGGCGGATTATTCGCTTTTTGTTCGCTTTGCCAGATTGACGTATAATTGGTCTATGGATGAGGTCGCGGAGGTAAAGAGTCGACTGGAGATCACGGAAGTGGTGGGGAGTTACGTGCCGCTCAAGCAGGCGGGGCGGAATTTGAAGGCACCGTGTCCGTTTCATCAGGAGAAGTCGGCGAGCTTTATGGTGAGCCCGGAGAAGGGGATTTACCATTGTTTTGGCTGCGGCGAGGGTGGGGATATTTTTAATTTTGTGATGAAGATGGAGGGGGTGGATTTTCGAACGGCTTTGGAGATGCTCGCGCGCAAGGCGGGTGTGGAGCTAAAGGCGCGCGGCGGGGATGACGGTGGTGCGGTGAAACGAATGCGGGAGCGATTGTATGTGGCACATGAACTGGCGGTAAAGTATTTTCAGGCGAGTTTGGTGAAGAACGCGAAAGCGCTCGAGTACGTGGTGAAGAAGCGGCGGCTCACACGGGAGACGATTCGGGATTTTGGGATTGGGTATGCGCCGGATTCGTGGAGTGCGCTGACGGACTTTTTGCTGAAGCAGGGGTTTACGCAAGCTGAGCTTTTGCAGGGTGGGCTAGCTGGGCAAAAAGAGGGGCGTAGTACGATTTATGATTTGTTTCGCGGGCGGGTGATGTTTACTATTACGGATCGCGAAGGGCGGCCAGTGGGTTTTACGGGGCGGGTGCTTGATGACAGCGTGCCGAAATATCTGAATACGCCGCAGACGCCTCTGTACGACAAGAGTCAGGCGATTTATGGCTTGGCTTTGGCGCGAGAGGCGATTCGAAGCTTGGATGAAGTGGTGCTCGTGGAGGGGAATATGGATGTGGTGGCGGCGCATCAGGTGGGGATTAAGCAGGTGGTGGCGGCGAGTGGGACGGCGCTGACGTTGGAGCAATTACGGACGCTGTCGAAACTCACAAAGAATATAAAGCTGGCGTTTGATGCCGATCGGGCGGGTCTTGCGGCCACAGAGCGAGCGATTGAACTGGGGCAGAAGCTCGGTTTGACGCTGCGCATGATTGAGATGCCTGAGGGTGTAAAGGATGTGGATGAGCTGATTGGGCGTGAAGGTGTGGAAGCGGCGAAGGGGGTGATTGCCGGGGCGAAGTACATTGTAGATTATCTGTTTGACCGGTTTGAGAAGGATTTTGATGTGAGTTCGGCGGTGGGCAAGCGGGGTTATACGGACCGGCTGGCGGCGACGTTGCGGCGGCTGGGGGACCCGGTGGAGCAGGACCATTATGTGAAGCTGTTGGCTGAGAAGACGGGGACGAGCGAGGAGGCGGTGCGAGCGAAGCTGGCTCAGAATGACGTGGAGGTGTCTTCACGGCCGAATGCGTCGGGAGGAATGCATCATACGGTTAAGATTAATGATTCTGTGAAGTTTTCGGATTCTGTGGCGCTGGAGCGGGTGTCTCCAGGTCAGCCTACCCGGCGAGCGGTAATACAGGCCAATGGTAAGCCAAGCGTGCGGGTGCTGCACGAGGAGTCGTTTTTGGCCCTGAATTTGATGCATGTGAGCTGCCGGGCGAGTTTGGATGATCTGGCGGTGCAGCGGTTTTCGTCCGATGAGCGACGAGGGGTGTTTGAGCTTTTGATGCGGTTTCGGGCGAGTACAGCAGAGGAGATCGCGGCGCAATCTGGGGAACTGGCGACGTATATTCAGAAGTTGCTGTTGGTAGGCGAGGAGGAGTATCCGCAGGGCGATGAAATTGTGCTACAGCAAGAGGCTTTTGCTGTAGCGCGCAAGGTGTTTCTGGAGTCAAATAAAGAGTTTAAAGATGCGATTAACGCGGCACTTCGGGCTGCGGAGGCTCGAGGCGATGAGGCGGAGCGAGGGAAACTGATGGAGAAACTCAAGGCGATCATTGATGCGGAGCGGTAAAACGATTTAGCCCCGCGATGAGGGCGGGGCTTGGGGTATCCGACCGAGACGGTCAGTACAGGGTGCAGTCGAAGCTGCGATTCTCGTTTTTTTGATCCTGCTGCTCCCGCAATACGTGTTGCTTGCGGGAGCAGCAGAGACCATGGGTTTGAGCGGACCCACGTCATTGTGGGCGATGAGGCACCTTTCTAGAGGGGTTGTGGCTGGGGTATGGCCTTAGATCAGGCCATGCGCGAACGGGCCCGGGCGGCGCGGCGCTTCAGCGCGCGGCGCTCGTCCTCGCTCATGCCACCCCACACACCGGCGTCCTGGCCCGACTCCAGCGCATACTGGAGGCACTGGTCGACCACGTCGCACCGGCGGCACACTGCCTTCGCGTCCTCGATCTGGAGGAGCGCCGGGCCCGTGTTCCCGATGGGGAAGAACAGCTCCGGGTCTTCCTCCCGGCAGGCCGCCCTGTGTCGCCAATCCATGTGGCAACTCCCTTCAACGGATGGTACACGATGCTCGCTGACTGCGAGACTATATTATTATAGCATACTTCTGGGATTATGTCACTTATTTTGATTAAATCGAAGCTTGGTTTTGTTTTCCGGGATATCTTTTACGCTATACTGAATCCAGAATATGCAATCAAAATTAGCAAAAATATCTCTTGTTCTATTGATTGTTGCGACGTTTTTTCGATTACTATCGGTTTATATACACGTAGCAACTGGCCAATCATCCATTCAGGATACTCTTAATGGGTTTCTGGGTGGTTTGATCATAAGCCTTCTTATTCTTTTGCCAATACTTGTTATCTATGGCCGTCGTTTGGGTAGATACAAACAAGCGAGACAGGAGATGTCGCAAACCACAGAAACGTATGTATGCATCCTTGCATATGGAGCTTCATACCGTCTTATTTCGGCTGATAAAAATGGACTGACGATTTGGAAACTAAAAAAGACGACACCTATCGCGTGGATTCAATTGCCATGGAGCGGCATTATTGTCGAGAAGGCGCGAGTAAACCTTACGGCAGTAAGGTCTTTTGATGGCATAAACCTTACTAACATTAGCGGCAAACCGGGCCTGAGTCTCGTGCTTTACGGCGAAAAGGCAAGTATGCTCGGCAATAAACCGGTGGCGGGACCAGAGCTTGACGAGATTATTGCGCGATGGCAAGAAAGAAACCAGAAGCCTGGTGGGGCCGTGTAGGAGCGTTTTTGACAGAAGGCCTCTATTATATTAATATCGAGTGTGTTAAGGGGTGATCAGAGGTTCGCTGCACTCGCTCCTGGCAGACCGCAGTTTTCGCGATAGTCGAACTGACAAGACGGCTGCATATTTTAATCGAACGCAAAGACTTATACAGAACAGATATTGAGTACAAAATCGCGCGGAACCGGATAATGGTGTCGCGTAGTTTTGGGGATAATTAACGGGTAGGAGACAGGTTTTGGCTAAAAAAGCAGCAGATGAGGAATCGTTGGAGCGAACAAGTGGGTATTCGCCGGAAGTAGAGCGTTTGATCGCAAAGGGCAAGGAGCAGGGCTATGTGACGCAGCAAGAGATTGCGGGCGTGCTGCCTGAGGCTGAGGAGAATGTGGAAGAGCTGGACGAGCTGTACGCAGCGCTTTTGGAGCAGGGCGTAGAGATCACTGACCAGAAGGAAGCGCTGATCTGGGACAAGGACGATGAAGAGACCCCGGATACTAGTGAAGATTACATCAAAGATATTGCTGATGACTCGGTGCGATTGTACTTGCGCGAGATCGGGAAGATTCCGCTTTTGACTGGTGAGCAGGAAGTGACGCTGGCCAAGCGCATTGAGGCGGGTGATAAAGCCGCTAAAGACGCGATGGCCGAGGCGAACATGCGGCTCGTGGTATCGATTGCGAAGAAATACATTGGTCGCGGTTTGGACCTGTTGGACCTCATTCAGGAAGGCAACACGGGGCTTTTGCGCGCCGTGGAGAAATTCGATTATACGAAGGGGTATAAATTCTCGACGTATGCTACGTGGTGGATTCGCCAGGCGATTACGCGAGCGATTGCGGACCAGGCGCGCACGATTCGCATTCCGGTGCACATGGTGGAGACGATTAACAAGCTGATCCGTACGCAGCGCCGTTTGGTACAGGAACTGGGCCGTGAGCCGCTGCCGGAAGAGATTGCGGCTGAGATGGAAATGGATGTGGAGAAGGTGAACCACATTTTGAAGATTAAGCAGGATATTGTGAGTCTTGAGGCGCCGGTGGGCGAGGAAGAGGATTCGCAGCTGGGCGACTTTATTGCCGACGAAGATTCGTTGACGCCGGAAGAGGCCGCGACACACCAGCTTTTGAAGGAGCACGTGAACCAGGTGTTGGCACTTTTGACGCCGCGCGAACAGAAGATTTTGCGCATGCGGTTTGGTCTGGAAGACGGGCGCTCGCACACACTTGAAGAAGTAGGCCAGGAGTTTGGCGTGACGCGCGAGCGAATTCGCCAGATTGAGGCGAAGGCTTTGGCGAAGCTGCGGAAACACCGTGAGAGTAAGAAGTTGCGAGATTATTTGCGGTAGTTTGTGCAAGGTGAGATGGGGTTCAATCGGGTATACTGAAAAACATGAAGAAGCCTATTTTAGTCTTGGTTGATGGTTCGGCGGTGTTTCACCGCGGGTATCACGCGCTGCCGCCGCTTTCGACGCGGGAGGGGATTCCGACGAACGCGGTGCTGGGTTTTGCCAACATTATCTTTAAGGTAATGGAGTCGCTGAAGCCGACATACGTAGTGGTGGCGTGGGATAAATCGAGCAAGACGTTTCGCAAGGAAATGTATGCTGAGTATAAGGCGACGCGCACAAAGCAGCCGGATGATCTCTATGCGCAGATTCCGCACACGCGCGAGCTGGTGGAGGCGCTGAATTTGCCGTGGGTGGAGCTGGAAAACTACGAGGCGGATGACATTATTGGGACGTTTGCACGGCAGGCAGAAGAGCGTGGCGACGTGGATATTGTGATCGCCACGGGCGATAAAGATCAGCTACAGTTGATTGATAAAAGCACAGTGGTGGACATGTTTAATCCGCGGGGACTTGAGCCGACGCGGTACGACCTCGCCAAAATGCAGGAGCGGTACGGGCTGACGCCGACGCAATTTATTGATTATAAGGCGCTGGTGGGGGATACGAGCGATAATATTCCGGGTGTGAAGGGGATTGGCGATAAGGGGGCGATTAAGCTGCTGGCGGAGTATGGGTCGCTGGACGGGATTTATGAGCACGTAGACGAGATTAAGGGCAGTGTGGGTGAGAAACTGCGGGCCGAGAAGGATATGGCTTATTTGAGCCATAAACTGAGCGTGATTGTGTGCGACGCGCCGGTGACATTGGATCTAGAGGCGGCGAAATTGCGACCGCACGATTATGGGCATTTGAAGGAGCTGTTTCGGAAGCTGGAATTTCGGAGCTTGATGGCGAAATTGCCGGTGCTGGAGGCTGTAGAGTCGGGGAAGGCGCCGGGTGGGGCGGCTTCGGCCACGGGGACATTGAGCTTGTTTGGCGAAGACACGGGCGAGTCGGCCAAAAAAGACCGCGAGCATCTGAAAACGGCGAAGTACTACACGGTGGAGACGACGGAGGCGCTGGAGAAGCTGGCACGGGAGTTGGAGCAGCAGGAGGTGTTTGCGTTTGATACGGAGACGACGGGCGTGGACACGTTGGCGGCGGATTTGGTGGGGATTTCTGTGGCTTTTCGTGAGGGCGAAGCGTACTACATTCCCGTGGGGCATACGCAGGGTACGCAGCTCAAGCATGATGAGGTGCTGGCGCGGCTGAAGCCGATTTGGGAGAATCCGAAGATTGGCAAGGTGGGGCACAACCTTAAATTTGACTACGAGATGCTGCGTAAATATGGGGTGAAAACGGCCAATATTGCGTTTGATACGATGATTGCGGGCTTTTTGCTGAACTCAGCTGGCCGGTCGCAGTCGCTCGACGATATGGCATACGCGGAGCTGGGGATCGAGATGATTCCGATTTCGGAGATGATTGGCGCGGATAAAAAGTCGCAGGTGACGTTTGATACGACGTTGATTGAGGATGCCACGACCTATGCGGCGGAGGATGCCGATATGAGCTGGCGGCTGTATGTAAAGCTGCGGGAGCGGTTGCATCAGAATTCGAAGCTCAATGAGTATGGCTGGAGTATGGAGCGGCTGGCTACGGAGGTGGAGTGGCCGATTGTGGGGATTTTGGCTGAGATGGAGCTCAAAGGTATTGAGCTGGACGTGCCGTTTCTCGCGGCCTTTGGGAAGCGATTGAGTGAGCGGATTGGGGAGCTCAAGGGCAAAATTTATGATCTGGCCGGCGAGGAGTTTAACCTTGGTTCGCCGGCGCAGATGGGACAGATTTTGTATGGTCGATTGGGGCTGACGGCGATTGGCATTAAGAAGGGTAAAACGGGTCTGAGTACGGCGGCGGCAGAGCTGGAAAAGATGAAGGATGCGCATCCGATTGTGCCGCTCATTATGGAATTTCGGGAAATGGATAAGCTCATGAGCACGTATGTGCTAGCGTTGCCGGACCAGGTGGCGGCGGACGGGCGGGTGCATACGAACTTTTCGCAGGCGATCGTGCCGAGTGGGCGGCTGAGCTCAAATAACCCGAATTTACAGAATATTCCGGTGCGTACGGAGCTTGGTCGGGAGATCCGGACCGCATTTGTGGCGCCGAAGGGCAGGGTGCTTGTAAGCGCGGATTATTCGCAGATTGAGCTGCGAGTGGCGGCAGCGATGGCTGGTGACGAGGACATGATGCAGACGTTTCGCGACGGGCTGGATCTCCACCAGCAGACGGCGGCGGAATTGTATGATGTGCCACTTGAGGAGGTGACGAAGGAGATGCGCAGTGCGTCGAAGACGATTAACTTTGGCGTGCTGTATGGGATGAGTGCGCATGGCTTGAGTGTGGCCACGGGTATGGACCTGAAGCAGGCAAATGAATTTATTGAGCGATATTTTGAGGTGCGGCCGAAGCTGAAAGAGTTTATAGAAAAAACGAAGAAGATGGCGTATGACGAGCAGTATACGGCCACGATTTTTGATCGACGTCGGCCGTGCCCGGAGATTCGCACGAATAATTTTCATATAAAGCAGGCGGCGGAGCGGGTGGCGGTGAACGTGCCGATTCAAGGGACGGCGGCGGACATTTATAAACTGGCGATGATTGCACTGGTGAAGCGGCTGGATGATGATTGCCAGATGTTGCTGCAGATTCACGACGAGCTGATCGTGGAGGCGCCGGCGGAAAAAGGCGAGGCGGTGGCGGCGCTGATGAAAGAGGCTATGGAAGGCGTGATAGATCTGGGCGTGCCATTGGTGGTAGATACGGCTGTGGGGGTGAACTGGGGAGAATTATGAGCGGGACAGCATCGGCGCAGGACCAGCTTCTGCCCGCAACTTGTGAGGCTATTGTGGCGGCGGTGCAGGCAGTGGTGGCGGCTGAGCCGATGAAAAATATACAGGCGGTCGTATTGCCGAATGGTACGGCCGTAGGCCAACAACTGGTGATTGATGCTACAGGGAAGGACGGCCGAGTAAATCGGTGTCGGTTGTCGATGTTGAATCCAGATATGGCGCCAGCGAGAGAAGTGGTGAGGATGGAATTTGAACACGATAAGGACGGTAAATTTGGTGTGCACCGGGTGTACTCAGTGCAAAGCGTGCGGCGGGTCAATTTGGATTTAGTGCTACTTGAGAACTTTATGGCAGATAGCCCGGAGACAGTACGCGAGGAAGATTTTCGGCCGATTTTATCCGAGGCATATGTGCGAAAGACTGTTTTGAAGGCAGTGGAAGATTGGAGTAACTACCGGGCGTGGCAGCGCCAGCAAGGCGGGAAATAATGCCGGAAGGTCCGGAAGTAGAGACGATTCGAAGGGGGCTGGAAGAGCAGATTGTGGGCCAGGGGGTAGCTGGGGTTCGCGTTTTGTGGGAAAAGAGCTTTCAGGCGAGCACAGATGAGATTTCGAAGCTGGTGGTCGGGGCTCGTATAGCTCGGGTTCTGCGGCGTGCGAAGGTGCTTATTATTGAGCTGGATAATGAGTTTTCTTTGCTGTTTCATTTGAAGATGACGGGACAAATGGTAATGGTGAAGGCGGACGGGGAACGATACGCAGGTGGGCATCCAAGCGATAGTATGGCTCTGGCGCTACCGGACAAAAGTACGCGTGTGGTGTTTGAATTTGATTCGGGCGACAAGCTATATTTTAATGATCAGCGCAAGTTTGGCTGGGTGAAGCTGGTGCGCTCGGATGAGGTGGGTCTTGATGCATTGATTGCGAGACTAGGGCCGGAGGCATTGTCGGCGGAGTTTAGTGTGGAGTATTTGGCGGGGCAGCTGGCGCGACACGCGAAAGCGCCAGTGAAGGCGGTGATTTTGGACCAGTCAACGCTCGGTGGAGTAGGTAATATTTACGCCGATGAATCGTTGCATTTGGCCAGGATTCATCCAGCTAGGCAGGCTGGAATTTTGACGCCGGAGGAAGTGAAGCGGCTTTGGAGCGCGGTGCGGGATATAATAGCGGCGGGAATTGAGCATGGCGGGACAAGTTTTGCGCATTATGTGAATTCGTTGGGCGGTAAGGGTGATTATTTGACCCAGGCGAGAGTGTTTCGACGCGAAGGCCAGCCGTGCCAAGTGTGCGGGACGACGATCGAGAAGATTCGAGTGGCGGGGCGGGGTACGCATATTTGCCCGAAGTGCCAGGTCTTATGACGATATTTTTTTACGGACCAAATACCTTTGAACTTCGCCGTCAGCTGCAAGAAATGATGACAACGTATGTAAAAAAGGCGGGGTCGGATTTTGGTTTGGAGAGAGTTGATGGGGGTAGTGTGCGTTCCCATGAGCTTCGGGCTGCGTTGCAGGCAGTACCGTTTTTGGCAAATTCGAGGCTCGTGATCGTGGAGGGGCTGGCGCTGAATAAGGGAGTTTCGGATAAGCTTGAAGCGATTATGGCTGAGGTACCGGTATCCACAGTGGTAGTGTTCGTGGACCGGGAAGTAGACCAGCGTACGAGTGTTTTTAAACAACTGGCTAAGGCGGATAAGGTGGTGAAATTTGAGCCACTGTCGGGGCCAAAGCTTTTAAGCTGGGTGAAGGCAGAGATTGAGAAATTGGGTGGCGCAGCAGCGCCGCTTACCGTGCGGGAACTGGTAGAGGTGGCTGGTGAGGATCAGTGGCGGCTTTCGGGCGAGATTAATAAGCTGGTGAATTTTAACCCTGAAGTGACCATAGAAGTGGTGCGAGAAATGGTAACACCGAGCGTAGAGCAATCGATTTTTGAGCTTGTTGAGGCTATGACAGCTGGACGGGCGGATGTGGCTCTGGCAGGATATCATCGTTTGCTTGTTCGTAGGGAGAGTGAGATTTATATTTTGACCATGGTGCAGTGGCAATTGCGAAATTTGCTTTTGGCGAAAGCAGCGCCCGGGAATATGAGTCCGCCGGAGCTTGCAAAAGCGGCTGGGATGAGTCCATATGTGGCCGGGAAGATGGCGACTGCTCAGGGTCGATTGCACGAGGAGGTTCTAACAGAAGCTTATGCAGCGGCGGCGGACTGCGAGTACGACATCAAGACCGGTAGACTTAAAGCGGAAGTGGCGGTGGAGCAATTGATTTATCGTGTAGGGATGATGGCGAAGGTTTAATAGCCGGCTTCGTAGTCGGCTTGTTTGATGTCTTCAAGTAGTGTCTCCATATCGCTAAGGAGTGTGGTGAGTTCTTGGAGCTCGCCTTTGGCTAGCCATGCATTGCCGGGCGTGGTGGCAAAGTCTCGCAGGTTGGCGGTGCGCGTGACGATGTCTTCGGCTAGTTCGAGAAGATGGGCGCGCAAAGGGTCGGATGGAGTTTTTGCCATGGGCTTAGTATATCAGTTCGGGTGGTTTGTGATCAGCAATCGATTCTGGCAATAACGGCTTTGTGGTCGGAAACGAGCTGGTCATTTACTTCAATATGGCGAACCTTGAGATTGGGACTGGCAAAGAGGTAGTCGCAAATAATGCCCTGAACGTAGTGTGCGCTCGACAGTGTAGTGGTGGCTCCGGTGGCTGAGACGAGGTTGTACAAATCGGTGGTTTGCTGGAAAGCCTGAATGGCAGGACTGCCTGGCGAAAGGTTGAAGTCGCCACCAACGATGACGGGGCCTTCCAGGGCTTTGATATAGCTTGCAACTTCTTGGAGGCGTTCGGCTGAGGCTTCGTTGCCGCGAGGTTGATTAACCCAATGTCCATGGTGGTTGATGAGATTTAAGGTAGTGCCGTGGCTTGTAATGCTGACATGCTGGAAGTTGCGAGTGAGGTTGCTATCGAAGCTTTCAAGTGAGGCTGGATTATCAAGATGGAGCGGTCCAGGGCCACCGGTATAGTGAGTGGAGGTGTGATTAAATCGGTGTTTTGAGAAAATAGCGTTTCCATAACTAAGCTGGTGGCCGAACACATTGAAACTACAGCAGGGAGAGAAAAACACATGGTTGAAGTGGTTTTGAGTGCTGATGAGCTCTAGAGTGCGGAATTGTTTCCAGGGTGAATAGGGGCTGATATGCTCCGGATAGGTAAAGACCTCCTGGGTGAAGATAACATCAGGGTTTTCTTGGTCGATGAGTTTTAGCAGGGAGTTTAGCAGGTGGCCTTGCCAAACGTTTACTTGCATTATTTTCATAGGATCACACTGGTCCTATGGCTGACTTGGTGGCGGAGGCGGCAGTATAGGTTTTGGATTGCTTAAGCTTGCTGTAGTTGCCGAAGACTTCGGTGAGATGACGCTTCATGTAATCTTTGAGGCCGGAGATAGTAACGATATAGAGCCTGCCGCCGGGATTTAGGCTGGCATAGGCGTCGGCCAGGAAGATTTCAAGCAGCTCAGAGCCGATTTTGGCAGGGACGTTAGAGACGATGAGGTCGAATTTTTGGCCCGCGGGTATGTCGCTGAGCCCATTTGAAAGGTAGGCTTGGGTGTTGGTGAGATGGTTGATTTGGGCATTTTTGCGGGCGAAGTTTATGGCTACAAAGTCTTTGTCTATGAGATGAACGATGCCTGCCGGAGCAAGCTTGGCCAAAGCGAGGCCAAGCGGTCCGTAGCCGCAGCCTAAATCGAGAATATGGGCGTTTGGAGCGACTTCGATATGGTCGAGTAGGAGACGGGTTCCTTCATCGATTTGCTTGGGGCTAAAGAGCCCCCACGTGGAATGAAAGGTGAGGTTTTGACCGCGAAGATTGGTTTGAAAGATGATATCGGCTTTGAGTTCTGGGATGGTCACGTATGACTCCATGACATAAAAATGGGGCCTTGGTGGCCCCATTTAGTTGAGATTATTTCTCGGATTTTTCAGTGGTCTTTTTGGGGGTGGCTTTTTTGGCAACTGGTTTTTTGGCGGTTGTAGCTTTGGGGGTTGCCGCTTTTTTGGTGGCGGTTTTGGTGGTAGCAGCTTTCTTGCCGGCGCCTTTGGTGGTTTTGGTTTCGGCAGGAACGGTTTCAGTACCCGTAGCTTTAGCGACAGCATGAGCTAGCGCGCTTTTGCGGCGAGCGGCAGTATTTTTGTGCAACGTGTGCTTTTTAACGGCACGATCAATTTCGGAGTATGCCTCGCTCAATTTTGTTTGAGTAAGTTTGGCGTCGCCGGTAGTGAGGGCATTGTGTAATGCCGTAATGTCTTGCTTGATAGCCCGCTTGACTTGCAGGTTGCGGCTACGACGAACGAGAGTCTGCTTTGCGCGCTTGATGGCTGATTTAATGATGGGCATGAAAGTTCCTAAAGTACCAAGGGAATATACTTGATTTTGAGGCAATTGTAAAGGTGGCTTTGGTCGAAGAGGATAGCCGTAAGCGGTTCTATTGACAAATAGCCTTAAATGAGGTAGATTATAGCAATGGATTTAACTCCCAAACAGCAGACTTCTGAAGCGATTCGGCAAGCAGAATCGATCTTGATTCTGACGGGCCAACACCCTTCGGTTGACCAGGCGTCGGCCGTGGCAGCACTGGCGGCGATTTTGCGCAAGTTTGGTAAAAAGGTGAGTGCAGTGGTGAGCGATAACCCGCCAGCGGCGGTGCAATCGCTCGATCCGCATGCATTTGAGCGTGGGCTAGGTGGTTCGCGCGATTTTGTGCTGAAGGTGGATACCACGAAGGTCGAGGTTGATAAGCTCCGGTACGAGGCGGAAGGTGGCAAGCTCAATATCTATTTGACGCCTTTTAAAGGTGGATTTGCTCCAAGTGATGTGACGTTTGGGTACGGCGCTTTTCATTATGATTTGGCGATCGTGCTTGGCGTGCCGACACGGGCGAGGATTGATCGGATTTATGAGCAGAACTTGGCTTCATTTGAGACGATTCCGATGGTGAATTTGGACTTTCACCGGTCGAATGAGAATTATGGCGCGGTGAATTTGATTGAGCCGAGTGCGTCGAGTTTGTGCGAGATGCTAGTAGCTTTGAGCGAGAGCTTGCAGAGCGGGATTATTGACGCGGAAATTGCGACGGCACTTTTGATGGGGATTGTGGCTTCGACAGACCGGTTTACCGCGACGCACACAAGCCCGAAGAGCCTAACGGTAGCGGCGCAGATGATGGCGGCAGGAGCTAGGCAACAAACCGTGGTACGGGCATTGTACCGCGAGGGTAAGGGAGAGTCGCGAGGGGAGCGTGGTGGCGACCGTGAACGTGGCGGGGAGCGTTCAGGCGACCGTGAACGTAGCGGTCAGGGTCAGCGTAATGCGGCGGCTCAGTCGCCTGTGGTACCGGCTCCGACGTCTGCTGCGGTCCGCGAACCGGCTGCTCAGCCTACCCCTGTGGTCCAGCCGACTCCTGCGGCTCCTGCTCCTGTTTCTGTGCCTGAACCGCCAGTAGTTGCGCCTGCGCCAGCTGCTGCGCCTGAGATGTCGACGCCTGCGACCTCGGTAGAGACTGCTCAGCCTGTGGCTCAAGAGCAAACGCGGCTCATGCAAGACGACGGTGCCATTATTCAGCCAGCTCATATAGAAATGAGCGTACCAGAAGCAGTCCAGCCAGCTCAGATGGCGGCACCTCAGCCGCAGCTTGCCCCGGAGCGGCCCCAGGCTATGCCGGTAGCGGATTTTGCTGCGGCAGCCGAGATGTTTAATCGAGAACCGGTTGCAGACGACGCAAAATAGGCTGACTGGTGAGGCCATTTTTATGAACGGTCTTTTGTTGGTGAATAAGCCGGTGGGTATGAGCTCATTTGACGTGATTCGGCGGCTGCGGCGGCAAACGGGGGTGCGTAAGATTGGGCATGCAGGCACCTTGGACCCACTCGCGAGTGGACTCATGTTGATGTTGTTTGGGACGGCGTGCAAAAAAGCAGAGCTACTAACTAAATTTGATAAACGCTATGAAGCGAAGATTCGCCTGGGTGCTAATAGTACAACCGGGGATGCGGAGGGGGAGAAACTGCTGGTGAGTGAGCGGGTACCGACACTGGGCGAGGTTGAAGCGGCGCTTGCTCGGCTCACGGGTGAGGTTACGCAGGTGCCGAGTATGTATTCGGCCATTAAGATTAACGGCAAGGAAGCATATAAGCGAGCGCGAGCAGGTGAGGCTGTTGAGATGCCGAGTCGGGTAGTGACGGTGTATGAGAATGTGATGCAGAACTATGAATATCCGGTTATCAGGCTAAATTCGAAGGTATCGAGCGGGACGTATATTCGGAGTTTGGCTCAGGATCTGGGCGAACTTTTGGGGACGGGGGCGTATTTGGACGGTTTGGTGCGGACGGAGGTGGGGGATTATCGACTGGAGAATGCGATGGAGTTGGACGGCGCGGATGGTGAAAATGTGGAAAAAGCCTTGCTCGATGTGTGATTTGGAGTATCCTCATTTGTGGTGCCCACAATACGTCTCTTGACTTTTATAAATTAATATAGTAAAATATATAACGATCGATTCACGATTGGGCTTGCCTTAGGCGAGAACAGCCGTGAGACGACCGCGCCCGCACGGAGCTCCAGTCCCCGCCAACCCGTGTGGCCGCCTTGTACCTGTCTTTTATGCATAACGTGAGTTCTTGGACTGAGGCCGCTCTGGTTGACTTCAGTGAACTTACTTGTACGTTAGTTCAAAGGTCGGCGAGAATCCTCTCGTTTGATCAAGCCCCTATCTTGAGCTAGTGCCACTAGTTTCGGGAAGGACGCACCATGACCACTACGGCTACCCGGCCCGGTTCGGCCTCGGCTTACGTCTGTGAGCACCCGACGCCCTGTCCGGAGGCCCACGCCCCCGACCGCGACGCCGCCTTCATCCGGGCGGCCCACCCGGAGCAGGGCTGGTCGTTGCTGTGCAACGGCATCGTCCTGTTCGAGGACACCGGCGAGCTCCTGCCCGACGGCAGGTCGATCGCCCCCCACCGGCCCACTGACTGATAGCCTACGGGCTGCCGGTGACGCTCGGGGAGGCGTACTCCCCACCTACGACCCATCGACTACGCGCTTCGTGCGCGTGGTCGATGGGTTACCACCCCGAGTTATCGATTGCAATACATCGATGTCTCAGGCTGGTTTTGTTCGATTGACCAGTGGCTATTGCCAGATACGTATAGAAGTGCTAATATACCCGAGTTATGTTAAAACCTGAATCTAAAACCAAGGTTATTTCAAGTCTTGCCACACACAAGACCGATACTGGCTCGCCTGAAGTGCAGGTCGGTATCTTTACTGAGCAGATTAAAGAGCTCACGAAGCATCTTCAAGTTCACAAAAAAGATGAGCACTCTCGTCGTGGCCTTTTGAAGATGGTGAGCAAGCGTCGCCGATTGCTTGATTACTTGAACAAGCGTGACCCTTCTCGCTACCAGGACATTTTGAAGAAACTGGACCTGCGTCGGTAATTTCTATTCGTTGCTTTTGAAATAAAGGCGGCTTTAGCCGCCTTTATGGATTTAGAACTACTGCTTTGGACTGGGCGTAATCTGTGGTATAATTGCCGTACAACACATCCAGGTTTTACCAACCTAGACGGTGCGCATGTGATTTATATGTGTTAGAGCTTTGGGATTAATGGATCACTCGGTCCTCTGTTAATCTCTTGTCCCTGGTACGTATGCGCCGTCGATGAAGGACTTTATGAAACAAGAAATCATTCACCCTTTCGGGGGCAAGACTCAGACGTTTAAAACTGAGTTTTGTGGTCGTGAACTTACTATTGAAACCGGTAAGATGGGCTTTTTGGCCGATGGCGCCGTAACGGTGCGTTATGGTGACACGGTAGTGCTGGGTACGGCGGTGGTGAGTAATCAGCCGCGGGATGGGGTGGACTTTTTCCCACTTTTAATTGACTTCGAGGAGCGATTTTACGCTTCGGGGAAGATTTCGGGGAGTCGCTTCATTAAGCGCGAAGGTCGGGCGAGTGAGCATGCGACTTTGAGCGCGCGGTTGATTGACCGGCCGATTCGGCCGTTGTTTCCGAAGGGCTATCGCAATGACGTGCAGAGTGTGGCGATGGTGATTTCGGCTGATCTTGAGCTAGCATCGAACATTATTGCCATGACGGCGGTGTCGACGGCTTTGATGCTTTCTGGTGCGCCGTTTGAGGGGCCGGTGGCTGGGGTACGCGTGGGGCTGATTGACGGTGAGCTGGTGGCATTTCCGACTGAGGAGCAACTGCAGAATTCCAAGCTCGATCTGACGGTCGCGGGCACGAAAGACGCCATTATGATGGTGGAAGCGGGCGCGATGGAAGTGGACGAGGAGACGATGATCAAGGCAATTGAGCTCGCACACAAGAGCATTCAGCCGTTGATTAAATTGCAGGAAGAGATCGTAGCGAAGCTGGGCGTGAAAGAGAAGCCATTTGAGCTGGTGACAGCCGATGAGGAGTTGGTAGCTGCGATTAAGCACTTTTTGACGGGTAAACTAGGGCCAGCAGTGCGACACCAAGATCACTACGTGCGCCACGATGCGATTCGCAACCTGGAGAGCGAAGTGGTGGAGCAGTTTGGTGAGAATTATGAGCATGCAAAGATTGAGGTGGCGTTTCGTAAGACGATAGATTATGAGATTCGCCGGGCGATCGTGGAAGACGGTGAGCGGCCGGATGGTCGCAAAACGACCGAGGTGCGGCCGATTTCCTCGCAGGTGGGGCTGCTGCCGCGCACGCACGGGAGTGCTTTGTTTACGCGCGGTTCGACCCAGGTGTTGAACGTGACGACGCTGGCTTCGACGACGTTTGCACAGTTGATCGACACGATGGAAGAGAACACGACGAAACGCTACATGCACCATTACAATGCGCCGGGTTACTCAGGTGGCGAGGTGAAGCCAATGCGTTCGCCGGGCCGTCGCGAGATTGGGCACGGGGCTTTGGCCGAGCGAGCGCTTTTGCCAGTGATTCCGTCGGTGGAAGATTTCCCGTACACGATTCGCACGGTGTCTGAAGTGCTGAGCCAGAATGGTTCGAGCTCGATGGCGAGCGTGTGTGGTTCGACGCTGTCGCTGATGGACGCGGGAGTACCAATCCGAAAGCCCGTGGCCGGTATTGCGATGGGGCTCATCACCAAGGGTGACGGCGACTACGTGATTTTGAGCGACATCCAAGGTGCTGAGGACTTTGCTGGCGACATGGACTTTAAGGTCGCAGGTACTAAAGACGGCATTACGGCCTTGCAGATGGACATTAAGGTGAAGGGGATTACGCCGGCGATTATGCGCGACGCCCTGGCGCAGGCTCACACGGGTCGGGCGCACATTATGAGCAAGATGATGGAAGTGTTGGACGAGCCGCGAGCTGAAATGAGCCCGTTTGCCCCACGGATTTCGAAGCTGATGATTAACCCGGACAAGATCAAGGACGTGATCGGTAAGGGCGGCGAGACGATTAACCGGATTATTGCAGAAACTGGCGTGGAGATCGACATTGAAGATTCGGGTCTGGTGATGATTGCTTCGGTGGATGCTGAGGGTGCTGAGCGGGCGATTGAGATCATTAAGGGTCTTACCGAGGATCCTGAGGTGGGTACGATTTATACGGGCACCGTGGTGAAACTGATGGACTTTGGGGCCTTCGTGAACGTTATGCCGGGCAAAGACGGCTTGGTGCACGTGAGCCAAATGAGCGATCAGCGGGTGGAAAAGGTAAGTGATGTGGTAAAATTGGGCGACAAGGTGCGCGTGAAGCTGATGGAAATTGATGCGCAGGGACGACTTAATTTGAGCATGAAGGCAGCAGCCGAAAAAAAGTAAAATCGGGCTGATGTGGCATGAGGCCTCTGGCGTTTTTTAAGGCGCGAGGGGCCAAAGGGCCGCAGCAACCAAAAGAGTGAGCATGCAGGAAGAAAAAACAGATAAAGCGGCACAGCTGGCGGAAATAGCTCAGGCGATTGAAGCCAATAATGTGACTCCCCATTTGCGGGCTACGGCTACCCAACTCGTGTTCGGGACGGGGAGTGTGGACGCGGAGCTAATGTTCATTGGCGAGGCACCGGGGAAGCAGGAAGATCTGCAAGGCGAGCCATTTGTAGGGGCGGCAGGCAAGTTTTTGAACGAGATGCTGGATTCGATTGGCCTGAAACGGGCGGACATTTACATTAGCAACATCGTGAAATACCGGCCGCCGGACAACCGGGACCCCACGCCGGAAGAAATAACTGAATTTGTGCCGTATCTGAAGCAACAGATCGCGGTGATACGGCCCAAATTGGTGATATTTCTGGGAAGGCATTCTATGAATGTGTTCTTGCCGGAGCTTAAGATTAGCCAGGCGCATGGCAAGCCGGTGCGCAAGGGTGGGCAAGTGTATTTGCCATTGTTCCACCCGGCGGCAGCGCTGTATAACGGATCGATGCGTGAGACGTTGATGGCAGATTTTGCATTGATTCCGGTGATACTGGAAAAAATTGCTCAAGCTTCCTAAATAAATACCACCACATTTAATTTGAATAACAACAAAATTTGGCTGCTATATAGCGTAGTCTGAACGAAAGGACCATTCATTGGAACCAAATAAACAACAACCATCAGCCCAAAATGACTCGGCTGGTACAAATAGCGCGAAGCCTCGGGTGAGTAACCCGGTGGCTGGTAATGCGCCGAAATTGCCCCCAAGGCCGGAGTTTGAGCAGGCGTCGCGTCCGGCACAGCGACCGTGGCAGGCTCGAACCCCGCGGGCTGACGGTGCGGCGGGCCAAGGTGGGCTGGCGCGACCGGCGGCTAGGCCAGTGGGGCAGCCACCGCGAAACGGTGCGGCGGGTGTGCGACCGGTGGGCGCTGTGGGTGCACGGCCGGCTGGCGTGCGACCAAATGGGCTAGCGCCGGCGAGTGCTCAGTCCGGCGGTGTTCGTCCGCAGGGCGGCAATGGTGGCGGTAATCGAGGCGGCGGGAATCGCCGGCGAGGTGGCCAATCACAAGTGCCAAATCACACGGATTTGATGCCCGCACTCGATGCGATGCCGGTGAACAAGAGCATTTTTAATGGCTTGGCGGGCGTGCAGCAATCGAAGAAGCAGTCCCGTGGACCGGCAAACCAGGTGACGAACAGCCCGAAGCTGAAGGTGATGCCTTTGGGCGGCCTGGGTGAGATCGGCAAGAACATGATGGCGATTGAGTATGGCAACGAAATTATTATTTTGGATATGGGTTTTGCGTTTCCGGACGCGAATCAGCCGGGTGTGGATTACATTTTGCCAGATGTAACGTATCTTGAGAAGAATCGTCATAAGGTGAAGGCGATTGTAATTACGCACGGTCACATGGACCACATTGGCGCTTCGGGTTATATGATTCCGAAGTTTCCGGTGCCGATTTATGGCTCACGATTGAGCTTGGGCATGGTAGCAAAGCAGATCGAAGAGTTTAAGATTCAGACGCCGCGGTTTGTGGTGATGGATCCAGACAAGCACGAAAAGGTGCAAATTGGTAATTTTAGTATTGAGCTGGTGCGGGTGACGCACACGATTTCGGACGCGACAGCGATTATTATTCGTACGCCGGTGGGCATCATCATCGATACCGGTGACTGGCGCATGGACCCGACGCCGCTTGACGGCAAAATGATGGACCTGGCGCGGTTTAAGGAGCTGGGCGACGAGGGCGTGCTGCTGCTCATGAGCGACTCCACAAGCTGCGACAAGGTGGGCCGTGGTGGTAGTGAAAAGCTGGTGGAGCCGACGATTCACGATTTGTTTGGTCGGGCGGACGGACGCATTATTATTTCCACGTTTTCGAGCTCGATTACGCGGGTGCAGTTGATCATTGAGGCGGCAGCGAAGTCGGGGCGGAAGCTGGCCTTGGTGGGCCGCTCGATGTTGTCGACGATTGAGTTGTGCGTGAAGATGGGGTACTTGAGCGTGCCGCAGGGGCTGTTGATTCGAGCCCAGGACCTTAGTAATCATCCGGACGGTCAGATTGTAGTGCTTTGTACGGGTTCGCAGGGTGAGGAAAATTCGGCCTTGTCGCGCATGAGCACGGGTGATCACCAAAATGTGAAGATTAAGCCGGGCGACACAGTGATCTTTAGCTCGAGCGTGATTCCGGGTAATGAAGTGGCGATTGTGAAGCTGGTAGATAATTTGATGCGCGAAGGGGCGAGCGTGTTTTCGCGCGCGACTGAGGCTTTGCGCGGGCACGGAACGGTGCACGTGGGTGGTCACGCTTCGCGCGACGACGTGGCGGATCTCGTGAGTTTGGTGCGACCGAAGTTCTTTATGCCGATCCACGGTGAGTTTCACCACTTGGTGTACAACTCCGAGGTAGCAGTGGAAAACGGCGTGCCGCGAGAGAACTGCTTTGTGATGGATAATGGGGACGTGCTCGAGCTCACAGCAACGACAGCTCAAAAGGGTGCACGCATTCCGGCCGGCATGGTGATGGTGGACGGTGCGGGAGTAGGGGATGTGGAAGGTGTGGTGTTGCGCGACCGGTTGGCGCTGGGCGGCGAAGGTGTGTTTATGATCATTGCTACGGTGAGCCGGAAGACGGGGCGACTGGTGAGTAGCCCGGACATTATTTCGCGCGGCTTCATTTATATGAAGGAGCACGAGGAGCTGATTAATTCGGCGCGGGCGGAAGTGCGTAAAGCGTTTGAAAAGCGGACAGTGACGGGCAATCCGAGCCGTGAAGACTGGGCGAAGTTTAAGCTGCGTTTGCGGGATGACATTGGCGACTTATTGTATTCAAAAACGAAGCGAAATCCCATGGTGCTGCCGGTAATTAACGAAGTTTAGGACCAGTATCTGGGACGCAGAGGTCTCGATCGATTCGTTATAACAAGCATATTTGTGGCTTGTTTCAGGGCCGGTAGTTGCAAGCATTGAGCTATTGAGCAGGCTGCTTGACGGCCCGGCTTTGTGGTGGCGTGTTGCATAAACCTATCCAGAATGATATACTTAACATGTACGTTAAGTAAAATAGGATTTAGGTAATTGTGAATACAGATAAGAAATATGCGAAAGCAACTATGACGATAAGCGGGCACTCGGCTGAGCCATATGACGAGCCAAAAGAAGGCCCAAGTCTTATAAAGGGTCATTCTGAAGAGCGATATAGCGGCGAGATCGCGGGGGTGGGTGTGCTCGAATTTGTGCAGGCGAATCAACAAGATGGATCGGCCACTTTTACCGGGATTAAGCGGATAACCGGTACGCTCGACGGCAAGCAAGGCTCATTTTTGCTTCAAGATACAGGGACGGTAAAAGGGACGAAGCTTGATGGGGATTGGCTGATTGTGCCAGGGTCGGGTACGGGTGAGTTGGTTGGGCTTCGTGGTGATGGTGGGATTCATACTGCTGTAGACGCCGACAGTCACCCCGTGCATCTTAATTATTGGTTTGAATAAACCTCGCAAAGGTCTCGCTCTGTGTGGCGGGCTTGCAAGGACATCAAACTAGGAGTATAGTTAACGAGTATGTTAACTAAAGATGTTAGCCCCGAAGAACTCAACCTTGTCTTTCTTGCTCTTGGCAACGAGAAACGGCGTGCGATTGTGAATACTCTTTCGTTTCGTCCGGCTACTGTTAGCCAATTGGCGCAAGAACATGGTTTGTCGCTGCCTTCCATTCACCGGCATATCCGTTCCTTGGAGGAGGCTGGGCTCATTCAGCGACGAAAGGTTGGCCATACCAATTTTGTGGCCATAAAACGTGCCGCGCTGAAAGCCGCCCAGGCTTGGATGGGTCAATACCATTTGGAGTGGGGTGACGATGATGAGTCGCTCGAGAATTACATCGACATGCTTAGTAGAAAGTAACAAATTGAAGGAGTAACAATGAAGAACTATCTTATCATCAACCACAGTGATGGCACGACTGCCCCGGCCGGCCAAGCGGAGTGGGGGAAGTACTTTGAGGTATTGAAGGATAACCTTGTGGACGGTGGCAAGCCAATCACCAAAACCCAGGCTGTGATTAAAGACAACAAGGTTACCGAGGCGTCAGATACGGTGGTTGGATATACCATTCTTAAGGCTGAAAGTCTTGATGAAGCGACTGAACTTGTGGTTAAGGCTAGTCCGCTGGCCAATAAGCCTGGCTGTGAAGTTCGTGTGTATGAAATGATGCAGATGTAAAACGGCTGAAAAAGACAGGGAAGTGGCACATGCTATCTGGCGTGGGCCATTTTTCTTTTGAGGGATGGATTGAGGCGTAGCTGAATAAAATTGCGCGACGTTATTCGATTTAGCTTCGAGCGGGAGCTGTCTGAACAATTTTTGAGTTCTGATTAGCTTATGCTTGCGATCTGATATAATGACACAACGATGGCTGCCAAGAAATCAACCAGGAAAACACGCAAGGCACCGGCCTCTAGGCGTTCTAAGGCAAAGGCGCGCAAGCTTTCGCCGGAAGCCCAGCGCGAAATATCGGCAGTGGTGCTAGGACTGCTAGCATTGTTGACAGCTTTTGCGTGCTTTAATTTTGGTGGCACGTTGCCGTCTGGAATGTTTCACGGTTTGCGAGTGGCGATGGGGTACGCGGCGTATCTTTTGCCGGTGATTTTTGGGGCTTTGGCGTGGATGCTGTTTCAGCCGGACAAATATACGGTGAAGGGGCTGAACTATTTGGGATTTGCGGGGTTGCTGGCTAGCTTGTCGGCATTGTTTCATATTGGGTTTGGGAGTACAGATGGTAGCCTGGCCGCTCAAAATGGTTTGGGCGGTGGGTATTTGGGGTATGGGATCTCGAGTTGGATGTTGATGGTGCTAAATAGCGTGGCGGCAAGTATTGTGCTGGTGGCGCTCATGGCAATTTTCTTGATTTTGGCGACGAACACGAATTTGAAAGCGCTGTTTGGCACGATTTTTGCCGGGTTTACCCGTGAGGGTAAAGAAAAGGAAGAGAAGGCGCCGGAGGTAAAGCCGGATCTTGCCCAGCTGACCGTGAACGACAACTCGGGTTCGCCGGTGACGACTTTGCCGATGCGCGGTGAGCTGAATGTGGGCGGGGCGAAGAAGACGGTGAGTGCTCCGATGCCGGAACAGCCGCAAGAGGCGCTAACGGCGAATTCGGAAGAGGCGTGGACGCCGCCGAGCTTGGATTTGCTCCAGGCAACGAGTACGAAGGCGGATGCCGGGGACGTGAAGGCGAACGCAACGACGATCCAGAGTACGATGGAGAGCTTCGGCATTCATGTGACGATGGGCGAGGTGAATGTGGGGCCAACAGTGACGCAGTATACGTTTATTCCGCCGGCGGGAGTGAAGCTTAACAAGATTACGGGGCTGGATACGAACTTGGCTTTGAGTTTGGCGGCGCACCCGATTCGGATTGAAGCGCCGATTCCGGGAAAGAGCGCAGTGGGAGTGGAGATTCCAAATAAGGCGATTGCAACGGTGCGGCTGCGCGATGTGCTGAGCGCGCCGGAGATTAAATCACAGAAGACGCCGCTGACGTTTGTGCTGGGGCGGGACGTGAGTGGGACGCCGATGAGCTCAGATCTGGCGGCGATGCCGCACCTTTTGATCGCTGGGGCTACGGGCTCGGGTAAGTCGGTGATGATTAACGCGCTTTTGACGAGCCTGCTGTACCGGAATTCGCCGGCGGATATGAAGTTGATTTTGGTGGACCCGAAGCGGGTGGAGTTAGGGTTATATAACGATATTCCGCATCTTTTGACACCGGTGATTGTGGAGCCGGAGAAGTGTATTTCGGCACTGAAATGGGCGGTGGCGGAGATGGAGCGCCGGTACAAGCTGCTGGCGGAGATGGGTAATCGCAACATTGTGGAGTACAACACGGCGCACAAGGGTGAAGCGATGCCATATATCGTAATTGTGATTGATGAGCTGGCGGACCTGATGGTGCTGGCGGCGGCGGATGTGGAGACATTGATTGTGCGATTGGCGCAGATGGCGCGCGCCGTGGGCATCCACTTGGTGCTGGCGACGCAGCGGCCCAGTGTGGATGTGATTACGGGTATTATTAAGGCGAATATCCCGGCGCGGCTGGCGTTTAGCGTAGCGAGCCAGATTGATTCGCGGACGATTTTGGACCAGATGGGGGCGGAAAAGCTTTTGGGTAAGGGTGACATGCTGTTTTCGAGCCCGGAATACATTAAGCCAAGGCGGATTCAGGGTGTGTATGTGGACGATAAGGAGACGAAGGCGGTTACGGATTATTTGCGGTCGGCGCGCTCGCCACAGTACAACGATGAGGTGCTGGCGCAGAAGGTGTCGATTGGTAAAGGCGGTGGCGGAGGCGGCGGGGGCGACATGGGCGAGCCGGACGACGATATGTTTAATGAGGCGGCGGAGGCGGTGTTTCGAGCCGGGAAGGCGAGTGCGAGTATGCTGCAGCGGCGGTTGCGGATCGGATATGCTCGGGCGGCGCGGTTGTTGGATCTTTTGGAGGAGCGCGGGATTATTGGGCCGGCGGATGGGGCGCGGCCAAGGGACGTGTTGATTTCGAGTTTGGATCAGATTGGGTCTGGCGGTGATGGTGATGTGATGCGGCAGGCGGAGCCTTACGAGGAGTAGGCTGGTTCGCTAGGTTTGTTTCACGGAGCTGGTGGGTTCGGCTGCGGCCATAAACTCCTTCTTTGCGAGCGAACTCGACCTTCTGGCTGGGTGTAAGTTTTGTCTTGTCGGGCGCGGTCTGCGGGCGGAGTTTGTGGCCTGCGCTCTACCCCTTATGCCTTTATCTCTATCTCGGCGGGATAGCTGGTAAGATAGGGGCATGGCAGATGATTTGAAAAAAATGACGGTGGGGCCAACGCTAAAGGCTAGGCGACAGGCATTGCGACTGAGTTTGGCGCAGGTTGAGCTGGATACGAAGATTCGGGGAAAATTTTTGACAGCGCTGGAATCGGGCAATTATGCGAGTTTGCCAAATGATATTTATTCGCGTGGATTTGTGCAGCATTACGCTAACCATTTGGGCCTGGACGGTGCGGCTGTGGCGGCGGCATATGTGAGTGAGCGAGGTGGGGTAGAGCAGGCGGACACGAAGCGACCGAGGCTGGCGCGGTCGAGGCGGCTGGTGTTTACCGGACGCATTGTGGCGGTATTTGCGGTGCTTGGGCTGGTGGTAGCGGTATTGTGGTATTTGCTCTGGCAATTTTCGGTGCTGGCGGCGCCACCAAGTTTGAGTGTGAGCTCGCCCGATGCTGACCTTGTGCTAACAGGAGAAGATATGACGGTGGGCGGACACGCAACTCCAGGCTCGGATGTGACGGTGAATGATTCGCCGGTACTCACGGATACGGATGGGAATTTTAGTGAAAAGGTGGCTTTGCAAGACGGGGTGAATATTATCCGCATTGCAGCTCGGAGCAAGCTGGGGAAGTCCACGGTGATTACGCGAAATGTGCTGGCAAAGTTACCGAAGGTGGATCCGGCGGCAGCAACGGTCCCGGCGGCGGTGTTTGATGGAGTGGCGGTGGCGGTGAGCGTGCGAGAGACGACTTCGATTGTTGTGGTGGTTGATGGAGCAGAGGCATTTCGTGGGACGTTTGTGGCGGGCAAGAGCTTGGTGTTTACTGGCAAGACAGACGTGAATGTAACGACGGGGAATGCGGGCGCGACGAGCATTATGATGACGAATAGCGTGGCGGTGAATAAGAAATTGGATCCGTTGGGCAAGGAAGGCGAGATTCGGCGGGGTCAGGATTTCGCGAAGGATACGGTAATTCCCTAGGCCCATTTGAGGCCTTAAATGGGGTCATATGCTACACTAAGCGCGACAAGGGAGGTTTTAGATTATGGCTAAAGATTTTTCGTTTGATGTGGTGAGTGATTACGACGTGGCCGAGATGGGCAATGCCGTGGATCAGGCGCAGCGTGAGCTAGGTCAGCGATTTGATTTTAAGGGGACGGCCGCTAAGCTGGAATTTTCGGACGGGAAGACCGGGGTACAGATTGAGGGTGAATCGCGCAACCAGTTGGATTCAATTTTGGACATGTTTCAGAGCAAGTTGGTGAAGCGAGGGGTGTCACTGAAGGTATTGGATATGAGCCGCGAGCCAGTGCAGGGCGGCAAGGAAATGCGCTGGAACGTGCCTTTTAAGAAGGGACTTGATCAGGACAAGGCGAAGCAGATTACTAAGTTGATTCGCGATCAGTATCCTAAGGCGAAGGCTCAGATTCAGGGGGATGCGGTGCGGGTGAGTTCTACGAGTAAGGATGACTTGCAGGGGGTAATGGCGGCGCTTAGGGAGGCGATATTTGATTTTCCGCTGGATTTTCAGAACTATCGTTAAGGGTTTTTGAGTTCTTCTGGGGAAATGTTGACTTACGGTTTTTGTTCGGTTACCATAGACCCATATAGATAACCAGATCAAAGGACGATACAATGAGCACTGAAGTAGCGGAGAAGGTAGTGATGGAATCCAAGGCAGAGAAGGCGGCTAAACCGGATAAGACGACAGCCGAGAAAACCGAACGGCTAAAAGCGATTGATCTGGCTATGGCGCAGATTGAGAAGCAGTTTGGTGCTGGTTCTATTATGAAGCTGGGTGAGGCGCACAAGATTGATGTAGCGACGATTCCCACTGGCTCGTTGTCGCTGGACCTAGCTTTGGGTGGGGGATTGCCGCAGGGTCGGATTATTGAGATTTATGGGCCGGAATCGAGCGGTAAAACTACTCTCGCTTTGCACGCGGTGGCTGAAGTGCAGAAGTCGGGCGGAGTGGCTGCGTTTATTGACGCAGAACACGCTTTGGATCCGGAATATGCGGCGCGGATTGGGATTAATTTGGATACGCTTCTCATTTCGCAACCAGATACTGGTGAGCAGGCACTGGAGATCGTAGAGACGCTGGTGCGGTCTTCGGCCGTGGATATTGTAGTAGTAGATTCCGTGGCGGCCTTGGTACCGAGAGCTGAAATTGAAGGCGACATGGGTGATGCTCATGTGGGCCTGCAGGCACGACTTATGAGCCAAGCTTTGCGTAAGCTTACAGGTGTCATTTCGAAGAGTAAGACGACCGTGGTGTTCATTAACCAGTTGCGTCTCAAGATTGGCGTGATGTTCGGCAACCCTGAGACGACGGCTGGTGGGCAGGCACTTAAGTACTATGCTTCGGTGCGAATGGATATTCGTGGATCGGAGCAGATTAAGGACGGTGATTTGTCGATCGGTAAGCATGTGAAGGTGAAGATCGTTAAAAATAAGGTGGCAGCGCCTTTTAAGGTGGCTGAGTTTGACATCATGTTTAACGAGGGCATTTCCACCGCTGGCGATTTGATTGATCTAGCGGTGAAGTTTGATCAAGTAGCTAAGAGTGGCGCTTGGTATTCTTATAAAGATGAGAAGATTGGGCAGGGCCGGGAAGCGGCTAAGCAATTCTTGAAGGATCATCCCGAGATCATGAAGACGCTGGATGCTAATATTCGTAAGCTGGCTCAGGCCAAGTAAGTAGTGCCGGTAGTCACCGACATCAAAAAGCAGCGACGGGTTGGTTCGAATAGATTCAATGTGTCGATTGACGGAGTTTATGCGTTTACGATTTCAGACTTAGATTTAAGTATGAGTAGTTTGCGAATTGGGAGCGAGCTTACTCCAGCAGAGTTGGAAGAATATAAACAAAATGCAGATGAAGCCAAGGCTTATGCCTTGGCTCTTCGCTTTTTGGGTGTACGCCTAAGAAGCCGGCGAGAGTTGCAGGATTATTTGGTGCGCAGGGGCTGTGAACCAGACGAGTCGGAGGTGGCGCTGGAACGCTTAGAAAGATTGGATCTCGTAGATGATACGCGTTTTGCTAGGGCTTGGATTGCCGATAGACAAGCACTTAGGCCTCGGAGCAAGTTGCGGCTAGCGCAAGAATTGATGGCAAAGGGTGTGGCACGAGAAATAATTGACCAGGTTCTTCGTGAAGTGGAGCCTGATGGTGAGCTAGAAGCACTGAAGACATTGATTGGACGTAAGCGTCGATTGGCGCAGTATCAAGACGCGAACAAGCTTACGGCCTACTTGCAGCGACAAGGTTATCGCTGGGAGCTTATTAAAAATGCCTTGGAGGTGGTGGAATTAAACTAAGTGCAGGCTGATAAAGCTTAGTTGGCGGTGACGAGGCGGTAAACAAGAACAAATGCTACAGCCCAAATAGCTAGAATAATTAACACAGGGAACTTCTGTTTATCTAAGGCGAGTTTAGCTTAAGGGATTTGTGAAAGCAATCACTAAACTTCGGGCAAAGAATCGCTTGAGAGTAGGGGGCCGGTGGCTGTGGCATCGCGAACCGTGATCCGTTCTGGGGTGATGTCGAGAATTTGAGAGCGATCGATTAAGAGACTTGAACCAAACCAGGCTTGGAAGAGCGATTTGTAGACATGAAGCTTTTGAACTCGATTTGTATCAAGGTTGATCGTATAGTCACTTACGATTCCGAGTTTGTGATCGGAATCGGTTACAACTGGCTGGCCGATTGGGGAGTAATGGGTGCTCATGTTTGCCGTAAATCGAACAATATCGCTGGGATCAGTTAGTGCGTCCTCGTCGTCAATAATGAGGCAGTCGGGAGCGTATTGGCGAATATCGCTAGGCATGAGGAGGAGTCGCCTGGCGCGCGAACTTTGGCATAGGAGCGCTACTATTTCAAGAGTGCTGATTTCAAGAATCGGTTGATTGACTAAGGCCACTGCTTGACCCGTTTGCAGACTAATAATAGGTTGGCCTGTAAGCTGGCTGAGCAGAGAATACATGCGCTCATTGTACACCTCGAATCTGGTCGTTTAGGACAAGAGTTTGGTTGACTATATTGGCAAACTTGGTTACAATTGGTTAGTTTTACAACTAATTAACCTTTTTACGTGCGTAGTAAAAACGTACGTAACTGCGGGTTTTAAACCCCGGTTTCCAAAGAAAGGAAGCAATGCAAAAAACATACGAATTAGTAGTGCTCTTGCACCCCGACCTTGAGATTGACGTGGAAGCGCCGATCGCGAAGGTAGAGGGGCTTGTAGCGGCTGTGGACGGGAAGGTCCTGAAGCGTGATAACTGGGGCAAAAAGCGCCTGGCTTATCGAATTGCGCGTCAGGATTTTGCGATTTATGTCTACTTTGAACTGGAGCTCGAGCCTGAAAAGGTGCAGGAGCTTGATCGAACTATTTTGATCACTGAAGAGGTGTTGCGACACATTTTGGTGGTGCACGAGGAAAATCCGACTCGTAGTGAAGCGAAGGCGAATGAGAAGGCTGAGAAGAAGCCTGAAGTAACGGTCGAAGAGGGAGCTGAATAGAAGATGGCAAAGAGCTTTAACCAAGCAATCATCATGGGTAATCTAACGCGTGACCCAGAGCTACGGTCGACGCCAGGCGGTCAGCAGGTGGCATCATTTTCGGTTGCTACGAACCGGACCTGGATGGACGGTAGTGGCGAACGCAAAGAGGCCGTAGAATACCATGAGATTGTGGCTTGGGGAAAGCTCGGAGAACTGGCGGCTCAGTATCTAGCCAAGGGTCGTAAAGTGATGGTGGTGGGCCGCTTGCAGACCCAGAGCTGGGAAAAAGATGGAGTGAAGCGTCAGCGTACTGAGATTGTGGCAAGTGACGTTAACTTCTTGGACGGTCCCGGCGGGGCGCCCATGGGTGGCGGTGCAACCGGCTCTTCTGCTGGGGGATCAGCTCACTCGTCCAAGTCTGACGACGTGGTGATCCAGGATCTGGACGCTAACTCTAATATTAATCTAGACGATATTCCGTTTTAACTTAAGGAAATTTGATGGCTAATTTTTATTCAAAAAAGGTTTGTCGGTTTTGCGCCGAGAAGGTTGAATACATTGATTATAAGGACGTGAAGCTTTTGCAGCGCTATCTTTCGAGCTACGGCAAGATTGAGGGCCGTAAGCGCACTGGTAATTGCTTGCGCCACCAGCGTCGAGTCGCTGTGGCTTTGAAGCGTGCACGCCACATTGCTTTACTACCGTTTACGGTTCGGTAATCCGGCATGGCAACGGTTTACGGGCACACAGATCTGAAGATTGGGGTACTGGTGGAGCTGGATGGCGCACCGTACCGTGTAACTGATTATTCGCACCATGCGATGGGTCGCGGCGGAGCAGTCGTTCAGGTGAAGCTAAAGAATTTGCTCACTGGTGGTGTAGTGGAGAAATCTTTCCGGAGCTCGGATAAGATTCAGCCGGCTGATGTGTCGCGGGTGAATATGCAGATGCTGTACCGCGAAGGCGACAATTTAGTGTTTATGAACAACGAAACCTACGACCAGGAAACGGTGAGTACGGACGTGCTCGGCGATCAGGCGAAATATGTGGCCGATGGTACGGCCGTGCAGCTGCAGATGTTTAACGGGCGCGTGATTGGCCTCGATATTCCGAACGCGGTTTATTTGGAAGTAGTGGCGACTGAGCCGGGTGTGCGCGGGGATACTGCGACGGCGGCGCTGAAGCCGGCAACGCTTGAGACAGGTGTGCAGCTGATGGTGCCGCTTTTCATCAACGAAGGTGACAAGATTAAGGTGAATACGCTTTCAGGAGCTTATTTGGAGCGTCAGAAGTAAGGGCTGATATGGCCAAGCTACGGCTGGACGTTTTGATGGTGGAGCGGGGACTGGCAGCAACACGCAGCCAGGCTCAGGCTTTGATTATGGCGGGACAGGTGTCGGCGGATGGCAAGCGGTTGGATAAGCCGGGTATGTCGATTGATGCGGGTGCCGCGCTGCATGTGAAGGATCAGCCACGGTATGCGAGCCGGGCCGGGGATAAGCTGGCCTCGGTGGCCGAGGGGTTTAACCTCGACTTTGGAGGCAAGATAGTGCTCGATGTGGGCTCATCTACGGGTGGTTTTACCGATTTTGCATTGCAAAATGGGGCGACAAGAGTGTACTGCGTGGATGTGGGGACGGGCCAGTTGGCGTATAAACTGCGTCAGGACGAGCGGGTGGTGGTGATGGAGCAGACGGATATTCGGGACGTGACGGTGGGCGAGGGGCCAAAGGGCATTCCGGAGCCTGCAGATATGGCGGTGATGGATGTGTCGTTTATATCGCTGACGAAGGTGCTTGAAGTTACTGGAGCGTTGGTGAAGCCTGGTGGGGCGATTGTGGCGATGGCAAAGCCGCAATTTGAGGCGGGTAAGTTGCTTGCGGACAAATATCACGGTGTGATTCCGATAGGGCCTGAACGCGATGAGGTGTTGAGGGAGCTGCGAGAGTGGATCCGCGAACAGTTTGAGATTGTGGCCGAGGCTGATTCGGGTTTGAGTGGCGCTGAGGGGAATGTGGAGCATTTTTTTAATTTGAGGAATATTACGGGCAATGGCGAATAAACCAGACTACTACAAGCAGGCAGCCGAAGATCGATTAGGTTTCTGGGAGGCGCAGGCTAAGCGCTTAAGCTGGGCTACGCCCTGGACGCAGGTGCTGGACTGGCAACCGCCGTTTGCGAAATGGTTTGTGGGTGGGAGCTTGAATGTGGCTTATAACTGTGTGGACCGACACGTGGAAGCGGGCAATGGTGACCGGGTGGCGATTTATTTTGAGGGTGAACCGGGCGACAGGCGGATAATAACGTATGCGGATTTGCAGGCGGAGGTGAGCCGGGCGGCAAATGCTTTAACGGCGCTTGGGGTGGTGAAGGGCGACCGGGTGGCGATTTATATGCCAATGATTCCAGAAGCGGCGGTCGCGATGCTGGCGTGTGCTCGGATTGGCGCGCCGCATACGGTGGTGTTTGGCGGGTTTTCGCCGGATTCGTTGCGGACGCGGATTGAGGACGTGGGTGCGAAACTGGTGATTACGGCCGACGGCGGTTACCGCAAAGGGGTGCCCAGCGCGTTGAAACCGGCTGTGGACGAAGCAGTGGCTGAGGTGCCAGCGGTAGAGCATGTGCTGGTGGTGAAGCGCACAGGACAGTCGGTGGCTTGGACGGAGGGGCGCGACGTGTGGTGGGACGACGTGGTGGGCAGGGCGAGCTCTGAGCACACACCGGAGGCGCACGACTCTGAGCATCCACTGTTTGTGCTCTATACATCCGGAACGACGGCTAAGCCGAAGGGCATAATGCATACGACTGGTGGGTATCTAGCGCAGACTGCTTTTACCCACAAAATTGTTTTTGATCTGGAAAATGATAGGGACGTGTACTGGTGCACGGCTGATGTGGGCTGGATCACTGGGCACTCGTATGTGGTGTATGGGCCGCTTGCGAACGGGGCGACGCAGGTGATGTATGAAGGAACGCCGGACACGCCGAATCAGGGGCGTTGGTGGGAAATTATCCAGAAATATGGGGTGACGATTTTGTATACGTCGCCGACGGCGGTGCGGACTTTCATGAAATGGGGCGATGACATTCCGGCGCGGTACGATTTGAGCTCGATCCGGCTGCTGGGTTCGGTGGGGGAACCGATTAATCCGGAGGCATGGCTGTGGTACCGAAAGCACATTGGTGCTGGTACGGCCCCGATCGTGGATACATGGTGGCAGACGGAGACGGGTGCGATCGCGGTGAGTCCGCTGCCGGGTGCTGAGGCCAAACCAGGAGCGGCCATGAGGGCGCTGCCGGGCATGAGCGTGGATGTAGTGGATGAGGCTGGTAAGCCGGTGCCTAAGGGCGAGAGCGGCTACATTGTGCTCACTGAGCCGTGGCCGTCGATGTTGCGCGGCATTTGGGGCAATCCTGAACGGTATAAGGATACGTACTGGTTGCGTTTTGCAGGTATGTACTTCCCGGGCGACGGGGCTAAGCGCGATGAGGATGGCGACATTTGGCTGCTCGGCCGGGTGGACGACACCATGAACGTGAGTGGGCACTTGCTTTCGACGGCTGAGATTGAGTCGGCGCTAGTGAGCCACGCGGCGGTGGCTGAGGCAGCGGTGGTGGGTGCGAGCGACGCCACGACGGGCCAGCGGGTGGTGGCATTTGTGATTTTGCGGGCAGATGCGGACGCTAGTGATCTGGCGGTGCTGGTGGAGGCCTTGCGCAAGCATGTGGGCCGTGAGATTGGCCCGATTGCCAAGCCGAAGCAGATTATCGTGGTGCCAGAATTGCCGAAGACGCGCTCGGGCAAGATTATGCGCCGACTGCTGCGCGATGCGGTGGAGCATCATGCTATGGGCGATGTGACGACGCTGATGGATAGTTCGGTGATGGAGGCGATTGCGGCGGCGTTGAACTCAACGAACGCTGCTTAAAGTTTTTTTAAGCGTACTGCTCGATGATGGCAGCGAGGCCGTCTTCATTTACGGGTAGGGCTATGACGTCTGCGACAGCTTTGAGGCCCGGCGTAGCATTGCCCATAGCTACTTTTAAACCGACGGAATTGAAGAGGTGGATATCGTTGTCGCCGTCGCCTACACCGATGGCCTGATCGGGATGAATCTTGAGCGCGCTTAGGACTTTGGCCACAGCCTGCTCTTTGGTGGCATTGCGATGAGTGATGAGCATGGCAAAGTTTTCGCCAGACCAGTCGGGGGCTAGACTGGCGGCGACATCTGGGATGGTTTCGAAAGTTTGCTTCAAGGCGATTGCAGTGGCGGCCGGAACTTGGCCAACGAAAATAATGCCAACATGTTTTGTCCGATGGATGCGAGCGGTGATGTCGGAGACATGGACGGGGTCATCGTCGAGCGTAATTTTATAGGGATGAGTCTCAAGGATAGCTAAAATGGCTGTAACTGCGGTGGGTGCGAGGTAAGTGCGATGGATAATGTTGCCACTGGTAGGATCAATAATGACAGTGCCGCCGGAGATAACGCAGAGATTGGTTATTTGGAGCGCCTTGATGATGGGCAGGGCGTAGCTTGGGGTGCGGCCAGTGGCGGCAAACATTTGAATGCGGTTTTGGTATTTGGTGATAGTGTCGACGAGGCGGCGGGATGGGAAGCCGTCCCAAGAGTTTGGAATGGCAGTGCCATCGAGGTCGAAGACTATGGCTTTATAACTAGACATTGAACCGAAACTCTACGACATCGCCATCTTGCATAATGTAGTCTTTGCCCTCGAGGCGGGCTTTGCCGGCAGCTCGAGCAGCGGGTAGTGAGCCGGTGGCTATGAGGTCGGGGTAGCTGACGATCTCCGCCTTAATGAAGCCTTTTTGGAAATCGGTGTGGATGATACCAGCGGCTTCGGGGGCGGTGGCACCTTGGGGGATAGTCCAGGCTCGAACTTCTTTAGGGCCGGCGGTGAGGTAGGTTTGGAGGCCAAGGGTTTCAAAGCCGGTACGTGCTAGCTGGGAAAGGCCAGATTCAGCAGCGCCGAGGTCTTTAAGGAGCTCGGATGCTTCTTCATCCGGCAAGTCGATGAGCTCCGATTCTATTTGTGCGCACAAGAAGATTGCGCGGGCTGGGCTTACGATTGAGAGCAGTTCTTGTTGAATACTTTTATTGTTCAAATCTTGTTCATTTATATTGAACACATAAATAAATGGCTTGGCAGAGAGTAATTGTAGATCCTGCAAAAGAGTCAGATCTATTTTTGATCCATACAAAACTTGTCCAGAATCGAGAATTTGGCGAGCTTTGGTGGTAGCTTCGAGGGCTGCAGCGAAGGTTTTGGGATCGCGTTTGGCGTCGCTTTCGAGACGTTTGAGACGAGCATCAATGGTGGCGAGATCAGCCAGGATTAACTCGGTGTTGATGGTTTCGATGTCGCGTTTGGGGTCGGTGGTGTCGTCCACGTGGAGTACATTGGGATCGGAAAAAGCGCGAACGACTTGCACAATGGCGCTGCATTCGCGGATGTGGCTGAGGAATTTATTGCCCATGCCCTGACCAACACTTGCACCCCGGACGATGCCGGCAATGTCGACGAAGGTGACGGGAGCGGGGACGATTTTTTCGGTTTGGTAGAGCTTGGCGAGCTCGTTTAGGCGTGGATCAGGAAGGGCCACGATACCAACATTGGGTTCGATGGTGGCGAAGGGGTAGTTTGCGGCTAGAACGTTATTTTTGGTGAGGGCGTTGAAGAGGGTAGATTTGCCGACGTTGGGGAGGCCGACGATACCGAGGGATAGCATGTAAGATACCTATTCATTTTTGAACTTAAGATAGACATTATCTCATAATGAAGTCGTGAGTGACAAATGTTGGCTTATATAGCATAATATGCCGGCACCTACAAAATACCCAACAATCTTTCTGCAACTTCTCGGAAGGTGATGATTATGGAAGAGGGACAACTTCTCGAACTTCCCGTGCTGCCGGCCTTTGGGCTGCCGATGAATGTGAGCCTCGTTGCTAGATTCGGCGGACACGCAAGTGCCCTCGATTTCGGTACGCCGGAGGAGGGGGCGACTCTGTTGCGCGAGACTGACCTGCTTGCGCCTGAAGCTCCCGGCTGGGATAGGTGGCTGTTGACCAACTACAACAAGGTGGCTCATGGTGACCTCGGGACCTACCGAAAGCTGGTTGCTGAGGCGGAACACAGTCCAGTAGGGGATTACGTTAGGGCAATGATCGAAGGTCTGTTCTGGCACGGGCATGGTCTGAAGGTGATCCTGCTGGACGTCCCGGAGTCGTCGCTCTCGCGATCGGTTCTGCGCGCCGTGATGCGCCAGGGCGAGGTTCAGTCGAAGCGGCTACCCTTTGACCGGGCCGTGGAAAGTTTTCATGGTCTTTTGGTCGAGGCGATGCTTGTGAACATCCAGCGTGAACATTATGTGCTGGTGAATCTCGCTCCGACGATCGAAGGAGCTATCGCGAACACGCCGAGACTGCGCGGACGGACGCCGGTACGAGTGCTCATACTGATGGGCGCTTACCATCAGGCCATGGGGCAAGAGATCAAATCGTGTCAGCGTGAGCTGGGTGTTGCTGGGTTCAGTTATACCGAATACGTCCAGCCTGGATTTGAGGGCTTGAGTATGACGAAATTCGGCAATGTGTGTCGCAGTGGAGTGGTGCCGAGTAGGGAACTGGCCGCCAGAGTGTTCGCTCATAATCTCGTGAGCGCCCGGCATTCCTTCTCGGACATCGAGCATAGCGGCGCCCAGAGCGCACACGTGCAGGCGATCGTCGACAGCATGTCGATGGCCGACATCCGGAATCTGTACAACGAATCTCGGTGAGGAGTGTAGTGTGAAGGGGTCGCGGCGGACGAAGTCTGCTGCGACCCCGTTTCGTTTCTTGTGCGTAAACCATAAGTGCGTTACTCTAGCATATAGATATATGTAGGTGTATGTGCCACAGGTAGACATAAAAAATAAGCGCTCTAAGAAGCCAATATTCGTGGGAGTGGGAGCTCTCGGCATTGTTGTGATTATCGTTGGCGGGGTGTTGTGGTATGTGGGCCATCCTGCGGTTACGACTCAGACTGTATTGACACAGGCGGCGGACAAAGAGTTTTCCGGTGACGGAAAAGGTGCGATTGCGCAATTGGAGCAACAGTTGAGTCATGCGAAAACCAATGAAGACAAGGTGAATATCTACTTGGCTATTGGAGTCGCCTACGAAAATGAGCATGATAGTAAATCGGCGCTGGCGGCATATCAGAAGGCGGGGGCGATTAGCGCAAGCTATGGGACAAACGATTCTATAGCCAGGGCAGCTGCGGAAACGGGTGATAAGCCAATGGCAATTGATTACTATAAGCGCAATCTTGCCTTGATAAACGAGGGTAAAGCCAAAGAGAGTAGCGGTGATGCTCCGACGATTGAGCAAGCGATTAAAGACCTGGGGGGTACCCCATGAGGAGTCGTCTTGTAGTCGTAGCTGCGGTGGTGTTGTTTGCTATCGGGGTGGTAATCCCGGCCGGATCTGCGGAAGCGGCGCCGTTTGCTCGAGCTGCAAATCACGGCTTTTTTACCAATCGATGTGATAACGGAGGCGGATCGGTCATAACGAGCGGTGTTCACCCGACGGCCGCACCGTTGTACAACGGTAAGCCCTTCACTGCTAGCTTTATATCGCAGGTGCTTGGTTATCTGAGTGGTAGTGGTGGGAATAAGACGGGTGCTGAATTCCTGATTCTAACCATGCTCGGATATCCGGCTGGAACACCCAAGGCGACGGCGACCTTTGGGTTTGTTCAAACGAACTGGGTGAATTTGGTACATGGTTATAGCGATAGAGGATGGATTCAGTGGAACGTCGCCTATAGTTTTACGTCTGATACATATTACCAAGGCGTGTATTCGTCGGTGGGTGGAATTTGTGACGGCATTGCTGGGTTCCCGGATGACGATGCTTGGTATTCACATTCGGCGACGGCTAATCCGGCGATTGTTTTTCACCAACCTGGGACAACTAGCTTCTATGCCATACAGGAGTCGTGTGCAAATCCGCTCGGTGACTTTAATTTGCCGCCGTTGCCGATTCCAACGCCTGTTCCAAACTATAATGTGACTTTGTCGGCGGATACGAATGGTTCACCCTCCACGGTGGTGGCGGGGCAAAGCTATCGTATAGGCGTGGCAGTGAGCAATAGTGGGCCGGCGGCTTCGACCGTGGGCGACATTGAAGTGATGATGCCAGCAGCAGGCGTGGTGCAAGCTTGTGGGCCAACCTGTAATGACCCGGGCCAGAATGTGCTACTTTATGGTCCGACGGGCCCGGGAGGGCACAGTTACCGGGCGGCATCGACGATCCCGGGGACGGTCGGGCGCAACTGGGATTGGTCGGTGAATCCGCTGGGAGCAGGGGCGGGTGCCGGTAGTGTATTGAACTGGACGGTGGCACCGGGGACGCCAGTGGGGACGGTAATTACGTTTGATGTGTATTACTATAAGCAGAATTTGGCTGGCGGGGTGCAGCATGTGACGGTAAGCTTCCGCGTGGTGTCGCAACGGACTCCGAGTATATCGGCTGCAAATAGCGACGTTCATGCAGGCGGTGGGCTGTGCGGGCAAGCATTGTCTGGCGGTAACGTGACGACGAGTCCGGGCGGAGCCTCATATGGCCAGTATGTAGTGTCGGCAACGGGCTCGATTAACAGTTTGTTTTCGAATAACGCCAGCAGTGGGGTCACGGATACGTTGAAGCTAGGCAATTTTGGCAGCTATGCTCAGGTATGTCGAGCGGATTTGTGGACGGCGGCTAAGGCGGGATGGCCGAGTGGGCCCGGTATTCATACCATTGGCGGATTGGGTGTCGCGTCGTTTGTGCTGGCGGGTAATGAAGGTGGGGTTTATTACTTCAACGGCACACACTTGAACCTGCACGGGGCGGTGGGTAATCCGATAGCTCCGGGCGTGCCGCCAGCTCCGGTGACGATTGTGACGCTCCAGCCGGGTGCAGTTGTCGAGATTGACGGCAATATTACACTCAATAATACGGTGTATCCGCCGCACAGCGCGCCGTCGCTTGGGATTATTTCGGCGGGAGACATTTTGATTGATCCGGCGGTGACGCATGTGGATGCGTATTTGTTTTCTTCGGCAGGGACGATTGATACTTGTAACCCGATTGGGTCCTGTTCTACGCCCCAGTTGGTCGTGAACGGGTTTTTGATGGCCAAGAACATTTTGTTTAGTCGGGCGGGGGTCGTGAATACGAACGGCAATGCGGTGTCGGAAGCGATTAATCTGACGCCTCAAATTTACCTCAATCCGCCTAAATATTTTGACGCGAGTGTGGATGATGTATTGCTCCAGGGGCAGGGTGAGCGAGCGCCTTTGTTCTGATCGGTATGGGCTCCGAGGGGATGTGCAGCTGAACTGAGAAGGGGGGTATAGAGGCTGCAAGGCCATAAAGGTTATGGTAAACTTACGTGAGTATAGTTTGTGAGTGTTAGATGCCCCAAGTTGAAATAGTTCCTCATGGTTCGAAAAAGCCGGTGGCTACTATTGGAGCTGGTGTAGCTGGCGTGATTTTGGTGGCGATTGTGATAGCGGCAGTGATGTGGCTGAACCGGCCGAAGCCGAAGTCGACGCTACCGATAACTCGGGTAGTGACACCGAAGAACACCACTTATTACGCCGTAGTGAGTGCCGCAGATGTCGCAAAAGCTCACGAGACTCTGGCGGCGGAGGGGACTGTGCAATCATTTGACGGGAAGACGATAGGGTTTTTAGCGAATGGTTCGAAGCAAACTTTGAAGCTTGTGGTCACGCCTTCTACTCGATACACAAAAGGTGCCAGTTATGCGCCGGCCCAGGCTAGCGGTTTGAAGGGTGGCTCGCGTGCTATTGTGACCTACAATTCGAGAACTAATGAAGTGATGAGTGTGGCTTATGATCTCTAGAAGGAGAACATGGCGACTTCGGCGGCCGATGACGATGGTGGTGGCGATAGCTGAGATCATATGGACGTTGGGAATAGTGGTGCCGGCACAACCGGCATTTGCTGCGCAGGTGATTCAGAATTTGGCAACGAGCTCATCGCCTTCATTGCAGACACGATGGTATAGCTTGCGTGGATACGGCAGTATTCCGAAATGGGAACTGAACTGGCCGCAGCGAAGCGAGAATTGTCCATTTAACGGCAAGACCTATAAGACTTTGCCGTGGCAAGCTTATGATCCGTTTAACTTATTTTTTAATGGCAACTACATGGATATCAGCAGTAACTGCGCTGATCGTTATACAGACGCGGGTACAGCGATTGGTGGGGGAGCCTGGATTTATCCAAGTGCACAAGGGGGCTGGGCAATGCCCGGGGGGCCACAATTTATAAATTGGCAGTCGGGGGCGTTTCCGGCTTTTTCGACGGTAATGAATGGGTGTTTCAACGGTTCGCTGCCGGGCGGAAATGCAGCTGCGATTTGGGGAGCGGCTGGTCCTGATACGAGCGACCAGTTTTATGCGAGCGGCCCGATTGGCACCATCCCCGGATTTGCTAATGGCTTATATTACGATAACTATCCTGGCGGTATACCTCAGGCTACAAAGCTGTTTTCAAATGGAGTAACGCTCGTACGAGATAGCTTCAACTTGAACGCGACGGACATGATAAGGCTCAATCAGGGAAGCACCTCGTTGTTTATGCAAGCCTACGCGGATGACTGGTTGCAGGTTTACCTTAACGGAGTTGCTGTGGGTGCATATACGACGACGACGGCGAGTAGAATGTCGCTTGATCTGACTGCGGTGAAGGGTTTGCTGGTGCCCGGGCAGAATTGGATTGGGGTAATGGCTGCGGATAAGGCGGTGTTTGATGCGGCGGATCCGGGTGGTCGTGGGGCTGGGGTCTGCTACAACTTGCAGTACAAATACAGCGATGCCATTAGTAATCCGGGCTTACAGGGACTTAATAGCGACATTCATGCAGGTGGCGGGCTGTGCGGGCAGGCATTGTCTGGCGGTAATGTGACAACGAGTCCGAACAATCCGCCGAATCCTCCAGTGTCGTATGGGCAATATGTAGTGTCGGCAACGGGTTCGATTAATAATTTATTTTCGAATAATGCAAATAGTGGGGTGAATGACAAGTTAAAGGCGGGGAGCTCGGGAGGGTATGCGCAGGTGTGCCGAGCGGACTTATTGACGGCTGCTCGGGCAGGATGGCCGAGTGGGCCTGGGATTCATACCATTGGAGGTCTTGGAGCTGCATCTTTCAATCTGACAGGGACTGAGAGCGGGGTTTATTACTTTAATGGTACGCATTTGAACCTGCACGGGGCGGTGGGTAATCCGGTGGCTCCGGGTGTGCCGCCGAGCCCGGTGACGATTGTGACCTTGAATCCGGCGGCGGTGGTGGAGATCGATGGCAACATTACGCTCAATAATACGGTGTATCCGCCGCATTCGGCGCCGTCGCTGGGGATTATTTCGGCATCGGATATTTTGATTGACCCGGCGGTGACGCATGTGGATGCTTATTTGTTTTCTTCGGCGGGGACGATTTATACGTGTAATGCAGCGCCGTCGGCTTGCTCGACGCCTTTACTAACGGTAAACGGGTTTTTGATGGCGAAAGACCTTTCTTTTGGCCGGGTAGGGCCGTTTAACACTATGGGGTCGCCGATTACTGAGAGTATTGTGATGACGCCTCAAATCTACCTTAATCCGCCGAAGTATTTTGATGTGAGTGTGGACGACGCTGTGTTGCAAGGGCAAGGTGAAAAACCCCCGCTATTTTAGGGCGCGAGTATTTCGCGAGTATTTCGCTTACATAATGGTTATGGTAGAATTTGGATCATGGGACTTTTCGTAAAAGAAGCAGAATTTTTCGGACTAGACATTGGATCAACGGCGATTCGGCTGGTGCAGCTGCGACGAGCAGGGGATCATCCGGCGCTGGTGGCTTATGGATCGGTGCCGGTGCCGTTAAATCTGACGTCGAGTGACTCGAAGCTGGATCAGGATAAGATCGTAGAGCTCGTGAAGCAAGTGGTGCATGAGAACCGGGTGGCTTTGAAGAATGTGGTAGTGGGGCTGTCGGCAAATAAGGTGTTTGCCACGGTCATAACGACACCGAAACTCGATAACGCCCAGCTTGCGAAGGCGATTCGATACCAGGCTGAGCAATATATTCCGATGGCGCTTGATCAGGTGAAGCTTGATTGGTCGGTGATAGACCAGAGTAAAGATGGTAAGCAGCTCGAAGTGCTGCTTGTGGCGGCGCCAAATTCGGCGATTGACAAGTACGTGGGAATTTTGGAGAAGGCGGGACTTGAGCCGCTAGCCTTGGAGCCAAATGCAACGGCGGTGGCTAGGGCTTTGATTCCGGTGAACAACTTGGCGGTGGTGGTAGTGGATTTTGGATCGCTGGATTCGGATATCTCCATTGTATGGAACAACGGGCCACGGTTGATTCGTTCGGTGTCGGTGGGGAGTACTACGCTGGTGCGATCGGTGGCGCAGAATTTGGGACTCGACGAGGTGCAGGCGAATCAATTTACCTTTAAATTTGGTCTGACGCAGTCGAAGCTTGAGGGCCAGGTGTTTAAGGCAATCAAGCCGACATTAGACAACTTGGTGTCGGAAGTGGATAAATCTACGAAGTACTTTTTGGGGCGATACCCAGACGTGAAACTGGAGAAGCTGGTGATAACGGGGGCGGCGTCGAGTTTGCCGGAGCTAGGTCCATTTTTGGCCAATTCAACGGGACTACCGGTAGAGTTTGGCAACGCATGGACCAACGTGTCGTATCCGTCGGCGCTGCAGGATAAACTGATGGGACTTTCGGTGGAATATGCGGCGGCAGTCGGACTGGCCGGCCGGGGGTACATGGGATGACAATGCTCATTAACCTTTTGCCGGATCTGCGTCAGGCTAAGCTAAAGGAGCGCCATCGTCGTCAATTGGTGACGGGCGTGTCGGTGACGGTGTGGATTGCCTGCGGAGCCATTGTGGCGCTGCTGTTTGTGTACATGGGCGGGCAAAAGGTGATTATTGCGACGACGACGAAGAGTGTGTCGGACAAAGAAGCGTCATTGCAGTCGATATCGGGTCTGGAGGATGCTTTAACGGCTAGCCAGCATTTGTCGAGCTTGTCGAGTTTGTATGCTAAACGCGTGTACATGAGTAAATTTTTTGATGTCTACATGCAGGCTAATCCCGCGACGGTAGCTCTGAGCTCGATGCAGATTGATTCATCGAATATCTTGACGATCCTCGGGACAGCTCCGAGCTATGCAGAGGTGGCAAAGCTAGCTCGTGCGCTCGAAGGGTCTAACGTGACGGTGGGCGCGGGAGCGGCGGAGGCGAATGCGCCTTACTTTAGCAATGTAAGCATTCTGAGTCTTGATAACAGTGCTAAGACGGGCGTGAGTTTTACTATTAGCGCCACTTTGGCGGCAGGAGTAACCAGTGGCAGCAACTAAGACAACGGTTAAAGCAGAGAATTTATCAAATAATAATTTGATGATTGTGATGCTGTTGATATCGCTTCTGGCGGTGGGCGTGTCGGTGCTTGTGGGCAAATCTTTGGTGACAACGATCGTACGCGATACAACAGTAGTGAAAAAGGAAAGCGCAGCCGATAAACAGCTTTCGTCCGATAAAGATGCGGCGCCGAAGCTGGTAGACGCATACGGGCAGCTCAATGACAAGACTAAACTTGTGGCAGACGCATTGCCAACAGAGCCGGATTTTCCGAGCCTGATCGTGACACTTGAGAATATGGCAAAAACAGCGGGTGTGACGCTTAAAAGTGTGACACCTGCTCAAGCGGGTGCGTCGTCGGTGGATGCGTCGGCCGGGGCTACGGCCGCTGCTTCTACGGACACAAGTGTGGCGCCGACTCCTCAGAGCTATAAGTTTGGCATTAGTTTTAGTGGGACGTACGCTAGTTTGACAAAGTTTTTGACGGTTATAGAGACTTCGGCCCGGCCGATGCGGGTGCTCGATATGCAGCTCGCTGGTGGCGGAAGCGCTTTGAGCGGGCAGTTTGACGTCGAAACCTTCTATCAAGGTAAGGCTCAATTGCCCTTCGGTAAGGAGACGGTGAAATGAAACAAAAAGATATTATCTCTTTAGTGTTCGCAGTTGGGATTCTTTTGGTGGCCGGCTACATTGGCTATACGCAGCTTTTGCCAAAGCAGGCTACGGGTCCAACCACGGTGACCGTAGACAAGGTAGGGGTAATTCCTGATAGCTTGGACGCTTCGGGGCTTGCGGCCATTAATGATCCCACCAAGGTGGTGGATTTTAATGCGCCGGTGGATTTGTCGGGCTTGAACAATCAAGCACCGTTTGGTCCCTGAAGGAGTTTGATAATGGTTAAGTTTGCGAGGTCTGATGCTATCGGTTGAGAGCCAGCAGCGGATAGAAGAACTTCTACTTGAGGGTAAACTGCTCAAGCCGGAAGATCTTGAGACGGCTAAAGTGGATGCGCTAAAGGCGTCTAAGCCGCTCATTGCCTACATTGCTGAAAAAAATTTGGTGGGCGAAGAGGATCTGACGCGGATTTCAGCGCAGGCTATGGGGGTGCCTTACGCAAATTTGAACGCGTTAACGGTACCAGATGACATTACGAAGTTGCTCGCGAAAGAGACGGCCGAAACGTATCTGGCGGTGCCATTTGGCATGCAGCAGGGACGGTTGGCCGTGGGTATGCTCGACCCGACCAATATCCAGGCTGTGGACTTTTTGAGCCGCAAGGTGGGACACAACATTACGGTGTATTTGGCGTCGCGGGGATCGATTGATCATGTGCTGGCGCAGTTCCATAGCGATGTGGCGGCGGATGTGGCGAGCGCGATGGATGTCGCGAGTGTGGACGATCACCCGAAGGTGGAGGCAAAGAATGCCAAGGGGCTGCAGAATTTGGTGCAGGATGCGCCGATTACGCGCGCCTTGAACGCGATTTTGGATTATGCGGCGCAGAGCCGGGCGAGTGATATTCACATTGAGCCGCGCGAGCATGAGCTGAAGATTCGTTACCGGATTGACGGTATTTTGCAGGAGACGATGACGCTACCGAAGAGCATTGAGCCGGCGCTGATTTCGCGCATTAAGATTTTGAGCAATTTGCGGATTGATGAGCACCGGATTCCGCAGGACGGGCAATTTCAGATTAGCTCGAATGGGCACGAGATTGACCTGCGTATTGCGATTTCGCCAGTGGTGTGGGGCGAGCAGGTGGTGGTGCGGCTTTTGGACAAGAGCGGGACAGTGCTGACGCTGGAGAGTCTGGGTTTTCGAGGCCGGGCGGCGCGACTGATTGATGAGGGAATTCATAAGCCGCATGGGATGACGCTTTCGACGGGGCCGACGGGTTCGGGAAAGAGTACGTCGCTGTACGCGATTGTGCAGGAACTCAAGGATGTGTCGATCAACATTGTGACGCTGGAAGATCCGGTGGAGTACAAGATGGACGGGATTAATCAGATTCAGGTGAATAATGATGTGGGCCTGACGTTTGCGAGCGGGCTGCGGAGTATTTTGCGGCAGGATCCGAATGTGGTGCTGGTGGGGGAGATTCGCGATAAAGAGACGGCGGATCTGGCGGTGCAGGCGGCGCTGACGGGACACGTGGTGCTTTCGACGATTCACACGAACTCGGCGGCCGGGGTGTTGCCGCGTATGCTCGACATGGGGATCGAGCCGTTTTTGATCGCGAGTACGATTAATACGGTGATTGGGCAGCGGCTGGTGCGAAAATTGTGCGAGAAATGCAAGGAATCATTTGAAACGAACGAGGCGCAGACAAAGTCGATTATGGCGACTTTGGGCGATGTGCTGCCGAAGACGAAGAGTGAGCTGGAACGGGTAAAGAAGGACGTGGGCTATGAGGTGGTGCCAACGGCCGACCAGAAGACGTTTACGGTGTACAAGGCGGTGGGTTGCAAGGAGTGTGTGAAGGGGTACAAGGGGCGGATTGGTATTTATGAGGTGTTTGCCATGACGCCGGCGATGGAGAAATTGCTGCTTGAGCATTCGACGACGAGCGAGGTGCAGAATCAGGCATCGAAAGATGGCATGCTAACGATGAAGCAGGATGGGTACTTTAAGGCTTTGAATGCGCTGACGACTTTGGAAGAGGTAGCGCGGGTGGCGGCGGACTTTTAGATTGGTTTGGTTTTGGGGCTAGGCCTAAGGTTTCAAAACGGAGGTTTTTGAGGCTTTGAAAGCTTAGGTCTGGCCGGTCCCGCAGATGCGGGGCCGGGCGCAGACGAAGGAGGGTCAGGCGATGGCGGCGTTCGTGTACTGGCAGAAGGATCTGACGGGTCGCTGACCGTTGAGCCAGTTGAACGCATCTTGGAGCGCGCCGGGGAGCGTCGTGATGACGAGTGGAGGTACGCCTCCGCTTGCCTGGTGGAAGATCGCTGGTGTGCACACGAAGCTCGTTTGCGAGGAGTTCGGTGTGACCCCGATCATCACCAGGCCGGGGTAGTCGGGATCGGCGGTGATGACGAGAACGAGGCAGTCATTGCGCCAGCGCTCCAGCTTGATGCTGGGACTGGCCTGCGGACTGCTGCTGCCGGGATCCTGGTAATGGAACCCGGCGTTCGATAGTGCTTGCTGGTTGTCCCAGTTCAGGATCGTGGCGCCGACGACGGCGGGCGAGGTCGATGCGGGCCTGCAGGCGGCTTTGATCTTGATGTCGCTTGCCGAGATGCTCGCGGTCGCATCGGTTGATGTGCTTGAGCTGGGCTTGTCGCCTGCGGTGGGCGTGGTCGTAACGACCGAGGTCGAGTGCGCCGGGTGGTTGTGGGCGCTGTAAGCGGCGACGCTGGCACCCGTGAGAGCGACAGCTGCGAGGATCACAGCGGCCAGATTGCTACGCCGAGTTCGCATACGCGAGCCTTCTTTCTTCGTCTGGGTTGTCAAAAATGGACGATTAATATTTTAGAATAAACCATTTGATTTGTCAATTTTATGATAATTAAAAACAAGCCTAAGATTTCAAAAAAGGAGCTTGGGTGCTCTTGAAGCCTTAGGCTTGCGCCGGTCCCCGCGCGCCGAAGGCGCGGGGACCGGCATGCAAGACGGGAAGGGAACTAGCTCCTGGTGCAGTCGGACCCGCCGTTGGCGAGCCAGACGTCCAGCTTGGTGAGCGCGACGTCGACGTTTGCGGCGTCCAGCGGCAGGCTCACGTTGCACATGAACCCCTCCGGCCTCTTGGTGCGCGTGGAGTCTTCGTACATGCCGATCAGGAGGATCGTCGGGTTCGCGCCGGTGGTGACCAGCATCGAGGTGCAGCCCTGCGTCTCCTTCCAGTCCTCCCAGCCATCGGTGTCCGAGCTGACGTTGTGGAAGCCGAAGCCGGCGCTCGTGAGCGGCTGAGCGGGGATCTGGCCGAGCTTCGTACCGGAGGGCGGGCTGAACTGCGTTGCGGTGGGGCAGCCGGTGACCTGGTCGATCGTGGCCTCGAGGCCCTGGGCGGTCGGGTCCAGCGTGATCGCCGACGGCGACGTGGTCGGCACGGCGGTCGAGTGGGCGGGGGACGGGGAGGCCGCGGCGTTGGCCGACTGGGACGCGGAGGCGTTGGTGGTCGGCGCCGGAGCGACGACGTTCTGGCCGCCAGCGAAGCGCGGGTTGACGTTGGGCTTCGCGCCCCTGGATCCGCTGCAGGCAGCGGTGCTGAGGGCGGTGGCCAGGAACAGGCCGATGAGGCTGGAGGCGCGCTTCGAGATTCGCATGGTGTGCGAGTTCCCTTCTTAAAGTGTCTTGCGGGGTCAAGGTAGCGATCGCTCGAGTAAATCTAGGGACTACAATGAGCAGATCGTTAACTACTTTAGCATAAGTAGTATCATTTGTCAAATTTACGCAAGCTGAGTTTCGAATGGATCGCTTAGTTGAGATTCTGGAAAGGGCTTGGAGAATAATTGCGAAGTATGTACGTAGCGGACATTTGACAGGGTAGACCTAAGGTTTCAAAACTCTTGGGGTCTTGGTAGGCCGTTTGAAAACTTGGGTCTAGCCGGCCCCGCATGGTACACGGGGCCGGAGGTCAGATGAAGAAAGATCACCTGGAGAGGGACGGCCAGTGGCCGGTCCAGAAGGCCACTCCCGCCATCATCGCCAGAACAAAGAGCATCCCGGCGGTGAAGAGGAGTTGTGGCTGTTGCGATGCAACGAGGCCGCGCCAGAAACCGCCGATGGCGGCTTTGAGGTTCTTGTTTCGCATTGCGAGACCTTGCTTTCTGGTTTGGGTTTGAAATGCTTGGGATGAGCAGACCGTCATATACTTTAGCATAAGTAGTTTAAATGTCAAGTTTGCGACAATACATAACCAGAGAAGGCAGTGTACAACCCCATACTCCTTGTGCTTTAATGGAGTCATCTTAGAGGTGAAATGTGGAGAGAAGTGCCCTCAAAATTGAATTGATGCTGGAGCAGGTGATTAAGTTTGATGCGTCGGACTTGCACCTTCAGGTGGGTCTGCCGCCGATGTTACGGGTGGATGGTTCACTCAAGCAGATTGAGGACACGCCGGTACTTGAGCCTGCGGACGTAGAAAAGCTGGTATTTTCGATTTTGGACGATGATCAAAAAGAGATTTTGATCAAAGACAAGGAAGTGGATTTTTCGTTTGCGTTTGGAAACTATGGGCGATTCCGGGTAAATGCGTTTCACGAGCGCGGGAATGTGGCGGCAGCGCTGCGCCTGATTCCGAGCAAGGTGCGGACATTAGAAGAACTCCAGATGCCGAAGGTGTTGCAGGACTTTACGAAGTTTCCGCGCGGGTTGGTGCTGGTGACGGGGCCGACGGGCTCGGGTAAATCGACGACGCTCGCGGCTATGGTGGACAAGATTAATGCTGAGCAATCGAAGCACATTTTGACGATTGAGGACCCGATTGAGTACGCGCATAGTTCGAAAAAATCGATCGTGGTGCAGCGGGAAATTCACTACGATACGTACTCGTTTGCGGCAGCTCTACGCTCGAGCTTGCGGCAAGACCCGGATGTGGTGTTGATCGGTGAGATGCGCGATCTTGAGACGATTGCGGCGGCAGTGACGATCGCGGAGACGGGGCACTTGGTGCTGGCCACCCTGCACACGAACAGCGCGGCTCAGAGTATTGATCGTATGATCGACGTATTTCCGCCTCACCAGCAGCAGCAGATTCGGGTGCAGCTGGCAGGTATGCTTCAGGGGATTTGTTCGCAGCGGTTGGTGCCGGGGATTGGCGGTGGCCGCGTGATAGCGGCTGAGATTTTGGTGGCGACAGGTGCGGTGCGTAACATTATTCGTGAGGGCAAGACGCATCAGCTGGACGCAGTGATTCAGACGGGCGCGGAATACGGCATGCAGAGCATGGACCGGCAGCTGGTGGCGCTCGTGCAAGAGGGCAAGATTACCTATGATGAGGCCAAGAATTTTGCGATTGATTTGCAAGAGCTCGACCGTTTAATGCGAGGTTAGGAAGAGAAAGCATTTACATGGCACATTACTTCATCGACATTTACGCTCCGCACTCATCGTACGTTAAAGTACGCTTCGTTTGCGGTACGCATCTCTCCTTGTACTGCACTCATGTAAATGCTTCCTCGGAGGCTAAGTCATGATTACGTTTGTTTATACGGCGCATAAGACCGAGACGGGCGAGACAGTAAAAGCAGAAGTGCAGGCCGAAAATGAGCGAGCGGCGGCGAAGCTGCTGGTGGCTCAGGGGTTGTTTCCGATTTCGATTGATCCGAAGGATGGTGCCGGGTTTTTAGCCAAATCTGGGTTTGGAACTCGGGTGGGCGCCAAGGACCGAGTGATTTTTACGCGGCAGCTGTCTACGCTGATTAATGCGGGATTGCCGTTGACGCAGTCGCTGCGGACGGTGAGTGAGCAGGTGCAAAATAAAACTTTGCACGATGTATCGGTGGCGGTGGTATCGAGCGTGGAATCGGGGACGAGTTTGAGTCAATCGTTTGCTCAATACCCGAAGATTTTTAGTGACATTTATGTGAGCTTGGTGGCGGCGGGGGAGTCGTCGGGGTCGCTGGATAAATCTTTGGAACGGATCGCAATGCAACAGGAGAAGGATGCGGCGATCGTGGGCAAGATTCGCAGTGCGCTGATTTATCCGATTATTGTGCTTTTGGTGATTGCGGCGGTGCTAGTGTTTATGCTTACGACGGTGTTGCCGCAGGTGGGTGGGCTGTACAAGGATTTGCATAAGCCGCTGCCGACTTTGACGCAGATTTTGCTTGCGATTTCGAATTTTATTATGCACTTTTGGTTCATTGTGATAATCGGGTTGGTGGCTGGCGGGTTTGCGCTGAAGAATTATATACAAACGGAGCAAGGGCGGGCGGTAGCAGACCGAGTGAAGTTGGATGTGCCGCTATTTGGGAAGATTTATCGCAAGGTCTACATGGCGCGGTTTGCTAGGACGCTGGGGACGATGCTGCAGAGTGGTATCCCGATGCTGGAGGCGCTGCGGATTGTGAAGAATGCCATTGATAACGTGCATGTGGAAGCGGTGCTAGAGAAGAGTATGCAAGGGGTGAAGGGCGGCAAGGCGCTGTCGACGACGCTGGAGAATGAAGAAACGTTTATAAAGCTGGTGCCGCAGATGATTAAGATTGGCGAGCAGTCGGGGGCGATTGATTCTATGCTGGACCGGGTGGCGACGTACTACGAGAATGAGGTGGACGAAGAGGTGAAGAACATTTCGACGACGATTGAGCCGCTTTTGATGGTGGTGCTGGGTGTGACGGTGGGCGGTGTGATTGCGGCGATTTTGATGCCGGTGTACTCGTTGGTGGGGAACGGGTCGGTGGATAATTTGAAGTAGGTTGGGATTGAGGGAATAATTGCGCCTTGTGGGCGGTTCGGGGATTGCTCCCCGAACCGCCCGGTTGGTGTGACTCGGGCCTAGGGTCCGAGTCACAGGACGGGGGTCCGGCTGAGGGTTACCAGCCGGTACCGGTGAGGACGGAGATCGCGGTTGCCGCGATCTTGGACTGACCGGTGGTGCTGCCGCTGCCCGGGGTGGGGTGCGGGTAGCCGTAGATCCGGTTGGTGGAGATGTAGCCACCTGCGACCGGGCTCGTGCCCAGGGCGGAGGTGGCGGTGAGGTCAACGTACTTGACGTTGGTTCCGCTCACGTAGGTGTGGTCGCCGTTGAGCTCGACTACCACGCTGTGGATGCCCTTGGTGCTGCCGGAGTCGGCGTAGCAGGAGTTGCCAGTGCTATCGACGACATTCGGGTAGCCGACGTTCAGAATCCTGACACCCGGCGAGGCAGCGGCTGCCACCGTCTCCATGCCTTGCAGGTTGCTCTGGATGAGCCCGGAAACGGTGAAGCCGGTGCCGGGGTCGGGAACCGTGAGGTTGTCGTAGACGGAGTTGGCGTCCGGGCAGTTGGTGATGCCGCTGGTGACGGCCCAGGGTTTGACGCTGGGCGTGTTCCAGTTCGCGAGGTACCAGTTGGCCAGGACGTCAGTCCAGTTGGTGTCGTCGGCGCCGCCGGTCATGCTGACGACGTTCCAGGAGTCGTACCGCGTGTATAACGCGAGACTGAGCTTTGCGGATTGGGTGTCTCCGCTGGCCCAGGCTGCGGTTCCCGGGGTCGCCAGGTCGCTGCCGAAACTACTGGTTGGGGCTCCGCTGCGAGCGATCAGGTAGGCCGGCATCCCATCGGAGCCGGTTGCTCCCATACTGATTTGCCAGACTGAAGGGGCGTGCGTGGAGCTGTTGTAGCTGGCCACGGCCGTGTTCACCCAGGATGCGGTCGCGTCGTTGGGCGTGGGGTCGTTGCTGGGGAGGTACGAAGCACCATCGGCGCAACTGATGGTCTTGCCGAGGTACTTCACTGCGGCGTCCGCTTGAGTGGGACACTGTGGCTGATCCGATGCCTCGTGGTGGCCGCTGCTGAACGAGTCGCCGACGGCAGCCCAGATGGGGGCCTTCGGTGTGTGTACCCTGAGAGGTGTGCTCCAGCTACCGGCGGTTCCGCCGGTGCTCACTGGGCGCACCCACAGGTACCAGTCTTGGTCGGGCTGCGTGCCGCCGCCCCAGGTGGTGCCGGTACCCGAGTACTTGCCAAGGAAGCTGATCGGTCCCTTCTTCGTGCTCATGTTGGTGATGGTTTGGAGGTAGCTCGTGTTCGGAGCGGTCGTGCTCGACGTCGACCATCCGAGGTCGAACCGCTGGTTGCCGGTGGCCGAGAGACTTACCGTCACCTGGCGGGTGTACGGTGCGTCGCTGGCCGACGGGGCACTGAACGTCGCGGTGCTATTGGACGGCGGGGCTGGGGGCCAGGCCGCGTTGACGAGGGAGAACCACGACTGGACATGGCCGCTGGAGGCGGTCAGGTCGGTGGCAGTGCCACCGCTCGAGCTGATGCTGAACACGTCTTCGGAGCCGCTCGTCGTGTTGTTGCTGGCGAAATACACCGTGCTGCCGTTGGCCGACACGCGCGGCAGTTCGTCAGTGCGCGAGTAGGACTCCGTCGTCAGGGCGTTGCGGGTCACGGTTGTCGTGCTGAATCCGTTTGACGAACCAAAGTACGAAAGGCCGCCTCCGTTCTCATCACTGTTGAAGTAGATCCGCGATCCATCCGGCGACCAGGCAGGCTCGACATCGTTGTATGAGCCAAGCGCCGAAGTGAGGCGATGCTGGTTGGTGCCGTCTGCGTTCATGATCCAGATCTGTGTCTGGTTCGTGCCGCTCGGGTCGACGAGGTCGTAGGTGAGCTTGGTGCCGTCCGGTGACCACGCGACGTCGAGATCGCTCACGTTGTTGGTCGTGAGCTGAACCACACCGCCGGTGCCGTCCGACCTGACCTTGTAGACGTTGGTGTTGATCCCGCCCGGCACGGAGTAGCGCCGGGTGAACGCGATCCAGGAACCGTCCGGCGACCAGTGCGGGTTGTCCTCGGTGAAGTTGTCCGTCGAACCGGCCTGGGTGAGGGTTGTGATACCCGATCCGTCCGAGTTGGCGAGGTAGATCCCCGAGTAGCTGGTTGGGTAGCCAACGTAGGCGACCCGCGACCCGTCTGGGGAGACGTCCGGCTGGCTCGGCGATTGTGTGCTCTCGATGATCGTCGAGACCGTACCGGTGGAGCCATCGCGCTTGGCGATGATGCCGTTTCCACCGGAATCCATACCGTCGTACATGATGTCGCCAGCGGCGACATCGGCGTGAGCCATCGGCGCCGTGGCGACGATGTTGAAGACCGGGAGTCCGATGACGGTTCCGATCGCTAGCGCGAAGGCGAGCAAGATTGCTCGCAGTCCGCTGCTAGGTGGTGTCGGTCGTTGAGACACGACTTACTCCTTTGGCTGTCAAGCGACAAACAATCTCGGCCCTTAGCCGAGAGAGGCCCGCTGCGAGGTACAGCGGACTAAGCGAATATGCGGGATTAAAGAGGATATGTAAATGATTTTTGGTCTAGTAATTGACAGTCCCAAAGCATAAGTGGGATACTGTATCCAAGTTGTAATATTTCAACACACTAACGAAAGGTGATTTAGGTGAGAAACCTCCTTAAGAAAGAAAAGGGTTTTACCCTTATAGAAATCGTGCTTGTCTTGGCCATTGCGGGTCTTTTGCTCGTGATTGTGTTCTTGGCGGTGTCTGGGGCTCAGAAGAGTCGGCGAGATACGCAGCGGAAGAACGACTTGAGCCGAGTAGCAGCTCAGCTGGAAAGTTTTGCTTCGAATAATAATGGATGCTACCCAGGATCGGGTGGTCTAGGGGGTTGTCCTGCAGGTATATCAACATTTGCTGTTTTTGCAGCTAGTACCTACATCACAGGAGCAAATTTGACTGATCCGCTGCAAGGTGGTGCATATACTTATGCTGGACTAGTAACTCCAACTTCTGCTGTTGCTGCTGGCTTCCAGTATCAAATTGGAGCTGGTACTACTTGCGATGGAGTCGCAAATGCTAGTGCTCGAGTATATAGCTTGCGACTAGGTCTTGAGCAGGGCACTGGCTGCCGGGACAACAAGTAATCCAAAAAACGGATTCGCGATTTCCAAAAAAAAGAGGCCTTCGGGCCTCTTTTTAGGTATAATCTTCTTATGCTTCGTGAGTCGAGGGGTTTTACTATTATTCAGCTTATTACTGCTATGACGGTGGTAGGGCTTTTGGTAGTGGGGTTGGTGGTGCATGAATTGAAGATTGCGCAGCAGGATGATCAGCGGAAGGGGAATTTGGCGCTGGTGGAAGGGCTGGTGAGCCGGTATGCGGAGAATCATTTGGGGCGGTATCCGTCGACGAAGGAGGCGAGCATACTGGGCACAGATTTTCAGATGCAATTTGATGGTTTGCGGCTTTTGGACCCGAAGACGGGGCATTATTATGTGTTGGGATCGGATTTTGGGCCTTGTAATGGTGGTGCGGACACGCCGGACCGGGGGCCGGGATATGTGAGCTATAAGAGTCCGGGGGATAATGGCCCGTATGCTTTGAGGATTTGTTTGGAAAAGGGAGAATTTTACGTTGGCAATTAGCTACGGGCTCGTGGAGGTGCTGTTTGGGCTGATTTTTGGATCGGCGATCAATGCGATGGTGTGGCGGCTGAAGGTGGGGCGGAGCTGGGCGCGGGGTAGGAGTGTGTGCTCGGAATGTGGACATACGCTGGCTGCGAAGGATTTGGTGCCGGTGCTGTCGTGGATTGCTTTGGGCGGAAAGTGCCGGTATTGCCGGAAGCCGATTGCCGATCACCCGGTAGTGGAGCTGGTGACGGGAGTAGTGTTTGGCGTGTCGGCGTATGTGCTAGCGCCGACGAGTCTGGCGGGCTGGGTGGGGCTCGGGTTTTGGCTGGTGCTTGTGGTGATGCTTTTGGTGCTGGCGGTATACGACGCGCGGTGGATGATTTTGCCGGATGTGGTGATGGTGCCAACGATCGTGGTGGCGCTCGTGTATACGGTGGTGATGGCGGTGATGGCTCGTAGCCCGCAGGTGGCGCTGGGGGCATTTGAGGCGGCGGTGGCGGTCGGCGGGGCTTTTTATGGGCTGGTAGTGGTGACAAAGGGTCGCGGGATGGGTGGTGGCGATATAAAGCTAGCGTTTGCGATGGGACTGGTGCTGGGCTTGCAGGGTACGGCGATAGCGATGTTTGTGGCTTTTAATGTGGCGGCGGTGGTAGGCTTGGTGTTGATTGCGAAGCGCAAGCGGGGCCGGCGTGATCATATGCCGTTTGGGCCGTATTTGGTGGGGGGGACGATGGTGGCGTTTTTGTTTGGGCGGCAGATTGTGGCATGGTATCTGAAATTAAATGGGTTATATTGATAAGTACTTATGGCTATGAAGAGACAAGCTGGTTTTACGCTGATTGAGCTCATTTTGGTGATGGCGATTTCGTCGATGTTGGCGGTGATAGCCTTTGCTGGGCAGCGGGGACTGCGGAGTCAGAGTCAGTTTGACGCTGACGTGAACAAGCTGGTATCGACGATTGCGGATGCGCGCAACGAGGCGACGGCGGCGGTGAATATGGCGGGACCGGGCAATGGGTCGAAGAATTGTTTGATTAATACGGTGCCAGGGGCTCAATACGTGTTTGCGGGAGTGGTGTGGAGTGCGATTGATGCGCCGGGAGGCGCGACGTTTCGCCTGGACTTTTATGCCGCCGACCGGAATGCGGCGCCAGCGGTAGCATGTGTGTTTGATACCCGCACGATTAGCGTGACGTCGGCGGTGATGCGCGTAAATGTGGCACCGGGGACGGGTGTGGCGAAGTCGGTATTTATACGTGACAACACGGGTAATTTGAACGTGTGCGCCGTGACGGCGGCGGCAACGAATGTGCTCACGAGCTTTACGGCTGGGAACTGCGTGGCGGGAGCGGCTGGTAATACGGCACTGGTGGTGAATTTGAGCGATGCCGATGGGCATACGTCGAAGGTGCAGGTAGATCCGAGCGGACTGGCACGGCGAATTAACTAGCCCCGGCGTGTCCATGGTATATTGAAGGTACTTATGCTTATGAACAGGGTTAGAGCGGTGCAGAGAGGCGAGCGGGGTTTTACTTTGATAGAGCTCCTGGTGGCGATGTCTGTGTTTAGCTTTATGTTGGTGATTGTGGTGACGGGTTTCATTAACATCGTGCGGCTTCATGATGAAGCTTTGGCTGCAAACTTGGCCCAGGATAATGCGCGGGTAGCAATGGACGAACTGGTGAGAGGGGTGAGGAATTCTACGGGTGCAGCTTCGGCGACGGGTACCGGTGCCTCGGGTGTTTTGTGTTTGAATAGCTTAACGGGTTTGCCGGTAGCATACTATGTGCAGGGGGGCGTGCTGATGCGGGCGAACGATTGTGCAGCCCATAGTAATCCGGCGGCTATTACGTCGAGCTCGGTGTTTGTGTCTGACTTTACGCCGGCACAGCTGTCGCAGGGGCCAAAGGTGGTGAGGCCGCTGGTGCAGATGTCGGTGACGGTGGGTTCAAATAACGGCACAACGGCAGGCTCGGGGGCGGCGCTTACGTGTGGTAGCACTAATGCGGACCGGACGTTTTGCTCGGTTGTAACGTTAACTTCGGAGGCGGCACCACGATGAGACTACGAGAATTGCATATTTCGCGAATTACTTTGTCAGGTTCTGCGAGCCTCGAGCCCGGCCGGGATGGCTTTGTTTCGTTATTTACGGCGATTATGTTGAGTCTGTTGCTCATGGTGATTACGGTGAGTTTGGTGTCGCTAGAGGCACTGCAGTTGCGCAAAGCCGAAGACTCCGAGCAAACGCTTCGAGCGTACTATGCGGCAGAAGCGGGGGTTGAGGACGCCGTGAGCAAGGTGCTTAATAGCCCTTCGCGGGTGGCTCAGCCGTGTACCACTAATACGAGCTACGATATTCCGGGTGCGGCGGGGTGGACGTGTCAGCAGATTACGTTTTCGGGAGCGCCTTCCGGTAAATTGACGGCAGATACGGCCACAACGGTGGATCCGGGCCATGTGACGGGGCCGGGTTATAATAGCGCGATTGTGGAGTGGAATCAGGCGTCGAGCGGATCGTTTAGTGTGGGCGCGAGTTTGCCATCTCAGGCCGGGTATACGGCTGCGGCACCACCGCTTGAGATCTCGATTGCATCGTACCCGTCGGCCGGGTTTAAGGCGAGTGATATTGGCGGGTCGGTGAAGTTGCAGAACGCTTTGATTGTGCCCAGGGGTAATACGGGTGCGTATCAGGTAAACTTTGCCGGATTGCTCGGGGGCGGGCAGTGGAATGGGAATTGTGGCGCTTTGGGACGCAGTTATACGATTAGTGGTAAGGCTTATACAGCAGCCTATAACTGCTATGCGGTGATTACGAATTTGACTACGGCTAAGGATTATTTGTTTCGGATTCGGTCACGGTATTTGCCCACGACGTACCGGATGACGTTTATGACGAGTGCAAATGGTGGGGGATCGGTAGTGCCAGTGCCGGATGGGATGGCTACCATTGATGTGACAGCCCAGGCTGGACAGACATACCGCCGGGTGATTTCAAAACTGCCTTTGGGAGTGGGAGCTGAGGCGACTTTGAACTACGTGATTTATTCGGATACCAATGTGTGCAAGAACTTTACGGTACTCGATAACGTGGCACCACCGCCAAATACAGGGTGTTAATCATGAAGAAGTTTTTGGCTTCACAGAGCGGTGATACGATTATTGAAGTGACGATGGCGCTGGCGATTTTGGCGGTAGTGCTGATGAGTGCGACGCTGGTGACGACGCGAGCTTTTCGGCTTGGGCAAACGGCGCGAGAGCGGACAACGATGGCGGAGGCAGCGCAGGGGCAGGCGGAAGAACTGCGGAGTTTTCGGGATAATCATACGTGGTCGGAGTTTTTGTATGGGGGTTCCATTGCGGGGGTGGCCTACAATGGGGTACTGACGATTCCGGGTGGTCCGGGATGTCATGTTTCGACGCCTTGTGCGCATATGTTGTATCGAACGTTTGCTGCGGGGGCGGTGGAATTTGTGCCTTCAGCCTCGCCGGTGGCGGGTCCGGTGCCTACGTCTTACTTGGAGATTTCGGTAACGCCGTTGACGGCTCCACCGGTTACGAGCGTGAGCGTAACGGTGAGCTACGGCTTTACTGAGCTTGGTGGCTCCAATGTGGACGCGGGCCACATAAAGACAACGCTTACTCAGCTTTAGGGCGGCTGTGGAACTTTTCGTGGACGGCTTTGAGCTGAGGATCGGTGATATGGGTGTAGATTTGAGTGGTAGCGATGTTGGCGTGTCCGAGAAGGCCCTGGACACTACGGATGTCGGCGCCGTTGATGAGTAAGTCGGTAGCGAAGCTATGGCGCAGGGTGTGGGGTGTGACGTCCTTGGTGATACCGGCAGCTACGGCGTAGCGTTTTACGAGGCGCTGGACGCTACGGACGGTGAGACGGGTATACATACCGCCTTCAGCGTCATCCTGGGTGCCGGAGTAGTGGATGAAGAGGGGTTTGCCGGAGTCTCCTCGGGTTTTTAGATAGCGATCGATCCAGGTGGCAGCTTGCTCGGAAATGAAGATGGGGCGGTCTTTTTGACCCTTGCCGCGGACCATGAATTCGCGGCGGTCGAGATTAATGTGGTCGATGTTTAGATCCACGAGCTCGGATACGCGCAGGCCGCCGGAAAAGAGGAGCTCGATGATGGCGCGGTCGCGCAGGCCTACGGGATTGCTCGTGTCGATGGCGTCGAGGAGGCGCTCGACTTCCTCGGTTTCGAGGAAGGTGACTTTGGGACGGACGGTTTTGGCGAGCTCGATTTTGGCGGAGTCGAGGGCTGCAATGTCCCGCTTGGCGAGGTATTTGAGGAAGCTCCGTAGGGCTATGAGGTGATAGTTTTGGGTGGTTTTGGTGAGCTCGTGGCCGGTGGAATCCTTGGTGCGATTGAGGTGGAGGCGCCATTGGCGGATCATTTCAGCGTCGAGTTTTTGGATGTCGCAGTCGCCAGAGAATTCGACTAGGCGCTGGAGGTAATGATCGTAGTTGCTGATGGTTTTTTGGCTACGGTTTTGCTCCACTTCGAGATGTTCGAGGAAGTCGGTGACGAGTTCGGAGAGAGGGAGCGTGGCCATGGATTTATGGTATCACGTTGTTGCAAGGAGGGCGCGTTGGAGGTCGAAAGGTAGGCTTTGCTCGAGGAAACCGGTGCGCTGGCCGATTTCGACGGCGTGGTGGGGATATGCCCTTCTTGTGGACGGGTCAATTGGCTGGTCTCCTGGTACAATTGCGGTATGGAAAGTAACGTGGTGCCAATGCGGCCAGTGATTATGAAGACGGTCGTAGTGTGTCTGGGGCTCGCTATGGCGCCGTGGCTCACGGGAGGCCAGGAGCCGCTGGGCCGATTGATCGCCGGGTTTGCTTTGTTGCTTGGGGTGCTTTTGGTGTGGCGGCAGCCGGTGGCTCGGAAGTTGAAACGGGGACCACTCGTGGTGAGCTTTGGGCTGTTGATTGGGGCGGGGGTATTGTCGCTATTATGGACTGCCAACCGGTATTCGAGCGTGGTGTGGATCATGCAGTGGGTAATGATGGGGCTCGCTTTTCGCTTGTCTTATGCTGTTTCTAGCGACCGCGTTGGTCGGCTGTGGGTAGTCAGAATGTACTTAGTGTCCGCGGCACTGTTTTGTGTGGCGGCTATTTGGATGTATTTTGTGAGTAGCTATGGTCGGCTGACAGGGACGTTTTACTGGCCCAATCCTGCGGCTGGTTATCTATTACCCGCGATTATGTTGGGCGTTGATGGGGTGAGGCGATCTAAGGTTGGCCGTGCTCTCTATGCATGGATGGCTGCGACGGTTTTGTTTGTGGCCGCGTTTTTGCTAGCAGATTCCCGGGCAGCGAGCGTAGTTTTGTTCATTATTTTGGTATTGTTTTTGCTTTTAGTGAAGCTTTCTCGACGTTTTTGGGTAAATTTTGTGTTCGTTTTTGTAATGGCGTTTGGAGTGAGTTTTGGGATGGTAAAGTTGAGCTCTGTGGTGGTTCAGCATAGTGACAAGGTTGCACCGGGATCGCGACTCGTTGAGGCGGCATCGGGTAGTTCTGTGAGCGGTAGTGACCGCTTGTATTTTCTGGGTAGTGCATTTGAAATGTGGTTTACCCATCCTTTGGGCGGCGTAGGGGCAGGGGCTTTTGGAGATATTCATCCGAGATACCAGCAGCGGGTAGTGAGCGCTTCAGCTAATGTTCATAACATCTACGTGCAGGTTCTGGCTGAGCTTGGGCTGGTGGGGGCTGTGGCGCTGGCGGCTGTGCTTTTGGCTCTTATGCTTGGGTTGCTAAGGGGACTCGTGGCGCATCCGGAATTAATGCCAGTGGCGATTGGACTGATGGGTTTGCTTTTGCATGCAGGACTCGACATCGACGCCAGTTATCCAGCTCTGTTGAGCCTAGTGGGTGTATTTTTTGGCCTATTGCATACTCAAAGAAACGAACCGTGGGTAAAAACGAAACCTTTTACACCAATGTTGGCTATGGTGATTTTGGTGCCAGTGGTGAGCTTGTATTTTAGTCAGACCTGGGCCGAGCGGGGAAGGGTGGCACAAGCTGATGGGGACTATGAGCTGGCGACTGAAGATTTTGCGCGGGCGACGACGGGGCTGGTTTACAACCCGGATTTTGTGACGGCGGAGGGGATTAACCAGTTGCAATTGGGCGAGCTGGATTTGGCGTTGAGCGGGGCGCGGCGGGCGGAGGCGCTGGATCCGAACGATGGGCAACACCATCAGTTGGAGGGTCGCATACTCGTGCGCCAAGGTGATTTGAAGGGGGCGGAAGCGGCTTTTCGGGTAGCATTGGCGCTTGATCGACTCAACCATCCGGACTACGCGCTTGATCTCGCGGCAACTTTGGAGCTTGAGCACAGGCCCACGGAAGCAGTGCAAGTGGCCCAGACCATGCTCGACCAGTATCCGGCGGCGGTTGTGAGTAATCGTTCCGCTGACGAAACGGTGGGGCCGAATCTGGCCAACTTGGAGGCGCTGGTGGGTAATGTGGCATTGGAGCAGGGAGATTTGGTCAAAGCACGGTCGGCGGCGGCTCAGGCCTTGAAGCTTGATCCGCAGAGTTTGCGAGGGCGAGCATTGATGCATCAGGTAGAGAAAGCAGTAAGTAACTCTAGCCAGTAGCGTGAGGCTACTTGGATAGGTATAATGCCTGATATGTATTTGATTGGACGGCACTAAATGATACAAGGATTGATTTCTAGCCTGGGCGTTGGGGGTATTGGGCTCGGGGTGTTTTTGAATGGGCTGGGCGTTCCGGGACTCAGCGAAGTGCTTTTGCCTTTGGGTGGGGCAGCTGTGAGCCATGGGCGGATGAATCTCGTGGTGCTGCTACTCGTGGCTTTGGTGTCGCAGCTAGTGGGGCTAAGCGCTGCATATTTCATTGCCAAGTACGGTGGGCACGCCTTGATTGTGAAGTACGGGAAGTATATCCTCGTGTCGCACCGGGAGCTCGCGGCCGTGGAGAAGACGTTTGAAAAGTACGGGCAGTGGCTGGTGCTGTTTGGCGCGTTTATTCCGGGAATTCAGGGATTTATTGGCTATGTAGCGGGGCTCGCGGAAATGAACTTTGCCCGGTTTGTGATCGCGGCGCTGGTGGGTAAACTGGTATGGATCGGGGGTTTGGTGTACTTGGGATCAGTACTTGGGAGTCACGTAGGAGCAATTCTTGCCAGCATGCGGCAGGTGGGCGTGTTAGTATTGGCGGCAGTACTGGGCGTGGGATTCTGGTACCTATATACACACCGGCAGCGTCGCCGCGATAAAGGAGCGAAAAATTGAAGATTAAACAGACAACGCTCGAGAATGGCCTGCGGATTGTAACAGCGAGTTTGGCCGATGCACGGAGCGTGACGGTAAACATTATGGTAGGTGCAGGCTCTCGATTTGAAGATTATCAGGCGAATGGTGGGGTTTCTCATTTTTTGGAACACCTGCTATTTAAGGGCTCGAAGAAGTATCCGACAGCGCAGGTGATCGCAGAGGCCGTGGATGCGGTGGGTGGCTACAATAATGCTTATACGACCGAAGATGTGACGGCGTTTTACATTAAAGTGCCGGCACGCCACGGGGCTTTGGCGCTGGACATTTTGAGCGATATGGTGCAAGCGCCGTTGCTCGATCAGACAGAACTCGATCGTGAGCGCAGTGTGATTGTGGAAGAAATGAACGTGTTTCGCGATGATCCGTCGCGGTTTATTGGTACGCTCGTGCCGGGGCTGATCTTTCCTGATAATCCGTTGGGCCGGGATGTAATTGGTACGGAAGCAGTAATTAATAGTATTTCCCGCGAGGCAATTGCTGAGTATCTAGCGAAGCATTACCGGCCGAATAATCTGGTGGTGGCGGTGGCTGGAGCGGTGGACCACGATGAGGTGGTGGCTCAGGTGAAGGTCCGGCTTGGCGATATGCAAACGGGAGAGCTGGCGGAGATTGTGCCGGTACCGGCGGCTTCTGACAAGGATCTGGTGGTAACGCATTCTAAACCCACGGCGCAGGCTCATTTTATGGTGGCTGCGCGCGGGTATGCTTATGAGGACGCGGATGAGCCGGCTTCGCGGCTGGTGGCGGCGATTTTGGGTCGCGGGATGAGTTCGCGGTTGTTTTTGAACGTGCGCGAGCGGCAAGGACTGGCTTACACGGTGTTTGCAGAGGTGAATCCCTTTGTGGATACGGGGTTGTTTGAGGCGTATGCGGGTGTTAATCTCGATAAGATCCAGCAAGCTTTGGATTCGGTGCTGCATGAGCTGGCGCTGATTCGGACCGAACTGGTGGGTGAGGCTGAGCTGCAAAAGGCGAAGCAGCAGCTGACAGCGGGGCTGGAGATGAGCCTGGAGAGTAATGGTAGCGTGGCGGACCGGATTGGTTCGCAACTGGTGCTTTTGGGTAAGGTGAAGCCGATTGAGGAGACGATTGCTGGGATTGAAGCGGTAACGGCGGAGGATGTGTTGCGGGTCGCGAAGGCGATGCTTGCGCCAGAGCAACTGCGGTTTGCTATTATTGCTCCGGAGCCTGAGGCTGCCGCGAAGCATTTCGTAGATTATATTACAACAACAAAGGAGAAGTTATAGCTATGGAACGATCATTAATTGTAGTAAAACCCGATGGCGTACAGCGGTCGCTTGTGGGTCGGTTGTTGCAGCGATTTGAAGACGCGGGCCTGAAAATGGTGGGCATGAAGATGGTGTGGATCGACGGCGATTTTGCCAAGAAGCACTATTTTGACCTAGCTGAGCGTCGCGGTGAGCATGTACTGAAGAATATGGTAGATTTAATGACTGAAGGCCCGGTGGTGGCGGTGGTGCTAGAGGGCGTGGAAGCGGTGGAGAACGTGCGTCGGATTGTGGGCGCAACAGAGCCAAAGTCGGCCGCACCCGGCACGATACGTGGTGACTTTGCGCACCACAGTTTTGGATACACGGACGAGAAGGGCAAAGGCATTCGGAACTTGATCCATGCTTCGGGGAATGTGGATGAAGCCAAGCAGGAAATTGCGTTGTGGTTTAAAGACGACGAGATTCATGAGTATAAGACGGATCAGGAAAAGCATCACAGTTTCTAAACGCTGAGCTTTTAAATAGTTCCTTGAGCCCGCACGTAAGTCGTGCGGGTTTTTAGGTCTCAAAATGTTGGCTGTCTCTTGAGGGATTGTCGCTTTGCCTACGGGATGCTAGGGTATTGCTCTGGCGAGGATCGTCGTGATCTGAGAGTGGGCCAGCGGAATACCCGAGGAAAAGGGTGCACAGTGACAGCAACACGCAAGGAGTTTGTCCCGGCATGGTTGAAGGCCTGTTTGGCTGCCCAGATCTCTGAGGCGGCTGACCGGCTACGGGAAGCGATTTCTTGGGGTCATGAGATCCGGGTCGGCTACGACGTAGCCGGTCAGGTGATCGCCACCCTGGTTCGTTACTATGTGGTGGGTCGAGAGGGGAACGAAGAGGCTCGTTATCGGCTCAACGCCGAGCAGACAACGGCGGCCTTGTTCCTGATGACGGTGATGTCGCTTTACGCGGCGATGGATCCTGAACTACAACTTCCTCTCGACGCGTGCCTGAAGGAGCAGCGCGTGTGGACGTCGCGGGGCTGTGAGTCATTCGAGGGAGTGGTTGTCGGTCTCTAGGATCGTCGGAGGCCCCGGTTCGTATGGAACCGGGGCTGACTTTGTCTATCGGGAGATGAAAGATTGTATCGTTGGTTAAAATCTGGTGCCCCAGGAGGGAATCGAACCCCCGACGCTCTCCTTAGGACGGAGACGCTCTATCCACTGAGCTACTGAGGCGTGGGTGGAATTATAGCAGAATGATACAATCTAAGCATGAGCAAGAAACAATCGGTTGTAGGACCGGGGAAACAATTTCCTGGACAGCATGAAGGTGAAGAGGTGTTGTTTGTATTTCGGCAGCATCCGCTCGTGATGCGTAGTAGTTTAATTTTTGGGTTGCTCGTGATTGTGCTGGCGGTGTTGCCGTTTGATTTTCCGCAGATTTATACGGTGGAATGGTTGTCGGGGCTTTTGATGAAGGTTTTGATATTCGTGGTGATCGCGGTATTTTTGAGCTGGTTTTACCGATGGGTGGGTTGGTACTACACGCTTTATATTGTGACGGACCGGCGGATTCTGGCGATTAAGCAAAAAGGACTGTTTGATCGCAAGGTGGACGAGTGGCAGTTGGATGGGATTTCGAACGTGAACTACCACATTGGTGGGTTTCAGGCGGTGCTGTTTGGGTTTGGGGACATTACGGCGCGGACGTACATTGGGGATCTGGAGATGCGCAAGATTCATAAGCCGGCCGAGGTGCATTCTCAGCTCGTGGACGCGGTGAGGCGAGCGGGCGGTGGGGCAACGATGCGCAGCGGGTCGACACAGGAGGGGAACTAAGTTAGCATGATATGCATATAGCCGAGGAGTTTATTTTGCCGAGTAAAGATGACGAAGTTAAGGTTGAATCTAAGGTAGAGAAGGCAAAGAAGCCGGAGTCTGAGGTGAAGCCTGCGGCGAAGGAAAAGGCTGAGAAGGCCGAGAAGCCTAAAGACGTCGATGTTGAGACCGAAGTTAAAGAGGATGAGTCCGAGAAGGCAAAGCCTGAAGCCCATGAGACTGTTTCTCGCGTGAAGACGCGCGATATGCGAGGGATTGGCATGAAAGTGGCGGCGGTCGTGGTTGCCCTCGTGGCTGTGGTGACAACAGTATTTGGGGTCTTGCTCTACGGCTATCACAGTGACAATCTGGCCGTCCAAGCGGTGGCATCGATCATTCCTTATCCAGTTGAGCGAGTAAATGGCGATTTTGTAACGTATAAATCCTTCTTGTTTGAAGTAAATGCGAATGAGCGGGCGTACCAGAATAATGCCAAACTCAACAATCAGCCCGCAACGGACTTTAACTCGGCAGAGGGCAAGAAGTTGGTAGTACAGATTAAGCAACATGCACTTGATAAACTCTCAAGCGACTCGTTGATGGCGCACCTGGCCTCGCAAAAGAAGGTGACAGTGAGTGACAAGAACGTCAATGATCTCGTGAACCAGCTTTATAGTCGGTACGGCGGTAAGGACACTTTGCTAAAGACCTTGCAGCAGATCTACGGCTGGAACTTGAATGACCTAAAGGGCGTGGTTTATAAGCAATTGCTGGCCAAGGCAGTACAGGACAAGGTTACTTCTGACCCGGCGGTTGATGCTGCTGCGAAGGCAAAAGCTCAAGATGTCGTAAAGCAGATTAAAGCTGGTGGCGACTTCGGCGAGCTTGCGAAGAAATACTCTCAGGCGTCGGATGCGGCGAGCGGTGGGGATCTAGGCTTCTTTACTAAGGGCCAGTTGCCGGATGAACTGCAGAAGGCAGCAGAAGCTTTGCAGCCTGGTCAGGTGTCGGACCCAGTGAAGGACCAGTACGGTTACGAGATCTTGAAGGTTGTTGAAAAGAAGGATGATGGTTCGATTCACGCCCTGCATATTCTGATTAAGACTGTAGACTTTACCGAGTACTTCCAGAACCTTCAGAACAAGGCTAAGATCAACAAGTATTTGAAGGTTTAGTTCGGCGGCGGCGATTATGACTACGGATTGGCAGGGGGCGGCGCAGCGGCTGGAAAACGGTGAGATAGGCATAATTCCTACGGATACGCTGTATGGGATCGTAGGATCAGCATTGAAGCCGGCGGTGGTTGAGCGGATTTATAAGCTGAGGGACCGCGACCTTGATAAGCCGATGATCGTTTTGGTGGCGGATTGGGCGGATATTGAGCGGTTGGGAGTGCGGGTTGAGGGGCGAGTTCGACAGATGCTCGAAAAGGTGTGGCCGGGGGCAGTGAGCGTAGTGTTGCCGGCGGCTATTTCGGGACTAAGATATTTGCACCGGGGGACCAACGGTATTGCGTTTCGGATGCCGGCGAAGCCGAGTTTGCGAGCGATGCTTCAGGAGACGGGACCGATCGTGGCGCCGAGTGCAAACTTGGCAGGCAAGGAGCCGGCGGTGTCTGTAGGGGAGGCGAGGGAGTATTTTGGCGATGAGGTATTTTACGTAGATGAAGGTACATTACATAATGCGGCTTCGGCCTTAGTGGACGCTCGAGTAGAACCGATGCGAGTGTTGCGGTCGGCCCCGGGATTTAAGCAGGAGATGATATGAGTGATGCGGAGCCATTAAAAATTGCGGTTTTAGCTGGGACTAAGCGGGCGCAACGGGAGTCAATTAAGGCGGCGCGGTTTGTGGCTGAGATGGGTCGTGAGCTAGAGGGCGTGGAAATAAGGTTTGTGGATCCCGAGGATTTTGATTTTCCGGGGGATGGTAATGATCCGGAAGGTAAGGACCCACGTTACGGTGAGATTACGGCTTGGGCGGATGCGTTTTTCATTGTAACGCCGGAATATAACCATTCGTTTCCGGGCTCGCTTAAGCGGATGCTGGATTCGGAGTTGGAAAATTATATTCATAAGCCGGTGGCATTTGCTGGGGCTTCAAATGGGCGTTGGGGTGGCGTGCGAGCGATCGAAGCCCTAAATACTACGGTGCGAGAGATGGGGCTGGTGAGTACGTTTACGGATGTGCATTTTCCGAAGGTGCAGGAATTGTTTGATGACGAAGGAAAGCTGCTGGAGCCGGTCTACCGGAAGCTGGTGGGGAAGGCTTATAACGAGTTGATTTGGATGGCTAGGACTTTGAAGTGGGGGCGGGAGCATTTGGGCGATAAGGGCTAGAGTTTGAGCTCTGCGCTCTATCCTTTGTGTGCGAACGGCGAGTTTTAGTTGCCAGGACGGCGTAAACCTGGTACGATTTGACGGTTCAGCCAGTGCCCAGAACGTGGGTGCGGTTAAGCATTACATCTTTGGGCTCGTGGTGTAGAGGCCTAACATGCCTCCCTGTCACGGAGGAGATCGCCGGTTCGAATCCGGTCGAGCCCGCCAGCAATTATCTGACAAAAAAGGCTTTAGATAGCCTTTTTTTGTACTAATAACCTCCTTAATCCTCAGCAATTTATTGTAATGTTTTGATTTATGCATGATAATGTGTTGATCGTTTTTTGAAGCGATCGCAATGCACCGCGCAGGTGTTGCTCCTACTCGCGAGAAGAGGCTTCCATGCTATTTCTGATCTTGGTCCTTCCGTTCTGCGCTTTGTTCGCGGGGTTGTGTTTGCATCTTGCAAGATATGTGAGCAAGGAAGGATGGCGCAACCCGGAAGTTGTCCTCATTATCTTGGGATGTTTTTATCCCATGGGCAAGCTGCTGGAGGCTTTTCCGACTACACCGGAATACATTAGGGGACATCTCGCCGATGTGGGTGCCATTCCGGCAACAGTTCTCCTTTACCCGTTGTTGCTGGACAAACTTTCTCGGGATTCGCCAAACCGGCTATATGGGCGACGTTTTTCGGTGCTGGTAGGCTTTCTGGGGGCAGTTGGATGGGAACTCGGGCAATTCTATGTGCACCGGTATTTTCATCGTATCAACGGTGACCGGTGGGATTTGATCATCTACTGCGGGATGGCTGGATTCACCTGGCTGCTCGTTGAAGCTCAGGAGCGACGCGAAAAACGGATTCGGGAATAACCCGAAAAACAGCGAGGGGGCGAGGTGGTTGAGTTGAAGCCACTAGCCCGGAGGACCCTGAATTTTCAAGGCCCTCTTTTTTGTTTTCATACATGTTAATTGTGGATGTGGTAGCGTCTTAACTATCTAGACTCACTCGTAAAGCTAATACTTGCTCAAAACCGATAACCCAGCCAGTTTGGCGGATGCTGCGATAGAGTGGAGTTTGGAGGAGGTTGCCGCGGCTGTCGTAGACTTCGGGGAAGCCTTTGTGGCGAAGGATGGCGGTTTTGTAGGCGGTGATTTGGGCGTCGGCTGCTTCGAGGTATGTTTTGGCCTTGGTTTGGCGATAGAGGAGCAGCAGGGTCTTGATATATTCCATGCCCCAGAAGCTCCAGACGGCGTCGCCCCCGTAGGATGCTACGGAGAGGCGTACGACGAGGAATTGGCGGCTGGCGCGGGTTTCGTGTTGGTAGCGAACGCCTAAGGGCTGGTCGATCTTTTGAGCCTGGAGGTAGGCGATGCTGCGTTCGAAATAGGGGCGTTCTTTGGGGTTTTCGATTGAGAGAAAACCAGTGAAAAGCACTGCTAGCCAATCGGAGGAATAGTAATGGTTTTCGTGGCCAGCGGGTGACAGGTCTTCGAGGAAGTAGCCGCCTTCTTCGTACCAAAAGGTTTCGAGGATGGTGGTTTTGATTAAGGCTAGGCGATCTAAGTCTTTGGGAATGAGCCCGAGCTCCATAGCAAGTTGGGTGGTTTTCCAAAAGATAACGTTGTCGTAAAAGGCGCAGGAGCGTTTGGTGATGTCTTTGGCGCCGGAGAGCACGGCATCGGTGCGAATGAGGTTCATTGTGGGGTCGAAGACGGTGGTGTGGTAATGAGTGTAGAGAGCTTGGAGAGTTTGCGTGTAGTCGCCGAGGAGGGCGAGGCCAGCTAGCTTCGTGGCGGCTTTGTGCGGGTGGGGCGCGGAGTATTGGTAGAGCTTGGCGCTGGATTCCTTGCCGGTGAGTGCAGCAAGGGCGTAGAGGAGGCCGTAGACCGTGTCGGAGGGGTAGGCGTGGAAGTTGACGCAAGTGGCGGCTAGAGGGCCGGTGGGTACGATGGTGGTGGTGGGGACGCGGTATTTGGAGAAGACGCCGAGACCGTAGGCGACGGTTTGGAGGTAAACGAGCTGACGGTTTTGCCAATCAATTTCGGTACTCGGTATGTTGGGGTCGAGCAGGGGATAGTAGAAGACGCCGAGGTTGCGTACGAAGAGGCTGTTGAAATGGTCGCCGGAGGTCACGAGGAGTTTGGTGGGATTAAAACGGAGCGCGTGGATGTCTGCGATGATTGTCTCTACGTTTTGGCCGACGGAAGCGGGGCTCGAAAGGTAGCGGGTATGGAGAATGTGGATACCGCATTTGGCCACAGCAAAAGCGCGCCACCACCAGTTTTGTCTGACAGTGAGTTTGTGGTTGCGATCGCGAGCTTCGATGACGGCATTGATCATGCGGGCGCGGTAAGGCAAGCGGATAATGCTGAAGCGACTGAACGGGCTCGTGAGGTGACTGTACGCTACAACGAGCGCCAGGGCAGCAGCGGGAAGAAAAAGCATTAGAGATAGGCTTTATCGATATAGCACCAGCGCCATTCTTTTTCGCCAGCGGGTGCTGCGTGGAAGGATTCCATGACGGCGTGGCCCGTGGTTTCAAAGTGCTTGGTGGCATGTAGGCCGACCGAGCTGTCGCAGCAGCCTACGTGGCCGCAGGTGAGGCACATTCGTAGCTGTACAGGATGCGTGCCCGCTTTAAAGCACTCTTCGCAGGTGTTGCTTTGGGGTTTCACGTCGTGAATTTGATCGAGGTGTTGGCACTTGGAGGTATTCATGAATATATAATACCGTAAATTTGAAAGGCGGTGATTTGCTAAAAGCTTATGCTTGTACATAATAAGGGAGTGATGACTGGCAAAAAAATCTATGATGAATTGGTAAGGATTGCTGAGGACTATTTAGGTCCAGCTGCGCCTCGGTTTGTGGCGCGGCAAGTTAAATTTCATCTGGATAAAGAGCCGTCGGATTTAACGGTACGTGACATCGCGCCGCTCGAATCATGGGTGCGCGTGTCGGTGGGGCTTTTAACAGAGGATAAGCAGATGGCAAATGAATTTGCAATGAGGGTATCAAAGGTAGGAGGAAATGATGATCGACCAACAGGCTGACTCGGTGCTCGCGCAGGTCTTGGATAGCTTGCCGATGGCGGTTTATGTGGTGGATGCGGATGGTAAGCCGTATTATGCTAACTCGGCTTCACAGGAGCTTCTGGGGCAGGGGATTGCGCCCGGGGCGACACCGGACCAGCTGGCAGAAATATATCACGTTTATATAACGGGAACCGACAAACCATATCCGACCGACAATATTCCGGTAGTGCGGGCGCTTAGAGGTGAGACGGGCGAGGTGATGGACATGGACATTCGCAGGCCAGACAAAACGGTGCAGCTGCAGCTATGGTATAAGCCGGTTTATGACCAAAACCATTCGATTATTTATGGAGTGGTGGCATTTCGAGACGTGAGTGCTGAAGTGGTAGCTTTGGCCGAACGTGAAGCCCTGGAGAAGGCGCGCCTGGAGCGCAAACACAATAAAGCGTAAACTTGCAGCTATGAACTTGATTCGTAGCAATAGGTGGTATGCATGGTTTCTGACGGCCGCGGGTGGTATGGGACTCGTGGCTTCATTTGTGATCACACTTGAGAAGCAGCGGCTGTTGCAGAATCCGAACTATATCCCGGCTTGTAGCATCAATCCGATTATTAGCTGCGGGAGCGTCATGAAGACGGTGCAGGCGTCGGTGTTTGGATTTCCGAATTCTTGGCTGGGGCTGATCGGGTTTATGGCAGTGATCGTAGTGGGGGTGAGTGTGCTGGCTGGAGCGGAATTTAAGATTTGGTATTGGCGGCTATTTAATGCCGGGACGTTGTTCGGGGTGGTATTTGTGCATTGGTTGTTTGTGCAGTCGGTGTATCACATTCATGCGCTTTGTCCCTGGTGCATGGTGGTGTGGTCGATGACGATCCCAATCTTTTGGTATACGACGATGCGCAATTTTCGTGAGGGGGTATGGCTGGTGCCGAAAGCGATGCAGGGGGTGATGAGCTCTCTGCAGGAGTATAAAAATTTGGTCTTGGTGGTATGGTATTTGATGATATTGAGTCTGATTGGTGTTCAGTTTTGGTATTATTGGAAGACAATTTTATAGCTTGGGGTAGAGAAAATGTCGATTCGGTCACGAGTGAACACAGGGCTTAAAGCTTTCGAGAAACCATTTGTTGTTCATAATAATGTGCTGATTTCGAGAGCAGCTGTGTTGAATAATTTTGATGTGTTTGCGAAGTTGTCGCCGGGCGGTATGGTGATTCCGGTGTTGAAGTCCAATGCATATGGTCATGGGCTGGAAGAGGTGGCAACGATTTTGAAGGAACGTGCATCCCCGTACTTGGCGGTGGATGGGTACTTTGAGGCATTGAGAATTCGAGCAGTGTCGAGGCAGCCAGTGCTCGTGATGGGGGCAATTGCGCCCGAGAATTTTGAACGAATGACGTTTGGCAATGATGCGTTTGTGGTGGGTGATGAGCGAACGGTGGAAGCGTTGGGCCAAACGGGGCGGCGAGTACGTGTGCACGTGGAGCTCGAGACGGGCATGCGGCGGTATGGTGTGGCAATGGACGACCTTGCAGGACTTCTAGCGGCTATAAAACGATACCCGCGACTTGAGCTGGAAGGAGTGATGTCGCATTTGGCGGATGCAGACAACCCGCGTGATGATAGCTACACAATGATGCAAGCTGAACGTTTTGACCATGGAGTGGAGCAGGTGCTAGCGGCGGGGTTTGCGCCAAAGTATGTGCATTTGGCGCAGTCGGCTGGGAGCGTGAAGGCGCATTCGAAGTATGCTAACGCGGTGCGCGTGGGAATTGCCATGTACGGGGTTTCGCCGTTTATTGCCGGTGATCCCGCGGCCGGGGAGTTGAGCACTCTGAGGCCGGTTTTAGAACTGCGGAGCACCATCACAAAGATACTAGATATAAACGAAGGGGAGACGGTGAGCTATGGCGGTACTTTTATGGCGCAGCGAAAAAGCCGGATTGGCGTCTTGCCGTTGGGTTATTTTGAGGGGGTGCCGCGCGTGTTTTCGAATGCGGGGCAAGTGAAGTGGGGAAACGACTATGCGCCAATCGTGGGCCGGGTGTGCATGAACCATACGATGATTGATGTGACGGATTTGGGAGCTGAAGTGGGCGATGAGGTGGTGGTGATTGGTGCGGATCGTGGGGAAGCAGTGAGTGTGGAGTCGGTGTGCGCGCGGCATGATTTGTTTTCTTATGAGCTGATGGTGAGACTGCAGGGAAGTCTGCGTCGAAGGATAGTTTGACGAGGTTTGTTGTATTATTTTCAACGTTATAGGAGTGGCGCGACCTTGATGTATGATATAGGGGTAACAAAAGATGGGATGGACGTGATGGCTGAGATTGTGATTGAGCAGTTGAAAGAGGCGACTCCGGAAGCGGTAGAGCAAATTAGTGCGCTTTTGGGTCAGCTGACCAAGAATGCCCAACCTTTAACCGTGGAGCGATTGAAGCGGATTTTGGGTGCAACGGGGGCTTTGTATGTGGCTAAGGCAGGTGAGGTGATTGTGGGGACGGTGTACCGTGTGGATATGCATCATCCGGTGCGAAGTAAATCTTGGATTGAAGACTTGGTAGTGGACGAAGCTTATCGTGGTCAGGGGATTGCGGGTCGTTTGATGGATATGGCGATTGCGGAGGTGCCGGCTGAGATGGTGTCTATAAACTTGAATTCGAACATTGCCCGGGTGCAGTCGCATAAACTGTATGCGAAGCTGGGATTTGAAGTACGAGAAGATACGCGGATTTGGCAACGGAAATTGTAGAGCACTTTTTAAGCTTAAGTGGTACTGCTAAGTGTGTGGTATTATAAGCAAGTAATTGGGTACAAACAAGAGCGTGGATCAGTCAAGACCAACTCGTAGAATGACCGATATGGCGCCCAGGCGCATGGACGGATTTGCTCGTCCTGGCGTTGCAGGTGCGCGTCCGGCCAGTAGACCGGCGCCGCAACCCCAGCCAGTTCGACCTCAAGCGGCTAGGCCGATGCCGGTCCAACGGCCGATGGCGCCGGCTAGAACCGTACGGCCTGCTGGGCCCCAGCAACAAGTTTATTCGGATCAACCCCTGCGACAAACCCAAACTCAACCGGCGCAGAAGAAGCGTGGTGGTGGTTGGAAGGTAGTAGTCCAGTTTGTGATCGGGCTAGCCGTAATTGCTGGTGTGGCGGCGGCAATTGTGTGGCTGTATATCAAGTATTATCAGCAGTAGGTCGACTATGGGGAGGGCGGTTGCAACTTTTGGCGGTATATTCGTCTTGGTGCTGATTGCAAGTGGCCTTACTGAGGCTACTTTGGCTTTGGGGCATCGTGGAAGCCTGGCGAATGATATTTTGCTCCGTCCGCATCAGGCGAAACTTGTGCCCAAACCTACCTCAACTCCGGCTCCATCTACGCCGATACCTGCGTCTTCACCCTCGCCGGCAACACCTACGCCTTCTTCGACACCCGTCGTATCTACCGCTACAACGAATGGGTTTGTGCATATGCGCGCTGGGAAATCCACATCTACCGCAATTTTGACTGATTTGAATGGCGGCACGGTGGTGGAGCTTCTATCTGATAGTGATACGCAGTGGCAGCAAGTGAGTTATAACGGCCTTACCGGCTATATCTTTAAAACCTATCTGACTTATCAGTAGAGTTTTTGTGATATGCGCTAATGCTCGGGCCAAAGGTGGTGATGCATACTGACTTTACTAATCAGTAAAGTGAGGGTGATATCGTGGGTAGCTCAAGAATTCGTAAGATAAAATCGCAAAATATTCAAGCTCAGGACCAGGGTTTGTACGATGTGTTTTATATGAGTCCAGAAGAGGCTAAACGGGCTTTGGAACAAAAGTACGAATTTCTAGCCGAACGTTATGAGCAGAGGTTTCCAAAACATAGGGGCCTTGGATAGCTAGCAACAATTTGGTCCGGGCTGCATTAGATTTTTGCGGCGTAATTTGCTACTCTAACTTGGTTACGTGTTGATTTGCGTGCCGATGTAGCTCAGTTGGTAGAGCAGTGCTTTCGTAAAGCAAAGGTCATGGGTTCAAGTCCCTTCATCGGCTCCAGTTATTTTATGTAGCTGAGCGGGTATAGTTTAGGGGTAAAATGCGACCTTCCCAAGGTTGAGTCGCGGGTTC
>CAZSRA010000005.1:0-72650 GCA_964609585.1 uncultured Candidatus Saccharimonadales bacterium
GCGGGAGTGCTGCCCGGGGTTGCCGGGGGTGGGGGGGCCGGGGGGGGCGTGGGGGGTGGTGGGGGGGGGGTGGGTGTTGGAGGCGGGGTCGTGTATTTTGTGACCGTGTAGTCTGCCACGTTGGTGTTGGGGCCCGTGAGCGGATCGCCGCACGAAGTTATAAGCTGAAGACCGCCACCATCGATACTTACAAGCAGCGAGCCATCAGCGGCACCCCAAAATGAAAAGTCATGCGTACCTTCAAGGCTATTGCTGTATGAGCTGGAAAAATTGAGCCCGCCTGAGCAATAAATGTAGGTATTAAAGGTATATACGCCATCGAAATATCCTCCATTCATGTGGCCGGTGGGAGGTTGGACCGATGGCGGACCGGCCGAGGCAACATTGGGTACACCAAGAACAACCACTACCAGTAGCGCCATGAGCAAACTCCATTTGGTAGTGGGGTGCGGCTTTCCAGCTGGGGCTAGTCCCCAAACAACACGCATGCTCATTGGCATTAAGTGTAGCACAAGCGGGATACATGGCTTAGTTTTTGTCTTTGACGAACGAAATGCTGTAACCGCCACCTGGAAAACAGGTGGCTTTTGGCTGGACACTTCGGCGTTCTCATGCCAAGAACTTTATATAAACATAAGAACATTGGTGGAGCTATTTGTGACTATTAAATCAAGGTGTTGATGCTTGACTAGCGCTTTTTTGGACGAGGTAATCGTGGTCGCAGCAGATATGCCAGATATACCAGCGCTGCGCAAGGTATGAGTTTCGGCCACCCGGACAGATCGGGCCAGCTAAAGACAAGCCACATGAGGCTTCCTACCAGGCCCGCCAGTGGAAACTGCCACCGGGCGCTTCGTGGGTCAGAGATGCCAAGCAAGGTGGGATTAGGCTTCTGATACTCGCTATAGATGTGGAGCCCTTCAAATAGCAAGTACGGGAGGAGGAGTGAAAAAACCCTTCCCAGATGATGGTCAGTAGATCTAGCTGCCAAGTAGAAGGCAAGGTTCAGCCAAACGACGATTCCGAGCTGCCAGATGGCACGATAGATCGCGATGAGGAACTTTTTGGATGAGTTAAGCGATGATGCGGCAGCCATTCTTTCGCCATATTAACACATTGCGATTTTATCTAAGAGCGGGTCCATAAGCTAAAGCTAGTGAAACACCTTCATGCTCACATGCGGCGCCCTCGGATGAGTTTTGCGCGCTGGCGAAGCGCCGGTGGTGACATTCTCGTGGAGCTAGGATGGCCGCACTGTACACAACAAAGGCAGCCTCACGGGGAGACTGCCTCTGCGACTTTGACCTTGACTCGACTACTCCCCCGTAACGTTGGGTCACGGTTGGAGTAAGCGTGTCATGGTGGGCAATAAAGGACTCGAACCTTTGACCCCCTCGGTGTAAACGAGGTGCTCTAACCAACTGAGCTAATTGCCCGGATTTTTGAGGGACGAGACATACTATACCTTAAATTAAGCCGCGTGAATAGACCTCGTTTTCGCGCATAGTTTCTCCTGCTATACTCTAGGTTGATTGCTTGAACTCGGCGTTATTTTGAATTTAATTTGGGGATTCTTTTATGGGTCTTTATCGGTTGTTTTTTAATCAGGTTTTTCGCCGGATGGACGCGGAGAAGGCTCACCGGTTGGGTTTTGGCGCTATTCGGACGGCGGCGGCTATTCCTGGTGGCAAGGCCGTTTTGAAGCAGATGTTTCCAGCCCGCACCGGGGTGCTGCGATCAACGGTGTTTGGGGTGGAATTTCCGGCTCCGTTTGGCCTGGCGGCGGGTTTTGATAAAAATGCCCAGGGCATTGACGCGCTAGCAGCCCTGGGTTTTGGTTCAATCGAGGTGGGCACGGTGACCGGCCAGGGCCAGATCGGCAATCCAAAGCCGCGGTTGATGCGCCTGGTAGCAGACCGAGCGGTAGTGAACCGCATGGGATTCAATAATGAAGGTGCGGTCGTGGTGGCTGAGCGTTTAAAGCGGCGAGGAGCGAAGCGGCCGGCAAGTGTGCCATTGGGCATAAACATCGGCAAGAGCAAAGTGGTCGAAGAGGCCAATGCGGCAAGTGATTACGTGGCATCGGCACAACTACTCGCGCCGTTTGCCGACTATTTGGTGGTAAACGTGAGCTCTCCGAACACGCCGGGTCTTCGGAATCTTCAGGCGGTTGAAGTCTTGCGTCCACTCCTAAAGGCTGTGCGCGATACTGCGGGGTCAGTTCCGCTGCTCGTAAAAATTGCCCCGGATCTCGCTGATGCAGATGTGGACGCGATCGCAGATCTAGCCTTGGAGCTAGGGATTCAGGGGATTATTGCTACAAATACTACGATTGGCCGGGAAGGGCTTCAGTCCCCTGCCGATGAAGTTGAAGCCGCTGGTGTTGGGGGGCTTTCGGGGGCACCACTAAAGGCTCGGTCGCTCGAGGTACTGCGTCGTTTGAGTAAGCGCGTTGATGGCCAGCTGGCACTAATCTCGGTGGGCGGGGTTGAAACGGTGGATGATGCTTGGGAACGTCTCATTGCCGGGGCTGATCTCGTGCAGGGCTATACTGGTTTTATTTACAACGGGCCAGGGTGGGCAGCGCGGATTAATCGCGGACTAGCTGCGAAGGTGAGGGCTGGAGGATTTGCTTCGCTGACTGAAGCGGTGCGGGCGGAACGAACAAAACAGGGTTCATAGAATCGGTGGCGCCCAGTACCACCGAGGCCGCACGAATGCAGCGAAGGTGGCGCTGGGATGCCCAGCCGCTTTTACGCGGCCGGGTCAGTGAGGCTGTTCGGGACCGGGGTCGGGCGCCTGAACTGCGCCCAGGTTGCGGTCAACGAACTGGAAGACGATGTTCACGGTGCCGGCCTCGTCCCTCCGCGTGAAGCTCACGAATCCCCGCGCGGGATCGACCTCGCATGTGCTCCAGAACTTCCCCGAGAAAGGATACGTGAAGACAGGCTCAAAGCTAGATCCAGACCGCTGATAGCCGGTGGCTACGATTTCATATCCGTATCGCCCAGGCTCGAACGTAACCAGATCGGGCCGGCAACCCGTTGGCACACTCTGGCTGATGCGGTCAGACCCTAAGGTTAGAGCCGCCCTTCCTTCTGCCATCCTCTGGAGACGAGCGATCAGCGGCTCGCACACCGCGACCAGATCGGATTCAGCAGCAAGCCGATTGAACGTATACACGATGGGCTGCTCGGCGGATGACGGCGACGGAGCGGGAGTGTTCATGACAGCCTCCTATCAGTGTGTCGAGACGAGTTTCTCGACGCCGGCTATCTTCACATATTAAGCTGTCGGGGTCAATTTTATATTATTCGTGTACCTGGATCGGGGTTTTTAGCGCGCCCGAGAGGGGTGGCTCAGGAGAACTTTGAAGATGTAGAAATGGCTTACATATAGGAGCGGGACAACGACGGTTAGGAGGTACCAAGTAGCACCGAAATCGCCGAGATTTTTCACGAGGATGGGGCCTAGCGCAAACCCAGTTAGCAAGTCTACCGTGCCTTCGAGGTTAAAGACCCAGCTGAAAAAGTTTTGCACTCGAGCAGAACGAGACCACTGTAGCGAGCCAAACGCGATATAGGCTAGCGCAACTGCAATGAGGTCGCCAATGGCTGCAGGTCCGGAAAAGCCGGTCGGTAGTTTATGGGCAACAACGCCGGTTACGAGAAAGGCGGTACCGATATAGCGAAAGAAGTGAACCGGGATTAGCACCTTTAGGGCCGTTGTTCTTGACTGAGTTTTTAATTTTGGCCATACAAATACTTGTACGATGACGGACCAGGCGACTATTGCCAATGTGGCGCTTAGTCCGAGTAAGATTGCATTTTCCATTGCTTATCCTTTTTTTACACTATTTTTAGACATTATTTACTAACAGCCAGGTATGTTTTCATTCTTTCGCGACTGTTATTTCATGTAAGGTTCTAACTATTGATTCGGCACCAACTTTTTTCTGGATATCGCGCCAAAGTGGTAGGGCCTGGATGAGCCGTTGTTTTCCCGCAGGCGTAATGGATATGATGCGCATCCGGCCGTCTCCTTCGCCCTTTGCGATGTTGACCAGGTCGCCTTTTTGCAAGACGGCGAGATTGCGCGTTAGCGTTGTACGCTCGAGGCCGAGTAGATCGGCCAGTTGCAGCATTTGCGCCTCTCCGCACTTATTGAGGGCAGCAAGCAAACCAAACTGAGCCGAGCTAATCCCGACCGGGACTAGTGCCTTGTCGTATCTGTTCGACAAAACTCGGGCCAGACGCCGAGCCGAAAAGCTGGCGCAGGCGTCGGGTAGATCTTGGAGATCTTTGGTGATTGTGTCGTTATTCATACTACATGTATATACACCTATTTAAAAAAGAAGTCAAGAAGACAGCGACCTTAGTTAAGTCGAGCTAAGCGCGAAAACATTCGGGCACATGATCATTGATCATTCCCACGGCTTGCATAAATGCCAGGCAAGTGGTGGGCCCGACGAACCGGAAGCCGTTTTTCTTTAAGTCTTTGCTCATTTTTGCGCTAATCTCGGCCGCTTTTGCACCGTCGGCATGGGTTAGCGGTTTGTCAGACACGAAGCTCCAGAAATATTCATCGAGGCTGCCATGCTTTTCTTTAATGGCAAGAGTAGCCTGAGCGTTTTCTATAACTGCATTGATTTTAAGTCGGTTACGGATAATGCCTGTGTCTTGAAGGAGCATTGCTTGCTTGTTTTGGTCGTATTGAGCTATTTTTTGTGGGTCAAAATTATCGAATGCTGTGCGGTAACCATCGCGTCTTGTGAGGATAGTAAGCCAGCTTAGCCCAGCCTGCGCGCCTTCAAGATTGAGCATTTCAAATAAAAGCTCGTCATTATGAACGGGACTCCCCCACTCCGTATCATGATAGGCAACCATAAGCTCATTGCCGCCCGCCCACGAGCAGCGTGTTTTATTGTCTAATTTCATAACTTTTATGTTATCACTTTGCACTACGCGGCATTGGATGGAGCTGCATCATGCTTGCCTGACTTTGACGACGTGATTTTTCTAGCACTTATCTGTCGTATATGAAGATCTCGGTTTTTGCATATAATTAAGGGAGGTAATCAAGGGCTCGAATGAGATGGATGAGCAAGAACCGCACGCTGATAAAGAAGGTGCATTTCATGACTACGCTGCAGACTTCGCTGAAGCTACGAGCGCGGAATTGTCCCAGGATACTAAGACGAGCTCTTCAGATAGATATAGTCTTTTACCTCCTGAAGTTCGAGCCGCTTACGAAACAGGAGATGCAGATCAGCTAACTAGGGCCATCCAGACGGGTCTTATGACCGCCATTAATATTGACAGTGAGACTGGTATTTTTGCGGCCAAGAATAAGGCCTTACTTGAACAACAATTAGTCGCCAGCGGCTTAGTTGCAGAGTTGGCCGAAGCTTATGCTACTTTAACTGATCCAGGAGTACCCGGCTCGCAACCGGGACGCCGAATACATCAAAGTCAAAGAAGTAGGCGGTTCATCGAATTAGCTGCAGGGGTACCTTATGACGAGGCTGGTCATCCAAAGGATGGCAAAACTCATGTTCTGGCCACGGATCATAATGATTTACTGGCCACTGATTGGGTTGCACTTGCTTCTCTTCAAGAACCCGGCATCGAACAACAGAAATATTTACAGAGGTCTCTTGATGCACTTCGTGTTCGTCGAGCTTCGCGGCCGCAGAATTCCTATGGTGTGGAAGAATATGTGGGGATAGCCGAAACGATTACTCCAGGTCTTGTGCCGAATATTCTCACCCTCGCTCGCGAGGCTCGTCAAATAAATGGTTTTAGTTCAGACCCTTTAGTCGACCAGGCCGATGCCGCAATCCTACAGTTCATACATAATGGACGAGAAGATCTTGCGACAGCGCTTTTAACCCCCTCGGGGAACGAGCCAGAACGGATCGCTCGCGCGCAGGATACTCTCCAGATGAGCACGGAAGAAAGAGACGCAACCGTACAACGTGCCGTAGCGCTGTATCAGGAAAAGGTTAAACAGTTTCGTGAAGCTATGACCGATCGCGGAATTCCTGAGGATATATTTGATCTAATAATCGATTCTATTTTATCTCATACAAATGATCCGGAGACGGCTCTTGAGGTTTCGCCGGATTTCTGGCAAACATTGGATGCCTTGCCTTATGCCGTAGAGGATAGCTTTTACAATACAAAGGGCTCGTTAGGCAGGGCATCTGAGTGTATTCAAGCCCTCGCGCAAAACGGATTGCTTGCTCAGTCACCTCGGGTTTTACCGGAAATGATGATTTTTGAGGACTCGACTAGCCGAGAGGCTTATGCAGCTTCGCTTTCTGAAGCCATCAGTGCTGAAGAGTCTGCAGGACGATCCTGGTCCGGTGGCTTTGCAGGTTTTAATGATCCTGCGGCCGCAAGAGAACTAGCTCTTCGTTTATTTCCACCCGAGGATCTATCCTCAGCCTCCCAAGCAACGATGACGCTTCTCGATGATCATCTCCACAAAGCGTATGGTCACCTGCCTTATTCCGATGGTCTCGTAGTGCTTAACCCCGAGCATAGCTCTTTTCTTGAGAGGGCAAAGGAGCTGCTCGTTAAGGGTGGACTTAGCGATGACGGAGCCCTAGAACATATAGGCAAGCTCGCTATCAACTCTGAAGACGGCCCTGAAAATAGCGCTAAACTCTTGGACGCGCTTTCGATGTTTGAAGGACGACAAGACGCAGCTGAAGGTCTTGCTCTTATGCTTGCTGCTAAAAACCCCGCAGAAGCCGCAAAAACGTGGGCCACCTACTCTAGGGAAGTTTCGACTTTACCCGAATCTGCGCAAGCCGACCTTAAAAAAGTCTTCAGTGAGAGTCTCGAGCCGATGGAACATGCCCAGGCCTACTTTGGGCTTGTGACTGAGCTAGCAGCCCATAATGTTGCTCTCGGCCAGGATAATAGCTCAAGCTTCAGAGACCTATTTAAAAATACTCTGAGAGCGCCCGGGGAAAGGCAAAGGCTTATTGAAAATTTTGTGGACCGAGATGTTATTTCTCGAGAAACACGCGCACGTTTGTCGCCGTACTTCCATGAGATCGTAGCCGAGGCCAAGGCCAAAACAGATGACGATACAGAGGAGGTAAAGCCCCCAGACCCTAGTACTCCTATCGAAGCTGTCGATCCATTTGAAGCCTACCCGGAAACGAAGGCCATCTTTAGGCGACTTGGCATACCGGAACCCGTTGCCAAGGTTATGTACGATACCTGGCGAAGCTACGACAGCCTTGGTAAGGTCGCTCGGGATCAAGAAGACAGAGATTTCAAACCGAAGAAGCTCAAAGATTTTACTCCCGGTGATATCGAGGCTGTTTTAACCACTCGCATCAATAGAGTGAATCAACAACTTCTCGCAGCAAAAGAATATATTCGCGCCTATGGAATAGAAGAACTCCTGGAAGTGCACGACACATTTGAGACGGTAAACTTTATCCGCTCTAGACCTGAACGAATGCATGATCAGCTTATGCGCTGGCAAGATCCTAATGAAATAATAAAGGTTTTATCGGCTTCGGCATACCGGGATCCTAATGGAGCCTTTGATACAGCTGCCAATGATGCCTTTGGGCGGTTTGGTGAACCTGGTACCTTTTGTTTTGAGGCCAATGGTAAGGTTGGAATTGCTAAAATGGCCGTCAAGGCTGGCAAACGGGAACGAAGCATGGGACGTGATCCCGAAATTGATTCACAACTCGAAATTGTCGAGATAAATGCACATGGCTCTCCTTCGACTTTAGCTCTTGGCGTTAAATTTGATACGCATGGCGATCTGCTGACTCAGGACGGATGGGATGTGGAGGATAATCTTGATCTAGAGGCCTACGCTCAGGCTGCTCAGAATCGAACAAAGGTCAAGGCCTTTGCTAATACTTATAAAAAACATCTCGGCAGCGGTTATCGTGTAATCTTAAGCGCCTGCAGCACGGCTGGAGATGTAATCTTGAAAGCTTCAGAACAGGTAGATCCTGGTGATCAGGGGTTAAAGAACATTGCTGAGACGTTGTCTGATGCACATGGTCGTCCGGTTTTTGCTAGTCCTAAAGATATTTACTCATACTCCATCGCCCCAGATGGAGCCATTGCTTTTGTAACTTCGCGAGATGGCAGAGAGCTAACTCCAGCTCGCATATACGAATCAGAGACGGTTTAAGATTAATGTCGCTCTAGGTTTTGAGAACTTAGCTGGCACAGAAACCTGCGACGTTGCCAGTCTACCAAGAAGTTGTTGATGAAACCAAAAATACTAGCCTTATATCAGATATAAAATCAGATATTTCAGCTAGCATTATTGCCAGATAATTCATTGGTGCGCGAGAGAGGACTCGAACCTCCACGCCTTGCGGCACTTGCCCCTCAGACAAGCGTGTATACCATTTCACCACTCGCGCGTGGATTGGTTAACTGGGTTACTTTAGCATATTTCCGAACGCAGGTGAAGTGGGGGATGTTCAATCTAAAATATAGGCGGCGGCTAGGCAAACGACGCCCAGAAAAATGATGAAGGGCCACAGAAACATAACATTGATGGTGTAATAAACGTTGTTGGGCTTGGTCCACCAACTTCTAATCCGCTTGGCTTTGCGATAATTGTCCCAAATGCGGAGGCGATTGAGCTCAATGAGCGATCCGGCCGTAATGAGGGTGACACCGAGGCCAGTAAGCCCCATGATAGGGCTGTTTTGGCCGATGAGCGCAAAGATGGAGATGAGGGCGATGAAGAGCCCTGGCGCAAAGCTGGGGGCTGGGGTTTTACCGCGCATTATGAGGTGAGATATAAGCATATGTTTTGGGCTCCTAAGTAATAATTTATGCTTCTTATGTATACACGAGGTAATCGTGTTGGCGTCCACGTGCGAATTCGGTCCGTAGATGCGCGCGAATGTAGTCCTCGGTGGCACCGGTCTTTTTGGTGGGATTGAAAATATTCTGGGGATCAAAGATGTGTTTGGTGGTGGCGAGGAGTTCAAAGAATTCTTCACCGTAGATTTTTGCAAGCGACGCGGCGCGCAGGAGATTATCGTTGTGGGTAGCCGAAGGGACGCCGCCGAGAGAAATAACGAGGTCGATGTATTCATGGCTGAGGGTAAAGAGCTTGTCGACGTCTTTTTTGCGAGCTAGATCGAGGCGAGGCTGAAACCGCAAATTGCCAGTGCCGGCGTGGCCCCAAATGGCGACTTCGAGATCGTGTTTGGCGAGGAGTTTGTAGATTTTGTCGAAGAGTTGCGCGAGCTTGTCTACGGGAACGGCGGCATCTTCCACAAATGGCAGCGCTTTTTTGGGTCCGTGTCCGAGCCAGGCTGCAACCGACGCGCGTCGAATTTTCCAGAGTGCGACTTGCTCTACGGGGTTTGTAGAAATACGCACCGTGCCGTTATGGCGCTTTATGATGCGAGCAGCTTTGGTGCTGCGAAGCTTTTGGCTAAATTGAGAAGCGTTGTCAAACTCTACGAGCATGACGAGTCGCGGCACATCCTCGGGTATGAGATCTTTGAGGTCGGCTGGCCGCAGATTGTGGTGGAATTCGAGTACGTTGTGGTCGACGATTTCAACGGCGCTGGGTTCCAGAGTCAGCAACCGCTTCACAGCGGCGGTAGCTTCGGGTACGGAATCGAAATTCCCGACCACAAGCGTTGTACGAGGATTATAGGGGGCGATCGCTAGAGTGATCTCGGTAATGAGACCGAGGGTGCCTTGGGAGCCGATGAAAACTTGGCTAAGGTCAAAAGAGCCGTTTTTACCGCGAACAGACCAAAGATCGTAGCCGGTAGAATTTTCTACCCCGGTTACTTGGCTTTTTTTAATGAGGGCTTCGTGGTCAGTGAGGAGGTTATCGAATTTGCGGTAGAGCTCGCCTTCGAGCGTGCTGAGACCTTTTTTGCGATTGAGTTCGCGGGCACTGATGCGACGAGTTTCAATGAGCGAACCGTCTGCAAGCACCACCTTTAAACTACGAACGGCTCGGCGGATAGTGCCATATTTCACCGATTTTTCGCCACCGGAAGCACTCGCGACCACTCCCCCAATGGTGGAATATTCGTCGCCAATGGGAGCCTGCGGAATATGACGAAGGTGCGTGTAGAGCGCTTGCTGCAGCGTGTGGACGATAATGCCCGGCTGAACGGTGACGGTGTTGCGGTCGAGGCGGATGAGTTTGTTCATGTGGGCCGGGAAAACAATCTGCAGGCCTTCGCCGACGGACCCGCCGCTTTGGTCACTCCCCTTCCCGCGGGCGACTATGGGCAGCGGGCGACCGGAAGCGGTACGTTCGTCGGCAAATTGGACGGTTTTGCAGACGTCGGCGGTGTTTTGAGGGTAGACAACTGCTGTTGGGGCGGCGGTAAAAATGCTTTGGTCCGTGGAGAAATGCTCAAGAGTGTCGGGGTCGTCGGTAACGCTTCCGAGCAGGCGGCTTTGGAGCTCTCTGAGATAGGCGTGTTTCATACCTTTATGATACGGTGGAGCGCGAAAAATTACAAAGCGCTTATGGCAAAAAAAAGCGGGTTCTCCGAAATTCCTCGCTGTCGCTTTCACGAAGATTCTGTTCAGCCCCGTTCGATACATTATTTTCAGGCATGTGGGCATTGGTGGTATTTCTAAAATTTAAAGCGCTTATGGTAAAATTTTTGATTCTTTTGTCTTAGAAAAATGAATCATTTTTTTATAAATTCATGATCGTGTGGTCGGGCAGAAAACAACAAGCTCGATTTCACACGTACCAACCCCTTCTTCTCTTTGATGTGAGGAGGTGTGAAAAGCATGGAGGAGTACGAGACGCCCGAAGCGTTCGAGCTCGGCAACCTCCGCGACGAGACCCACGGCAGCAACGGGTTCAACGACGCGGACGACACGCAGTACGACCAGGCGTAGGCGCCGGGTCGTACATAAGTTTTGCCCGTAATGGGTGAAGCTGCATGCCGGGGGCGTATATCGTCCCCGGCATGTCCCCATCTTCCTAAGGAGTATTGAGTGTTCTGGATCGCAGGGTACCATTCGTCCGATCATGCTCCCGCCAAGCAGCGACCGCGAGCAGGAGTTCTTCGACTGGGGGCCCGGGACTCCTGGTGGAGCTGTGGCTATCCCGATAGGTCCATCCGACAGGTACAAAACCAAACCTGTACCATGTTCGTGGTCGGCGACTGCCTCGCAACTGACGAAGAGCTGGAAACTTCACTGTCCAGCGCCGAAAAAGGCGCCTGGATGAACCTGATGATGTGGCCCGGGAATTACACTGTCGTCGTTTCGAGAGCGAGCAACACGACAATCCTTGGTGACCTGTCTGGAGTCAACCGGGTATACTATGCTCGTCATCAGGATGGTTGGTGGTGGTCGAACACAGCGAAGCCATTGGCAGCCTTGATTGGTGATGAGGTTGACTTGACCTTGCTCGCCCTCGACATCAGCGTCTATGGCATCGACCTGTTCAACGGGAGAGCCCCATTCCGGCGAGTAGCCGCCATCCCTCCAGGGTCGGCGTTGCAGTTTAAGGATGGTGAGCCCTCCGTAATCCAGTGGTATGAACCAACGTACACGACATCTTTCTCGGCAACGGCGGAGGCTCTTCGAAACGCACTTCTTGACTCAACCAGGCGAAGAAGCCTCCTGGAAGGAGACGTTATATCCGGTGATTTGTCCGGTGGCTTCGATTCCAGCGGCGTACTAGCGGCGATGAGCCAAGAAAGATCAACCGTCGGCGTTACTCATGTGCACCCCTTGCTCAGCGATGAGGATGCACGATATGCAAGAAGAGTGGCCGAGGCCTGTAGCATTCGACAGATCGTGGCTCAAGGAGATCAGTCTACCTTGCATTATGGTGGGTTGGACGACCCTGCGAGACTGCCCGTGACTGATCTTCCAGCCGCGGATGTCTTTTTGGCGAACTACAACCGGCAAAAGCTTCAGTTTGCTGCTGAAGCTGGAAGCCGCCACCATCTCACCGGTGCAGGAGGTGACTCCATGCTCGATGCATCCAGCACTAGGATCGCGGATCAAATCATGATGGGCGACTGGGCGGGAGCGGTGAGGGCAACTTTCTTTATGGCCCACCGAACCGAATGTCCTCCATGGCGCATTGCTCGAGCCATGTGGATACTTGCTCATACCTCACATGAGCAGTCGCTCCGAGAGGTAGCTCGGTCCCTACCGGTTGTTCAGCCATACCTGGGCAGACACAAGCCGTGGGAGCACATAGCTTGGCACCTCCCTTCAACCGGCGCGAACTGGCTTACGGCCAACGCCGCTCAAGAAGTAGCCAAGCTTATGCGTGGACTGCTTAGAGATATGCCAGGTAGTTGGGCGAAGCGGCCAGGAGAGTTCCATGACTGGACGGGACTTCTTCGGACGGGCATAGAGAGAAAGTCGACGGTGGAACAGGCCCGCTTGCTCGGCATTACCATACACGACCCTTATCTCGATGCCCAGGTGATCCGGTGCTGCATGGCATTGCCGGGCCATATCCGGACATCGGGTGCTGGCTTTAAGCCGCTGCTATCTGCAGCGCTACCGAGCGTAATCCCGCCATTCTTGGCCGCGCGAACGACCAAGGGATCCTTCACGAGGATGATGTATGCAGGCATCAAGCTGAACGAGCCTTGGCTGCATCAGCTCATCTCATCCTCGACGCTCATAGAGAGTGGGGTGATCAGGAAAACCGCAGCAGAAGAAACACTGAGACGCGCAGTCCATGGGCTAAATGCTCCTTTCAGAACGTTGCACCAATTCGTAGCAACGGAAATATGGCTGCAAGGCTTGGTGCTAGCAGAAAAAGATTGGTGGGAGACGAATAGATGAGATACACGGCATCGAGACATGTACGACAAGTCGAATTCGAAGACGGATCGGTAGTACTGTGGAACCTTGCGGTTCGAAGGGGGAACAATACACTGTTGCTGCCTCGAGGGGCGGCGGCCGTCCTCTGGAATTCCCTTAAAGGAGGTGCGTCTGTCGAAGAGGCCATAGAGACTCTTCAGACTCGGTACAGTGTCGATAGGAGTCGGCTCGAAACCGATCTTCAACCGATCATCCAAAGTCTGCTAAAAAACAAGATGCTCGTCGATCCCTCACGTGTCCAAAGATGGTGGAGATTAGCGTGACTCTGTCCATGATCGAGCGCGACAATAGCTCTGCTGGGCTGTCGCTGCAAACCAAATGCCTGGGGATTATCGGCGCCATAGGGGCGCTTTTCGTTCTCCTGGCTCCCCTCCCTGTAGTCGAAGCATGGCTGAAGTGGCTTCGCAAGAAGACTAAGCCGGCCAAAGCAACTGAGACCGAAGAGCTGATCCGGGCAGTTCGGTGGGCGATGCGATTCTATCCCGGTAGGTTCGACTGCCTGCAAGTGCCACTGGGTGCTTGCATGGCCGGAGCACTAAGAGGCCGCATGCCTACATGGTGCATCGGCGCTAAACTGAACCCTGTGGTTCAACATGCCTGGGTAGAGGCAGAGGGCCGGCCTGTCGCCGAGCCCGAGGCAGGATCCGACTGGCCCTACAAAGCGGCAATCAGGATTTAGCCGCGATCACTAGCTCTGGCTTTTAACTAATTGCTAGAGCTGGCTGGGACCTCCGGCTGCAGAGCTGGAGGTCCCGGAGCCAATTATTCATGATTTTATGATTAGTATAGGATGGAATATTTATCTAATAACCGCTGCAACGGCCGCAGCGAGGCCAGGCGTGAAGGCGCCGGGAATAACTTCGCCCGGGGTTGGTGATACTACGAGCTTGGCTAAGACTTCGGCGGCAGCTATTTTATGGGCATCGGTGATGGCCGTAACGCGATGATCGAGCGCGCCGCGGAAGATTCCGGGGAAAGCTAGAGAGTTGTTTACTTGATTAGCGAAGTCGCTGCGGCCAGTGGCTACGACGGCGGCACCGGCAGCCCTGGCGATATCGGGCATTATTTCTGGGACAGGGTTTGCCATGGCGAAAATTATAGGATTTTTGGCCATGGTCTTGATCATTTGGGCCGTGAGAACGCCGGGCTGCGAAACCCCAATAAAAATGTCTGCCCCGCGGACTGCTTCGGCCAAGGAGCCGGGGCGAGGCATGCGATTGAACGAAAGAAGAGTTTGTTTTTCGGAGCTGAGATTGGTGCGATCGTGGCTAACAATCCCCCGGCTGTCGACGGTGATAATGTCGGAGCCGGCATATAGATGAATGAGCTTGGCGATGGCGACCCCCGCGGCTCCGGCTCCGGACAGCACAATTTTGCTTTCTGAGAGCGGTCGGCCGGTGATTTTTGCGGCGTTGATGAGACCGGCTAGAACTACTACTGCGGTACCATGTTGGTCGTCGTGCATTACGGGGATGGAGAGTCTGGCTTTTAGCCGTTCTTCGACTTCGAAACAAAGGGGCGCTGCGATGTCTTCGAGATTGATGCCGCCAAAACTGGGCGCAATGGCGGTAACCGCAGCCACGATTTCGTCGGCAGTATGGACGTCTAACACAATTGGCACGGCGTCGATGCCAGCAAAATGCTTAAACAGCATGGCCTTGCCCTCCATCACGGGGAGCGCACCGAGAGGGCCGATGTTGCCGAGGCCGAGCACGGCTGAGCCATCGCTAACGACGGCCACATTGTTGCCGGTCCAGGTGTAGTCGCCGGCCTTTGAAGGATGGTTTGCAACATAGGTGCTGACGGCCGCAACGCCAGGGGTGTAATAAAGACTGAGTTTTTCGCGAGTATCAGGGGTGTCCTTGAGGCGGATTTCGATTTTGCCTTTGAGCTTTTTGTGCTGGGTAAGTGATTTTTTGCTGTAATCCATGCAGATATTGTAGCGCATGTCGATGTGCGAGCGGCCGCAATTCAATTTAACTTATGTATAATAATAGTTAGTTTAGCTTTTGAGGATGAAGTGTGAAGCAGTATCAAATTCTCTTAGTGGAAGACGAGAAGCCATTGGCTCAATCGTTAAAAATCAAGCTTGAACAAGCCGGGTTTACGGTAGTGCTAGCCCATAACGGTCATGAGGGTTTAGGGTTTATGGATCAGCGAACCTTCGACCTTATTCTTCTTGATTTGGTGATGCCGGTGATGGACGGGTTTGAAATGCTTGAAGAGCTTAAACGGCGAAAAAATAAAATACCAGTTATTGTTACCACCAACCTCAGTCAGGGCAAAGATCTCCAGCGAGCCAAGAGTCTTGGAGCTACCGATTATACCGTGAAAGTAGATACTCCATTGAGGGTGATTGTTGAACGAATTAGAGAAGAGCTGGCTGCTGGGGGCGAGTAACTAATTAGGAGTATTATGCAAGCAACTCAGATTACAAAAGATACATGGCAGCAAAAATGGCTTACTCGAGGCTTTATTTGCATGGTATTGCTTGTGGTTTTTTTCGTTGGACAAGGGGTCGCACAGCTTGCGACTACCGGCTCATATAGTGCAAAAGATCAGTCTATTAGTGCGCTGGGTATTACAGCGTGTGGTAATTATCAAGAGCCTCAGACAAAGCAGTGGTTTTACCTTTGCTCTCCTCTGCATATTGTTATGGACGGAACATTCGTAGCATGCGGCATTCTCATAATGCTTGCGACGATGCTCGCTATTGGGCCGCTTTGGCCTGGGCGTAAGTTGCGGAAGGCGGGTTTGGTTTTGCTATTTTTTGGAGGGATTGAGGAGGTTGTTGCAGGGTTTTCGCCGCTCAATTTAGCTCCTTTTTTGCATAGCCTATCGGGCGGGCTTGCAATTACGGCCCTCAACCTTGGCCTGATTCTACTTGGCTTTGCGGGGCTTAAGAAGCAGCCTGGATTGGGGTGGTTTGCGCTTGCGAGCGGGGCTATTGGCGTATTTGGCCTGATGATGAGCGGCACGCCGCCTTACGTTGGGCTTGGATATGGGGGATGGGAGCGGGTCGCCGGATTTGCTTTTGTGATATGGAGCGTTGCGATGGGGACTTATTGGTTGCTAAGGCAGCGATGAGCCAAATTACGACGCGGGTAGGGATGATGTAATATATGGAGTTTGAACTACGATGATCCTGCCGCTCTATGTCATTTGGATGCCGTAGGTGCCTCGGGTGCAAGCAGCACTACGGGTTTGGCGGAGGTTGAAGTGCTCTCGCCACTAATTTGATCCGCGCTAATTTCCTGAGCCGTCGCTACCTTGAGCGCAAAGGCAAACGTAGTCCCCTTACCCAACTCAGACGAAACGAACCGCACATTTCCGCCCATACCTTTGGCGATTAATTTGGCAATGTATAATCCGAGACCGGTTCCTTTGGCGGTATCACGCGTCAAAATACTATCTGCGGCCTGTTGGAACTTCTGGAACAAGAGTTTTTGATTTTCGGGGCTGATGCCGCGACCGGTGTCGGCTACGAAAGTTTCAATGAGATCGTCGGTCCGTTTAAAACTAATGGTAATTCCGCCCTTATCGGTAGATTTAAGCGAATTACTTAAGAGGTTGCCAAAGATTTGTTTAATCCGGTCTACATCGCCGCTGACGAGCGGGAGGGGTTCGCTTGGTTTTTGGACTGTTAGCGTTAGGCCGTGCAGGATGCCGGCTCGTTCTTGCTCGCCAACTACCTCTAGCGCTAGCATTACGATGTCGATGGGGTGGCTAGCATACTTTACCTTCCCGAGCTCTAGGCTCGACATGTCTAGGAAGTCGTTTACGATGGCGATCAAGCGTTTACTAGAGTAGTCGATGTCGTCCATCATTTGGCGCAGGTCGGGGTCTTCAAGCACTTTTGTGTACATGGTTTTAACGAGAGAAACATTGCCCATGATGGCGGTGAGCGGGGTGCGCAGTTCATGAGAGGCGATGGAGAAGAATTCGTCGCGTGAACGCTGCAGCATTTTTTGCTCGGTTTCGTCGGAGATAAGGACTACGACTCCAATTGCTTGGCCGTCGATGCTGACGGGGGAGAAAAATAAAGTATAGAATTTATCGCCGAATGCGATTTCGCGGGCTTCGGATGAAGTTTGATTTTTAAAACACTCTTGGACTTTGTCGCCCACATTGAGCCCTTGGGCCTTCGAAAATATTGATGTGAGATTGGCACTGGCCTCGGGCAACGAGGGGTCTATACCCAAGAGTCGGCGGGCGGCGCCGTTTAGAGTGATTATATTGTTATTTCGATCGGTCATTATAAAGCCTTGGGTTAGGCTCAGGACCGAAGCAATGAGGCGCGTCCTGGACTCTAGGAGGCTGCTGGTCATTTCATTGAAGGCTGTGCCCAGGACTCCGATTTCGTCGTTTGACTCCACGCGGACTCGCTGCTTCAGGTCGCCGCCTTGGATTTGTTTTACGACCTGGGTGAAACGCAAGATAGGGTTAGTGATAAACCTTGACAGATATAGAGCCGCAAAGCTTGCTAAGATCGTGGCTAGAACGAGCACTTCGATCAGGGTGTTGCGCATTTTAATGAGCGGGGCGTCCACTTCGGCGGTATCAATTTTTACCACGAGCGTCCAGTCGGTTGCGGGGATATCTTTTGTGCTTTGGATGATGCTGTGACCGCGATAATCGGTAGCGTAGCCAGGCGAATTGGGGCTCGCGGTCAGAGCGGCTCCCAGATTGAAGCGCAAGGGAGTGAGGTATTGAAAAGCGCTGGTGGAACCGCGTCTCAGGAGATAAGATTCACCCGTAACGCCAAGCTCAGAATAATCTTTGGTGACATTTAAATATGCAGCTGAGGTGGCTTCTACGATCACCACTCCCAGCGCTTGCCCTCCCCATGAAAGCGGCGCAGCTAGGTACTGATCGAGATTACCGGCGGCGTTCTTAAAAAAGATGTTGCTGCTGGGCGCCTTGAGGCCGGCCGAAAGAACCTCTGTATTGCCGTAATTTTGTCCTATGGCCGCGCGGTCGGTGGACGCCACAACAAGACCCGAAAGGTTAACGACGTGAATCCGGTGAAATGTGTCTTGGGCAGCCAGGATGTCGCTGAGCGATTGACTCAGGCTCGCCTGGAGCCTTGGGCTTGGAGCTTGCTCATATTGTTGGAGCAAGATGCGCAGTTGAGCTTTGTTTTGGACAGTATTGAGCTCGGCCATGTTTTGGTCGTTTATAGTTTCAATACGGCTCAGCTGATGCTGAGCCGTATTGTTTATACGAACTTGAATCTGATCTTGCAAAGCACTCTCGCTTGTCCTGAAGGTGATCAAACCAGCACCAATGAGCGGCAGTAATGATACGCCTAGGATAATGAGGAGGAGCTTGGCAAAAATCTTCATTGAAGAATGGTACTGCTACTGGCTGGTGAGAACAAATTTACCGCCCTGAATGGTGTAGACATTGTATCCGCCACCAGCCAAGTCGCCGTTGGCATCAAACTTGATTTCGCCGGAGGCGCCTTGGAAATCGACTGCGGGCAAGGCCTTGCGGATTTCGTCACCGGTATTTGCGCCAGCTTTAATTACTCGAGCTAGAGCCATAAAGGCGTCGTAAGCTTGTGCTCCGGTGGCATTGGCTGGCTCGGAACCGTAAGCGGCCTTGTATTCATCGAGGAATGATTGGTTGCCCGGGGTAACTCCAACGACGGTCATGCCCTCACCGGCTGCGCCAACATCGGTTATGAAGTTGACATCCTTAAGGGCGTCGGAGCCGTATACGGGGATGTTCGAGCCGAGCTGCTTGGCCTCGACCATGATGGCGGCACTGGCGGACTCATCTTCACTCACGATGTAGAGGGCGTCGGGTTTGGCTGCAAGTATTGTTTGGAGTTGGGTCTTAAATTCGGTATCGGTGCTTTTGAAGGAGGTGTTGGAGGTTACCATTCCGCCAAGCTTCTTAAAGGCGTCTTGAGCGACTGCATCGAGCCCAGTACCATAGGCCTCCTGTCCGTACATGATGGCCAGTTTTTTCACCCCTTTGCCATACATTAGCTTGGTGACGAATACGCCTTGATGGCTGTCCGTGGGATAGGTGCGGAAGAAGAAGTCGTTGGGGATACTAAGCGCCGGGCTGCTAGCCGAGGGGCTTAAAAGCAATACCTGCTTTTGGTTGGCGATGGGCAGTGCGGCTAAAGTTGAGCCCGAGCAGGTATCGCCGATGATGGCAACTGCCCCTAATTTGGCCAATTCTTTGGTGGCATCGGCCGCTTTCGTGGCATCACACACGGTGTCGCGAACGTAAACTTGGAATGTTAGGCCGTCTTCATTAAAGTCGTGCTGGGCTAACTCAACACCGTGTTGAAATACCTGGCCATAATTGGCTAAGTCGCCGGTGAGGGGAGCCATGAGGCCAAGCTTGATCGTACGGTTGGTGACCGGGGCTTTGGTTGCTGGCTTCGTAAGTAAATAGCCTCCCAGACCGGCTAGGCCGGCTAGTATTACCCCTCCAATTACCAGTCCTGTGATGTTGCGTTTTTGTGCTGGGCCGCTGGACGACCCAGGACTATTTGTATCTGTACCGTTTGGTTCAGACTGCATTTCATTTGCCACATTTGTGCCTTTTTACTGACTGTATAGTACTTATGCTTGCCGATAAGTACAATAGGCGAAAAGAGCAACCTTGAGGTCATGCTCATTGGGGACATACAAAAAGCCCCTGTGGATGGGGCTTTTTGGAGTAACTTGTCCCGGCAGTATAGCGAGACCAATACTTATCCAGCTTTGTTCGGCGCACTTGCGTCCGACGATGGTCATCATCAGCGAACTTCGTCAGATGAAGACTTAAAAGACAACTCCTAAGTCTAAGGGCGACATATGCAGATGCACATGTCGCCCGTCGAGTGCCCTCAATGAGGCACGGATGCGTTATTTAGTTTTTCATTATTCGAGGATTGCCTCCAGTTCAAGATTGTCGGCGGCGCCGGCTCAGGGTGCAGAACTCACACGCCAGAGTGTTACTTGTCCCTCGAAGCCGACCGCCGTCTCGACCTTAGTGGATCGAGCCAGGAGGGCCTGAGTCGGGGCGTCCAAGCTGCTCAGGCTGTTCGTGTCACTGGTGTAGGTCATAATCCAGCGCACTTTGCCCGCGCACTGAGTTGTCTGCCACTGGATGTCGCACCACGGCTGAGAAATCTCGTTGCCGATAGTGACTTCCGTCAGGACGACGTCCTGGGTCGGCACATACTCCTGCGCCAGTGTGGCTGCGACGCCGATAGCGTTGTCCTTGTGATCGACGATTCGCCACCAAAAGCCACCGAGGTTGAGTGCTCCGATGAGAACGACCGCGACCATCGGGACCAGTCTCCGCCTGGCAGTAGTGCCGCGAAGCCAGCCGGTAACTTCCGCCGCCAGGTAGACATACAGGGGCACGAGCACGAGCTCGAAGTAGCTCGGGTAGCGGAGCTTGATCGCCCCGAACCCAATCACGGCGGCCGTGGCCCAGGCAAACAGCACCTGGTTATCTCTGACGGGCTGGAAGCTGCGTCTCATCAGACACTGCACCCAGCGGACCGCCATCACCGTGACACCGGAGGTCGCGACCAGGATCGAACCCACGAAGATCCGGTATTGATCGAACAACGGGCCGATGAGTTGGCCTGTGCTGTTAATAGAGCCACGACGAGCACCGGTTGCATTCCCGAAGGTCCGCTGCACCTGCTGCCCCATCTCCCCCCAGAACTGGCCGTACGCCGGGTTGAGCAGGGTCATGACCAGCAGATACCCCGTCACGATCGTAAGAGCGGTGGCGAAGAACTGGATGTGGTGGCGGTGGTACTTCCGGAAAATGAGCCAGCTTATTGCTGCCGCCAGCAGAACATAGGCGTCGGTGTGTTTGAACACCACCGCCATACCCGCGGCAGCTCCGGCCAGAATGAACTGACCAGGAGTTGGGCGCTGTACTGCACGCCAGTAGAGCCACATGGCGGCGGTCACAAACACGATGGCAGTGTTCTCCATCCACCCGATGCGGTTGGCGTAGATCATCCAGCTATCGGTAGCGAGAAGCCCCGCGGTCACAAGCGCCGGCCTTGAGCCGATCGCTCGCCGCATGAAAGCCCAGAGCAGCAGGAGGGCCACCAGCGAGGTCGCCGCAGCAAGCCACCTGGCGGCGGCGATACCGGTTTGACCGACCAACTTGTCCCACCCGGCCAGCTCCCAGAAGTAGAACGGAGGCTGGTAGAAGAAGGTTGAGACATGGTCGGCATAGTCGGGCCGACTCGCGAGGCGTCCTCCAGAGAGGAGGTTCCGTGCGATGGCCGAGTAGGCCGTCTCGTCCCAGATGAATCCGGGCCGGTTGTTGATGTTCCAGAAGCGCAAGAGCGCGGCGATGCCGAGGACTCCGATGAGGGAAATCGACTCTCGACTCGCGAACTTACGACGCTTCCTTTTCGCACTTGATGGAGATGACATCATCCCTTCCTTTCCGGGTAGACTTGACGTCCCCCGCTTGATGTGGAGTCCGTGGAAGATCCCGAGGGTGAAAATCGACCCCAGAAACAGGGTAAGGAACGGGTAGAAGAACGCCTCCGGGCGCTTATTCTTCCGCACCTCAACTGATCCGAGGACTATAGCCGCCCCACTTGCCGCTCCTCCACCGACCAGGTCGGCTGAGGAGCCCAGTGCCGTCACGATGACAGCGATAGCCACCATCGATGCAGCCGAAGCCAGCACCAAAAGCGACTGCCGGGAGCGTCGCCTTGCGAACATGCTGTCGCGGTGTCGAACGATAAAGTCCGAACAACCTTGACCACCCCTCATGTACTCGCGGACAACGCCACGGAACCCCTTCCCGTGATCGTGGCCGCAAGTTAGAGCAGGAGCGAACCTGATACCGAACCCCTCCTTCGCGATCCGATAGAACCACTCGTAGTCCTCGTAGGATCGCTTCATGGAGACATCGGGGCCACCCACCGCCTCGAACACCGCGCGCGTGATGAACGCGTTGGCCGTCGTCGGAGGCTTGCAGCCGCGTCCGCCGAACGTGCTTGCGTCGAGCGTATACGGCTTGGGTACCCTGAGGGTCTTGGCGCCGAACACGTTGTGATCCATGTACCGGCACCAGAAATCGCTGCCGAGCGAGTAAACGCCCCCGCCGACGCACTGCCACTCGCCGCTCAGCATCTCGCTGACGCCAGTGGCAATCCAATCTTGGGGCGGGATCGTGTCGCTGTCGGTTAGCGCGAAGATCTCACCCTTCGCGTTACTCAGTCCGGTGGTTCGTTTGACGTTGGCGTCACGCCCGGGGCCTGACGCATCCACCTCGAGGGTTCGGATGCGCGGGTCACTCTGGAGATCGCCGAGAGCTTCCCACGTCGGGTCGTTTATATCCCCGACAAGGATGACTTCAGTCCTCCCGCCGTACTCTTGGTTCAGCAACGAGCTAACAGTCGCACGGATAGTGCGGCCGCTGCCCAAGCTGCCCTTTACTGGAATGACCACGCTCACAAACGGCAGCGTGTGGATCGTCCCTCCATCTTGAGGATCCTGATTGTTGGTCACGTCGGACGTATCCGGACGACTCTCTTCGGGACCCATCGCCGATAGCCGAGCCGGGAAGGCCCAGAAGTGGCAGACGACGTAGTTGATCGCGGTGAAGATGGCGGTCGTTGCGAGCGCTGCCACAAGGTACTCCATGCCCAGCTTGATCAGGACGAAGTAAATCGCCTGGTTAACCGGAATGGTGACCACTCTCATGAGGTGGAATCGCCAAAAACTGACCCGGAAGCGGCTCTGCCGCTTCCTCCAGGTGAGCCTCCAGTTCAGGAAGAAGCTCGTCTCGATCGAGAGGAACCCCTGCAGAAAGAAGGCCGCCTGCTGTCCGAGATGGAGCCAGTGGACCTCAAAGTACAGACCGCCGACGCCGAACACGAACACGAGAGCGCCGATGAGGCTGAAGCTAGTGAGCGCAGCCTGGTGACGCCTGTACAGCTCTTGGACACTTCTGGGCACTTTGCCCTCCAGGTACGTTCTCCAAAGCTGGAACAACTTGGTCGACATGAAGACTGTCACCCTTCTTGGTCTTGAACGAATGATTTTGAACCTACAAAACAAAGATTATCCCCGTAGCAGGGATATCCTCATCTCTTTGTTCTTTTATCATAAAAAGTCTAAATTGTCAAAGAGGGAGATACGTCCGAAAATTGGCCTGAATGGTTATGCTTGCCCGTTCCTTAAGCCAAACGTAATATTGTTCATACCATTGATCGTACATTTTAATTCGGTGAGTGCCCGAGATTAGAAAAGCCCTTGCATCGCTAAATACTGTTCGTGTCAGCACAAAGTTGGCGGCAACTCTTATTTGCGTTATCGGACTCATTGTATATTTTCGAGGAATAATTCATTGGTGCGCGAGAGAGGAGTCGAACCTCCACACCCTTGCGGGCACTAGAACCTGAATCTAGCGTGTCTACCATTCCACCACTCGCGCAGAGAAGTAGCATTTGTAACTGGCCTAGAATAGCATGAATCGAGACGCTGCGGAAGACCTAGCGGATGGACGAGATGAAACGTTGGCGAATTGTCCAGCGCTGAACATCATAAAAACGATCGGCGGGAACGACAAGACGCTGGGCTGCAATGCCGGAAGTACTGTCGCTCGCCCCATAGATATAGCCGGATTCATAGAGTACGGCGGCAGGTGCGTCGGCGTCCCAGGTTTTCAAGAAAGTGTCGTATTTACCGAGTCGTACTAGGGGATCACTACTAATGCGGCCAGCTTCGAGGGCATGGTCGGCGATGGTTGAGCTGTAGGCCGAGAGGTTGATGCCGGGATCTGTGGCCTGGCTGGAATGCCAAAATGGATAGACGTCGGGATCAGACCCGAGGTTAATGCCATAGAGGAGCATTTGGAAGTTTCGGGGTCGCATATAGGTTTGCTGAAGTTGGTCGAGGCTAACGGTGGTAATGCGCACATCAATGCCTAGGGGTGCCCATTGGCGTTTAATTTCGGCGGCGGCTCGTTTTAGCTCTGGATCACCGAGCGTAACGAGCTGAAGTCGAAGACCGGACGCTCCATTGGTTCGGGTGCTCGTGGGGGCGGTTTGCTTCCAGCCATCGGCGTCCAGAGCTTGTTTGGCGTCCACGATACTCAGAGCCGGTGGCTCGTATTTCGTGGTATAACCGAGCTGGCCGGGCAAAAGTGGCTGTGTGAGTGCCGCGCCCTGACCACCGGTGGCTTGCTGAAGGATAGATTGTCGATTTAGAGAGCTCGATAGAATGGTTCTGAGTGTTTTGTCTTTCAGCGTGGGGTCATTGGTTGCAAAGAAGAGAGTTTCGGCTTCGGGTAGGGTAAAATTATACATAGCAAGTCCGGCGGTGCTGGCGGTGGGGCCTGAATCTGGGTAAATCCGGCCCGGCGAGGTAACCTGCCTTTGGGCATAGGCGCGTAGGGTGTCCGCGGGGCTAGCGTAGAATTTGAAATCAAAACCATCGAGCTTGGGTCGCCCGAGATAGTAGCTGGTGTTGGCACTGAGTTCGATGATTTTAGCCGAGGGAGCGAAGGTTTTGATTTTGAATGGTCCGGTGCCGATAGGATTTTGGTTAAAAGCCGCTTCGCGGAGGAGCGAGGGATCAACCGACTCCAGCAAGTGCCTCGGGACGATACCGACGGTCGTGGAGTCAAGAAAGGAGTTTAAGGCTTGAGGCAGGGTGAACATTACCGTGTAGTCGTCTTTGGCATCAACTCTGACACCACTCCAAGATGAGGCCAGGGGCGATCTGGAGTCGGGATTTTGGATGGCGGCGATAGTAAAAACGACATCGGCTGAGGTGAAGGGGACGTTGTCGTGCCATTTTACCCCGTGGCGAAGGTGAAAGGTATAGACTTTGCCGTCGCTCGAGACATTCCAAGTAGCGAGATCGGGCACGAGCTGGCGTTTGGCGTTATAACGGGTGAGGCCGCTAAAAATGAGGCGGTTGATGTCGCTCGATGTAACGGATTCAGGCAAGAGTGGATTGAGGGTGCTGACGGTGCCGACAGCGGCTTCGGAATAAACACCGCCACTCGCTGGAACGGCTATTTTTGAGGCTTGAGTGAGCGAACTTATTTGCTGGGTGAGGCTCATAAGGCTGATGCCAGCTATAAAGCCCCAAAGCAAAAGAAACCGGCGCACTACGCGCACTTGATGCCATTTACCCCAAATGTGTTGGTCGACGTAAGCGGCGACGTTTTTTTGGATGTGATAGGAGGTTCGGCGGAGGCGGCGCAACGAACGCCGGTACCGAAACCGCACGTAGTTAAACATTACTTCTTGGAGAGAATACTAAGTATTACCGATAAAACAAATAAAACGGCGAAGACGATGGTGGCATTGAAGATCACGGCTTCAGCGCCGCGCCTGGAACGATAGTAATTGGTGTCGCCGCCAAAGGTGGCGCCGAGGCTTTGCCCCCGGGATTGTATCAGGATAAATAACATGAGCATGATGGCCGAGATGACGGTGATGGCGTTAAACAGATTTCGCACGTTTTGCGGGCTCCAGAAGTTCGGTTAGTAGGTAATTTACGACCCAGATAATGACGGTAGCAATGACGGCAGTCCAAAATGAGCGAAGCTGGAAACTGGGATAGATTTTGGTGACAAGATAGAGCATGAAGGCGTTGATAATGAGCGTAAAGAGGCCGAGCGTGAGAACAATGGCTGGTAGAGACAGAATGACAATTAGCGGCCGGATGACAGCATTCACGATTGAAAATATGAGCGCAGCAATTACGAGTACGCGCAGTTTATCGTTGTAGTTGATGCTGCCGGTCATTAATTCGGCCGCGGCCCACAGACCGAGGAAGTTTACGAGCACGCGCAGGGCGAATTTACGTAACATAGCTTGGGTATGGTAGCACGAATCAGACTCCGGCGCTATGGGCGCTGCTTTTTTTCGTGTCTTAGGATTGTTTATCGAATAGACTATTTTTATCGGTAGCGGCAACTTTGCTTTCACTTTGAAACATCCAACGCACCCCGTATTTGTCGGTGAGAGCGCCGTAACTGCCGAAGGGCATATCGCGAAGATCATCCATGAGATTTTTCGGGGCGTCGGCGGATAGTTTGTCAAAAATATCTCGAGTGTCGGCATACGAGCCACTATTAATGTACATGCAAATGAGATTACCGGGTTTGGGTAGCCTTGAGTCGTTCGGGAATAACCAGTCGGAGGCCGAGAAGTCGATGGTGCCACTTATGAGCCGCGCATTTATGACTTTGTCCTGCTGATCGGGGCGCATGTGATTTTTCATAGGTGTTTCGTTGACTTTCTGCATCGAAAGCTCGCCGCCAAGACAGCTTTTATAAAACTTCATAGCTTCGGCGCAATTGCCCTCAAAAAGCAAGTATGGTGTGAGATTTGGCATGTTGCGATACTCCAGTTATTGAGACATTTGCCATTTTAGGGCGTTTGTGAACTAGGTTATTGTAGAAATCCGTCGTTTTGCGTGTAAGAAAGCCCGACTTGATCACGATAAAACTCATCGACATTTTGGAAAATATTTGTGGGGATAATCCCGGTAAAGGCTTTGATGTCGCGGATGAAGTGCGACTGATCATGAAAATTTAGTTCGTGGGCAATGTCGACGAGACGCCGGTAGTGTCCAGTTTTCATGAGCTCATAAGCCTGGTTGATGCGTTTTATCCGAATAAAGTGCCCAGCATCCATTCCAACAGCTTGCTTGAAGCGTTTTTGAAATTGGCGCCCAGAGAGGTCGGCGGCGATATAGAGTGACTCTACCGTGAGGGAGCTGGGGTCGTGATTAATAAGGTCTAAAGCTTGCTCAATCGCAGGATCAGGCAAACCAACTCGCCCTTTTTCCTGCCGGAGGAAGTTGATGAGCAGATTTTGTTGGGTGTCCTTGTTTGCACTTAAAAGCTGGGTTTGGAGCTCTGGGCGTGAAGCGGCAAGATTTAGAGAGGTATTGGTGAGACTTGCTGCATCGAGTCCGAAAATTGACCGTAGAGCATGAGGCTTTAGTACAACTTGTAGGGTCTCGAAGGGAAACTTAAAGTGCATGATGCTCTTTTGAATGATCTGGCCGTACACGAATAGGAGCGGCACATGTGTTCGATGCACAGAGTCAGTTGCAAGATGTGTGATAGCGGAATCGGGGCCAGAATGTTGAAATAGAATACCCGGAAAACCATTGGGGAAAACTCGAATTATGAGAGCTTCAGAACCCTGGTAAGTCGCTAGCCTAAAGCATTCCACATCGGTTTTGAGGTCGTCGGGTGGCAAGGTTATCTGAGATGTGACAGCATTCATGACGCGCGGGCGATGAGATGCTCGATATCATCGGGGGCGCTGGGTATACTGCCCGATAACACTTCGTGGCCGGTGGATGTAATGAGAATGTCATCTTCGAGGCGGACCCCGATCCCCTCTTCGGCAAGGTAAAGGCCGGGTTCGCAAGTGACAACCATGCCGGGAGCGAAAGTGAGCTTGGAGTCGCCGGTATCATGAACGTCGAGGCCGAGATGGTGGGAGATGTGGGGGTAATACTTGTGGAGATGTTTGGCAGCGGACGAGCCTTTGGCCTGAGCTGGGGTAATGAGCTGAAGCGCCACGAGCTCTTTTATAAGGTGTTTTCGCATGGCGGCATCAATGCTAAGGATGGTAGCACCGGGCTTATGCAGGGCAATACCGATTTGTTGCGCCCGGTAGACGGCTTCGTAGACGGCACGTTGGCGGGGCGTGAAATGACCACTGGCAGGAACAGTGCGGGAAATGTCGGCGGCGTAATAGCCGGCTTCGGCCGCGGTGTCGAAAAGCACGAGGTCATTTTTCTGTACGAGGCTGTCGCCCGGCGTTGCGTGAATGATGGTGGCATTTTTGCCGGCGGCAACGATGGAGCTGAAGGCGGGACCAGTGGCGCCGCGGCGCGTGAATTCGGCCAGGAGCTCAGCGCTGAGGTCGTATTCGGGAAGGTTCGGGCCAAGAGTAGCATAGGCTTTTTCAAGTCCGGAGCGCGTCATCTCAATAGCCTGGCGGATCTGAGCAATTTCGGCGGGAGCTTTGATGGTGCGTTGGTTTCCGAGAAAATCAAGACAGGATTTGAGCTTGTGCTCGGGAAGCTGCTGACGGAGAAAGGAAGCGCGACGAGCTGCGGGCCCGAGGGGGCCGGGCTCTGGAGCGGCGTCTGCATTTACATAAATGGTATGAAACTGCCGGGTGAGGTGTTTTAGGATATTTTTGAGCTCGTTTAGATCGAGAACGGCCTGAACGCCGGAACGCTCTGCGGCTGCTTTTTTGCTGAGACGCGGACCGGTCCAGAGCGCCATGGTATCGTCGGTTTCGCGGAGGAATAGGATTTCGCGCAAGTGTTCGTTGGGGTGACCGGGCGCCAGGAGGAGTACGGCTTCTGGCTCGTCAATGCCGGTGAGGTAGTAGAAATTGGAGTCGGGGCGGAAGGGGTATTCGAAATCGCCGCGGCGACGCAGGACATCGGCGGTATCGATGATGGCGATGGCTTCGGGACCAATGCTTTGGGCTAGCTTTTGGCGATTGGCGGCGTGGAATTCGGGTGGGAGGGGTTGGTAGCGCATGGGGCAATTATAGCGGAAATTTTGGCCTAAAAATGCAGGGTGCCACCCCTGCGCGCCGCTAAAATGCGGGGCAGGGGTGGCGGGGATCGCGGACCCGATCTTGTACCACGCCGCCAGAGCGGCGGGGTTGGGCTAGCTGGGGTACAGGCCGATCATGAGGAAGACGCCGGCGGTGAGGAGCAGCAGGACGCAGTTGACGGCGTTCCTGAGCTTCGGGTTTTCCACGGTTTTCTCCTTATGCGACGGGGGTCCTACTAGGTAAAGCTTGGCTAGTATACGTATTTTTATTTATCTTGTCAATTATCTTGACCTTTCTTAGGTTTGTGGCGTTTGACCGAGATACTCTTTGACTATATTGGCTTTAGCGAGGCCGACAATAGCGGCGACCTCTTCGAGAGTGGCAAGCTTTACTCCCTGAACCGAGCCAAAACGACGAATGAGGAGTTTGCGAGTGGCGGGGCCCACGCCCGGAATGTCGTCGAGGAGACTCGAGGTTTGGCGTTTGCCGCGGAGGATGGTTTGGTAGGTGATGGCAAAACGATGAGCTTCGTCGCGGACGCGCTGGAGGAGCTGGAGGATATGGGAGGTGTGTGGGAGGAGGATGGATTCGTAGGTGTCGCCGGCGACGGTGCGTTCGAAGGTGTAGGCATCTAATTTTTTGGCTTCGGCTTGCTTTCGCCCATCCTTTTCTGCCAACCCGGGGGCGGGCAGACTGTGGGTAGTGCGGCGGATGATTTCTTCTTCGCGTTTGGCGAGGCCGATGGCGGGGATTTTCATACCGAGCTGATCGAGCACGCCGAGGGCAGCGGCGAGTTGGGGCTGACCACCGTCGATGAGGAGCAGATCCGGCATAGGCCAGTCGGCAAGGTTTTTGGGGCTAAAGCGCCGCGTGATGACTTCGCGCATATGAGCGTAATCGTCGTTGCCGGTGAGGTTCATTTTGAAGCGGCGATAATGGTCGCGGTTGGGCACGCCGTCGGTGAAGACGACCATGCTGGCCACGTTGTCGACGCCGCCGAGGTGGGAAATGTCGAAGGCTTCGATGCGGCGCGGCTCGCTGGGGAGGCCGAGGCGCTCGGCGAGGCCCACGAGTGCTTGGTCGCGCGTGAGGTCGAAGGCTTCTTTGTCACCAAAGATCATTTGCTTGCTGAAGGATTTGAGGTCGCTGAGCTGGTCGCGCAGGTGAGCGGCGGTTTCGAAATCTTTCTTTTTGGCGGCGCGGAGCATGTCGGTTTCGAGGTTGGTCATGAGTTTGGTTTGCTCGCCGCGTAGGTAGAGTTCGAGGCGGCGAATAGTTTTGCGGTAATCTATGGCCGTAATGGCGCCCTCTTCGGGGCCGGGGCAGAGGCCGATGTGATATTGAAGGCAGCCGCGGTTGGGCCAATTGGCGTGGGTGACATACGGGAACACTTTGCGGAGCATGCGCATGGCGCGGCGAAGGGCGTCGGCGGAGGTGAAGGGGCCGTAGTAGTGGGCCTTATCGTCCATGGGACGGCGTACGTAGCTAATGACGGGAAATTCGTCGGCGGAAATTTTGATGTAGAGCCAATTTTTGTCGTCTTTGAGGTCAATGTTGTATTTGGGCTTGTAGCGTTTGATGAACTCGGACTCGAGGAAAAGCGCTTCAACTTCGCTACCAACGGTGATCCATTCGGTGTCAGCGATGTCGGCCACAAGGAGGTTGGTTTTGGGGTCGCGGTGTTTGTTTTGGAAATAGCTCATGACTCGGTTTTTGAGCACGGAAGCTTTGCCAATGTAGATGATTTTTTTGTCGGCGTCGCGGTGAAAGTAAACGCCGGGCTCAGCGGGGAGGGTTTTGAGTTTGGCTCGGAGTTGGTCGGTCATGGTTTATATTATACGGTATTATTGTAAAATTGTTAAAAATATGCTATAATTATGAGGACAAGCACTTCCCCTAGCCCACTGGAGCAAAGCATGCGTTTGTTGAACATCCAGGTCCTAGCCGGTGGAACCGGATCAAGCCCCGCACCGACCCACTTCAACTGGCCGATGGTCGTGCCGATGGTGGCCTTTGCCGTCGGTGTGATCATCATCACTCTGGTCGCGACCTCCCAGAGGAGCCTCTGGAGCGTCCGGATGGTCGCCCTGCTGCTGAGCGGACTCGGTGCGTTCGTCCTCGGCGGCTACAGTGTGGTACACACGGCAGGCGGACTGTACGTCAAGTCGGCTCCGGCTACCGACAGCGTGATGAACAGCTGCGGAACCTACCTTGGCCTCGAGGGCGGCGACGCGAACCCGGACGCACTACGGGACTTTCGGATCTGCGTTCACGGCTGGAACAGCGGCCACGGCCGGCCGGTCCCGGTGACGGTGAAGGTGACGACGACTCTGCAAGACTTCGCCGACCACCACCGTGAGCTTGGTCCGGCCAAGACGCTGATCGTGACCAGCCACACGCCTCCTCAGGGCGGCGCGTCAGGGAGCGCCATGTCGGACGACCCGAACATGGCGCTCTATCCGGGCGACCTCGTCGAAGCCGGCTAATCCCGGCTTCTGTGACCTGCGGGCCCCGTCATGCTGACGGGGCCCTTCTGGCGTCTGAGTGCAGCAATGTGGAAACGCAGGCGGAGGTCAAGAGAACTTATGCTTGACTTTGCTCACTAATTATCCTAGCGTATGTTAGCCCAACGAACACACACATAGGGAGCCATAATGGCCAATCCTGAAGTCCAAACGTCCGACACGGTGGACGAAGCTATCCGGGGTCGCCGCTACATGGCGAGTCTGCTTCTCGGATTCGTCGCCGAACAGCTGCCAGCGGATGCAACGGTCGACACCGTAACGTTCCGAGTGGGGTGCAGTAACGTTTCGGAACAACCGGCGGCGAACGGTGGACACCCGAGGCAGTGCTGCGGGGTCAGCGTCATCATCCGCCCGAGAACGGGCGGTCCCGGTGCACTCCTGCAGTATTTCGAGGTCGTTGCGCTCGTGAGCCCCGGCGACGAGCGCCTTCTGAGCGAGCTGCACGACAAGTCCTGGATGCAGGGTGCGGTGTCGGCAAGCTGAAGACGCCGACGCCCTACAACCCGTGGCCTCCGCCTTGAAGTAACAGGGCGGAGGCTTAGGCCTTTTTAGGCAATTATTTTTGTGGCCTAGTGGCTTTTTCGAAAATACGCTTGAGGTAGCGGCCGGTGTGGCTGCCTTCAATGCCGGCGATGCGCTCGGGCGAGCCGATGCCGAGCACAGTGCCGCCACCAGCACCACCTTCGGGGCCCATGTCGATGAGCCAGTCGGAGCTTTTGATGACGTCGAGGTTGTGTTCAATGACGAGCACGGAGTTGCCGGTGTCGACGAGAGCGTTGAGGACGGCCAGCAGGCGGTTGACGTCTTCGAAGTGGAGGCCAGTGGTGGGCTCATCGAGAATGTAGAGGGTTTTGCCGGTGGAGCGGCGAGCCAGCTCGGTGGCGAGTTTGATACGTTGAGCTTCGCCGCCGGAGAAGGTGGTGGCGGATTGGCCGAGATGGATGTAGCCGAGGCCGACTTGGTTTAAGGTATCGAATTTGCGGCGGATGGGCGGGATGTTTTCGAAGAATGTGACTGCTTCTTCGACCGTCATGTCGAGAACTTCGGAGATGTTTTTGCCTTTGTAGTGAATTTCGAGGGCCTCGCGGTTGTAGCGGCGACCTTTGCATTCTTCGCAGGTTACGTACACATCGGGCAGGAAATGCATCTCGATTTTGATGATGCCGTCACCCCGGCAGAGTTCGCAGCGGCCACCTTTGACATTGAAGGAGAAGCGGCCGGCTTTGTAGCCGCGGATTTTGGCTTCGGGGGTTTGAGCAAAGAGCTCGCGGATGTCGCCGAAGACGCCGGTGTAGGTGGCAGGGTTTGAGCGCGGCGTGCGACCGATAGGGCTTTGGTCGACGGAGATGACTTTGTCGAGATTTTTGAGGCCTACGATTTCGTCGTGTTTGCCCGGTAGATCGCCGGCGCGGTGATAGACTTGGGCTAATTTTTTGGCGAGGATGTCGTTGACGAGACTTGATTTGCCCGAGCCGGACACGCCGGTGACGGATACGAGCATGCCGAGAGGGATTTCCACATCGACGCCTTTGAGATTGTGCTCGCGGGCGTTTTTGACAGTGATGGATTTGTGGTTGCCGGGGCGACGTTTTTTCGGTATTTTGATGGATTTTGCGCCGGAGAGGTACTGGCCGGTGAGGCTTTCGGGTACGGCTTCGACCTGAGCTGGAGTGCCGGCCGCCACAATGTGCCCACCGTGCTCGCCGGCGAGGGGGCCGACGTCGATGACGTAGTCGGCCATGCGAATGGTATCTTCATCGTGCTCCACGACGATGACGGTGTTGCCGAGGTCGCGCAGGCGCACGAGGGTGGCGATGAGGCGGTCGTTATCGCGCTGGTGAAGGCCGATGCTGGGCTCGTCGAGAATATAGAGCACGCCCATGAGACTGGAGCCGATTTGGGTTGCCAGGCGAATGCGTTGAGCTTCACCTCCGGCGAGGGTGTTGGCACTGCGGTCGAGGGTGAGGTAATTGAGACCAACATCGCGCAAGAAGCTCAGTCGTGCACTGATTTCTTTGAGGATTTGGGTGGCGATTTGAGCCTCGCGGGCCCCTAGCTCGAGGTTTTCGAACATGCTAGCAGCCTCGCCGATGGAGAGGGTGGTGAGGTCCACAATGGATTTACCGCCAACGGTGACGGCCAGAATTTCGGGTTTGAGTCGTTTGCCGTGACACACGGGGCATTCACGCTCAGTCATGTATTTTTCGATGTCTTTGCGCACAAATTCGGAATCGGTTTCGTGGTAACGGCGCTCCATGTTGGGTATGACACCTTCGAAATTGGTGTGATAGGTGCGGCCGGCTGGTCCGCGCATGGAGATTTCGGTGTCGCCGGAGCCGTAGAGGATGATGCGTAGGTCGGCGGGCTTCATTTCGATTACGGGGGTGTCGAGCGAGAAGCCGTAGGTTTTGGCCACGCCTTCGAGGAGTTTGGTGTACCAATTCATGCGCGTAGTGGTTTTGGCCCAAGGGCGAATGGCTCCTTCAGCCAGGGTGAGGCGGCGATTGGGAATGACGGCTTCGGGGTCCACTTCGAGGCGGGTACCGAGGCCGGTACAGTGCGGGCAGGCACCGTGGGGTGAGTTGAACGAGAAGTTGCGGGGGGCGATGTCGGGGAGGTTGACCTCGCGGTGGACGGGGCAGGCGTAATGCTCGGAGAAGACCTGCTCTTTGGCGTCGTCGGGGGTGAGCATTTTAATGATGCCGTCGCTCAGTGCAAGCCCTTGTTCGAGGCTTTCGGTGAGGCGCTGGCGGATGTCGGGGCTGACGGCCAGACGATCGACCACGGCTTCGAGGGTGTGCTTTTTTTGCTTGTCGAGGTCGGGGAAATCGTCGATGTCGATGATGGTACCGTCGACGCGCAAGCGGGTGTAGCCAGCTTTGCGGAGTTCAACAGCCACATTGCGGTGCTCGCCTTTTTTGTCGTCGATGACGGGGGCGAGCAGCATGATGCGGGTGTTTTCGGGGAGTTCCATAATTTGGTCCACGATTTGGCCCGAGGTTTGGCGCAAGACTTCGCGCCCGCAAATGGGGCAATGTGGGATACCAACGCGAGCGTAGAGCAAGCGCAAATAGTCGTAGATTTCGGTGACGGTGCCAACGGTGGAGCGAGGGTTGCGGGAACTGGATTTTTGATCGATGGAAATGGCCGGCGAGAGGCCGTCGATTTGGTCGACGTCGGGCTTTTCCATGAGGCCAAGGAATTGGCGGGCGTAGGCGGAAAGCGATTCCACATAACGACGCTGCCCTTCGGCGTAGATGGTGTCGAAGGCGAGGGATGATTTGCCGGAGCCAGATAGCCCGGTAATAACTACGAGTTGGTCGCGCGGAATTTCGACGTCGACGTTTTTGAGGTTGTGCTCGCGGGCGCCGCGAACCACGATTTTGTCGGTCATACCACCTTTCGCCGGCTTCGAAAACAACACACTGGGCCGGTCATTACGGAGTGGAATTGTACAGGAATTTGGGGGATTTGGCAAACCATTAGGGGCGTGCATTTTAAAATCGAAAAGCCCCGCGCCCGCCAGCTGGATTGCTGGAGGCACGGGGCGTCCCGTTGATACTTGGAGGTACGGCTCGGCTGGCTCGGGGCCGTTCAGCCCATGGGCTTGAACTCGCTGAGCGCCTTCAGCTGGCGGACGGCCGAGTTGATTCGCTCGGCCCACAGCCGCGGCTGGTCGGCGAAGGAGTTGTGGTAGGCGCCGGGCACATACCGTTGCTTCAGGAAGTTCTTGCCGTAGATCCGACACAGGAGCCGCTCGGCGACCCGGCTGCGCAGGAACCGGTCGTTCCCGTACTCGCAGAAGAGCAGGATGGTCGTGGTGGTGCGCTGGCGAGCGGAGAGGCCGGAGCGGCGGCCGAAGTTGAGCAAGCAGAGGATCTGAGCTCGCCGGGTCTTGGGATCGACGTCCCCCATGAACTCGACGTGGCGGGCGGAGATCTGCTTGGCCTCTTCTTCCACCACGGGAGCCGGACCGGTGACTAGCTTCCACTTCCAGAACGACCGGGGAAGCAAGAAGGTGGCCGGCACTCCGAGGCACAGGACGCCGTGCGGGATGAGCTTGAGGCTCCGAGCCTTCACCATCGGGTCGATGTAGACGTTGCCGATGAGCTCGACCGACTGGTAGTGCTCGGGATCGTCAGCCAGGCAGTCTTCGACCGCGGTGATTACCCCGGCGCCCATGGAGGCGCCGATGACGATGAGCCGCCGGTAGTCGTTGGCCTTGGCGTAGTCGAGGATTGCCCTCGCTTCGGCCTCCAAACTGTGGCCACCGGTGCCGTGGTTGACGGCGACCCAGTCACCACACGGGTCGAGTCCAACCCCCTCGAGTGCTTCGCGCACGATCTCGCCAGAGTTGGCGATCCCGACGGCGACCGCGACGAGAAGGTTGGTTTCACCCGTGGGCCGAGGCCCCGTGATGAACGGAGCGATTTCCATGAGAGCCAAAGCCCTCACCTCCTAGGGTAGAATCAACGTACTTGGGACTTGTATATTATATCATGAAAACTATAAAAATGCAAAATATTACCCCAAAGAAAAGGCCCGGCGGCGTGCCGGGCGGACGCGAAGTTTTTGGGAGTTGGTAGGTAGCCTTCGAAACCTTTTGTGATGTTACCGTGACCCGTGGCCTACCAGAGATGCAAGGGCCACCTGACGTCGGCGTCGAGCCAGTGCAAACTGAGGTACCAGGAGCTCGAAACGGGGAGTCCCGTCCGGACCTGGTCCACCACGAGGAGTCCTCCGTAGACGGCGAGCATACAGGCCATCAGGACGACGATGCGCGTGGGCACGGTCGGAGGGATGTTTGCCTCGGAGGCGCGCCCGACGGCCGTCAGGTTCGTCACCTTCGGGCGCAACCAGTTGTCCATGAGGGGGACGACGACGTTGAGGACCGTGCCGCCAATCGCCGGGATGATCCCGAGGTTGTGGGCCAGCGACGTGGGCGAGGAGTGCAGGCGCACGTCCAAGTCCGGCGAGTTGCCGTTGGTGGGCCCGCCGCTCAGGTGGAACCCGATACCGGCGATGAGACCGATGGTGTAGCAGCCGACGTTCCACTTCCAGCCGACGTAGCGCGTGTCGTTGAACACGCCGCCGATGCGCTCCCAGCCCCAGGCTGCGAAGCTCAGGAGAAGCGGCAGCACGATGGCGTCGCCTAGGACGGCCGCGTAGCTGATGTTTCGCCAGCCGAAGCTGTTTGGCTGCATGTGCTGGCAAGCCATCCAGACGTAGGCGATTGCCATGGGGCTGACCACGATGATCCACAGCGGTGCCCCGACCCTCCGACCGGCCTTTACAGCCGGCATCAGGTTTGCGTACCCGCCCAGACCGAAAAGCACGGCCATGATGGCGAACAAGCGGTCGTCGATTTGCATGTAACTCACCTTTCGTGAGTCGTCTACCCGAGGAACTTCCTCAAGCTTTTATATTATAACATTTATCTTTCAAATTCGCAACTTAATCCATGTGACTGATACCTACTTATTTGGTTGAGACTTATGCAATTCACCCCTAACCACAAGTGCCGCCACCTCGTCATGCAGCATAAACTCAGTTCCAGCAAGCTGGGTGAAGGCGGCGTACGGGGTTAAACTTTCGCCTTCGATCTGCGCTTTTTTCACTCTGGCTTGAACTTCTCTAGAGTCGGATCAATTGTGTAATGGAGCTGGTAGCGGCGATACCGGATATGGAACATTAACCCGGTAGGTGAAGCATTGATAGCCTTTGGTGTGGGTAGCGGTATTGGGTGAGGCGCCGATTACGATGTTGGGACGGGCGGTAGCTTGACCGTCGGTTAAGAAGGTGGCACAAAGCTGATATTGGCCAAACAAGGACGGCTTATAATCATAATTTGCGAGTCTTTTTTTAACGCCGCTGGTGAGGCCGGATAGCTCGGAGAGGCTAGCGGGTAGGGTTGCTGCGCCCGATAAGCCATTTCTGGCTTCGACATCAACAGCCTGGCTGATAGCCGTAAAATCTGATTCGATCGTGGCGTCGTGGGCGGGTCCTTGGCGGAGGGCGAAGTTCGTTGCGATAGCGCCAGCACAAAACACGCCAAGCACTAGTACTGTGATTTGGTAGCGTTGAAGGGGTTTAAGCGTCTTGGTGCTCATCGCGCCAATAGTAGAGAAATATACCGCCGGCTATGGCGAGCGTGATGGCTAGATGGACAAAATTGCCGAGGATGCTGCTGGACGCAGGGCTACCGAAAGCGTTATAGGAGGGTGCCGTACTGGTTGGGCTCGATATGAGGCTGTAAACGAAATTAATGACATTGCCGAGGCCGACTATAAACGTAACGATGAGTGTGAGCTGGATGCTTTTTTTGCGCGAAGGATCGCGACGAAGACGGTCATCGCTAAGCTCGGCTTTTTTGAGACGAAGGAAAAGGTAGGCCAGAATGGGAAAGCTCACGATTAGGGCAGATGAGGCGATGGATGTAGGGCCTGTAGAGTCAAGAAGTGAGCCATCGGAACCAAAGAGCGTGTTGACACTGGAGTGCAAAATGGAGCCCAGCGAAGTAGCCGCTACGGCAAGCGCAATGAACATGATGATGTACTCCAGACCCCGGGTAGAGAAGTTTTGGACGACAGCGTGCGGCAATACTTGGGGATCGTGATTCTGTGCGGACGGAGGCGGCGGGACGGGTAGATCGTCGTCCTGACCTTTGAGGCCTGCAGCGACCATTTTTCTGTCCCAGCCAGCGGCCAAGAGATCGGCTTTAATTTGGTTGTCTGAATGGCCTTTTTCTCGAGCGGCGGCGATGTACTCAACGAGAGACTGATGCGGCACGAAGGGTTCTCCGTAAATGCTTTTGGTTTATTGTGGGCCCAGGCGATGCGCGTGTCAAATTAGCGGGCGCGGTAGAGATCGGCTTCGGCGTCTGCCTGAGCTTGTTCGGCTTGCTGCTGCTCAGTGCGCAAATTATCGGCGGCAGTTCTGGTATCGGCAGCTCGGGTATCGAGGTCGTCGGCCTGTGAGCGAAGGTCGCCGGCTTGGCGTTCGAGATCGTCAGCAGTTCGTTCCATGTCGTTTGGGTCCATAGGATGCCCTCCGTTTTTGATATATGGGTATATTACCGAGAGGGGGGCAGCTTAGCTTCGTCGGTGGTGAGCAAAAAGGTGTTGGTAACGAGCGGTTTTTTGGAATTTCTCCTAAAAAACAGCGCTAGAGACGCGAAAACCGCCGGGTCCCTTGGACGGACCCGACGGCATCGAACCGTATCTACTGTTCATCCCTCCTGAGAATGGCGAGCCCGGCGTAGACTCCGATGATAGAGCCGAGGTATGCCGCGGCCGTGACCACGAACCTGGTCTGGTCCTGCGAAGACAGCTTGTGGAACTCGGCGCCCACAAGCAAGCCTTCGGCCCACTGCCAGACGATGGCTAGGCCGATTGCCAACGCAACGACGAAGCCGTTGAGGCGGGACAGGCTACTGTCATCGATCTTGGCCGCAATGAAACGGCAGGGCAGAGCAGTGGCGCAACCCAGTAGGGCCGGGGCCGCCAGCCACACCGGCGGGAGGTCGCCTTTGAACCAGTTGGCGAACCAATTGGCAATTCCGGCGGCCACGAGGATCGCGAAGATCAGGCTGATGTTCCAGAAGCGCAGGGGCAGGAATCGGTCGATGCGAGCAACCAAGCTATCGGACGAGCGCCGGACGGGGGTGGCGATGGTGGCAGACATGGGGAGCTCCAGAGCACGAGGAGGTATGAGTGATATGTGAATGGTTCGGCATCCCGCAAATATTGAGCGTGATGGTTTATGTATTATATAATACTTATGCTAAAAATGCAAATTTAATGTCCAAATGAGAGTTAGGGCAGCAAAATCTGGAATACAAAAAAACAGCCTAAGCTGTTCTGGCGATTCATTAGAATTTAAAAGCGGCTTACCGCCGGGCCCCTTGGACGGGCCCGGCGGTCTCGAACCGATGCTTCACTCGTCACTGGTGACGATCTTGTAGGAGAGGAGGTAGTTGAGGCCGGCGGCGATCAGGAAGATCACGACGGCCCAGGTCAGAGTGGGGTGCGATGACATGTAGTCCCCGAAGCTCTTGTTCGTGTATTCGATGTTGGCTTTCTTTCTGCCGGCTGGCACCGCCAACGCGAGGGCGACACCAACGACCAGCGTGAAGACGAAGCCGAGCATGTAGGAAACCTGGTATCCGCCGACGGTCTCGTGGAAGAGCGCGAACCCGCCGAGTCCGCCGACGGCCCCGAGGAACGCGGCCATGGCGATAGGGGGAATGGCGTGCCCGCCGATGCTTGCGGCCAGCATGGCTGCGACGACGATGCGGGCGATCACCAGGATCAGTTGCACCTTGGCTACCTTGCTCAATCCCATGGGGTCCTCCCGGACAAAGTGATGAATTGTGGTGGTTCGGCATCGGCCTCGTGTGAGTACGATGTTTTACTATTATATAATGTATTTATAATAAATGCAAATAAATATTGTCTTCGATCTCGAACTGGGCTTTGGCTTTTTAGAGCTTCGGTCCTATAATCCTAAACATAATGGGAATGGAGAGTTAGAATGCCAGAACATGGACCCGGAGGTGATCAAGAGCCAGCGATGCATGGACGACCAGTCGATGTGTCGGGTGAGCTTAGCGACTTGGCAAAAGCGAAGATCGTAGATAGGACGAATTTATTCACAGCAGTGGCTGGGGCGGCCGCTCGCGAGTTAGATCGGCACAACGACCAGACTCATGCCGAACAAGGCTCTAGGGTCGATTCCGCGCGAGCCGATCTCGAAGCAGTACATGCTGGAAAGAGTCGCAGAGATGGTGCGACACCCGAAATGCCCGAAAGCCCCTTCGTCACCGATAAGGACGGGGTCATCTTAGATGTGCCGTCGCTCAGGGCGGTCGGCAAACAAGATCTTGCAAAACCCACTGAAGAGCCCGGCTTTACAGGAGTTCGAAACGGGCTTACCTACGAAAATGGCGTTATCACTGACATAGGGGTGAACCTCCCGCCGGTGCCACAGCCCGAACAGCCCGTTTTACCTAGAATTGAAGGGGTTGAATATGACGAGAAGGGTCTTATTACAGGCTTCAAAAAAAGCCCCGAACGAGGAGACAGTACACAACCGACTCCACCTTCAATGCCTAAATCGGAGGGAGCAGGCGTACCGACTGAAACGGCTGATATGCCAGCTGCTGTGACCCATGGACCAATGGTTGGCGTTGAAGGAGCTCTTTCTGGTGTGACACGTCCTGCAGAAGATCAGCCGCAGCAAGCTTCGACCGTTGTCGAAACAACAAGTGCCCCAGAAGGCGCTCCAGCCAAAAAGCGACTGCGCGATAGACTACCGGGTCGAGCTAAACGGATTCTTGGTTTGGACGGTAAGCATGTTTAGCGCCCGCGGGTAGCTTTGCGCGGTTTTTTGCCCGCAGCATCTTTAAGTTCATCGATTTGGTCGCGCAGGAGCGCGGCCTTTTCGAATTGGAGGTTTTGGGCAGCGAGCTCCATTTGGGCGGTGAGGTCTTTGATGAGCTTAGTGCGCTCTTCTTTGGGTATCTCTTCGGGGTGGATTTCGCGGACATCGGCGGTTTCGGCTTGGACTTCGGCCTGCATGCGCTCCCCCATCGCCTTTTGAATGCCGGCGGGGGTGATGCCGTGGTCGTCGTTGTATTTTTGCTGAACCTGCCGGCGAGCGGTGGTGGTGTCGATGGCATATTTCATGGAATCGGTGATGCGGTCGGCATACATGATGACACGACCCTCCACGTGGCGAGCGGCGCGGCCGATGGTTTGAATGAGGGCAGCTTGGCCGCGCAGGAAGCCTTCTTTGTCGGCGTCGAGGATGGCGACAAGCGAGACTTCGGGTAGGTCGAGGCCTTCGCGCAGGAGGTTGATGCCCACGACCACGTCGAAAATGCCGGCACGCAGGTCTTGGAGTATGTCGATACGGTCGAGAGTTTGGACTTCGGAGTGGAGGTATTGGACTTTGATGCCGGCTTCCTTGAGGTACTCAGTGAGGTCTTCGGCCATGCGCTTGGTGAGGGTGGTGACGAGGACGCGCTGGTGTTTTTCGATGGTGGCTCGGATTTCGGCGATGAGATTGTCGATTTGGTGATTGATGGGCCGCACTTCAATGAGGGGATCGAGCAGGCCGGTGGGGCGGATAACTTGCTCTACAACCTGGCTTGAGCGCGAGAGCTCGAATTCGGCGGGCGTGGCGGACACGTACACGGCTTGGTTGATGTGGCGCTCAAACTCGGGGTATTTAAGCGGGCGGTTGTCGAGGGCTGAGGGCAAGCGAAAACCGTATTCCACGAGCGTTTCTTTGCGCGCGCGGTCGCCGTTGTACATGCCGCGAACCTGCGGGAGGGTGATGTGGGATTCATCTACGAACATAAGCATATCGTCGGGGAAGTAGTCGAGGAGGGTGGCGGGTTGTTCGCCGGGCTCACGGTCGGAGAGGAAGCGGGAATAATTTTCGATACCGGCCACGAAGCCGGTTTCGCCGAGCATTTCCATGTCGAACTTGGTGCGTTGCTTGAGGCGCTGAGCCTCGAGGAGTTTGCCTTCGGCTTCGAATTGGGCCACGCGAGTATCGAGCTCTTCGCTGATACCTTGGACGGCATGGGCGAGTTTTTCCTGCGGGGTCACATAATGCTTGGCGGGGAAGATTTTGAGTTCATCGCGGGTGCCGAGGACTTCGCCGGTGAGGGTGTCCACTTGGCGAATACGCTCGATTTCGTCGCCGAAAAACTCCAGACGGTAGGCGGCTTCTTCGCCGATGGGCCAGATTTCCACCACGTCGCCGCGCACGCGGAAGGTGCCGCGGGTGAAGTCCATGTCGTTGCGCTGGTACTGGATGTCGTTGAGCTGGCGGAGGAATTTGTCTCGTTTGCGGATTTCGCCTACCTTGAGCTCAATGGTGAGGGCAGTGTAATCGTTGACGTTGCCAAGACCGTAAATACAGCTTACAGAAGCCACAATCAGCACATCGCGACGGGTGAGAAGACTCATGGTGGCAGCATGACGGAGGCGGTCGATTTCTTCATTTATGGACGAATCTTTTTCAATGAAGGTGTCGGAGCGAGCGATATAGGCTTCGGGCTGGTAATAATCGTAGTAGCTCACGAAGTATTGGACGGCGTTGTCGGGAAAAAATTGCTTGAACTCGGAGTAGAGTTGGGCCGCCAGGGTTTTGTTGTGAGAGAGAACGAGCGTGGGGCGCTGGAGCTTTTGGACGATGTTGGCCATCGTGAAAGTTTTGCCAGATCCGGTGACGCCGAGCAGCGTTTGTTCGCGGTCGCCACGCGCCAGGCCGGCCACGAGCTGCTCAATAGCTTTTGGTTGGTCGCCAGCGGGGGCGTATTTGCTTGCGAGATGAAACTTAGCCATGAGCTTTAGTATAGCAGATAGTTGACTTATATGGGGTTTTTATGCATAGTTTTTAAACGTCTTGTTGGGCGTCCGCTCAAAACAATGAGCAACCAGCATGGCTCGATCTTTGGATTGGAGCGGATTGACATGAAACGTAGAGGTAAGGCCCTCTGGACCGTAGCACTAGGAGCGGCCATAGGTGCCGGACTCATGAGTGTCATTATGAGTCCGAGCAGCGACTCGGCGCGGCCGACGACTAAGCCGGCGGCGGCTTCAACGTCGAACCTCACCGCAAGCGGCTCGCAGCTGAGCCCCTCCTCGTCGGCGACTACGAGGCCGAACGCCTCTGTGTGCCCCACGAGTTCGGTGCCGGCAACTACGACCGGGCCTGCCCCGGAGCTGAGTGTTCAGCTGGGGTCGGCCGGTTACACCTTGGTGATGACCGACGACACCTGGTGGACCTGGAAGAACACCTGTGACCCGCAGGCGCCCATCATCAAGATCAAGCGGCTGAAGCCGCTGATCGATCGACTGAGCAACACCGAGGGCTCCAGTATCGGAACCTTCTGGTGCAGCGAGTCCTTGAGTGCCACGCGATCGATCCCTCGAATGGTGACCGACTACAAGGCCGCCTATGAGGCGACCAAGGGCGGTTCGCTGATCCCCGACACACGCCAGATGCCCCGCGTGCCCGACGAGGATCCCAACGTTCAGTTCTACGCAGCCTGGGTCAAAGTGCCATCCGGCATTATGGCATGCTACAGCGGGCGGGCGCCCGCCTAAGCTCTCCACGACTCCGGCAGTGTGCCGATCGACCCTCCTAGGAGGGGGCCAGCCCCTAGCGAACAGAGCCCCTTAGCGCTTTATTTGCCGGGGGCTCTGTTCGTTTCATTGGTCTATTCGTGCATGCCGTGAAGGCGGCGGAATTCTTCTTTGTGGCCGAGCAAGCGGTCGGCGACGAGCTGAGGATGATGGACGGTGCGGAAGATGAAGTTTTCACTCGTACCGGCGGTTTGGATTTCGATATCGCCATAATCGAGGATGGTGCCAAAAACACCCTTGCGCCCACCTTTCACATCTTCAATATTGCCAAGGCTGAGTTCGGCGGTTTGGCGAGCAAAGAGGCCGCTTTGTTGGACTTTAATGAGGTGCATGTTGGTAACAAGAAGGTAGTTGTGCTGAAAAACGAAGATGGCCGATAGGATAATGAGCACTGCGATAACCATAAGCGCAGCTGCCAGAGCGAAAACAAGATTGGGCGGCAAAAAGGCGAGCTGGCCGCCAGGCACGCTCAGTCGCGCATAGACGCCAAGGTAGGCTATAACGACAACCGCAATGAGAATGCTAATGATGATGGGCCAAACGAAAACCGTGAAATAACGGTTGATCCGCTCTGTAATGGTTTCACCGGGGTCAAGGATAAAATCGGCCATGCGGATCTCCTGCTAGTGTTAACCCACTGTACCAAAGCCGGAAGCCGCAAGCAAAGTAATGGCAGCGGCGAGGCCCGAAATCTCGATAGCGGCTACGAGGCGATAGTGGAGGGAACTCCAGCGTCCGAGGCCTTTGCGCCAAACGGTGAAGTGGGTGATGAGGTAAACGATGAAGAGCATGACGAGCAAACCGATGGTGATGAGGGTACCGAGGTTCAGCGTACGAATGATGGAGAGTGGCTTGAAGAGGCTGTACTGTTGAGGAGCCGGAGCGCTGGAGATGGTTTGACTGCTTGCCACAATGGGCCTAGGCGTGGGGACAGGCGTGGGAGCTACAGTGGCAGTGGGGGCAGGAGTGGCTACGAGAGCTACTGGGGTGGCCGGCACTGGTGCTGGCGTTGATTTTGGAACGGGTCTGGCGGTGGGGGCCGGAACACTGGCGGCCACGCTGACGCCGGCTTGGGCGCCGTAATGCGCTACCACAAGTGTGGTTTGGCCGCCTACAAGGGTGCCATTTTCCACCGCAAAGCCAACATCAGTGTAGTGAGGATTGAGAATATTGGCACGATGACCAGGCGAATTCATCCAGCCTTGGACCGTGCCGGCGGTGGTGTCGAAATCTTTAGCGAGATTTTCACCGGCATAGGTGTAATTGTAACCAGCCTGAGTAAACCAATACCACGGCTGAATGCCGCTGGGCGAAACGTGAGCCCAATAATTTTCCGCGAACATGTTCCCTGCTTTGAGGGTGGCGCTTTGGTTGAGGCGGGCGTCCATGCGCAGAGGCGAAAGGCCATTGGCGACGCGTTGTTGATTGGTTTGGTCGAGAAGGTCGGTGGGGGTGATGTCGGAGGCGTAGGCGAGTACATTGCCCTGGGTGAGAGCACGAACGGCGGGTGGTCGCAGGAGATTGGCGGAAATTTGTACGCCAATGATAAGAAACGCCACGAGCGCGAGGCCATGGAGGCGAATAAGATGAGGGCGGTGGTCGTTGTGTTTGTGGGGCACAAACCAGTGCTTGAGATGATGACGCAGTGTTTTTGGTTTACGCTTGCCTGGCATGGGGTTATTGTACATGATTTTAGATTTGACGGGTTTTAAGCGTTTTTGTGCTTAGTAATGAGGTTAAGCAGCCTGGAAGATTCCGGATTCAGCCCCAGAATTTCGTATATCAAGTGGATCTAGTGCATCTTCTAGCTTAGAAAGGGGGTAGGTTTTTGTATTTTATTGACGAATTACGTGCTTTACCCTATAGTCCCGGACACGACGTGAACCTCGACAACCTAGGAGCAATCATGGTTTTTAAGTGCCGACGGCCCGGAGAGATTCTCGGAAATGTTCTCCAGGACGCTCAGGGAAATGTCACCGGCGGGCGTGTGTTCGGGTGGGAAGCAGAACAGGGTATTTCTTGCCTAGAGATGCTTGACGGCAAGCTCGAAGTGGCCGATAACCACACGATGTGGAGCATGCTCTGCCATGTATACCCCCCAAGCCACCCCTTCAATCGTTCGGGTAATCGCCACTACATCGATGTGGGGAGCCACCCCGAGCGCTGTACGGCTGAGCACAATACAGTCCGAGGGATCGTTCGCGATTTCTTCTTCGGCGAGGGCGAGATGGACCGCCGAGCGCGCGCCGCTACGAGATACTTCAAAGAGGCGAAGCAACGCGATGTCTATCTGAAAGTCTGGGGTGGCAACACTACCGGCGGAGAGACATATGCAGGTCATGCCAACTACCAAATCTGGCTGCCGATCGACACAGCCATCTCAGATGATCGCATGAGTATCGAAGACTTCATGTATCCGCTGGCGCCCTTCTTGGCAACCTGTTCTATCGTTCTGGGCGCAGGTGACCTGGTATGGGATGGAGACGGACTCCACATGAACGTGTCCGTTCGAGCGAGCCGCATCTGGGACGCGTTCTCCTGCTCCACCACCCGAAGCCGATCGCTCGTCAATCTGCGCGACGAGCCGCACGCCGGGGATGGTTCGAGCCGCCTGCATGTCATCAGCTTCGATGCACCCATCCGACCTCGAACCAAGGCTCGGATACACTCCCTGATGGTCGTACTGCTTACTATGCGCGAGCAGGGCAAGCTCAAGGGCCTCAGACTATCGGGCGAGGAGCTCGTACAGGTGACTCAAACCGTCACCCGCAACCCGGAGTACAAGTTCTCGCTTGAGTGCGGCAATAAAAGCGCATTTGATATCCAGAGGACCTATGCCCAGGAAGCCCTGGAGTTCGTCACTGGTCGGGTCGGTCTCGAGCAGTTCGCACCCTGGGTCGAGGACTATATGCGGTGCCTCGATCTGATCGCCGAGCATGGCTACAACGCCGAGGCACTCAGCGACGAGCTGGACTGGGCCCTTACGTGGGAATCGGTCCAGGAGCTGGTGAGGGCTGGCCACACCAGCAGAACCAAGCTTTTCGGCCGCCAACTAGAGCTACACCTACATACGGGCAGAGACACCCGACGGATGCGAGCGGCGGCGGCCGACCCCTGGTTCGAAAGGTTTGGTCTGCACGAGCTACCCGAAATCCTTGAGCCCCCCAGAACTCGCGCTTGGGCGCGTGGGGCAGTCATCGCGGCCGCCCAGGAACTCCGCCTGGACTTCAACGCGGATTGGGAGATTGTGGTCGTGAATGGGGAGTCCATTCATCTACCAAAACCCGGCAGCCCGAAACTCCCGTTCCAGGCTCAGAACTTGGTCCGCCAAGCGGGCCTCGAACACTTACTAGTCTGAGGAGGTAGTCGTGGTCGGGTGGGGAGCTATTCCCCACCCGACCATTTTTTTTGGGGTTTCGATTGCACAATAGTTGCCGATATTTCATAAATGTTATATAAATTACGAACTTGTGTCGCCAACCGGGCGGCCAAGACAGAGGGATGGACCTTCAAAACCCAACTTTAAGGAGATCATCGAGATGAACCCCCTTTTGGTGGCCATCATGCTGCTTGCCGGCGTGGCCATCGCTATCTTCCTCACGCGACGGCGCAACCGGAAGATCCGGACCGATCGCGCCGCAGCCAAACGGCGATCCGACCCGTTCGCCGACGAGCGCGCCGCCGGCGGCGACCCGATGAAGATCGGGCCCGGCACTCAGATCAGGAACGGCATCGAGGAGTACTTCGTCCGCGGTACTGTCACGTGCACCAGCGGTGGCTCCACTTGGTGGGAGCACTACTTGAACACTGACGAGGACTCCCCCTACGACTACATCTCGGTCGAGAAGGTGCGCGGGGGCGTGGAGACCTGCGCCTGGAAGACGATCCGAGGTAGCGGCCTGGACCACACCCAGGATTACCTCACGTACGGCAACCGGAATTACGAGTTCTCCGAACAGAGTGACAACGCACGATACACGACGACCGGCACCACCGACCTCCCACAGGAAAGCGGCAGCCTCAAGTACGTCGACTTCGCAACCCCGGACGGCCAGTGGAAGCTCTCCTTCGAGTGCTACGACGGGGCCGACTGGGAAGTCAGCGTCGGCGAGGTCGTGACGGGGCTGGAGATCAACCTCGCAGGCTGACGGCAACACACGCTAGACCCTGTTCCAGGTCCATCCCTCACGCAGAGGGGCCCCGGGAGCACATGCATCCCGGGGCCCTGTGCCCGCACAATTTTACTTTCCTGCAATTATAGGTTATAAATATACGATTACCGGACGCGTGCCATCGTGCTCGAGCACGGTCGCACCTACTATTTGAAGGGAGAGATCCCAACGGTTGAATATCAGGACCAATCTCCGGATGGCCTGAAGCTCGCGATCGTCACCGGAGCGCTCCGCGTTGACCAATTCAGTATCCTGCAGGAAGAATCGCTGCGCGCAGCGGATCTGACTGCGAGGTGCCGGATCGTCGGCGCGAGTCATGTCATCGAGTACACGCTCAACGGCCTGCCCATGTGGGAGGTTTTTGCGTGTCAGGATGTCGAAGAGGATGCCCTGCGCTATTCGCTGGATCATGTAACGGCCCACGTCGTGGAGACCGAACACCCCGGTGGAGCGCGGCACATCTTCCAAGCCTCGCTGACTTCTACGGAAGCAGCCGAGGAGGACTTGAGGCGACTTCGGCTTCGGCCGCTGCGTCTTGAGTTCGCGTTCCCGTCTGCGGACGGAACTCAGGCCCCCGTCACCATCATCAGTGGCGAACCCCAATCTGGAGGCATTCTGGTCGAAACGGCTCATTCCTATCCCAACTATGGGCAGGTTGTCCTGACCCGCTCAGTTCTTCAGCTTAGGAGCTGATACCTATGTTCAAACCCAGAGTCCGGCGCTGGATTGCCCCGCTCGTAGCGGTGGCTTTCCTGGCTGCTGGATGCAGTAGCGGCTTGCCCGACAGTTCCAAGAAGCCGGCCGAGGCACTCAAGACGCGCATTGCGACGGTTCAGACAGACGTCGACGCCGCCAAGAAGTCCTTCGGCCAGCGCCTGCAGCAGCCCGACGCCGCCTTCATGGCCGGATACTCCGACCAGGTGGAAGCCGGCTGGTTCACCACCGCCACCAAGGCTCAGACCACTGCCGCCAACCTGTACAACACTCAGGTGGTGCCACTGGTCAAAGCCGACAAGAGCGGCGATGCCAGCAAGGTGAACACCCTGGTGAGCCAGGTCAACACCCAGCTCGACACCGCCGAGGCGGATGCCAAGATCCCGGCGCAGCGCATCGGCGACGTCATCAAGACGAAGGCCAATGCAGCGACGGTCTCGAAGGCTGCTACTGATCTGGCGACAGCCCTGGACGGCCGGGACACCGACCTGTCCGCTGCCGCCGACCAGGCAGCCAAGAAGCACCCGACTAGTGCCGCCTCCATCACCAAGCACCTCACCGAGGCGCACGGATGGCGTACGAGCTCGGATGCGGCACTGGCCGCCATGTCATCTACCCTGGCCAGCAGCACGCCGAACTATGCCACGGTGCTCGACAGCTCGACGACGATCCAGTCGGCGGCCAAGAGTTCCGTGGACAAAACCCCGGCTCTGCTCACGGCACTGACCGATCTCGACACGTCGAGCGTGGAAACGCTCGTCGACATGAAGATCACGTGTACCATCACGGTCAGCCGTTCGAGCTGGGACGACAACTCCGACTCCGACTCGGTGTCGAACTACACGTTCCCGGTCGTCATGAGTGACAACTCCGAGGTGTGCGCCTACTGGGCGGACTTCGACGAGAAGAACGCCACTGGAGACGCCAAGTTTGCCCACGTGAACGAAGACTGGGGCAGCCGCGGCGACTTCAACGTCGACAGCGGAATCGACCGCAAGATGTGGGACACCCTGAAAGTCGACGCCTTCCAGCAATGGCCGGGCAGCGACAATGCGGGGGAGTACTACATCGAGAACGTCGATGCCACGTACTACACGAAGATGGACACGAGCGTCGACGGCGTCACCACCAAGGGCGACTGGCAGGAAGTGGACTCCGACGAGTTCGCTCTGCTCCAGGACAGCCTGGGCATGGACATCAGCGAGCGAGCGGTGGGCCAGTTCGCCGACGAAGCCAACTATCAGCCCTCGCCTCCGGGCGCGCTGTACGTCGGCGACACTCACTACGGCTCGTGGCAGCAGGACACCAGCGGCAACAGCTTCTGGGTGTTCTACGGCCAGTACCGGCTCTTCAGCGATCTGCTCGGCGGGCCGTTCTACCAGTCCGACTACAATCGCTGGAGCACCGGCTACCGATACCACCAGCCCTACTACGGTAGCCTCGGTGGACAACCCCGCTGGGGCACCAAAGCGCCCGGTACCGCCGCGCGCTTCCCCGCTAGTACGTTCATTTCGACCGGAGGAGCCAGAGCCAAGGCGACCGTTCGCGGTGCTGGCCCGGCCGATCGTGGTCGTGGTCCTGGAGGAGGAGGCAAGTGATGTCCGACATCAAATCGACGGGGCAAGCAACGCGCAAGTTTCGCTGGGTGCCGGCGGTCGTGATCTTTGCGGCCAGTGTGCTCGGAGTCACGTACCTGTGGCTGTTCGGTGACCTGCGGAGCTCGATCGGGTACTCCATCCGACCGTTCACCTTCGCTCTCGTGGCGCTGGTGATCCTCGTGCTCTTCCGGACGGTGCTCGACCGCATCACGCCCTGGGACGACACCGCGACTGTCGTGGACGACAACAACGGGCCGATCGCGCTTCAGCGTGCGGCCCAGTACGCGGCACTCCTGCTCGGCATGGGCGGCAGTCTCATCATGGCCCCAGCTCGTCCGCTCCTGGAAACCCTCGGGTCGTTCGCGCTGGACGGCGTGATCGTAGCGGCAGCCCTCATGGCATCAACCTTCGTCACCGACTGGTACCTGCTCCGGCACGTCCCGAACGCTGACGAGATGCGAGGAGGCAACTGGGCGGTTGCGTTCGTGGAAGCCGGCGCCTACCTGGCGCTCGGTATCATCCTCAACGGCGCCTTCGCCGGCAGGGGTGGCGGTGCCTTGAGCGGCCTGCAGTTCTTCGCGATCGGACAGCTCACGCTGATCGGGACCTACCTGCTCTACCGCATCGTCAACGCCTGCAGCATCGAGGAGGAGATCCGCACCAACAACCTCGCTCTGGCGATCGAGGTTGGCGGCTTCATGCTCGCCGTGGGCATCGTGCAATGGTTCGCCATTGCCGGCCCGTTCACGGGCTTCATCCAGGACATGAACTCGTACGCCGAGGCTCTCGTGCCCGGCCTGCTGGCGCTGGCCTTGGTGATGGTCCTCGTCGACTTGGTGCTCCTGCCGCGTGTCACCCTCCGGGGGAACACGCACCACGGCAAGATTGGGCCCTCGCTGATCATCGCCGGCATCGTCCCCTTCATGGGGGTGATCATCGGCGCCAGCCTCGCCGCCGGTCTCACCGGCTAACAGGCGACCCTTCTTCGTTCACCCCGTGCCCGTCCCTTCGCCACCTGGCGGCGGGACGGGCACCCGACACCGGGACACGCAGGCTAAACCTGCATGTCCCGTTCGTTCCCTGTTTCCCGTCCTTCGACAATAGATTGGAGAACCGTGGCTACAACCACCGATGAAGCACCTCAGGCAACCCCCAAGGTTGCTCGGGGTGCTCGCTACGTCATCACGGCCGTGGCTCTGCTTACTGGCGCTGCCGGCCTGGTCTTCGAGTACCTGCTCGCGACCACCGCCAGCTACCTCCTCGGCAGCAGCAACTACCAGTTTGCCGTCACCATCGGCCTGATGATGGGCATGATGGGCGTCGGTGCATGGGTCCAGCGGGCCATTCCTGACCGCCGAGTGCTCGGCACCTTCATCGGTATCGAGCTGGTACTCGGCCTCATGGGTGGCTTCGCGGCCATCGCCAACCTGATGGCGTTCGCCAAGATGCCCGATCACTACCCGCTCGTGCAATACGCGTTCATCATCGGGATTGGCCTGGCCATTGGCATGGAAATCCCGCTGGCGGCGCGCATGAACGAGCAGTTCGAGCGCCGGCTCAAGATGAACCTCGCCACGATCGTGGGTGCCGACTACGCGGGTGCCTTGATCGGTGCGATCATCTGGGTGAAGCTCATCAACTTGATGATCCCCTTGACTACTCTGGGGTTCTACATCGCGATGGCGAACCTGGCGGTGGCCGCTCTGTGCCTGTGCTACTTCTGGCGGCGTGGCATGATTGCCCGCCGGCGTGCCAAGCTTGGTGGTGCAGTCGCGATCGTTCTGAGCGCCGCGACGCTGATGTTCGGTACCCTTAACGCGGGTGCCTGGACGGTCGCCGCCAATCAGGACCTGTACGCCGACCCGATCGTCTTTAGCGAGACGACGCCCTACCAGCAACTCGTGATCACGCAGCGGACCAGTCCCGACGACACCCGCCTGTACATCAACGGCAACCTCCAGTTCTCATCGGAGGACGAGGCGATTTACCACGAACTGCTGGTGCACCCGGCGATGAATCTTGGCCCCCATGGCAGGGTTCTGATCCTGGGCGGCGGCGACGGCATGGCCCTGCGCGAGGTTCTCAAGTACCCCGACGTGACGTCGGTGACGCTCGTGGACCTCGACCCGGCGATGATCCAGCTCGCCCGCACGAACCCGCTCCTCACCCGGCTCAACCAGGGGTCCTTCAGCGACGCCCGAGTGACGGCTACGGTGAGCGGGCTCACCGACACCGGCGAGACGACGGACGTGGTTCAAACCACCGACGACCGCGTAAGACAGGCCAAGGGCACGACCACCTACGGCGTGCGCAAGGTCGCGACGGTTCACGTATACACGGTCGATGCGTTCCAGTTCATCCGGGCTCATCCCGGTATATGGAACACGATCTTCGTCGACCTGCCAGACCCAAGTACCGTAGAACTGGCAAAGCTCTACAGCCAGGAGTTCTACGGAATGGTCAAGGGGGTCCTGGCCCCCGACGGCTTCATGGCGGTCCAATCCGGGTCGCCTTACCATGCACGCCAGGCCTACGTCTGCATCCTCGAGTCGATCAAGGCTGCTGGCTTCTCGGTTCTGCCGTACCACGCCAACGTGCCCTCCTTCGGAGATTGGGGCTGGACGCTGGCGTGGAAGAGTTCGCTGCCGGACTCGGTCATCCGTGACCGCATCGCCGGGCTCCAGAGCTGGCCAGTTCCGACCCGCTACCTCGTCGACGGCGCGTCGTTCACCAGCACCCTTAGCTTTGGCCGAGGCTGGCTCGACGACCGCAACATCACCCCGAGCACGTTGATGAACCCCACCATCCTCAACTACTACGTCCAGGAGGGCTGGAAGATCGAGTAGTGATACTCGTCCTACGAGAGACGGGGGCCGCCCATGGCAGCCCCCGTCCCGGACAATCTTTTTGCGATATTATGCTTGGCATTTGCCAGACACGATGCCACAAAAATTCCTCAGGCTGTTTGCGCTTTAGCAGTGGTGTTTTTCGAGAGTGACATGGAAGATAACGAGGCCTGTGAGTTTGCTCGTTTGGACAATGAGGTATGGGTTTGAGGTAGCCTGGGTAATACTACAAGTGATTGTGGGCGTAGACTCGGTAACATTGACCTGGGTTCCCGTGGCGCTCGCTGTAATATTGGTAATATGCAGGCCGTAACCGGTGGTGAGCTCGGGCCCAAGATTTAGGCCGATGACGCTGGCTGTCGTAAAGTCGATCGGAATAATAGGCGGTAGCGTAGGCAGACCTGCGTGCACTGCTTGCCAATACCGTTTCCAATCGGCGGCCGTGTTTATGAGCTGCTGGCCATGGCCTGGGACTTTAGCGCGAGTATCACCGTCAACGAGGATCTCGAAAGGCACGGAAATGATGGGCGGGGCAGGAGAGGCCGCCGGTTTTGGGGTACCAATGAGGTTGTTGGTGCCGTCGCGGCAAATGGGAGGATCAACATCGAAAACGGGATTACCGGCCTCTAGACAATCAGCGTACGAAGCAATGGGTGCCGTAGAGCTAGCGGACACAAAAATAGCCATGACGCTGGCAAGCGAAAGGCTCATTAGTAGTTGCAACCACTGTCTTCGTTTTATAAACGTGAGCACTTTCATGGTTTAACTATACGATATGTTGCGCCAATGGTGCGGACCCACTCCCCGGCACAGGTATTTCGGATGGGCATTGGCTGGTGGTTTAACTAGCGATAATTGCGGAATTTAATCGGGGAGGCCCCCGGACCAGCGCCGTTGCTGGTCCGGGGGCGGCTCCGGATGGGTGAGATGGATAGCCTCAGGTGGCTGCGGGCCGGCGACGGCCGTCTTGCATCGCGGTGAGGTGGCTCGCCAGCGGCCCCGTCGAAGGCGAGCGCCTTCTGCTCGGTTGCCCGAAGACGAACCCCATCGCGGCGGTGTGCATCTTGGCGCGTTGGCGCTGGCGCTGAGCTTCGGAGTCCGCGTAGCACCACCAGACGATCAACGAGCCGGCGGGCACGAAGGCGATGAGGACGACGCAGATGGCGGCGATCCTGTTGATGGCGGCCGAGTCCGATGCGCCGGTGATGATGACATCGAGGCCACAGATCCCGGCGATGGTCGTGGCCACCAGGGCCGCGATGGCCAACTTCAGGTGCTGCACGAGGACCTTCGGCATGGGCGTGCTGGTACGACGAGGCATGATGTACTCCTTGGGTTGGTCAGGCCGCTGCGGCAGCGTTGGCGTCGACGATGGCGCGCCGCCGCTGTGCGGCGGGCGTGAATGGCTGGGCCCCGGGGGACGAAGCGAACTTGAGTCCGTAGCTCGGGGGCCTGCCGATGGTACCGTTGGCGAACACGTAGCCCTGACCACTCGCCGAACTGGAGAGTGGCACGAGCTGCTCGATACCGGGGCCGAACTCGGGTTGGGACCTGATGGCCCGGCGATTGGGCCTGAGACCGCGAACGACACCGACGAGCTTGGTGGTTGTGCCCGTCTGGGGCACGGCGAGGGCGACGAACCCGAGCAGGCCGGCCAGGCCGAGCTGTTCGGTCGAGTTGAACATGCCGACACCGTACGCGAACGCGCCGATCACTGCTGCGACCAGCCCGAGGAGCATGCTCCCCGAGAACGTGTGCCTGGGTGCCTTGCGGTGAAGCTGGTGAGCCATGAGACTATTCCTACTTTCAATCCAGTCGGTGTCCGGAGGGTGTTGCTAACCATCGTATCGGACGACGATCATGCGGCGTAGCATAACATTTTTCAGCTTGTTTGTACAGTTTTTGGGTTATAGTTCCGAAACTCTATCTGGGAGCTTGGAGGATTTATTTTCGATGAGTTCAATGATTTCGTCTACTAACGCGGCCGGGTCGCGACTGAAGATAATGCCGGTGCGGGCGCGTTTGGCGGCTTTGAGGACATGCTCGACTTCGTCGGTCATGCCGCCAGAGCCTAGGAGCACGCCGATGGGTTTGCGTTCTTCGATGGCGATGGTGAGCTCGTTGAGTGTACCAATGCGACCACCTACCATAATGACGGCATCGGACGAGCGCACGAGCAAGAGATTGCGGCCGGTGTATTCGAAGCCGGTGAAGAGAACAGTGTCGAAGACATCAAGGGGGAGTTGGTATTTTTTCACATGCGCGAGGCGGGAAGCGGCGGGCGAAAAACCAATGGAGGTAATGTCTTTGCCGCCTTCTTCCTTGGCGGCCTTGGCAGCATAGTACGGCAATCCGCGGGTAGCGCCGGTGATCACAAGATGGCCGCGGCGAACGATTTCTCGAGCGGCGGCGGCGGCCAAGTCTTTTGCCGGTTCTACGCTATCGCCGCGGGCGGCCCCAGAGACGCAAATTTGGTAACGCAGGTCGTGCTTAGGCATGGCGGGTGAGGATCTCCGGTTTTATGATGGCGTTGTCGAGCTTGTCTAGGAGCTGCGCTTCGAGAACTTTTTCGCCCATGTAGCGGGCAAAAACTTCGTTCCAGAGGGCTTCGCGGAAATGGTAGAGATAGCGGTCTTCGTAGGTGATGCCGTTGGAATAGCTAAGGCTTAGGTCCATCAGATTGAAGGTGACGGTATCGTGAGACGCGCCTTTGAGTACAGCGACGTAGTCGAGGTTTTTCCAAAATTCGAGCTCAGGATCGATGTCATAGAGCACTGCTTCGGCCCGGCGCCAGTGGAGATCTTCGGGCTGCACATGGGGCTCGAAAATTTCGGGATGCGTCTCATTCGTGAGCTTGCCGAAGTAGCGCTGGATGACGCGCCAGTGAATGTGGGCGTTGTCGGTGATTTTGACATGGGCAGGATCGGCAATGAGGGTATCGGAAATGATGGCGCCGAAGTTCTTTTTGGTTTGCATGAGCTTGAAGAATGAGCTGTAGAGGCGGATTTCGTTGTAATAGTGGAAGAGCAGGGGCATAACTTTGAGGGTAACGCCGGTCATATGGGTTTCTTTCATGGGCATGACGGCGATGGCGCCCATTTCTTTGGAATGGGTGATGTTGTGGCGCTTTTTGGCAATGAAGTGCTCGGCTACATCGCCCCATTTGCTAAGCGCAAAGGGAATCACTTTGATGCGGCGGGGCTCAAAGTCGGCCGGGGTGAGGTCGAGATATTGTTTGTCGAAGTCGTTGAGGAATTCGGGGCTTTCGACGAATCTGAGCGCCAGGAAGAGTTCAAAGATGTTTTCTTCTTCGAGAAGGCGCGAAACCAGATGGTGGCCGAGGCGGTCCATAATGGCCATGGGGGGCATGCGGCGGAGCATGGTTTCGGCGACGCTCTCTTTGAGAAACCAGCCGTCTTTGGGGAGGGGGGCGTTTTCGGCGGCTTTAACGATGAGAGGGATCATTTCGACGAGGCTGGTGGGGTCGGTGCCACCGATGGCACGGGCCAGGTGATTGTCGTGCTCCCCTACTTGCTTGATGAGAGCGGCGTAGAGCTCGGGACCGGTAGCTGTGGCGGTGAGTCCGAGCTGTTTGGTGCGGTGAGCTGCGGTTTCGGCAATTTCGGCTGCGAGTTTCACGTCCGTGCCTTTTTGGTGCGACTGAAGTTCGAGCTGATGAAGGGCGTGGTCGAACAACGGTTCTTTGGCCTGGAGAAATCTGCCAATAGTACTCATTTTAGACATCCTTTTGTTGGGCTTACATGATGCATGGTTTTTAAACGAGGTCGCTGATTTTTAACTTCATACGCTTGATGCGGCTCGTGCGGAGAATGCCGGTTTTGGCGCCAATTTGGGCGACCACGCCACTGGCGTTGGCGCTACCGAGGCTTAGAGCGTCTTCGATGGCGAGGCCTTTGGCAAGGGCGGCCACAAAGCCGGAACCGAAGGCATCGCCGGCGCCGAGGCGGTCGACAACTTTCACCTTTTGGTAAGTGCCGGCTTGGTATAATTTGCGGCCGGCAGCGGCGTAGGAACCGGATGGACCGTTGGTGCCAACGACGTATGGGCAGGTACCGCCAGCGCGCACAACAGTGTCGTGGAGGTTGTCGCCGCCAAAGAGGATGCGCAGCTCTTCGGCGTTGGCTTTGAGGACGGACACAAGCGGCAGGAGTGCACGGAGTTTTTTGGTTTGGGCGAGTTCGGCATTACCGGGGTCTAACGCAACCTGGATGCCGTGGTTATTGGCATGCTTGAGGAGCTTGGTGAGCAGGTCCATATTGCCGGCAAGAGAAGTGATGTAGAACCAATCGGCTTCGAGGGTACGAATGGCAATGTCTTTTGCCTTGAGGTCGTGAGAGGCGCCCCGATGAGTGAGAACGGTGCGCTCGCCATTGGCATTGAGAAGGATGGTGGAATAGCCGGTGGAAAGACGAGGGTCGGTGACCACGCGGTCCGTGACGACACCTTCGCGGGCGAGGACGCGCATCACTTCGGCTCCGGCCGGATCATGGCCGATTTTGCCAATGTAGCCGGCTTGCAAGCCTTGGCGGGCGAAGGTAACAGCGGCATTGGTGGCGCCACCGCCGGTATCGAAATAGACGTGTTCGACATCAATTTTGGCGCCGAGGGGGAATTGTTCGACATAATCGCGCGTGCGTACATCGCGACGAGCGTGCAAAGCTTTACCGGTAAGGAAGACATCCTGAGTAGCAGCACCGAATGTGAGAATTTTGGATTTTATATCAGTCATTACATCTGATGATAGCAGTTATGGTTTGGGAATGGTACTACCCCGTGCTTTGACGTATTTTTATTTCAAGCGGCTTTGCCGGCCGAGCCAAACACTTCCATCTTGTGCTCAACCACGGCTTGAACGGCTGCAACGACTTCAGGCATAAGCTTGACGACCGCAAATTCGGTGGGGTGATCTGCTAGGACCTTTTCCAGCGTGGTACGGAAGGCGCGGCGCATTTCGGAGTTGATATTGATTTTGCTAATGCCACGTTCGACGGCCCCACGAAACTGCTCGTCTGGGGTACCGGAACCGCCATGAAGGCTAAGGTAGCCGGGGGCAGCAGCTCGAATTGTGGCGAGAAGGTCTAGGTCGAGCTGTTTCGGGACGGGATAGAGGCCGTGGAGGTTGCCGATTGCGACGGCATAGGTGTCGATGCCTGTGGCTTTAATGAACTTGACTGACTCCTCGGGAGTGGAGAAGGTTTTGCGAATCTCGTCGTAATCGATGGCTTCGGTGTGAACATTGGAGGAACCACCAAAATAGTGAGGCTCACTTTCTACCAATGCGCCCGTGGTTTTGGCGTATTCGACCACCTCTTTGGTGGCGGCAATGATTTCTTCGTCGCTGGCGTCTTTTTTTGCCTGGGAAAGATCCATGTGGATAAATTCAAAACCGGCATCGATACCAGCTTTGGCAGCCTCGATGCTCGGGCTGTGGTCGAGGTTTATGAACATTTGAAGGTCGTATTCGAGTTTGTAATTGTCGACGAGGCATCGAATGTTGTGAAGCCCCATGGCGTCTACTTCGCCCTGGCTAACTTCTACGAGGACGGGGCTTTTTTTGGCAGCAGCGGCTTTTGCGACCGCAATGAGCGTTTCTTGATTGTCGATATTGAAGGCCCCGAGGGCAAATTTTTCTTGTTTGGTGCGAGCGTAGAGTTCGCGGGCAGCTTCAATGTTGGTCATGATGAGAGTCTCGCTTATGGTTGGTATTGTGGCAGGTCGGGTGGTTATTTGGCAAACCGACGCCCCGCGGCCAGGCTTATCACGTAGATGAGGCCATAACACAGGTACAGTACGAAGGTGAGTAAGGCGACGTCGGTGCGGTTATGAATGTGCCCGGCGGCGAGTCGAACAATTACTTGAGCCGAGGCAAGCCCGAGCACTACGGCCATCCCGGTGGAAACGAGGGTACCTTTGCCAAAATGACGCAGTAGCACGAGAGATAATACGAGTATTCCAAGTCCATAGACGGCGCCTGTAACGACGAGGCCGCTGGCGATTGCGAGGCCATTATTTTTCATGGCTGGCAGCAATGCGCTCGCACGACCGCTGAGCCAGAAGGCGGCCATGCCGGCGGCGAAGGTTAGAAAATAGGTGGTATCGGAGGCCATAAGAATTCGACTAGAACGGGCGGCGGCCATGCATGATCCTCGTTTATTACAATGAGGTTACTTTACCCCTTACGCTTCAATAAATCGAGCGCTTTTTTTGCTATGTGGGGCGCTGTGAGGCCAAAATACTCGAGAAGTTCGGCGGGCGCGCCCGATTCTCCAAACCGGTCGAGCATGCCGATACGCGCCATGGGAACGGGATGATGATCGGCTAGCGTTTCAGCCACGGCGCCACCGAGGCCGCCCGCGATTTGACCCTCTTCTGCCGTGAGGACGGCGCCAGTTTTGCGAGCACTGGCGACGATGGTGACGGTGTCGAGCGGCTTTACGACGGCGGCGTTGATGACTTCAACCTCAATCCCCTTTTTGCTCAGGGCCTCGGCAGCTACCAGGGCCTGATAAACCATGGTGCCGCAGGCCACGATGGTGAGGTCTTTACCGAGACGTAGTACTTGGGCTTTGGATAGGGAGAAGGGTGAATTTTGGGTCGTAATGACGGGTGATTTTTCGCGAGCAAGGCGAAGGTAAGCGGGGCCATAATGGCCGGCGATGGTGTGGGTGGCTTTTTCGGCTTCGACGGCATCGGCCGGGACTATTACGATCATATTCGGCAAAACGCGCATGAGCGCGATGTCTTCGAGCATCTGGTGGGTGGCGCCGTCGGGGCCAACCGAAACACCGGCGTGAGAGCCGACGATTTTGACATTGGTGTCGTTGAGGCAAATGGTAGTGCGGATTTGCTCCCAGTTGCGACCGGGAGAAAAGGCGGCGTAACTCGAGACAAACGGGGTTTTGCCAGCAAGAGCCATGCCGGCAGCCACGGTAACGAGATTTTGCTCTGCCACCCCGATTTCTACAAAACGCTCGGGGTAGCTTTTGGCAAATTCGATCATACGGGTGGATTCGGTGAGGTCGGCGCAGAGGGCGACTACGTTTTTATTGGTGTGAGCAACGCCAACGAGGCCTCGGCCAAAACCTAGGCGAATGGCTTCTTGTTTTACTTCGGCCGAGAAGAGGTCGGGAGTGAGATATTGTTTGGGCTCAATCATGGTTTAATGATACGGCTTGTGCCTGAAATCTCAAAACGCTTATGCGACGTGATTCGACGGGAGGTGCGGTTTAAACGAGGCATATTTCAAACTCCTAATAAGTGCACAACTAGTTTTTGTGCTGTCGGCGGGCCCGGCACCAGCGCCCGAAGGCACTGGCGCCGGGGGATCGATGACGAAGGGACTGTCGACTAGTCGAGTGACAGGCCATAGCGATGAAGGGCGATCGGGACGAAGACTCTCATGACCCAGTCTGCACTCTCGGTCCGCTCCTTGCTCTCCGGGTCCAACCCAGTGACGACCGTGGCCGTTCGCTCCCATCCGAAACGAGCACAGATGATTCGGATGATCACGGGGATCATGTCTTCAGCGATCTTGCAGCTGAAGTAGTCCGTGAAGCCGAGCTCGTCTCCGGGTTCCACCCAGATGACTTCGACTTCCTCGGCATCAGGATCCTCGTGCCAAAGCACGGAGTCCGCACCCGGCCTCTGCTGTTGGATCCAGGTCACCAGGTGGGACAGCGAGAGGCTGCCGCCTGACACCGGGACCAGCTCCATCTTCATCCCGAGCGGATCCGCCTCGTTGAGACCAGAGAACCAGATGGCCACTCCGTGATTTGCTCTCACGACCGCCTGGATCAGTTTGATCAGCTTGAGATCTGCCACGCCCCCGGGGAGTCCGAAGCTGACTTCGTACTGGTCCGGAGCTGTAGGGTCCTGGCCGCTGAGGTCCTCCACCTCGATGATGTGCTCGGGCTCGACGGTGGGGTTGTTGCCGTCATTGGTCACGATTTCTCCGATATCTAAGCTTGGGTCCTTCCCAAGCCCGACCGAGACAGTTTAGGGGAATTTACGAATTATGTAAATTCTACAGGGGGAGTTCGGGATACATGGTCCTGATTAGGATATAGGTTGCAAGCTGCAGGAGCAGGAATCCACCAATGACGATTGCAATGGTAATCCATTTGACGAGCGATCGGCGATTGACTGGAACAACATGGCGCACTAGAGCATAAATGTCGGCGACGGCGGCGATAGTGGTCAAGATGACGGGAATGAAAAGAAACGGTACAAAGGCGAGTCCAGCCGCCCCGCAACCGGTGCTCGGACAGCTCGTGTAAACGAATGCGAAGAAACCGATCCACGCTGCAACGGCTAGAAGGTTTAGGATGATGAGTGTTTTTTTCTTCACCGATTATTCGTGTTCGCTACGGATCCTGCCGCCGAGGGTGCGGAGTTCGTGGAGAGCGATGCGAGCTTGGTCGGCTTTGGGTGGGGCGCCGGGCGGCTCGATGGTACCGGGTGGGTTGCCGTGCCAATGGTAGTCATTTTCCATGTAATCGACACCCCGGCCCGGAATAGTGTGGGCGATAATGGCAACAGGCAGATTGGAGATGGATTTGGCGAGGCCTGTGGCATCGATGATGGCCTGGAAGTTGTGGCCGTCGATTTCGATGACGTACCAGCCAAAGGCGGCGAATTTGGCGGCGAGGTTGCCGAGGGGCATGACCGTGTCGGTGGGGCCGTCGATCTGGATATTGTTGCGGTCGATGATGGCGGTGAGGTTCGAGAGTTTATTTTTGGCAGCAAACATGACAGCTTCCCAAATGTTGCCTTCGTCGAGCTCGCCGTCGCCCGTAATTACATAGACGTGACTGCGCGAACCGTCCATACGCAAAGCCAGGGCGTGGCCGGCAGCTTGACTTATGCCTGAACCAAGCGGGCCCGAAGTGGATTCGAGGCCGGGCAGACGCAAGCGTTCCGGGTGACCCTGGAGACGCGAGCCGAATTTGCGCAAGGTTCCCAACTCTTTGACCGGGAAATAGCCGGCGCGAGCCATGGTGGCATAGCGCACCGGTACGCAGTGGCCATTGGAAAGGAAAAGGCGGTCACGCTCAGGCCAATCGGGCTCTTTCGGGCGATGGTTGAGGATTTCGAAATAGAGTGCGGTAAATATGTCGGCGAGACCGAGTGGGCCAGCACTGTGCCCGCTCCCAGCCTCTACGAGCATCTTGATGATGTCTTCGCGGATTTGCTCGGCTTGGAGTTCGAGTTGCTTATGGGTCATGGTTAGAGCATAACTGGTTTTGGCGGTTTTGGGGAGAGTGGTTTGCTAACTTGTGCCTTCGGCGATAGACTGAACGGCAATATAGGCGATCTCAGGATCGGCGGCGTCGTGAATGAAGCTGCCAACGTCCAGGAGATTGGCGCCGGCTTCGACAGCGAGACGGCTGGTTTCTTGGTTTAAACCACCGTCGACGCCGATCTCGAGATCGGGATTAATGGCTTTGGCTTGGGCAATTTTTTCGAGACAGTCGGCGCGGAATTCACCGCCGTTGTGGCCAAGACGCCCGGTAAAAACAAGAAGATGGTGGACGGTGGGCAACATGTCGCGGACTTGCTCGATGGTGGTCTCCACGTTAACGGCGAGGCCGACTTGGATATCCATTTCGCGCAGCGTTTTGAAAAAGGCTTCGTGGTCGAAGGGGGCTTCAAAATGGGTGATCACGAGGCGAGGCTGGAGGCTGATGATATCTTCGATTTGGCTTTCAGGATGGGTCATCATGAGGTGGAGGTCGAAGGGGACGCCGTCGATGTCGTAGACCTGACTAAGTCCAATAGTTTTGACCTCGGTGAAGACGCCATCGCCCACATCGATATGTAGGCGGGTGGCAAAGGGTTTCACGTTGTCGATGCGACGAGCGTAGTCTTCGGGGGTGGTGGCGTTAATAGTGGGCGCGACGCTAGCCATAGAGTTCCTCGATTTGATCGAGGCGTTTTTGATATTTGGGATTTTTTGAGAATTCGGTTTTGAGCCAGGCGTCGACGGCGGCGAGGCAGGTGTCTTGGTCGGTATAGCTTGGTGCCAGTACGAGTACGTTCACATTGTCGTCGCGACGAGCGTGGACGGCGGTGTCTTCGTTCCAGGCGATGGCGGCGCGAATGCCACCTACACGGTTGGCGGCTATGGCCATACCCTGACCGGATTTGCAGATGAGGATGCCGAGGTCGTCATCCTCTCCTCCGAGCAATTTGGCCGTGACGGCGTAGGCGTACTGCGGGTAGTCGTCGAGCGCATCGTAAGTGCGAGCCCCCACATCCTCGACCTCATAGCCCGAGTGGGCGAGATGTTCGCGTAAGACGTTCTTGAGTTCATAGCCGCCGTGATCGGCGCCGAGGTAGATCTTCATGGATTCTTAAGCGATCGTTTTGCCGACATTGACGACGTTTTCGATTAGGCGGTTGGAGTAGCCCCATTCGTTGTCGTACCAGACAACCACCTTGAGGAGATTGCCGCCTACGACGTTGGTGAGGGCAAGGTCGACGATACCAGAGTGGGGATTGCCGATGAAGTCGGAGCTTACGAGGGGCTCATCGGTGGTGTCGAGGATGCCTTGGAAGCGGTCTTCTTTGGTGGCAGCAACGAGAGCAGCATTAACTTCATCTTTGGTGACATCTTTGCTCGTAACAAAGGTGAAATCGCTCAAGGATACAACGGATGTGGGGACGCGAACCGAGAGAGCGTCAAATTTGCTCTTGAGGGCCGGGAAAGCCTTTGCGGCAGCAGTAGCGGCACCGCTGGAAGTGGGGACAATGTTTTCGGCGGCATTGCGGCCTTCGCGCTTGTCTTTGTTGGGTGCGTCCTGGAGCGCTTGGCTGGCGGTATAGCTGTGGACGGTGGTCATCATGGCTTTTTCGATGCCAAATTTCTCTTCGATGACAACGGCCACGGGCGTGATGCAGTTGGTGGTGCAGGAAGCGTTTGAGACCACTGCGTCGCTGGCGCTAAGATCACCTTCGTTGACGCCGATCACGAAGGTACCGACGCCTTCACCCTTGGCGGGACCCGAGATCACTACGCGTTTGGCACCGGCGGTGAGGTGCTTGGAGGCGTCTTCGACTTTGGTAAAGCGGCCGGTGGATTCAATGACGACATCGACTTCGAGCTCTTTCCAGGGCAACAGCGCCGGGTCTTTCTCGGCGGTAACGCGGATTTTTTTGCCGTCAACGATGAGGTGGCCCTCATCGAAGCCGACTTCTTGGTGATAAGTGCCATAGTTTGAATCGTGCTTGAGGAGGTAGGCTAGGGTGTCGGTTGACGTAATGTCGTTGATGGCGACAACTTCGAGCTCTGCATTTTGCTCTGCGATCTTGAATGCGTTGCGGCCGATACGTCCGAAACCGTTGATGGCGACTTTGTAGGTCATATTTGGGGTTCACCTGATTAGTTACTTTAACAATAGGAGGTTATGGGCGCGGGGGCAAGTCGTTTTGACATGAGGTATAATGGCTGGGTCCAAACGCCCTATCCCTAGAAGGGATTTTAACTATGATCGCTTCCAGATCGCTCCCCGATCAGGCCACTCGGACCCTGCGCGAATGTGCTGAAGCGATGGTCCGCGGGGAAGTAAGCGGTGAGCTCCTCCTGACTCGGCTGTACAGCTCCTTCGGCAGTCTGGGTGGATATATGATCGAGGTGCTAGCCCAGATGGTCGAAAAGCTCTCCGAACGCGAGCTGACGGTTCGCGTGGCGGGTGGCGAGCTCTATGACCCGAGACTGCCAGCAGATCATCTGCCGTTGGCGCTGGGCCCGCTGGATCAGATCTGGCGGCTGTCCATCGTCGAACACCGAGACCTTACTCCCGGTATGGTGCTCTACTCGCTTACACCCGAAGCCGGGGGCCTGCGACGCTGTGAAGCGGTTACTCCCGAGAAAGCGGCGCGACGGCGGGCCGATTTCGCCAAGTATCGGCCGCCTCAGGAAGATGAGAGCTGGCTGTGGACTAAGCTTCGCGAGACGAGGCCAGACGCGTACTGGACGGTCGTAAAGCTGATCGACGCCCACTTCACAGACAACTCACTCACCGATAGCCAGTTCAAGGCGCTTCGAAGCTTGTCCCTCGTAGGGCCAGCACGCTTCACGCTCGGGGATTTGCTTGCAGCGGCAAGCATCACCGACCGGCTTGTCGTGGATCTCGTGTCATGATCGGAAAGTGAAGCATCTCAGCCTCTTCGGAGCGCCCGTTCTTGGGAACGGCAAGGGCGTCTCTGAGGGGGCGCTTTTGTTGTAATTTTCAATCCCATGTTATCTAGACATAAAATTATTATTATGCTATAATATGCAAGTTCAATCCCTTTTTACAACTAGCTTGGAGGCTAGAGTGAGCAGCTCGCTCGAACGCAACACCCCGCCCATCTTCGCTGAGATGAACGGGCGCTTCGGTACCGAGATCGTCAGCGGCGTCATCACCGAGCTCGACTCCTGGCGGAACTTCAGCCGTCTCACCGCCTCTTCGGAGGTGCTCGACGAGAGCTTCGGCGACGTCATGGACGCGCTCGGCACGACCAACGGCCTCGCGATTCCGCGCGCCTTCGTGCCCCAGGCCGAGGGCCCGCTGGTCCGACTGGCGGAAGGATTCGGCTACACCGGCGACGAGGGCAACCCGAACAACCCCGGGCTGGGCCTCGTGACCAACCTGGCCGGCATGGCCCTGGCCGTGACGTACGCCGACGCGCCGTCCGCCACGATCGTCCACCCGTACACGGGCGTGACGGCCGCGATCAGCGGGATCTGGCACTACCTGCCGCGGGGCACGGTACAGGAGGCCATGCTGCTCATCCAGCAGCTGGTCGAGGCCGAGGGCGAGGAGTTCTCGCCGGCCGACCTCTGGGTCAACTTGTCGGCGGGCGGTCGCGAGGCCGGCTTCTTCATCGACAAGAACGGCCGCAACATCCTGCTCGCCGGTGAACCGCGCCACGTCTACGTCCGCAACATCTGGCGCGTGTTCGGCCAGGCGCGCCCCTACGGTCTCGATCTCGCCGGGCTCTTCCGCGACCTGTGGATCGACGCCGAGGTGCCGTTCGATCAGATCGGCTTCGACCCGCGCGACACCACCACCTGGCGCAACGAGCTCGGCGAGCTGTGCCTGCCGAGCAAGCGCCTGTCCGACGCGGCCGGCGAGCCGGGCTGGTCATCGGCCGTCCACGCCATCTGCTGGACCGGCAACACGGCCGCCCGCAGGACGCGTAGCTAGTACGAGGAGATGAACGACGGCCCCCGAGATGAAACCTGTCTCGGGGGCCGACTCCGTTTTAATTATTTTTTTACTTATTTGTAACTTACCACCATTTATCCGCTTGTGCCCGCTCAGAGCACTCGCGAATGATCTTCCATGCTTCTTCGGGGCCGGTGATGCCGCGCACGAGGGTGCCGCCTTTTTTGAGGTCTTTGTAGTGGGTGAAGTGATGCGTGATTTGCTTTTTCCACTGTTCGCCGAGCTCGTCGACGTGTTTGATGGCGCCGAGATTGCGGTCGTCGGCGGGGACACAGATGATTTTGTGGTCGTTTTCGCCGTCGTCTTCGAAGTCGACCATGCCAATGACGCGAGTTTCTTCGATGACGAGGCCCATAGGCAGGGGCTCTTCCGTCACGAGCAGTACGTCGAGCTCGTCGCCGTCTTCATCGAGGGTTTGAGGGATGAAGCCGTAGCTCGTGGGTTTGGCAAAAATGCTTGGTTCAACGCGATCGAGAGCAAACAGTTTTTCGTGCCGGCGCCACTCCACTTTGAGCGTGGAGCCTTTGGGGATCTCGATGACGGTGGTGACGTACTCGCCGTCTTTGCCAAATGGTAGTTTATTGAATGGGTAGCCCATATGCCTCCTGTGATGTGATTATCGCTGGCTATTTTAGCATAGGTCCTGGTGTGCTATTGCTTAAGGCTCGCAAAGACCAGCTTGGCAGCTTGTGTTTCGGGCAGATCGAAATAGCCGGTAGCTGGTTTTGACTCCGCGTAGCCCGCAGCAAAGGTAAAGCCCATGGTTTTACCGGCAGGGTTTGGATAAAAATTGAGCCCACAACCGCTGCCGGAGCTACTATAGCTAGCGGCCATGAGATTAATGCTGCTTATACTATTTTTGTTGGCACTATCGAGCGTTGGAATCATGATGTAGGACGCATTGACTGGCACGGGTGCACCAAAGAACGCCTGTACGCAAGACCTACCCGTGTTCACATGGTTTGTTTCGAGTTCAAAGTTCATTTGGAAATTATTTGGGCCCTGGAGCGTCACATTTTCTAGGATATAGGTATCTAGAGCATTGGCGGTGAGCTTCCAACTTGCGGGATACGAGAATTGGATGGTGCTGTGGCTCGACTTATAAACGGCTTCGGTCGCCTTGGGTGCGGGGGTTTGCGTGGCGGCGATAGTTAGTGTTGGGGTGGTGACGGCAGCACTAGGATGAGGATGACGTGCGACATAGAATCCCGATACGGCGATGAGTCCGATGACGAGAAATACGACAATGATCTCCAATAATGCAAATCCTAGCTGGTTTTTTCTCATGAGTTGATTTTAGCGGTTACGTTTAAGAAGTGACAAATTTATAGGCAAGCCAAACGCCTAGGAGGCCGCCGATAGTGCTAAGCAGAATGCCCCAACCGGAGAAATCGCTGGCACCCCAAAGACCGGGCAGAAAGCCGCCGATAGTACCACCGACACCAGCGCCGAGAAAATAGAGGCTTTTATTGCTCATGATTTGACCTCGTTTTGGAGTTTTTCCGCGTGCCAGGAGATGATATTTTGGATAGCGGTTTGGCGGATACGCTCTAAGGCTTCGGCGGAATTGTAGGCATTGTGGGAGGTGATGAGCACATTTCGCATCTTTTGCAGGATGTCGAGGCCGAGAATTTGCTGGGCTTTTTCGCCAAGAGATTGGGAGCTCAGGAGGCTGATTTCGGGGGCGAGCTGCAAGTATTCTTCGCCTTCGAGCACGTCGAGGCCGGCGCCGGCAACCTTACCGGAACCGAGCGCTTCGATGAGGGCCGGGGTGTCGATGAGAGAGCCGCGGGCGGTGTTGATAACGATGACGCCGGGTTTTATGTGCTCAAACTGATCAGTCCCGAGCAAGTGCTCGGTTTCGGGGGTGGCGGGAGCATGGAGTGTGATGATGTCGGCCTGCGACAAAAGATCATTTAGCTCGAGATATTTAAAATTGAGGCGAGTGGCGGCTTCGGCTTGAGGATACAAATCATAAGCTACGATCTTCATACCGAAACCGCGGGCGATCTGGATGACATGTTGCCCGATGCGACCGGTGCCGATGACACCGAGGGTTTTTCCGGATAGGTCGTGGCCGGTGAGGGTTTCGGGAGTGATAGCGCCCGATTGTACCGACTGCACGCCGAGCATGAGTTTCCGGGATACGGCTAGCATAAGGAGTATGGTGTACTCAGCCACGGTTTCTTGGCCATAAGCGGGGACATTGGAGACGGTGATAGCGTGAGTCTTGGTGTAAGTAAGGTCAACATTGTCGTAACCGGTGGAGCGGCAAGCGATATGGTGTAGTTTGGGAAGCTTTTCCATAAGACTGGCCGTAACTTTACTGCTCACATGCACGGAAATAACAGCTGCTGAGCCCGCGAGATTAGCAGTATCTGCCGTGAAGCCGGCTTCGCAAAAAACGAGTTCAAAATCGCTCGCCAAAGCGGACTCATAGGTAGCCTGTTCGGAGGGATGAACATCGTAGAAGACGATAGTAGGCTTCATGGCTGTTAGCCCTGGGCGTTTAGTTTGGCTTCGAGATACTCTTTGAAAGCTGGGGCAATTTTGGGATCGTCGAGAGCAACGTCTACGATAGCTTCGAGATACTTTTCTTTGTTTCCGGCATCGTGCCAACGGCCCTCGATGACCCGGCCGTAAACCTGATCTTGCTTGGAGAAGGCATTGATGGCATTTGCCAGTACGAGTTCGCCAGTTTTGTCGGGCTTGAGGGCTTCGACGAAGCTCATCATTTCGGGAGTAAAGATATAGCCGGCGACAGCAGCATAGATGCTGCCATTGTGGGTGGGGGTTTCTTCGGGTTCGGGCTTTTCCAGGAGCCCAGCCAGCTCGAAGGTGTCGTCGTCGACGGCAGTTTTAATGTCCGCCACACCATAGCTTTTAGCCCGTGATGGGTCGACGGGCACGAGCGAGATGACAGGTTTATGGAAGCGCTCGTAGGTTTCGAGGAGTTGCACGGAGCGCGGTACTTTAGAGTTGAAGAAGTCGTCGGCGAAGAGTACCAAGAAGGGCTCATCGTGGATGAGATGAGAAGCGTTTAAGACTGGAGTGGCATTGCCGTAGAGGCCTTTTTGGCGCAAATAAATGAAGTTTGCAAGCTCAGCGACTTGCTCCATGCGGTCGGCGAGCTCGTTTTTGCCGTCGTTTCGGAGCTTGGCTTCGAGCTCGTATTGGTGATCGAAATGGTCTTCGATGGTGCGCTTGTTGGCGCTACCGACGATGATGACATCGGTGATGCCGGCGGCCACAGCTTCTTCCACCACATATTGGATGATGGGCTTGTCGATGATGGGCAGCATTTCCTTGGGCATAGCTTTGGTCATAGGCAAGAAGCGGGTGCCGAGGCCAGCAGCGCAGATGACGGCTTTGGTAATCTTTTTGGACATGATTGATGAGTCTCCTAATGCAGGGCTATTTTACTACAATTGTTTACTAAATACGCTGGACCCGGCGATGGCTAGGCGTTCGAGCCAGCGGCGACGATGCCAAAGTGCGATGCGAATGTGCTGGGATGCCTTGATGTCTTGCCAAAATTGGCGCTCGATTTGGACGATGATGGTAGGGTCGACGATGGAGATATTGAGCTCGTCGTTGAGCACAAGCGAGCGATTGTCGAGGTTGGCGGAGCCGAGGGTGGCCCAGCTATGATCAATGGTAATGACTTTGGCATGGAGCATGGTGCGTTGATATTCGTAGATTTTGACGCCATTCTCGATTAATGTTTCGTAGCTGGCCTGGCCGGCGTGGCGAGTGAGTTTGTGATTGGTGCTTTTGCCGTTGGTGATAATGCGCACATCGACGCCCCTGAGGCTCGCGGCGGTGAGTGCGGCAACCGTTTCGGCGCTCGGTACAAAATAGGCACTGGTGATCCAGAGGCGCTCCTGGGCGGCTGCGATGGCCGTAGAAAAGAGGCGCTCTATAGCCGTGGGACGAGGACCGGCGACACTGATGGTGGTGAGCACGGCTGCGGATCCAGCAGCCGGTGGGATGGGCGGCGGCACGAGGCGCTCCCGCGTGGCCTCAAACCAGTTGGCGGCAAAGCCTTCGAACAAATCTTGACAGGCGGGGCCACTGACCCTGCAGTGAGTTTCGCGCCAATTATTTGGTCCCTGAGCGCGGCCGTTCCACTCATCGGCGATGCCGACGCCGCCAGTGAAACCGATACGGCCATCGATGATGAGGATTTTGCGGTGAGTGCGGTGATTAATTTGGCGCAAATGCCCGAAGCGCAACGGTCGAAACCAGGCGACATGCACACCGGCTTGTTCGAGTTTGCCAATGGTACGGGTACTCATAATGGCTCCGCCGATGGCGTCAACGAGCAGCCGCACGGTGACGCCGGCTTTGGCGCGCTCGCACAGAGCGTCGGCGAATTCGGTCGCGATTTGGCTATGCCAATAGACGTAAGTGGTGAATTCGATAGTGCTTTGGGCGCCACGAATGGCTTCGAGCATGGCCGGGAAGATTTCGTCACCGTTCTGGAGGAGCTTGAGGCTATTGCCGGGACGAAACGCGCAGGCCATGGCGGTCTCGAAGTGGTTTTGATATTTATTCATGTTGTATTCATACTATATAACAATTTACGGATGTCACGGCTATGAGTCTTACGCGGGCGACGGTTCAAAACATTGCGGTCAAGGGGTTTATTTTGAACGAGGAAGGCCGGGTGCTGGTACTGCGCCAAGCCGATTACTCAGGAGGAACAAAACCAGGCCGGTACGGGTTCCCCGGCGGTAAGCTGGAACTAGGTGAACCGGTGGCGGACGGGCTACGCCGGGAGATTTTGGAAGAAACGGGGTTGTCCGTAAAGGTGGGGCAGCCGTTTTTTGTGGGTGAATGGTCGCCAAAGGTTAGGGGGACGGTGAGGCAGATTGTGGGAGTGTTTTTTACTTGTACGGCTATGGCTGGTGATGTGCAATTAAACCGTGAGCATGACGAGTATTTGTGGGTCGACCCGGAGAACTACGGCGAGCTTGATTGGATGGAGCCGGAGGGCGAGGTGATTCCGGCGTGGCTGGAGCGGTTTAGAGTGTGAGCAATCTTTGATGTGACCTGCTTTGGCATGAAGAAGGGCACGAAGACGGAATCGTGTCCTTCTTCATGCCCGATGGCCAGCGGCTAGACTACTGGCTCAGCCTCTGGCTGGTGGTGTTCGTGTGGCCACAGCCGAGTACCCGCCGCGATCACCAGCCCGCCAAAGAGGCAGACCACAGGGAAGAGCCAGCCCCCGGGGACGTTGACATAGATCTTCGGCGCCAGGTGCTTGGCGACCGTCTGAGTGATGGCATCGATCGCGACAGCCAGCGACGCCACGATGTACATGTAGGTCGCCGGCACCACCGTCTTCACGCTAATGCGCACGAGGTCTGTAGCGGCCCAGCCTAGGCTGATGGGCAGCCAGAAGTACCACCGGTGGCCCACCATGCACATAACCGGCCAGAATATGCGCCGGTCACTACTGTACAGCCCGCAGATGGTTGCGATGATGATGCATGTGCCGGCATAGGATACGAACCGCGCCAAGGTATACACGGCGGCGGCGGTGTGCTCCTGGTGCACCCCATGCATCTCAGCCAGCTCCGCCGAGGCGAGGCAGAGGTTGCCCACCGTGAGCAGCGCCAGGAAGGCGCCCCACAGGTAAGGGCTGCCGTGGCCTTTGAAGAGGTCGAACCCGTGAGCGAAGATAACGATGGCGGCGCCCGTGAGCGTTACGGCCACGGACCGCGTCAGCCGGATGCCCATGTGCGGCGTGTTTCGCGGGAGGACTCGCGCGATCCACTCGACCGGGATGAGCGCCAGCACGATGCAGGCCTTGGATGCGGCCAGCGCCGTAGGTGCCAGGTAGGGCGCCATGAACACGAACAGCATGCTGTAGATCGCGTTGAGCATGCCGCCGAGGATGGCGACTTTGCGAATCTCCCGGTTGAAGATGTACCAGATCCTCACTGGACGATTCAGCTGAAGCCGGCGCTCGATGCGCGGTCCCATCCAGTACATGAGCGGCACCTTGAACGCAGTGCCGAGCCCCACGAAGGGGAGCATGAAGAACGCGGTCCGTACCAGGTTGTTACCCTTGGTACCCGGGTACGGGGCCAGAATGGCGATCTGCAAGGCGATGGTGATGCCCGAGAAGATCGTTGCGCCCACAATCGCAGCCTGGGCGAAGCGTAGGAGCTCTGCCTTTGCTCCGATGGTGAGCTTGGCCGTTTCGGGAACGGCGAGTTTGGTGCGTAGCGCCGATAGGACGCCCGTATCAGACACGAACCTGCCCCTCTCCAGAGAGTGTTGGGATGTTGGCGTGGCTTGCGGTCCAAAGCTTTCAGCTTCTTCTCACACGAGGATTAACTATACCCCCAAAATAATTGCTTGGCTACCGACTGGTTTTGGCTCGCTCGAGCTTGTGGCGGGCCGCGGTGCGACGCGTAGCTTCACGCTGGGCGAGGGTTTTGACTTCGTCCATTTCGGCAGCGAGATCCTTAATGTCGACACCATCCTTCTCGGCAATGCGTACGAGCGTGCGCATGATGATGGCGATTTCGCGCTCGGCCTGGAGGTCGGTTTCGTAGTCGAGCTGGGAGCGGATGTCGGCTTTTTGAGCAGAACGGTTTTGGCTGATCATCACAAAGGTGGAGAGGAAAATGGCTTCGAGCGAGACGACCATGGTGAGGAGACCGAAGGGATATTTGTCGAACTCGTAGGCGGCACCGAGAAGGCCAAGATTGGCCACAATCCAAAAGCCAAACCAAACAGTGTGGAAGTACACAAATTTCATGTTGCCAGCAAAGCTGGTGATGCCATCGGCGAGTTTGTCTTCGACGTCGCGGAGCTGGCGAATATACGGATTGGGATTGATGAGGGCCACGGGTTTAACCTCTTTTAGGCTTTTAGTATAGCAATGATTGGGTGTAGCGCTAAAAGCGAGTAGGGCCGCTGCGATCATATGAAGGCAGCAGCTCGGGAGCGGACACGTCGGAAATACACTTCCCGCGCAATAT
>CAZSRA010000006.1:0-68234 GCA_964609585.1 uncultured Candidatus Saccharimonadales bacterium
TCCGGAGTAGCTCAGTGGTAGAGCAAGCGGCTGTTAACCGCTGGGTCGTCGGTTCGAGCCCGACCTCCGGAGCCAGGAATTATTTACGGGAGCAGACTCGCATTTGCGCAGTCTATTTTTGTTTTTCTTGGTCAAGGATCGGTTCGAGCCCGAAGAGGCTGTATCCGCCAAAAGCTTTTGCATCAAGTCATTTTTTGTTACGCTCAATTCAACATTTATTGAAAGCAAGTATGAAAAGGATTGATCAAAAAGGCTTTTCGGCCCTTGACATAATTCTCGGCATTGCGTTAATTGCTGTTATTGGCGTGGCTGGGTATTTTGCATATCAAAATGTCCAGAATAAGACTAGCTCGAGTACCGCCTCGAAACTATCAAGCTCGCAATCGCCAACACCGACTACTTCACCTTCGGCTGGATACTTAGTTATTGCGCAGTGGGGTGTAAGGCTACCAGTTAGTGGGATACTCGCAAATGTGCACTACAAAATTGCGGACGCTTCGGCGAACTGGTATTCGTCTGACGGTTCAGCAGAGTTTTATTCTAGTGAGCTCTATCCGAAGTACACAGCATGTGGGGCAGGTGGACTCGGGGGATTGAGCCGCGTGGCCATAGCCTCAGACACTGGAACGGTAAATGCCATCAAGGCAGGCACGATTAATGGCTACAATTATTACTATATAGCGGCGCAGCAACCCTGTGTTCAGAATGCCTCGGTGCCTGCAGATGAGAAGCTAGAAGAAGATCAGCTCAATGCCCTGATTCAGGAGACTCGTGACCTGAAACTTACGGCTGCCCAGTAGAGCCAGAGCCAGAGCCAGAGCCAATTTAAGGCTAAAAATTACCGTTAAGAACCGTTTATAATTGCTTAATGATTAGCTTTCTGGGATTTTTAGCCGTCTTGGCCAGCTGGATCGCCGGAGCTGTGCTGCTTGGCCGTTGGAGAGGCCATAATGGCATGTCGATCAGTCAGCATGCCGCAAGTGCGCGAGGGGCTTACGGAGTTTTTTCTTTTACTCTGGTGGTTTGTGGCGGTGTGTTTTACTACTGGCTGATTACTTGGTTTGTGCCTAGGCTTGGATTGTCGTGGGTATTTTTGCTCATACTTTCGCTAGCGATTGCAGGACAGATGATTGCGGCGATCGTGCCCGACACGGAGTCGTGGAAAATGGTTGTTCACCGGGTGGCGGCTTATGGCATGGCGGTTATGTTTCTGCCGTTGGGCTTGCTTATCTTGGTCGCACCTAAGATATCGGTGGCTGCAAGGATACTTGGGGCGGTCTGTATTGCCTACATGATCATTGGTTTTTCGCTGTTGTTGCTTGGAAAACTAAAGGCCCGGTTCTTGATATTTCAGGCTTTGTATGTGGTTGCATTTCAGATCCTTATATTGGCAGCGGCATACATGTAAAATGAAGGTCATATATATTGGGGATGATATGGAACGGTCGCAAAAATTAGAAGCCAAGGTTAAAGCACTATACGAGGACAGTAATCCGCGCCGAGGGGCGGATTGGGTGACCTGGATGTGGGCCAACCATGTGTTTGTGGTGGCCAACTACGCCACCGAGCTGGCGAAGAAACATGGAGCCAATGCGGAGCTGGCGCGAGTGGCCGCGCTTTTGCACGATATCGCTGATGTAAACATGAAGCGTGAAGACGGCGAACACGGGAAAGAAAGTCTGCGCATGGCGCGCGAGCTCATGCGAGAGTTTGGCTACTCGGATGAGGATGTGGCCCTGGTGGTAGACGATGCGATTCGGTATCACAGCTGCCATGGCGATGAACATCCGGAATCGATTGAGGGCAAGATTTTGTCTACTGCGGATTCTTTGGCTCATTTGAAGACGGATTTTTATGTATATGCGACCTGGGCGATGGGGCAGCTTGACGAGAAATTTGAAAAAATTAAACGATGGGCTCTAAAGAAAATTGAGCGTGATTTGAATCATAAGATCTTTTTTGAAGATGTACGTGCAGATGCGACAGCTGATTACAAAATGATTAAGGAGCTGTTTTCGCGATGAAAGAAGTGAGATTGACGATAAAAATCGACCGTCCGATGCAGGAGGTTTTTGACTTTACGCTTAATCCTGAAAATACGCCGAAATGGATTGACGGGATCGCTCAGGAAGTGGCTGAACCGTGGCCGGTGCGAGTTGGCACGATTTATAAGAATCAAGGCCGTGAGGGCGCGTGGACGGAATATGAAATTACAGCCTTTGAGCCTGGCAGGGTGTTTACTTTGCGGCGCAAGGATGGGGCTTACCATGTGAAGTACACGGTTCGACCGGTGGAGGGCTCTACTGAACTGGAATTTTTGGAATGGACTGACGAGGGTGAGCTTGACGACCCATTTACGATTGAGCCTTTGCAAAAGCTCAAACGCGTTATGGAGCATTGAGGCGACGACTCATCGCGAAATGGTCAAGTACATGGAAAAACAGCCTAGGGTTGGAGTTGGGGTCATGATTTTTAAGGATGATAAGGTTCTGCCGGCCAAACGCAAAGGCGCACACGGCGAAGGAGAGTTTGCATTTCCTGGTGGGCATTTGGAGTTTGGTGAGTCATTTGCTGAGTGTGCGAGGCGCGAAACACGGGAAGAAGCCGGGATCGAGATAGGCAATATTCGTTTTCAATTTTTATCAAACCTTACTCATTATGTGGGCAAACATTATGCGCACATTGGGCTGGTGGCAGATTGGAAGAGCGGCGAACCGACCGCTCTAGAGCCGAAGAAGAGTGAAGGCACTACTCGCTATTCATTGGCGAGGTCGCGACGATTGAAAGCGACGGCACCGATGAGAATGAGCGTGAGGCCAATGATGGTCATGACGGTGTTGTTACCCCATTTGGGATCAATGGCGGGAGATAGCGCGATGTGGGTGAAGATGGAGGTATCGAGTATCCAATGGTTAAGATTGAGGCCAGAGCCGAGGAGTTGAATGACAAATGACCAGGCGATGACCCCGTAGGCGATCAGGGAGGTGAGGCGCGGGATGAGCCCGAGAGCAACGAGACCGGAGCCGAGCGTGAAAATGGCGGGAGCGAGGGTATTGAGCCCAGCAATGAGCAGGTCGTGGAATGAGATGACATCGTGATGTCCGGCCAGGCCAAGCCAGGTGGCCAAGCTTGCGAGCATGCTAGCCGCGAGTAGGCCGATGAACGCCAGGCCAACGCGGCTCCAAAACCAACGCTGGCGGCCGATAGGTCGAACGAGCTGATTATCGAGATACCCTTGAGCCTCATCGCTGCGCATGGCACCGACAATGCTCGCGGCATAGGACATGATGAGAAGCATGGCAATCATGTAAGCAACACCGAGGAAGGTGCGAGCGACGGTTTCTTGGGAGGCCTTCACAAGCTGATCGATGAGATGCTGAGCCGCAGCTGAGCCGCTAAAAGCCTGGGAGGCAGTGTTGGTGAGCGCGCCAAAGAAGATCATGAGGGTAGCGAGGGCGGTAAACCAGCTCAAGCTGCTCCCCCGGGTAAACCGGATGGCGGATGTGAATGGGCCGGCGAGGAGCAGATTGTGAGGCTTTGCCGTATCGTGGTCGGCAAAGTAGCTATCACCAAGATCGCGACGGCCAGCGAGGAAAATGGTGCCGGCGACGAGAGCAACCACAAGGCCGACAATGGGCAGAAGCCAGAAGGGCTGAGGATCGTAGAGAGGCTGGAGTTTCTCGATCCAGCCGAGGGGTGTGATGTTTAGGAGCCAGTGAGCGCTGGTGATGTCGCCGGCCGCCCGAAGCAAATAACTCATGCCAAAAATGGCAGTGGCAAGACCGGCGGCACGGGCGCGGGTGGGCATGAGCTGGCTGGCAAAGGCACCGACCGCCATGAAAATGACGGCACCAGCAACCGCGGCTAGGGCAAAGAATAGGGCCGGTCCGGCGGCGAAGTTAATGTTGTGCATTTTTCCGATACCAATGAGCGTGACTGCGGCTATGGCGTAGAAAAGCGCAAGACTTAGGCCGAGCCCCGCAAGAGCATTGGAAGCGGCCTGGCTAGCCGTGGTTTGGCCGGTAAGGAGTAGTTCCCAACGACCGGCGGTTTCTTCACCTCGGAAGACTTTGGTGGCGGTGAGGTACGCCCAGATACTGCCGAGCAGAACCCCAATGCAAAGCCCATACCAGACAGCAAAGCCGGAAACGGTTTCGATGTGATGGGGAGCCCCATAGAGTGCGATGAGGCCAACATTATTGGTGTAGAGCGCAGAAGTAACCAGCCGGTCATGGGCCGTGGGATAGGCATCGGCGTAGCCCACGGTCTTTGAGACCACAAAGACACTAAAGGCTAGTGCTACAAAAGTGGCGCTGCGGATAGTGTGACGCGCCACAAAACGGCCGATGACGGTCTTAGGCCAAGCGTATTGTTTGAATTGCCCTAGCGGGATGGTGGCAGCTTTCGTGCTCATGGGCGGTTTTTTGGTTTTACGACTTCTTGATCACCATAGAGCGAGAGAAACAGCTCCTCTAAAGAGGGCTCGCGGCTGAGGAGGGTCTTCGGATGAGCCTCGGCTAGTAAGCTTAGGAGCGGAGCGATGGGTCCCTGGACTTGGCAGCTTAGGGTATGGCCGGCGATCTTCACGGCCGTGACGCCTTTAAGGTGGTTAATTTTCGGCGGAGCGGTATCAAAGGTGGCCTCGACAGTAAGCGCGGAGAGGTGGCGCATTTGCGCAAGAGTGCCAAGCTCCACGAGACGTCCGGCCCGCAAAATAGCTACTCGATCGCAGAGAGCTTCAACTTCTTCGAGAATGTGCGACGAGAGGAAGATAGTGTGACCGGCCGCTTTGGCCTCAAGCACGGTTTGGCGGAAGGCTTGTTCCATGATGGGGTCGAGGCCGCTGGTGGGCTCGTCCATGATGAGTAGTTTGGCGCGCGTCATGAAGGCGGCGATGATGTTGATCTTTTGGCGATTGCCCTTGGAGTAGGTACGGACTTTTTTGTTGGGCTCGAAGGCAAAGCGCTTAATGAGTTGGTCGCGATAGCCCGGATCGATTTGGCCATGCAGCTTGCCAAGGAGGTGGAGGGTTTCCATACCGGTGAGATTGGGCCAAAGGGCGGCTTCACCCGGAATGTAGGCAAGGTGTTTGTGAGCCTCCACCTTTTTGGTTTGAGCGTTGGTGCCAAAGATCTCAACCCGACCGCCGGTGGGGTTGATGAGACCAAGAATCAGCCGGATGGTGGTGGTTTTACCGGCACCATTGGGACCGAGGTAGCCAAGCACTTCGCCAGTTTTGACCTCGAGATCCAGTGGAGCTAGAGCCGTGAAATCCCCATATTGTTTGGTGAGGCCTTCGATGCGAATGGCGGTGTCCATGAACGAGTCCTTTTCGTCTAAAACTGATGTTAGTATACAAGTATGCTAAGACCTTACGCTAAAAACGAAGTTGATGCATCTCGGGTAAGACTGGCTGGGCTGATGATCCGGCTAGGGCTGGCGGCGGTTTTTGGATACGCGGCGATCGCAGCTTTTCTGACTCCCTCAGACTGGGTGGGGTATTTGCCGCATATGGTGACGAGGATTGTCCCGGCACTTCTGGCTTTAAAGGCATTTTCTACTGTCGAGCTGGTGCTGGCGCTATGGCTTCTGAGCGGCAGGTTTATGCGCTACGCCGGGATTTTGGCGGCTGCGATTATGGTAGCTATTATGGTTTCGGACATTTATTTGTTTGCGATTACGTTTCGGGATGTTGCCATTGCTTTTGCAGCAGTGGCTCTCGCGATTTTAGGAGATATTTAAGGTGAGGAGATGTAGGCATGAATAGCAAAATGGTTATGGGAATTGTTGGTGCCGTGGTCGTGGTGGGCGGGGTGATTTTTGCCGTAGGTCAGTACAAACCGGGTACACCAGCCGCGAGCCCAACGGCGAGTGTGTCGGTGACAGCACCAAGCAACGCAGTTATGGCGGCTACAATTACCTATAATGACAGTGGTTTTACACCTGCAACGACTACGGTGAAGTCGGGTGATGCGGTGAAATTTACCAATGCCTCATCGTCGGAGATTCAGGTGGACTCAAATCCTCACCCCGTACATACGGATGATACCGACTTGAATGTGGGCGCTATTGAGCCCGGCCAGAGCAAGACGGTGACGCTCACGAAAAAGGGCAGCTTTGGCTTCCACAACCATTTGGACGCCAGCAACATGGCCAATATAACGATTCAGTAACTTCCAAAAGTATCCTCCCTAGCAGTAGTTTGTGTATGGATTTTTTTGTAAGATAGCCTATATGCAAACCTTCATTCAGGGTGCTCGTGCGCTCATGAAAAGAGCCGTCACCCGCAAGGGGGCTTTTTGGTTGATAGGCGGATTCTATGTGGCGAGCCTAGTGATGGTGGCCATCTGGTCATATCTTTGGCCGATCTACGATATGGACGGCAGAGGTCTGCTCGCCGGTGTTAGCTGGGCGGGAATAGCGGCGACCTTGCTATGGCGGCGGCAGACTATTAAAAGAATTTTCTATCTGTTACCAGTGACATTGATCGTAGTGGCGCTTTTTTGCTATCCGGACACGTCGCGGGATGCTTTTCGGTATTTATTTGATGGCGAGATGATTCGACTTTGGCATCTTTCGCCGTATACAAGCTTGCCGGTGCACTTGCCGGTGGATCAATATTCGGCTGTTTTTCACCACACCTGGTGGATTAAGATTCCTAGCCCTTACGGCCCATTGTGGCAAGTTTTGATGGTGATTATTAATTTCTTATCGGGTAATCATATAGCGCTGGGTTTGATCTTTTTAAAGCTGATTAATTTAATAGCGCTTTTGGCGAGTGCTCGATTTATTTATCTGATTACTCGGAAGGAATGGCTGAGCTTTGGTTTTTTGATTAACCCAACGATTTTGATCGATACAGTGCACTCCCCTCACCCAGATATTGTGATAGCAGCGGGATTACTAGCTGCTTACTACTATTCAAATGTGGCGGCGCGAGGGGTTATTTTGAGCGCGACTGGGCTGATAAAAATTCATAGTCTGATTTTGGCACCGTTTTTTGTTCGGAAATGGCGAGACTTTTGGCTGCTGGGCCTGGCCGCTGTGATTGGGCTTGCTGTTATGTTGATAGGTTTGAAGCCTTGGGTGGGCTTTGACTGGCTTGCGATGCTCAGGGCCAATCAAGGGGGTAGCGTACTCGGCAGCTTTTCGCTTTTGTTCTATAATTTGCTACCTCATATTAGTCGAAAGGTGGTTTTCTGGCTCTCTTATGGGTTGTTTTTCGCAACATACGGCGTAATTTTGACCGCATACTTGTGTAAACGACTGCCTCAGCTAACAGCCCTAACGCTCGCGAGTTTTCTCGTTCCCTTAACTCTTACTGGTTTATTGTACCCATGGCATCTCATTATCCCGCTGGCGTTTTTGTTTTTGAGCGAGGCTTCGTGGGCTGGTGGAGCAGTATTGTACATTGCGCTGGTGGGTTTTTACGCGCCGTTAAACGTTTTGGTGCTTGGGCTAGTGGCTGGGCTTTTTGTCGGGGGCGGTTATGTCCTGCGGTGGGTTTATCCGCGATTATCCCACCCTCCTCGCCAGATTATTTGGCTGGTGAAAGTTTATCGAAGCCTTTATGCTTAAAAATAACAATGTAGAGGATTTATGGAAGATCTGAACGATGAACACGAACAAGAACCTGAGGAGTTGGAGCCGAAGGTGGATGCGGACGACAAGCCAGAGTCGGAACCTGACACGGGGCCTGACAAGGGTGGAAGGCTGGGCCGCGCCTGGAAATGGCTGAGGGCCAAACCGATACGGTGGATACTGGCGGCGGTTGGTAGCTTGATTGTGCTTGCAGGGTTGACCATCGGCTTTACGGACCTGAAATATCCAGTACTCGGGATAGTCTGGAAACCGACGGTGGATCTACGAGTGATCGATGCTGATTCGTCGCTGCCGGTATCTCATGCTACCGTTACGCTGGCTGGGCAGACTGAGTTTACCGACAAGATGGGTGCGGCGAAATTTGTCCGCGTTCAGCCCGGCAAGACGACGGTGATAGTGTCGCGGGTGGCATATGCAAACGCCAGTGAGGCGCAGACGATCGGTTTTGGCGACATTACGCTTGGGACGGTCAAGCTAAAGGCGACGGGTGTACGCGTAGGCTTGCAGGTAACAAATGTCTTGACGGGCAGCGGAGTAGCGGACGTGGAAGTGAAGGCCGGTGATGTACAGGCTATGACTGATACGGCCGGTAAGGCCACCTTGGTATTTCCGCCAAGCGCAAATAATACTACTCAGGACATTGAGTATTCTAAGGATGGATTTAATGCGCTCAAGGTTAGTACGAAGGTCGTGCTCAATGGCGGGCAGATCGGGGCGTCGGTAGTGCCGGCTGGGAAGGTATACTATTTGTCGAACCGAAGCGGGAAGATTGACCTTTACAGCAGCAATTTGGATGGTTCGGGAGCTGAAGTAGTGCTAGCTGGGACGGGCAGCGAGGACTCCGACACGGGCATTCTCACGAGCGCAAAGAATCCGGCCTATTTGGCGCTGGTGTCAAGCAGGGAGGGCAAGCGAGATGCCTATGGTAACCCATACCATGCTTTGTTTATTTTTAATACGCTTTCGCAGAAGCTGACGAAGATTGAAGATGCATACGCGTTTGGAAACTACCGAGCTTGGGTGGCTGATAGTTTGGTATACGAGAAATATCCGCAAACGGGAGGAGGCTGCCCAGATCTTAAGGCGTACGCGCCGGTTGCGCAAAAGAGCACTACCTTGATATCTGCTGCGACGACGAATAGCTGCCCGAAATTGCTTGCGCCTTATGACGATGGGTTCTTTTACTCGATTAGCGCCGGAACGACCGAGCAGGATGGGGTTTATTTTGGGCAATTGGGCGGAAAGGCGGCAAAACGAGTAGCCGAAACGCCGGCGGCTTCGATTGTGCGCCAGACAAAGCACACGTTGCTATCGGAATACTATTCGTACAATCCAAACTACACGGCTTCCTGGCAGAGTATAGATTTGGAGGCGTTGACTTCGGCTAAGGTCGCGAATGGACCGACCAATACAAGCTCGCGGACTTACAACGATTCGGTGGGCGATAAATATTCGAGCTTTATTGAAGAGCGGGATGGTAAAACGGAGTTGTATCTCACCGACAGCGATGGTGGATCCGAGCGGAAATTAACATCGCTAGGATCGGTAAATCAATTTGTGACGTGGGTGGGCGACGATTACATTGTGTTTAGCGTAACGAAGAGCGACGAGAGTGCACTCTATGTGGTTGCGGTAGCGAACAGCAAAGTAACCAAACTGGCTGACTTTTACCGAGCCAATAGCCGCACTTACGGTGGCGGGTCTAGTCCCGGATACTAGGCTAGAGCGTGTGGAGAATTTGGAGGGCGGCCTTGGCCTGTTCGGCAGCTGTCGCCACTTCCCCACCGACCTTGTTGATCTGAGCAGCAATGCTTGAAAGCATTTTGTAGGCAGCAAAGATTTTGATGCTCTGAGGGTCTGAAGCTTTGAGGAGGGCTGCGAACACTTGATCGCGCGATGTAGGCTGATCCATGAGTGAGTACCAGAGACTTACAAGGTCCATGGCGTGGTCGCCGTAGCCAACTTGATCCCAGTTGAGCACGCCCGTAATAGCGTCGCCTTCGGCCAGCGCTTGGGCGAGGCCCAGGTCGCCGTGAACCAGGTCGGTATTGCCAAGAGCTTTGCCGTCGAGGCCGAGCACGAGGCCCTCGATTTGGGCAGCGAGTGCGGAGGTTTGCGTGGAGAATTGCATGAGATAGCGCACAAAGCCGGAATCGCCGCGGAATACGATACCCATGGCATACCAGGACCAGTCCTGACCTTGAACGGCGCTAATGGTTTGGCCCTTTTGCAGCTCGATGAGACCAAGGAGATGTTCGATTTGGGCAGGTGTCGGCGACTTGATGGGTTGGCCGGTAAGTTCATTTTCCAACCAAAATGTCCCGGCGCTGGTGGCGTCAACGTAAAGATACGATGGTACGGGATAACCAAGAGGGCGGAGGTGGTCCGTGGCAGCTTTGGCACGCTCAACTTGAGTCCGCCACATCGGGTTGGCACTATACTTTAGGACGGCGGACGCGCCATCGCCGTTTACCACCCGATAGGCAGTATGATTTTCGCTGCTGGAGATTTCGCCTGAGAGCGTGTATGTGGCGGCCTTCGCGGCATTTATGTAATCGAGGGCTACTTCTGGAGTCATGGATTTAGTATAGGCTGGGCCGGGATTTTTTGCATCTTGAAATGCGGCGATGGTTGCGAAGATTGGGCTGAGGCTGTAGAGTTTCGAGTAATGGCAGACTGGGTAAACGAAAAACACATGAAATTGGCATTGGACTTGGCCGTGGCGTCGAAGGCGCGCGGTGAGTTTCCGTTTGGTGCGGTGATCGTTCAGGACGGCATGGTGGTGGCAGCGGCTGAGAATGGCGAGCGGCGGAAGGTGGATGTGACGGCTCATGCCGAGCTCATGGCGCTGAGTGAGGCGTCGTGGAAATTGGCGAGGCGTGATTTGAGCGATTGCATTATTTACTCATCGGCCGAGCCGTGTCCAATGTGCTCGGCGGCGATTTTTCAGTCGAATATTCCGCGGGTGGCGTTTGGTCTTTACCGTGACGACTTGCCACATTTGTTTCGACGGCGCAAAATTCGGATTGCCCAACTAGCTGAAGACTGGGATTACCGGCCGGAAGTTGTGGGTGGGATACTGCGCGAGGAGGCTATTAAGGCTTTTGAAGGCATTGAGAAGCCGTGGCGCGTTACCGGCGAACACCACGGTGCCGAGCATACTAAGGGTAAGTAAGTTTAAACAACGACGATGATCTACATTATAGTTTTTGCCCTCCTTGGGATGTCAGCACTGTTTTCGGGACTGACACTGGGTTTAATGAGCCTGGGGCCACATGAGCTTAAGCGCAAAGTGGCGCTGGGAGATGTTCGCGCCAAACGGATTTATGCGGTGCGCGAGCGTGGCAACTTGCTGCTGGTGACCCTTTTGGTGGGCAATGTGGCGGCAATTTCGACGATGTCGTTGTTTTTGGAGTCGATTACTTCTGGCCTGGTGGCGGGCGTTTTGACAACTTTTTTGATAACGATTTTTGGCGAGATTTTGCCGCAGGCGGTGTTTTCGCGCTATGCGATGGCGCTGGGAGCGAGAACGGCGTGGCTGGTACGCATTATTTTGTTTATTTTCTATCCGGTGGCGGCACCGCTGGCCTGGCTTTTGGATAAGATTTTGGGAGAAGAGCTGCCCACGATGTACTCGCGCAAGGAGTTGATGGGAATTTTGGAGGAGCACGGCGGCAGTACCTTGAAGAAGGACGAGGAGCGGATTGCACGGGGGGCGCTAACGTTTGGCGACAAGATGATCCGCGACATTATGACGCCGCGGTCGATGGTGAAGGGCATTGAGCAAGATCAGGTGCTGGACGCGAAGACGATTGAAGATTTGCGACTTTCCGGCTATTCGCGGTTTCCGGTTTATGATGAGTCGTTTGACCAGGTGACGGGCATATTGTATTCGCAGCAGCTGATTGATCCGGCGATTCGGGGGAAGACGGTGATGAAGGTGGCGAGTAAGAATGTGTTTTTTGTGAACGAAGATGCGCGACTGGATCATGCCTTGAACGCCTTCATTAAGACAAAAAACCATTTGTTTATGGTGGTGAATCAGTTTTCGGAATTTGTGGGGGTAATTGCGATCGAGGATGTGATCGAAGAGATTTTGGGCGTGGAGATTGTAGACGAATTCGATAAATATACGAACGTGCGAGCAGTGGCTGAAAAGATCGCAGCTCCGGCGGCACGCAAAAATCCACTGTAAAAAGGCTTACGGTAGCACCGGGGTGACGCCTGTTATACACTCCTAGTGATGCCAAAACGCCGATCTATTCAGCAGATTCCAGCTTTGGACCGCCCACGCGAGAAATTGCAGCGCAAGGGAGCGGCGGCGCTGTCCGACTTTGAGCTCCTTGAGGTAATGATTGGGACGGGGACGGCAGGCGCGGACGTAAGCCAGATTGCCCGACAAGTACAGAAGCTTTTGCGCAAAGGGGCGGCGGCGGTTACTTACGACGGCCTGACGAGTTTGCACGGCGTAAGTACGGCAGGGGCGGGTAGAATTATGGCGGCTTTAGAGCTGGCTAAGCGCCATTTGGTGAAAGATGTGGAGCCGCTGCGGACAATGAGTGAGATTGTGGCACACTTGGATGATATCCGGTCGAAGCAGCAGGAATATTTGATAGCTTTGTCGCTGGATGGCGGGCAACGATTGATTGCGCAGCGGATTATTACTATTGGGACGCTCGATTCGGTGCTAGCGCATCCGCGTGAGGTGTTTGCGGAGGCCTTGATGGACCGAGCGGCGAGCGTAATTGTGGCACATAACCACCCCTCTGGCAGTTCGCAGCCGAGCCAAAATGATATCGCCCTCACTCAGCAGTTGGCGGCAGCGGGACAGCTGCTAGGCGTAATGCTACGTGATCATTTGATTTTGACGAAAACGGACTATTTTAGTTTTCGGCAGCACCATTTACTATAGATTAAGATAGTTTTGGTTTGACTTACGAGGGAAGGTTGAAACGATGATTACTCGATATCTAGAGACATTCGACAAGACTCATGCGACCGCAGAAACGATTGTGCCGGATTTGATGCGGCATATTCATGCCAGGCAGCATCTGGGCAAAGCGGTGGTGCTATGTGAAGAGCCGGAGGCTATGATGGGACTAGCCGAAAAGCAGTGGCGTAAATTATCTCGGGTACTACAGCGTCAACGGACGTTCACTACTAATGCTGTGGAGATTCTGAAATATACGTATACGATTACTCAGATGCAGCATGCGAGCTTCACTACGGAGTCGGTGCACGATAATCCGGAGGCGAAGGTGTATTTTGCGTCAGCGGACCGAATGCCAAGGCTGTCGGCTGATTGTTTGAGCTTATACATGACGGCATCAGTAGAGGCCTCCATCGTGGATCGGTTGGTGGTACAACTGCCAAATTTGTGTCTGCTCGTAGACTACAGCGGGCAAATCAAGACCGGCCAACCCGGGCTGGAGTTGCGTTCTGAGCTAGAAAAGAGCGTGAGCAAGCGGTGGCACGACGTTAAGGCGCTCTTGACGGCGAACCAGATTGATATTAACCGGCTGTTGAATCCCGCTTTTAGCACCGAAGCTATTGATGACGCCGTAGATGAGTTATTAAACCGGGATGCGGAGTTTTTGGCTTTGGCTAATGATTTCCAACGACGATTGGATTTGGCGAGACCGCTTCGGAGCACGCCGCGAGCTATGCGCGATCAGTATGAGGTGTTTATTGTGCTAGCCCACCGCGTACAGACTTTTGCGACGGGTTCTTTTTCGCCTCAATTTTTGCGAACGTATGCCAACGATACGTTCTTCTTGCACGACCAACTGCGCGTGGGCGAGTCATTTGCGATGGCATTGCAGCACCATGAGGCGGCGGGCAGGGCGAATATTGTACGCGCCATGATGCGAATGGGCGGGTTGGTGGAGCCGGAACTTAGCCAGCCGCTGATGCCCGGCAGCATGATGCAGGCGGTTTAACGTTGACCGCCACCGATGACCTCCAGCAGAAGATAGCCGACTTAGCGGAGGCAGCGATCCGGGACCAGGTGTTTCCCGGCTGCCAAGTGGGTTATATTCGCGGGGGCGAGGCGGTGGTTTTGCCGTTCGGACGATTTGGGTATGAGTCGGTGTCGCCCGTAGTGTCGGAGCGAACTGTGTATGATGTGGCGTCAATTACAAAGTCGGTCCCAACGAATTCGCTCATTTTGAAGTTAATCGAGGATGGCCGACTCGGGTTGGATGATAAAGCTGCCCGTTATTTACCGGAGATCCATAACGATTACCGCGAGCAAATTTTGGTCCGGCATTTGTTGACCTACACCGTGATCTGGGATTTGCCTGCTGGCATGTCGACGGTGGCGAAGGAGACGCCGGATCGTTTGATCGAGACGTTGTTTGAAGGCAAGCTTAAGGCGGCACCGGGGAAGCAGTATTTTTATACAAACCCGCCAGCAATTCTTTTGGGTATGATCGCGGAGCGCGTCACTGGCCAGCCTCTCGATAAGCTGGCTAAGGAGGTGTTTTTTGGCCCGCTTAAGATGGAGCGGACAGATTTTGACGGCGGGATGTGGGATGCTCGTGAAGTAGCGCCCACGGCCAAGGATTTTCGGGGCTTGGTGCAGGGTCAACCTCACGACGAGACGGCTTGGGCACTTCGAAAGCAGGGAATCATTGCCGGACACGCCGGTTTATTTACGACTTCAGCAGATCTACTGAGGTTTGCGCAAATGCTCTTAAATAAGGGCGAGCTTGGGGGTCGGCGGTATTTTGAGCCCCGCACGGTTGCACAAATGCATACGAACCAGCTGGAAGGCATTGGAGAACGCACAGGACTGGGGTGGGAAATTAATTTGGGCGAGCTGCCGGCTAGTGTCCGAGATCATGGGGTTTTTGGAAAAACTGGTTTTACTGGCTGCGCCTTGATGATGGACCCGGTGGAGAAGGTGGCGATGGTTTATTTGTCGAACCGGACGTATCCGGAGCGGCCAGCTTCGCGGGAAGGGATTCAGGAGTTTCGGCGAGGGTTGGTTCGATTGGTGATGGGGAGCTAGGAGGGCTCACTTGCTTGCCATCCTTTGGCTAGTCCAGTATTCCCCCATTTTGTTTGCTTCGATAAGAAACGCCAATCTTGCCCACGAACTCGACCCTCTTACTGTTACATGGGTACGCTGGTTGTCGGGCGTGGGCCGTAATTAGCGTTTCTTATCTTCGCTCTACCTCTTGTTTTGTCTTGTCTAGTATTTTGCGGCAAGACACCTGTGTCGCTAGACCTGCACAGTTTGGAGCGACTGAGGGAGAGATTCGAAGGCGGCTAAAAGACGCCGGAAAGAAGGGTCGATGAGCGAGGTGTGATCGAGAGGCTCGAGGCGAGCTACGGGCTTAGGGCCTGTCTCGACTGGTAGGTTGAATTTCATAGCGCCGCGCGCGGAAACGTACATGTGGCACTCAAATGTGTTAAACGCTAGCTGGTTCATAAAATCCGCCTAATACTTTCGAATCAGCCCAATGACAACGCCTTGAATCTCGATAGGGGTACCTGGCTCGATGATAATTGGCTCCATTGTGGAATTCGAAGGCTGGAGGCGGATGTGATTTTTCTCTTTGTAATAACGCTTGAGAGTAGCCTCGCCGCCATTAATGAGCGCAATTACCATTTCGCCATTGCTTGGCGTGGGTTTTTCGGTGACCACGACGTAATCGCCGGTGTGAATGCCTTCGTCGATCATGGAGTCACCTTTCACCTGCAGGACGTAGGAATTCTTGCGACCGACCATGAAGGCTGGGACCTCGAGAGTCTCGGCATGCGTACCGAGGGTTTCGATGGGCTGACCCGCAGCGACAAGGCCGAGGATTGGTAAGTCAAATTGAGGCGTGGCATCGATGTGGTCAGCTTTAACGAGCTGAATAGAACGAGCCTCGTTGTCGCTCTTGGAGAGCATGCCTTTACCGACGAGCGATTCAATGTGCTCGGCCACGGTGGCAACTGAGCCATATTTGAAATAGGCGGCGATTTCGCGATAGCTCGGTGCGTAGCCATGGAGTTCGATGAACTGCGTGACATAGTCGAGAACTTCTTTTTGGCGTTTTGTAAGTGGCTCTGCCATTTTTGACCCTCCCAGGCTTAACTGGTTTCATTGTACCGAACAAAAGCCGTAGAGTCAATAGAGAGGTGAAATTATTAATTAAATTGCTTAGTAATGGGGAAATTCGTGCTGGGCTGATAGTAGGTTTGGAAGGTATCGGTTTTTGTGACATTGCCGGCAAGGTCAAGAATGTCGCGATAGAAAACGGTGTGGGAAGGCTGCTTGGCATCGCTGGACCCGGAGACAAACTGCGGGCCGCGAATGGCTCCGGTCTTGGTTTTGGTGCCGAAGAAGTCAAATTTCAGGTCAACCCCGTTCATAACGGTTTGGATGAGGATGTAGTGGCCGGTGTCGTTGGTGAACTTAAAATCGACTTGGGGATAGTAGATGGTGGCGTCAACGCCGGGCACACCGTAGGGCCAAGTGTAATAGCTGATGGCAAAAGCATGGTTTACACGTTCATTGATAGGCAATCCAGCTAAAAGTGCGGCGCGGAAAGCGGTGGTGGAGACTTGGCAAAGACCGCCGCCGTATTGGTACTCTTCATGGTCACCAATGATAACGAGCTCAGGTACATAACCGGTTTCGGGGCCCACGCTACCGAGCAGAGCACCAAATGAGAAGACTTGGCCGGGCTTGAGGAGGACACCGTTGAATTTGGAGGCACCGGAGCGAACATTGGTAAGACGGGTGCTGGGTGAGCCAGGGAAATAGGTTTCGCCTTCCGAGAGCTGGTCGGTAATTCCTAGTGAGCTGAGATTGTTTTCGTTCACGTCGGCTTGGGTGATGTCGAGCTTGAGAGCGACTTCACGGTCGGTTGCTGGGCGGCTGAGGCTTTTGGTGATGGAATTTACCGCATCGGTTTGGTCGAGTTTGATGCCGGTGCGGCTGGGCTGGATGACGGTGAGTTGGCCGTTTTGCATGTCGAGGGCGGCATTTACTGGCGTTTGGTCAATGTTGCCCGCGAGGCCAGCAACGTATTTGGCGACAGCGGTTTTGTCGAGATTAACATCGGCAGAAGGCGGCGGTGGGTAGAGCCCCTCGAGGTTGAGTGTGGTGAGAAAGGGTTTAACGGGTTTGGAACCAACTTGAATCCAGGAAATGATGGTTTTTTGGTCAACGGTAAGCTCGGTACCGGAATACGACAGAGAAATAGGGCCGGCAAGATAGCCGCCCAATTGATTGGTGACGGCACTGAGCGAGTCGGTGCCGAGCATGGGTACCAACTGGTAAACGGGCGCCCGAACTGGGTCGATAGACATTTGCGACAAACGGCCTGAGACGAGACTGGTGAGCTGACCAAGGTCGAGGCGGGTGCCGGATTTGGCGGGGTTAACGATGGGACGGCCAGAATCGAAGCTAAGGCTAGCATCCGAGACGGGAGTGATGAGGTCGTCGGCTAATTGTGTAATATAGGGCACAAGATGGGCGTCATCGTAGCTGTAGACGGCGAAATTGGTGTCGCGGCCGAGGAGGGTTCGGAGTTGGCGGCGAGCTTTGTCTAGCCAACTCCCCTGCCGGCCATATTCGAAGGCAAGGTCGGTGGCGCGGGTGGTGTCATAGGTGACATTTAGGCTAGCCACCGGGATACGCAGGTTGGTGTCACCGTTGGAGATGGTGACAACTTGGCCAGAGAAATCGGTGATTTTGCCGGCAAGACGAGCTTTAGCGGCCGAGCGGGACAGGCCACCAATATCAATACCGTCGGCCATGATGCCAGGGAAAATTTTGCCAGCGTAGACGATTTCAAAACTTGAAACTAAGAGGACGGCCAGAACGAACATTACGCCAAAGGAGCGCAGCCATAGTGGAGCGCGTTCCCAAGTGGAGGCATCGGCCTCAATTTCGGTTGGCTCATCTTCAACTGGCGCGGGCTTTGATTTTGCCATATGGCAGTATTATGGCACATTTGCAGGCTAGACGGGTATAATCGATGAATAATGAGTGTGTACTATGCCGCGCAAGAAGATCTCCGAGTTTAGGGCCAAGACGATTTTGGCGAATGTTTTGGGTTTGGATTATGCGGGGGTGACATTGGACACATCTGGTGACTGGCGAGCGGATGTAGCGATGCTTGATGAGCATAAGCGCTATGTCGTGAAAGTGGACCAAGGAGTGAAGGGCCGCTTTAAGAAGGGTTTGGTGAAACTGGGACGAACGAAGGATGAGGTCACTGCAGATGTGGAGGCCATGGCTGCCCTGGGTTTTGAGCATGCACTGATAGAGGAAGAGCTGGAACATCCGGCAGAAGCTGAGCGGTATTTGGCATTTGAAAGGTTGCGGGTAGGTAATGTAATGAGCTTTTCGGCCCGTGGTGGGGTAAATGTGGAGGATGCGCCCGAGGAGATTCGGCGAGCACCTTTTACGCAAGAAGTGGCGGAACGGGCGGCAGAAGCGTTGGGCCTGCCGGCTAAGGCTTTGGTGAAACTGGCACAGGCTTTTGACGATAATTATTTCTCGTTTTTGGAAGTGAATCCGCTTGTGGTCGTGGACGGGGCAGCTCGTTTGCTAGATGCCGCGGTAGAGGTGGACTCGGAGGCGGGATTCCTGGTGGACGGGCGATGGACGCCGGCGGATTTTCGGGTGTATGAGGCCTCGGCGCGGCTGCCGCAGATGGTGGCAGTGGAAGAGCTCGCTGCTCAGAGCCAAGCGTCGTTTCGGCTGGCGGTTTTGAATGCTAATGGGAGCATTTTCCTGCTGCTGTCGGGCGGCGGGGCGAGTGTGGTGCTGGCGGATGAGGTATTTAACCAGGGGCTGGGCCGAGAGCTGGGAAATTACGGCGAGTATAGCGGGAATCCAAATACGGAAGAGACGGTGATTTATACGCGGCAGGTGATTTCGCTTATGCTGGACTCTACGGCTAAGCACAAGGTGTTGGTGATTGCCGGTGGAGTGGCGAATTTTACGGATGTGCGGGCAACATTTAAGGGCGTGATCGTGGCACTAGATGAAGCCAAGGAAGCCATGCGTGCACAGGGAATTAAGGTATATGTACGGCGCGGTGGGCCGTTCGAAGCGGAAGGGCTTGAGATGATGCGAAAATTCTTGGAGAGCGAGGGGTTACTGGGTGAGGTAGCTGGTCCGGAAATGATGTTGTCTGAGATTATTCCACGGGCTGTGGCGGGGCTGGAGGGGGCATCGTGAGTAGCTTCGATATTGCAGCTTTGCGAAAGCTTGATCCGAAGATTGTGGCTTTGGGTAGCTCAAAAGGGATTATTCAGTCGATCTTGGACTTTGACTTTTTGGCGGGGCGAGAGCGCCCGTCGATTGTGGCAATTGTGGCAACAGGGCGTAAAAGCGAGCGGTATTTTTTTGGGCCGCACGAGGTGGTGGTGCCAGTGTTTGGTTCGGTAGAGGGACTGCCGGAGAGATTGCGAGCGAGTATTAATTTGTTTTTGAACTTGTCTTCGGGGCGACGGGTGCTAGCATCTTCGACACTGGCCATGAAGCATCTGCCGAAGCTGGTAGGCGGAGTGGTGTTTGCAGAAGGATTGCCAGAGCGGCATGCGATTGAGCTAGCGCGGGCGGCTGAGACGGCGGGCGTGTGGCTGGCCGGTGGTGCGAGCGTGGGGGTGGTGGTGCCGGGCGTGGTGAAGCTCGGGCCGATTGGGGGCGTGCAGGCGCCGCAGTTGGTGAAATCGAAGCTATTTACGCCGGGAACGGTCGCCGTGGTGAGCTCCAGCGGAGGTATGGTGAGCGAGCTGATTCGGATGGTGGCGACTACGGGGCATGCTCTGAGTTTTTCGGTGGCAGTGGGTGGCGAACGGTTTCCGCTGAGCTCGCCACAGGAGGTATTTGCGGCGGCGGAGGCGGACTCTGAGACGACCTCGATTGTGTACTTTGGTGAGCTGGGTGGGCATGATGAATATGAGCTGGCGGAGATGATTGCTAGTGGTGCGGTGACGAAGCCGGTAGTGGCCTACATTGCGGGGTCGGTGGCGGAATTGTTTGAGTCGCCGCCGCAATTTGGGCACGCCAAGGCCATGGCGGCTTCGCAGGACGAGTCGGCGCGAGCAAAGGCAGATGCACTGCGGGTGGCCGGAGCGATGAGCGCTACGACGTTTACCGAGTTTGTGGAGTTTGTACGAGCGTTGCCGGGAGATGTGGAGGCGGCGGGGATGGACGCGAGCCTGCGCGCGATGGCCGGGCGCAAACAGGCGCTGATGGCCAGCTCAGTGTCGTACGACGACGGCGAGGGCGAAGTGCAGGTGTTGGATCAGAGCTTGCTGGCGCTAGCCGATAATAACTCGTTTGCCAAGATTGTGATCTCGATGTTTTTGGGCCGAGAGACGCATTCGGTGGAGCTGGAGGGGTTTGTGGATTACGTACTGCGGCTGCTTGTGGATCACGGGCCGTATGTCTCCGGAGCAGTGAATACGATTGTGACCGCGAGGGCAGGTAAAGATTTGGTAAGTTCGCTAGCCGCGGGGCTTCTGACGATCGGCCCGCGATTTGGCGGAGCTGTGAATGAGGCTGCTGGGATTTGGCTTGAGGGCGTACGGAGTGGCGAGGAGCCAGGAGCGCTCGTGGAAACGTATGCGGCGCAAAAACGGTACATTTCGGGCATTGGACACCGCAAATATCGCATCGATTCCCCCGACCCCCGGGTAGCCAGATTGCTAGAGTTTACGAGCGGCTTGAGTGAAGCCAGGTTTACGACTTTTGCGCGGGGAGTAGAGGCGGAAACGACGCGCAAGAAGGGTAATTTGATCTTGAACGTGGACGGCGCGATGGCGGCGGTGTTGCTAGATTTGCTGACGGAACGCGAAGGTTATAGCGTGGATGAGTTGCAGGCACTGGTGAATGTAGAATTTTTTAACTCTTTGTTTGTACTGTCGCGGTCGGTTGGGTTTATGGCGCACTATTTTGATCAGGTGAGGTTGGATGAGGGGATTTTCCGGCTGAGCCCGGCGCATGTGACGCGAGTACGGACGATGAGCGAGAATTAATTCTGGCGATTATGAGCAAAGCCAATGCTTGTGCTTGAAAGTGGAGCGATTAGGCTGCGAAGATGGTCGCCCAGATACTTGCGAGGATTTCGACCGGTTTCAGTGTCAGCGAAGCCGAGGAAAAAGGAGCTGTGATATTGTAATAATATGTACTCCTCAAAATCTAAGGTCTTCTTATTTTCCTAAAAAGTGCTGAAAAACCGAACAAGAAGTGAACAAAATGCACAGTGATATTTACGATACGAAATCCTATATTTAATCTGAGGATAAAGTCATGACCGATTGGTTAAAAAGTCAACGGAAGGCTGCTCATCTTCTTGAGAAGTATGACGTAACCGAACCACCCGTAAACGCCTTTCAGCTAGCAGCCGATGAGGGTATTGAGATTGTCTTTTTTAGCCCGACCACCCCGGAGGAAAAAGAAGTATCAGGCCTGCTCGATGCTGCAACAAAAAAGATTTATTTAAATGTTGAAGAGTTGCCCGAGCGCCAGACCTTTACTATCGCTCACGAGCTAGGACACCTAGAGCTAGAGCACGAGCCCAACGAATACGGTGCCTATAAGCGGAATGCCTTATGGGAAGAGGAAGGAAAGCCCGATGCCGAAAAAGAGGCAGATAAATTTGCTTCTGAATTGTTGATGCCAAAAAAACTGATCAACGATACCATGAAAAAGTATGGCCTTACTAAGTCGGATGCAGGCGACTTAGCGAAGATATTTGGCGTGTCCGTTTCCGCGATGAAATATAGATTAAAGAACATTTAATTTATGATGACACCCCAAGAACGACAGGCTGAACTGCGCGCGTTACTTGGTTCAGTTCGCGCTGCTCCTGAATCGGCTGCGAGAGTGCGGGAGGCTAGTAATGACATCGATACCGAGGCTCTTCATCGCAAGCAAGACCTAAGCGTCAGACAAGAAAAACAAGCACTCCGCAGGAAATGGGATAAAATGCTTGGCCGGCTAGTTATTGCTGGTTTTTTTATTAGCTACGGCCTCATTACATTAATTGGTTTGGGGTGGCTAAAATTTGATGCGGGTCCATTTGCGGTGCCAACTGTTGTTGCTGCCGCCATCCTTCAGACCTATGGGTTGGCCAAGTTAGCAGTGAAGTTCATATTCAGCGAAGACCCTGAGCGCCCCAAGAAACGCTAACTGGCTAAAGGTCTCGAATCCGCTACTTTTAAAATTTTTGATCGCAGAGGCTTTCCTAATCCCATAAATTCAGGGGCGTACGGTTGCGAAGCTAGTCCTAAAATGACATCACCATGAGACCGTGCCGGTCGGACAGATGCAGTCTTCATCATTTACACACTCAGAACCCAATTATCTACGGGGTTACTTTTAGGAGAGTTTAAAGCAATCAATTTTTATCACTATTCGACGGTGACGGACTTTGCGAGGTTGCGGGGCTGGTCCACATCGGTGCCGCGCTCGCAAGCGACATAGTAGGCAAAGAGCTGGAGCGGGATGTTGGCGAGAAGGGGTTGAGTGTAGGGATTGGCGTCGGGAATGTAAACGACGTTTTCACTGAATTCTTCCAGCGCTGCGTCCCCTTCTGTGCCGACTATGAGCACCTGGCCACCACGCGCACGAACTTGCTCGAGGCTAGATTGAGACTTGTCGTACAAGGCATTTTTGAGATGTAGGAAGACGACGAGCATTTTTTCGTCGACGAGAGCAATGGGACCGTGCTTGAGTTCACCGGCTGCATAGGCTTCTGCGTGAATATAGGCTGTTTCCTTGAGCTTGAGGGCACCTTCCTGAGCGACAGGATAGAGGGTGTCGCGGCCGAGGAACATGGCGTTGTTGAAGTGAGCTAGTTTTTTGGCGATAGCTTTGATTTGCTCGCGCTGGTCGAGAATTTGTTGTACTTGCGCAGGAAGAGCTTCAAGAGCACGGACGATAGCCTTGCCTTCGGTGACGGATAGCCCGCGGCCGCGGCCGACCTGGAGTCCAATGAGTAACTGAGCCAAGATCATGGAGGTAATAACTTTGGTAGAAGCCACCGAGATTTCGGGACCAGAGTGCAAGTACACGCCGCCATCGACTTCGCGGGCAATGCTTGAGCCTACGACGTTCACGAGACCGAGCGTAGGAATGCCGCGGCGCTTCATTTCGCGCAGCGAGGCTAGAGTGTCGGCGGTTTCGCCAGATTGAGACACCACCATACCAATGGTGCCCTTTACCACAACAGGATCGCGGTAGCGGAATTCTGAAGCGATTTCTACATCTACCGGCAGGCCGGTCATGCGTTCAATAAAGTATTTACCGAGCAGGCTAGAGATGTAGGCGCTCCCGCAAGCGACGATGAGGAAGCGGCTGAGGTCTTGGTAGGACTTGGGGTCGAGATTGAGCCCGCCGAGATGGCTGGTGCCGTTTTCGGCATCGAGGCGACCGCGGAGAGTGTTGGCGATGGTAGCGGGCTGCTCCATGATTTCTTTGAGCAAGAAGTGATCGTAGCCGGACTTTTCGATGGCGGCGAGCTCCATTTTGATCTGGACTTCTTCGTGATCTTTGGCTTGAGCTTCGAAGTCGATGACCTCATAATGGCCGGCCTGACAAACGGCAATTTCGTCGTCTTCGAGGAATACGACGCGGTCGGTGTAGCCAACAATGGCAGTGGCGTCGGAGGCGATGTAAATGGCGTCGGAGGCGATGCCAAGCAAGAGCGGGCTGCCACGACGAGCGGCTACGAGCTTGTCGGGTTCACGTTCATCGAGAACAACGAGGCCGAAGGTGCCTTCCACCTGCAGAAGAGCGGCGAGTACAGCGGTTTCGAGGGTTTTGGCCGATTTGCGTTCTTCGGCGATGAGCCAGGCCAGGACTTCAGTGTCGGTGTCGGTGGCAAATTTGACACCGGTTTTGGCTAATTTTTCTTTGAGGGAGGCATAATTTTCGATGATGCCGTTGTGGATAATAGAGATAGGGCCGGCTTGATGAGGGTGAGCGTTGAGCTCGGTGGGCGCACCATGTGTGGCCCAGCGGGTGTGGCCGATACCGACGTGGCCGGCCGGTTCGTGGCCTTCGAGAGCCTCGGTGAGATTGGCGAGCTTGCCGGGACGCTTCACGACGACGGTTTTGCCGTGATCAGCGATGGCAACACCGGCCGAATCGTAGCCACGATATTCCATGCGCCTGAGTCCGTTCATAAGAACGGGGAGGGCGTTATTTTTTTGACCAATGTATCCAATGATTCCGCACATGGGACGATTATACCATCTGTTGCTTGATTTGGGTGGTGTCTGCTCGTTTGGGGATGATAGTATGGTGATAATTACCGGGAGATGTGATGACCAGTGAGGCAGACTTTTTAGCTTCGGTTGATAAAAGTGGGTTTGTGAGTGCGGGATTCGTGAAGCGCGTGGAGAAGCCGTGGGGGTATGAACTGCATCTGGCTGCGCAAGATGGCCCTTATATGATGAAGATCATGCATATTAATGCCGGGTGTCGTCAAAGCTTACAGGTACATGATGCGAAATCGGAAACTTATTTAGTGATTACGGGCCGAGCGGGAGTAATCATCGAACAAAGCGACGGCGAAATGGTACAAGTGGAATTGAAGCCCGAGACTGGTTATACGACGCAGATAGGTCAGCGACACCGGCTGATTGGCATCACTGATTGCGATATCGTGGAGGCCTCGACGCCCGAAATCGGTACTACGTGGCGGCTGGAAGACGATTATGCTCGGCCAGATGAAACTGAGGCGGTGCGGGCTGATCCGAACCGTGGATGGAAAGGTTAAAGATTATGCCAACGGTTTTGCTCATAGAAGACGATGAATCGATCCGCACCATGTTTACGACCGGCCTCACGCGGGAGGGATTCGAGGTGACGGCGATTGGCAATGCGGATGAAGCGCTAACGGTAGTGGCATCGTCGCAGCCGTTTGACTTTATTTTGCTTGATATGCTGCTCGGCGGTATGAGCGGTATGGACTTTTTGCAAGCTGCCGCACTCCAGGTGAAGAGCCCGCAAACGCGGGTGATTGCTTTTAGCAATATTGGCAGCGACAGCATCAAGGAGCGCGCTAAGACGTTTGGGGTGGTGGATTTCCTTAATAAGGTGGATTATGACCCGATTCAGTTGGCGGCTTATTTAAAAGCTTTGCCGGGACCAACGTCGGCTGAGGTGCCGGGGGCTTAGTTCGACAGTTTGGGCACGATCTCTTTGATGCGCTGAGACAGGTCTTTGCGGGCGACGATGATGCCGTTGGGTGTATTTACGACCACGATGTTGTCGAGGCCAATGACCGCAACGGGTAAATCGCCATCGTTGCGAATGTAGGAATTTTCAACTTCGATCGTTTCGATAGTGCCGGAGCCGGTGATGACGTTACCATCGGCATCGGCGTCATTGGCTTCGTAGAGCTCTTTGAAGGAACCGACGTCGAGCCAGTCGAAGGTGGCGGGGACGACGAGGAGGTTGTCGACTTTTTCGCTGAAAGCATAGTCGATGGCGTCGTTTTCAAATTCGAGATAGGTGTCGTTGTATTCTTCGGGGGTTTTGGCTTCTTGGAGGCGGTGATAGTCGGCGTAACGCTCTGGGGCATGCTTTTTCATAGCCGAGAGGAAGGCGTTGACGGAGCCCACGGTATAGCCGCCGTTCCAGAGGTAATTGCCGCTGGAGAAAAATTCCCGGGCCAGTTTGAGGTCGGGCTTTTCCTTGAAGCTGGTGACTTCAGAGGCAAAAGCTTCTTTGTCGATGACTTTGCCTTTTTCTATGTAGCCGAAAAGCGTAGATGGGTGCGTAGGCTCGATGCCGACGAGGGTGACGCGGCCGTGCTGCTTGGATTGCTCGGCGGCCGATTTGAAGGCATGGGCAAAGCCTTCGATGTCGCGAATGAAATGGTCGGCCCAGAGAAAACCGATGGGCTCATCGTGGTCATGATGGCGCGCGACGCGGTCGAGCGCGGCGATGAAGCAGCTGGCGGTGCCGCGACGGCCGGGCTCCACGATGAAAGCATGCTCGCCGAGTTCCGGCAGTTGCTCGCGCACATGATGCGCGTGGCTAGCTTCGGTGACGACATAAATGTCGTCGGTGATGCGCTTGGCGCGGTCGAAGGCTTCTTGGACGCCAGAGCGGTCGCCCGTGAGTTTTAATAGGTGTTTGGGGTAGTTGCCAACGGATAATGGCCAAAGCCGGGTGCCCGATCCGCCAGCGATTATTACAATTATCATGGCGCGATTGTAACACGGCGGCCTGGCGAAGGCACCGCTGCCAGATTGGCGGTTTTCTTGTATAGTGTTAGGCATGAAGATGCTAGTAACAGGCGGAGCGGGGTTTATTGGGGCGAACTTCGTTCACTATACGGTCAAAAATCGCCCGGATTACGAAATAACGGTGGTGGACGCGCTAACGTACGCCGCCCACAAGGAGAATCTCGACCCCGTAGCGGACAAGATTCGATTTGTGAAGGGTGACATTCGCGACGCAAAGCTGATGGATGAGCTTATAAGCGACACCGACATTGTGGTGCATTTTGCGGCGGAATCGCACAACGACAATTCGCTTAAAGATCCGGAGCCGTTTATTCAAACGAACTTGATCGGGACGTTTACGATTCTTGAGGCGATTCGCAAGCATGGGAAGCGGTTGCATCATATTTCGACGGATGAGGTGTTTGGGGATTTGGCATTGGACGACCCAGCGAAGTTTAACGAGGGTACGCCGTACAATCCTTCGAGCCCGTATTCTTCGAGCAAGGCGGGGTCGGATTTGCTGGTGCGAGCCTGGGTGCGATCCTTTGGGATTCATGCCACGATTTCGAACTGTTCGAATAATTATGGTCCTTATATGCATATTGAGAAATTTATTCCGCGGCAGATTACCAATGTGCTGTCTGGGATTAAGCCCAAGATCTATGGCGACGGGCGGAATGTGCGCGACTGGATTCATGTGAATGACCACAACGACGCGGTGCTTGCGATTATTGAGAAGGGCCGCTCGGGCGAGACCTATATGATTGGCGCAGACGGCGAGAAGGACAATAACGAGGTGGTGCGGACGATTTTGCATCATCTGGGCAAGCCCGAGGATTGGTTTGAGCGCGTAAACGACCGGCCGGGACACGATTTGCGCTATGCGATTGATTGGACGAAACTGCGGACGGAACTGGGGTGGAAGCCGAAGTTTAACTTTGAGCAGGGTATTGCGGCAATGATTGATTGGTACCGCGACAACGAAGACTGGTGGAAAGCCGACAAAGCGGCCGTGGAAGCGGAATACGCGAAGCAAGGACAGTAGCAATGGCAGATTTGGCAGTGCGAGAGACAAATATTCGAGGGCTTTTTGTAGTTGATTTGCCGGTGCATGGTGATAGTCGGGGGTGGTTCAAGGAGAATTACCAAAAGGCCAAAATGGAGGCTTTGGGTCTGCCAGCTTTTGAAGTGGTGCAGAATAATTTTTCGTATAACGAAGAGGTGGGCGTGACGCGCGGCCTCCACGCCGAGCCCTGGGAAAAATATATATCGCTCGCGGCGGGTAAGGCCTTTGGGGCCTGGGTGGACCTGCGTCCGGGTAGCTTTGGTGAGACCTTTTCGCTGGAACTACGGCCAGATGTGGCGGTGTTTGTGCCGCGCGGGGTGGCTAATGGCTACCAAACGTTGGAGCGGAACGTGGTTTACACCTACCTCGTGAACGCTCATTGGTCGCCCGAAGCGAAATATGTGGCTGTGCACGCGTTTGATCCGGCGCTCGGGCTCGCCTGGCCGATCGAGCAGAAGCAGGCTGTGATATCGGACAAAGATAAGGCCAATCCCCTGCTGATCGATGTTAAACCGATAGAGGCTTAGCAAATGGACGAGCGGACGTTTTTGATCTTGGGGGCGAATGGCCAGCTTGGAAAGGCTTTGGTCGCGCGGTTTCCGAAGGCTCGCGTGGCGGGGCGGGCTGATCTGGATATTGGAGATGCAGCGGGGGTAGCTGGTTTTGATTGGTCGGGAGTGAAGGTGATTTTAAATGCCGCAGCCTACACAAAGGTAGACGAGGCTGAAACGACTGAAGGGCGGCGGGTGGCTTGGCGGATTAATGCCGGTGGTGCCGCGAACTTGGCGGGCGTGGCTGTAGAGCATGATTTGGTTTTGGTGCATGTGTCTAGCGACTATGTGTTTGATGGGTCGAAGCCTTCGCACGCGGAAGATGAGGCAATGGCGCCACTGGGCGTATATGGGCAAAGCAAGGCTGCGGGCGATGTGGCCGTGAGCGTGACACCGAAGCATTACATTTTGCGCGCAAGCTGGGTGATTGGGGATGGGCCAAATTTTGTGCAAACGATGATGAATCTGGCGGCCAAGAATGTTTCGCCGAAGGTGGTGGACGATCAGATTGGACGGCTGACGTTTACGGCAACGCTGGTGGAGGCGATTGAGAAATTGGTGAAAGACGCGGCGCCGTTTGGCACGTATAATGTGTCGAATGAAGGTGAGCCAGTTAGCTGGGCGAGGGTTACACGGGCGATTTTTGGCGCTATGGGGCGCGAGGATCTGACGGTAACGGGTGTGAGCACGGCTGAATATTTTAAAGATAAGCCGGAGGCGGCGCCAAGACCGCTGCAGAGCACGCTTGATTTGACGAAAATTGAGGCGGCTGGACTGCAGCTGACAGATTGGCGCGAAGCTTTGCAGGCGTATGTAGCTTTTGAACAACGAAAGGAAGGTTAGCTATGAAGGGTATTATTTTGGCGGGCGGTTCGGGGACGCGGCTGTATCCGATTACTAAGGGTATTTCGAAGCAGCTCGTACCGATTTATGACAAACCGATGATCTACTATCCCCTTTCGACCTTGATGATGGCGGGGATTCGGGACATTTTGATTATTTCGACCGAGCAGGATATGCCGGGATTTGAGCGGCTACTGGGGAGCGGTGAGCAGATCGGGTGCAATTTTACCTACAAAATTCAGCCACGGCCGGAGGGACTGGCGCAGGCGTTTATTATTGGTGAGGATTTTATTGGCCAGGACAAGGTGGCGCTGATTTTGGGCGATAATATTTTTTATGGCTCGGATCTGGGATCCAAGCTGAAGGATTATACGGACCCTGACGGCGGGGTGATTTTTGCCTACCACGTGTCTGATCCGGAGCGATACGGCGTGGTGGAGTTTGACAAGAATATGAAGGCGATGAGCATTGAGGAGAAACCGGAGAAGCCGAAGTCGAACTATGCGGTACCCGGCCTGTACTTCTTTGACAATGATGTGGTGGGGATTTCGAAGTCCATAAAGCCGAGCGACCGGGGTGAGCTTGAGATTACATCGGTAAATAATGCATATTTGAAGGCCGGGAAATTGCAGGTGGGCGTGCTCGACCGCGGCACAGCCTGGCTGGACACCGGCACGTTTGCTTCAATGAATCAGGCGAGCCAGTTTGTGCAGGTACTGGAAGAGCGGCAAGGGCTCAAGGTGGGCTGCGTGGAGGAGATTGCGTGGCAAGAAGGGTTTATTGGTGATGGGGAGCTGGAGGAGTTGGCGGATGGTCTGATGAAGAGTGGGTATGGGCGGTATTTGAAGGGATTATTGGCAGAGCGCTAGTGGAATAGTCTTAAAAAGCGGACATCTTAGAGGTGTCCGCTTTTTTTTGGTTGAGCCCTAGATTTCGGGACCGTCGGCTGGTGGAAGCTCCGCATCGATGATATTGATGATGTCGGCCGAGGTGTAGCCGAGCTCATTTAGGGCAGCTGCAGAGCCGATTCTTCGTTTGGTGAAGCCGGAGCCGGTATCATCTACGACATATACATTTGGACTAGATCCTTTAATGACGGCGCCTTCGCGGAAGTTTAAGTTTGGTCCATTTGCGAGACCTAGATCACTGGAGGTAGCCGATTTGGTAGAGCTCAAGTTGTAGCGCTGAGAAGTGAACATGGGCATGGAACCTACAAGACGCTTTTGGCTGTTTTCTATGAGATAGACTGTAGGGCCGCCAGGGTCTTTTACGAGCGTGCCGTCGGGGTGCTGGGTCGTACCGCCGATGTCGGGGCCATTGGGGGCACCGAGCGCAGAATCGGGCACATTAATGATGTCTGCCACAGTGTATCCAAGACCGGTGAAGAAATTGATACTTGTAATTAGGCGCTTTACCCACGATGCGGGGCCGGTCTGATCAATCACATAAACATTGGGGCCAGACCCTTTAATGAGTGTGCCTTCGCGGAAATAGAGGCCCGCGCCACCGGGATCGTTGGTATCGGCGTTGGTAGCGGTTTTAAACTCTGCCGCGCTCATGTGGTAGCTGGCTAGAACTTCGGATGAGCCGATAGGACGAGTGGCGCCACCTTCGACTAAGAAAATGTTTGAGCTGCCGGCGGGTCGAATGAGCGTGCCGTCGGGGTGCTGCCGAGGCGTAAATATGCAATGCGAGAATTCGGAGGTTTCGGCCGGTATACCACCAATAATGCGAGTGGAAGTGGCGGTGATGGACATGCCGCCGATTGTGAGCGGGACGCTTTGGGTAAACGATGCATTGCCCGCACCATCGGTAGCAACATTAACACTACCAAGATAGCTGCGACCCTGGCCATAACCAACCGGCATACAAGCGGGGCTCTGGAAGAATTCGATACGGAATGAGGTGTTCGGGACGCTATTGAGGGTGCCGGCGATTTGTTCGTTTGAGCCAAGCGGAATAGCGTAGTTTAGGATTGGATAATTTTCCATACCATTGACGCCAGTGGGGCCGCCGGAATGGTTCGAGTTGACTCCGCCGAGGTTAACATCAATGCCCATGAAGGCATTATTGGCGATGCTATTTGTGACTATGGCGGTTTGGATGCCGTCGCCTACTGCTACGCCCGAGATGGCGTTTCCCATCGTGGAGCCGTCGGTACCCTCACCGATATAGTTGCCTTCGATGTGATTGTAGCCGGAGGTGCTACCCACGATAGCTATGCCGTTACCTCCATTGGCCGAGATAAGGTTGCGGGCGTTTGCGTTTGAGGTGCCGATGGTGTTACTAGAGGAGCCGACGATACCGATGCCATCTTGGGTATTGCCGAGCGGGGTGATTCCATTGGCGCCAACACCGATAAAGTTGCCGGCGATGCCATTGCCGCCACCAGTGCTCCCGGAAATGTAGATGCCACTCCAGGCGTTTGAAACGATGACATTACAGGCACCCGTGCAGGCGCCGCCGGGCGTAGTGCCGGTGGTGCCACCAATGTTGTTGCTTGAGGCATTATTTGAACCACCAGATGGGCTTCCGAGGTTAACTCCCATTTTGTGATTGCCGATGGAGCCATTGCCAGAAGTGTCGGTGCCGATGTAGTTGCCGTAGACATTATTGCCGGTCGCACTGGTGCCCGTAAGTGAAACACCGGCGCCGAGATTGCCGGAGATGAGATTACGAGCGGTCGCGGTTGTCCCGCCGATGGTGTTATTTGGCGCATCTTGAGCCTCTACGCCGATATCTTGATTGGATAGAGGGCTTAGACCCGAGACAGTAGTGCCGATGTAGTTGCCCGCAATCGTGTTGCCACTGGCTGTAGACTGCCAGATGCCGGCACCGTTGGCACCATTACCAGAAAGGAGGTTGCAAGCGCCGTTGCAGCCACCACCGGGCGTGGTACCGGTAGTGCCGCCGACAGTATTGCCGGGCGACTGGGTGATGAGCAGGCCGTCGGCGCCGTTGCCGATGGCGACAGTACCGGTAGGGTCGGTGCCGACATAATTGCCCTCTACAACATTACCCGTAGCGCCAGAGCCAGATATGGCAATGCCCGTACCGACATTGCCGGAGACGATATTGCGGGTAGTGGCTGTCGTGCCGCCTATGGTGTTGTTTGAGGATGCTACACCAATCCCACTATGGCCATTGCCAAGGGCAGCAGTGCCGGCAGAGTTTGTACCCACATAATTGGCCTGAATGGTGTTTCCATTGTTATTGCTTATAATGATGCCGTCACCACCAAAGCGATTGACGATGAGGCCTTTTACCGTGGTATTGCCGGCATTAATGACGATGCCCGAAGATGCACCGGCGTTGGCACCATTGATTTCAATGAGCGGGGCTCCAGCATAACCTGGCTGGGTGGTGCCGTCGATGGTGGCGGCAACGCCAACGGTGAGCGAAGTGGTGGGCGAAATAGTGTGAACTCCCCCGCCCGCAATATTGAAGCAAATGCCACCTCCGGACGAGAGAGCATTGGCCAGTGAGCCAGCTCCGGAGTTGTTGGTGTTGGTAACGGTTGAGTTGCAGGTGATGGCATGGGCCGGAGTATTGAGGACGAATGGGGCGAGGAGATTGACAATAAGGCTCGCGGCAAGGGTTATGCGCGCTGAGTACATAGTTTTCATGCTTCTATAATAACCGGGGTTAGTCATACGAACTAGGCCCCGGGTTTTAATTTTGAATTGCTTTTTTAGCAATTATGTATCATAATATGCTGGCACATTGATATAAATCCAGAGCTACCCTCGTAGGGATGTGAAGACCCATGAGCCTCATGGCTGGCATTGCGGTTCGAACGGTACAGCACGACCCGGAAGCTCGGCTCCACCTGGGCGGGTTCGCTGGGCGCGAGCCTTCCACCGGTGTACTAGAGTACCCGCAGATTCGAGTGCTCTACCTCGCAGACGATGAAAACTCGCTGCGAGTCGTCCTGGTGAGTGCCGACTACTGCAACTTCGACACCAACTTCGTGGACGGCGTTCGAGCACAGCTCGAGAAGGCGGACATTCAGTCGGTCATCGCCTGCACCCATAACCACTGCGGTCCGGCGGCGTATCATGCCGAGAAGGATTTCACGGGAGCCGTCGACGAGCTGTATCTGGCCTATGTGAAGAGCCAGATACTGGAGGCGGTCTATGAAGCCGCGGAAGCGACTACACCAGTAGATTCGATCGCTGTCCGTCGCGGCCAAGCCCAGGGCGACCTGCTCATGAATCGAACCACTACTGGAGAGAAGGTGATAGACGGAGCGCTCACGCCGTGGATGTACAAGCGATGGGAGCCGGACATGCCGGCTCGAGCTTTCACCGAGCTCGACCTGGAGTTGGCGACACTGGAGGTATACCTCCGCGATGGGCGGAAGATCGTCCTGATAAATTTCGCTTGTCACCCCATCACGTTGGGTGCAAGTACTGTCGCGGCTCGAGATTTCGTCGGTCCGATGCTACGGGGCGTAGAGTGTGGCGACCCCAACTGTACCGCCCTGTTCTTCAACGGCGCGGCGGGGGACGTTAATCCCGCTATGCACGATTATGGCCCGGAGGCGGCTGAGCACTTCGGAAATTTGCTGGCTACTCAGATCGTCTCAGTCCTGGAGGGCCCAGGCCGTAGATGCGACCAGGCCCTTAAGTTCGGTGAAGACGCGGCCGTGATCGACTACACGAACGGCACACAGCACCGAGCTCGGATGTCGTGCCTGCGGATCGGCGACCTGTCACTGATCACTGTTCCGGGCGAGCTCTACAACTCGTTCGGCTTGGAGATTAAGAGGATGGGCGACAATCCCGATTTCGCTCCGATCGTTCTGGGGTATGCCAACGGCTCAACCGGCTACATCCCCAGCCAGGAATTTCTCGAGAATCCCAAGAGGTACCAATTCGACACGGGAGTGGCGAGCTATTACGGACACTTGTTGTTCTCGCCAGGCCACGGAAATCCGCATGGTATCCCCTACTCCGATATCGGGCGGCGGATCGTCACGACGGCAGTACGGCTACTCGCCTTGTGGTGACCCGACTCCATCGAAGGATGGGGTCTGAATGGGCCCGGGAGATACATCTCCCGGGCCCATAGTAATAGTATTGTCTAGTGAATATCTCAAGATAGAACTTATCATAATTTTCCCGTAATATTAGCTTTATGTATAAACATCTAAAAATAGCGGTAGTTATACCGGCCTACAATGAAGAAAAGCTCATTGCCAGGACGATTCATGAGCTACCCGACTTTCTTGACTATGTAATTGCTATAAATGATGGAAGTAAAGACAAAACGCTCGAAGTCTTAAACAAACTGAAAACGACTGAAAAGAAACTAGTTGTGCTTGATAATGATGTGAATCATGGCATTGGATACTCGATCGTGCGTGGATTCCAGTATGCTCTGAAGGAGACGGATGCAATGGCCATTGGTATCACGGCCGCCGATTCGCAATGTGATCCCAATTATATGCAGCCGATGCTGGATGAGTTTATTGAAAATGGTTACGATTATATAAAGGCTAACCGCTTCTTCCATCTAGAGGCGCTGAAAGCCATGCCAACATATCGAAAGATTGGAAATATTTTTATATCACTTTTGACGAAGTTTTCGACGGGCTACTACACTATCTCGGACACTCAGAATGGTTTTGGTTTTTTGAGCAGAAGGGCGCTGAGTAAGGTTAATTACGACTTTGTGGCAGACCGATACGATTATGAAAATACTATGCTAGTAGCACTTTCGATCATTGGGGCTCGTATCAAAGACCATCCGGTGCCGGCAATTTATGGTGATGAGACTTCGACTATTAAATTTTGGCCAACAGCCATGAGGGCGTTGCGGGCGGTGTGGATTGGCTTTTGGCGGCGAATTTTTTATAAGTACGTTTTGTATAGCTTTCACCCCATTGCTTTATTCCTTTTTAGTGGCTTATTGCTGTCTTTGGCCGGTTTTCTGTATGGTCTATGGCTCATATTCGAACGGCTTGCCTTTGGCTTATCACCCACAAGTGGTACTGCTATGATTGCCATCTTGCCCATAATCCTTGGCTTTCAACTACTGCTTACGTCGCTAGCTATGGATGTGGCCAATGAAGGGAAATAGATGTTTCTAATTGCCTTGTGGGTGATCGCCTACGATATTGTTGTGGCAGCTTCGATTATGCTTTTGGGTAAGCCAAGTACCGTCTTAGGACAATTAACCCTCCAGTCCCTGGCCATGCTGCTTTTGGACTGGCGGTTTTTGCTTGGCGGAGTGCTAGCGGTAGTGGCGCGGTTTGTGTTTGTAATTATTAATAATTTAGCATCTAAGCAGCCAAGTTTGGCTTCAGCTCATTTAAGCCTGACAGCGATTGCATCCGTAAGCAGTATTGTGGTGGTAATCTTGGCAAACCATTTTCTGCTGGGCGATCAGTTGCATGGGATTCAGCTCGTGGGCACGGCAATTGTAATTCTTGGTCTAATTCTGATCTTTCGGTAGATCTAGAGAAAGTCTTTGACCTCGCTGATTCCAGCGAGAAGATGATCGGGCTGAAGTGCTGCTAGAAATTGCTTGTCGCGAAGGCCCGACCAGACAGCGAACGTTTGCAGGCCCAGTTTTTTACCAGCGAGAATGTCAGCTTCTGTGTCACCGATTATGGCGCCTTTGTTTTTGCCTAAGGCCGATTCGATGAGGGCAATCTTGACATCGGAGCCATCGGTCTCGGAGTGCCCCGTGAGAGCTTCTTCAAAATGCGAGCTAAGACTGAGCCAGTTTAGTTGCTCGAGGAGCGCTTCGCGGTTGCGGCGTAGGCTCACGAGATAGCATTGATGTTTTTGAGAAAGCGAATCAAGGGTCGAAAGGGCTCCGGGAAAGAGCTTATCGATTTTTAAATATTCAGGGGCTTCGATTTTGCCAATGAAGCTATTTAGGAATGTTTCGAGCTGATTAACGGGTACATTGCTAGCTTGCAATAGTTCTGGCCATTTTGTTTTCTTGCGCTTTAGATCCCAGTACTCGGCTTGTGCGAGCGGTTGGCCCGAATATGATCGAATGAGCTCTTCGTAGACTCGGTAGTGCCTCGGCTCCACATCGATAAGGGTTCCATCAAGATCGCAGAAGATCTTTAATTCGTCTTGTGCCATTGGATTTGCTCTTCAATTAGATCTGGAAATTTGTGTTTAGCCGTAAACCCGAGCAAGTCTTGGGCTCGCCGTACATCCAATACAATGTTGGAAGCCTTTTTCACTCTCGGCAAAACCTTCATGGTCAATTTGGGATCGATGGCTTTGACGATAGCGGCGGCCGTTTCTTTGATAGAAATTCCAGCACCTGTGCCAATATTGAACACCCCATTCACTGGTTTTGTGGCAGCTAGATATGTGGCCTCGGCAGCATCACTCACGTGAAGATAGTCTCGCAGCTCCTCGCCGCCAAAGATTTCCAAACCCTCCCCTTTTAGGGCTTTATTGATGAAATTGGGGATGGCTCGATTAATCCGATCGCCAGGCCCATAAAGGACAGTAAAGCGCAGAATTGGGATAGGAAGATTGTGATGCCTGGCAAATACGCCACAAAATAGCTCTCCCGCCAACTTAGAGGCGCCGTAATTGGATAGTGGCACCGCCTGGGTTGATTCACTTATGAGGCCCTCGGCGTCGGGCAACCCATACACTTCGGCCGTACTGGCGTAAACGAAGCTTTGGATCTGATCGCCAAAAACCTCTAAGAGATTGCACGTGCCCGTGACATTTACTTCGCTCATAGGAACGGCCTGATCTTCGCTTTTAGTTCTAGGAACGAGCGCGGCCAGATGGATGATCGCGTCAATATCCGGATGAGCGTTCCGACAAGCAACGAGGGCACTTTTATCCGTAATATCGGCCCTAAAGAAGGTTGAATTTTGAGCGGACTTGTCTGGTTTGGTTCGACCAACTAGCACACAATGGTGACCATCAGCAACAAGCCGTTCTACAAGGTAATGACCGAAGAACCCATTACTGCCAGTAATGAGGTATTTCACGCTTTGAGGGCTTTTTTGAGTTGCTCGAGCTTGCTGACTTCGGCATCAATATCGCCCATCGAAGCGAGGACGGGCTCGAAGTCCATTCCGCGAATCCAAACCATGTGGTCTTTGGCGGGATTGAGCTTTTTGGCGATTTCTGGGAGCTTTTCGCCATAAGCTAGCTTGGTGAAGATATATGGCATATTGAGGCCAAGTTCAGTAAAGAATTGGTGTGTCGTGAAGAAGCGACCGATGTTGATTTCGGTAGGGTTGGGCGTGCCGTTTTGATCGTAAGCCAGGTCGACACCAAAGAGGCCTTCGGGCTTATTATCGATGGCAAGTACAGTGCGCCTGGCGATGTCGTCGAGAATGGGGTCGCTGACGGTTTCCCCACCACCTGTGGCACCTGTGACGCCCGAAGGTGAGATCTTGCCAAGCTCCCAATACAGGCGACGACGGCCCTGGGCTACTACCAGCTCACCGTTGTGCCAAATGGACATCCAGGTGGTTGTGTCGTCGCGTAGAAGTTCGGCGGCGCTGAAGTTGCCATCCCAGCCTTTTTGGAAGTCAAGCCAATTAATGGCAGTTTGGACGTCCGAGACAGGCAGCGAACCGCGGCCACCTGCACCGGAGATGGCACGGATCCACATTTTGCCACCAAATTCTTTGAGGGCTTCTTCGACATCGGTTTTCGTGCGAATAATGATGGTCTTGGGAACTTTGATGCCAGCGGCTTGCCATTTTTCGAAAGACAAGAACTTGTCCTGACAGATACGAACGGTTTCTTTCGCCGGGAATAAGGTTTTGGCGTTAATTTTCTCGCGGTTCTCGGATAAAAAGTTTACTTCGGTATCATTTTGAGCATGAACAAATTCGATGTTTTCTTTTTCGATGATGTGGTTGAGGACATCAATGAATTGAGGGTCACTGGCAGACGGCACCAAATAACGAGCATCGACTTCGGCGCGCTGGAGGTAGTATTTGTTGGCATCGGTGCCAACGAGATAAATGTCTTCGGGCGCTTCTCGGAGCGAGCGAGTAAAGTTAGCTGCTGGGGAGCCGCCGGCACCGGTGACTAGTATGCGTTTCATTCGTGTTAACTCCTCTTACTTATCATTATTATCACGACCAGCCGCCTCAAGGGCGACACGGAGAGCTTGTCGTGCGTCCTGAGGGCTTACAAGTTTATTTTTTACTTCCTGACGAATGGTTTTTAAGAATGTACCAAGCTCCAATGCGAGAGGCTCTTCAAAATCGACCTGGATATTTTCACGTATGGGCTCCCCTAACGCACTCACGAACGAGCTAAATTCGCTACCCGGCCTGCTGCTAGCGCTCATATTATGCTGGTAATACGTGAGCTCTTGAGTAATATAATTACCCTCAACATAGCCGTTTGATCCTGTGACTGCAATGGTACGAACTTTTACGGGTGTGACCCAATTAGCCTGGATGAACCCGGAAGCGGCACCGTAATCAAGGAACAGTTCAGCCGCATCGAATTCTCTTGAGTGCAACGTTCTAGAGCCGTGGCTATGGACACCAAGGGGGTGCCTACTAAGCAAGAAGCTTATGATCTCGATATCGTGGACGGCGAGGTCAACAATGACATCTGTTTTCGGCTCAACAGCCGGAAAACCCCCTACTCGTTTTGAAACAATGGAAGTAATCTCGCCTAATTTTTCGTTGTCGATGAGCTCTTTGAGCTTACGGACGACAGGATTGTAACGCTCAATATGGCCTACAGTGAAAACCACTCCCCGACTCTCGGCTGCGTTAATGAGTTGATCGGCTTCATGAACCGTAGAAGCGATGGGTTTTTCGATGAGGCAGTGAATTCCGCGAGACATGACTTCAATGCCAACTTGAGCATGGAAGGGCGTGGGAACCACTACCGAAACGGCCTCGGGCTTTACTTCGTCGAGCATCTTGATGTAGTCGGAGTAATACTTGGCGCCGTGCTCGTCGGCCAATGAGCGAGTGGCGGGATTCATATCGACCATGGCCACAAGCTCACTATCGGGCATGGCAGCGTAGTTGCGCACATGGTGACGGCCCATATTGCCGGCGCCAATGACCGCGACGCGCAAAGGCTTTTTGCTAACCACGGGCCAACTCCTTGATTGCGGCGATGATAGTCTGGACGTCTTCGGCCGATACCCGCGGGTGAACGGGGAGAGAGACGACTTCGCTGGCGACGGTCTCGGCGACTGGGAAGTCGCCTAATTTGTAACCAAATTTTTGAATATGTGGAAATTCATGCAGGGCTTTCGGGTAGTATACGCCAGCGATGATCCCCTTTTCTTTGAGCCCCGCGACAAAGCTAGCGCGGTCGAGCGGAAAATCTTTGGTGAGGCGAATCGTGTATTGATGATAGGTGTGGGTACGATTGGGGGCCGTTTCGGGAAGAACGAGACCTTTGACACCACCAAGACCAGCCGAAAGCGCCCTGGCGGTAGTTTGGCGAGCTTTTGTAAATTGGTCTAATTTTTTAACTTGCTCTACGGCAATAGCGGCATGAAGATCGCTCAGGCGGTAGTTGTAGCCAAGATCGACATAGTCGTATTGAGCAGTCATGCCGTGCTGGCGGAATTGCTTAATAGCCGTAACGTAGGCTTCATTGTTGGTGGTGATAATCCCGCCTTCGCCGCTCATGATGTTTTTGGTAGCGTAGAGCGAGAAACAGCCAAGGTCGCCGAGTGCGCCAGTGCTTTGGTCGCGATAGGTTGCGCCGACAGCCTGGCAGGCGTCTTCAATGACCCTGAGATTGTGTTTTTCTGCTATGGCATTGATTTCCGACATATCGGCAGGTTGGCCATAGAGATGAACCGGAATGATAGCCTTGGTTTTTGAGGTGATGGCCTTTTCGAGAAGCGTGGGATCGAGATTGAATGTAATGGGGTCGATGTCTACGAGGACCGGCTTCGCGCCCACCATGAGGATTGGATTAATAGTGGCTATAAAGCTAAATGGCACCGTAATGACCTCGTCGTCCGGGCCGACGCCGGCTGCATGGAGGGCGGCATGGAGGGCGGCCGTGCCGCTATTTACGGCGACAGCGTATTTTGTGCCACAGACTTTAGCGAAGTCAGCCTCAAGACGAGCCACCATCGGACCCTGCGCGAGTAAACCAGAAGCAAGAACTTCATTGACGGCATCAATTTCCTCACGCTCAATAATGGGCGCAGCAATACTAATCACACTTCCACCTATTGATTTAACCAGTACAGCATATCAGATGGTTAAGCCTTTTCTCAATTAGCTAATGCCTAGGAGTGGGATACGAGCATCAATATAATATCGGAAATAAATGCACAGGGTAGTGAATACAAGCATCGCAGTATATGAACCCAGAATGAAGCGGTAGAACGCGGTCGGCTCGATTTTGAGCAGGGGTTTGCGTGTTAGAGAAATTGGAACGAGCAACGCGGAAATAGCCAAAAGGTATCGTCCTTGCATGCCGTAGACCATCCCCCAGCCTACTGGCGTATAAGTAAGGTATAGTGTCGTGAGCACCAAAATGACACTCCCTAGGGCCAAGGCCCCAACAAAGGTCTTTTTCCACCGTAGGACTTTTTGAGTTTCCCGGTCATAACTTTTTTCCGAAAGCAGAGTAATGGCTATCAGTATTACCACCCAAAAAGTAACCCATAGAGGAAGTGGCGTGTCGTAAGACCCTAGCATACCGACGGCGGACTGCAGGATGGGGTCGCCATTGGCGGCTATGAGGTTATCACCCATGAGCAAGGCATAACCCCAGGGATTGGACAAAATAACCTCCTGTTGTTTGACCTGCGAAACTATAACTGTCGGATCAGGAAAGTGAGTGACAGCATAGGTTGTGATTGGCCGCACCGCCAAGACCCAGCCGACAGCTACGGCGAAGCACAACGCAATGAGTGCACTTTTTTTAGTGAGCGCCGAACCAATCGAACCGAAGTTGCGGTTGGGTATGAGTAGGGCGAGAAGTGCGAGCAGAGCATAGGTGGGCTTAGCTAAGGCCAGTAGCGTGAGAATGCCACTATACAGGAGTAACTGGCGACGAGTAATTTTCTCTTTGACCAGCCATAGCTTTAACGTGTAAGCGACAAGCAAAAAGGCTAATCCGTTTGTTGCCCCATCGGCAGAAATGACTGACGCCTGGAACAGCGAGACTGGAACAAGCGCCAATGCCACCACCCCCCATTTGCCCCAGGGAGTTAGTCGAATAGCCCAATACACAAGTAAGATCCAAAAGGCAAGAGTGCCTATTCTGGCCAAATAAATTAGCGTAATAGGTGATAGGTTCATGAGTTTACCCGGCTCAATGGCAAGCGCCGCACCAAGGTATGGGACCGGCGAATAAAGGGCCGAGCCGGTGAAATTGAATTCGGCACGATCACGAGGATGTAGCCTGAGCCGCAGAAGCTGCCAGGTTTCATCTGTTTTGTATTTAATATTATAGTTATGAAGAACTTCGTCGTTTGTTAGGACAATATTGGTTTTGATCATAGTGCGCGGGATCATCCCACCATAGGTACCATCCGAATTACGGAGCGCCATTACGTGGAAGTTTGAAACTTGGTAAGCCCGGAAGAAATGAGCCCATTCGTCTGGGCCTTTCTGAGGTGGTACGAGAAGAATAAATAGTAATCCAAAAATACTGGCCAAAAGGACGAACCAACTCTGAGGTTCCCATCGGGGAATGACTATCTGACGACGTTTCAAGTTAGTAAAAAACAACTCAACCTCATAACTTACTGATAGATATATTATGCACGTTTGTGTCTTATAATACTCGAATGAGACTTAAGCTAAGAGCTTTTTTTGCCCCCCCAATACGATTACCCGTGATTTTAGTAATGCTAGTGCCATTTTTTTACGTAGTAGGTATGGGCATTCTGTCTTTACTTGCTCTTATTGCTGCAACGGGCTGCATTCTGCCCTTGAATAAGCTTGGACCTATTTCCCGTTTTGTTCTCGCATCACTCCTTATCGCCTCGGCCAATACTTTTTTGGCTTTCATTACATGGTCGCTCAGAATTGGTTTTACACCTCTCTTATTTACGGTGGTTTACTGCGGAATAGTTCTTAGTGGCATCGCACTGCGGCAACGCTTTTTTCCAAATCAACCATTAGCTAGCTGGCATATACCTTTAGATGATTTTATGGCTGTTTTACTGGCGGCTGTTTGTTTTCTAGTAGTAGCTATGCCCCTTGGTTACAAACATGATACTGCAGCTATCGAGAGAATTTTTAGCAACCGTGATGACGCAATTGTTCATCTTGGTATCGTTAACGCAATCGACAACAACCACAACTACCTCATGGGAAACACATTCTATACCGCGAATGAGGTCGTGGAGCGAATGACGGCTTATCCGCAGGGATGGCACATAAATGTGAGCCTAGTCGCTCAATTTACGAAGCCGCGTCATAGTAAGGCTATATCTGGAACACGGGCAGCCGAGACGACCTACTTAATGGCCGCTCTTTGGCTTGCGGGACTCGTATACATGTTGGTTCTACTTGGATACCGCGTGGCGGCCAGATTAAAGAGCAGTCTTGCGGCAACCACTCTTGCGACCCTATTTGTCCTGGGCGTGGTTTTTATTAATTTGCTTTTCCCGCTTTTTGTATGGGGATTTTACCCTCAAATCGCTGCTTTGGCCTTGTTATTTGCTGCTTTCGTTTTGCTAATAGAGAGCGAGGGGAGGCCTTTTAGGGAGAGGGGGCTTTTTAGCCTCCTTAGTGTTTTGTGCTGTGTTGGTATTTCATTTATATGGTTTTATTTGTGGCCGGTCGCGGTTGCGGCCGTTTACGTTGTGGCTATTGCCATGACCCGGCCAAAGAAGTTCGGGCTTTTTGTTTTTCCTAGATATTATTTAGGTCTGTTAGTGGGGGGAATTATAAGCTGTATTCCGATTGGACTTAATCTTATTTATTTTCACAATGCGGACCAATTGACCGCAGGCGGCGCGACTGTAGAGTTTAACAATTTGACAATCTTGGCCCTCGTCTCGATCGCTACGGCCTACCTACTGAGTAAGTCCTTGACTGCTACACGAATTGTGGGAGTCGGTCTTGCGCTTGGCGTGATATTTTCGCTTGCGGTAATGACACAACAGCTACTTGCGACTCATCAACTTGCCTACTACTACTTCAAGTCGACCTACACGGTGGTTTTGCTGGTCTGCATTGTGTTTATATGTATAATCTCGGAATCGATCACAAACCTACAGCGACAAATAGGGGTGCGGGCTATTCGGGTTCTTTTTCTGGGGCTTTTAGGCGTCGCGAGCATTGCGCTAGCATTGATTCCGCGACCAATTGATCTGCAGCTTTATCTTTTGGGCCAGCCTTATGGTATGAGCCCGGTAAAGGCGGTGGCGCTTGCGGACGCCCTGCAACAGCCAATCGATCCGACAGGAATTGTCCTGCTCGGAAGTTGTTCAAGTTTTTACGATGGTAGGGCGATGCGTCTCGCCATGGCGCTTTCGGGTCGGGCCACACCTCAGGAGAGGTTAATTACCGAGACTTTGTTTTACCCCAACCATGAAATGATGGCGTTTGGGCTGATTAAAGATTATTTGACTCAGGATCCGAAGAAAAAGCTGGTGATTCTAAGCAGTAGCCAAAACTTGAGCAATGACCTTACGGCCTATCTTGCCGACCAAGCTGGTCGAATTCAGATTATACAGATAGAGAAAGAGGGTGATTCTGAACGCACTCAAGCCACTTGTCCCGCCCTTTTGCATTAGCGAGATCGAAGTCGATAAAAAACATATTTGAGGGCTTTCTTTGGTTTCTTTACACCCTTCTTAACTAAGATTAAATAATCTGCCATCTTGTGGTTCGATTTAATGGTGAGGGCGCTAAGCTTTTTGGCTTTTTCTAAAATATGGAGCTCTTGTTCAAGCTTAACGTCGATGTCGCGCGACGCCGATATAAGTCTACTGTATCGTGAGTCAATTTCATTACTGAGAAGCTGAATAGCCCGCTGCTTGTATTCATTCGCAAGATCATTCTTATTAATACCTTGGGTGTATTCACCCCGAGAGTGTATCTTTAGGTGATTGTCAGTGTAGACAACGTAAAACTGACGATATGTCGGCTCAGTGAAGTCACCCATGGAAAACAAATTGTTATTGTAAAATTCGTTTAGATCAGCGATCTTATTGTGGTCTACGGTAACTGCCGTGGGGAGCATATTCAAAACAAGCGAGGGGAGCCAGATGTCGAGACGATTACTGCCAAAACAACTGTATTTAAGGCCAAGGCTTTGAATAGTCGATTCGATTTCGGCAGACCGGGGCCGGCCAATGGCTTCATGCTCCGTAAGCCAAGGGTGGGCCTTTCCCGTTAACTCCTTATGGAAGTTGTTCGCTCGCTGCTCGGCTTGCGCCACAGCCCCAGATTCGAAGGGAGCCGCAATAACAACCAAACGGCGAGCTAAACGAACGGCCTCTTGAATAAAGGCCTCCTTGCGGTCGGCAGAAATATGTTCGAGGGTATCTGTTGAGACAACCGCATCGTACGAATGGTTGGCGAGACCGGTTTTAACGGCATCTCCCTGGATGTAGCGATAGTTTTGAGGTTTTTCGTCCGGTAAGATGTCTAAGACCGTGAGTTCATAGGGAAGCTTTTTGTCGCGGAAGATTTCCCAGATATAGCTGCCTCTTCCCCCCAATTCGAGGATTTTTGAAGGCTGGGAACCGAGGTGCAACTCGAGAATTCGCGCTAGTAGGATGTAGCGCGAATAACTTTCTGGCGACATCTGGAGATACCAAGGATTTGCCATATGCTAATCTTAGCAAATCCCAACGGCTGGTACCGGATCATGTTATGCTCCAACTAGCTATGAAACTCCCTTTATTTCTTAAAAATTTGTGGACTTTTCCGATACTTTTGTTTGTCTTGGTCTGCGGCTTGGCTTTATTCAGAATATCCGGAAGCTCAATTGGAGTGTACGAGCAAATCCTTAACGGTTCATCAAGCTCGGACAAAAATCTTATTTGGGGTAAGCCTCGTGGCATCCGATCCGACGAGGCGGCTATCGTAACTCAACTTACCATTTCCCAGGCAAGGACCGACTTTAAGCGAGTGAATCCATTGGTAGGCCTGGGCGAAGATATGTCGGTAATTGGGGATTTTCCATATCGCGAATGGTCAGAGTTTTTTAAGCCCCAGAATTGGGCATTTTTTGTACTGCCACTAGAGCAAGCTTTTGCTTTTAAGTGGTGGTTTCTGGGTTGGACGCTCATCACAAGCTGCTATATCCTTCTCCAAACTTTGCTTCCAGAGAGGCGAAGATTCAATATTCTACTGTCGCTTTCGGTATTTTTTACACCCTTCATACAGTGGTGGTATCAATCAATTACGATCTTATCGCTAGCATATGGGTTTTTGATCTGTGCGTTATTAATACACCTGACAAAACCTGGGAGGAGGCGGACCCGGCTACTGCTGACTGGGGCACTAGTATACGTCTTAATTGCGTTTGCGCTACTTTTATACCCTCCTTTTCAAATAGCTTGCTTGCTTGGAATAGTGGCTGTGTATTTCGGATGTTTGTTGGCTCGCGGCGGATCAGCTAAGCACTGGGTACAGGGCCTGAAATGGCCGGTAGCGGCAAGTCTGGTAGCAATGGCGGTGATCGGAATATTCTTTTTTACTCGACTACCAATTATTAATGCAATAACCGGAACGAGTTACCCCGGCCATAGAGTGGTGGCGAGTGGTGGGTTTAAGGTTGGTCACTTTTTCTCAGGACCTTTTTTGGGGGTAATGCAGTCGGATAAGCTGGCAGAGCATTACGATATGAATCAAAGTGAGGCGTCGAATTTTATAATGCTCTGGCCCGTGCTGCTCATTCCAAGCCTGTATATTATCCTCAAGCGTCGCGAACACAAACAACCACCGCCGTATATGCTTCTTGCGATAAATGCAATGCTTATGGTAATGGCGGCTCGGATTTTCCTGCCGATGCCTATGGTTCTGGCTAAAGTTTTGCTGCTAGCATCAGTACCACATCAGCGCCTTTTTGTAGGCATGGGGCTTTTGGGCATTGTACAGATTGGATTACTAGCCCGTGAAAAACTTGTGACGTTGCCCCACTGGGTGGTAATGACTACAAGCTTTTTGGCGCTTGGGCTATTCCTGATTGTAGGAATCCACCTACGCCATCTGTTTCCTGGGCTTTTGCCCCATCGCTGGATGATTTATGTGCCATGTTTGGTGGTGGCGGTGTCGGTGTGGGGTCTACTATCAAGGCGACCAGAAATAGGTGCAGCGGGGCTTTTGCTGATTGGCCTTGGGACAAGCGCAATGATAAACCCACTTTACCGGGGACTATCACCGATTATAGACAGTAAACTTAGTCGGGCATTGCAGCAAATGCCCAATACGCATGATGGGTCCGAATGGATACTTCTTGGTGGGGGTTCATTTACTAATTATTTACCAGCCCAAGGCATCCCCTCCTACTCCACCACATATCTGTATCCTCAGCTTGATTTATGGCATCGATATGATCCTTCGGGGAGATACAGTGCGGCCTATAACCGCTACGCCAATATGGGTTTTGTGATCAATCCAGACATTCCGCAATTTGCGTCTGGGAGTGCCGATAGTTTTGTGATCCGATATGATCCATGCGACATGCGATTTGCCGACATCAAACACGTAATGGCGGTAGCGCCGACCGCATCGGCTTGTCTTCGGGAAACAAACCAAGTACACGAACCAAATGTGACCTTCTATCTCTACGATGCGACTCCAGCTCATTAGATTGCCTGGATAATCTGGGTGACGGTATTATACTTAAGGTAGCTACCAAGTAATTGGATATTATTTTTCATGTCTATCGATAAAAAAGTTGACCTCCGAAAACGAAAAATTTTAATCACTGTAACGATCTTAGTTATATTTATTTTTGGTGGGATTGCCTTGACTGTTTATTACCACCAAACTAACCGTGCAACAACCACGAAACCAACTGATTTTTATCCAAAATCGGAAGATAACAAAAAGGTTACCCCACCCACCACGCCGACACCCAATAGCCCAACCCCCACGATCGCCCCCACGACTGCACCACAGACTAGTAATGACAGCAAAATTACTATTGCATCACCAACTCAGGGCGGCATTGTATCAGATGGCACTCAAGTGTCGGGGATAGCGGACACTTCCTCGAATGTGCTTTACTACCGCCTGAAGGGCGGTGCGACAGGCCAAATAGCTAGTGGACAAATTGGCATTACGCCAAATCAATCCAGTCCTTATTCGTTTAAACTGGGATTCACAAATAGTGTGAGCAAGGGTGGCGATCAGGGCGAACTCGAAGTATATACACTCAACGCAAATGGGGTGGCCGACAGTATCGCAAGCGTGGCAGTAAATATTCAGGAGTGAGCTTATGATAAATCTTATGAAACGATCTGGACTGGGTTTAATCATTCTCATGGGTGTCTTCGTGCCCGTCGCAGCACACGGCTACGCCAATACCCCTCCGATTAACGACAGCTACAATAATCGGATTATCGATGATTCCATTTTCTTGAATGCCGGCTCTATGTCCGCCCAACAAATACAAGCTTTTCTTAACAGCAAGGTACCTTCTTGCGATACCAATCACCAGGGTGGGCTCTCCCAATATCCCCCGCCATATACCTGTCTACGCGACTATATAGACCCAACCACTCAAAAATCGGCAGCGCAGCTTATATACGACGAGGCTACAAGCGTCGGTCTAAATCCACAAGTAATCTTGGTGACATTGGAGAAGGAACAGGGGCTTGTATCGGACACTTGGCCCTATCCGAGCCAATATCGGTCGGCTATGGGTTACGGCTGCCCCGAATCGCAAAGCGTGTGTGATTCGCAATATTATGGATTTTATAATCAGGTGCATCTTGGGGCGCGATTGCTCAGGGCGGGTGCGGCACGTGATTGTGGTGATACCACAACCTTATCAAGCTGGAGCATTGCGGGTAAATGGGGCCTCGGCAATAGTCCGATTGTTGATGGCAAATCAACCTACTTAGCCTCTTGTGCGACCGGCTCGCTCTACAACTACACGCCTCATCGCCCCGATAGCGCCTACACTTTGGCGGCGGACGGGAACTATTACTATGGGAACTATAATTTCATTAAATATTGGACTACTTGGTTTGGTCCAACGGTGAGAGCCTATCTGGGACGAAGCGTCTCGAGTCCGCAGGTGTACCTCATAAATGATAGCGACAAGTATCCCATAAATACTGTGGATATTCTTAATACGTATGCCGCTTATGGCCCGGTACAGACCTTTAATGACGGCTTTATAGCCAGTCTAAACCCGAGGGCGACCCTGGATAGAGTTGTGGTTGGTCCCAATGGCACGGTGTATTTGCTAGATAGTGGCAATAAGATTCCATTTGGCAGTTGTAGTTTGCTGAGCGATTATGGTGGCAGCTGTGCTTCGGTGGTGAATTTGCCTCAAAATGTACTGGACGGCTTTGTGAGCGCGCCCCTAGCAACGAACGTAGTTCGTTCTCCAAATGGAAGCATTTATGAGATGGAGGCCGGCAAAAAGCGAGCTGTCCCAGATATGCCCACCTATACGGGTTCTGGCTTATCTTCCACCCCAACTACCGGTCTGGGAACTGCTCTAGTGAACGCTTTTCCACTGGGAGCCCCCATTCTTTTAGATAAGGTCGTGGTTCAAAACCGAGACAACGGCACTGCTTATCTTTATCTTGGTGGCGTAATCCGACCAGCTACCTATTTAGGCTATGTAAACTGGCATCTGGATGCACTACCGTTTTATAGCTTTACGGGCGTACAGGTAAATCAGCTCACTTCTGGCGCGCTGATTACTACCTACGCTCAAGATTCAAATAATGTTAAATTTTTGCTCAACAATCGGCAGAAATTACCGCTGGGATCCAATGCGGTCAATTGGAGCAACAGCTATACTCAACTGACGGATGCCCTATTGAATAATATTCCCACAGGTTCCGCCCCCTCTCGAGCAATCAAAGGCAGTGGCTCAAGCATTTGGTATGTAGACAGTACGCAGAAACGACCTTTTGCGGGCTGGGAAGGGTTTATAAACTCGGGCTTCACTGGCAGTAATGATGCCTCGATGATCGATGACGACACTATTGCCGGGCTACCATCTGGGCCACTTAAGTTGGGCTCTCTGCAGCTCATAAAGCAAGCGGGTAACGCAAGCGTGGCTGTGGTTGATGGTGACGGAGCTAAGTTGCTCTCTTCGCCACAAATCGCTGATTGCTTTGGTATCAGTTTAGCCAATGTTCATACTATAGACGCAACGACTTGGAACCTCTATAATCCCACCGGTATTCTTAGCCAGCTTGTTACCGATGGCTCGAATGACTTTTTGATAGACAGGGGTGTGAAACATTTGTTTCCGAGTGGCCTTCTGTCAAGTTACGGATATTCTGGTGCGAATTTTCAAGCCGTACAGCCGTTAACGCTCAACCCATTTAGTAGTGGACCTGCGGTAACCGCTTTCGTAAGGGGCGACAACGGGACCATATATCATATCGAGAACGGCACAAAACGCGCCTATTCTTCTTGGGGGGGCTACTTGAGTGCGGGTGGGACTAGTTCAAATACTATTGCGCTATCCGACTTCTACTTGGCTAATCTACCGAACGGCAGCAATCTTCCCTAAAGGAAGCGGCGATAGGGTTTTTTACCAGGCTCGAATTTGCTATGATTATATCTTGAAATAAATACTCAAAATAACACGGTATGTCTCACTAAATTAATTGCTGTGGGGTTGAGTTGCTTCGTAAAATCAAGATCGCCACCACCATTCTCCGCGATAGTGGTCCAAAATTGCTCGCACATCGACTGAAGCGCTACGCGGGGAAACGATTGTTTGGCTGGCAAAAGCTGGTTTTATCGGTTGGTATTTCGGATGTCATAGCGGCTGATTGGACTAAACCTCCAGCTCGCCTGCCCGGGCGATCTAAATCTGGCACTTTAACCATCCACTGGGTGGTACCCCCGGCGGGTATTGGCTCAGGGGGGCATTTAAATATTTTTCGGTTTGTGCGCTTTTTGGAAGCTCAAGGCCATACATGCCGGGTGTTTTACTATGATCCGAATAACCACCACACCCAAACAGAGGCCGATGCCATCATTAAGCACTTCCCGACAATGAAGGCCCCAATTCAACTGGGGCTAGCAGGGGCCGAAGACTGTGATGCGGTATTTGCGACCTCCTGGCAGACAGCCTACCCCGTCTTTAATCTAAGGACACGAGCGAAGAAATTTTATTTTGTTCAAGATTATGAGCCTTTCTTTTACCCAACCTCAAGCGAAAGTATTTTGGCTGAAAATACGTATAGATTTGGCTTTTACGGTATAACTGCCGGGCGGTGGCTGACCGAAAAACTTAAGAGTGATTTTGGAATGCCTTGCGACTTTTACGACTTTGGGTCCGATGCTGGTCGCTATCACTTTACGAATACTCAAAAACGCAAACAAATTTTCTTTTATGCCCGACCAGTGACCCCCCGACGAGGTTTTGAGTTGGGAGTTTTAGCGCTTGAGCTGTTTCATAAGAAGCACCCTGAGTACGAAATTCATTTTGCCGGCTGGGATACGGGTGAATTTAAGCTAGATTTCCCGTTTGTTAATCATGCAGTAATGAAGCTTGATGAACTTGACGAGCTCTATAACCAGTGCGCTGCGGCTTTGGTGATATCACTTACGAACATGTCTTTGCTGCCTCTTGAGTTGCTGTCGGCGGGTTGCATACCAGTGGTGAACGACGCACCCAATAATCGCCTTGTGAGCGACAACCCCTATATTTCCTATACCCCCCCTTCGCCACAAGCGATGGCCGATGCATTGAGCGCGATAGTGGAGCGCGAAGAGCAGATAGAGTATGCCCGCAAAGCTTCCAAGAGTGCTCAGGCTTTGTCCTGGGAGGACTCTGGTAAGAAATTTGAGGCTATTTTGAGGCGAGAACTCCATGTCTAAGTGTTTGGTGTTAGGGGCGACTGGATTTATTGGTGCTCATTTGGTAGATGAATTGCTGCAAGCCGGCCACGAGGTGCGGGCTTTCGACAGGACGAAGCGAGAGGGAGCACAAACCTCAATTGAAGAGCGGCCGAATTTAACGATTTTTCGAGGCGACTTTCTAAATCGCAATGATCTCGATGCGGCCCTCGAGGGTATCGAATACGTTTTTCACTTTATCTCAACGACAACGCCAGCAACCTCGGCGAAAAGTCCGCTGCTCGATATAGATACAAATCTTAAGATGAGTGTTGAGCTCATGGGGTTATGCGTCAAACACAAGGTTAAGCGCCTCATATTTCCATCAACGGGCGGCGCTATTTACGGCCAGAGCTTGTCGAGACCGATCACTGAACAAGACTTAACCGAGCCAGTGTCTCCGTACGCGATTGGCAAGTTGGCTATTGAGGGCTATTTACGCTATTTTAGGCAAACACATGATTTGGATTATTTAACTCTGCGTGTTTCCAACCCCTACGGTATTGGACAGAATTTGACCGGGAATCAGGGGGTAATTCCAATATTTCTAAACTTAATCCAACAAAACCGGCCCATCATAGTATTTGGTGATGGCAACGGTATGCGGGATTACATTTATATCACTGACCTTGTCGGAATGATTATGAAGGTATTTAATAAGCCCACAAAATACCAAACCTATAACCTCGGTGCCGGAACTGGACTGACCCTTGGGCGGATGATTGGCTATATGGAAGAAATTACCGGCAAGAAGGCGGAAGTTCGCTATCAGCCCAAGCGTCCAACGGATATCGAGAGCGTGGTATTGGATATTAATCGATACCGTGAAGAGTTTGGCGAACCAGATTTAACAAGCCTAAAGGACGGTATCGCCAAAACGTGGGATTATGTATTGTCTAAGGCCGAGGAGTCAAAATAATGCACTATAAAGACTTGATCCGCGAGCTAGCCGTAACGGATTTTAAGCTCAAATACCAAGGATCGGTATTGGGGTATTTGTGGTCGTTTGCGAAGCCACTTATGCTTTTTGGGGTACTGTATGTGGTGTTTACGAAGTTTGTGCCACTAGGTAAAGGCATTGAGCACTGGCCGCTTTACCTTCTGCTTGGTATCGTCCTATGGAGCTATTTTACTGATTCAACAATGGCAGCTATGAGCTCAATTGTTGATCGCTCGGACCTTATTCGTAAGGTGTATTTTCCACGTATAGTGATCGTGATTGCGGCCAGCATCAGCTCACTCATTACTTTAGTGCTAAACCTGATGGTGATTTTGGTATTTATGATTGTGGCGCGGGTTCATGCCCACCTTTCATTTCCACTATTTGGGCTTTTAGTGGTAGAGCTCTATATTTTGTCGCTGGGATGCTCTCTTTTGCTCTCGGCTTTGTATGTAAAGTTTCGCGACTTCCGGCACATTTGGGAGGTAGCTTTGCAAATTCTATTCTATGCTTCAGCGATTATTTATCCCCTGAACTTCTTGCCATCGCGAGCAGTGCCCTTTTTGCTTCTTAACCCGGTGGCTCAGATTATCCAAGATTCACGGTGGCTCTTGATTACCCACCAAGCGATCACGCCCGCCATGAAGGTGTGGGCGCCCTGGGTGTTTATTCCTTATGTTTTGCCGCTCGTGATTCTGGGGATTGGCTACAGCTATTTCAACCGCGCGGCAGCGGCATTTGCGGAGGAGATCTAGCATGAGTAAGGAAAAAGAAATCGTAGTATCGGTTGATAAAGTAGGTAAGGTTTTTCGCATCCCTCATGAGCGGCACAATTCACTTAAATCGTCGTTTTTGAAGGGTCTGCGCAATCGGGGCTATCGACGCTTTGAGGCTATTGAAGAAGTGAGTTTCGACATCCGAGCCGGCGAGTTTTTTGGCATTATTGGTCAGAATGGCAGTGGCAAAAGTACTTTGCTGAAGATTTTGGCCGGTATCTATACTCCAAGCAAGGGAAAGGTGCACATTAACGGGCGGCTTTCACCCTTCATTGAGCTTGGAGTGGGCTTTAATCCCGAACTCACGGCGGCGGAAAATATTTATCTCAATGGTGCCATCTTGGGGTTAACGCGACCCGAAATAGAGGCAAAATTTGACGAGATTATTCAGTTTGCCGAGCTTGAAGAATTTGTGGACCAAAAATTAAAGAACTTTTCTTCGGGCATGTTGGTGCGACTGGCGTTTTCGGTAGCCATTCGTGCTCACGCAGATATTTTACTCATTGACGAAGTGCTGGCGGTGGGAGACTCGAACTTCCAACAAAAGTGCTACGACGTTTTCCGGAGGCTCAAGGCTGAAGGCCGGACGATTATTTTTGTGAGCCATGATTTGGCTTCGATTAGCGAGTTTTCGGACCGCGTCTTGCTTTTGAACAAAGGCCGCGCATACGGAATATTTAGTGCCAGTAAGGCGATTGCCAAATATTCTTTGCTAAATCAAGAGCGCACCACAAAGGAGCTGGAAAAGCTCGGGAACTTAGTGGAAGGTGGTAAGCAAAGCGAAAGACCTCATGCCGCCAAGCTGGAACTGCTCGATGAACACGGAAATAAGACGCGCGTAGTGGAGCGCGATCACCCTTTGCGCGCACGCATTACGGTTTCGAACCCCTCCAAGCTGCCGCTGGCCGTAGGACTCGCCATCTATCGTATCGCTGACGGATTTTATTGTTTTGGAACCAATACGGGGGTCGATAAAATTACCCTCAAACCCGAGACCACTCAAGTAATTGAGCTTCTCTACCCGTCACTACCACTTCAGAGAGGAACCTACGATCTAACCGTTGGGATCTTTGACCCGAAGCTGCGCGAAGTGTATGAAATGACGGAACATGTTTTGGACTTTCAGGTAGTTCAAACGGATGGCACCGAGGGTATCACCTACATTGAGCATTCTTGGGAACAGAATAAATAGCCATGAAGGCTACCATTGTTGTTTTGACGTTTAACGCCGCACCGTGGATTCGGGCCTTACTGGAGGGTTGTGAGCGGCAGAAGGCTTCGTTTGCCTATGAGGTGCTGGTTATCGATTCAGGATCGGTAGATGGAACCCTAGACATCATTAAAGAATTTTCGGCGGTACGGCTTCACCAGATACCAAACTCCGAATTTGGCCATGGAAAAACGCGCAACCTAGGGGCAAAATTAGCCAAGGGCGAGTTTGTGGTTTATTTGACACACGATGCAGTGCCGGCCACCGAACATTGGCTTGAAGAGATGGTACGTCCCTTTGATTTGAACCCAAAGGTGATGGCAGTCTTCGGCAAGCAAATACCGCGCCCAGATTGCTGTCCAACAGTGAAACGAGATGTAATTGGACTATTTTCGACCTTTGGGCCAGATCATTTCACGATGGTGCAGCAGGCGAACCCAACCATTACCGACCAGGCCTCGCGGGATGCCATTGGCTTCTATTCGGACGTGAATTCGGCCACGCGGCGGGACTTTATTTTAAATCTCGTCCCCTACCAGGACCTTGATTATGCTGAGGATCAGGCTTTTGGCGGGGATGTGATCGAGGGTGGTTACATTAAGGTGTATGCTCCGCTCGGGGCCGTGATTCATTCGCATAGCTACCCGCCACTTAAATATCTGCGCCGAATGTACGATGAAATGGTGGGCCTCAAAAAGGCTACGGGACAAACGCTCGATACTTCGCTGCGCTTTCATGTTGCTTGGACGTTGAAAGCTACTTTGAAGGACTGGAGATTTATTCTGCGCGATCCAGCCTACCGGACCAAAACCAAGCTGAAGTACTTGTTCCAGGCACCGTTTTATAACATTTTTCGCCGCCTCGCCATACGTCTTTCGGTACGAAAGCAGATTCCGGGCTGGGCACACAGACTATTATCTCTAGAGGAACAAGCGAGAAGTAAAACGTAATGAAGATCGTGGTCGTAGTCCCCAACTGGAACGGCATCGACATGATTGAAGAATGCCTTCGTTCGCTAGAGGCCCAGACTATCGAACATGCGGTGATTGTCGTAGACAACGGCTCAACCGATGGCTCAAATAGCCTTATACACCACAAATTTCCGCACGTGGAATTGCTTGAGTTTTCGGACAATGCCGGATTTGCGGGCGGAGTAAACCGCGGAATTCGTCCAGCACTGGAGCGTGGTGTTGATTATATAGCCCTCTTAAATAATGATGCCGTGGCGGATTCACGGTGGCTAGAATCTCTCGTTGGCGCACTGGAATCAGAACCCAAGGCGGGTGCCGTGGCAGCAAAAATTCAAACTCAGGACGGCAAACGCCTGGACTCGACTGGGGACTTTTATTCAATCTGGGGGCTACCATTTCCGCGGGGCCGCGGCGAGGTTGATGGTGGTCAGTATGATTCCGCTGGGAGTCGGGAGGTATTTGCTGTTTCGGGAGGGGCGAGCCTGTACCGAGCAGAGATGTTACGGCAAATTGGACTATTTGATGAACTGTTTTTTGCCTACTACGAAGACGTCGATCTGGGATTTCGAGCTCAACTTGCGGGCTGGAAAATGATTTATGAACCGAAGGCCGTGGTGAGGCATTACATTGGCGGGACGAGCTCGCGAATCGATGAATACCAAGAGGGGGAGGACGAGACAACGAAGCCCCGTCCTCAAGACCCAGACCAGAATCGGCCCAGCCCATTTGCCCGCTATCATTCAGTTAAGAATTTTACCTACATTTATACCAAAAACATGCCCGGATGGTTGTACTGGAAATATTTGCCTAGATTTTTGACAAGCTGGGGATTGATGATGGCGAGTGATACTCGACGAGGGCTTATCGTTACCAACCTTAAGGCCAATGGCACGGCTCTTGCCCACGTTGCGGCAATGTTTTTGAAGCGGCGAGCAATACAGAAGGGTCGCAAGATGTCGACTAGCTACATTGACGGGATTTTGTATCACGCATTCCCGCCCCTTCAGCGCAAGCGTTTTGAAGAAATGGGATTTAGGGGGCAGGCAAAATGAGGGTCATAATCGACGCGCGAATGCTGTACTGGACGGGCGTGGGACGGTACACAAAGGCGCTGCTAGATGAACTAGAGCACATTGACCACGACAACGAGTATTTCGTGTTGATGCGTAGAGCGGATTTTTCTTTGTGGAAGCCCTCGGCGGCTAATTTTAAGCGAATGGAGGTGAATGTTAACCCCTATACTTTCGCGGAGCAGTGGGGTCTTTACTGGAAGCTGCGCTCGCTTAAGCCGGATTTGGTGCATTTTACGGCACCGAACGCGCCGATGCTGTATCGTAGGCGACGCCTGGTGACGATACATGATTTAACGCTACTGGATTTTAATACGAGTCGCGGCAGTGGTTTTGCCAAGTGGTTGCGTGGCCTTAAGCGACTCCCCTTTCGGCTGGTGCTTTGGAATGACGTGCGATCGGCGGACGGCATTATGACCGTAACGGAGTATGTGAAGAGGCGGCTTGTCCGAAGATTTGGGACGACGGACGCGAAAATCCACACTTCACTGCTGGCTGCGGATAAAAATGCGGCAAACCCTGAATCCGTAAAGCGAATGGGTGATTTAGGTGAATATATTTTCTATGTCGGGAATGTTTACCCCTATAAGAATGTGGGCTCAACGATTCGAGCCTTGGCCGAGCTTAGGTCGATGCGGCCGAAGTTGAGCTTGGTGATAGCCGGGAAACGAGATGCCTTTACTCGCGATTTGGAGCTGTTGGCTGATAAATTGGGACTAGCCGGTGCGGTGAAATTTGTGGGTTTTGTGAGCGACGGTGAACTTGTAAATTTGTATAAAGGGGCCGCTGTGTACGTAAATCCATCACTATCTGAGGGGTTCGGGCTTCAGGGGCTTGAAGCGATGACACAGGAGGTGCCCGTAGTAAGCTCGAGTGCGACCTGTCTGCCGGAAGTCTATGGAGATGCTGCGGAGTATTTTGATCCGCTGGATGTGGCCGATCAGGTAAAAGCGATCGCGCGAGTGTTGAACGATGCTAAATTTGCAGATAATTTGATAAAGGCGGGGCGGGCTCGAGTGAAGTCATTTTCGTGGCGCAGAATGGCTGAGCAGACGCTTGCGGTCTACCGCGAGATAGAGAAGGGATAGGTCGTTCGTTTTTCTAAGCCGCGGGTTTGACGACGATGCGGCGATCGTGACCGTCGCCGCGAGATTCGGTTTCGACGCCATCGATTTCTCGCAGAGTCATATGCACGATGCGACGATCGGCAGGATTCATGGGCTTGAGCTCTTCTTCGGTACCGGATTCCTTGACCCGGGCGGCTATCTCGCGGGCGAGCTCTTCGAGCGATTGGCGCTGAGCCTCTTTGTAGCCAGCAATGTCAACTAAGACGCGCGGAGCTAGGGTGTCGTGAGCTTTTACCATTTGGTTGAGGATGTATTCAATTGCGCGGAGAGTATCACCGTGATGACCAATGAGACGCGGGCTAGAGGGCGTGTGATCGATGTTTAACTGAATTCCATCGTCGGTGACATCGGCAGTCGCCTCAACGTTGACACCAAAGAAGGAGACGAGCTCCTCAAGGCGTAGCTTGGCAAATTCGAGGGTATCACTCATTTTTTCTTCCTCTTTCCCTTACCTTTGGTGCGACTTGAGCCTGGAAGAGTTGCGGGGGTGGGAGTGCCATCTTCGAGCTCGCGGACGTCGCGCTTTAGCACGAGGTATTGTTGAAGCACGGCCATGCCACTAGCCGTAAACCAGTACAGGGGCAGCGCCGAGGGTAGCGACAAACCGATGAAGAAGGTGAGAGCGGGAAATACATAGGTCATGCCGGCCATCATTTGAGCCTGAGCGTCGCCACCCTGATTTTTGGGGGTAATTTGCTTGGTTTGAACGAACTGGGCGCCGCCGGCGAGAACTGCAAGCAGCGGGGACGGCTTCGTGAGGTCGATTACACTCAGTAGAGTGGGCTTAAAATGAGCGTGACTCTTAATGATATCGGCAATGGGCCCCAGGGCCTTTATGGGTGCGTAGGCGATATTTGCGATTTCACCCGGCTTTACGATGTCTTTTAACACAATAAAGAGGGCGAAGAAGATCGGGAGCTGGATCAATAAGGGCAAAAAGGAGGCGAAAGGATTGATTTCACGCTCTTTGTAGAGCTCCATGGTGAGTTTACCTTCGAGGGTTTTGTCGCCAGCAGCCTGGGATTTGATGCGCTTGAGTTCGGGCTGCAGCTCCTGGAGGGCTCGCTGGGAATGGAGTTGGCGCGTGACGAGAGGCCACAAGAGACCACGAATGACAATTGTGAGGAGAACAATCGCGAGGCCAAAATCATGAACGAGAGCATAAAGGGCAGCGAGCAAATTGAAAATGGGGTGGACGAGAATGGTGTTAAACATGGATTATGAAGCTCCCGAAAACAATTTTTAACTCTTGGTGATGCCGGCGCGGGCAAAAGCCCTAGTGAGGTGCTCCTTTAGGGTGGGAGATGGGAGCTCACTGATGTCGGTGTGAACACTTACTACTATATCGTAACCTGGCGCGACTGTCTCCAGGCTGGCGGCGAGTAGACCAAGAATGCGCCTGCGGATACGATTACGAACAACGGCTCGTTTGCTAACTTTTTTGCCGACCACAACGACAATACGGGAACCTGAGCGGCCGGTGGGTGCGGCCTTGACGGACAGCACGCCACTCGACCCACCATATGCTCCTCGCTTGTAAACACGAGCAATATCGCCGGCAGAGCGCAGACGATTTGCTCGCCCTAGCACGAGACTAGATCGCGACGCGGGCGCGGCCCTTGAGGCGGCGGCGCTTTAATACGAGCTGGCCAGCACGAGTAGCCATGCGTTGAATAAACCCATGAACTCGTTGGCGGCGGCGTTTCTTTGGCTGGTACGTTCGCTTTGACATAACTTGGGTACTTTACACTATCTGGGGGCGGGGGTCAATGACTTGGAGCTTTCTGCTTTTGGCCGTTCGATAACTCCCGGTGGGTCGTTCACGAACTCGTCCTCTTTGCTGAGTGGGTGTTTAGCGTGTCTGGCGCTCACTTCCCCGCCAGGAGTTATCTGCACTGCGACACCCATCGCGTAACAGCAGCGAGTTTGTCCCAGGCTTTTCCCCATATTTATGTGGAGTTTTCCACCGATTCTCTATCTGTTGAGAGAGTTTTCTGTGCATAAAGGAGCGCTTATCCCGGCAGTCCAGATTGGCGTTGTGGAAAAGGCTCGTGCTCTTTATGATAGGTGTAACGTTAGGAGTTCGAAGAGGCATGAATGATGTGAAGGGGATGTGGCAATCCGTGCTCGGTGAGCTGGAGGTTTCCATTACGGGGGCGAATTTTAATACCTGGTTTAGGCAGACATCCATTCTCTCGAATGAGGGTGGTTATGTGGTGATCGCGGTGCCAAACGTAATCACGAAGCAGTGGCTCGAAAAGAAGTTTCACGCCAACATTAAGGAAGCGCTGGTGCGAGCCGACCGGAGCATTCATACAGTTCAGTACAAGGTCGGCAGCGGCACAGCAAGTGAGAAGCCCTTGGCGCAAGCTTCGGGCGCACTCACGGCCAAGAAGCCGTCGGGAACCCGGAGCGGTGAGGCGGGAGCGGGTACACCCCCAAGGCAAACCTCACTTCCGACGGCCCCCGTGAATCATTCGAATTTAAATCCGCGTTATACTTTCGAGAGTTTTGTGGTGGGGTCGAGCAACGACTTTGCTCACGCCGCTTGCCAAGCGGTGGCGAAGAGCCCGGGCACGAAATATAATCCCCTCTTTATGTATGGCGGGACGGGACTCGGAAAAACCCACCTGATGCAGGCGGTAGGTAACGCGATCATTAAGCACGATCCAAGCAAGCGGATCGAGTATGTGACGAGTGAGACGTTTACGAATGAGTTTATCTCGGGAATCATGAAGAAAAAGGCGGGAGCGTTTGCCGAAAAATATCGGGCGGTGGATGTGCTGATCATTGATGATATTCAATTTTTGGCCCGAGCCGAGAAGACGCAGGATGAATTCTTCCATACATTTAACGCTCTGCATCAGGCGAATAAGCAAATTATTATCTCGAGCGATAAGCCGCCACAGGCACTAATGGGCTTAGAAGAACGGCTGCGAAGCCGGTTTGAAATGGGCATTACCGTGGATATTCAGCCCCCCGATCTGGAAACGCGGCAGGCGATTATTCAGAATAAAGCTCAGAGCCAGGGAATCGTACTACCCCTAGAGGTGGTGGACTATATCGCCCGGCACGCTCAAAGCAATGTGCGGGAGCTGGAAGGGATTTTAACCAAGATTGCCGCGGCCACAGAGCACCAGGGCGGTGAAGTGAGCTTGGCCCGGATTCAGCATCTGCTAGCGGTGGACGTGGCGGCCAGGCCAAAGCTGCGGCCGATTTCGCCGAAAGTGATCATTGAGCGGGTGGCGGCGTATTTCGACCTACAGGTGAGTGAGATTTGCGGGTCAAAGCGAGACAAGGAGATCGTAGTGCCCAGACAGGTAACTATGTACCTCTTGCGAGAGGAGCTGGGACTGAGCTACCCGAAGATTGCGGCGGCCATTGGTGGGCGCGATCATACTACGGCAATGCACTCGGTGACAAAGATCGAGAAGCTCGTGGAGACGGACGACAATTTACGCAGCGATATTCTGGCGATTCGCGAGAGGCTAAATGCGGTTTCGGTTTAGCGTAAGTGTTATCCCCATGGGGGGATAAGTCGTGTGGATAAGGGGGTGGATGGAGTGTTGGAAAATGACGGATTTCGAAGGGTAATCCCCAGGGGTATGGCCGACCGTCCACAGAGCATCCACGATTCATCCCCACAAGTAGACACAGGTTTTCCCCGGAAAGGACAAGCAGTTTGCTTCAAGAGGGAGCCAAAAAACGACTTTTACCCAGTTTGCACAGGTCTTATGATTACTACGATTACTTTTAATTAATATATGTATACTGAAGAAAGACGGATAAGGGGAGGATAAGTTTGAAGCTCAGTTTAACCCAGGAAAATTTATCGCGAGCGCTTAGTAGTGTGGGTCGAGTGGTGTCGACACGAGCAAGCCTACCGGTGCTGTCCAACATCTTGCTAGCGACCGACGGGAATCGTTTGCGGCTTTCGGCGACTAACCTTGAGATCGGCATTAACTACTGGATTGGTTCAAGGGTGGAGGCTCAAGGGTCACTAACGGTCCCGGCTCGCCTCTTCGCTGAGTTTGTGTCGAGTCTGCCTCATGGGAACATTGATCTTTCGGGGGTAGATAGTGTGCTGACGATAAAAACGCCGCACTACGAGTCGAAGATTAATGGCATCTCAGCCGAAGAGTTTCCTTCGATACCGACGGTGTCGAGTGATCCCGTGCTCGTACTTCCGGCCGGCACTTTCCGTGATGGGTTGGCCCAAGTAGTGGTGGCGGCTTCTGCCGACGAGGCGCGGCCCGTTTTGGCGGGAGTTTATCTGTACATTGAAGAGGGCGCGCTTTTTATGGTGGCTACCGATTCGTACCGGTTGGCCGAGAAGCGTTTGGAGCTGTCTGGTGATGTTCCGGAGGCGTTTTCGGTACTGGTGCCGGCTCGCACGATTCAGGAGCTTGTGAAGCTTCTGGGCGACTCTGAGGGCGAGGTGGAAGTGTATGTGGATGAGAATCAGGTGATGTTTCGGACGGGTGATGTGGAGCTGGTGTCGCGGTTGATCGAAGGGCAATTCCCCTCTTACCGGCGGATTATTCCCGAGCATGCTGAGACGTCCTTTGATATTGCGACGGCAGAGCTGGCGCGGATTACGAAGGTGGCGAGCTTGTTTGCGCGCGAAAGTGCGGGGAGTGTGCGGCTTGAGATTAAGGCCGAGGGCGAAGTGAGTGTGGTGTCGAATGACTCGGAAGTGGGGGGCAATACGTCGTCTGCGGAGTGTGAGGTGGCGGGTGGAGACGGGGAAATTTCTCTGAACGCCCGGTATTTGACGGATGCGTTGGCTGCGATGAAGTGTCCGAGCGTGACGGTAGCAATTACCGACAAGCTGAGTCCGTGCGTGATTTCGCCGGGTGGTGAGGATGCAGCGGACGACTACATTCACATTGTGATGCCGCTGCGGACGTAGCTTTTATTGCATGAGGATTAATGAGCTTGAATTAACAAATTTTCGGTCGTATGAGTCGGCGCGATTTGAGCTGCATCCGGATGTGACGATTGTGGTGGGGCCGAATGCGAGCGGTAAAACGAATTTGCTTGAAAGTCTGTACGTGTTGGCCTCGACAAAAAGCTTCCGAGCCAAGGATCGGGACTTGGTTCGGCATGACCGGGACTTTTTTCGGGTGGTGGCGCGGACGGATGAGCGCGAATATGCCTTTGGTTTGAGCGTGGCTACGGGCGCGATGGAGAAGCGGATTACGCATGATGGGGTGAGGCGCACCTTGGTGGGGCACATTGGGCAGATTCAGGTGACACTGTTTGAGCCGAGCGACCTGGAGCTGGTAAGTGGCTCCCCTGAGGGGCGCCGGCGATATTTGGACTTTATACTGTGCCAGACGGATAGAGGATACTTGAAAACACTGCAGCAATACCGGCGAGTGCTCAAGCAGCGGAATGCTCTTCTGGACGGGTTCGATATGGAGCGGATTCGTGAGCAGATTTTTGCCTGGGACGTGAAGTTGGCGGAACTGGCGTGTGAGGTATACGGGCGGCGACAGGTGTTGCTCGGAGTTTTGAACAAGGCTATTCCCCTACTTTACGGGGAGATTGCTGGTGGGCATGTGGGGGTGGAACTAGAGTATATGCCGAGTGTGGCCGGTGAATATGCGCAGGGGTTTTTGGAAACCTTGGCTCGCAATCTAACCCGGGATTTGGCAGCGGGATTTACGACGATTGGGCCGCATCGTGAGGATTTTCGGGTGCGGTTTAAAAATAATGACATTACGGCGGTGGCCTCGCGAGGCGAGGTGCGGACGGTGGTGCTAGCGTGTAAGCTGGCTGAGCTGGAGTATGCTGAGGCGCAAACGGGGGTGCGGCCGATTTTACTCCTTGACGATGTGTTTAGTGAGCTCGACCGAGAGCGGCGAAGCTTTTTGCTGAATAGGTTGAGGGACCATCAGACGATTATTACTACCACGGATGCGGATGCGATAACGCGAGAATTTCAGACGCCGCACGCGATTATTTCAACCGCCGGATTGATGGCGGGTGGAGTGGTGGGTTGATGGAGGATTATTTTGCAAAGAAGCGGGCGGAGCTGGGTATGGACCGGGTGGACGTTTTGGTGCGCATTCAGACGGTGCTCGACGAATGGTATCCGGACCGAGTGCGGGCACGGCAGTTACACCGGGGGGTGCTGTATTTGGTGACCTCGAGTGCAGCAGTGGCGGGGGCTTTGCGTATGCGACAAATTGAGCTCGTGGAGGGGTGTGAGTTGGGCGAGGTGAGGGTGGCTATTTCGGTGGGCTCGCTAAGTAAGTGATGAGTTAATCGGATGGTCCGTCGGCGCTGGGTGACGAGCTCGGTTTTGTTGCCGGTATGGTGAGGTCTGCGTCTCCGGTATTGGGATTGGGCGTGAAGATAATGGTGTATTTGGCCGGATCGGCTTTGAGGCTGGTGATGTAGTCCAGGGCGGCTTGCTGTTGCTGTTTGTATTTTGCTAGATTTTCAGCGAGGGTGTGTGGGCCGGTGACTATGCCGAAAAGGGTTACGCCAACTTCTGGTTGACCGTCTATGGGGACGATTTCCATGTGGAAGTCGAGGCTGTCGTACGGCAAGGAGCCAAGGAAGGGGTCGGTTTGTTTTAAGCTATCGGTTTTGGCGGCTAGGCGTTTTTTGACGTCGGCCGGAAGGCTGTCGGGGTCGGTGTAGATGGGGGTGAATGAGATGTGGGTGTTTCCGATTTTTTTACCCTGCTGATCAGTGACGTTCGCGAGGGTGGCGGTATATTGTTTGGTGGTTTGAAGGGTGAGATTGGGAGTAAATGTGATGGTATTGCCCGAGACGGTGGTTTGTCCTGGGGAGGAGGGGTCGAGGGTGATTTGATTGGTGTCGCCCTTGGAAGCCATCATGGGGCGATTGAAGGTGAAGCTTATAGACGTGAATTGGTTGGTTTGTCCGCCGTCTTTAGGGTCCGTTTTGACGAGTCGGAGCGAGGAGGATTGCCATAGGAGTGAGATGCCGATGAGCATAATGGCGGCAATTCCGGCGGCGATCAACAGCGGGCGTCTTTGACTATTCATGGCTACATTCTCCCCCATCCCAGGACTACTGAGTCTGTTTTGTAATTGTAATTCTCTCGTCTGATGGCGCCAGGATTCCCAGCGTTGCCCTCGATCGTAGTGATGGCTCCGGTGGTTGGATTGACGGTTTCAACGATCCCGACGTGATCTCCGTTATTGGGGTCGACCGTTGACGCGCCACTCCAATTAAAGAAGATAGCATCTCCTGGTTGAGGTGGTGTTGATGACGGCGTGGGGCGATTTGGGAAGAAGTGGGTTGGACCGAGGTTCTGGAAAAAGCTGATCATGGTGGGCACGTAGCCGATCTTTACGGGTTTAAACGGTGTTCCGGCGGTCTTGTAAACCCAACTTACAAAATCGGCGCACCATTCTTCGTCGATGCCGCCTGTGTAGATTTTGATTTGGGCATCGGGGGTTGTTATAGTCTGCTTCGGCTTGCCGTTTACTGTGGTGTTTACTGTGACGTCTTTAGCAAACTCAGCATCGGCTGTGGCGACAATACTGCCCGAACCGGCGGTTGGTAATGGCGAGCATACGCCGAAGGTGGTGGTAGTGGAGGAGGTAACGGAGCCGGCGTAGGGGCCTGGCTGAGCGTTTTGATCCGGGGCCCAGGAATAAAGCAGGTCATCGCCCGAGCCGTCTTGCATGCGCTGTGAATAGCCGAGGTATTTTGCGGCTACGGGCGGGAAGCCGGATACGCGCCCTTTGTAGGCTGCTGGGGTGCCGTCCTGGGGGTTGGCCCAACCTTGTTTTGGGGTGTTATTTCCGTTTGAGTCGACGCCGGTCCAGGGGGCTGGGCCCGCTTCCATGACGACGGCGATGATGCTTTTTCCGGTCTTGGGGTCGGTAACGAGTACGCGCGGGGCTTGACTGTAGAAGGTAACGTCTTCTGAGCCTTTGCCCCCGGAGGTTCCGTCCCAGTTCCAGAGTGAGTATCGCCAACGCATGGTGATGTAGTAGTCGCGGAAGTTTTGACCGAGCTTGGCGTTTTGCCAAAACGAAACCTGCTGGCCGGTGCTGGGTACTTGTCCTTGGGCGTTGATGGATTCTTCGAAACCGGCGCCGCCGTGGGTGGCGGGGAGGGTGTGGCCGGCGACGGTGGCGGGGCCGTTGCTTGAGGTGGAGCTTTGGCCGGCGCACTGGGTGGAGTAGTCTTTGGCGTCGTACAAGACGGTATCATTGATGGCGGCTTTGAGGTCGTGATTGACGGCGGCCATGACTGGGAGGGTTTGACCCAATGAGAGGATGGTGATGGCGACAAATTGGAGAATCTTTTTCATGCTTGCACTCATTTATTTACAGAAGGCAGCTGCCCAATTGGGGTAGGGGCGCCCTACGGAGGCATTGCGATCGGTGGCGGTACCTATGAGGCCGCTGAGGCCATCGAAGTAATTCTGGACTTGAGCGGCGGCGGATGACGATAATTGCTTGTCGCCGATGGCAATGGCGTGGATATGGGGCGAGAAGCCTTCGTCGGGGTAGCGCTCCCAGGCGGCGAAGCCGGCGAGCCTGAGCGCCTTGACGACATTGAGGCGCTGGGCGTCGTTGAGGGAGTTTATGCCGACATCCAGGGCGCCGCCTCCATCGTGGGTTCCGCCACTGGCGGCGACTCCACCTGGATTATAACCGAGCTGGACGAGGGTTAAGGGGGTGGGGACGCCCATTTGCTTGGCGTAGGTTTCGGCTGTGAGGAGCATGGATAAAGTGCGCTTGTTGATGGATCCGGATGCGCCGCGGTAGTTGGCGATTTTGGTGTAATCATCTGGTGGGGCGGTAGCTCCGGCAATGCTGCCGGGGGCCGGAACTTGGCACTTTGATCCCGGAGGTGCGGTTGATGGGGGTGGCGTGGGGGTGGTAGTGGTGCCTGGGGGCGTATCGCTGCACGGTCCCGGTGTACCGTTGCCGCCGAGGCCACCATCATCATCGGTAGAGGTGCCGGCGCACAGAGCTTGAGCGGCCGCTACATCGAGTAGACAGGGATTGGCTGCGTTGGGGTCGGTAATGACGGGGCAATCATATTGATCAAGGTGACCGTCGGGGCCGGTGAGCTTGCCGTCGGGGCCGGGAGGGCCTGCGATGTCGACAGTTGGCAGGGTTAGATCGGGGTTGGCGAGTACGCTTTCCGGTAAGCCTGTTTGCTGGACACCGTTTGGTTCAATTACCGGAGCTGCTGCAGCATGAGCTCCGGGGAAGATAGAGGTAAAAGTGTTGGCGAAGAGGTGGATGGGATTTGAGATCATGGCTATGGCGGTGGTGCCAATGTTGGCGACGGCAGCTCCGGGTGTGCTCGGCATAAGGGTAAGCATTTGTGAGCCGAAGGATTCTGGGTAGTCGGTGTTTGTGAGGGCTGCTATGGGGTTCAGTCGGCTGAGCTCGGCTCGATGTTCGTTAGCTAGGGCGAGATTCTCGTTGTAGGCAACTGAATAGGGAATGTTTTGACAGCCAAGTACATCTCTGCACATTGTGTTGCCGATAACATCCCAGCCGGCATCCAAGATATTGCCGAGATCGGCGCCAACTTCGCGGCCCGAGACAACGGGCGTCCAGATGAGATTAACCATTGTGCCGAGAGAGCTTGAGACCGATGCGATGATATCGACCGAATGGCCGACGAAGACGCCGGCGGCAGCATCTAAGGTTGATAAAGCGGCGGATGCCAGGCTACTAAGGGCGTCGCCGGCGACCCAACTAATGAGGCCGCTGATGCCATTAAGCACGGGGCGGATTGCGCAAAGAATTGTATGTGCAAATGTGGGTGGGGCCCCCATGAGTACTCGATAATAATATGTCCAATAGTCTGTGCTGGAGGCGGTGCTACTGGGCGGCGGGTCCCCGGCGTGATCTGCAAACCAGGTGACGCCACAATTACCAGAACCAGCGTCGGAAATACTGGGTCCGGTATCGCTACCCACTCGATTTTCTTTGGCTAGTTTGACGCCACCGTTGTCGTTTTTGAATAGAATTCTTTGAACTGCATTTGAGTTTTCGACACCATTGAGCATCGTCATTATTTTGTTGATCTGGGTGCCCTCAAGTTGCCCCGCTTTGTATTGATCGGCCAAACTCGACCACGTGGCCGCGGCTGCCGCATATTGGGCGCTATGCAGCGCGACGGCTATTTGGCTCAGTCTGCCGCTCCACAGGAAGTTGTCGATATCGGCGGCAAGGGATAACCAGCCAACGATGGGTACGGCTTTAATTATGCCATCGGTGATGACTTTGCCGAAAATTGCCTCCATTCCCTTCCTGATGGTTGCACCTGAAGCTTTTTTTAGCTCGTCATAAGAGGCCTTGATGCCATCTTTTGCCGTGGTGGCGGCTTCGGTTTCGCCGGCGGCAGCATCACCGGTGCGAGAGGGGTCGGGTACGGGAGGGTGCTGTTCCGAGATGCCATCGGTTGCTCGTTTTGAGGGGTCTTCGCAGTTGTCGGCAAGAACGCAGTCGACTGCAGAGACTGTGTCCGCAGATGGTGGGTCAATTTCGCTGGCTTGAATAGCGGCCTCGGTAGAGGTAGGCCCGCCTGGATTGGAGGCATCTTTTGTGTCTTTTTGTTTGGGGATGGACCATCTATGAATATTGAAGGCATTTTGAAGGTATTTGCGCATGTGGCGGCGCTTGAGGAATTGGATGGGGCGGTATGTGCTATTTACCACGTCCTTTACGGCAAGCCTAGCGGCCCGCCCCTTTAGGTCGGTATCGAGAAGATTCATGAGTTTTGGGTAGCTATCGGCGTCGAGCTTTGATCCATCGGCGAGGGTAAATCGAATGCTTCGTGGGCCGGTTTTCTCGATTTTGATGCCTTTCTCGGTTAGGAGTTTGTCTTCGAACTTGTTGATTTGCAGGTTGCCGTAGATGGTCTTAAAGAGGCTTCCACTGGTATAGAAGCCGTCGGAGGCTACGGTGCCGGTGACTTTTTCGTAAACATAGCGGAACATCATAGCCTGAACGCGACGATCGACGTAGTTTTCGGCGCGTCCGACTTCGTGTGAGTAAAAGTCTTTCATAATTGCTTCGAGCTTGAGTGGTAGTAGTAGAAAGAAACTCATAACGAGAACGGCAACAGTACCAACGATCCCGCTACCGCCGAGAAGTTTTTTGCGATGTTTGTGGGCGAAATTTAGCGAGGCGGCGGCCCATTTTTTGTCGCCTTCGCGTTTGTAGGTGTCGACTGGGTTGGTGGTTGGTGGTTTGACACCCCTGTCGGCAAATTCTTTTCCGCGATGACCATATTCGTGTCCGAGGTCCTTAAGAGCGTTTTTTCGTTGTTTTTGATCCAATGTGGGATCATTTTGAATAGCTTTTTCTTTTTCTTCTCGCACGCTATTTTGCGGTGGGACACCGGGCTCGATGGGGCTGCTTGCAATCTCGTCAAGCGGAGGAGTTAACTGAGTGGGGTCGAGTTGTCCATCCGGGCTAAAGGGCTTGCCCGAAGGTGTGTTTGGGTCAGCTGAGCGCCCAGCTGATTTGAACCCACCCGCCATTATTGGACCTCATCGGCCTGGGCCGCTGGTGTTGCGGTTTGGCCAGGATTGGTTGATATGAGCTGGGTTTCGGTATCGGAGGCGAGAATGCGGATGACGACGTGGTTGAGGCCGGCAAAGAAGAGACCCTCCCCTACCGGGAATTGACTGAGGCGGCTTTTTTCTTCGGCGGTGAGTTTGAAGGTGTCGGCGATGATGTCGGTGGCGGAGGGGGCTTGCTTGAGCAGGAGTTGGAGTGAGGAGTTGGCTACGACGGCGCGCCCCATTTTGGAACTCAGGAAATCCTCTACGTCTTGGGAGATGGTGGTGAGGCCAAGGAAGTATTTGCGGGCGCGCTTGGCAAGGGAGAACATGAAGTTGGCGGAGTCGTCGTATTTCATGAGCTGCCAGGCTTCGTCGACGATGAGCAT
>CAZSRA010000007.1:0-45740 GCA_964609585.1 uncultured Candidatus Saccharimonadales bacterium
TTGCGCAAAGGCGTGGCCAAGAAAAAGCCCGAAGTGCTTGCCAAAATGAAAAAAGACTTCCTGGAAGGAGCCATCACTAAGTCCGGTGCCGACCCTGCGCTCATGGAAGAATTCTGGACCCAGCTCGAAGCCTTTGCCGCCTATTGTTTTCCCAAGGCTCACGCTGCCTGCTACGCCCTCATCGCCTACCAAACCGCCTACCTCAAAGCTCATTATCCCGCCGCCTTCATGGCGGCCCTGCTCACCAGTGACTATGGCAACATCGACCGCATCGGCATCGAAGTGGCCGAATGTCAGCGCATGGGCGTCAAAGTGCTGCCGCCCGATGTGAACGAGTCCTTCCACGAATTCGCCGTCGTCAAAGAATCCGGCAACATCCGCTTCGGCCTGTCCGCCATTAAAAATGTGGGAGGCGGTGCCATCGAGGCCGTTATCAAAGCCCGCGAAACCGGCGGTCCCTTTACTACAATCGAAGATTTCGCCAAGCGCGTCAACGCCCGCGAGTGCAATAAAAAGGCCTGGGAATCATTTGCCAAAACCGGCGCGTTTGACGGCATCATTGGCGGCAATCGCGCCGAGCTCCTGTTTAATCTCGACACCATCACCTCCTACGCTTCCAAGGCGCAAAAAAATGCGCTCTCTGGTCAAATCGACATCTTCGGCTCGCTCGGTGCCGAAGACAGTGCCCCAGCATTGCGTCTCGACCCGCCACCGCAGGTTGCGAGTCCCCGCGACCAATTGGCCTGGGAAAAAGACCTCCTCGGTCTCTATATCTCAAGCCACCCACTCGACGAATACGAAGCCTACCTGGCCGACACCTGCCAACCCATCAGCCTCATCACCCCTGAAACCGATGGTAAACTCGTTCGTCTCGGTGGCCTCGTGACTACCGTGCGCAAAATTACTACCAAAAATGGTGGCCTTATGGCGTTCGTCGGCGTTGAAGACAAAACTGGCTTCACCGAACTCATTATTTTTCCCAAAGCCTTCGAAAAATCCCCAGAAGTTTTTGAGGTCGACAACATCATCATGGCTACTGGCAAAATCTCCGCCAAAGACCGTGAAGGCCGCCTTACCGGTGAACCCAAAATGCTCGTCGACAGCGCCAAAGTCATTAGCTACGATACGGTAAAGGCTTATAAACCTTCTCCCGGCGCCAAGCCTCCTCCCATGACCGTAGCTCCCACGCCAGCCTGGCAAACCAAAAAAGCCCAACCAGCTCCGTCCACGGCGCGACCACAAAAAGTCGCACCAGCGCCCGAACCCGCCATCCCAGCTACAGCCGAAGCCGCTCCTGTCGCCTCCTCCACTCACCTGGTTCTGCAACTGATCGACCTCTCCGATCAACAAATGCTCCATGCCATCAAAGATGTCCTTGGCGCGCATACCGGTGCCGTCGACACTTACATCCTCGTCGGCCAGGATGCCCCTAAAAAAATCCGCCTGCCCTTCAAGGTGGAGATTTCAGATGAGCTGATATCTCAGCTGGGGGCAGTCGTGGGCGAGACACATGTCACCCACGCTTCTGCTTAACCTGAACAAAGAGCGGTACGATGTGGAGGTCGGCCTATATCATCCGGCCACCCAGGTTGATTGGCTAGCACTTCGGTGGCATCTTTTTCTATGGGATATGTGGTTCTTAGTCTGGGGTATATTGCTTGGAATAGCTACAAGGCAGTTTGCACAGCATACGAAATAGAGGGCGACGCAAAAATGCCGAAGGTACCCCTTGATCACATGTCACAGATATGCTAAAGTACCGGGGTTATGGAACTCACTCAACAGCTCGAAAAGACCTATCGCAAGCCCGCACTACCTCAAGTGCAGACCGGCGATACCGTTCGCGTTCACCAGCTCATCAAAGAAGGCGCTAAGCAGCGTATCCAGGTATTTGAGGGTATCGTTATTCGAACACACCGCATGAGTGAGCTTACGGCCTGCATTACCGTTCGTCGCATTGCTTCGGGCGTTGGGGTTGAAAAGACCTTCCTGCTTCATTCACCCAATGTTTCAAAAGTAGAGATCCTCCGCCGCGCTAAAGTCCGCCGCAAGTTCCTATCTTTCTTGCGTGAACGTCGCGGTAAGTCGGCTCGCCTCAAGGAAATTAGCTTCGATAAAGTTGCTGCCAACGATGTGATCGCTCCCGAACAGTCTGCGGAACCTGAAGTTATCGACGAAATCGCAAGCGAAGATGCACTCAACGATGCTGAGCCTATTTCCGAAGTCGAAAAGAGCGAAAACAAGGCCGCAGCAAACGAAGATGAAGCCACGACCGCATCAGAAGCCGCTGACGCCTCAGATACCCAAGTAGCCGAAAATGACGAAGTCCAAATTGGTCTCGACAAGGCCGAGCCTGGCGAAGGCGAAGCTGTCTCCTCGTAATCACCCGTGAAATTAGTTACCATTCGTAAAAACGACCCCAAGCCCGGGGTCGTTTTGCCTTCCATTGCTCCCGGCGAAGTGGTGGTCGGCCTCGACGAAGTTGGCCGCGGCGCCTGGGCTGGCCCGTTGCTTGTGGCCGCAGTCATTCTCGCGAATGGTGCCCCAGAAGGCACCACCGACAGTAAGCAGTTGAGTCCCGCTCGTCGCCAAGAGCTCGCCCGCCAGATCAAACAGGCTGCGAGCAGCATCGGCCTTGGCTGGGTAAGTGCGCCCGAGCTCGATCACCTTGGCCTCGGGCCCGCTCTCAAATTAGCCGCTCGCAAGGCTGTAGCGGCCCTCACTTGTCCGTACGATCTCATCATTATCGACGGCACCATCAATTTTTTGCCCGGTCATCGCGTAGAGACGCTTGCTAAGGCCGATTTTCTCATTCCCGCTGTTGCTGCAGCTTCCATCGTGGCCAAGGTTGCCAGGGATAGTTACATGCACCAGCTCCACAAGCTCGACCCGCGTTACGGCTTTGACCAACATGTGGGCTATGGCACGCCCGGCCACATCAGCCAGTTGGCCCTGCATGGCCCGAGCCTGCACCATCGCTATAGCTTTAAACCTATTCGAGAGCTTGCCTCGTGACGACTGTTGAAATCGGCCGCGCCGCCGAACAGCAGGCAGCAGACTATCTCGCAAACCATGGGTTCAACGTTGTGGGCCGCAATTGGCGCAATCGCTGGTGTGAGCTCGATATCATTGCCGCGCGCGGCCAGCAGCTACATTTCATTGAGGTGAAATACCGCCGCTCCACGCACTATGGCTATGCCGCGGAGTACATCTCGCGCGACAAAACTAATCGACTCACCCGTGCAGCCCTCGCCTGGAATCAAGCTCATCACTACGTGGGACCCTACCAGATTGATGTCATAACCGTGGAGGGTGCCGCCGCAAACCCCCATATTTCCCATCTTGAAAACGTCATTTCCGCTTAAAAGAACGCGGGCGCTTGCCGACCCTTACTACCTCCGCTCAGCCAAAAACGCCTCAATCTCAGCCCGGTCGCGCTCGTACCAGTCGGCCTTTAGCTCCACACTTTCAACAGCCTGTGCCGCTGGTCGTTTAGTGCCGGGATGGGGGTGGCTTTCAAAAAACGTTTTAATCTCCATCGCCATCGTGTGAGTTGCAAAACCCATACCCGCGTAAGCCGGGAAGCGCTCAAGCATGTGCCCCCCTTCGCCGTACCGGTCCAAAAATAGTTGCCAATGCTCCTTTACAAACGTCCACGTCATCTCGCGCGCCTCGCGACTTCGAAAGCCTGATGCAACCACCATAAAGATGTCTTGGGGCCGCACATCGGGCGAAATCCCTAGATCCAAAAACCGTTGGATGAGCTCTGGTTTGCGGAATCTGCCCAGAGCCGCCAGTAAGCTCATTTTTGCCTGCGGCGTTTCTTCTGCGCGGTAATGCTTCAAAATTTCTTCAAATTCTCGCTCGCCACCGTCCCGAGCAACCGCAAACAATATTGCCCCCCTCAAATCCGGGTTAAGTTCTTCGCCGAGCAAATAGCCCTCAAATCGCCGCTTTGCCTCAGCCGTCGCTTCCTTGTCTCCAAAGAGCACGGCCTGCATCAAGACCACCGGCCTCATTAACGTATCAAATGGTGATTCACTAGCCTTCGGCTCCCAGCCTAGCCGGTCTAGGTTTGGCTTCACCAGCCAATCACCAAACCGATCGAGCTCGTCGCGCAGCGGAGCATCCTCAATAATCGCTCGCACCTCAGCCAGTCCGTCGCTAACGGCGCACCACACTACATAGTCGGGTTCTTCGCGTAGTGAGGCGAGCAACGCGAGTCCCGCCGCCGAGCCCGTGCGTCCCGCTGCGATGTTCGCCCATACATCGCTCACAATCCCGAACCGGTCTCTCACGCCTAGCTGCTTGTCCTGCAAGGGGCCGCCGAGTGCCTGAATCATGGGTTGCGTATAGAGGGTCCGGAAAAAAGCCGTCTGGCCTGGGTTCGGCTTAAACCACGCCGAAGCCATCACTTCCGGATCCACCTCGGTCGGTTCACGAATCAGTTGTGGTGCAGTTTCGACGCTGTCCGGAAGTGCCATTGAAAGGGGAAGCGGCCACAACTCACTTGCCTTACTGGCTTTTTTAGCCTCTCTGGGCGAGCTATAAAACCGCGCCTGCTTCACAAGTCCATCTTCAAACGACACCAGCGGATAGCCCGGCTGACCCGTCCAGGCCGACATTACTGCGTCCACCGGCTTGCCCGACACCTCAGCCAGCGCCGTCCATAAATCGTGAGTCACCGTATTGCCGTATTGGTGCCGCATCAAATACGTGTGCAAGCCTTTACGAAAATCCTCGGCTCCCACATATTGGTGGATCATATTAATAATACTTGCCCCCTTATAATATGAAATCGCATCAAAGATCTCATCCAAAGACCGCGGGTCGTCCACAGGTACCTGAATCGGATGCGTATTCGCCAGGCCGTCCAAATCCATGGCGTAAGCAAGCGTGCTACTAGCAAACTCGTCCCAAGCTCCCCACTGCGGAAACAGCTTGTCCATAGCCAAAACTTCTACCCACGTCGCAAATCCTTCATTGAGCCACAGATCTTCCCACCAGCTGAGCGTTACCAAGTTGCCAAACCATTGATGAGCTAGCTCATGGGCCACCACTTGCACAATGCGCTGTTTATTGGCCAGCGACGTTTTGAATTCATCCAGCAACAAATCGGTTTCGCGGTACGTCACCATACCCCAGTTCTCCATTGCCCCCGCCCCAAAATCCGGAATAGCCACCATATCCAACTTCGGCAAAGGGTAATGAATCCCAAAATAATCATTATAAAAAACCAAAACTTGTACGGCCGTTTCGAGGGCAAAGTTTAGCTGGCCCGCCTTGCCGGGTGTGGCGTAAGCTCGTACGGTTGTGCCGTCGGTGGTTACGTTCTCCACATATTCAAACTCACCAGCCGCAAACGCGAGCAAATACGTGCTCATTTTCGGCGTTGGGCCAAACTGTACGGCTTTTCGACCGCCATCTACCGGCACCTCGCTCACTACCTGCGCATTCGATATGGCCGTTAAGCTTTCCGGAATTTGCAGCGTTACTTCAAAAATAGCCTTAGCTGAAGGCTCGTCGATGCAAATAATTGCCTCGCGCGCATGCACCGCTTCAAACTGAGTCGTCACCAGCCACTTTTCCTGGCCTTCATGGGTATAGCTACTGCGGTAAAATCCATGCAGTGAGTCTTGGACCTCCCCAGAGTAATCCAAATCCAAAGTGTGCTTACCGGCCGGGATTTCGTCTTCAAAGCTAAACGTTACGGTCTCGGCTTCTTTGCTAAGCACAATCGTGGCGGCCTTCAGGCGGTCGTCAAGCTTAGCCTTCGCTACCTTCAAGTCCTTGGCATGCAGCGTCAGCTCACGGCTCGGCTTTGCCAGCACGAACACTATCTCTTCCAGGCAGCGGAACGAAAATTTCTCCACGTCCACATCAAGATTCAATCGGTAATTTTCCGGAACAATGCGTTCGAGCAGTCGAGCCACTTTTGCCATAGGTACAGTCTCGCAATTAGTTTTGTCTAGTATAACGTATTCCCGTGCATTACCCAGGTGAACCGGAGTTTAATAAGACACAAAATTTGAAGAAAAGCAATTAAAATAATATAATGTTCAAGCACGCGGCGGAATGTCGCGTGAGAGTCAGACTTCCAAGTCAAAAGGAGAGAGTACGTGACCTCAAGATCCGGCGTAACATCGACGGCTGGGGAGCCTGAGCTCCCGGCAAGTGTGCCCCTCATCATCCCCGCATGGTGCCTCGGCGGGCTGAGGGACAAGAGCTTCAGCCGGCGCTACGAAGAGATCGATACTGCCCTGCGCAGGAAGGAGTCGGTCGAGCTCAACCTCACGGCCCACATCCCGGGCTGCTACGCGAAGCTCAACTTCAGCTTCGTCGTCACGAGCCAGAGCAGCTCCGTCTCACCCGCAAGCCCAGATCAGGCCGGCTACGAGGAGCATGTCTTCTCCGGGCAGATGGTAGCCGACGAGCTCTTCGGCTACACCGCGAGGCTCTTCTTCCGGAACGGCGAGCCCGATCGGCTCGAGGTGACGCCGCCGCGGAAGGCTGCCTCGAACGCCGGCTAGCCCAAGAGCAGCCTCACACCTCGAGACAGGCGGTACCACAACACCGCCGGGCCCATCCGGGCCCGGCGGCACGCCATTAGTCGAGATCGCAATATTCAAGTTAAAAATAAGTTCTAAAAACGCAAAAACCCCACCGACCACCCCGGTGGGGTTTTTGCGCCCTTCGGTGTAGTCGGTGGGTGAGTTGTCAGGCCGTGGTCGGGTGCAGACGCCGGGCGAGGTCCATTACTGCCTTGAGCTGCTGCTCCATGGACGCGATACTCCGGGCCCAGAGGTCGGGGCCGAGCGGAATGCCGGCCATTCGGCAGATTTCCTCAACGGTGTCCATGCCACCGGCACCGATCATGAAGTGCAGGACCTTCAATGCGGCTTCGGGATTGGTCCGGTAGATCTCGAGGCCCGCTGTGGCCACCATCCCCGCGAATGCATATGCGGGGTTGTAGAAGCCGTACAGCAGTTGTGGCCAGGCGATCCAGTACAGCTCGGCCAGCTCGTCCATCGCCACCGCGTCTCCGAAGTATAGGCGCATATAGCGGACGAACATCTCCGAAATCTGCTCGGCGGTCAACGGGCCGTTCTGCTCGTAGGTGTCGTAGAGCTCCTGCTCGAGACACACCGCCACGCTCTGCTGGAGTGCGGTAGAGAGCTGCGTTCTCAGCTGAGCCACCATGACCGCAAGCTTTGTCTCATCGTCGAGGGCCAGCTTGTCGTCTAGGGTGACCGCCATGAACAGCTGCCCCATCACGGCAGTAGCCTCGGCGGTTGGGACGCGCGTGTTGTAACTCAGTCCATGGCGAAGGACCGAGACCTCCTCTGCCGCCGCACAATGTATGGTCTCGTGGCTGCGCTGCATGAACGTGCCCCAGTTGGCACCGCTCGCATCAACGGCCAACACCGACGGCCGGCCGACAGACCAGTAGCACGCGGTTTTCGAGTCTCGACCAACGCGTGATTCCGCGTCAATGCGCCCATGCTTCAGCGCTTCGACGACCGTTGCCAGATCCGACCCCATCCTCTCGAAGCCGACTTCAAGGAGCGACGTTGAAAGGTCCCAGGGCATTTGCGAGATCGTCCCCCAGTCCATCTGTCGCTCACCGTATGGCAGCTGCTCATGTGGCGCGTAGCCTAGCAGACCAGCCATGAGCCGATAGAACGGATGGAAGAGGTCGAGGCTACCCATTGCTGCATCGAGCATCCCCTGGACGGTCTCGATGCGGATGGCGTCGGCACCATAACGGATCTCGGCCGGCTTGCCACCTCGAGCGCGTGCTGCAGCCAGTTTGCTCTCGAACGTGGCGTTGAAGACGTCCGTTGCGAGATCCTTGAGTCCACCGAGGATCTGAACGAGCGCCGCCGCTGCGCTTGCTCGGACGCCCTTGTCCGAAGAAGTGGCGAGTGAGCGAATGGCACTGAACGGCAGTGTTTGGACGCCATTTTCGGTCAGAACCTCAGCCGTAACCGAGCCCAAAGCGGTTTGCAACCTTGCCGCCAAGGGCGTGGCGATGTCATCCGCCGCCTGCGCAGCCGCCAGGAGCTCGCGCGTCGGCGTAAAGCTCGGCAGCATAAACTGCTGCCGAAGCCACGGCCAGAACTCACTCAGGGCAGAGTCGGCCAGTATCTCCGCTCGCACCTCGTCCGGCAGGCTGTTGATGAACTCCAGGAAGAACTTCGCTCCGTTGCGCTGACGCTGGTCCCATTCAAGAACCGACTTCAAGCCCACCTGAGCCCAGACGTCGTTCAGGTTAGTGGCATTGAGGAGCATCTGCTCATACACCCGGGCACAGCTGGCGAACTGCTCGTCCCCTGTGTCTTCCACGCGGATGAGCTCCTGTAGTGCCTTAAACTCCTCCAGCGCCATCTTGAAGGTCTGCCGACTCATGTCCGGGCGCAGTTTGCCCAACCAGCGACGGCGGAAAGCTTTGATCTTGTTCTCGATCAGTCGTCGTTCCCGCTTCCTTTGGGCATCACCCCCAGGATACAGCAGCGACTCGATCTCCCATGGCCCCGGCAGGGCCTTTTCCACGGGCGCACTCATTCAAAGTACCCTTCGATCGGATGCAATCACCATGACTGCTATACATTAATAAAACAAAAATCCAACATAGTCAATAATTCTTGCAGCAAACGCAATCCTGAGTTACAATACCTACATTCGTCGGCCCCAGCCGGCCATTTTTTCATACAATTAAATAACAACAGAATAATTAGGACCAACTATTATGCAAACCAATTTCCTCGCTGCGATTAACCTCATTGCGGAAGAGAAAAATCTCCCGCGCGATATTATCATTGAAACCGTTCAGGCTGCCCTCGCAGCTGCCTACAAAAAAGACTACTCCGACAAAGATCAAGAAGCCCGTGCTGAGCTCGACCAGGAAACCGGTGAAGTTCACATTTTTGTGTCCAAAGCGGTCGTGGCTGATGGTGATGTCGAAAACGAACACCTCCAAATCGGCCTTACCGAAGCCAAAAAGCTCGATAAAAAAGCTGTTGTACGGGAAATCGACCCTGAAGCCGAAATTGACCCGGAGAACCCAGAAGCCGTCGTTGGACCTTACATGGTCGAAATGGAGGCTCACCCCGAAGACTTCGGTCGCGTAGCCGCTCAGACCGCTAAACAAGTCATCATTCAGCGCCTCCGCGAAGCTGAGCGCGAAATCGTCTTCACCGAGTACAAAGACAAAGAGGGCCTCGTCCTAAACGGCAATGTCCAGCGCGTCGAAGGCAATGTAGCCTACGTAGATCTCGGTAAAGCTACCGGTGTGCTGTTTGCCTCAGAGCAAATCCCTGGTGAGCGTTATTACACCGGCCAGCGCCTCAAAGTCTATGTGGTGCGCGTAGAGCAAACCGCTCGCGGCCCGCAGATTGTACTTAGCCGCGCTCACGCTCAAATGGTCCGCCATCTCTTTGAGCTAGAAGTGCCGGAAATTGAGGCTGGCAGCGTTGAAATCGTTGGTATCGCCCGTGAAGCCGGCGTCCGTTCCAAGGTGGCGGTTAAATCGCACGCCTCGGGCGTGGATGCCGTCGGTACCTTTGTAGGTGGTCGCGGTAGTCGCGTCCAGGCTGTTATGAGCGACCTCGGCGAAGAGAAGATCGACATTATCCCCTTTGCCGAAGACCCTGAAACTTATATCGCCAACGCTCTTTCTCCCACCAAGGTTGTTAGTGTTACCTTAAATGAGGTTGAAAAGAAAGCCGTCGTCCGCGTTCCCGAAGACCAGCTCTCACTCGCCATTGGCAAGCAAGGGCAAAACGTGCGCCTCGCCGCCAAACTCACTGGCTGGAATATCGACATCATTTCGGCCGATGAGTCGCGCGTAGAAGCCGCCGCTGCTGCTGCAGATTCCGAGAGTACCTCCAAGGCTGATCTCGAGAGCTCGCTGATTGATGCGATCAACTCCGGCGCCACTCACGCCGACCCGCTCTCTGGGCAGACACCCAGCGACGATACCCCTCAACCCGAATAACAAATGCATCAATTTGGCACTCTCTTGCATAGAGTGCCAACAGTGCTATACTAGGGTCATAATCTCGCAGTCCGGTCGTCGCTCCTTCTTTCCTTGACCATCCGACGCCAAATGTGGGAGGGTAAGAGAAAGGACACTATAAAAGTGGCAGATTTTAGCTCACAATTTGACCGGTTCACCGAGAATGCTAAGCGCAGTCTCGAAAACGCTGAAGCCATTGCCACCAGCATGGGCTCAAGCTATGTCGGCACCGAACACATTTTGCTCGGCGTGCTCCAGCAGGAGACCTCAATAGGCGCCAAAATTCTCGGCAAAGTCGGGGTTACCTTCGAAAAAGCTCAGCTCGTCTTGAGCTTTTCGCAGCAGCTCGCTGGTGGTGGTTACAAAGGCGCTTCCGAAACCGCCAAACGCACGCTCACCTATAGCCTGCGCGTCGCGAAAGAATTTGGGCAGCCCTACTGCGGCACTGAGCACATCCTGTTTGCCATTATGAGTGAAAAGAGCGCTCGGGCTATCAGCTTACTCAAAAATGACCTCCAGATCGACCCAGCCATCATTCGTGGCGAGCTCGAAAACTATCTGGGCAATCAGCAATACTTTTACGCCGAAGAAGAACGCGGCGCAGGCCGGACCACGAAGGGCGGCGCCAAGTCCAAAACGCCCGCTCTCGACCATTTCGGTATAGACCTCACCGGCAAAGCTCGCGAACACCAGCTCGATCCTATGGTGGGCCGCGAAGCGCAAATTAGCCGTGTTATTTCCATCCTCGGCCGTCGGTCAAAAAACAATCCTGTGCTCATCGGTGAACCTGGCGTAGGTAAAACCGCCATCGCTGAAGGCCTCGCCCAGCGCATTGTAGCCGAAGAAGTTCCGGAAATGCTTCTGCGCAAACGCCTGGTAATGCTTGATCTCGCGTCCGTCATCGCCGGCACCAAATATCGCGGTGAATTCGAAGAGCGCCTCAAAAAGCTCCTCGACGAAGCCAAGGCTACTCCAGAAGTCATCCTCTTTATTGATGAGCTTCACACTGTGGTCGGAGCTGGCGCCGCCGAAGGCGCCATCGATGCCGCCAACATTCTAAAACCCGCCCTTTCGCGCGGCGAGATTCAGGTCATTGGTGCCACCACCTTGGAAGAGTACCGCAAACACATCGAAAAAGATGCTGCTCTCGAGCGTCGTTTCCAGCCCGTCCAAGTGCCCGAAACCACGACGGACGAAACCATTGCCGTGTTGCGAGGCTTGCGACCGCGCTATGAAGAGCACCATCACGTGGAAATCACCGACGAGGCCATCACTGCCGCCACCAAACTCGCAGCGCGCTACGTTGCTGACCGTTTCTTGCCCGACAAAGCCATCGATCTCGTCGACGAAGCGGCCAGTCTCGCTCGCATCAAACGCGGCGGTGCTAGTAAGGGCCTGCGCAATCTCCAAAAACAAATCGCAGAAATCCGCGAAGACATCGAAAACGCCGTTTTCGACCAAGACTTCGAGCTCGCCGCTCGCCTCAAGACCCGCGAATCTGTCATCCAAAACCGCCTCGCTCAGCTCAAACTCAAAGAGGGCGCAGCCGACGCTGCCGTTCGCATTACCGCCGAAGATATTGCCCAGGTCGTCGCACTCATGACCGGCATCCCCGTCACCCGCCTCATTAAAACTGAGGTCGACAGTCTGCTCAAAATCGGCGAATCCCTGGCCAAACGCGTCATCGGTCAAGATGAAGCCATCGACGCCATTGCCAAAAGCATTCGCCGTTCGCGCACCGGTATTTCCGACGGCCGCCGTCCCATTGGCAGCTTCATTTTCCTCGGCCCCACCGGCGTCGGCAAAACCGAGCTCGCCCGCATTCTGTCTGAAGAAATGTTCCACGACCGTGATGCCATGATTAAGATCGACATGTCCGAATTCATGGAGCGTCACAATGTCTCCCGGCTCGTCGGTGCTCCCGCTGGCTATGTAGGCTACGACGAAGGGGGACAGCTCACCGAGCAAGTCCGGCGCAAACCCTACAGTCTCATCCTCTTCGACGAGCTCGAAAAGGCCCACCCCGACGTCTTTAACATGCTGCTACAAATTCTCGAAGATGGCTACGTGACCGATGCCAAAGGCCGCCGAGTCGATTTCCGCAATACCATCATCATTATGACCTCAAATGTCGGCGCCTCGGACATGAACAAAGAAGTGGAGCTCGGCTTCCGCACCCAAACCCCCGGCGAAGAAAAGCAGCTCGAAGCCACTCATACCAAAGTTCGAGCAAAAGTCCTCGAAGACCTCAAAAAACAGTTCCGTCCCGAGTTCCTAAACCGTATCGACGCTACACTCGTCTTTAAGACCTTGTCGCAAAACGACATCAAGAAAATCCTGGCCCTCCAGCTTTCGGACCTTTCCGGGCGCCTCGAAGAGCAAGAACTCAAACTCCGTGTTACCCCCTCGGCTCGTGCACTCCTTATGGAAAAAGGCTACGACATGAAGCAAGGCGCCCGTCCCATGCGGCGTGCCATTCAGGACCTGCTTGAAGATCCACTGGCCACCGGCGTACTCGATGGTCGGTTTAAACCCGGCGACACCATTACGGCGACCCGCCGCGGCGACCAAATGCACTTTAGCGCCGAACATCCTCGTCTTCGCGACACTCCAATCGACGAAACCCCCCAATCCGCTCAAGCTCCTACGTCGTCTTAGGCGTCAAAAGATTCTTACATGGCCAGTTGCGTGTACGTAATCTGTTCGGTACAATAAAATCATGGCTAAAACGAGTACCAAATTCACCTGTCAAAGCTGTGGCGCTAGCTTTTCTCGCTGGATGGGTAAATGTGAGCAATGCGGAGCCTGGAATTCGCTCATCGAAGAAGTTGCCACCGTTTCGAGCGGTTTCGGCAAATCAAAACCTTCAGCCGCCCTTAGTCCCACCACCATCGCCGATGTCGCCGCCGAGCGCCTGCCTCGTATAAAAAGCGGCATCGACGAAGTTGACCAAGTTCTTGGTGGCGGTATCGTACCCGGCTCGGTAATGCTGCTCTCCGGCGACCCTGGCATCGGCAAAAGCACCCTTGTGCTACAAATTGCAACAGCTCTCGCAAAGAAACAGCCAGTACTCTATGTGAGCGGCGAAGAAAGCGCGGCTCAAATTCGCCTGCGCGCCGATCGGCTTGGACTGGGGTCAAGTGAGCTCGAACTTCTCGCCGCCACCAATATCGACGCCATTGCCGCTACCATCGAGCAGCATAAGTATCAGCTCGTCATTATCGACTCCATCCAAACCATGGCGGTAGAGGCGCTCACTGGCTCACCCGGAACGGTCGGTCAGATTACCGCCAGCGCTCAGGTTTTGCAGGCACTTGCTAAGCGTCACGGCCCCGCGATGCTCATCATTGGGCATGTCACCAAAGAGGGTAATATTGCGGGCCCCAAGATTCTCGAACATCTTGTTGACGTCGTTTTATACCTGGAAGGGGAGCGTTACGGTGCCTTCAAGGCGCTACGCGGTGTAAAGAACCGCTTTGGTTCTACGAGCGAAGTCGGCATCTTTGAGATGGTCGAGCAAGGTCTTATGGCCGTGCCAAACCCATCAGAAGCCCTGCTGGCCGAGCGCCGCCCGGGACCCGGCTCCGTAATACTTGCCACTCTTGAGGGCACGAGGCCGCTTCTCGTAGAAGTCCAGGCTCTCGTTTCGCCTACTTCCTTCGGCTACCCCAAGCGCACAGCCGTGGGATTCGACCTCAATCGCCTCAATCTCCTCGTGGCCGTCCTTACCAAACGAGCAGGGTTAAATTTGAGCTCTTCCGATATTTATGTTAATGTAGTAGGCGGATTGCGCGTAACGGAGCCAGCCGCAGATTTAGCAATTATTTTATCCGTTGCTTCGGCTATGCAGGACACGCAGGTACCAATCGGCCTCGTCGCGTTTGGTGAGGTTGGTCTCAGTGGCGAAATTAGATCAGTCGGCCAAGCGGCTCGGCGCGTAGCTGAGGCCACACGACTTGGTTACAACCTTGCCATTGGCCCAACATTTGGCGCCACCACCGGGATGAAAGGCGTTTCCAATGTTGCAGAAGCGGTAAAATTTCTTTCGGCCCGCACAAAAAGATAATAATACAAAGATAATCTCAAGAAAGGATTTATAAAATGACCAATATCATTATTGGCCTTATGGGAGCTACAATTGGTTTACTGCTAGGAGCTTTAGCAAGTGCGCCTTTGAGCAAACTACCAGGTACGCCCGGCAGCCTATTGCCGCTCGTTGTTTCCGCAATTCTTACCATCATCATGATGGCGATTGCTCTCGTTCGCCGCTCCGCCCTACTTGCAATCATGCCATTTCTCGACCCAGCTCCTCGACTTGCCCCGGCTCACGCCGTCGAACCGGTCAACCACACTCAAGGCCCCAGCTCGTCTGTGCTTCCCCAAATCTTGGTTGACACCTCGGTGATCATCGACGGCCGAATCGCCGACATTGCAACCGCTGGCTTCGTGCCGGGTCGCCTGAGTGTACCCAGGTTTGTCCTTGCCGAGCTCCAAAACATTGCCGACTCCGATGATGCCATGCGCCGAGGCCGAGGCCGTCGCGGCCTGGATGTGCTCAATACCCTTCGCGAACTCCCCGATGTAGACGTGACCATCATTGAAGACGATGTACCCGGCATTAAAGAAGTAGATGCCAAGCTTGTAGCCCTAGCTCAACGCTTTAGCTGCAACGTTCTCACCACCGACTACAATCTAAACCGTGTCGCCCAAATCCAAGGAGTGCGCGTCCTCAACGTCAACGAACTCTCCAATGCCATTCGCCCCGTCGTATTGCCCGGCGAAGAGTTGCTTGTACGGGTAGTTCAGCCTGGCAAAGAGCGCAATCAAGGTGTTGGGTACTTAGCTGATGGCACCATGATCGTAGTTGAAAACGGTGACAAACTTATGGGCCAAGAAGTTGCCACCGAAGTAACGCGCGTCTTCCAGACTGTGGCTGGCAAAATGATCTTCGCAGCCCCTCGGCCAGGGGTACTGAACCATAACAATGCCGTCAGCGCGCCAAATCCCCCCGTCGATCACCCAACTTCCCCGGCACCCGCATCGATTCCCAGCCCCGGGCCAAGCGCTACGGATGCACAGCCCGCCTCTAGTCCCAACCCCTCTCGGCGCCGTTCAAATCACAACCGCGGCAACGCCAACAAAAAACATCAGGCATCACCAAACAGTGCCGACAATATTGAAGACCGCATTGTAGCCGCCGTCAACAAACCTCAAAACCCCCGCTCAAACTAATTCTTACAAAAGGCCGTTAAGGCCCAACCTTGAACGTCAACGGGCTCGTTGCATCACCCGTATCGGAGCGTACGAGCCAGGTATGGTTACCTGGACTAAGTCCAACCACCGACTTCGTAGTTGTAGAGGCTGATCCGCGGAAGACATTGTCCACGTAAAGGCTATATGTAGATGCGCCGGAATCAGCGGTCCAGCTAAAGGCTACCGGGCCAAGTGCTACCTGGCTACCATCACTCGGTGAGCTACCCACAAACGCTGAGCCCCCGCCCACATTCGTCACCGTCACCGTTTGCTCGTCGCTCGCTTGATACAGTCCCGCATCCGTCACCACGGCTTTAAAGGCATGACTACCCGTTACCGTCGGTGCGTACGTTACCGGATAAGTACCGCTCCCATTAATGACTTGAGTCGACACAATCTGGTCATCGAAATACACCTCTAGTTTATTGGCGGTAAATGTTCCGGAAGTCACCTGCACGTTAAATGTGTATGGTCCACCTCCTGTCGCTCCCACAATATTAGCCGTCGGCTTCGTGTCGTCGCAATGATGCTGGTCATCGTTGGTGGTCGGTAGGTCGCCGCCGCTATTCGTAGCATACCCGGCGTTTATGAGGCCGGTCAGCCAGTTCTGATATTGACTCGGGTTTTGCGCCTGGGTGATCTCTGGCAAAATAGCACTTGAATAGACCGTTTGCTTAGCCAAATCAGGCGTACATTCGGTTGCAAGCTTCCCAGAAATTTTATCAACCTGCGCACTCTTGCCGCCCACTGAGCTCATTGGCGTATACCAGCTCGGGAATTGGTCCACGGTTGTGTGTTTGGTGCCGGTCGTTACGGCGCGCCCCGTATCTTTATCGAGTGTTACCGTCTTTATGCCCGGCGCCTTCACGAACGGCGCATTCGGCACGCCGTTATTCATAGCATTCATGAAGTTAATCCAAATCGGTGCCGCCACATCCGCGGCTTCACTCGTCATTTTCGAATTATCATTGTTGCCAGCCCATACCCCGGCCACAATGTTTGGCGTAAAGCCCATGGTCCAGGCGTCGCGGAAATCGGTGGTGGTGCCGGTCTTCACACCAATGTGAACACAATTCGTCGCTTGGTTATTGCCGCAGTTATTCCTTACCGCCAAAATGTTGCCAAAAATGTATTGCTTGGCATTGTTGTCGCTGAGCATATCGGCCATCAAACTCGCGACCTGAGGGTCAAGTGCTTGCTTGGGTTTGGCCGGCTTTGAGTTATCCTCCATCACGTTGCCTTTTTGGTCCCAGAGCTTGAAAATTGGCGTTTGGGTATAATGCAGCCCGCCATTTGCGAACGACTCATAAGCATTAGCCATTTCGCGAAGCTGTACTCCGCCCGTTCCAAGCACAAGCGACAGGCCGTACTGATCAGCGCTGCCTAAGGTATCGATACCCAGGCTCTGGGCCGTCTGGATCGAATTATCGATCCCAGCCATTGCCAAAGACTTCACAGCCGGCACGTTCAGCGACCCGGCTATCGCCTGGCGAACGGTAATAATCCCATAATTTCTCAAGCTGTAGTTTTTAACAATATACGGATTAGCCGTCGTCCCAAAATTCGTCTGCACATCATAAAGCGTGGTCCCGGGGCCGTATGTGGGGCACGAGCGGTCTTTCGCGCAGGCAGCATTTGCATTCTGGGAAAACAGTGTCGAATAAACAATCGGCTTAAAACTCGAGCCAGGTTGCCGCTCCGATGTGGCCACATTCACCTGCCCATTCGTTGGGTCATTGAAGTCGTGCGAACCAATCATCGCCAAAATATGACCAGAATTTGGATCCGTAGCAACGAGAGCCGCATTCGAACCGCCATCGGCAATCACTGTCTTCATGCCTTTTTGCACCGCCGCCGCCGCCGCCATCTGCTTATCATAGTCCATCGTAGTGTAGACCTTTAGCCCACCCTCCGTTACAGCGGTGTCGCCATACTTTTGCTCCAAATAGTCCTGAGCATAAAGCACAAAGTGAGCCACGTTTGCGTCCAGCCCGGCGTATAGGTTCTGAGACTGCGATAGCTTAGTGCCATCCTTCAAATCTGCCACCGACCACTTCGCCGCATCAGCCTGAGCTTTCGTGGCATACTTTTGATCTACCATCAAATCCAAGACCAAATGTTGCCGGTCAATCAGCTCCTGTGGATGAGCTCCGTACGGCGAATAATATGACGGCGCATTCAAAATTGCCGCGAGCAGCGCCGATTGACCAAGACTCAAATTCTTCGCACAATGCTGATCTTTGTCGGATAGGTCCTTGTCCTGCGGGAAAAACGTCTTACAGGCGCTTTCAAGCCCATAAGCCCGGTTCCCGTAAGGAATCTCATTCAAATACAGCGTTAAAATATCGTTCTTTGAATAAAACTGCCCAATTTCAATCGACAAAATGAGCTCTTTAATCTTGCGCGAAAAGCTATGGTCGGTCGGGTCCAGCAAGGCGTTTTTCACATACTGCTGCGTAATCGTCGATCCACCCTGTGCGGTGCTACGGTGCAAAAGGTCGATCGTGGCCGCCCGCAAATAGCCCAAGAAACTAAACGCTCCGTGCTGGTAGAAGTTTCTGTCCTCAATAGCAATCGTTGCGTCCTTGGCCACCGCCGGAATCTGATCAAATCCAATAATGCTGCGGTTTTGATCGCCGTAAAGCTCGTACAAAAGGTGATTACCCGACGAATCATAAAACTTCGTTGTCTGAGCTGTCACGCGGGCATTAATCTTACCGGGTGTTGGCAAATCTTTGGCAAACCACAAAAACACCAACAGAATAAAGACAAAACCCGCCCCCGCCAACCTCGCCAATCTCCTCAGTCCAGCCCGGCTCAACCAATATTCTTTAAAATGTGCTGGCGTAAATGACAAGAAAAAATTCTTGAGAATATTACCCTTTCTCTTCGTTAAGTCTTTCGACGGCTTGGCCGGCTTTCGAACTTTTCGCTTGGGCATAATAGTTTGGTCACCTAGTGAATAATTACTCGCTTAATTATATCACCCCTGCGAGTATAATAAGCTCATGCTTTTAACGAATCACACCCTCACCGGCGTCCTGCTCGGCCTTAGTATTGATAATCCTGCCCTCCTGGCACCGACCGCCGTAGCCTCGCATTTGATACTCGATACCACGCCACACTTCGGCTACACAACGGCCAAAAATGGCCCCGAAACGCGCGCGCCACTTTTTATCGTCTGGGGCGCGCTCGATTTTACCGCATCTATCGTCGTCACGGCCGCTGCTTGTTATGCCTGGCCAGCGCGCATTCCCCAAATACTCGTTGGCGTCATAGGTGCCGACCTGCCCGATCTTGTCTATATCCCCATGATTGTCTTTGGACAGAATATTTACCGAATATTGCCTTTTTACCGACCCATGATCAAATTTCTCGGGCGGATTCAGTGGTACGAAAAGCCACCCGGAATCATCACCGAAATCGTCTGGGCGACGTTTATGCTCACACTGCTAAAAGCGCGACTTGGCTAATCCCGTTCCCGTCCCGTCCGGCTCGTGCTAAACTACCAGCCATGGAAGAATTACTCACCCGCGGTGTCGATCAAATCATCGGCCAAGAAGAACTCGAAAATGCCCTAGCCGGCAAGCGCAAACTCCGGTTAAAATTTGGTGTTGACCCCACCCGTCCCGACCTGCACATCGGCCATGCTGTCGTTTTGCGCAAACTCCGGGCTCTCCAAGAGCTCGGCCACACCGTTATCTTTCTCATTGGTGATTACACCACCAAAATCGGGGACCCATCTGGTAAAAGCAAAACTCGCCCCATGCTCACCGACGATGAAATTGCTGCCAACGTTGAAACGTATCTAGCTCAAGTTGGTCAGATCCTGGACATCAAAAAAGCCGAGATTCGCTACAACTCTGAGTGGCTGGGGAAGCTCTCCTTCGGTGATATCATCAACCTAGCCTCAAACATTAGTGTGGCTCAGATCATTGAGCGCGACGATTTCAAAAATCGTTTGGCTTCTGGCCAAGAGCTAGCTTTGCATGAGCTGCTCTACCCGCTCATGCAAGCCTACGACTCAGTAGCTTTAGAAGCCGATGTTGAGTTTGGTGGCACCGACCAACTCTTTAATCTCATGGCCGGCCGGGCTCTGCAGAAAAAACTCGGTCAAAAACCGCAAATCGTTTTCACCTGCGAACTTCTCGTTGGCCTCGACGGCGCTAAAAAAATGAGTAAAAGCCTCGACAACTACGTGAGTTTCACCGACACGCCCGTTGATATGTATGGCAAAATCATGAGCCTACCAGATTCACTCATCGCACCCTACTACAAGCTGTGCACTGAAATCGCTTTACCCGTCATTGATCAACTTGTAAAAACCCTCGCGGACGGTGCCAATCCCCGCGACTCCAAGGCTTCGCTCGCCCGCGAAATCGTCCGCCTCTACCATGGTGAAGCCGCCGCCTTAAAGGCCGAAGAAAGCTGGAATGCCACCTTCCGTGACCGCAAAGGTCCCACGGATGACCAAATCCAGGTCCATCACATTAGTAAAGCCACTTCAATTCTGGAAGTCCTAACCGCCTCAGGTGCCGCCAGTAGCAATACAGAAGCCCGCCAGCTCCTGTCTCAAAACGGGGTGAAAGTAAACGACACCACCGTCACCGATGAAACCACTCAGGTCAAATCGGGTGACCTCATTCAAGTAGGGAAGCGGCGCTTCTTCAAGCTCAAGTCAAAATGAGCCACGACCCACTGCAGCGACCCATCGGCTCCATCAAAGGGGTCGGGGCAGAGATGGAGCGCAAGCTTGCCCGCCTCGGCATCACGACTGCCGCAGATCTCATTCGCCATTTCCCGCGCCGCTACGATGATTTCTCCAAAATTATTCCGATTCGTCTTATGCGTGCCGGCAATGTCACCTTCAAAGGCGAAGTGGAGCGCGTCGCCAGCCGCTATGCCCGCGCGCGCAAACTCCACCTCACCGAAGCTATCATTTCCGACGGCACCGGCACCGTAAAAGCCATTTGGTTCAATCAGCCGTATCTTGCTAAAACCATCCCGACCGGTACTCCCGTGCTCGTCAGCGGCCAAATAAAATTCAAAAACAACGACCTCGCCCTTCAGTCTCCTGCTATTGAGGCTATCACCGAAGGCAAAACCACCAAAGATACCGCTCGCATTGTGCCTGTCTATCCCGAAACCGAAGGCCTCTCGAGCAAACAATTGCGTGGCCTCATGCAGCAGGTTTTGCCGCTCGTAGACATCGTCACCGAAACCCTGCCGGAAGAAGTCATTGCCGCCTCGAAGCTCATGCCACTGGCAAAAGCTCTGCGTGAAATTCATTTTCCTAGCTCGCAGGCTCTCCTTACTAAGGCTCGTCACCGCCTCGCGTTTGAAGAGCTCTGGTATCTCATCCTCACCAGTCTCGTCATCAAGCATGAAATTAAAACCGAATCAGCACCCGCCGTGCCGTTCGACGTGGACGCTGCCAAACAATTCGTTGGCGCGCTCGAGTTTGAACTCACCCCCGCTCAAAAACGGGCCGCCTGGGAGATTTTCCAAGACCTAGCTAAAGACACGCCCATGAACCGGCTCCTCGAGGGCGATGTAGGCTCCGGTAAAACCGCTGTTGCCACCATGGCGGCCTATATGGCGATGCAAAACGGCTTTCAAGCTGCGCTCATGGTTCCCACCGAAATTCTAGCTCGCCAACATGCCGAAAGCCTAAAGCCCCTCCTCGGGTCGCTCGGCCGTGAAGTGGTCCTCGTGCTGGGCAAACAGCCTGCCGCCGAGCGTGCTGCAGCCGTCGCATGTATCAATACCGGCGAGCCGCTGCTCGTCATTGGCACTCAGGCCTTGTTGGGGGACACCGTAGTGCTTCCAAACCTGGGCCTCGTCATTATCGATGAACAGCATCGCTTCGGTGTCGGTCAGCGCACCCAGCTCAAAGCCAAAGCCGGCCGCCTGCCGCATTTGCTCTCCATGACCGCCACGCCCATCCCCCGCACGCTCCAACTCACCGTGTACGGCGAACTCGATATATCGCTCATCGAAGGTCTCCCGCCGGGGCGTAAGCCTATCACCACGCGTGTCCTCGACGCCAAGCAGCGCGAGCAAGCTTACGGGCTTATCAACGAACAACTCGATGCCGGCCGCCAGGCTTTTATTGTTTGCCCCCTCATCGACGATTCACCCGAACTCGCCCTTAAAAGTGCCACTACCGAATACGATCGCCTAGCAAAAGGCCCATTCAAACACCGGCGCCTTGGGCTTTTGCACGGGCGTCTTTCGACCGCCGAAAAACAGGCCACCATGAACGCTTTCGCCAGTGGAGAGCTAGATTTGCTCGTAGCCACCTCTGTGATCGAAGTTGGCATCAACGTTCCCAATGCCAGCGTCATGCTCGTCGAGGATGCCCAGCGTTTTGGACTCGCCGCCCTTCATCAGCTTCGCGGCCGCATCGGGCGCGGCCCACATCCTTCCCTGTGCTTCCTCCTTGCCGAAACCAAAGCCGCAGGCACTTTGGAACGCCTGAAAGCTCTCGAAAAATCCCAAGATGGCTTCCGTCTCGCTCAAATTGACCTTGAGCTGCGTGGGCCCGGCGCTATCTACGGGCGACGCCAACACGGCGCTCTCGACGTCCAGCTCGCCGATATTGCCGACGTCAAACTTCTCGCTAGTGTTCGTGCCGAGGCCCTAAAATTCCTCTCAGACCCCGCTGCCATGATAAAATATCCTTATGTAGCAACGAAGGTGAACGCGCTCAAGGCCGTTACCTCGCTCGATTAAGGTCTAAAGAGAAACAATGTACGCAGGGTTCATTACTCCAAAACGCGTCGTAAAATCCGCTGGCATCCACCAGCGCCTCGATACCGCTGCCTACAAAATGATCGAACGCTACTTGCCGGATGATGCTTTTCCCGCTCTTGCCGACATTCTAAACTTTGAAGGCTACAACGGCCCCGATGGCCTCAACTCCAAAATTGGCCTTAGCCCCAAAGGTCTCAAGTCCGAATCCGAAACCGAGCACGACCACAATCCCAGCCATCTTTACGACCCTATCAGCGATACTGGAGAAGTGCCTACGCATATCCAAAATCACTATGACGGCCTCGTGCGCTGTCTCATTGAAGGTGATATGGTGCGGGGTGCTTTCGAAGCGGCTTGGCTGGCGCATTTCGTCGGTGATGGTCTCACGCCCGCCCATCATTTTCCCCTCGAAGCCAAAATCGCCGAAGCCGCCGCCAAGGCTGCACCACAATTTGGTGACGGCAACATGAGCAAATTCACTGCCTTCGTCAAACGCAATTGGGACATTTGGGGCGCCAAAGGACATATGTCCACTCATCAAAATTTTGAGCTTGGCATCGTCTTTGCCCTCCTCATTTTCCCGATTCGGCCCGAACTCGACGACCAGGAACTCTCTCGTGCCCGCACCCTCGGACCCGTTGAATACTTTAAAGGTGAGGCCAGAGAAGTTGCGAGTCTCGATCTCTATGATCGGTTCTACAAAGAAGGCTGGAATAACGACATCGCCACCACCATCAAAAAAGTGCTGGCCCCCCAAACAGCATGCACCATTGGCCTCATTTGGCTACTTGCCTTGCTCGAAGCCGGCCAACGCCTGGCCACCACCGAGATAGAGGCTACTACTCCGTGAAAGTCCTTTCAGGTAGCCTGCACGGCCGGCCCTTTGAACAACCCAAGACCCGCAGCGTCAGACCCTTGTCCGAGAAAGTGCGGGCCGCCCTTTTTGACGTCATCGGTCCCATACAGGGTCTTGCCGTTCTCGATGCCTACGCTGGCTCTGGCGCCGCCGGTTTTGAGGCGGCCAGCCGTGGGGCTATCCTTGTGGATGCTATTGAAGCGAATGCCCGCGTCGCTCGCACCATCCAGCAAAATGCTCGCGCCCTAGGCCTTGATTGGGGTTATATCTTGCATACGATGACGATCGAAACCTGGCTTGCCTCACCTCATCAAAATCCGCCCACCCCGCGCTACGGCCTCATTATTGCCGACCCGCCATACAATCAATTAAACCCTGACATTATTGAACGTTTGGCGGCCTTCCTCACTCCAGGCGGCGTGCTCGCGCTTTCTCGCAGTAGCAAGATCCCGCCACCAGTGTTAAAATCAATCGAGCTCGCAGTGGCCAAGACCTATGGCGATACCGCCCTGAGCTTTTACAAATAAACCCACATGCGGATGTGGTGGAATGGTAGACACGCTAGCCTTAGGAGCTAGTGGGGGTAACCCCGTGAAGGTTCAAGTCCTTTCATCCGCACCAGATTAGTATCAACCAAACCACGACAGAAGTCGTGGTTTTTGTTTTGTCGGAATTTAGTTCCCTCCTCGGCCTTTTCGCACGTCTGGATAAATGAAAACTATCCCGTCTCTGAATGCTCAAGCGCACGAATAAATAATTCAATATCTTTAGTTTGCAAAACTGGATCTTCAAGGCCTGCATGAAAACGAACGAGTGTATTTTTCGGCGCATCAAGCCGACTGCTTAATTCGGTTGGCTGAAATGGCAGAACGAGACTGTGGGTCCCGCCCCATGACTCTCCAATCTTAAATACGGATAGTGTAGAAAATAACCTATCAAGCTCAGCGTCTGTATATACTCTATCGAGCTCTACGCTGAATAAACCGTTCGTACCTGTGATGTTGCCTTTCTGACCATCTACGAAGTAAATCCTCGGTATCTTTTTGGAATTTTTCATAGAATGCAGTAATCTCCTGGCGTTATTCCCATGTGCAAGTAGTCGTACTTTTAGAGTTTCCAGTCCACGCTGCACGAGCATAGCTGAAAAGGGTGATACAGTGTAGCCGTGAATCCGGTGGTAATAGCTTAGTTTTTTAAACAGGGTTTCCGACCTTGTGGTGACTGATCCCATAAATACGTCACTATAGCCAGCCGGATATTTTGTGAGACTGAGAATACTTATATCTACCCCATAATCCAGTGGATGCGACAAAACACCGGCTGCCCATGTGTTATCTTCTGATGTTAATATTTCTCGTGATTTAGCTACTTCGACGACTGCATCTATATCAGTTACTTCAAATGTGGCTGATCCTGGAGATTCAATATGAATGAGCTTGGTTGTGTCGCGAATGGCCCGTTTTAGTGTGGAGAGGTCCTTTACGGAATACATGTCGTATGAGATTCCGAAGCGCTCCTGTAAATACTGCGCATATCGCCGAACAGGTGCATAGACAATATCCGGAATAAGCCAATGATCGCCCGAAGATAGCAACGCACTAAGCGCAATCAACGCAGTTAACCCACTGGGAAACAATAGCGTATGGCTACCATGCTCAAGTGCAGAAATAGAATCCTGCAGCTTTTGTAATGTCGGGTTTCCCTGGAGGCCATAGCCATTGTCTACCCCGCTCACCACTTGGTTGATAAGCGTTGGTTTTCCGGCGCCTGCCGCTCTGTAGTCATGCAAACTGTCGAAGTACAGGCTAGTGGTTAGTTGTAATGAACGAGTAGTGTGATCGTTATTTCCCATGACCTACTTCCACTTTCCGAGGAACGCTTTTTCATGCTGTCGCACAACTTTATTCGCCCCGAGAATGCCGTGTTGTGTCATGTCGGGCGAGTATCTACTCGCCGGTACGATACGGCCGAGTGCTTCAGCCATTGACCGAACACTATGTGGTGCTCCGCCGCAGCAGATACCAATGTAGTTAACGCCATACTCCTGCGCTTTAAGTGCGAAATCTGCCATTTCGTTACGCGTGCACAAAAAGTGATCAAGCGACAGCGGGAACGCTCGTTCGCCTTTGTATTTAAGATATTGAAAGGCCGGGAATTGAGGTGTGGTGCGATACGGAACGGGTTGGGCTGCGATTGGACAAGATACGGCCTTTCGCAGCTTCTTGAGCAGCGGAAGCATTGTATTGGGGCCGGCTATGCAGTTAAACCCGACTACATCAGCACCTTTTTCTTCAAGGATTCGACAGCCTTCAATCCAGTCGTATCCATCTTTGCTCTGAGGGTACGTAGTTGCAAAAGTGATAAATGCTGGTAAGTTATATTTCTTGATAACTTCCAGGGCGATCAGCGCCTCTCCAACATATTCAATGGTTTCGGCAATAATGAAGTCGACCCCTTCTTCTGCTGCCCATCGTACTTGCTCGTCATACATCTGGCGCACTTCCTCGGAACTTTGTTCTTTATTGTTGGGGTCATAGACCCAAGTGTTGCAAATATTACCGGCTACAAGCGCATTACCCTCTTCTGCAATTTCCCTTGCAATGCGAACAGCCTGTCTATTGAGTCGTTCGAGATCTTTTTCACGGTCGATAACTCGCAATTTATCTCGATGAGCATAATACGTAAACGCTACCATTACTTCACTGCCTGCTCGCAAGAATTCACGGTGTAACTCGCGGAGTGCATCTGGATAGTCGAGCACGACTTCGGGCACATATGCGCCAGCCTTTAGATAACCCCGGCGTTCAAGTTCAAATAAATATCCTTCGGCTCCTAGCACAGCACCCTTTTGCAGCCGTTCTAGTATGTTTTGCTTTACTGGTGATGTCATAGAAATCCTTTCATACGTTATCGAACGCAATTAAATAAACCGGCCCTAGGCCGGTTTGCGTTCAAGTATTTTGGGACTATGAAAGCGGCCTAGGGCGAGACATGGGCATAGGCATCATCACAGTTTGGGCGTTATGGTGTTTTGTTTGCATGAGTAAATCTCAAGAGCTGTCGATAGTTGTTGTTAGTCTACGGGTGCAGCTTTAATCCGTGGACGATTTTGTCGAAGGTTTTACGATCTGCACGTATGGCTATCCCAACGATAGTAAATGCGCTGTCCCTTAGTGTCTTGACGACTGCTCGATTATCTATATCGTTGTCTGTTTTGAACATTCCTTCCGCATAAATTGCCGGTTTTACTCCACGATTTAGAGCCCGGTCTTTTGTCCGGATAAGGTGCTCTTGTGGTGCGGCATAGATAAAGACGGGTTGTACGATCAGTGGCAAATATTTGTGGTTGGTGGCGTCTTCATAGTCCTCTCCTATGCTTTCGGGCGCTGATGCCGCTATTCCAGTTGCCAAGAAGGCTGTGACATTGAGCTTCTGCCAGTCCAGTAGGTCGTCCCGGATCACGATGCCTACTTTAGTATCATGTGTTGCCATAGCGAACTCCTTTTACAATAAAAAACCTCCGTTTTGCAGCGGAGGTAGTTGTCGACTTGATTTATTCTACGACAAACTAAAACTCCGCCTCACGGTGGGGCATCATTGCCATCATCATATTGCGGGTATTGTTAGTCATTGGCTTCATTCTATGTTGCTAGCGGTATTTTATCAAGTGATCGATATCTAAAACCTCAACATCTTCAAGGCCAACTAAAAGTTCTGACATTGTATATACAATGTCAGTAACCGGAGGACATAAAACGAAAACTACAACCTAAGTAAAAATGTGGGGCAATAGCCTGGCGATCCGCATTCCTTCTCGGGTAGCCCGAGATCTAGGGCTAACAATCGATAGCCAGATAGAAATCGCCAGCGATGGCAGCACCGCCACCATAAAACGCGAAGAGAACCCCCGCCTATCCTTAGAAGAAATTAGTCAAACCCCTCGACATACTATCCGACCATTGCAAAAGAGTTCGAATGAAAGCCGTTCAAGGGCACCAAGACACTATTTTTTTATGCTTCCACTAGACATGAATTGTTGAGCCGAACCGACGGTTGCTTCATTTTCTCGAACGAAAGGTCTGGCGGCTTAAGCTGCATCCCGAATTAAAATAGTTTGCTTCCCAGCGGCACTTCGCGTTCGGGCTGCGACAGAACCACATTGCCATGTGCATCCGCGAAACCAAGCGTAAGGCTTTCTGATATGAACGGACCTATCTGCTTGGGCGGAAAGTTCACAACTCCCATCACGAGCCGCCCGATCAACTCTTCTTTTGTATAATGTTTGGTTATTTGAGCCGACGAGCGCTTTAAGCCAATTTCAGAGCCGAAGTCGATCGTAAGTTTATAGGCTGGTTTTCTTGCTTGAGGAAAATCCTCAGCGGCAATAATTTTCCCGGTTCGAATATCTATTTGCTCAAAGTCTGCGTAAGTGATGGTATTGTTCATAGGCCAAGTATACTATCCGTGTTCGGAATGACAAGATTTGTCGTCAACATGACGATTAAGTGATATGATAAACAACCGCCACATCTGTTATTGTCATTGCGGTATGATGTCGAAAAAAAGGACACCTCTATGAAAATCAATGCCATTCTTCAACAATTAGGTTTTTCCGATAACGAGACGGCAGTGTATTTGGCCGCTCTGGAAACCGGGCTATCCTCAGCACAAGCAATAGCAAAAAAGGCTGGAATCAAACGAACCACCACTTACTCAATCCTAGAAAAGCTGGTAGCTCGAGGAGTGGTGGGGAAGTCTATTGCACAAGGTGCTGCTCGGTTTATGGTAGAGCCACCCGAGAAGCTCATCGCAATGATTACAAATCTACACGAACGGCTCATCGGCGTCTTGCCGGAGCTTGAAGCGGTCTACAACGCTCACGAGTCGAAGCCAAAAATTGTGTTCTATGAAGGCAAAGAAGCTATCGCAAACGTTCTCGAGGACACACTAAGAGAAAAGCCAACTGAGGTTCTTGAGTGGAACACTGATCTATATTTTGACAAATTCTCTAAGAGTCATGATTATATCGATCGTCGAGCTGGACTCGAGATAAAAGCCCGGCGAATGGCAGGCGAGGGCTCAATTTGGCACACCAAACATCGGGCTTACGATAGCTTGGAAAAGTCTAAAACTCGCATTGTATCAAAAGACTTGTTTTGGCCCGAGATTGAAGTAAACATCTATGGCAATAAAGTGGCGTTTCTCAATTATGCCGATGATACCTCCCTCATCATCGAGAATCGAGCCATCGCTTCCGCGATGAGGCAAGCATATGAGCTCAGTTGGATGGGTGCTGGGACTATTGAGGTTCGCTAATCGGAAATCGAGCTCGCTATTTGGTCTAACCATTGCACAAAGAGTTCGAGTGAAAGCCGTTCAAGGGCGCCAGTTTGCGAATTAAAATGTATCAAAATACCCCTATAAAAGGGGTATTTTCGTTTGGAAGCGACTTCTACTTACGCATTTGCCATCGGCGGATCCTATGGCCAATAACGATGATGGCAAATAGCCCACTTACCCATGCAAACACATCGCCAATCTTGCCGTATGGCGTATCGCCATTACCGACAGGCACAGTTGCCACACGAGAGCTAAAGGTGATCGACGAGCTCATGTTCTGTGCGATTACCCGTCCACGGTTATCGCTGACCGTTTGTTCGCCCTTTCGTGCAGATCGTGCTACCGAAAAGCCATCCTCAACGCCACGCATAACTGCAATACGGGCATGCATCCAGTGGTCAATGGTGAAATCCTCGGCCGGTACGTAGACAAGGCCAACATGCTGTCCAGCGACGTCACTACGGATCATGTCCGGAAAGTCCATATCTTTGCAAATCTCCACTGCTGCGCCATCGCCGAGTAATCCTGGGGTTGAGCCGGGCATCAAGCCACCTTCATCACTACTAGACTCGGCGGTTAGTAATCGCCGTTTTGCGTAGGTTTTGCTCGTGCCGTCAGGCTCAAACAATATTGCGATATTGTGCCCGCTCGTGTCGGATGTCTCGTCGTCAAATCCCGCCACAATGCTCAGATGGTCGGTGCGTGCTTCGTTGGCTAGGGGAGCGAGAGCGGCGTCTCGCCACGCGGGCTTAAGGATTGCTAACTTCTCGGGCAATACGACCCTCGAAAGCCCCGAATGCGTCACAGCAACCGCATGAATGTCGGCCGCGTAGGTAGTTGTAAGGTTAATCCAAGTTGGTGCGCCGCTCGCCCGTAGTGAGGAGGTGTCTTTAGCGATCACGGCTACCTGCGTGGTCACCTGACCGGCACTGGTACTAAGTCTGAGGATCCCAAATCCAAGGTTAGCTAGGAACGCAGTGGCCACGACCATTAAAAGAGGCTTAGCGTACCTTCGATCGCGCAGTGATAATGCAATGCCGTTGGCAAGCAGACAAATGAGGAACGTAATGCTCCATATACCAAAAAGGGAGGCACTTTGTATTAATACTGGAGCGCCCACCTGAGTGTAAGCGAATGATCCGACCGTTCCGTTAGGTGAAACTAGTGAAGTTATATACTCGGTAGCAGTCCACAATGCAGGGAAGAATAGCAGTGCTGCTACCCAATTTGAGCGTTTATAGACCCATTTGGTGAGAAGCACTGCAATGACGGCCGTTACGGCGAGACCCAAAACACCAAATGTGACCCCGATAGTTGCTGCACCCGTTCCGAGAAATGGTCGGATAAATTCGCTATTGCCAATGCCGAAAGCTAGAAATGTTGCAAGTCCCACGCGCCATCCAGGTTGCCTGCTGTAGGCCAGCCACAGCAGAGGTAGTGGAGCAATCCATGCCAGAGCCCACAGGGAGCCAAGTCCCGTTGACGCATAGAAAGCCAGAGCACTCACTGCAGTGCAGCCGATCACTCCGGCCCAGTCTTTTTGTTTGAGGTTATTCACTCTGCGCTCCTTTATCTTACCGTATTCATCTGCGATAATGTAACATGTTACATACTTAATGATCAATGGGTCTAAATGGAAAATTTTGAGTTTATCTTCGAGCTAAACCGTGCGGTCAATATCTTCAATGCGTACTATGACACTCGGATCGCGCCAGACACGGCGATAAGCCGAGCGCAATTCACGGTGTTGCTACTTATCAATCGTTTTCCTGGCATTACGAAAGCAGAACTTGCACGCAAGCTTAGTTGTTCGCATGTCGCTATAGGCAGAGTCGTTAAAATTTTAGTTAGCGCAGGCTATGTGGATGAGTCATTGGATCCACAAAACTCGCATCTTGTGCATCTTGAGCCGACCAAGTTAGGCAAAAGTATGGTCGAAAGTGTTACGCGTACGTTTAACCAGGTTTCTGCTTCTTTGTTTGCAGGCCTGGAGGATAAAGTTAAGCTTAGTCCATTACGTGAACAGCTTGTAGCATTTAGTGAGACGGTCTTAAGGCATAAATCCTGATCAATCCACCGTTGGTGCCATCAATTCCTACAGTATGCCGTCGAACCTACCGATGTTGTAATAAAATATTTGCTATATACCCCTAGGGGGTATATATATGAAATATGATTTCCAACGTTAAAAAGCGTACAATTCACCGCTCCAAGATCATCGAAGGTCAAATAAAGGGCCTGCAAAAGATGATCGACAACGAGGCCTATTGCATGTATATACTCACACAAAGCCTAGCCATTCAAAAGTCGCTTGCATCGCTAGACAAGCTCATCCTAGAGAACCATATACGTACTCACATCGTCGAGATGATGAGTTCGGGCGACGAGGGAAAGCAAGACAAAGCGCTCGCGGAACTGCTCGAACTGTACAAACTTCATAACATTAAGGGTCGGTCGGCAGATAGTGTTCCCGCGTCCATCAATAAAATGAATGTGTAGCTAAAATAGCTAAGGAGGGTAAAATCTTGAAACCAGTAAATCACGATGAACACGTCGACCACGATAAACACGCTGGACACGACCCCAACATGTTTAAGCAAAAGTTCTGGCTAAGCCTTGCGCTTACCATTCCCACGCTTTTATTCTCTGATACCGTCCAAGGCTGGTTTGGCTTGCACTGGATATTCTCCGGCAGCCGCTATATTCCGGCTGTTTTTGGCACAATTATTTTCTTCTACGGTGGGTTAGTATTTCTAAAAAGCGCCAGAGTCGAGCTAGAGGCTCGCCTGCCCGGCATGATGACGCTCATCTCGATGGCCATTTCGGTAGCCTTTGGTTACAGTATCGCCGTTACCCTCAAACTCGTGAATGGTATGGATTTCTGGTGGGAGCTTGCGACGCTAGTTACGATTATGCTCCTTGGGCATTGGCTCGAAATGGCTTCGGTGCGAAACGCGCAGGGCGCGCTAAAAGAACTCGCTAAGCTATTACCAGATGAAGTTGAGCTTGTGGTCGCTGGTGGTACAAAAAAAGTAGCGCTAGCCGAATTAAAAATTGGCGACCTGGTGCTCATTCGTCCCGGCGTCCAAATCCCAGCCGATGGTGAAGTAGTGAAGGGCGACTCAGACGTCAATGAATCAATGCTCACTGGCGAGTCAAAGCCAGTTAAGAAAACGGCAGAAGCACCAGTCATCGGCGGCACTATCAATGGTAGCGGCTCGTTAACCATCAGAATTACAAAGATCGGTGACGACACAGCCCTAGCTGGCATCATGAAGCTTGTAGCCCAGGCACAAAGTAGTAAGTCAAAAACACAAATTGTGGCAGATAAGGCCGCCTTCTATCTGACATTCGTAGCGCTTGGCGCAGCGGCGATCACATGGGTAGCCTGGGCCGTGGCTGGGCAGACTGCGGGCTTCATCTTGGAGCGGATCGTTACCGTGCTAGTCATCGCTTGCCCGCATGCACTCGGCCTAGCCGTTCCCCTTGTGACCGCCATTTCCACGACACTCGCCGCCAAAAATGGTTTGCTTATTCGGCAGCGTATGGCGCTTGAAGCTGCCCGTAATATTGATGTGATACTGTTTGATAAGACAGGTACCCTCACAACCGGAAAGCAAGGGGTCGTAGATATTATTGCGAGTGGTGATAAAAACCAACTACTCGGGCTCGCTGCTGCCGTAGAGAATGAATCCGAGCACCCGATTGCTACGGCAATCGTGAGTTCTGCAAAAAAGCAGAACATAAAAATTCCACAAGCTACGGGCTTCAGCTCCCTCGCCGGACGCGGAGCCGGGGCCACCATTGCCGGTAACACCGTGCATGTAGGCAGTCCGCGCCTCATTGAGGAATTGAAAGCCGCAATTTCAGATGATTTGGCCACAGCATCGGCCCAGGCATCGAAGGAGGGTAAGACCGTGGTGTATGTTGTCCAAGATAAAACAGTCCACGGGGCAATCATGCTAGCCGACGTTATCCGGGAAGAGTCCAAAGAAGCGGTCTCTATCCTGCATGCTATGGGTAAACGCGTTGCCATGCTTACCGGCGATAGCAAGGGCGTAGCTGCATGGGTGGCGAAAGAAATTGGGATCGATGAGTATTTTGCTGAAGTATTGCCCGAGAACAAAGCCGATACCGTCAAAAAACTTCAGGCCGACGGCAGCAACGTTGCCATGGTCGGAGATGGTGTTAACGATGCTCCAGCTCTCACGCAGGCTGATGTCGGTATTGCGATTGGAGCTGGTACGGATGTGGCGATTGAGTCAGCGGGTATCGTACTAGCATCGAGTGACCCACGAGGGGTGCCGAAAATCGTCAAACTGTCTAAAGCCACGTACCGTAAGATGATACAAAATCTTGCATGGGCCACTGGCTACAATGCCCTGGCTATACCCCTCGCAGCCGGCGCGACAGCTGCGCTTGGTTTCGTCTTGTCACCAGCCTTTGGTGCAGTACTGATGTCGCTTTCAACGATTGTAGTAGCAATTAACGCCCAATTTTTGCGCAAACTAAAGCTGTAACAGGGAGCTACTTTAAGCCACAAACGACGACAGCAGCGCCACCGCAAACACGCCCATCACGACAAACGCAGTCCACAGCCCAAGCTTCGACCACATCCCGCTTTTATGCTCGCCCATAATGTCGCTACGGCTAGAAATTCTTGCAATCAGGTAAATGAGCGGTACCGCAGCAATGCCGTTAAACACTGCCGTGAGCACCAACGCCTTCATGGGGTCGAGTCCCACAAAATTAAACATGAGGCCCACGAGCGTGCCAAAAATAATCACAAAGTAGAATCCGCGAGCTTGCTTAAATTTTCGAAACAGCCCCTCGCGCCAGTTAAACGTTTCCGCCACAGCATACGATGACGAACCCGCGAGCACCGGAATAGCCTGGAGTCCGACACCAATAATCCCCACCGAAAAGATCAGCTTGGCCAAAAATCCCGCATGCGGAAAACTGTGAACCAATGGCTCAAGCGCCCTGGCAGCATCAGCGGCTGTTGCAATATTTGTAATGCCAGCCTGGTTGAGCACGACCGCACCCACCACGATGATGAACCACGCGCTCACATTAGAAAACAGCATACCCATGGCCGTGTCGATTCGCAGCCGCCGCAGATATGGCTTCGTGAGTCGTGGAATACCACCTTTTTGAGCCAACCGGTGTTCGGCAATTTCATCCTCCACCACATTGCTCGTCTCCCAAAAGAATAGATATGGCGAGATCGTCGTCCCAAAAATGGCCACAATTATGTAGAGAAAACTCTTGCTCCACTCAACGTGCGGCACAAATGTGGCTTTTGCTACTGCTCCCCACGGCACCCCAATTAAAAATGCCGTAATGATATACGCAAACAATGCTATAGCTAGCCATTTCAAAAGCCGAATATAGCTTTTGTAGGATACAAACACTTCAAGCAGCAAAATTATCAGCGAGAATCCGACAGCGAGTACGGCAAACGGTATCCCTGGGACCAGTAAGCGCGTACTAGCCGCCATGGCCCCAATGTCTGAGCCGATGTTGAAAGTATTTGCTGCCACCACCAGCGCCACCACCGGGAACAGTATTTTTTTGGAATAATGCTCGCGCACTGCCGCTGCCAACCCTTTGCCGGTCACCGCGCCTACCCGCATGCAGGCCTCTTGCACTGCCGTCATGAGAGGCAGGGTAAAGAGCATCGTCCACGGCATGTGGAGGCCAAACTGGGCGCCGGCCTGTGAGTATGTCGCAATACCGGAGGGGTCGTCATCGGCCGCCCCTGTAACGATTCCTGGGCCAAGAATTCGCAAAAATCGGCCAAAGCTCTTTTGTTTTGCTCGTCGCCGGGCCGCTCGGGTATGCTCCGCCTCGGCTAGGGCTTCATCGGGCAGTTCAACATTAATAGGTTCATTAGATGTACTACTCATGCACGAAGCATAAGAACAAAAAGGCTTTATGTCCAGATTATAAATAAGATTAGTCTCTAGAGCCCAGCATGTGACGAAGCTCACAGCCAATCTAGTAGTAAAAGAGGCACCATAAGGGTGGAGGCAGTATCATGAAAACTACCCTTGAAATAGTCGAAGTTCCCCCACAAAACTATGCTTGTATCGACGGCACCGGCAACCCGAATGACAATCTGGATTTTCAAGCCGCTATCGAGGCGCTATACGATATAGGCTACGTTCTAAAAGCGACCCGCAAGAAAGCAGGGCTCGAGTCAGATTACAAAATCGGCCCCCTTGAGGCCTTATGGCTATCAGACCAAGAGGATTTTGATTGGAGCAACGACACAAAGACTCCTGCCTGGCGCTGGGTGCTTATGATTTCCCAACCAGCTTTTATCGCAAAGTCTGAATTCACAGCAGCCATCTACCAACTTTCCCTCAAAAAGCCCAACCCGGCTATAGCCAAGCTCTATCTGAAACAGCTCGATGAAGGCACGGTAGTTCAGATTATGCATGTCGGTCCATGCAGTGCGGAGGGCCCGAACATTAAGGCCATGCACGCTTATGCCGAGGAGCAGGGCTACCAATTGACTGGTCAGCATCACGAAATCTATCTCAGCGATCCCCGTCGAGCAAAGCCCGAAAAGCTCCGCACACTCCTGCGCCATCCCGTCCGACCTATCAACAAACACGCAAAGTAGCGCGAAATGTCCACTGTAGATTCATTCACTCTCTAAGGAGCTGCCATGATAACTGTAAAAGCCAAAGGCGATTACAAACTCATCGAAACCAAATCGCAGGTCAAAATCCTCTACTTAGACCATCAAGCTTATGCTTGGGTCTGGGCCGAAAATATTGGCGAAATTCTCGTTACCACCCATCGACCGCACAAAATAGATCATATCCTAGCTGTTGGGCGTTACCGCTTATACAATGTCGAAACAGAGCCCAAATACACCGATCTGCAGCACTTGGAGCTTCTCGTCGGGAAAGGGGAGTGGCAAGGTTATTTACTACTCACCGGTCTGCCCACGGACCAAAAAATGCGTAGCCGTATCATCCCAACGGCTGAGCTCCTTACGCGATGAGCTGTGATCCGAGTCACTGTTAAAACCGAGGCACAAAGCTTTAATTAGCCTTAAATAGGGGACAAAAATGATTCGAACTAAACCCAGTCGCAAACACCATCATGGTCTACTGACGGCACAAGAATTCCAAAAATTACTCCGAGCCCAAGCGCCGTCTGCACCAAAAGTCATTCTCGAAAACCTAAGATACCGACTTGATCGCACTCATTTCCTGGAGCGCAAGAGATTACCATGAAGACCGTACTTCATCGTAGCCCCACAGCCTTGGCGCTGCGTATTTTTCTTTTGCTGTTTCTCATTGATACAGCTTATGCGCTGCTCATCATGCTGTTTCTGAGCATAAATCCGTCCCCAAATTACTACACCGGCCTCCTGATCCTGCTCTGGGCCACGCACACGGCCAAGTATATTGCCACGACCTTCCTGCTGCTCCGTCTGCTACTTGTGTGGCTCAGTGAGTTTTATGCCATCGAAAACGGGCATCTAACAATCCATTCGGGCATCTACGCAATATCGGAAAAAGTTTATGATCTCGCTCAGCTAAAACAAGTGAAGGTTCACCAAGACTGGTTCGGTCGACGCTTCAATTTCGGCGATCTTGCCCTTCGGATATCGAGCTCAGGCAGCCACGAAACCATCGAACTACACGACATCGTTAACCCACAAATCAGCGAGCGGCAGTTTATAGCCGAGTTCAAATGACTGCCCTCCACGCTAAGTATTGGTATAGTGAAGATATGGATCAAGTCGTTTCGCAAAAAATCGAGGAGTTCTTCGAATCGTACCCCGGCCGCAATTATCGCAAAGGACAGATGCTTGTTCACGCTCACGACGATCCAGCCTATATTTTTCACTTGCTCGAAGGCAGAGTGAAGCAATATGACATTTCGTATCGAGGTGATGAGATTGTGCTAAACATTTTTAAACCCCCAGCCTTCTTTCCGATGTCATACGCTATGAACAAAACCCCCAATGTCTACTTCTACGAAGCCGAAACCGACATAGAACTAAAGCAAGCTCCCGTCGAAGACACCATTAATTTTCTACGATCAAACGCCGACGTTACCTACGATCTTCTGGGCCGTGTATACAGAGGCACCGACGGTCTGCTGGGCCGGCTAGCTCACCTCATGGCTGGGACGGCCCGCAGCCGCGTGCTATATGAACTTCTCATTGAGGTTCGCCGCTTCGGCGTGTCGCGTGGCAAGGGCGTGGCTATTGTGCTTACCGAATCCGATATTGCAGCCCATGCTGGTCTCGCTCGGGAGACCGTCAGTCGCGAAATCCACAAACTCAAAGATGAAGGACTCATTTCGCTCATCAAAAATGAAATCTGGGTGAACGATATAGAAAAACTGGCGACTAAAGTTAGTCGTGAGCTTTAGATAGTCGCCATACGCATATCGCAAGTATCGTAAACGCCGCTAGACACAAAGTGGCCTGGCTAATAAATCCAAAGAGATTAAAAAACTTAGTGGTACAAACCACACTTACGCTACAAACTTTCGGCGCAATGTGAATGACATTCCAATGCACCAGCTGCTGGAAAAATGCTACCGGCAGTCCAATAGATACGAACGGGGTTATATAGCGCCATACCCCATGGTCCCGTGTGACCGCCCCCACACAAAGAATGAGAAAAACCCCAAACATCAGCATGCGGTTGAGCCAACACAAACTAGCTGCAGGATGATGCAAAATCTCAATAAAATAAACACTAGCGGCCGAGGCCATAAGGGCGGTGGCCCAAGCTATATAAAATGATACAGCCAGCGGGCGTTGATATGGTTGAGTGGAGTTTTTAGTCATGTCACTAACATAAGCACGGTCCAGAAGCACCGGCTGTGAGGCGGATCACATAAAACACTTATGCTTATGTTATATTGCTCACTATGAGCAAACCCATATCTACGACAAGTCTTCGCAAACTCAATGCCTTCATGGCGATCCTGCATGCTGCCCAAGCCATCGCTATTTTGCTTTTAGCAAAAGACTTTAAGCTCCCTCTCACCATTGCGTATTTGCAGTTTAACCCTGCTACCCGCGGTCTAGAGACTCACATTCACACGCTGGGCCAAGTACCCCTCGCCGCGCTGATAGTCGCATTCTTTGCCCTCTCGGCTCTAGCGCATCTTTTTGTAGCCACCGTGTATCGTCGTCGATACGAGGCCGATTTAGCCCGTAGTATCAACTATATTCGCTGGATCGAATATTCTCTGTCGGCAAGCACCATGATGGTCGCGATCGCCATGCTTGTTGGCGTGTACGACGCGCCGTCTCTGGGTATGATCTTCGTCCTCACTGCCGGCATGAACCACATGGGGCTCATCATGGAAGTGCACAACCAAACTACGAAGCGCACAAATTGGCTCAGTTTTCGAATTGGAACCGTGCTCGGGGTAATGCCTTGGCTCGTTATCCTGGCCTACTTCCTCTCAAGCGCCGCCTATGGCTCTACGCCGCCCACCTTCGTCTACTGGATTTTCGTCTCCATTTTCATCTTTTTCAACTGCTTCGCCATCAACATGGTCCTGCAATACAAAAAAGTAGGTCCTTGGCGCGATTATCTCTACGGCGAGCGGGCTTACATTATCTTAAGTTTGGTTGCCAAATCGCTTCTAGCCTGGCAAGTCTTTGCCGGCACTCTCCGGCCAAATTAGCTTAAGAGCTAATTAGGATCTTTTTTCTCGGCGGGAGACACTCGGTCCATAACTATTGGCGCCAAGTAGTAAGCAGCCGCCCCTCCGGCCACCGCAAAAACCAAGCTACCCAATACATCAATCGGTGAATGCACGTGTGCCAAAATACGAGCCACTCCGACCACCGCCGCCAGCGCAAATAGCCCCATCCCTAAGCGCTTAGACGCAAAGAAAATCGTAACTGCAATCGTTGCCGCAAACACCGTATGGTCCGACGGAAAGCCATTATCAGCCGCATGAGGTAGTAATGGCGTAAGATGGTGCGTTACAAACGGCCGCGGATCGTAAAACAATGCACCCCCGATCTTCGTCAGGGCAAAGGCCACTATCGCCGTTACCGCCCCTACAACTGCAATTCGGATTTTTTGCAATTTCGGTAAGGTTAGCCAATAAACAAGCGCGATCAGGCCGACAAAGAACACCAGATATTTAGCGCAGAGAATAATAAGTAGATTCATTCCCTTAAGTATAGCATCGCCGCTCATAGTCCTCATAGCAAAAAGCTTATGATCTAGACCCCTCGGATGGTATATTAGTAGCAATTGATTACGAGGCACGAATATGGCGGCAGGCGAAGGTGGTCCAAGCGGCCCCGAGAATGACTTAAATACCGGAGAGATCGTAGGCTCTCTAGACGAGGCGCCCTCAGAAGAAAGACATAGAGCAGTGGAGGCGGCAGGGCAAATCAGTAGCTCCCCAGAAGCCAGTCAAGCAGCCGCAGCAGATGCCGCTCAAAGAAGGGCTGAAGTTGAGCAGCGAGCCTCAGATAATGCCGAGGACGCCAGACGTTTGATAACAGAAGCTATACCGAACGCGCAGTCTGACCCAGCAACTCTCCCAGCTCAGCCAGAGTACCCAAATCCAACGCGCGAAACTGCACCTATGCCATCGAACCCTGATATGCCACCAGTCGCCGCGAGCAATAGCTCTGACACCTGGCTAACAAGAATGTCCGATAAAATAAAAGGTTCATGGATCGCAATGGGAATCAACCGCAAGGCCAGAAAGACGGAGAACCAGCGATACAAAGAAGCTCTATATTCTCGTAATCTCCCGCTCGCCGACGCTGAGCACCCAAAGGATCTCGTTCAAAAATAACGTTAGTTCAAAATAAGAGCAGCCCCCCGCGAACATCGCGGGGGGCTTTGGGCTGGGGGACTTGCCACCACATCCGACGACCAGACCGAGGTGGGTCGAAGGCCGAGACGAGGTCAGCGACTCAGAAGCTGATCCGAGAAGTCGTGTACTTCGAGAGCCACTTTGGCCAGGCCGTCGTTGTACTTCTTGCCGTGGTGGGCGCAGAACAGTAGCTCGCCGCCTTCGAGGACGACTCGGATGTAGGCAGAGGCGCCGCACCGGTCGCAGCGGTCAACGGCCTTCAGGGGCTCGGCCTCGATTTGGGTGGAATTCGTCACGGTACTCTCCTTCGGGGCTCGCACGGTAGCTGCAGGCGGCTGCTTGCAACAAGGTCCTCGGGTCAGGCGCCGATGCCGTCAGCCAGCACGGCATCGATCTGCGCTTTCACGCGATCTGCATCCTCGCCGGCTTTCGCCGAACTGGGGTTTAGCGAGGGGATCTCATCGATCGGCTCAGGCTCTCCACCTCCGCCACTCCGCTGGGCCCGCGGCTGGACGTGTCGTTGCGGTCTGGCGGGCGTTTTGGGTTGAGCGTGAGCTGCCAGCGTTACCACGATCAATCCCTCCAAAGCTAGTACTCGGACATTCAGGCCGTACGGGGCCAGCCCTTTTTGCAAAAGACTAGTCATCTAGGGCTTAGAACAAAAAATCGACGCACCTATTCACAGCATTACGCTAGGAATAGAGTCGTCGTTCATTCGAACTTGCCCTTTTCTTTCCACACAAGACTAAGCCTACAGTCTTTTTAGAAGAACAAGCTTAGTGCTTAATTACAATATAAATCTAATACAGTTGGAAGTCAAACTGTAATATAAGCCAATGAATCTCAAAGTATAAACGAATCCGGACGCCTCCAAGGGCGGGCGAGTGCCCGTCCTTGGAGTGAACTCATCGTGCCTATGGCGGGGCACGACTTCAGCGTTGGTCGGTTGGCATCCGTACAGTGCCCTTGACGAATGTCCAGAGCCACCAGCGCCTGATAGAGAAGCTTGTACACAGCGCGTGCGCGATTTCCAGACCACGGCCGCGCACGGGCAAACTCTCGATCTTCACCTCAACGCCATCGACCTCAACGAACCCAAGCCCTTCGAGCCCCTCAAGGTCAGCGTCGGGGTCTTCGACCGTAGTCGCACTCGAGTGACTATGTAGGGAGCTGGATGCGTTTCGAACCTTGAAGATAACACTGCGCCCTCGCCGCCGAATGGTCAGTTTCACGGGAGTACCTCTCCTGTGACGGCCAAGCTTCATAGTGGCGTCAGTGCCGTTGGCTACAACCTCCGAGATGAGCAGAACAAGATCACCTAGCAATCGCTTGGCATCAGCCGGCGTTCCAAATGGATCTTCGACGTTCCATCCATCTAGTACGCTCTCGGCGCACCCACGCGAGACTCTCGCACTCGCATGCTGAGGGGCCAGCTTGATCATGATCTTGCGACTACTCTGGGGGCGGTGCGGGGGTCTCAAGACTGGTCCCTGCATCATTTCACCTCATCCCTAGGTAAACCGGGTTGCTTGTAGTGTCTTCACTACACGAGTACACATAATCCCACTTTGGGCAAACAAAGTCAAATTGATCGCCAGTCAAAAAAACACCTTATTCGCGCTAACGCTTTGCCCCAGGCTCGCTACGTGCTAACCTAGTACTCTATGGAAACGAAGATCACCCAAACCACCGATACCGAAGTTCAGTTCACCGTTACCCTCGATGAAAATGAACTCAAGCACATAAAGGCTGAAGTATTTGACCACCTCCGCGGTCGTGTCAAAGCTGCCGGCTTCCGTCCTGGCAAAGCCCCAGACATGATCGTTGAACGCGAGCTCGGCTCACCGGCCGTCCAAAACGACGTCATCGACCACGCCATCCAACACACCTATACTCAGGCTGTAAAAAAACTGAACCTCCAAATCGTTGCCTCTCCAAAGGTATCGCTTGAGAAATTCGTCCCCTACACTCAACTTGAGTACAAAGTAGTAGCCGAACTCATGCCCAAAGTAAAGCTTGCCGACTACGCCAAAATGCGCCTCAAGCGCCCAGATACGAAGGTTGAGGCTGCCGAAATCGATGCCGCTATTGATGATCTCCGTCGACGGGAGGCTACCAAACTCGAGAGCGAGCAGCCCGCGAAAAATGGCGATGAAGTAACCTTCGACTTTGACGGCACCAAGGACGGTAAAGCCGTTTCCGGCGCTTCGGCCAAAGGCCATGTCCTCACCCTCGGCTCAGGTCAGTTTATTCCTGGTTTTGAAGATGAAATTGTTGGTCTTACCGCCGGCGACGAAAAAACCTTCGACATCCGTTTCCCCAAAAACTATCACGAAAAAACCCTCGCCGACCAAGTTGTTACGTTCAAAATTAAGCTCAACGCCGTAACCGACATCGTCCTCCCGGAGTTAGCGGCTGATTTCGTCGCTAAAGTAAGCCCCTTTAAGACCGTCAAAGAGCTAAAGGCCGACATTGAAGCTAAGCTTGCTGGCGAAAAAAAGGAAGCCGCCTCGCGTCAGTACGAGCAAGAAGTGCTCGATAAGCTTCTAAAGGACAGCGAGTTTAAGGTCCCCGAGGCGCTAGTAACCCAGCAGCTTGAACGCATGCGCGGCGAACTCGAGCAAAATCTAGCCTCCAGTGGTCTCGATCTTCCCAAATACCTTGATCTCGCTGGCCGCACCCAGGAACAAATGGACGCCGAAATGCGGCCCGAAGCCGAGCGCCGTGTTGGTCTTGCCATGATTCTCACCGAAGTCGCAACTGCTGAAAAACTCAGTATCACCCCAGACGAGCTCAATGCTGAAATCAATCGTCTCAAGCAAGATTACCCCGATCCCGGGACGCAGGCCGAACTGGACAATCCCACAACTCGCGAAGAAATCTACAACCACCTCATGGCCTCGCGTGTCATCGCCAAGCTCGTCGCATACGCCGAAGCCAGATAGCTACCGCTAGCACTCAAAGCAGGTGAGTGCTAAAATGCACAAAAAGGAGGCTATTAAATGAAGCCAGTTAATTCATCAATTTTGATCCCCACCGTTATCGAAAAAACCTCTGGGGGCGAACGCGCCTACGATATTTATTCGCGCTTGCTCAAAGAACGCATTATCTTTCTTGGTACCGGTATCGATGATACCGTGGCCAACCTCGTAGTGGCGCAGTTGCTCTTTCTCGAAAGCGACGATGCCACCAAGGACATCAAGCTCTACATCAACTCTCCTGGTGGCCAAGTTTACTCAGGCCTCGCTATCGTCGATACGATGAATCTCATTAAACCTCACGTGTCTACGATTGTGGTTGGTATGGCTGCTTCAATGGCCGCAATCATTGCCAGCCAGGGCGAAAAAGGCAAGCGTTTTGCCCTACCAAATGCTAAGATTATGATGCATCAACCGTCATCGGGCTTTGAAGGCACTTCAGCCGATATCGAAATCTCGGCTCGTGAGGTCCTGAGTCTCCGGCGCCGCATCGACGAAATGCTTGCCGCGGCCACCGGACACAGTGTTGAAAAAATCAATCACGACACCGACCGCGATTACTGGCTCACTGCCCCCGATGCCGCCAGCTACGGAGTGATCGACAGCGTCATTACGAAGTAAACAAAACAAGGAACCCCTGCGTGAAGCGGCGCCCCCAGATCCCACTTGAATTCACCGAAGACGTCTCCATCGTCCGCAACACCGATTTCAACCGGCTCTGGGGTGCGCAGATCCTTTCGCAGATCGCTCAAAACCTCCTAAACTTCGCGCTCATCATTCGCGTTTTCCAGCTCGCTCAGGGCACCCGTCTCGCGAACGTTTCGGTGGCGCTCCTCATCTTAAGTTTTGGCATCCCCTCAATTTTTTTCGCCGCTGCCGCTGGGGTCTATGTAGACCATTGGAACAAAAAACACGTACTCGTAGTGGTAAATTTCCTCCGCGCCGTTCTCGTACTCGGATATCTGGCGTTCGAGCACAATTTGCTCATGGTCTTACTACTTAGCTTCATTATGAGCTCAGCTACCCAGTTTTTTACACCCGCAGAAGCCGCTAGCATCCCGGCGCTTGTCTCCAAAAGCCAGCTTCTTCGCGCCAACTCGCTCTTTGTATTCACCCTCTACGCATCATTCATTGTCGGTTATTCATCCTCGGCGCCCGTACTAGCGGCCTTTGGCGCCGCCGGACCCTACGTGCTCACCGCGCTCATGTTTGCGCTTGCCGGCACGCTCGTTTCGTTCCTACCAAACATCCATGTTCGGCAGTCCAATGCTATGCCGTTTCGTCGCCTCATACGCTACACCGGGCAGGAAATTTTAGCCAACTGGCGACTCATTCGCACAAATCACAATCTATCTTTTCCCATAACTCAGCTCACCATAACCCAGTCGAGCTTAAGTGTGGTGCTGGCGCTCGCTCCAGCGCTATCCATTGCCATCCTGGGGATTCCCATTCAGCATTCGTCGCACTACCTCATTTTCCCGGCGGGTATCGGCATGATTATAGGTGTGGTATTTATTGACCGCCTCACAAAAAAGATTCCGCGGATTCGACTCATCGCCACTGGCTTTCTCGTAGGTGCCACATCGTTAATGCTGCTTGGCCTCACCAGTCATCTCCACGGCGACCATGCCAGGAGTGCGGTTGGCCTACTGGTGGCCATCATTAGTTTCGTCCTCGGTTTCACAAACGCGGTAGTGTCGGTTGCCGCTCAAACCATCCTCCAGGAGCACACCGACGAATCGAGCCGGGGCAAAGTCTTCGGTGCTCTTGGGATGATGTCAAACATTGCCGCCACCTTGCCGATCTTTTTCGCTGGCATCTTAGCCGATCTAGCCGGAGTCTCGGTAGTCATTTCGATACTCGGAGCGCTACTACTCGCGTTTGCGCTTTTTCAATATATGCGGCTCCAGCGCGACGGCAAACTTTCTTAAGTCATTCGAACTAGTCCATGGGATCGCTGGCTGGTCCAGTACAACTGATGCTATTGAAACGTAGATAAATGGGCAGAAATCCAAAGAAGTACCTACGGCCTAGGTTAGGGACTCAAGATATTTAGGTGTTGACTTAATTAAGGGATTACCTTATTATCTCAGTATGGACACATTCGCAGCTCTCGCTGATCCAACTCGCCGTAACATTTTCGAATACATTGTTCGTGGTGAAACATCGGTAAGTGAGATCGTGGAGCGGTTTTCATTTAAGGCACCAACGATCTCGCAACACCTCAAGATATTGAAGGAAGTCGGCCTCGTGCAATCGCGCGCAGATAAACAGAAGCGTTTGTATACCGTACGAGCGGATGGCTTAGCCGAAGTGGAAAGTTGGGTTCAACTACAACAAATGGTTATGTCTGAGCGCTTAGACGCCTTAGAGAGACACCTAATAAAGTAAATAAAGGAGAAGATAGAATGAATCAAGATATGCAAACAGGTACAGTCGAGACAGCAGATGGGCTTGCAACACTTACCTTTAAGCGGTTCCTTCCACGTACTACAGATATCGTGTGGCAGGCTTTAACCGATCCAGAGCAATTCGGAAAATGGTATAACGCCGAAGCAAAAATTGACCCGAAAATGGGTGGGATATTTACCGTCCACTCAGGTCCCTTTATTTGGCACGGACCAATTACCGTCTGGGACCCACCTAAACAGTTTCAGTATGAGCACAATCACGAGCCAGTTCCCCAGATGCCAGATGGAGCGCAAACAGTCGTAACCTGGACCTTGGAGCCGAAGGATAACGGCACCGAACTGACATTCACCCAGAGCGGCTTGACTTCTACTGCCGGTGTTAGTGCTGGCACCCATGTTATTCTTGATCGGTTTGCTGCCTTTATGGAAGGTAAGGCAATGCCTGATTTCGGTAGCCGGTTCGGTGAAGTAGAACATTTATATCCGCTATGGACGGCTCCAGGTAATAAGTAGAGGCCATAGACGTACAGAAGGTTAAATGAGGATATAACATGAGTAAAGTTACGTGCGGAATCGCGATGTCATTGGATGGATTTGTCGCGGGCCCAAACCAGAGTCTGAAAAACCCGATGGGCGATATTCCCGAGAACCTGTTGCACCATTGGATGTTTGACGAAGACGACGACAACAAGCAGAGGGCCGAGATGCTCGATTATTTGGTCGATGCCAGCGCATTCATCATGGGCAGCAACATGTTTATGCCGAAAGACAAGCGCGACGACCCAGAATGGAAGGGCTGGTGGGGCGATAATCCTCCATACCATGCTCCGGTCTTTGTGCTGTGCAAGGAGCCGCGAGAATCGATCACCATGGAGGGTGGTACAACATTCCACTTTGTGACTGACGGAATTGAGGCGGCTTTCAAGCAAGCTAGGGCGACGGCAGGAGAAGGAAAAATAAGCATTGCCGGAGGTGCCGACACGGTTAACCAGTATCTTGCCGCCGGCCTTATTGACGAGCTCTGGTTGCACATTGCGCCCGTTACGATTGGCAGCGGTGCTCGCTTGTTTGAGGGTGTGCCAAATCTCAAACTTGAACCGCTGAAGGCCAGTGGCACGCGGCTTGCGACTCACATTCGATACAAGGTCTTGAAGTAAGTAGCGCCGGCGAACTTGAGAGCGGAATAATGGCATCTAGTGCACTCTTGACATATCTCCCAGATTAGAGGAGACTAAATACCAAGAGGATGCTTAAATCGGACAACTAGGGCCTTTCGCCCCTAGTTTTATGTG
>CAZSRA010000008.1:0-42149 GCA_964609585.1 uncultured Candidatus Saccharimonadales bacterium
AATGTTCCTGCCTTCCAAGCAGGCTATAGGGGTTCGATTCCCCTCACCCGCTCCAGTTAAGGTTGACCAAATTGTTTGTAAGATTTGATTGTGATAAAGTGTCAAGGATATGGTGACGGAAATTACCCCTCAAAAACGATTACAACTGCTATCTGGGTCTCATAATGGCAAGTTGGTTCAAACGGTGGCCGAACGGCTAAATGTGCCTTTGTCCGAGATGAAGCTCGACCGATTTGCCAATGGCGAGATTGCCGTAAAACTGGGTGAATCGGCACGCGGGGCAGATGTGTTTGTGTTTTCCACGCATGATGAGCCGGTGAATGAGGCGATTATGGAGCAGCTGATCATAATTGATGCGGCAAAGCGGGCTTCAGCGCAGCGGATAACGGCGGTGTGCCCATTCTTTGGCTATGCCAGACAAGACCGGAAATCGAGCGGGCGCGAGCCAATTACGGCGAAATTACTGGTAGATATGTTGACGGTAGCAGGGGCCGACCGAATTGTGAGTGTGGATTTGCACTCGGGCCAGATTCAGGGATTTTTTGATGGGCCTTTTGATCACCTCACGGCTTTACCCGCCCTGGCCGACTACGTGAAGGAGCATTTGGGCAGTGACGTGGTGATCGTGTCGCCTGATGCCGGGCGGGTGAAAACGTCTGAACGGTATGTGCGGCGGCTCGGGACGGATTTGGCAATCGTGCACAAAACGCGCTCGAAAGAGCAAGCCAATACCGTGGAAGCCAAGGAGGTGGTTGGCGAGGTGGACGGCCGGCGATGCGTGCTGATTGACGATATGATCGACACGGCTGGCACGATTTGTGCGGCGGCCGAACAGCTGAAAAAACATGGCGCGACCGAGATTTATGTGATGGCGACGCACGGGATTTTGTCTGGACCGGCACTCGAGAGGCTGGAAGCAGCCCCGATTGACCGGATCGTGGTGACGGATACGTTGCCGCTGCCAGCGGGCGCTACGAAATTGGGTGACAGGCTCGAGGTGGTGTCGATCGCGCCGCTGATGGCAGACGCGATTCGGGCGATTCATTTGGATGAGTCGGTGTCGCAGATTTTCGGCGGCGAGAACCACATTTAAATTACGTTTGACGTGCCCCGGTAGCTCAGTGGACAAGAGCAGTGGACTTCTAAGCCAATGGTCGCAGGTTCGAATCCTGCCCGGGGTACCAAGGAATTATCTTTAATTTACCTGTAACGTGCTCGCGAATGACTCCCGCTTTTTTAGAGAATGATACCTAGGACGTCTTCCAGTAAATAAATGATGTGATCTGGATTTTGGCCCGGATCCGGTAGTTCATTCGCAAATTTACCAGCTTTGATCCAAATGGTTTGCCAGCCGCCTTGATGGCCGAATTTTATTTCACCTTGAGCGCGGTCGCCAATGACGTACGAATGAGCTTTACTGGCCCCGTGACGGAGAGCAATGTTCTCGAACAGAATATCGCTTTTTTCGTTTACCAGCAGAACTTCGGCAAAGTAGGACCTAAGGCCAAGACTATCAAGGAGCTGATCACGACTGGGGACAGCTTTGGCTAGTAAGACGAGTTTGTATCCCTTTGCATGGGTGCCCTGCAAAAGTTCGTGGGCGCCCGGCATGGGGCGGCGCTTATCTGGATCGTACAGAGTGCGATTGAAATCGAAAATAATGAGGCGGTTTATGAATTGCCTCCTAGGCTTCTTGCGACTAACGAATGGTTTCTTTGAGTCGCTTGCCAGCGCGGAACCTGGGCATAGCCATTTCTGGAATGTGGATTTCGGCGCCCGTTTGGGGGTTGACGCCGCGACGGGCAGCGCGCTTGCCCAGATCGAAGGTGCCAAAGCCGGTGACTGAAACTTTTTCACCTTTGGCGACGGTGCGCTCAATAATGGCGACGAGTGTGCTGAGGGTCTTTTCAGTTTGGCGTTTAGTGGTGTTGGTTTCCGCGGACAGGGTTTCTATGAGTTGTTGCTTGGTCATCTGATGATACTCCAGAAGTTACATTTTCTACTGTACTACAGGCTCGGGAGAGGTAAATACCCAATTTATACAAATCGAATAATTTGTTCGACCGATTTTGCGAGAGCAGTGGTTGGATGGATGTCGATGAGAAGTGAGCAAAACTGCATTTGACCATCGGTTTCGAGCTCGTTTCGACTGCGAGCGTCGGTGAGCCAGCGTTTTATGATGATGTCGGTTTGGATGCCGAGGCTGGAGTCGCGGCTACCGACCATGCCGACGTCGGTAATATGGGCTGTGCCACCAGACAGAATGCGTCCGTCGGCGGTGGGCACGTGCCAGTGATCACCGATGACGGCTGAGACGCGTCCGTCCAGATATTGACCGATGACCAACTTTTCGGACGAGAAGTCACCGTGAAAATTCACAATGCGAGCGGCGAGTTTCTCGTTTTTTGTGGTTTCAAGGATGGCATCGATGGTTTTTAGTGGATTTTCGACGACGGGCTGGCGGTAGCCAACGGTTTGGCCGAGGAGGCTCGCAATAAGAATGCGGCCAAAAGGTGTGTCAACGATTTTGTAGCCACGTCCGGGGGTGCCTTCGGGGTAGTTGGCGGGGCGGATGGCGGGTTTGGCTGGGTCCTCGAGCCAGGGATAGATTTCTTCGCGGTGCAGCGTCCAGTCGCCAGCAGTGAAGAAATTGACGCCGGCCGCCAGCATGGTTTCGGCAGCCTTGATTTGGAGACCTTTGCCGCTGGAGAGATTTTCGCCCTGAGCAATGACAAAATCGATGCCTTTTTCCTGAATAAGGCTCGGGAGAATTTTCTGGACGGTTTGACGGCCGGGGCGGCCCATGATGTCGCCAATGTAGAGGAGTTTCATAGCGGGTAGATTATGTCATAACTAAGCTGTTTGTTCAATTTATGACACACGGCCGAGCGTTTTGAAGAGCGCTTTTGCGAGCTCAGGAAAGTCTTTGGTTTGAAAATGGCCTCTGTTTGGGAGTTCAAAATATTTGGTACTGAGGTGCTTTTGGATGAATCTGGCTTCGGCGACGGGAATGTAGGGATCGTCGGGCGAGGCATATTGGAGAATCCAGGATTGGTTGGCTTTGATCGCAGACCAATTCCACGGCGCATCGTAATAGCCACTCACCCGCTCGCTAGACTGGCCGAGATCGGTGTAGCAGGCACTTACCAGCACGGAGCCGAGAAGCCTGTGAATTTCGGCGTAGCGCATGGCGGCCACGGCGCCGGAGGAATGACCAATGAGGATGGTGTCGGCGTCCGCGCCTAGCTCTTCGATGTAGGGTAGCCAGTATTTGGCTCTGGCTTTGACGTTGTCCGGGAAGGTTTGACTGATAACTTCGAGGCCGGCTTGCTCGAGTTCGCCCTGGACGGACGGAAACCAGCCTTCATAAGCGGTTGATCCGCCGTTGCCATGAATCATAATAACTTTGGGCATAGCTTAGAGGCCAACGGCGTCTAAGGCGCCCAGGATATATTCGGGACTACGCAGATCTGGTCCTAGCGCGCGAATTTCGCTAGGAGTAAACCATTTGGCATCTAAAATCTCGTCGGGTGGGAGATGAAGCTGGCCGCCAACGATGCGAGCGGCAAAGGCGTGGAGAACGGGGCTGTCGGCCGACCTATGAATGACGGGTAGAGCTTGATCGAGCTCCACATCATAGCCGGATTCTTCTTTGGCTTCGCGGATAGCGGCTTCTTCGATCGTCTCACCAGTGTCGACGTGGCCAGCCGGAAAACTCCACTGACCATGCGCTTTGGTTTGCTTTTCCTGGACGAGGAGGACTTTACCGTTTTGATTTAGCAGTACCCCCGCTATAACAGCGACTTTGATGGGTTCGGGCATTAGACTATCCTTTCAGGTGCTTGCAACCATTGTAAAACGCAGCTTAGGAAATTTTATGAGGATAACAATCATTGAGCAGAAAGCCAGGATATAAAGCGGGAACCCATAATTTGAAAAATTCCAGTTCTGGATCGTGAGGAGGGTGGTACTACCACTAAATATACCGGCGAGGTAGGCATTGGCGCTCTCGGTATCGGGATGATGGTAGGCTTTGATGATTGTCGGGATACCGGCCAGGAAGTCGGCGGCGATGCTTAGGATGATGGCAATGAGGCCAGTCTTGGTAACCAGCCACAAAATGATGGCTAGAACCGACAATATCCCACACCAGAGGTCGAATTTGGTGATGCGCCAATAGGCTTGCTTGTTTAGAAATGAGCCAAGCACAACGGCGGCAGGTCCGATAGCGATGGCAAAGGTGAGAACGATGGGCCAACCCACACCTATAGAGAGCTGGGCAAAGAAGGTGATGAAAGGCACGATGGTCCAAAGCAGCCAGGACACACGGTTGGGTTGAGTGCGGCCTTTGAACGTGTCCCACGCGTAAGCTAGGGTGCCTGAGAGATCAACGATGGAAGATATAATGACGAAGCGAGGATCCAGGAGCATGGGCTACTTGGCAAACTCGGTGGCGCGGGTTTCGCGAATGACGTTGACTTTGATGACGCCAGGATAACGCAAGGTCGATTCCACTTTGGTGGCGATGTCGCGGGCCATTTTGATGGCCTGGAGGTCGTCCACACGCTCAGGCTCGACGATGATACGGATTTCGCGGCCGGCAGAAATGGCATAGGATTTGCTAACGCCAGGGAAGGCGTTGGCGAGGTTCTCGAGCTCGGTCATGCGTTTGGCGTAGTTTTCGAGCGTGTCACCACGAGCACCGGGACGGCCGGCGGAAAGCGAGTCGCAAACGCGGACGACGAGGGCTTCGGGAGTGGTGGCTTCAACATCGTCGTGATGGGCTTTGATGGCGTGAACGATGGCCTCTTCCATGCCGTATTTTTGAGCGAGTTCGGCGCCGATGTGGTGATGGCCACCCTCGATTTCGTGGGTGACGGCTTTACCAATGTCGTGCAGGAGAGTAGCGGTTTTGGAGATACGTACGTCGGCGCCGATGTCACCGGCGATCATTCCGGCGAGGTTAGCCATCTCGACGGAGTGTTTGAGAACATTTTGGGAGAAGCTGGTGCGGAATTTGAGCTGGCCCAGGAGTTTAACGAGCTCGGGGGGCACGCCGACGACGCCGGTTTCTTTGAGGGCTCTTTCGCCAGCTTCTTTTACCATGCGATCAACTTCGGATTTGGCTTTTTCCACAACCTCTTCGATGCGGGCGGGATGAATGCGGCCGTCGGAGAGGAGTTTTTCGAGCGCAACGCGGGCGATTTGGCGACGCATGGGGTCGAAGCTCGAAAGCACGATGGCGCCGGGGGTTTCGTCAATGATAACGTCTACACCGGTAGCGCGCTCCAGGGCCTGGATGTTGCGGCCTTCTTTGCCGATAACGCGGCCTTTGAGCTCGTCGGATGGGAGGGGCACAGTGGTAATAGTGCGCTCGGCGGTTTGGTCCGAAGCCATACGCTCCATTGAGGAGACAATGATGAGGCGGGCGCGGTCTTCGGCCTCTTCTTTGGCTTCGTTTTGAAGCTTTTCGACGAGTTTTACGAGGTCGGCTTTGATGTCGCGCTCGGTCATTTTGAGGAGTTTCGTTTTGGCGTCATCTTTTGTGAGCCCGGCGATTTTTTCGAGATTATCTTGCTGTTTGGCGCGGATCTCGCGGAGTTCTTCCTTAAGATTGTCGAGATCGGCTTCGTGTTTGCGGAGTTTCTCGCTGCGACGATCGAGTTCTTCGAGCTTTTGATCGAGATTGGACTGACGGGTTAGCAGCTGTTGCTCAGTTTGAGCGATGCCGCTGCGGCGCTCTTTTTCTTCGCGCTTGGCGGCTTCGGCTACTCGCAAGGCTTCGGTTTTGGCTTCGAGGGTTAACTCTTTGGCATTGGCACGAGCCTCTTCGAGGATTTTAGCTGCTTGGTCGCCGGCGGTTTTTGAACGGTGTTTAGCGGCGTAGGCATTGTATGACGCAACGGCACCGCCGCCCATGAGTGAGGCGCCGATGATGGAGAAAACTATGAGAAACATGTCTTTTAGCCTTTTCAGCCCTTGAAACGCCTGGAGTACCAGGAGAACCTATGTATGAAGTACAGGGTGAAGCGTTTATTGGGTATCAGCAATATAAGTAGGGAACAGTCTCATTAAACGGTAGAAATGGCGACTGGTCAAGTTTTGGGCCGAGTAATGTGTACTGGGGCACCATAATCAGGAAATACTGGCTGGCCGGAAGGTGTATTGGGCAAGGCATCGAGGGCCGTTTGAAGCCAGTTTTCTCCGGTGGCACTTGCGACGGGGATGTTTAGGCTATCGGCTAAAGCGTTGATTGTGGTGTGACCGATTCTGAGTGACGTGAATGAGCCGGGACCGCTAAAGATAATTAGGCCGGTGAGGGAGGTGAAGTCTGAGTCTTGTTTGTGCATAAATACGGTAAGGCGAGATAGAAGTTGATCCGATAGAGTGCGGCCGCTCTCCCATTCTAAATGAGCTACGGGCTCAAGGCCCGAGGCAGCGTACAGCCAAGCTTGAGTAGTGTCGTTTGAGGTTTTGAGGGCGAGAATCATGACTTTAGGCTTTCGATGAGGCGGTTTGCTTTGGGGCCAGTGGCTGTGAATATGAGCTGCCGCTCGGTGTCGCCCGTGACTTCTAGGTTGATTATGAGGCGATCAGACGGCAGTTGCTCGTGGGCTACGGCGGCCCACTCAATTATGGTAATGATGTGCGCCTGACCGAGATCTTCGGCGAGTTCGTCGGCTAAAACGCCGGTGTGATTGAGGCGGTACAAGTCGTAATGATGAAGCTCAAGATGATTTGGTAGCTGGTAGATGTTCGCCAGGGTAAACGTGGGGCTAGTGACGCTCCCCGTATAACCAAGCCCCTTAGCTAGACCCTGCACAAAGGTGGTCTTGCCGCCGCCGAGGTCACTCGTGAGTTCGATCACCTCCCCGCCGGACAGGAATTTCGACAATTGCTGGGCGACGAGCTGGGTAGCTTCTGAGTTTGAAGTAGTAATTTTGTAAGTCATAACGGAATTCATAGATGATATAGGCAATGGTAAGAGCTGCCAAGATAAAGAGCAACCAGTGACCACCAGTCGTGGTAGCGCTAGCGACGAGAGGGCTTGATGTAGTCTTGGTTGCTGTAGCTTTGGTAGCTTTTGGAGCAGTACTAGCCTTGGGTTTGGTGGTGGTCGTTTTCGAGGTGGTGGACTTTTTGGTGGTGGTTGTGCCGGTTTTGGCAGCAGAGGAGGCGGCGCTGGGCGCCGTAATGGCGGTGATAATGTTAGCGGCAGCCGGGGTGGGCGTGGCGCTCCATGACCAAACATCATCATTTCTGGCCCAAGACGCTCCGGTTTCGGCCTTGGGATAGGTGATGGTAGCTCCGATTTGACCGCCGCTGGGATCAAAAAGGGCGACTGACGAGCCGGCATTGGCTAGAGCGATTTTGGTGCTAGCTGACTTGAGCGCCACATACGAATTCGGCTGGATAACCGTACTCGCTAGAAGGTGTTTTGTGCTGAGGGTGCTACCGGTTTTGATCGAGTAGCTGTTTAGGTCGATAGCGAACGGGTTGGGGTTGTAAATTTCAATGAACTCGTCCGCAGCATCGGTGAGGGGTGCGGCGGGATCGGGGAACAATTCGGTAATTAAGAGATCCGGGGAGTTGGTGGGGCTCGGCGCGGGGTTGCTTACTCCGGGACTGGCACCGCCTTGACCGGGGGTAGCAAATTGATTGACTTCGCCGGGAGTCGGCGACGTAGACCAGCTCCATATACCGGCACTGGACTTGCTCCAGGTAGAGCCAGTGGGCGCAAGGCCGTAGGTAATGGTTTGGTCGATTTGAATTTTAGCTGGGTCGAACATGGCAACTGAGGAGCCAGCATTGGCTAGAGCGATCTTTGTAATGGCGGATTTAAGGGCAAGATAGCCGCCAGCAGGAACGATTGCACTCGTGAGTGTGTGTGAAGTTGAAAGGCTGGTGCCGGTTTTTATGGTATAGCCGGCTAGATCGATAGGCGTATCCGTAAGGTTGTGGAATTCAATAAATTCATCATCGGCATCGGTAAGGGGAGCAGCGGGGTCGGGAAATAACTCAGTGATTTCAAGTGTGGGTGTAGCTGCTCGAGCGGTCGCAAAGGGGCTTAATAAAGTAATGGCGCAGAGGCTTGCGAGTATGATCCGGGCAATGAAACTAATCATGGGATATCTCCTTTTTAAGCTTTTCTTCAGGTAATGCTCAAACTATAGCGAACAAAAACCGAAGTGCAAGCACGAGCAGAATTTTGGCGTTTGACAAAGCCGCTTATGGTAAAATGATTTTGATATGCGCATACCTGATGGTGAGCTCAAAAAGTTGCTACTGGATTCGGGGCTGGTAAAACCAGAAGCCCTGGATGAGGCCATGCCCAAAAGTGATGGCGGGGATTCGCTTCAGACAGCTGTTCTGAAAAAGAAGCTGATTTCCGATAAGGATCTGGTAAAGCTATACGCCAAGAGTATCGACGTACCCTTCGTAGAACTGGCTGAGCTGAAGATTCCGCGAGAGATTCTACTCAAGATCCCGGAGCGGATTGCGCGCAAATACCAAGTGGCGCTTTTTGGTATTGAAGAAGACCAATTACAGCTGGCCATGGCGGATCCGGAAGATTTCCAGGCGGCCGACTTTATAACGAAGCAAGTAGGTGGGCGACTAAAAACCTATGTGGCTACGACAGCGGATATCCTGAGCGCGATCGACCAATACAAAGGCAACATTTCGAACGAAATTACAAAGGCGATTAAGGATTCTTCGGCGGAATCGGCCCAGGAAGAAAAGGTGTCGGCAAAGGATCTGGCCGAGGATGCCCCGATCGCGAAAACGGTGAATGTGATTTTGGAATACGCGATTAAAAGCCGGGCTTCGGACATTCACCTGGAACCACGCGAGAATATTGTGCAGGTACGGTACCGGGTGGACGGTGTGCTGCGCGAGACGATGACATTGCCGAAGCCAATATTAGCTGCCGTGGTGAGCCGCATTAAGATTTTGGCAAACTTGAAGATTGATGAGCACCGAGTGCCTCAGGACGGGCGGTTTAAGTTTGCGATGGGTTCAAAGCAAGTGGCGCTGCGGGTGTCGACACTGCCGATTATGGACGGCGAAAAGGTGGTGATGCGGATCTTGGACGAATCGGCACGGGCACTGACGCTGGAGGAGCTAGGGTTTACGGGGCATGCACTGGAGACGATTGTGCGCAACCTACATAAGCCGCACGGGATGACGCTGGTGACTGGGCCGACTGGTTCGGGTAAGTCGACCACATTGTATTCGGTGCTTTCACTCTTAAACACGCCGGGGGTGAATATTTCCACGGTAGAAGACCCGGTGGAGTACCGCGTGCAAGGCGTGAACCAGACACAGGTAAACCCGAAGACGGGGATGACGTTTGCGGCGGGTCTCAGGGCACTTTTGCGGCAAGATCCGAACATTATTATGGTGGGTGAGATTCGTGACGGTGAAACGGCGGACTTGGCGGTGCAGGCGGCTTTGACGGGTCACGTGGTGCTTTCGACTCTACACACTAATAATGCCGCTACATGTCTGCCGCGACTTTTGGACATGGGTTTGGAGGCGTTTTTAATTGCCAGTACGGTGAATACGGTAATTGGGCAACGGCTGGTGCGGCGGCTGTGCCAGGTGTGTCGCACCAGCTACATTCCGGAAGGGGTAGAGCTGACGAATGTGAAGCGGGATTTTCAGCTCGATGCGGCGTTGAAGCGGTTTAACGACCTGAAGGGTGTGCCGGATGTGGCGCCGGCAGCGGTGCTTCAGGTTGCTCCCCCACCGCCGAAGCACGAGGCGATTTTGCCTTCGGAACGCAAAAAAGGCCGGGTGATTAATCCCGAGCACGATATCGAGGCTTCGGCTAGCATTTTGGATAAGATTGCAGCGGACCCCAACATCATTAACCGAAGTGCAGCGGATGCGGGCAAGCCAAAAACAGCGGTTGCAAGCCCCGCGCCAGCTGAAGCCCCAGTGGCGGCTCCGGCAGCGCCAGCAGCTGATCCGAAAAACTTGAAGGCCGGGCAATTTTTGCTCTTTAAGGCGGGGCCGGGTTGTGAGGCATGTGGGGGCGCGGGATATCAGGGCCGAATGGGAATTTATGAGGTACTTGAGGTAGACGAGGCGATTTCGAAGATGATTGTGGGCCGAGCGACTTCGGACGACATTCAGATGGCGGCGGTGAGGGCTGGAATGCTTACGATGCAGCAAGACGGTTTTGTGAAGGCGCTGCAGGGGAAGACGACGATTGAGGAAATTTTGAGAGTGACACGAGAGTAATAAGATATATGGCAAAGCGTGAACGCCTCATTTTGCTCAGGTCAGAAACATCGACAATGTGTCGAGTTCCTTCCTGCGCCTACGGTCAGCAGAGCCTTCGCAAAAATGAGGCATCCGCGCTTTGCCATAACCTTGGGAGCCTAGATGGGTCAATTTAGCTATAGCGCACGCGATAAAACCGGGGCGATTAAGAAGGGTACATTGTTTGCCGCGGACCGGCCGGCGGCGACAGCGATTCTTACGACCAAAGAGCTGACACCGATTTTGGTGAAGGAGGTGGTGGAGAAAAAGAGTGGCGGGCTTAAAGGCGCGCTGGGTGGCCTCTCTCTCGGTGCCAAGGTAAAAACCAGCGACAAGGTGATCTTTAGCCGTCAGTTTGCCACCATGATTAATGCGGGTGTGCCAATTGTGCAGTCGCTCAATATTTTGCGGCAACAGTCGGAGTCGAAAAAATTGAAAGAGACGGTGGCGGCGGTGGCAAAGCAAGTGGAGGGCGGGTCGACGCTCGCGAATGCGTTGGCGGCTTATCCCGACGTGTTTAATGAAATTTACGTGAATATGGTGAAGGCGGGAGAGCTGGGCGGTATTTTGGACCAGGTGCTTGATAGGCTGGCAACACAGCAGGAAAAGGATGCGGCGATCGTATCCAAGGTGAAGAGCGCCATGATTTATCCGGGCGTGATTACGACGGCGACGGTGGGGGCGTTTTTCTTCCTGATGACGGTGATCGTGCCGGGACTCGCTAGCATTTTTGATAGTTTGGGTTCGAGTTTGCCAATTTATACTCGGATTTTGCTTGCGATTTCTAAATTTATGGTGCATAGCTGGTACATTATTTTGGGCGTGGCATTCGGACTCGGTGTGGCATTTGTGCGGTGGCGAAAAACCACAAGTGGGAGACGGATTATTGACCGAGTGATGTTGAAACTGCCAATTTTGGGGCCAATTTTGGTAAAGGTAAATGTGGCTCGATTTGCGCGGACGTTTGGATCCCTGATGGCATCGGGGATCTCGGTGCTCGACGCGATAAATTCGACGCGTTCGGCGCTGGGAAGTACCGTTTACAAAGATGAACTTGAGATTGTGGCGCAAAAGGTGAAGAATGGGCGGCCGATGAGTGAGCAGATTCGTGAATCGAAGAATTTTCCAGCGATTGTAGGGCAGATGCTTTCGGTGGGAGAAGAGACTGGCCAGATGGATACGATTTTGCTTAAACTGGCAGATTTTTATGAAGGCGAGGTGGATACGGTGGTGGCGGGGATTACTTCGATTATTGAGCCGATTTTGATTATTGTGCTTGGCGGGATGGTTGGATTTATCGTGATTTCGGTGTTTGGGCCGATTTCGAACTTGTCGAGTTCGGTTTAGGGTTTGGCTACGGGTTTTTGATCGATTCGACTTTTTGCTTATTGGTAATTCTTTGTTGTCTGGCGCTGACTGCGGCATTTTATGTTGGCTGCCGCACTGTCCCTCAATGCCCACGGGGGACTCATTCAAGGACTCCATGGGTAATGCCTGAATCATTTGACATTCAACCTTAAGCACTTTATGATTTGTGCTAAATAGAGCTCTGGCTTTATCGTTTACAAATTCTAAGGAGGTGAGCACTCGTGTCCATAAAATTATTAAAAAAGCAGGGTGGTTTTACGCTCCTCGAGCTTTTGATCGTGATCGTGATCATTGGCATCTTGGCGCTTTTGATTATCCCGAACATTACTTCGGCCCCGAAGAAAGCCCGGGACACGAAGCGTAAGACGGATATTACGACGGTTCGCAAAGGTCTAGAGGAATACTTTGTGAACAACAACGTATATCCCAACGCTCTTACCGACCTCACGACGGGATCGGCACCGATCATTAAGACCTTGCCCGCTGACCCCAAGGCTGGCTGGCCGGCTTACACCTACACGCCTGCTGCTTCGAACAGCACGTATAAACTCGATGCTTGTCTGGAGAATGACCAGGATAATGGTGCGAGCGTAATTGCTCCTGCTAGCTCAGGCCTAACCAGCTGTACTACGAAAGTATTTGAGCTCGTAAACGGTAACTAGTTCGGACGCTAAAAAACAGCCTCACTGAGGCTGTTTTTTAGTATTTGCAAACTAAAGCATTAGCGATATAGTAAATAGTAATTAAGTAAATGGTGAGCATTCATGGTGAAGTCAATTATTAAGAAGCAGAGTGGTTTTACGCTCCTCGAGCTTTTGATCGTGATCGTGATCATTGGCATCTTGGCGCTGCTTATTATCCCGAACATTACCTCAGCTCCCAAGAAGGCTCGTGACACGAAGCGTAAGACGGATATTACGACGGTTCGCAAAGGTCTAGAAGAATACTTTGTGAACAACAATGTGTACCCGAATGCCTTAACTGATTTGACCACAGGCTCGGCTCCTATTATTAAAACGCTACCAACTGACCCCAAGGCTGGCTGGCCGGCTTACACCTACACGCCTGCTGGCACCAACACCACCTACAAACTCGACGCCTGTCTGGAGAATGACCAAGACAATGGTGCGAGCGTAATTGACCCAGCTAGCTCAGGCCTAACCAGCTGTACTACGAAAGTATTTGAGCTCGTAAACGGTAACTAGTTCGCTTGAATAGCTAACGATAAAGGGAGCCCCTGAGGCTCCCTTTATCTATTTCATTGGAGTGATAAACCACAAGCGCTATAATGATTTTAATGAAACGACGACATCAGTCTGGCTTTACTCTTATCGAGCTCGTGGTGACGATTGCGTTCATGGGGGTAGTGATTGTCTCACTGACTGATTTGTTTGTGGGCCTCAGGCAGACGAACCGGGCGGCCAATAACTATACGATCGCCACCCAAGTGGCCCAACAGCTCATGGAGCAATACCGCAATACGCCGTATTCAAGCATTACTGTGGGGACGAGTGATGTTACGAGTACTGCCCTAGCACCATATCCGAGTTTACTTACGCCGCGGAGTGCGGTCGTGACAGTAACCCAAATAGATTCAAATGGCTTAAAGCAGGTGGATGTGGCTATTAGTTATAAGGATCGAACAGGGACGAAGAATGTTCAATTAAGTACACTGGTGTCGTATAAGGGTGTAAACCGGTGAAACACGAACGAGGTTTTACCCTTCTCGAGCTGCTCTTGTCGATTGCTATTTCGTCGATTTTGATTATTGCGGTGGGAAATTTTTCTGTTAATAGTATCGTGGGCAGCAATCAGGATTATAATAAAACGCTTGTGCTCACCAACGCCAAAGAAGCGGTGGGAATTGTGGCGCGCCAGATCAAAGCGGCGCGGTCGGTGGAGGCAAATAACGCCGTCCCAGACGCACATGCGCCAGGGGCACCGGGCAATTTGTACAGCTGGTCTGGGGCGGCTGGCAGCGGCGCGACCTTGATTTTGGCAGTGCCGGCACGCGATGCCAGTAATAATCTTATTTACATCGATGGGCTCCATAACTCGCTCTACACGAATGATGTGGTTTACTATCTGGATGCGTCTTCTCACAAACTGTACCGCCGGCTGATCGCGAACTCATCGGCTCCGGGCAATGCCGCTATTACAACCTGTCCGCCCGCATCGGCGAGCTCAAGCTGCCCAGCTGATGCAGATGTGGTGGACGATGTGGCGAACCTGGTAACCACTTATCTTGATAGCAATGACAATACGGTGTCTTTGCCCTCTGGTACTGAGGCTGTTAACTATACGGTGACTGAGACCCGGACCATAAGTGGTAAGGTTTACTCGGGAACTTATAGCACCATAGCGACACTGAGGAACAAATAATGAAGTTTCGAAATCTGTTAACGCCACTTTATGTTCGTGGTCAGCGTGGCTATATTTTGCTGTTAACGTTGATCACGGCTATCGCCCTTTTTATTGCACTCGGTGGAATTTTAACCCTGAGCACGGTCAACTATTCTACTTCTAAGCGCACCCTCATGGATTTGAGTAGTCAGTATGTGGCAGAAGCGGGAGCTGATAAAGCGATTTTCCAGATTAACCAGGATAACTCCTATACTGGTACCAACACGGTTTGCCCGATTTCCACGAGTGGATCTAATCCGGTAACGCTCTACAATGATTCGGTAAAGGGGAAAGCCACTTACGAGAGCTGTATCACAAGTGGCTCAATCGCAAACGAGAAGATTGTGTATGTGACGGCTAAGGTTTATTTGACTTCGACAGCTACTAATCCGGTTTCAACTCGAAAACTTCGCATTGTGATTGAGGGTACTCAGACGGGCGGATACGCGATCCAAACGGGGCCAGCGGGGCTCATTATGAGCAACTCGGCAACGATTACGACTGGGCCGGTATATGTGGGCGGGTACCTCACCATGAGCAATACGGCAACGATCGGCTCGGCCGGCACGCCTGTGGCCGTTTCGGTGGCCAATGCGCGATGCCCTTCTCCGGCCAACTCGACTTATCCACAGATATGCGGATCGGGTGTACAAACTAACCCTATTAGCTTATCGAACCAAGCACATATTTATGGCAATGTGACGGCCAATGGGCAAACCAATAACGCCGGTATGAGTAACGGCGGGTTGATTGGCTCGTCTGGCGTGAGCGCACCGTCTTTGCCAGATTATGACCGGGCCTCGCAAAAGGCGGCGGTAACGAGCACCTTGACCGGGGCGGCGGCGAGCTGCAGCGGGAACAGTACGGTAACGTGGCCGGCCAATGTGCACATTACAGGCAATGTGACGGCTAGCAATAGTTGCAATATTGTGGCGAGCGGCAATGCCTGGATTGATGGGAATTTTAGTTTATCGAACACTACCAACATTAAGCCGGCGTCGACGGTAACGGTGACGCCAACGATTATGGTGGATGGAAGCAGTGGCATTACTCTAAGCAACCAAACAGCTGTGGCTACCAATAGTAACGGCGTAGGCTTTTACTTCATTACTTTTTACTCTTCGGCGCCGTGTTCGCCAAACTGCACAACGGTTACCGGGACGGATCTGGCTACTTCGCAAAATATTCAGACGGTTTCGATTGGTAATCAGGGTCTCGCGGCTGGCACCACGTTTTACGCACGGTGGACAGCACTGATCCTTTCTAATGGTGGGTCGATTGGGTCGATCTTGGCGCAAAAGATTACCCTGAGCAATTCAGGTAACATTACTTTTGGCTCGTCCAGTGCTGGCGGCTCATATTCATGGGATGTACGTTACTATGAACAGCTGTAGCAAACGTGATCAATTGCTAAGGTGAGCTCTGTGCTACAATTATTCATAATGGCTATGGTTATAAGATAATGCGCATTCCTTTGGTCTATCGTGAGCGGCCAATCTTTGGGTTTGACCTGGGGACGCGCACGGCTAAAATGATTCAGCTTAAGCCAAGCGGTAAGACGATGACGGTGTTGGGTTTTGGCTACGCAACATTCCCAGAAGAAGCGATTGTGGAAGGGATTATTGTAGACCCGCAGGAGATTGTGACGGCTCTGAGGCCGCTGATGAAAAAAATGACGTTTGGTGAGATTACGGCCAAACGCGTGGCGACGGCATTGCCGGTAGCAAAGGTATTTACACGGGTATTGGAATTGCCAACCATGAATCCGGCCGATCTGGGACAAGCGGTGAGGCTTGAGGCTGAGCAATATATTCCCGTGCCACTGCCGGATCTTTATATTGATTACGAGATCATTGAAACAGGCCCGGAGCGAAATGAAGTTCTGATGGTGGCGGCGCCAAGGGCGATTGTGGATAGCCACATCAAACTGTTTGACTTGATGGGGCTGGAGGTGGCTCACATTGATTCGGCGATGGCTGCGTCGACCCGGGCGATTGTAGCAGCAACACCGCTCACTAAGCCGACGCTAGTGGCCGACATTGGCTCAACCACGATCGACCTTAGCGTGCACGATAAAGTGATTCGATTAACCGATAGTATTGCGATGGGCGGCGATAGTTTGACGGCACAGCTCGTGAAGGACCTGGGAGTAGCGCGAGAGCAGGCGAATGAGATTAAATATCGGTTTGGGCTGGGGCCATCGGGCTTGCAGCCCAAGGTGATGGCTTCTTTGGGTGTTCCACTGAATAAAATGTGCGCAGAGATGCGGCGAGTGATTAAGTTTTATCAGGACCGCGGCGTGCAGAAGCATAAGATTGAGGCCGTGATTGTGGGTGGCGGAAGTGCTAGTATGCCAGGGTTTTTGGAATATATGACGGCTCAGATTAATTTGCCGGTGATGTTGGCTGATCCATGGTCGGGGCTGGACATGAGGCGTTTGCCCGCAGCGCCAAAGTTTGACGCGCCAATGTACACCACGGCGATTGGGCTCGCGCGGCTGGAGGGCAAACTATGATAAGCCTACTGCCACCCGATCAAAAAGAACAGATTCGGTACGCCAAACTTAACCGTTTAGTGCTGCGTTATTTGCGCGTACTGGTGGTGGTTGCAGTGTTGTTGGGTGGTGTTTTTGCCGGAGCATTTTACCTGCTCGGAATGCAAACGACACAAGTGGCGTCAGATGTGAGCACAAAACAGGCTACGATTACAGCTTTGAATGCCAGCTTTTTGCCTAAGGCTCATGACGCTAGTGCCAGGCTGAATACTATTAAATACATTCAAGGCACTCAAACTCGATTTTCGGCGGTAGTGGCCGACATAGCTAAAGTGCTACCGCAGGGGGTTTCAATAGATAGCTTGACCTTAACGGGCAACGACCGCACGCCGGTACAGCTAGCGGTGACGGCGCAGAGCTATTCGGCGGCGCTTGCGTTTCGCAACGCGCTGATTACTTCCCCACGCATTGCCGGAGCGGATCTTGAGAGTATTGCCAGCAACGGCGGGACATACCAGACGAGCATCGTAATCGCTTTTAAGCCGGGGCAGGCCAAATGAAGCCAAAAGAATTCTTTTTGGTCCTGATGGGAACCTTTGGCGTAATACTGGTTTTGTCTGGCGGTGGTTACTACCTGGCCCTTAAACAACTTAAGGCTCAATCGGCTGATTTGGCGCAAAACTTGGCGATGCAGGCGGCGGCTGATGATCAGATTGATAGTTTGGACCGGCTCAAACACCAATACGACCGAGAGATTGTGCCAATTTTGCCGCTGCTTGATGAGGCCTTACCGCGGGACAAGAAGCAAACGGAAATTCTGGCTCAATTGCAAAATATTGCGACAAATGTGGGCCTGCAGATATCAACTATTAGTATGCCAAGCCCGACGGGGCTCCCCACCTCGGTGTCACAAACCATTAAGGCGGGTGATGTGCTAGCACTGCCGATTAGCTTTCAGCTTTCGGGCTCATATAGCCAGTTGCAGGCATTCACTCAGCGTGTAGAGAATTTAAACCGATTTACAAACATTACCAATTTGGCAATAACTCACCCCGACAAGACGAAGCCGATCGTATACTCAATCGCACTTAATGCTTATATAAAGCCATGAATATGAACCTAAAACTTGATCTGGATGTTCGCAAGTGGTTGCCAGCTCTACGTATGGCGCAACCGTATATATTTGGGCTTGCCCTGGTTGGCGTCTTTGCTTATACGGCAGTAGAGGTGAATGCGGCACTGAATGTGAAGATAGATCCAGCAGCAGTAACGACGCTTAATGCGCCCGCAAAAGTAAGCTTTGATAAAGCCACAATTGATGCCGTGAAAACGTTGGATGTGGTGCAGGGGAATGTGGATACGGGAGCTTTGGGTACGAGTGACCCTTTTAAATAGGCCTAGTCTCTAGGAATTTTTCGAATCTTTTGCATTTAGATGCTCGGCGGCCCATTTGATGGGGTGGTGTCGCCAGGCGCCCGGTCTTTCGATCGGATGGGCGCTGGCGGTTTGCTCGAGCTCGCCAAGGAGCTCGAGCATTTGAGCTTTTATGGCTGCTGCTTGGCGGAGATCATTGGCTAAGGTTGATTGAGCAGGAGGTGTCATTGCTTGTGGATGAGCCTTGGGTTAGTTGGCGGATGGCTGAGGGAAACCGAGATGAGTATAGGCTTTTGTGGTGACGCGGCGACCACGCGAGGTGCGTTCGAGTAGGCCGATTTGCATAAGGTAAGGTTCGTAAACGTCCTCAATGGTGGCGACTTCTTCTGAACAGATGGCAGCAAGAGTGGTAAGTCCCACGGGTCCGCCAGCATAGTGACTAATGATGGCCGTAAGGAGCTGACGATCCGATTGATCGAGACCGAGATTGTCAATTTCGAGGAGGTGAAGGGCGGCACGGGCATCTTGGCGCGTGATAGTGTCGACGTTTTTGACCTGAGCATAGTCGCGTACGCGCTTGAGGAGGCGGTTGGCAATGCGCGGCGTGAGACGAGACCGGGTAGAGATTTCGGCGGCAGCTTCTACAGCGAGCTTAATGCCAAGAATACCGGCGGCACGGGTGATGATTTCGATCATTTCCGCGGGTGAGTAATATTCGAGCCGGTGGACATGGCCAAAGCGGTCGCGCAAAGGGGCACTAAGTGCGCCGGCTCGAGTAGTGGCACCAATGATGGTGAAACGTGGCAAATCAAGCCGAATGGACTTGGCAGACGGGCCTTTGCCGAGCATGACGTCTAGGCCAAAGTCTTCCATGGCGGGGTACATGACCTCCTCGACGGTTTTGGGAAGGCGGTGGATTTCGTCAATGAAGAGCACGTCACCGTCGGCAAGATTGGTGAGAAGACTCGCAAGGTCACCGGCGCGCTCAATGGCGGGACCGGAGGTTACGCGCAAGTTGGCATTCATTTCGGAGGCGATGATGCCGGCCATAGTGGTTTTGCCAAGGCCAGGTGGCCCGTAGAGCAGGATGTGGTCAACGGGTTCGCCGCGATGTTTGGCAGCAGTGATGGCCATTTGGAGGTTTTGTTTTAGGAGGTTTTGGCCAACATAGGTAGCGAAGGATTTGGGGCGTAGAGTCTCAAAGGCCTGCTCTTCGGCGGCGGCCACGGGAGATTCGGGAACTTCTGGGTTGACGATGCGTTCAATCATGGGGCAGGTAGTCCGTGGCTAATGAGGGCATTTTCGAGGACTGGCTTGAATGTTGGTCTAATCTTGAAAGGGAGTCGCGAGCCATATTATCAGTATATCTTTGTGACTGTTGACATTATACCGAACAAAATGCGAATATGCAACTGCAATGAATTAAGCTACGTGGGTGGGGTCCCAGCAAGTGCGGAGATTTTGTTCGAGAGTCTTGAGAGCGGCGTGATCTGAGGTGTCGAGCTTGAAATTGGAGACTTCAAAGTTTGACTTGATGCGGTCGGGGTGAGTGGATTTGGGCAGGGGTATGGTGCCGATTTCGAGGCACCAGCGGATCATGATTTGGGCCGGGGTTTTGCCATGTTTGGCAGCGATTTTCGTGAGAACGGGGTTGTCCAAACCCTCTCCGTGAGCGAGCGGCGAATAGGCTTCGACGACAATATGGTGGTCGTGGCAGAATTTGACAAGCTCGGGTTGCTGCAAGAAGACGTGGAGTTCTACTTGGTTGACGGCGGGTGGAATGGTACATTCGGCGAGGAGCTCTTGAAGGTGGCGGATAGTATAATTGCTGACACCAATGGCTTTAGCCCGGCCGGACTCGTAGATGGTCTCCATTTGGCGCCAAGCAGGCCTTCGGGTTTCGGTGACCGGAAAATGGAGCAGGAGGAGGTCGACGTAATCGGTCCTGAGGTTTTGGAGTGATTGGTCAAAGCTCGGGATGAGGTCGTCCCACCACTGATTGTCGTTCCAAATTTTAGTGGTAAGGAAGAGCTCTGATCGAGCACCGGCAGCAATTTGCAAAGCTTCACCAAGGAAGGCTTCGTTGCCGTAGATTTGGGCAGTGTCGAAGTGCCGATAGCCGATTTCGAGCGCAGTCTTAACTGAGTCCAGGCATTCTTGGCGGTCGCGGTTGCGCCAGAGGCCGAAGCCGATTTGGGGGATAGTTGTATTGTTGCTCAGTTTGATGGGTGGCATTATTTGACTCCTTTGAGGGCGGCTTTGAGGCGAGCTTGATCGTCTACGAGATCGGTCGGAATTTGTGCGACAGCCGTGGTGGCTTGTGCGGGCGTATAGCCAAGGGCAACAAGGGCTTGGTAGGTGGAATCGCTGACGGGCGCAAGACCGGCACTCCCCTCTTCAACTTTGCCGCGCAACTCCACAATGACGCGCGAAGCAGTTTTAGGGCCAACGCCGGTAATACCTTTGAGTAGATCGGGGTTGCCAGAGGCTATGGCTTGCCGCAACCTAGCCTCGCCGGCAGCGGATAAGATTTGCATGGCAAGCTTTGGGCCGACTCCAGAGATCCCTAGGAGCTGGCCGAAAAGCTGCTTGGAGCTGAGCTCGCGGAAACCATAAAGATTGTGAGTGTCTTCACGAATTTGTTCGTAGATATAGTAATGGCTTTCAGCGCCCAGTTTGGCACTCCCCCATTCGTCGAGGGTAACGGTGAGTTCGTAGCCAATGCCGGCAACTTCAAGGATGAGACTGGAGTCGAGTTTTTCGATGAGAGTTCCGCGGAGAGTAGCGATCATGAGAGTATTGTAGCATTGTACAGATAGGCCACGGGTGGGTTTGCTTGTGGTGGCGACGGCGGGTAGGCTATACTGGCTGCAATAGTATAAGGAGCCGAGATAATGCCCCCAGCAGATGAAACTACTCAACCGTCCGCAGCACCAGTGCCTGCAGATCAACCAGCTGAAGCTCCGATGCAACAGCCTGCTGCACTTGTAGCTCCTGCTATGCCCACTCCCCCTTCGGCTCCGGCCGAGCCGGTAATGCCGACGGCACCAGTGGCTCCCGCTGAACCGGCAATGCCCGCCGCGGCCCCAGCTCCGGAAATGCCTGCACCTGCGATGCCGGCGGCGCCAGCCGAAGATAGCGCTCCGGCTGTAGAAACCCCTCCAGCCAGCTAGTTTTGTCCGAGTTAGGCACTATCCTTCGAAAACAATGCTCGCCAGTTTAGGCGAGCATTGTTTTGATGTAAAGATAGATAATTTATGCTATAATATACTTAAATTATATAAATTCTTTTAAGAATTTTCTTTTTTAGCATCTTTTGCTTTTCTTGATTTTTTTAGCAGATTTCAAGGAGTATTAGATGATTTCATTCGTATGGCCGCCGGGGGAGCCGATGCTTGCGGGTACTGGCGGATCAGAAACTTTTACGGCAGGGCACGTACGAGAACTTTTGCGGCGCGGCATTGCGGCGCAGGTGGTGACGGTGGGGCATGGCCTCAAAGATGGGCGCAAGGATTTTAGCGATCTACCATTTCAGGCGCTCAGCGACGCTTCGGGCATTAGCAAATTGCCCGGAACGGTTGTATTTGTTAATAGACCGTATCCAATAGCTACAAAGCATAAGGCGGCGGTTATTTTGCACTGCGTAACGCCAAGCTCGGACGATGCTCGTTTGAGCAAAGTTGATATGCACGACAAAACCCTGATTGCCACAAGTATTTATAGCGGCCAGCAATGGGCCCTTTATCTGGATGTGCCTTATAGCCGGCTACATATTGTGATGCCGTTTGCTGATCCTATTTTTGGGGGTGTAAAACGCAGCAAACCCACAAAAAGAACTCGGATTCTTTATGCTGGTCGACTCCACCCCGAAAAAGGCATTTATACAGTGCTTGAGATGATGCATGAAGCAGAGATGTTGCATAATGGTTATTCCATGAGCGTGGTGATGGCCGGGCAGCATGTGGAAACAGGCCAAACTATTGCGCGAATGCTTGAAGGGTATCCGTACGCGCGGCTTATTCCAGCTCAAAAAACGGTGCTATCAATGGCCAACTTGCTGGCTCAAAGCGATATTTTGCTGATGCCTTCGGTATATGCTGAACCTTTTGGTATGTTGTCGGTGGAAGCCCAGCATGCTGGTTGCCGGGTGGTGGCGAGTAATATTGGCGGGTTACCGGAAACAAACTGCGGCTTACTGACACTTGTGGAATCGCGCAATCCGCGAGCACTCGTAACGGGCATTCAACAAGCGGTGGCTCTGGGGCAGGCGAGCAAAAAAGAGCGCGATAAGGGAGCTGATAACTTTAGGCTTGATGCGTCGGTAGACTCGTTGCTACAGGCTCTGCGCCTTTAAGGTAATGACGGCGCGCTTTGACCGACATGAGTGATAGCAATAGCCAGAGCATCGGCGGCGTCGTCTGGCCTCGGGATGGATGGAAGCTTTAGCAAAACGCGGACCATTTCCTGGATCTGCGGTTTTTTGGCACCCCCGTAGCCGGTAACGGCTTGCTTGATTTGCATGGGCGTGTATTCGCCTGGAATGAGGCCGGCTTTGGCTAGAGCCAGCAAAATAACCCCTCTAGCCTGACCGACGCTAATGGCAGTGGTGACATTGGTGGCGAAAAAGAGCTGTTCGACAGAGGCTTGCTCGGGTCTGGTCTCGCGAATGACTTGGGTGAGCTCATCGTAGATGGTAATGAGGCGTTCGGGCATGGGCTGGTCGGGAGGTGTCGTGATGACGCCAGCGTCGATAAATGTGTAGTGGCCGCGGTCGTGTTCGATGACACCAAAGCCAGTGGTGGCGGTGCCGGGGTCGATGCCGATGATTCTCATGAGTTTAGTTTAGCATTACTCCTTTTATGGTTTGGCGTTGGGTGTAAGCTAAGGGTAATTTATGGGACGCAGGGCGATGAAGGTTCGGCTCGTGGGGATTTTGAATGTAACACCGGATAGTTTTAGTGATGGTGGGCTTTTCGTGCAGCCCGAAGCAGCTCTAGCTCAGGCAGAGAAATTATTTGGGGATGGGGCGAGCTGGGTGGATGTGGGAGCGGAAAGTACGCGGCCGCACGCAGAGGTTTTGACACCAGCCGAGGAATGGCGACGACTGGAACCGCTCTTGCCTGTGCTGCTAGAACGATATCCGGGAAAGATTAGCCTTGATAGCTATCACCAAGAGACAGTAGAACGAGCCTTGAGATATGGGAATGTGATCATTAATGACGTAACAGGATTGAGCGATCCAGCGATGGTCGATGTCGTAGTGAGTTCGGGAGCGCATTGCATCGTGAGCCATTTGCCAGGGACTGAGGTGCAGGCAGCGCACAGGGGTGAGCTAGTGGACGACATTGAGGTGGTGCGGGAGGATTTACTGAAGAAATTTGCGATGCTGGTGGAGCGGGGTGTGGCGGCGGAGAAGGTTATTCTTGATCCAGGAATTGGGTTTGGAAAAACGGTGGAACTTAACTGGCAACTGTTGGAATTTGCTAAATATGTGCCGGGACGAGCGGTGATGATCGGGTATTCACGGAAGCGGTTTTTGGGCGAGAAACGCATGGAACTTGAGCCGAACTTGGCGGCGGGGAGAAAAGCAATTGCAGCGGGGGCAGCGTATTTGCGGGTGCACGATGTGGCCGGGCACCGAGTATTGCTTGTTTAGTATGCTAATTTTCTAGAGGACTGAATGCCCTAACGCTTTTAAGACTTCCGCCGCGATGATCTGGGCTGTGTGATTGTCTTTCCAGTAGGCATTGTGAGCGGCAAGGGGGAGGAAGCGTGTCGATACTGCATGTTCTTCGATGCGGATGTTGTGAAAAAATGGCTGGAGCGGGCGCGCAATGGCGTCGCGGGGCGAGGCGATGTTGACCCACTTTTGCACATTCGACGGAAGGGTAAGCTCAGAATCGGGATGCCCCATGGCGCTCGTAAAGAGCGGGATGGGCGAACCCATGGTGATAAAGCTTTTGACGGTAACACTGGGGTGAAGGCGGCATTGCTGGCGGAAGCCCATTACATAGTCGAAACCGATGACAGAGCCAAGCGAATGGGCCACTATGATGATGTTTTGGCCTTGGTCGGGAGCAGGGTTTTCGCCAATGTCCTCGAGTGCGAGGATGCGAGAGATATCAGCATCGACGCTGCGAAGAATATTCATGGCGCCAGTTTGGTGATCACCTTTGTCTTTAATGTACTGCATGATCTGGACGCCGAGTGGGTCGACGGGTTTTGTGAAGTGCCCCCAGAATAACGGAGTTTTGGGGTAAGCGAGCTGCAAATAGCGATTGGTGAGGTCGGTGGTGAGGTTGGCCCAAAGAACTTCGTGATGGACAATGGCGTTTAGTGCCTCTCCGATGGCGTCGCTATGTAAACGCCGTGCGGTCAACTGAGTGCGACAGGCGGACAGGATTTTAAGATATAGGCCCTGGGAATAATCAGTGGTTTGATTGTTGATACCGTGGATAAAGATTAATTTGAGGTTGCGGAGCATGTCTTCATCATACTACGTCCAACTACTGCATGATTTCTGGAGTAATGTCGAAATTGGCATGGGTGGCGGTGACATCGTCGAGGTCGTCGAGTGCGTCCATGAGACGCATGAGTTTTTTGGCAGCGTCGGCGTCGGTAATTTCGACAGTAGTGTTGGGCTCGTAAGAAAATTCGGCTTTTTCGATAGGGTAATTTTTGGCCTCTAGGGCTTTACGGACAGCATCGAGATCGGAGGTTTTGGTATAAATAATGAGCTGGCCATCGCCTTCTTCCACGTCTTCGGCACCGGCTTCAATGGCGTCCATAGTGGCGGTGTCGAGGTCTGTCGCAGGGACAACGATGACACCACGCTGAGTAAACTGGTAGAGCACCGAACCGGGGGTGCCAAGCGAGCCACCGTGCTTGGTGAAGGCGGCACGGACTTCGGGGGCAGTGCGGTTGCGGTTGTCGGTGGCAGCTTCGACGATGATGGCAGCGCCGCCAGGACCATAGCCCTCGTAGGTGATTTCTTCGAAGGTGGTGGAGCCGTCCTGTCCGGAACCGCGCTTGATGGCGCGCTCGATGTTGGCATTGGGGACGCCGGATTTGCGGGCGAGGTCGACGGCGAGACGGAGTTTGAAATTGGAATCGGGATCGGCTCCGGCGCGAGCCGCCACGGAGATGAGGGCGGCAAATTTGGTGAAACTGGCGCCGCGGCGAGCGTCTTTAATGCCTTTTTGATGCTTAATGGAAGCCCATTTGGAGTGTCCGGACATGACGACGATTCCTGTTTACCGGTGTAAATGTGTGGGTATTATAGCAGTTTTGAGCGTGACCCGCAGGCATGAGCGTTATGACTACTTTAAGATAATATTGGCTCGAGGAGATGAGCTGTAGGTGCTTCGGAATGGCCGCGACGGCGGTTGGTATGTTTGAGTCCGAGCGTAAAAACCAGTACGAGAGCATACATAATGAGCATGACGGTGAGACTGATGTGGTCGGTGCGACCTGCCCACGGAAGTGAAGCAAATTGGTCGATAACTTTGGTGATAAACCAAAGCACGATCATAGCGGGCCAAGCGAGCCAGCCAGCAAAGGCGGGGATGATCATGCCAGCAAGACCAGCCAGGAGGCTTACGGCCATAGCCAGCGGCACGAGAGGCAGAATAAGGAGGTTGGTAAGCGGGGCAACGATCGAGAGTTGGCCGAAGAAATAGAGGATGAGTGGAATCGTGAGGATTTGAGCCGTAAAAGACTCGATGAATAGGCGGATGAGAATGGGTTTGGGATGATTGAGGCGAGCTTCGACAGCGGGCGCCACTACAAGAATGCCAAAAAAGGCCAGGAACGAAAGGAGCCAGCCGAGATCGGTAAGGTAGCCGGGGTTAAAAATGGCCGTAGTAGCGGCAGTAATGAGGATGAGAACTAGAGGATGGAAGCGGCGACCATAGAAGCTTGCGAGAAGCGATAGTACGCTGACAAGACTAGCTCGCACAATAGACGCGCTGGCTCCAGTGAGAATGAGGAAACAGGCGATGAGCCAAAGGTTGGCCGGGAGGGTGATGCCACGGCCAAAGCGGCCAAAGAGACGTTCGGCAGCCTGAACAATGATGGTGAGATTGTAGCCAGAAACGGCCACGAGGTGCGACAAGCCCACGAGGGCGAGCTCGGTTTGCATGGGTTTGGGGATGAGCGCGCGGATGCCAACGAGGAGACCGAGGCCAAACGAGGCGAGTGGCTCGGGGAGGGCAGTTTTTATGCCGGTGAAGAAATGCTGGCGCAGTCGTTCCAGCTGGTCTTGGCGTGCGGACACAAGCTCGAATTTTGGAAAGCTGAGCTCGGCCACAGCGTTGCCAAAACCTGGTTTAACTTTGCCGGTGAGACGAATTTGGTAGCCGCGCTGGAGTCGGACGGGATATTCATGAACACTCAGCTTACCGGGCAGTGCGGAGCCGTTTTGGTACATGTGAGCCAGTGTAAAATCTACCTGGCCTGTGGAGCCAAGGGAAGGGTCATCGGAGACTATACCAGTGACGGTGATGGTTTGGCCGATAAGATTTGAGAGTTGGCGTTGATTCGTGGACCAAACGCTCGTGCGCCAGAGGCCAAGCATGATGCCTGCGAGCATGAGGCAGGTGAAGAAAAGGCGGCCGCGATATGCGAGGAGCGCGGCGCAGACGGCGAGGACGAGCGGGAGGATTGAGGTGACGAGACCGGACCTGCCCATGACGATGCCGGCAAGGAGGGCGGCGAAAATGAGGCTGATTTGGGTAGTTCGGTGCATGTGCGGTATTATGCGGAGTTGCTTTTGGCCTTACAAGCTTGAGCGGTGTAAGCAGTGCCGAAAAAACCCAAGCATCAGCTGGCTTGTTCACGAACTCAACCTTACTGCTATTGCCTTGCGCCATCTTGTCTGGCGCTCACTGCATCAGCTCGATATTTGGGTTTTTTCGGCTGTAGCCCAACAACTTGCGATAACGCTTTTAATTCGCCTCAGCTTGCTTTCAGTGGTTTTGCGTATAAGTGAACCCAGGTATAATTGGTTTTAGTGTTATTTAACCTCGAGACAGCCTGTGCGCAAACTTGAAGATATTGCTCGTTCTGATCCAAATACGCCGATTGGCCTAAGCCCGATAGCGCCAGGGAGGGTGGCAAAGCCCATAAAACCGCCGCGGCAATGGGATCGGCAGCGGATCATTAAAAGCATGATAGGCGTGGTGTTGTTGCTTGTGGTGGTAGCGGGTCTTTGGTTTGGGCAGGCAATTATTCGGGATATGGCGAAGATTTTTAACAAGCACGGCAACAGCGTGTTTGGGCTCTTGGCTAATACTAAGCTCAAGGGCGAAGACCAAGGCCGAGTAAATATTCTGCTGGCGGGTGATTCGGCGGATGACCCGGGGCATGGGGGTGCGAATCTGACGGATTCGATTATGATTTTGAGCATTGATACGCGAGATCATTCAGCATTTATGTTGAGCATTCCGCGCGATTTGTGGGTAAATGTGCCGGGGCATGGCTATCAGAAGATTAATGCGGCCAATGCCGAAGGTGGCATGAGTTTGCTGGAGCAAGTGCTAACGCAGGACTTGCAGATTCCGATTCATTACTATGCTTTGGTGAACTATACCGCTTTTAAAGACGCGGTGAACGCGGTGGGTGGGATCGATGTGACGATTAAGAGTACAGACCCGCGCGGGCTTTATGATGCAAACATTACCAAGGCTGAGGGCGGGCCACTACGCCTAGCAAATGGTTTGCACCATTTGGACGGGCAGACGGCACTAAATTTGGCTCGCGCTCGCGGCGACTCGCTCAAGCCCAGCTATGGTTTCCCGCGCAGCGACTTTGATCGCACAGATCATCAGCGCATGATGCTGACGGCACTGGCCAACAAGGCACTTTCCACGGGGGTGCTGGCAAATCCCGTGAAAGCTACTCAGCTATTTGACGCGATCGGCAACAATGTGCAGACTGACCTCCAAACGAACGAGCTGCGGAGTCTCGTAGGTATATTGAAGGGGCTCAATTTTTCAAGCATTCAGTCGCTGAGTTTTGTGGACCAGGGCGTGAATTTGATTTCAGATTATACGGCGCCGGACGGCGAGTCGGCGCTAGCGCCGAAGGCGGGGGCAAGTGATTTCAGTGATATTCAGGCGTATTTGCAGAAACTGACAACCAACGATCCGGTGATAAAAGAGGCAGCAACGGCTGTGGTGCTTAATGGAAGTGGGGTGTCCGGACTTGCAAAGAAAGAAGGGACGATTTTGACCGGCAAAGGCCTGAACGTGCTCGTGACCGACAATGCCCCAACTGCCTACCCGATCTCTACGATCATTAATAATTCGGCCGGCAAGGCCCCGGCAACGCTGGCGACTTTGCAGACGCTGTTTGGCAAGACCGTAGCTGTGGACGCAAGTTTAACGGCCGCGTATCCAAATGCGCAGTTTATTGTGATTTTGGGGGCCGACCAGGTTCCGAGCTCGAGCAGCAACAGTTCAAATTAACGTTTGCGCTCGAGGCTAGCGACTCATCTCGTGCTTGAATCTATATCCGGCATAGACAGAGAACATCACAAGCAGCCCCAAAGGGAGCTCTGCCCAGGCCAATATTTGGTCTTGTAGCGCGCCAAATATGAACAAGGATAGCACCGAGATAAGCGCCCCCAGGAGGCCTAGAATTACGAATATGACGATCCATTTTAGCGGCCGGGCATATCCCGGAGTCACCGCTTTCTCCGCCAGGAGTGATAGGCGGGCTGAAAATATTTGAATAACTAGAATGGACGAAAAACATGCCTGCGATAGCAGATAGTACCAGGCGTCTGAGGCTGATACCCGCGGGAAAAATGATAAGCCGGTGGCGAGAAGTCCGATCACAACCGCAATCGCACCAGCGACAAGCCGCAAAGAGCTAGCCCAATCTTGGATGCCAACTGCCCGCGTGTAGGTACGGATGCCAAAATACATAACAATATACGGGATAAGCACAATCGGCACAAAACCGATGTATTTAAACCACGGCGAGTTGTCCAGGCCGAGCAAAGGGATGAACGCATATTGGCTAAAGGCGATGCACAAACCCACTAGGCCGTAACTGAAAATAATAAATCCTTTGCGAAATTTGGCCGTAAAGTTTTTTAGTGCCGACTGAATGAGCCAGGCGGCTCCGCTGATGTTTGTGAAATAAACGGCTGGGCCCGCTACTAGGAACTTTACCGAACTGGACAATACCGGCCACCGCCATATGAAGGGCAGAGCGATAGCCCCGAGCGTTATGACAATAATTGCGAGAAGATTCCGGCCTGCGGGGCTCATCTCACCACGCTCACGGCCGGAAAATTCTCGGACACGTTGTTCGAGTGTTTCGGGTGTGAATGAACGCAGGTGGTCTTGGTTGACCAAGAAGTTTCGTAACTGTATCTCGAGGTTCTCGAGGGTGCCGCGATCTTGGGCGTTTAGACTGATAGCGGGATTTCGAGTAGCGGTTACCCGCCGAAGTACGTTCATCATGGGATCGATGGCCCGAATGTCGGACACGAGTGAGCCAAGATACACGATTTTGTTAATGAGCTCCTGGTCCGCGAGCGGCCCATTCACTGGATTGAGTGTCTGCATGATGGTTGTTATTTTAGCATGCTGGGTGCGCCCCTTGAGTGCGGCTGGCCTAAGAGTTTGTGGGTTATAATAACAAAATAACGGCTCTATAAAGCCGTTATTTTGCAAATGATGACTGGAGGGCCCAGTGGGACTCGAACCCACGACACGCTGCTTAAAAGGCAGCTGCTCTAACCAACTGAGCTATGGGCCCATGCATGTTTTAACCGATAAATGATAGCGTATTTGGGGGCTTTTGGCAATGCGTTTTTGCGGAATGAGGCTTAGTGTCCAGCTTTTTTCTCACCTTTGATGAGGCCGAGAAGGAGAGCTATGACGGGCAAAAGACCGAGAATCCAAAGATGATATTGTTGCAAATTCATGGCTAGAAACGAGTCACTATCGGCAGCTTCGAGTGAACTCGTGGGCATAAGGCGCAGGGCACTAGAAACAATGAGCGCACCAGCCATCAGTCCGACGATAATGTTGGCGATGAATGAGCCTTTGTCGTGGTGTTTGCCGTGGGTGACACCGATGAAGCCAAAAATGATAATCGGGAGGCCAAGGAGGAGCCAGCTGGTTTGTTCGGAGCTGAGCATAGAGAGATGGGGAGCGACGAGCCCCGACATTTGCTCGGCCACAACGATACCGACATAGATGCTTAAGATGAGGATGCGCAGGCGCTGTTTGCCCGCGACCAGGCCATAGAGACCTAAGGCCACGATAATGGCTATTATGACGGTGTTGGTATTGAGAGCTGGCAGTTGCATTGAGTGCTTATGGTTTGTTTTAGTATAACATTCTGCAATTACACTCTAAGCTTTTTTTCGAAATGTGCTTTAGCTTGTCGTGCAGCCGCCAGGGCATATTCCTGCTAGCGCTTGAAGAAGCCTTTTTTTGTACTCGTGGATTCAGCGGCAAACTGCTCTAGGAGCTCACGCTGTTTGCCCGTGAGCTTGGTGGGGATGTCGGCCGTGATGGCTACGAGGTGGTCGCCCCGGCTGGAGCGGCCGAGCACAGGCACGCCGCGGCCGGAGAGTTTGAAGACCTTGCCGCTTTGGGTGCCGGCGGGGATTTTGAGGGTGACGGGGCCATCGACGGTTTCGACTTCGACTTCGGTCCCAAGAGCGGCTGAAACCATAGGAATGCTGGCCTCTGAGTAAATGTCGCGGCCGCGACGGGTGAAGCGGCGGTCCGGGCGGATACGGATTTGGACATAGAGGTCCCCTTTGGAGCCGCCACCTTTGGGGGCTGCGCCGTTGCCGCTGAGACGCATGGTTGCGCCATCGTCGACACCGGCTGGGATTTTGACGGTGATCGTGCGTTGGCGGCGCATGACGCCGGAGCCGTGGCAGGTAGTGCAGGCTTTTTCAGGGATTTGGCCACGGCCGGAGCAGGTGGCGCAGGTGGCCGTTTGCTGCATGGCGCCGAGGATGGTTTGGTGCACACGAGTGACCTGGCCGCGCCCCTGACAAGTGGTGCAGGTCTTGAGCTTGGTGCCAGGTTCGGCGCCATTGCCGTGGCAGTGCTCGCACGCGTCGTCGAGGGTGAGGGAGACGGCTTTTTCAGTGCCGAATACAGCGTCGGTGAAATCGATGGTGAGGCCAACTTCGAGGTCGCGGCCGCGAGCAGGGCCGGCGCTCGCTCCCCCGCCGTTTCCGCCCATGAATTGGTTTAGGATATCGGAGAAATCGAAACCAGCGTTGTTGAAGTCGAAGCCACCGAAGCCTCCAGCGCCCCCGCCTGCTCCCCCGCCGCCAAACGGATTACCCTGCGCACCGGCGTGGCCAAACTGATCGTAACCAGCGCGTTTCTGCGGATCTTTAAGCGTGTCGTAGGCTTCACCAAGCTCTTTGAATTTGGCATCGTCGCCACCGTGCTTGTCGGGATGGTGCTCCATGGCGAGCTTGCGATAGGCACGCTTAATTTCTTCGGCGGTGGCCGATTTTGATATGCCTAGGATTTCGTAATAGTCACGTTTGGTTGCCATTAAAGGGAGTCTCGATATAATTGTTCAACTTTGCGAGTAGCGATGGTGATGGTTTCGTCGGCGGTGGCGCTCATGGCCCGATTTACGGCATTGGCAAAGCAAATATAGATGATGCGAACGCCGGATTTGCGAATGCGATCGAGGGCCGGGATAAGGTCGCTGTCGGAGCTCATGAGGGCTATGGTTTTTTCTGTGGTAATGTGCGAATCGGTGATGAGGTCGACGGCGATGCGCACATCGACGCCTTTTTCTTGGAGGATTTCTTGCTTGTGGCCGCACTGGGTGCAAGGCTCACTTTTTTTCACTTTGAGGTAGCCGGCCTTAATGTATTCGATCTTTTGGACGGCCAGATCGGCCACCCACTTGCGGCTAAAATCGCGGATTTCGCTGGCGCGCTCTGCGACTTCGGCGGTGGGCTCGTAGCCGCGGGGCATTTTGATTTTGGCGGCATAGTAGGCAATGGTGAGGTCGCCGGCATCAGTGACATCTTCGAGGAGTTGCCGCAAGGGGAAATGCGTGACATCTTTGGAGTTTTGGACGACGCCTTTGGCGCGTAGAATGCTGGCGACTCCGTGACGAAAGTTTTCGCCGTCCACATAGACTCTCATGACTGGCTCCTATAAAAAGGCCCCGCTGAGGCTCGCGCCAACACGGGGTGATGTGTGAACATCGTACCGGTTGGACGCGAGATTGTCAACGTATGTCTGGGAGCTGCGGCCAGAGCGCGAGGCATTATTTTTTGTCGGAGCCGCCTTCGTCGACGACTTCGCCTTCCACGGGGCCATCATCTGGCTTTTGGCCGTCGGTTTCGTGTGAACCAACCTCTTCAGGAGCACCTTCGGTGCCAGGCTGCCCAGCAGGCTCGCCGGCTCCAGCCGCATACATGGCGGCACCGACTTTTTGCATTTTTTCGCTGAGGTCGTTTGCCTGTTTTTCGAGCTCGTCTTTTTCGACGTCATCTTTCTTTAAGACTTCTTTTGCCGCATCAATGGCTTCTTGAAGGGTTTTCTTGTCGTCTTCAGGGGCTTTGTCGCCGGCATCTTTGAGGGTCTTTTCGCCGGTGTAAACGAGGCTGTCGAGGTGGTTGCGGGCTTCGATGAGGTCTTTGCGCTTCTTGTCGCTGTCGGCGTTGGCCTCGGCTTCTTGCTGCATGCGCTTAACTTCGTCTTCGCTGAGGTTGCCGGAGTTTTGGATGGTAATGTGCTGCTCTTTGCCACTGCCGTTGTCTTTGGCTTTCACATTCACAATACCGTTGGCGTCGATGTTGAAGGTAACTTCAATTTGCGGGACACCGCGAGGTGCGGGCGGAATGCCGTCGAGCACAAAACGACCGAGAGACTTGTTGTCGGCGGCAAACTCGCGCTCACCCTGGAGGACATTGATTTCCACCTGGGTCTGCGAGTCGGCGGCAGTGGAGTACACCTGAGACTTACTGGTGGGAATGGTGGTGTTACGGTCGATCATGCGGGTAGCGACGCCGCCCATGGTTTCGATGGAGAGCGAGAGCGGGGTGACGTCGAGGAGGAGCACGTCTTTCACGTCGCCAGCTAGGACACCGCCCTGCACTGCGGCGCCGATGGCTACGACTTCGTCCGGGTTCACGCCCTGGAGCGGCTTTTGACCGAAGAGTTCTTCGACTTTGGCCTGGACGGCGGGCATGCGGGTCATACCACCAACGAGCACGACACCGTTGATATCGCTCTTGCTGAGGCCGGCGTCTTTGAGAGCGGCTAGGCAAGGAGCGGCGGTTTTAGCGATGAGGTCGCCCACGAGCTGCTCGAGTTTGGCACGGGTGAGGGTGTAGGTGAAGTGCTTGGGGCCGGAGGCGTCGGCGGTGATGAAGGGGAGGTTAATTTCGGATTCATTGGTGGTGGAAAGCTCGATTTTGGCTTTCTCGGCAGCTTCTTTGAGGCGCTGGACAGCGGCTTTGTCTTCGGACAGATCAATGCCCTGCTCGCGCTTAAATTCGTCGACGAGGTGATTCATGATGAGCAGGTCGAAGTCGTCGCCACCGAGGTGGGTGTCGCCATTGGTGGACTTTACTTCGAAGACGCCATCGCCGAGCTCAAGGACGGAGACGTCGAAGGTGCCGCCACCGAGGTCATAAACGATGATTTTTTCTTCTTTTTTCTTGTCCAAGCCGTAGGCGAGGGCGGCGGCGGTGGGCTCGTTGATGATGCGCTTGACTTCGAGGCCGGCGATTTTACCCGCGTCTTTAGTGGCTTGGCGCTGAGCGTCGTTGAAGTAGGCGGGCACGGTGATGACGGCTTCGGTAACGGTTGTGCCAAGGAATTTTTCGGCGTCGGCCTTGAGCTTGCCGAGGATCATAGCAGAGATTTCTTCGGAAGTGTACTCTTTGTCCCCCATCTTCACCTTCACAGCGTCGCCGGATTTGACGATTTTGTAGGCCATGAGTTTGAGGTCACGCTGCACTTCGGGGTCTTCGAATTTGCGGCCGATGAGGCGTTTTACGCTGTAGATGGTGTTGTCGCCATTGATGACGGCTTGGCGTTTGGCGACCTGGCCAACGAGGCGCTCGCCGTTTTTGCTGGTGGCCACCATCGATGGCGTGGTGCGGCCGCCTTCAGCGTTGGCAATAATGGTGGGCTGGCCACCTTCCATGACGGCCATGGCCGAGTTGGTGGTTCCGAGGTCGATGCCGATAATTTTACCCATGTGTGTGGATCTCCTTATAACTAACTATATGAGTCGCCCATGGCGACGGGATTTCTCGTGTATGGCTTAATTTTAGCACTTGGCACTCGGACGTCAAGAGTGCTAATTGAAGGAAGTTTTGTCCCCGGGTACTCAGTAGGTTTCTCTTCGAACATTTATTGGCTCGTGGTTATTTAGGGTCGCTGGTCGCTTCGGGAGCAGGAGCGTCAGCGGAGCCGACTTTCACCATGGCATGGCGCAAGATCGTGTCGCCAAGCTTGTAGCCGGACGCGAGCTCTTCGGTAATAATGTCGCCGTCACCTTCTGAGGCAATGGCTTCGTGCAGATGTGGATCGAAGGGTTGGCCTTTGGACTCAAAGCGGGTAACACCGAGATCTGCGAGCACTTTATCGAATTGGGCGCGGATGGCATCGATGGAAGTGGCCCAAGTGGCATCGATGCTAGCGGGCCGGTGGGCGAGCTCTTGGTCGAAACTGTCGCGCACGGTGAGGAACTCGCGCACGACACGACTTTTGGCAAAGTCAATGGTTTCGGCGCGTTCGGTTTCGGCACGGCGTTTGTAATTGACGAATTCGGCTTGGAGACGCTGAAGGTCGGCGGTAAGTTCGGCTACACGGTCGTCGTCGGAATCGGATACAACCGAGCTGCTCGTGGCAGTGGGCTCTGAGCTGGTTTCGACATTGATTTCGGTCTCGGAAGGGCGACTGGCTTCAAGATCTTCAAGGATTTTCTTGGCTTTAGCTCTGGCATCATCCATTTTTGACATACTTTAACTCCTAATTTAAGGCTTCTTCAAGCAATTTTCCCGTATATTGGACAAGTCCGATGGTGGGGCCGTAGTTTTGACGGGTAGGACCAAGGACGCCAATGTAGCTACGACTGGAAAATGGGGACTGAAACCGGCTAATGATAAGGGTAGCCCCACTAGTGCGACCGATGGGATTTTCCCGGCCAATGTAGACAGAAATGGGAGCATTAGGGGCAGCTTCGGCGAGCCATTCTTCGAGGCTATCGAGGAGCCGGGCCACTTCGTAGGCCTGTGCGCCGCCGAAGAATTCGGGCTTTTGGAAGAGGCTGGCCATGCCAGAGAGATAAAGGTTGCCGGCGATGGTGCCAAGGCCGAGGTTTTGGGTGACGTGAGCGAGGCTTTCGACGGCATTTTTAATGGTACGCTCCACTTCGCCTGCGGAATTGATTTGACGGGCGAGAGCTTGCTCGTGGCGCTTGTCGTGGACGGGCTCGTCGAGGGAGTTTACATAGGCGCGGTAGCCTTTATCGGTGGGGACACGACCGGCCGAAATATGCGGCTGCATAATGTAGCCATAGCTTTCGAGGGCGGCCATTTCCGCGCGGATGGTGGCGCTTGAAGTGTCGAATTGTTCACACAGCGCCATGGAGCCGACGGGCTCGGCGGTTTTGGCGTAGGTTTCGACGATGGCGTGGAGAATTTGCTCTTGGCGAGGGCTCATAAGATTATTTTAGGCGTTTTAGCACTCATACGTCAAGAGTGCTAAAGATAGGAGCGTACACTTGTTATACTGCTTTGCGCCTGGCAATAAACTGCTCAAATGTGAGCAAGTCCGGAAGGGCTTTGCGATTGGCTACAATATCTGCTTCGTAGCCATGCTTGTTTATCCAGGTAAACATTTTGCCCAGGTCGCCTTTGGAAAAAAGGCCACTCGGTAATTTGATGCTCATGGGAGTTTTTCCGTAGACCTTCTGATAGGCGGTGATCATTTTGTGGAATGTGACTGCGTCGCCGGCGATTTCGACTGCTTTTCCCAGATAATCTTTCGGATTTAGGAACATGTGGGCTACCCAGCGGCCAATGTCTTCGACAGCGATCATTTGGAGTGGTTTTGTCGCAATAGTGCCTTTGGACATCGATAAGGCTATGAACCGCATTGCCGCTGGCTGCTCCATTAGGTTGGTCATGAAGGTGGTTGGGCGAACGATGCTGTAAGGTATGCCGAGCTTTCGAATATGCTCCTCAACGTGCCATTTGCTTTCGAAATGAGGAATCCCACTGTCGCGTTCGGCACCCCCAACCGACGAGTATACGAAGTGCTGCACACCAGCCTTTTTGGCGGCATCGGCGACTCGTTTGCCGCGCTCTTCTTCTTTTTCTACGCCGCCGTCTTGGAAGTTAAGAGCACTGAACACGCCGTACGCCCCTTCCATGGCCCGAACGAGACTGTTGAAATCATCGAGATTGCCCTCGATAATCTCTACACGTTTTTGTTGTAGGGTTTGGATTTTAATGGAGCTGGGGTCGTTCTTTCGAACAAGTGCGCGGATTATGAAGTTTGTCTTTTCAAGGGCGCTGATGACAGCTGCGCCTTGGTTGCCGGTGGCCCCGATGACTAAAATGGTTTTATCTTTCATGATCGCTACGCTCCTTTTACATTCGTATCTTTAATTTTGCTAATAAGCTGGATGAGTTGGCCGATTTCGGCATCGCTTAACCCATTGAACATAGGACTGACGTGGCGCGTGTAATACGCCTCAAATGTCAGCTGGTCGGTGTCGACTGCATCGGTAGCGCGCAGGAGAATGCTGCGCCTGTCGCTTGGATTTTCAGCACGCTCTATGAGGCCACGCGCAATGAGAAGGTCGACGAGCTGAGTAACGGCGCCGCTGGTGACTTGGAGTTTTTTGGCTGCATCCTTGACGGAAATGCCGCTTTCTTTGTGCTCGGCAGCCAAAAAGATGAGCTCTGCCTGGATGCGGCTCAAGTTGTGACCGGCAAACTGCGAGCGATCGTCGTCGCTTGGCCGGGCGCGGTAAAGGTCGCCGTAAAGCCCACGGAGCTTTTGGATGAGAGATAGGAGGAGTTGGTTTCTGGCGTCTTGCATGGATTAATTAGATTAACTCTAAATAGTTTAGTACTAATGTAAATTTATGTCAAGATGAAATCCGGATAAGTCAAAACACCCAGCAACATTTTATGTGCGAAAATATGAGGCCGGGTTTAAGACTGAAGATTTGCTTGGAATATTGTCCAAAGAAGGTTGATTTGAGAAAGCGCAGACTGTGACGATTAATGGGAGGAGAATGAAATGTTATATACGATTGTAGTGATTTTACTCGTCTTGTGGCTTCTTGGGCTCATTGGACATATTGGTGGAGCGCTTATTCACCTGCTTTTGGTGATAGCGCTGATTGTCTTGATTTACAACCTGGTGACGGGTCGCAAGACAAGAGTTTAGGCTTGGTAGCTACTTGCTTGGTTTGAGGCCCGTGATGATAGTGGTAGCGTCGGTACGTGCGGCTTTGAGGTCGGTGTGGGCAGTTGTGAGCGATTGGCGGTACGTGGCGAGAATTGAAGGATTCGTATTGTAGTCGGCGGGCTGGAGGGCTAACAATTTGGCCACGAGGCCATCGGTGATGGTTTTGGCTGAAGCTACTTGGGCGGTGAGATCATTGAGCGTTGTTTGCATGGCTGCGGTGTCCTTGCCGGCAGTTTTGGCGGTGTCGATTTTGGTTTGGAGTTTGGTGGCGAGGGTCGTGAGCTGGTCTTCTACTTCGGCAAATCGATCGGCGGAGGCTGCAAGGCGAGCTTTGGGCAGCATTAGGACATAGACCCGGTAATCCGTAACGATGCTTTGGACATCGGTGCGGGCGGTAGCGAGGTCGGTATCGGCGGCTAGTTTTGTTTGAAGTGCGCCAAGTGAGGTGAGCTCGTTATTAATTTGAGTCGCGAGGCTGGTTTTGTCGGCCCCAGTGAGTTTGGTGCTAGCGTTGAGTTTTGTAAGTGCGGCATTGAGGTTGGTGATGCGGCGGCTAATTTCGGCAGCACCGCGCGTTTGGAGATGCGTGAGCGCCGTAGATTGAGCGGGCGTGAGGGTGGCGGCCACTGAGGCAAACGGGATAGCCGCGAACAATGTGGCCGCAAGCATGGTGCGAGAAAAGGTGCGGGATTTCATTCGCTTAAGTCTCCTTGTTTGTCGCTAAGCGCTGTATCGGCTCCGGCGAGATTGTTGTCTAGATCGCTCATGCTGGAGTCGAGCTGCTGCAGCGGCGCGGTGAGGTCGCTCGTGGGGTCGGTACTAGCGGGAGTTGGTGTAGTAGTGGATTTGGGGGTAGGGCTCGGAGTAGTGAACGGATTCGGTGATGATTTGTGACTGTTGAAATAAGCATAAGCTCCGGCGCCAAGTGCCAGCACGACTATGATTAGTAGTGTGACCGTGAGTCTTTTGGATCCGCGCTTTGGCGGTTCGGGTGCCATTTGAGGCGGGCCACCACCAGATACGAAAGGTTCAACGGTGGGTGAGGGCGGAGGCATGCGAGGTGTTTCATCTGGTGTGACGGAAGACGGAGTATCGGACATAGGGATAACCCTTTGCTTATGAACTTTACGCTTTTATTTATACCACTTATGGTGATTTGCTGCCGAATGTTGATGGATGTAGTAAGCTCGAGTGTAGAAGGAGTTGTATGCGAAAAGCGCCGGATTTTCATTTGCCGGATGAGCACGGGGTGATGCATTCGCTGGCTGATTATGCGGGGCGGTGGCTGGTGCTGTATTTCTACCCTGAGGACGATACACCATTGTGCACCGTGGAGGCTTGTGGCTTTCGCGATAATTATGCCCAGCTTCAGGAGGCTGGGCTTGAGGTGGTAGGAATATCACGAGATTCGGTGGCAAGCCATGAGCGGTTTGCCCATAAATATGGGCTGAATTTTACGCTGCTGTCCGATGAATCGAAGGAAGTACTCGAGGCCTACGGGGCCTGGGGTCTAAAAAAATCGTATGGACGCGAATTTATGGGAACACGGCGTAAAACGTTTTTGATCAATCCTAGGGGTGAGATTGTAAAAGAATACGCCCGGGTGATATCTAAAGTGCATCCAGCACAGATTTTGGAGGACTTTGCAGATATAAACAGAGTATAATTACGCTTATGGATAAAACTGGAACTATGCACAATGAAGTCTGGCTAGCGCCAGAAGGTTATGTCGAAGTGAAGCTGGCTGGCGAGCAGTCGCTCAGGGCGATTGAGGCGGTAGGTAAGGCATGTCGGCCTTTGATGGACAAATTGAATTATGAGCATAAGCCGATTTTGGGGCTTATTGATCTTACGGACGATCACAGCATTAATTCTGGTGCAAATAAAGCGGCATTGGGTTTGCTCGAGAGCATTCCTTACCACCGCGCGGCGATGTATGGGGCCAATTTGGTGATGACAGAGGTGGCGCGCGGATTGATCGCGGCCCTGGGTAAGGGTGGCAATACTAAGGTGTTTGGCGAACGCGATGAGGCTTTGGCGTGGCTTTTAATGAATGACCCGCTGGCCGGCTAGCGTAGGTTTTAATGTAGCAGGAAGTAGGTGCCGCCAAAAATAATGGCGGTGCAGAGGATTTTTTGACCAAGATGGCGGCGGGTGATGGTTTCGACACCAAGGTGAGGCAAAAAGGTGGTGAGGATGATGCCGATGGCAATTACGAAAAACGGCTGGAAGCTGGTGACGAGGGAGACGAGCGCTAGTGGGGCGAGCAGGGTGGCGTAATTGAAGGTGAGGCGGGCGGCTAGTGTAATGGATTGGTCGGCCAGCCCGTAGCCAATGATGTAGCGGCGATTGGCCCGAAAGAGCGTGAAGAACCCACGGCGATGCGCAGGACTACCAATGGCGAGGGCAAGACCTGCCAGGAAAAGCCCAACGTATTGGTACGCCGCACCGGCAATGAAGCCGACACGAAGCGCACCAAGCTTGAATAGGAAGCTTTCGAGAGCAAACAAGATAGATGAGAGGAGCATGAGCAGGAGGACGTCGTGTTTGATTTTTAAGCGGTCATCGATGTCGAGGTTGATAGCAATAGCGCCGATAATCACTACCATGCCGGCTATGATCTGGATGGGGCTAATGTGCTCATGCAAGAAAAACCAGCCAAGAATGAAGCTAAAAATAGGACTGAGTTGAAATAATGGGACCACGCGGGAAGCTTCGTCGCGCATAAGGGCGAAAATGTAGGGAAAGACGGCGGCGAAATTGGCTGCACCGGCGGCAATGAGGGTAGTGGCCACCCAAGGCGGGATGCTGCCACGGGCTGCCGGGAAGACGAGGAACATACCGCTCGCAAGCAGGCCGCTCACGATCGTGGTGTAGAACATGAGTGTACCTGGCGGCGCTTGGTTGCCATTGTAGAATCGCTCGACGAGGTATTTGTCCATGTGATTTGAGACGGCCCAGAGGAAGGGCGGGATGAGCGCAAGGTAGAACCAGGTCACAGGTTAGCTGTCCTTGCTCACGAGGATCATGAAGGCTTCGGCCGGGATGTCGAATTTGCCGACGCGTTTCATGCGTTTTTTGCCGCGCTTTTGTTTGTCGAGGAGTTTGTTCTTGCGGGTGACGTCGCCGCCGTAGAGCTTGGCGATAACGTCTTTGCGCAGGGCTTTCACGTCTTCGCGGGCAATGATTTTGCCACCGATGGCAGCTTGGAGGGAGACTTCGAAGTTTTGTTTGGGGATGAGGGTTTTGAGTTTTTCGACGATTTGTTTGCCAGCTCGCGTGGCTTCTTCGGTGTGGGCGATCATGGAAAGGGCGTCAACGGGATCACCGCCCACGAGTATGTCGAGACGGACAAGTTTTTCGGCGCGATAGCCGGAGAGTTCATAATTGAAACTGCCGTAGCCGGAGGTGATGGATTTGAGGGAGTCGTAGAAATCGGTGAGGACGTTGGCGAGCGGGGCGTCGAAGGCGACGAGGGCGAGTTTTTCGTCGACGTAGGTGAGGTTGGTCTGGAGGCCGCGAATTTGGTTGATGAGCTTGATGACACCGCCAATATAGTCGCCGGGGACGACGACTTCGCCTTTGATCCAGGGCTCGCGGACTTCTGCGATTTGGCTGGGGTCGGGGAGGTCGGCAGCGTTGCGGATGGTGCGTTCCGTGCCATTGGTGCTCGCTACGATGTAGTCGGTACTGGGACTGGTGACGACCATGTCGAGGCCGTATTCGCGTTCGAGGCGTTCTTTGATGATGTCTAGATGCAAGAGGCCGAGGAAACCGACGCGGTAGCCGAAGCCGAGGACTTGGGAGGATTCGGGCTCGTATACCAGGGCGGCGTCGTTGAGCTTGAGTTTTTCCAGGGCGTCTTTGAGAGCGGGGTATTGTTCGTTTGAGGTGGGGAAGAAGCCGGCAAAGACGAAGGGTTTCACTTGGCGGTAGCCGGGTAATGCTTGCGTAGCGCGACTGGACTGGAGGGTAACGGTATCGCCGACACGGGCTTCGGAGATGGATTTGAGGTTAGTGACGACATAACCGATTTGGCCGGTGAGAATTTCGGGTGTAGCGGTTTGCTTGGGGGCGAAGGTGCCGACTTCGACGGCGAGGCCAATGGCCGCGGTCGCCATGAGCTGGAGCTGGTCGTGGCGTTTGATGATGCCATCGACGACGCGAATAAACAGGATGACGCCGCGGTGGATATCGTAGATAGAATCGAAGATGAGGGCACGCAGGGGGGCCTCGGGATCGCCTTTGGGGGCAGGAATTTGTTCCACGATGGCGTCGAGCACTTCGGGCACGCCGGCGCCGGTTTTGCCGGAAACACGCAAGATGGTGGCTGGATCGCAGCCGAGCAGGCTGGCCACTTCGCCGGCAACGCGCTCGGGGTCGGCGGCGGGGAGGTCGATTTTGTTGAGCACGGGGATGATTTCGAGGCCGGCTTCGATGGCGAGGTAGACGTTGGCGAGGGTTTGGGCCTGGATGCCCTGGGAGCAGTCGACGACGAGCACGGCGCCTTCGCAGGCGGCGAGGCTGCGGGAAACCTCGTAGCTGAAGTCGACGTGGCCGGGGGTGTCGATGAGGTTGAGGGTGTATTCGGCGGGGGTTTCGCGCGACTCCCCTTTTGCTTGGTTCGCTTCGGGCAATTCACCTTCGCGTCGGCGAACGCTATCCCCTTGCTGGGTGGTGGCCGCGACAGAACCTACACCTCCTTGCTCAGGCGAATTGCCCGGAGATCGGAAGAGCGTCGTGGAACGAAAGAGTGTACGTCCAGGTGTAGATCACCGGGGTCGCCGGAT
>CAZSRA010000009.1:0-27071 GCA_964609585.1 uncultured Candidatus Saccharimonadales bacterium
GACAACGGCAACGAGTATGATTGCCAAGATAATTTCAAAAACGACAAATCCAGCTTCGTTATTAGCTTTTGCCACTGGGACTTATCCTTTTAGCCTTGCTTGATCATACCAAAAAAGAGACCCTGCGGTCTCTTTTTAAGCATAAGTGCTATGGAGGGCCATCGTAGAAGCTGTCGCTACCGAAATTCGACTTGGGACGAGAATTATTTCGCTCGACGCTATTTAGAACTTCGTCTTTTGATCCACCATTGCTTTAGTGACGACAATGCAATCGTTGAGAGTGCAAAGCCTATAATCGGCACAATGGCATTAACCCATGGATCTATATGAACGACAAATTGCAGATAGACCGCCACGACGATATACGTAAGTAGAGCGATACTTATTCGTCGCGCCCAACTGGTTTCCCAGGCCTTGTCACCTTCAACGCGACGGTTACGCTGTTCGAGTTGTTCGACACGTTTTAATAATTCATCGGTAGGCATGTGCTACTTAGTCGTTAGCTCTTTATCGATTCGCTCACTTAGATACGTCTTCATGAGCGATTGGTATGGAACGTCCTTTTCATTGGCAAGCTCTTTGAGACGAGCAAGCATCGGGGCGGGTAGACGAATAGAGATGGCCTCGGTGGTAAATTTGAGATTCGGGAAGATTGCTTTTTCGGCTTCAGACCAGTCTACATATTCGGTGGAGTCATGGGTATCCCAAAATTCGGCTTCTTCGGTGGCGTTTTTAAATTTAGGCATGTCTTTCATAGGCTTGTTCCTCCTGCGGAGTCATGTCGCGAATGGATATGACTCTGATTTTATGTTCCCTGAGAGTAAAGGCGATGAATAGTTTTCGACCGGCTTTGGTTTTGCCCAATGCCTGGATGCGCTCTTCGGCCGTGCTCGAATGGTGGTCGTCACGTCGAGCGACGAGCGGGGTTGAAGTAAATAGCTCTTCAGCTTCCTGAGTAGTAACATTATGCTTTTTGAGGTTTTTGTCGAGATTTCCCTTATCCCAATCAAACCCTTCAAATTCAGGAAGTATCTGCATGGTTTTAGTATATGTCTGATATATACATGCTGCAAGTTGATTTGAATAACAAAATAACGGCTTTGTAGAGCCGTTATTTTGCGAATAATAACTGGAGGGCCATCCGGGACTCGAACCCGGGACACGGTGCTTAAGAGGCACCTGCTCTAACCAACTGAGCTAATGGCCCACATGATGAAACTATTGGTGCGCCCGGAGGGACTTGAACCCCCGACACCTAGGTTCGAAGCCTAGTGCTCTATCCACTGAGCTACGAGCGCTGGTCTTTTGTTTTGCGCAGCTATGCTTTTATAGCACATTTGAGGGCGGCTGAAAAGTGTTGGCGCGGATGAGCTCGAGGAGCTCGTCGTGGACAACGCCGTTACTGACGAGGGCGCCATTTATAGCCCGATCGTAACGCTGGTCGTTGCCCTCAATATCGGTGACTTTGCCACCAGCTTCCTCGATGATGATTTTGGCTGCTGGCTAGGCTGATAGCGAAGTCGAGTTCTTTTTGATGGGTCATGGATTTATGATAGCTCATTTGGTGCGCCCGGAGGGATTTGAACCCCCGACACCCAGTACCGGAAACTGGTGCTCTATCCCCTGAGCTACGGGCGCAACTTGTTAAGCTTAGTAGCTTTGTGAGCTTTTCTCAAGCGAAGCGGATTGCGTGGCGGTTATGATGCCATGAACAGTATTTATGCCCCCAATGAGCAGAGCGATGATAAGGACGGCGTAGTTCCAAGGATTGGTTGGAACGGTCTGCCAGTTGGGCTGCTTCTTGAGCTCTACGAGCTGGACATAGCGAACGGCAAATAAGGGGGCTAGGATCATACTGATCACAAAATTTACGAGCGGGCCCAAAATAGGAATGAGGGAGAGGATCGAAAAGACGGCAGGTAGCGTGAGAGCGCCCAGAACATCCCAGTTGCGGCCACGAGTAAGTTCGCGAGAACGGCGCACCGCAGCCATGCCCCAAATACCTTCGTCGACTGCGACGAAAACGGCGGAGCTATAACGAGCCGTGAAGATAAAGCCGGGAACTATCAACAAAATATAGCCGCCAAGGATAATGAGACCGGCTAAAAAGCTGGTAGCGAGGTATTTCAAGGGCAGGCCCAAGGATGGAGGTAGAGCGGCTTTAAAGCTTAATTTTTCGCCTCGGCTAGCCGAGATGAGGAGTTTTGTAGACGCCCAGGAAAAATAACTACCGATGTAGAAGAGGGCCGGAAATATTAACACAAGGTCAACGAGTAAGCCAAAGGGGGTAGGCAACATTACAAGGCCTAAGATGATCGCGATGCCTATGATGCCGATGAGACTAAGGATTAGCAAGATTAGATTTAACCAGCAGCGCTTAAAAGCTTCCCAGCTGGGTTTGACGAGATCAAGAGGGTTTGAACTGTAGGCTGCGGGCATGATTGACTCGGCTACGGATGGAGCGACAGACGGAGTGGTTTGGGGTTCCATAATGGTATGGCGACTCTTTTAATTGCTTCTAAGTATGCTCTCAGTTTTAGACAAGTGCCAGCTTTGCGATTATGCTGGTTGGTATGAGCAATGAACCATTGGCAACTGAGGCCACGAAGAACGCAATCGAAGATGCCGTAAACGGATTCTTGGCCGACCGCCTGCAGGATCCGGTAATTACGATTGCGATGAAGAAATTCATGACAAACGATAATGTGCTGATTTATTTAACACATTGCAATGTGGCGGAAATATCGGTGCCGCGGATTCGAATACAGGTGTTGCGACGTGTTGATGGCGGAGTGGAAGAAACGGCTTATCAGATTTTTAGCGACCATCGGTTTACGAAATTTGTGAATGCTATGATCTTCGGGAAGCGCCCAGAGGCGAGTCCGCAGCATGAAACAGAAGATGTGGCCGAAGTGGAGGCGAGTGAATTGTTGGCGCAAATACATGCCCTGGCAGATGCCCGTCCAATGATATGACAATACTGCCCAAAGATTTGCGGAAGCAGGTGGAGATGGCGCCGTACACTACGATGCGAGTGGGCGGGGTGTGTGATTATTTTGTGACTGTGAGTGACGTAGCGAGTGTGCGAGCCGCCTGCGATTGGGCCGAGGCTAGGGGGCTGGAGTTGTTTGTGCTAGGCGAGGGCTCGAATGTGATTGTGAGCGATAGTCCGTTGCACCGGCTCGTGATGAAGATGGAGATCTTAGGCTTTGAGGTTGCGAGTGAGGATGAGACGCAAGTGATGATCGAAGTGGGCGCAGGTGAGCATTGGGACAATGTGGTGGAGCGAAGTGTAGCTATGGGGCTTTCCGGGATTGAAGCGATGTCGATGATTCCGGGTACGGCAGGAGCAACGCCAGTGCAGAATGCGGGGGCTTATGGGCAAGAGATTGCGGATACGCTCGTGGAAGTGGAGGCCTATGATCGGCAAGCGCACGAAATGGTGACCTTGCCGCGGGAAGCTTGCGGCTTTGGTTACCGGACGAGCGCGTTTAAAGAGGCGCTGGCCGGGCGGTACGTAATTGTGGGCATGAAATTGCGACTGAGCAAAGCAGCACCGAAACCGCCAACGTATGCATCTTTGAAGCGGTTGCTGGACGAACAAGGGGTGGAACGGCCGACGGTGGCGCAGATCCGGGCTGGAGTGATGAAGATACGAGCCAAGGTTTTGCCGGATCCAAGCATTGTGCCAAACTCAGGATCGTTTTTTAAGAATCCGATTGTGGAAAAACGCGTCTTGGATGATTTGCGAAAGGATTACCCGGAGCTACCGGCTTTTGAATATGAAGGCGGCTATAAGCTCGCAGCGGGTTGGCTACTGGATGCTTGTGGACTGAAGGGCGAGGAGCATTTTGGCCTGCGACTACACGCCGGGCACGCGCTTGTGATCACCAATCCAGAACATGCTGGGTACGAAGATTTGGTGAAATTGGTGGATTTTATTGTAACGAAGGTACGAGACAAGTTTGGGGTGACGTTGGAGCCGGAGCCGCAGTTTATTCGGTAGGTTTGGCGGCAGGATGCTCCTCGAGAAAATGCTGCGCATCGAGCGCGGCCATGCAGCCGGTGCCAGCAGAGGTGACGGCCTGGCGGTAACGAGAATCTTGGACATCGCCGCAGGCATAGACGCCGGGCACACTCGTGGAAACGCCGGTGGTCGCAATATAGCCGTTGGGATGAAGCTTGAGTTGACCGGCGAAGAGCTCGGAATTGGGTTGATGGCCGATCGCGATAAAGAGGCCGTCGATATCGCGCTTGGTAATGGTGCCATCCTGGGTATTTTTGAGTTCTAAAGCTTCGAGACGGTCTTTGCCGACAAGTCCGATTACCTGTGTGTTCCAGAGGAATTTAATCTTGGGGTTGGACCGGGCGCGGTCTTGCATGACTTTGCTGGCACGCAGGGTGTCACGGCGATGAATGACCGTGACGGAGCTGGCAAAATTGGTGAGGAAGAGGGCTTCTTCCATGGCCGTGTCTCCCCCACCGACTACGGCAATGTCTTTGCCTTTGAAGAAAAAGCCATCGCAGGTGGCACAGGCGGAGACGCCGTGACCCATGAGATCCCACTCGCGATCGATGCCGAGCATCAGCGCTTTGGCGCCGGTGGAGATGACGACGGTTTCGGCTAGGTATTTGTCCTCGCCAACCCAGAGCGTGAAGGGTCGTTTGGAAAAATCAACTTTCGTGATGCGCTTGCTGACGATTTTGGTTCCAAATGATAGAGCTTGCTCGCGCATACGACCGATAAGCTGGGGGCCCATTACGTCAGTAGCGCCCGGAAAGTTTTCGATTTCGGTAGTGTTCATGAGCTGACCACCAGGCAAGTCGCTCACACTAATGGGCTCGCCCTCAAAAAGAAGTGGGTGAAGGTCGGCGCGGGAGGCGTAAAGCGCGGCAGTGAGACCGGCCGGGCCGGCACCAATAATGATAATGGGATGAGTGGTGGGCATGCTTTTTGGCCTACTTCAGGGCAGCTTTGATAGCGTCGGCCAATTTGTCTTTGGCAGTGAGGCCAATGATGCGTTCCACGGGTTTGCCGTCTTTAAAAATCATTGAAGTGGGAATGCTCATAACATCAAAAGCGCGAGAAGTGTGAGGGTTTTCGTCGACATTGAGCTTGAGAATGTCGACTTTGCCCTTGAATTCTTCGGCCAGCTCTTCAATGGCAGGCTCCATAGCAATACAGGGTCCGCACCACGGAGCCCAGAAATCAACGAAGACAGGGCGATCAGATTTGATCACATCGGCTTCAAAGGTACTATCGGTAACGGTCTTGAGCATGAATTCTCCTCTCAATTTCTGGGACTTTAAGCTTGACTGACACAACATGTAGCGTTCATAATGGTAATGTAACACAACTCGTTGTGGTGCGGCAACTATATCATTATGTGCAGACGACACGGAGAATGCAACTAGTGCTTTGTCCTTTTTGCGAACATTGCGACACCAAGGTGGTGGATAAACGCGAAGCCGACTCTGTGAGTACCAGGCGTCGACGAGAATGTTTGGGTTGTCACCAGCGATTTACAACGTACGAACGCGTGGAGCAGATGGACCTGATGGTGGCTAAACACGATGGGCGCCGCGAGTCATTTAACCCCGAGAAGTTGCGTACGGGCATAACACTGGCGGCAGCAAAACGTCCGATTTCCAGTGAGCAGATTGACCGGCTGGTGAGTGATGTGGAGCTAGAACTTCGTAGCGCCAAAACGCGCGAAGTGCCGGCAGAACATATTGGGACTTTGGTGATGAAACGGCTCAAGGCGATAGACGGCGTGGCCTATATCCGATTTGCGAGTGTTTATCGTGACTTTACCGATGCACGATCGTTTCAGAGCGAGGTGAAAGAGCTCCTTCATGATCAAGGCGGCAAAAGGGCTTGATGGCGGAAATTTCACAAAGTAGATTTCGAGCCGTAATTTTTGATTGCTTTGGCGTGTTTTATGTCGACCCTGTGCTTGCGTACATGCATGATTCGGGCTCGCCGGCCGAAATAGCGGAGGCGCTCCATAGCCTGGACGAGCAGGCGGCGCTGGGCAAGCTTACAAAAGCGCAATTTGACGTCCAAGCAGGAGCGCTTCTTCATGAAGCACCGGCAACAATGGAGCGACGATTTTTTCAGGGCAAGGAGCGCAATGAAGCGCTTGTAGCTTATGCCCAGAATTTGAGGCCGCGGTACAAGATTGGGCTACTGAGCAATTTGGGATCCGATATGATGGACGGCTTCTTTGCCCCGGTCGAGCGCCGCAACCTGTTTGACGAGGTGATAATTTCGGGAGACGTACGGCTAGCGAAACCTGATCCGGCAATCTTTAAACTGATGTGCGCGAGAATGGATGTGAAACCGACTGAAGCTGTGATGATTGACGATATTGAGGATAATTGTGCGGCGGCGCGCAGTCTCGGTATGGCCGCGATTCGGTATGGGTCATTCACGCAGATGAAGGCTGAACTAGAGGCTTTACTGAACTCGTAAACGTCTAGCGGTATTCTGGATTTTCGAAATCGAAGCGAGCGCCGCCGTCCCAGGCCTTGCGCTGATTGCCGTAAGCCGGAAAACCTCCGGCTGCTTTTAGCAAGTGGGCAAGATGCATGAGATTCCAGGTCATGAAAGTGGTATTACGGTTCGTAAAGTCGTTGTCGAGTCCAACTTTGGTGCCGTCGGGACGTGTGTCGCCATAGCTCGGCCCAGGGCCAGCTTCGCCGATCCAGCCGGCGTCGGCTTGGGGCGGGATGGTGTAGCCGAGATGCTGCAAGCTGTATAGCACATTCATGGCACAATGTTTGACGCCATCTTCATTGCCCGTAATGAGACAGCCACCAGCTTTGCCATAATAGGCGTACTGGCCGGCGTCGTTGAGAAGACTCGAGCACGCATAGAGGCGCTCGATGAGTTTTTTGGTTTGCGAGCTGTTGTCGCCGAGCCAAATGGGACCGGCCAGCACCAAGATGTCGGCAGCCATGACCTTTTTGTAGAGCTCGGGCCAAGCATCGGTTTTCCAGCCATGTTCGGTCATGTCTGGCCAGACACCGGTGGCGATGTCGTGATCGATGGTGCGAACAACTTCAGTTTTTACGCCGTGGGTTTCCATGATGTGGCGGCTGATATCACAATGAGCAGATCGGTGTGACTGGGCTCCGGTGACTTTGTGAGGGTGCCGTTGAAAAAGAGGGCCTTAAGGCCGGTGAAATCAGTGGCGGCTGTGGTCATATGGGTTTAAACGCCCATGAGGCCAATGATGAGGCCCATGATCATGATGGTGACGAACTCATTGCCGAGATTGAGGAGAGTGAGCTTTACCGGACGGCCCTCAAAAGCGTCGTGAGTTATGAAGCGGGCGGCGGTGAAACCAAGCCAGGCCCAAAAAGCAGTGCTGAGCGCATCCTCTAGAAAGCTGTGGCCGAAGAACTGGTTTGACAAGTAGGTGAGGTGAGCTAGAACGTAAGAAGTGATAAGGCTTACGATGAGCGTGATTATAATGGGCTTGGCTATGCTGCCGCGGTCTTTGGACATGTCAATTTTGGCGAGCTTGATCCAGATTTTTCCAAAGACACTTTGAGCGTACCAGATGCTACCAACCACCATTGAGCTGAGGGTTGCCAGGAGGACGGCCCAGATATTAATTTGTACTTGCATAAGCATGAGCTCCTTTTGACGTGAGGGTTACTTTGATGAACTAGATGCTGGTTTCGAGGCAGTGAGATACAAGGTAATGGCGTACGTTATGAGCGCGATAATGAAAAATATGGCCATGCCAAACGAAAAAGCGTCTTTTTGAGTCGCTACAAACTCCCGACCTGCGGCCCACGCCAGTAAAATACTACCGAAACCTATTGCCGACCCAATTTTCCAGAGGCGATAGCCGGAGCGCATAGCCTGCACTACTAGCGCCAACGAACCGAATACAAGGAGAGTCCCCAGCAAGACGTGGAGCATTACCGGCAGTTGCGAGCCAGCGAATTTCCATAGCTGCTCTTCGCTCGTTGTGTCGGGAAATGGCGCATAGAGGTTACTCCACATTCCAAGGAGGAACTGGAGACCGAGGGCAATGATAAGGCTAAGGGCTTGGCGGGTTAAACGAGCTTGTTTCATGCTTAATACAATAGCATAAAGCTGGTGTTACATTTTTAAGAATACGAGCCAGTGGTAGACAAGGAGCGCGGGCCAAACAATCGCCTTTAGAATCCCGAGTACGCCGGCCCAAAATGAGGCTGCATGACTCAGGTAGTAGACGAGGGCACCGATAAAGCCGAGTCCGTACATAGCCCCGCCGCTACCCCCGGCATTCATGGTGGAATTTTTGCGCATGGTTTTTGACCGCCTGCTTAATAGTTTCATTGTGCTCTGTTTGGGTCCGGCCAGCAAGGAGGTTTAGCTTTCACGAATTCAGGTAGTCGGTCCACATAAAGAGGTAGGTAGCATAAAAGCTTGTGATAACTGAAACGAGCCAGAGCGTGGCTTCGATGCGAGTGACTTTGGCCGGAAGGTATTCTACAAGCAGAACGAGCAACCAAGGCACCAAGATGAGGGCGTAGCGATACGAGTACTGCCAACCCCCAGGATTGCCATGCGCCCAGAGTGAGAATGTAAGAGCCACGATAGCCAACCAGCTTAGGGTGATGCGGAGACGGTTGCCCGCGGGACGGCGAAATAGCAGAAGCAAGAAGGGGCTTGCGAGCAAGATGGAGCCGCCCCAGCCGGTAGGCACTAGATATGGCCAATGCTGGATGTGCCTCCAGCCTTGCCAGAGCATTTGATGGGCATTTTCTGGAACACCCAAAAATGAGAAGAAGCCCTGTCGGTAAAGAGGCTCACTGAGAAGGCCGGGAATTCGCGAATAACCAAAATCGGTAATGGAACCAAAGCGCGCATAGTTGTACATAAGAGTGGCTAAGCCCAGGCTTGCCGGTATGAGGGCAAACCGTAATGCCACTAGCCAAGTATGTTTTATGAACTCTCGCCAGGGATTGCCGGGCTGCCAATGGGGCCTGAGCAAAAATGTGAGAATTATGGGCGCAGTGAGGATTACCTCGGTGCGATTGCCAAAAGCGATGGCCAGACCAAGCCCGGCCAGTAGCGGTCGCGGTCGGACGACGCTCCAATACAATGCCGCTAGCTGGCCCAGTACGGCAAAACCTAGTGCCAATTGCCAGGCGCCGGCAAAGAGCATGTTGGTCATAAACCAAGTGCCGACAACCAGCCAAGTTGCCAGGATCAAGCGTTTGAGCGTAGAGAAGTTTGGTTTTGCGAATGTGTACCCGTAGCTTAGTGCAGCGCAGCCGGAGGCCAAGAACACAACGAGGGCATTTACTGGATAGGCCGAGACCCAACCCAGCGCCACAAGCGCACTGAGCGGTAGCACCGACAATACGGCCCCAAGCGGGAAAACCGAATAGTATATGCCCCCAGGCATGGGAACGAGCTCATTTAGCCACGGGCGTGCGTCGGTAATCCCGAGATGGCCTTGGAGAAAGGCTGAAGCTATAAGAAATGTGTAGTTTAGATCCTGATAGTAGGGCTTTTGAAGCAGGAATAAAAAGACGAGGCCGACTGAGACTGCGAGTATGAGACCAATGCCAAACTGAGAATTGAGCTTAAATCGCCCTAACAGATGTTGTTTTTTTATGAGTTTGCTCTCTCCTAGATTAGGACTCATTATAGCATCGGCTCTAGCTAACGGATTGCCCGCTGAATGCTATATTTGGTTTATGAGTAATTATGAAGCCAACCCCAGAGTCGATGAGTACATTGAGACATTACCGGAATGGCAGCGGGTGGTGTGCCAGCGGGTGCGTAGCATTGTGCATGAAGCGGATTCGGGGGTGGAAGAAGTCATCAAACGCGGAAACCGTCCTTATTTTGTTTTGGACGGAAATATTTGTGCCCTGCTCGGAACCAAAGATCATGTAAATATTTTTATTTATGATCCTATCGCACCGGATCCTAAGGGTATCATTAATCAGGGCCAGGGCAATGCGACAGCCAGAGCAATACAGGTTTATGAGAATGAGACTATTCGCGAGCAAGCATTATTAGAATTGTTTCGGGCCGTGATTGCCCATAACCGGGCCGGAGGCTGGCGCAAGCTTAAGGGACAAGAAGCGTCCCCTATTTAGCTCCCTCGAAGGCAGCTTTAAGAGGGGCAATTTCTAACTTGACCATGGGCATCATGGCCTGCACGAGGGCTTGCTTTTGCTTTGGCGTGGCCGATGGGTCGCTCATCATTTCGCCGAGAATAGTAGGGGTAACTTGCCAGGTGACACCAAATTTGTCGGTGACCCAGCCGCACTGCTGAGTTTTGCCGCCGTCGATGAGTTTTTCCCATACTTTGTCGAGCTCGGCCTGGGTGTCGAACTCAACGACGAACGAGATAGCGCCACCCATTTGAAATTGAGGACCGCCGTCGAGGCACATGAGTTGCTGTCCGTCGAGCTCGAAAACTGCAGTTAAGACTTTGCCCTTGAGCTCTTTTTCGCCCGGTATGCCCTGATCGCCGGCATAGCGCTCGAGGTGGGTTATTTTAGAATTTTTGAAGGTCGAGACGTAGTAGTTCATGGCTTCTTCGGCATCGCCCTGAAACCAAATGAAAGGCGTAAATTTTTGCATAGTTTTCTCCCGATATATGAATGGATTGTACCACCGGCTAGCTTAGTTTATGACTTCGTAGCGGAGGTGAAGGTATGAATTTGCGAGGGGCACAGCCTCGATTAACTTCAGGGAGCGGACCTTTTGCAGGTCTTGAAGGCTATGGAGGGATTGGCCGTCCATGAGCGTGGGCGTAGATCTGCCACCAATGAGCAAGGGTGTTACGACTATGGAAACTTGATCGACGAGTCCAGATCTCAAGAGCTGTGCATTCATTTCGCCGCCAGACTGGATGGTGAGCTTATCCACGCTTTTGCTTTTGAGCTGTTGAAAGAGATCCCTAAAATCGATTTGGCCATGGTACTGGATGATTTCTAATTTGTCGTCGTGGATCTTGGTGGCTGGGTGCTCCTCGTTTGACGTAACGAGGTAGAGTTTTTGGGTGAGCCGAGCTAAGTTGACGACACCCTGACTCGTAAGGTGGGGTTGGTTGTCGACGATAATGAACGAGGCGGGGATGGGTTTGGCATCGGTTTTTGAGCCGTTCCAGCCCACTTTGGCCATAACTTTGCCCGTGTTGAATGAGAAGGCATCGGTTTGCCGCTCGAGTTCGTAGTATTGATGTAACCCCGCTGATGCTCCGGCAATGTTTGGTAGGTCTTGATCGAAGTCACGATGATCATCGGCGCCGGTGGAGATTTTGCCGTCGAGCGACATGAGCATGAAAAGAGTGGTTTGAGGCCGGTCGTTCATATCTTAGATTATACCGTGAAGATGATTGCATTGTTATATTGCTTAAGACGCTTTCATATCGAGCTTAGCACTGCTGCCTAGCGGACCTTAGGAATCAGAAATTGGCCGGGCAAGTGCAGATCTTTTATTGAACGCTTACGCTTTTGATACGATAGCGATAGTGGCCGGCTGCGCTGCAATAGGGGTGGTGGAGGCGGGATTATTATTGATCATATTTGCAGGGCTTGGATTCCGGCATGCGGGTGTGGCGGCGCGGCGAACGCAGGCATATAAGCGGAGTGTTCGTGATTGCTGCATGAGACTGTCTCGACCTAAAAGCTCAAATTTTTGATTGAGAGTTTGGGTCGAGACCCCCTGGCGCTTGGACGCCAGGGGGTCGGCGATGGCAGGATTGCATACCTTCGCGAGCAGGGTTTAGAGCGGAGGTCTTAGACCTTCACACTGCTGCTGCCGCTATCGCGGTTGCGGGCCCGACCGATGAAGGCATCGAGTTCGGCGCTGATCTGCGACGTACTGTCGCGGTTGCGAGACGACTTCGTCCAGTGGAACTTGCTGGCATAGCCCAAGGCCCGGCGCACCGATTCGAACGTGAAGTTGTCGCCGATGGTGCCACGAAACTCGGTGCCCGAGACGACAAGCTTGACGATCGCGCCGATACCACGCGAGGTTGTCAGCATGTGCGTTTCCGAACGCCAGATCTTCGGCCAGACGTCGTTGGCGGCCATGACGAGGTTCCACAGAGCTGTCGACCGCTCCTCGAGAGAGCAGACGTAGAGCGGACTGCGACGGCTCATGGCGGACGTGAGTACCGTCCACAGACCCTTGCCGTTGATGCCTTCGGGTGCGTGACCGATGACTTCACCCAGGACGACTATGCCATGAAGCGGGGAGCCCGGGTCCTCGTTGAACCTCAGGACCAGTCTGTAGGCTGCCTCTTCTTCGGCATTCCTCCAGTCGCTCAGCTCGTAACGCTGGGCCAGATCCAGCTTGCCGTCGATGCGCTTGCGCTTCGCCTGCTGCCGGAAGATCTTCAGCCGCTCTTCACGGGTGAAGCCGATGGTGGCCACGATCGCGAAGCTCCAGACGGCACGCTCTTCCTGGGTGAGCAGTTCGAGCGCCTCACGGCGGTGCTGACCGTCGTCGATGGTGAAGTAGGCACCTTCGCCGGCGATGAGCTTGCCGTCGACGATCTTCCAGTCACCCTCGAGGGAGCCGCAGATCGAATCGAGAAGGACCGCGCCGCCGTTCATCGCCTCAGCGATGGCGATGGCGTGACCTTCGTCGTAACCGCGGTTGACGCCGTTGTCGTCGACCCCGAAGTGCTCGACACGTCCGAATTCTCTGAGCTGTTCGGCGGTCATCGTGAACGAGTGCAGGGTGGCATTCCCCTGCTTGATCTCGTCCACCCTGAAGACGGCGCGGGGCGTGCCATTGTTTTTTGTCATCGCAGGTTCCTAACTGCGACAGGACGGCCTACTTAGGGTTCGGCCATCGTGGATTACTCAGACGAGGATTGATGGGGTGAGGCGATGGAAGATCGCACGATACTCCCCTTTCGTGCTGAGCTACAAGATAATAACATTATTATTCAATACCTCAAGGTTAAGTGGTATGAGGTGACCTGCTGAATTGCGACTAACCACAAGAATGCCCGCCAACCATAGGTCGTTAGGCATCCTTGTGGTTAGCGGGCTGGCTGGATTTACCGGCTGTTAGACCCAGATGAGGCGACGCCGCTTGTCGGTGGCGCGGGGGCCGTGCGAGGTCAGTGTTACGGGGACACCGAGCTCACGCTCAATGTATGCGACGTACTCTGAAGAGCCACCCCTCACCGCTTCATAGTGAGGAGTCGAGGTGAGCAATTGGGTCGTGAGCTGCTCCTGGTACGCCAGGTCCATAAACGGACCCGGAATGAGACAGCTGGAGCGACCATTGCCGTCTTCATAGGCTGTGCAGACCCGGTAACTGCCGGCCCCCACCAGTCGATCGAGACACGTGATGGCCAGTTGATCGGTTTGGCCCGCCACTTCGAGCGCGTAGCGCGCGGCCACCAGGTCGAAGTGACCGACGCGAAACTCGCGCTGCCAGGCATTCGTTGTGTTGTGGTAGTCGGGGATGCTGGCCGTGAGTGCGGCGTCCTCGGTGACGAATGGGCCGGTGCCATGCCGGGTGGCGTAGGCCCTGAGGAGGCCGAGGTGGGTGACTTCCCCATCGTAGGCCTGCTCCCGCAGGAGCTGGTCGGCGTTGGCGAAGGTGGTAGTGCTCCAGGTGGTGTAGGGATGGAAGCCGCGCCATTCATCCAGTAGGACGCCCTGGGCGCCTTCGAAGATGACGTGCGGGGTGGCCTGGAGCAAATGGCCGAGGTAGCCGGCGTCGACGATTGCCACGTGCTCCATGAAGGTGGCGTAGAAGTCGACTACGGTTTGACTGAGCTTGCGATCGCGCAGGGTGGCGATGTGGGCGACCGCTTCTGGATCGGAAACCAGGTCGCGCATGACCTCGGCGAGCTGGCTGAGCTTGCGGTCGCGAGCGAGCTCGAGCTTGTGGAGCGCCACCGCGGGGTTTCTGAGGTCGGCTGCACGCAGAGCTTCGTCTGGTGTATCCAGGTGGTCGGCCATGGTTTCGCCGATGCCTTCGCCGCAAGAGCCGTGGCGCCCGGCACCGCGAGCCAGTTCACGCAGGCGATTGGCGGCCTGGTGGTAGGGCGTGATGACGAGCGTCAACTCATCGATGGTGAGACGAGCCTGCGGGTCTGCGACGCCAACTGCATGTAGTTGGGCAGCTTCACGCGCGATGCCGAGCGGGTTTACTAGCATGAAGCGCGAGAGATGGGTGCGTGCTCCCGGAATGAAGCTAGCACTGCCGAATTGGCTGAAGGTGTGGTGGCGACCATCCGGGGTGATGACATTGTGCGCGGCTTGGGCGCCGCCATTGAAGCGTACGACTGCGGCAGGCTCTCGGGTGATTTCAGTACGCGCCAAGTAGTCGACGACGCTACCCTTACCGGCATCGCCGTAGCCGAGATCGGTGACGATAGTGACGCGACGACTGCTAGCCACGATGTGCTCCTAATGCTTGAGGGCCCGGCGAGTAGTGTGCTCGCCGGGCCCGGGGTTTGGCCGCCTCGGTTGATGGCTTTTGAGGCCTAGAGGCGGCGGGTGGTGTGGTTGGTTCCGTCACCCGGCTCGGGCAGTCGTCCGGTGGAAGTGGCCGGAGCGACGGCGCCGATGTGCCTCTCGAACGGCACCATGGCCTGGCTGGCCCGGCGGACGGCGGTGGGATCGGCGCCCGCGGCCAGCAGGAGCTGGGCCGCTTCGTCGAGGCTGTCCACGACACCTTCGAGGCGGGCGATGAGCATGGCCATCTGCTCGCTGATGGTGTCGAGGCCTTGCACCGGGACGACGTGGTCCTCACCGAGCAGACGCTGCCAGACCTTCAGTGAGCCTTGGGCGACGGCTGTGGCGTTCTTGTAGTGGAAGAAGTAGACGTCATAGAAACGGCTGACTTCGGCCACCACTTCCTCGATGGTGAGGTCATTCGGGATGTCGTCGCCGATGTAGTACTTGACCTCCTCGCGGGTGATGTAGGGCAGCGGGCACTCATCACCGGTGATGATGAGGTAGCCCTTCTTCCCGCGCTTGGTGAGGCAGTCGAGCTCGCTGTGACGAGCCAGGAAGTAGAGCAGCAGGCCGGCGGTCTCGCCGTTGTTGCCGCCGCCGTTGCCTTCGAGGTAGAGGTTGTTGAGGCAGTCCTCCATTTCGATGCCGGACTCGAACTGCCCCACCTGACACGGTGCGACTTCGCCGTTTTGGGCGTCGCCGTAGGCACCGAAGCACAGCTGAGCGTCTTCCAGGCCGGCCCGGAGCAGGGCGCCCTTGAGGGTGGCCAGCTTCTCCTGCAGGACCAGTGGCGCCTCCCCCATCGACCCGGTCTGGTCGAAGCCGACGAACACGGGGATGGTGAAGGGGTGAGCGGCCGAGTCGAGGCACTCCCGGACCCGCCGCCCGGCGGAGTTGGTCCCCTTGGGGTCGACGGACGGGTGGATGGTGCGGCGGTGGACCGGCGTGGAGGCCATGCGAGTGCTGTGCGCGAAGGCAGAGCCGGTGGCCCTGCGGTAGTCGCCACGAGCCGAGAGATCGGCAGGTGTGCTTGAGCTGTAGCCCATGATGGACCTTTCTGGTTGTGCGGCAGCCGGGATGACTACCGCGACGGCATGGTGAAAGGGATGCGCCTGCGCGGACCCCAGAGTTGTTCGATAAGCCGCGTGAACTCATCGCGGAGCTGCCAGGCGTCTTGCGGACGCTGGCGCACGGGGGCCAGCAGACACGACTGGAGAAAGCCCCGGAGCTGAGGCGGAACAGGTTGCCCGCCCGCGATGACCGGCGGCTTGCCGGCGATAGGATCGCCGCCCATGACCGCAATCATGCAGCGAGCGCTCATGAGAATGTCGGCGGCGGGTAGGGGTGATTGTTTGGCTGGCACCTCTGGCGGGTACCAGCCCTCGTAGTTCACATCCATGGCGGGAATGTGCAGACCAGTGGAGATGGAATCTCGTACGGCGCAGCACCAGCCGCTCAGGACGAGGTCGTGGTCTGGGTGCACATGAACATGCGAGGGTAGGACGGCTCCGTGGATTACTCCGCGAGCGTGTGCGTAGCCCAGAGCTTGGAGTAGCTGACGCCACATCCAGGCCATGTGCTTTGCACTGACGCCGTCCGGATGGGCAGCCTGAACCTCGGCCAGAGAGTAGAACCCTGGGTTTTGGACGAAGACATTGGCCACCCGAACAGGCCCAGTGCCCTCTTCCTGAAAGCGGAAGGTTTCGATAACTTCCGGCAAATACGGGAAGAAACCGGCGGCTTGGGGGTGGTCTGGTGTGCGCAGGTGTCGAAGCACCGCGGCCTCGGCCTCCAGCAAATCGTTGTCGGACGGCTGCCGCGCCACTTTGAGAACCGCGGGCTGGTCGCCATCGTAGCGACACTCGTACAGACTGGCGATGCCATCGCCGGCCAGGGCTTGGCCGATGATGTAGGTTTTGCGCCGGCTTTTGACGACCACGGGCGTCGGGACCACGCGTGCGGCTGGATCACCGTAGGTGGCGCCCTCGATAGCCTTGTCTGCCTCGGTCCGGAGCTTTTCCAAGTGGGTAAAGGCCTCAGCTGCCGCCTCAGCCTGCTCGGGCGGAACGCAGTCCGGATGGATGCGACGGGCCAGGTCGCGGTACTGCTTTTTGACGGCAGCCCGTTGCTGGTGTTGGTCGCCAGCCAGAACACCGAAGAGGTCTTCGGGTGTAGACGCTTGGCTGACTTTCGCGATTGCGGCGGCCAGATCGTTCTCCATTTCTTCCCCCTATCGTTGGCTTTCATTGGTTTTTCAAAGGTCTGGCCTTGTTTGTGTTTCTATAACACTAACTACCTTATTTTTCATATTCGTGTGTATTTCACACTATGTCAATAGATTTTGTGTAATTTTTACATTAAGTCGAAAATTGTGTATAATTTGGAGTTATGAGTCAATTTTCCTACCCCACCGGTGCAGACCGTCCGCCGGTTGCCAGCCTACAAGCCACGGCCGATATTGTGCTTTTTACCTTTGAAGATAATGAGCTAAAAGTTGTGCTCATTGAGCGGCGATGGGAGCCTAACATCGGCAGCTTGGCTCTGCCTGGTGGATTTCTGTGGGAAGGTGAAACTTCTGCTGAAGCGGCCCAGCGCGTATTAATTATGAAGACCGGCGTGGAGTCAGATATTCATACTGAGCAGCTTTATACTTTCGATGGCATAGACCGGGATTTGCGGGGACGCATTATCTCGGTGGCATATATGGCACTAGTTTCGCGAGAGCAGTTGCGTTTTGAGGATGGGCCGCAGACGGAGAGGCCAGCACTTTATTTGGCAAAGGATCACCCGAAGCTATCATTTGATCACGATAAAATCCTGGAATATGGACTTAAGCGACTGCGGTCGAAGTTTGTATATACCAATATCGCTTACTCTTTGCTACCGGAGACGTTTACATTTGCCCAGCTTCAGCAGCTATATGAGGCAGTACTGGACCGGCCTTTAGATAAGCGAAATTTCCGCAAGAAGTACTTGTCGCTCGGACTGATTGAGCCGACGAGTGAGGTGCGCAGCGGTGGACGGCACCGGCCGGCGCAGGTGTTTCGATTTGTGAACCGGACGGCGATGGAACTATCGGAGCCGGCGATTTAGCGGCTAGCTTGGTTGCGGGATAGATTCCACGACCGCCAGTCTAAAGGTACGGAACGCTTTTTCAATGCATCGACCAATTGCCGGTGCGTGTCGCCGGTGGTGAGGTTGATGGCGGTTTTGATCTGAGGCAGCGCATCTTCGGATAGTTCGCTCATGTAGGCCGCGTCGAGCTTGCCCGTTTGGTGGAGGCGGTCGAGGTTTTGGCGCGCGATGAACGCATCGGGGTTGAGCAGGTTCATGCCGACAAGGAAGGTGATGGCCATGATGAAGGCCGGGAAAGCGAAATGGTTTTCAGACTGATTTTTGAGGATCTTGATTAACAGCAGGACAAATATAGCCGCCAGAAATATTACAAAGGAGTGGCTATAAAGACGCAGTGTAGTGAAGCCAAAGGCTTGCTCGTACAAGTAGAGGCGCTTGAAGGCTGAAACCATGATGAGTATCACTTCGATGATCAGAGCACTGCTGAGAATTCGAAAGGCCAGACTGTGCCCGCCCGCAGTTTTGGCAACGGTTTTGTCGACAGTCCAGAGCATAGCAAAGGCTAGGATGGCCGCAACTAAAAGCTCGAAAAAGCCTTTGCGGGCGTACTGCGCATAGGTGAAGCCTTGCGCGGAAATATTGCTTTGACCCCCAAAAAGGTAGGCAAGCTGGATCAAGATAAACAGGAGAAACAGCACGCTTATAGAACCAAGCAAGATGGATATCTCAACCTTTCCAAGGCTAAACAGGCGGGCGGCTGGTTTGGCTTCGCGAGACTGCTTATCTGATGGTTTTATGGTGTACGTGTAGGCTCCCGTAAATACGAGCGTAACCAGCGCCACGAGTATGGTCCGCCAAACCGTAATTACATCTAGCTTGACATTAAAAGTATCGATGACATATTTTTGAAAAACCAAATCAGCCGAGGCAAAAAGTAGGAGAAACACGGCCAGAAGTGGAATAGTTAATGCGATGCCTCGAGTAATCTGGGCGGCTAGAGGATGCTTTGAAACGACCGAGCGTAGGGCAAATACATCGGCCAAGGTTCGCACGAGAGGTGCGAAAAACTTTAGCGGCAGGAAAGGGATTTTGGCATAGTCGATAAGCTTTAAGCCTCGCAAATTATCGCGAAAGGCAATGCGTGCTACGAGCAGGAGCAATAGGAGGCTAGCCAAGATGTTTAGAACTATCAGAAGCCGACTAGCTCTGAGCGCGACCATGACAGAGAAAAACCCAAGGGGGAGTAAGAGCCAGAAAATAGCGACTGGCAATGAGCGCCCAGAGCGATATGTGAGAATAACAAGTCCGCAAATGATCGCGGCTATGTAAATTACGAAAGAAATACCAGGGAATTTGCCAAAAAAGAGCCAGTTGAATAATAGGCCTAGGATTAGTGAGACACCGACGCAGGTGGCGGCGCTTATGGGCGAGTTGATTGATCTTGCGAGCTTCATTGGCCTCAAACCTCTGTTTGGTTATTTTTGTACTCTAGAATATCTCCGGGTTGACAGTTTAGGGCTTCGCAGATTGCTTCTAGGGTCGATAGCCGCACGGCCTTGGCTTTGGCATTTTTTAGGATTGAAAGGTTTGCCATGGTGATTCCGACTCGCTCTGAGAGCTCGGTGACGCTCATTTTACGCCGGGCGAGCATGACATCGATATTGATTATTATTGCCATATCATGCGCCTCAAACGGTTAGGTCGTTTTCAGATTTAATGTCGACGGCAGTTTGCAAAAGCTTTTCGAGAACGGCCGCAAAGGTAGCAATGATGCTTGAGGTAAAGGTGAATAAAAGTCCAGGTTCTATGACGTGGGCTTTTTCTGCTTTGGTAAAGAGAGTCGCGTACAATCCACCTAGCACTATCAAGCTGATGATGGCTACGGCGCAGTATTTTATATACTTCAAAGTGCTCACGGATGCTTCGGAGAAGGCTCGGCCTGCGTCAATGTGCCCCAGAAGCTTAAACGCCTGGTATAGAGCCACGAAAAACGGGATTGCACCTAGATACACGTATGCCAGGAAGGGATAGCGAAGATAGGCAAGCGCAGGGGTTTTGGCTGCGCTACTCATTACGAGTGGGGGCAGCCAAAATATGCATAAAGCCAGGGTGATAATGGCGATCAAGATGACAACACTTTTTAGGAAAACTGTTGAACCTCGTTTCATGAAAGCGTCTCGTTTATGATCGCCATAATATTCTTTTTTGATATTTATTGCAAGACGATAAATATTTGTTGTTATTTGCAAATAATTGGCCCTTGCTAAACTGCCGAAAACGCTTATGCTAAAGACAAATAGAGGATTTGGCATGAATCGTAGTACGCTCGACAAATTGATCTCATCAACTGGTCTGGTGTTGGCCATCGTCCTCTTGGCTGCGTCGGCCGCACTGTTTTGGACGCATAATTTTATCCACACCCAGGTACACGATCAGATGGCGGCGGAGAAAATTTACTTCCCGGCAGCTGGCAGTGTCGGCATTACGTCGCTGCCGGAGCCGGACCGCGACAAAATAGCTAGTTATGCCGGTGAGCAGCTACTCACCGGAGCCCAGGCTGAAGTGTTTGCTGACCACTTTATCGCCGTGCACTTAAAGGCGATCGGCGGCGGCAAAACCTACTCGGAGCTAAGCGCGTCTTCACTAGCTGACCCAACTAATCAGAAGTTGGCAGGACAAGTGCAGACAGTATTTCGGGGCGAGACCCTCAGAGGTTTGCTTTTGAACGCATACGCATTTGACACGATGGCGGTAATAGCGGGCTACGCAGCCATTGGCGCTCTGGCTGCCGGCTTGCTTTTGATTGTGCTTGCATTGCTCGGATTCCGTCACGCCAGTCTGGCGGCTCGACGCAAATAATAGTTGGATTCTGCGCCTACTCGCAAACTCGTGGCTTCGGGTGTTTTGTCGCTACATCGACGCTGCAAATGATTCCACCTATAATGTCGATATCATGACTGCTAAAACAAAAATCGATGCCGCGGCCGCTTTGTTTGAGTTGGTAAATGTTTATCCTTCGCCCCACAATGGGCAGCCTATCCAGCTCAAGCGCCAGGGTGAGTCCGCCGTAACCTTGTTCTTTGAACGTGAGCGAGGTCTTCAGGCGACTGACATTTCTTACATTTTCAGCTTTGTATCGATGGGCGTATTTATGCGCCATTTTGAGCTGGCAGCAAGGGCTTTGGGGCATGAGCTCACGTATAAACTGGCACTGCCAGAGGAGCGGGAATTACGCGGCGAAGGGTTGATTGAATTTGCACGGGCGGATATCGTCTGGGACTCTAAGCCTAAGGACCCTAAACTGCTAACGGCATTACAATTTCGCCAGACATCCCGGAAGAAATACACCGCCGGCCTGCCGACGACCGTGATTGAAGAGATTATTAGCTCATCAAAAGCTCGGGGACTGAGCCTAAAACAATTGGATGCCCAGCAAGCTCGGCAAGCAATTTGGCTTAATCAGCGGGCCGTATTTGACGACATGTTCGATGAGCCGGTACGCCGGGAGCTTAACCATTGGCTCCGCTACAATCAGCGCGAGAAAGAGACAAAACGCGACGGGCTAGCCTACGACTGCATGGAGCTCAATGGGCCGGTTATGAAGTGGATTGTGGGGCATCCCCGTATTTTGCGATGGCCGGGTGTGTCGGGACTGCTGAAAAGCTACTACCTTCGAACGATGACCGACGCTAGTAGTGTTTTTTACTTGATGGCGCCATTCGGAAACGGACGGGCGGCTTTTGAAGTGGGGCTGGAGGTAATGGAGCTATGGATACAAATTTCACGACATGGGTTTTACCTGCATCCATTTGGAACCATTATGAGCAACCAGGCGGCGCATCGGGATTTTCTGCGGTTGGCTGGAGTGGAGAAGGAGTCACGTGAGCAGTCGTACTTAGTGTTTATCTTTCGGGCGGGGCGATCCGAGCCCCCGACCCCAAGCTTGCGCCTCCCCTACCGGCAGCATTTATTAATGGAGTAACTACCGTCAGATGTTTGAACGTGTATATATAGCTTTTGTAGCATTGCTCGACTGGCTTATTTGGACGATTGATGTGAGCCCTGCGGTACATAAGTTTTTTCTGGCCCCGGATCTGGGCAATTTTCGGGTGGGACTGGGCCGGGTGCGGGCAGTGCGACTGTTTCGGCAAGCGGCGAGGCGGGTACCGGCTTATCGTCAGTATTTGGCAGGACACAAATTCGTTGGGCCACGAATAGGTTTTGCCTCGGCATCTTTGCGGGATGTGCCAGAGATGGATAAGCACAGCTACATCAAGCCTTTCAAGCTGGAGGATAAGCTATGGGACGGACGGCTCCCTGAAGTTGGGGTGATGTTTGACGAATCGTCCGGCAGCAGTGGTACGCCAACAAGCTGGGTACGGGGCCGACGCGAGCGACGGTTTACCCAGCGCATTATGCAAGTGTCGTTTCAGCACTATATCGAAGACCGCAAACCAATCGTGATAAACACGTTTTCGATGGGTGCATGGGCAACCGGCCTCAATACTACGCTGTGTTTGATTGGCGTAGCGCGGGTGAAATCGACCGGGCCGGACATTGTGAAGGTGATCGACACCCTCAAGGAACTGGGGCCGGACTATGAATATGTCATTGCCGGCTATCCGCCTTTCTTAAAGCAAGTGACAGATTCACTGGAGCTGGACTGGAGCAAATACCGAATTGCCGCAATTTTTGGTGGAGAAGGCATTAGTGAAGCCATGAGGACTTCGCTCCTGAAGTATTATAGTGACGTGATTGGTTCGTACGGCGCCTCCGATTTGGAGATTAATGTCGCTCACGAATCGACATTTACGATTGCGCTGCGACGAGCATTAATCGAGGACCCACATCTGCGCAGTGAGCTCCTCGAGGAGAGTCGCGGCATTATTCCGATGGTTTTTCAGTATAACCCGTACGACTATCTGATTGAGACAAACGCAGCTGGCGAGCTCCTGGTGACGATTTGCCGGCTCGACAATTTGAGTCCGCGTATTCGCTACAACATTCATGATCTTGGTCACGTGGAGCACTTTTATGATCTCAAAAAGAAGCTGGAGGCACTGGGTAGGCATGATTTGGTGAAACTGGCGGATTTTGACTTTGGGGTGCTGTTTCACTATGGTCGCAGCGACCTATCGGTGAAATATAACGGCGCAGTGGTGGGACCGGAGGAGGTGAAACAAATTATTAATGCAAATACGACGGTTGGGCCGCGCGTGCAGGGCTTCCGGCTGGTGAGCTATGAGGATAAGGAGTCGCATAAGCACTTGCTGTTTGCCGTGGAGCTGCAAGAGGGAGCTAAGCTCCGCACGACTGAGTCGAAGGCGCTACTAGATGATATTGTGACGAAACTGCAAGAGATGAACCTGGATTTCAAATCGGCCTACCGCACCTCGCCGCTCAAGCCAGAGCTGCGGGTCTATGAGCGAGCTGAGGGAATTTTTGACAATGCCCACACGAAGCTCAAGAACGACTATGTATGGAACATTGATTATGCGCGGGCGAAGCGGGAAGGGCTGATTCAATAAAAGCATCAGGGCCGCCTACCGGCAGCCCTGATGGACTCGTAGTGCGGCCTTTAATCTTGTGGTTGGCTTGCCGGGCTAGGGAGTTATGCTCCAGCTAGCATGACAGCCGAGGCAGGTGCCCGTCCAGGGTCGGCCGTAGTCGCGGTACCGACCATGCATGCCGAGAGCGTGAAGGCGGCGCAGATGGCGGAGGTGTTGGGGCGTCAGCGGGCTGAACTCCGGCTGATCTTCTGCGAGCACTAGACCGGAAGCCTGCGCTATTACGTCGAGGTCGGCTCTGGCCTCAACGTAATCCGACTCTTGCATTGCCGGAGGAAGCGCCAGGAACGGCGTCCGACATTGCAGGAGCCACTTTCTCCGGTCTTCAGCTGTCTTACCGGCCGCGTAGTTCACCCAGCCAGCGAACTGCCGCTTCTTGCGGTCGACCACCCGCTCGAAGTCGGGAGGATACGCGAGTTCGCCGACTTGACGACGCACGATGGCGACGACAGACCTGGCATTGTCCTCCAAGACTGCTGCGAGGCCGCCGGCCAATGCGGCGTCGATGATGGCACCTACACTGTCGGGCACGAGGGCTTCTGGATTGCGAAGAACATAGCCCTCCCACTGCACCCATTGCCAGTGGTTCGCGGCGGCGAGCGGGTGGCTGAGGCCCGCGATCTGAGCAGGTGAAACGATGGCCCGCGACAGGGCTTGGGTTTTCATAGCAACTCCGTTCCTGAGATTGGGGATGGGTCCGGCTAATGCTTATTTATACGATAAGTGATAGCTATTGTCTAGTTGACCAGGTTTGCCACACCGTCATGTAGGAAAGAGTTATAAAAAGCTAAGCCCAGGAGACCGAAGTCCCCTGGGCCGGTGGAGCAATGTTACTACTCGCCGTTGTACCACGCTTCGAAGGCGACTTCACCGCGACGGAAACCCGCCATGTAGGCAGGATTTTCGTTGGTGGGCTCGCCGCCTCGGCGTCCGTCGCCCCACCCCACATCCCAGCGCTCTTGAGCGTTGGGCTCGTTGCGCGGGCAGTCGTTGGAGTGGTTGTTGTTGCCATACTGGCAGAACTTACAGCACATGGCTTTCGTCCTTTCCGGCATGGCCCCTCAGGGCCTCTGACATGAAGCCTAACCCGGTTGCTGAAGCAACAGGATTAAAGCTTATGCAGGGTCCTGTACTTCAATTTATATGAGTTAGGTTTTTATTTTATATACTATATTTAATTACTATGCAAATATTAGCTACTTCTTCAGCTCAATTGTAGGCGAGGGGGCGCCGATAATTTTGGCCAAATCCTCGTAGCCAAGGCCGAAGTTGCGAGCGATCCTTTGCCGTAGGCTATCGGTTGTAAATTGGCGAATAGGTTCTTTCTCTACCAAGAAATGTTCAATGGCGGCGTATACCTCGTAGAGCGTGGTTTGTTGCTGGGTGCTAGGCGCCTGTGTCCCGTTTGTGGCTGTAATGAGACGCATAGGGTCGAGGAGTGGATTGATTTGGGCGAGACTAGAAACGAGCGAGGCTTCGAAGACGATGATGTCTACGAGGGATATTTGCTGCGGGCTAGCAACGGGTTCTTGCTCTTGGTTGATGAGCTTAAAATAGTAAGCCGCGCGAATGTAAAACAAGCCAGCGATAACGTGCGGGGCTACAGCGCTGCCGTAGTCGGCGAGAGCATTGTTGCTGCCGAGCAGCATAAAACTGCCGATGTATCCTGCACCAGCAAACACCACCATGGCCGCAGCTGCGGCCAACCAGCGTAACGCGTCGCGATAAGCGGGGCTGGCCGCTCGGTACGTTCTGAGGGTTATCAGTAGGCTTGCAACCATAAAAATAGTGGTCCAGGTGGCTAGCCCAATGCTTGCAAGCGACTGGACATCGTTGACCACGGCTTGCTTTGCGATCAAGATAATAGCCGCCGCTGCGGTGGTGGCAATTCCCAGCACAAACCAAAATGACATCCAGATGGTTTTTACATCAAGCAATTTTGCGAATAGCCGTACTCCAAAGAACATTAGTAAGACTGGCGCAATATAAGGAACCACAACCAGACCGCTCGTTATCCAGAAGCTCGTCTGTAGTCCAAAATAGGTTAAAAACGCTGCCTGGACTTGGGCCAAGCCCAGCAAAAGAAGAGCGATACAGATGGCACCATAGGCAATACGAAGCCGGCGCTTGAAGCCCGGAAAACCCCAGACAAATAGCGCAGCTGCTCCTGGCTGCAAAACCGCCACCATAATCGAAAGCATTAACGTGATATGGAATCTCGCCCATGAATTGCTACTTGCCCCTGGAGCAGCAATAAACAAGGTCAATAATCCGGCAATAACTGCGGAGACAACAATAGCCCAGGCGGTACGTTTGACGCGTTTCATGTGCCCTAAGTATAGTCTGCTCGGTTGGCGGAGCAAATTGTAGTTATCGATTATGGAACGATTACACCAATAGCAGCAGAAGTCCGGCGCTAACACCCAGGACGCCAAGGGCTTTGCGCTTGCTCAGCTCATCTTTAAAGAGGAGTACCGCCAGTATGGTAACGAATGAGATAGAGCCAGCATTGATGGCATTTACATAACCAGGGTTGGGCGCAAGTTTGATAGCCTCAAATTGACCGAGGTTGAAGAGGGCGGAAAAGACACCTGTGCAAATGAGAAGGAACCAGGCTTGCTTTCCAAGCTTTTTCATCGAAGAGGGGCGAATTTTGTGTATGACAATGATGCAAATACTAACGATAGCGAAGAGGTAGATCAGAAAAGCTATGGTGTCGACACCGTGCGAAAAGAGGTATTTCGACGATAGCGATAGTAGGCCCCACGCAAAGAAGGCGCCAAAGGAAAGGATGACCCATTTGTGCTAGAGACGTGCTTGGCAGCTTTGGGGTTGATCATAATGAGCGCCGAGAAACCAATGACAAACAGAATGGCAATGAGTTTGCGCGGGTTGAGTTCAGCGCCGAGCAACGTGATGGCTACGGTGGTAGTGAAGAGGACGTAGCTTTTTGACAACATTAGACTGTAGCCAGGATTGGGCGCGATTTCGATGGCTTTTAGCGAGATGACATTGCCGGCATAGGCGAAAATTGTGGCTGCTACGATGAGAATAACCCAATTGTATGCTGAAAGTGAGTAGGTATGTGAGCCGCTTGCGCCTATTAGCAAATACGCAACCAGCGGAATGGCGAACATGGCAAGATTGGTGAGGTGCATGGGGACTTTGACAAGCGAGGATTTGCGAACAGTGAGATAAAGGGCTACCGACCCCACGAACATTACGAGACTGTATGTGATCCAGTTCATGGTTATGAGTATAGCAAGATAGCTTCGACCAGTTCTGGCCTAAGACTTCAAGCGAGTTGAGGGCTTAGGTCGGGGGTCCTGCTTGATGCAGAACCCAGTGGCAGCCCAGAAAGGGCCGTTGTCCGAGAACGTCGGAGGCGTTTTCGCTCTCAGAGACTGAGAGGATTGGGGAAGCGCGCCGGGAACCGGCTGCGTCCGCCCCAGCTGTCGCCGGGAGGCAGGACGAAGGTGAAGCCGTCGGTCGAGTCACGCTTGAGCGTGGCGCGACGACCGGGAGCCGGAGTGCCGTAGACCTCGAGGTCGCGGCCGATCGGGCTGGAGTAGTCGATCGACCCCACGCCGATCGCGACGGCGTAGTCGTCGACGTAGCCCGAGCAGCCGATCGGCAGCTCTTCCGCGGACACCTCGGTGAGGTTGTCGGGGAAAGTCACCTCGTGGTCGCTGGGTCCCTGGCCGGGCTCCTGAATACCCAATGCGTCGGGCATGTTGTTGCTCCCTGCTGTCTAGAGGGGTTAGTGGCTGAGCTGCATTTGCTCAACAACTGTATGATTATACAATTTTTACTTTTTTTGTCTACTCATGATTCTGAAAAATGCTTGGTTGATTAAGGTTAAAAAATAAAAAAACCGCCTATGGCGGAATACATTCAGTGGGGTGGCGGGGGGGGGGGGGCCCCCCCCCCCCCCCGAGGGGCCCCCCCCCCCCCAAAGAAAACCCCCCCCCC
>CAZSRA010000009.1:27081-32318 GCA_964609585.1 uncultured Candidatus Saccharimonadales bacterium
TTATTCTTAAAAATGGTTGGTTTTTTATGTTTAAAAAATAAAAAACCCGCCTATGGCGTAATACATTCTGTGGGGGGCGGGGGGCGCGCTAACGCGCCCCCGGCATTGTTCCCTCACCTCAACTCGACTAGCCGACGCTCCGGCTCAGCCGGATCGACTGGCGCATGCGCGCCTCTCGGCGGATCGTGACCGCGCCGGTCACGGAGACGCCCAGCAGGACCGCGGCGGCCGCCAGCAGGAGCCAGAAGCCGGTGTGGGCGTAGCCGCTGGTGCCGAGCACGATGTTGGCCTGCTTGCGCTGCGACTGGGCGTCCGGCTGGCTGGGGTAGTTGGTGACGCTCCAGATCCGGGCCTGCGCGTAGCTCAGGTTGGCCTGCAGGACCTGCCGTTCCAGGAAGGCCCCGGTCGCCGCCAGAGCAGCAGCGATGAAGCCGTTGATGACGACGAACTTGAGGTCGCTTCCCGTGTAGTCGGCGTACAGCATCGTCGCCCAGGCGAAGAACACGGCGGCGAGCAGCACCAGGATCCGGGCCGACCACCAGGCCGACCCGATGTCGTAGCCGAGGATGTGGGTGGCGAGCATGCCGGCGGTACCGAGCGTGGTCGCGACGGCTGCCGCGATGCAGGTGGTTCGAGTGCTCACGGGGCTCCTCCTTGAAGCTAGTGCGTGAATTGAGGGTGGGGTTGTCAAGCTCTGAGGCGTGCGACGTATCGCTCTCCTCATTCGGACTAAAACATAATAGAATAAAATTATAAAAAAGTCAACTATTTTCTTGAAGATATGGATCAGATGATGCTCGTTTTAGGACTTTAGATCGATGACTGCCGCTTAGTAGGTGGCGCTTAACAGAATATGTTTAGCCGCCTGAAAGTCGGGGGTCGACAGAAGCGCCTCGGCTTGTGCCTTAGTGCCCTGTTCGCCAAACGGTCCTGGAAGTAATACCAACATAAAGTTTCCCATCTCGAACCCGCTTCAGGAAAAGAGATTCTCGATATGGCAAACGAGTTAAGTTTAGGTCGGTACTTGCCCCTTAATAGCGAAAACCCCGCCGACCGCAGTGCGGCCGACGGGGTCGCTTATTACAGTCGAACGGGGGTGTTGTCCCTGAGCGTGATCACGTGGTGAGGAGAATGATGCCCCTACGGCAGCAGCCGGCGCGGCAGCTCACTCGGGATGTCGATGATCTCGTGATCCACGACGTAGAGCGCGTGGACGCCCTCGCCGACGCCGAAGGGGGGTGTGGTGAGATCGACGCGCAGAGCGCGCCGGCCCATGAGTGTGGTCTCGTGGCTGGGGGCGTCCCGAAGGTTGAGGGCGCTGCTGTCCGTGTCGAGGTCATTGACGCGGACGACGACGAATCCCCCGCCATCGGGCAGGTTCAATGTCGGATCGCACACCAGTGCCAGCTGCGGAAGTGTCTGGCCCCAGAACCACGAGATTCGCTCTTCTGTCAGGGCGAACTGCACGCCCACGACAGCCCGCCCGCCATCTTGCAGATGAATCTCGTGAGGGTAGTTGAGCCGAGCGGCGAAGGCGCCGCCATGCCGGGCGTACTGCTGGGGGCTCACGACGAAGCCATAGCCGCACAGCTCGGCACCTTGCACGCCTTCCTTCGTGCGGTTACCGGTGGTGTGTTCGACCGCGAGGATGGTGTCGTTGACGAGTTGCTGCGGCGTAACCACAGCCATCAAGGAACGCATTACGTACTCCTTTTTCGTGTGAGGCGAGAAATGCTATATGATTAAATCATCTTATGTGCTTTTGGTCAAGTTAAGCCTATCGCTTGACTGGGGACCCAGCGAGCAAACGCTAAGTGAAAATGAAACAGAAAGTCATGGATGCTAGCAGGCTAGCAATGGTTTGAAAATTAGAAAGTGGCTTTTTGGGTAACTTATAAAACAAAATAATGGCCCCGTGAAGCCATTATTTCTATAATTGCACTGGGGCGAGAGATGGGACTTGAACCCACGACCTACTGGACCACAACCAGTCGCTCTAACCAAACTGAGCTACTCCCGCCATGTGGTGGATTGGATTTTGACCTTAGCACTTTACCCTATTTTGAATGAATAATCTAGTGTATAATCGCACGAGTTACGGGGTGTGGCGCAGCTGGTAGCGCGCGTGCTTTGGGAGCATGAGGTCGAAGGTTCGAGTCCTTTCACCCCGACCATAGAAAAAAGCTAGGTATATTTGCCTAGCTTTTTTCTATGGTGCCGGTTTTTTTAAGCGCCGGGGATGGCGGCTAGGGATTCCGCCTCAACCTCGATTTGAGAGGTGTCGCTAGCTTTGTGTCTGTGAACTTTGAACACGGTGAGCGCGATGAAGCTCGCACCTAGTGCAAAGATAACGGCGGCGAAGAAGCCGTGCTGGAAGCCGTGCACGATGGCCGTGGGCAGGGCGGCTGGGTTGCCGTGAGCGGCCGTCATGTCGTCTTTGGTGGTGGTCGAGGAAACCACGCTCAAAACGGCGAGGCCGATGGCACCACCAACTTGCTGGCCGGTGTTTAAGAGGCCGGAAATGAGGCCAGCTTCTTGGTGTGAACTACCACTGGTAGTCGCTGAGGTGTTGGTGACGAAGACCGCCGCCATACCGCCGGCCATCAGAATGATGCCGGGCAGAATATCAACCCAGTAGTTGGCATGCAGGGGGATGCGCGCGAAGAAAAGCAGGCCAGAGGCAGCTATAAGCGGCGCTACGGTCAGGATGACTTTAGAGTTGAGCTTCGCGATGCGCTTGGACAAGACACTTGCAACTAGGATGATCATGAGTGTAAAGGGTAAGTCGGCAAGACCTGTGCGCGTGGGCGAGTAATGCAACACTTTCTGCAAGTAGATCGAGAGGTAGAAGAAGAAGCCAAACATAGCAGCAGGCATGAGCAGCTGGATCATGGTACCGCCGGCTACGTTGCGGCGCTTGAAGATGCTGAGCTTCATGAGGGGTTGAGTAAGGACGAGCTCATTAATGATGAACGCGGCCATGAGTCCTGCGGCAAGAGCAAGCATGGAGATGGTAGAACTACTCCCCCACCCTTTTTCGGGAACTTTTGCAAGCGCATAGACGAGGCTCATGAGGCTTCCCGTGATGGTAAGAGCGCCGACAACGTCAACGCGCTGTTTGGCAGTGGGCAGGCTCTTGGGCACATAGCGCATACCCAGGATGATCACAAGAATCGCGATGGGCAGGTTAATGAAGAAGACCCAGCGCCAGTCGACGTACTGAGTAAGGAGACCACCGAGAAGCAGACCAACGGCGCCGCCACCGGCAGCAACCATACTCCAGACGCCCAGCGCGCGGTTGCGAGCTGAACCTTCCTTGAAAATGGTGAGCACGAGCGAGAGCGCTGAAGGCGACAACAGCGCGCCGCCGAGACCCTGAAGACCACGGAAGACGATGAGCTCGGTAGCATTTTGCGAAATACCACCAAGAAGCGAGGCGGCGGCAAATAGCGTAGCACCCGCGAAGAGCATGCGACGACGGCCAAAGAGGTCGGCGAGGCGGCCACCGAGCAGCAAGAAGCCACCAAATACGAGCGAGTAGGCGGTAACAACCCATTGTAACTGCGAATCGCCGCTAAAGTTGAGGGACTTTTGGATCGCAGGCAAGGCCACATTCACGATCGTGGCATCGAGAACAACCATGAACTGAGCAGTGGCAAGTATTGCCAAAGCCAGGCCAGAATGTTTTACTTTTTCGATCATTCTTTATCCTTTATTGAATTAATTACTTTATATTGTCAACTATCATTATACATAGATGCTTGAGATAATCAACTATTTTGGGTTTTTGTGGTATAATTAAGGTATGAATCGGGATTTTTTACTTATTTGTGAAGACCTTATGCAATTATGCGCGCGGATGAAGGCGCTGACTATTACCATTGCAGAACGTCAGAATTTAACACCGGCTCAGCTGCTGGCGCTATATTGGATTGGCCAGAATGCCAATTTACTGATGGGTGAGGTGGCCATGATGCTAAACTGTGACGCTTCAAACGTAACGGGCATTGTCGACCGGCTCGTAGCGCATGGGCTTGTGGAGCGCCGCGAAGGTTCGAAAGACCGGCGACGGAAAACCCCGCAGCTCACAGATGAGGGTAGGAAGAAAATACAACTATATAAACAAGAGTTGGCCGCTGGACTAGGCTGGGAGCAGCTTACCCCTACTGAGCGTGAGACGCTCCACACCGTGGTGACAAAACTTTGCGCTAGGTAGCCCGAGGCGCGAGAAAGATTTCGGCTATCATACAGCGAGCGCTGCCGCCGCCAATGCGTTCGATGGTGGGTATTGCGACGGGCAGGAGCGTTTTGTCGCGACTGAGCTGCTCGATTTGGTGAGGTGTAAAAGCGGCATGAGCAGCGGCCGAGAGTACGAGATAGGATCTCCCCTGCCGGTTTTTTACTTCTAGGACATTGCCGCAAAAGTTGTTCATTTGCTCTGGGGTAATGTCGACGATATCGCGGCCAGTAGTACGAAGCGTTCCTATGACGCGCTGGCGCTCGGCGGAGTCTGTGATCGCTGCGCTGCAGATGACGGCCGTGGTCGTTTGGACACCCATGAGCACATTGGTGTGATAGATGGCAGCACCCTGGCTGTGGGCCCGAAACACTACAGGCGTATAGCCAAGTTCGGTAATATGCTGGCTGAAAAGGGCTTCGTGGCAGCGAGGCGAAAGACAGGCGTAGGCAATTTTGTGAATATGGTCGAATACGATGGCGCCGGTGCCTTCGAGAAATTGCCCGCTGGTTTCGGCGGCCGAGAGATCTATGGTCTGGTTTAGGTGATGTGTTTGGGCGAGATGGTCCACTACTGCCGGGCTACGCTCAACTCGACGACTAGCAGTGGCCATGGGATAGTGGTAAATTTTTCCATCCGGCCAGGTTGTGATCCAGTTGTTTGGGAAGACGCCGTTGGGTTTTGGCGGCGTCGGTGAGTCGTCGAATACGGTTAATTGGATGTCCTGGGCGCGCAGGGCGTCTACATAAGCCTGAAACTCAGCCTGAGCCTGGGCTTGAATGGTGGCTTGAGAACCTGAAGGCTCGTTCTGGAAGGTGTTGGTGATAGCTGTTTGCTCGTCGTAGCCAAAACTACTGGGCTTAATCATGAGCAGGGCGCTAGCTGACTGCGAGGTGGACATGATAGGTAGTGTATATCAAGAATGACTGGTAAAATAGGGTGGATGCGGGTGTAGCATAACGGTTAATGTTCCTGCCTTCCAAGCAGGCTATAGGGGTTC
>CAZSRA010000010.1:0-27884 GCA_964609585.1 uncultured Candidatus Saccharimonadales bacterium
CCAACAGTCTGGAAGTAACACCCGCGGTTGTGACGCGCCAAGCTGAGGCGCTGGGAGCGCGTGGGCTGGTGGCGCAGAAGCCAAACCCCCGTAGCAAGAGAGAGAATGTACTGGCCCTGACCCCGAAGGGGGAGCAGGCGGTTTTTGATGCGTCTAAACTCATTGCTGAGCGGCAGAAAACCTTGTTTGCGGTGTTGAGCCTGAAGGATGAGACGGCATTTGAGCGGGCGATTGAGGCTTTGAATAAGACGTTGGAGTAAGTTGTCGTTCGGTACTTGTTCGGATTATGGCGAGCTGGTATAGTAGGGGATATGATAAATCTTCTTGTTTTATGTGTGGTGCTGGCGGTGAGTTTGGGCGGGTTTTTGCTGTTATTTTTACAGCTAAATCGGTTGCGACCCAGCTCAGATGATGGTTCGCAGCTGCGCAAAGACTTGAGTGAGGCTTTGGGTGGGGTGGAGCAACGATTGAAAAATGATTTGGCTATGAACCGGCGTGAGCAGGCGGAAAGTTTGAAGGCAGTGGGGGATTCCTTGGACCGCCGCTTGATGGCTTTAGGTAATATGCAGCGATCAAGTTTGGAGCAGGTGGCGAAGAGTAACGAGGAGAAACTGGAGCGAGTACGCGGTGTGGTGGAGAACCGACTGCAACTGATGCAAAAGGATAATAATGAGAAGCTCGAGGTGATGCGGGCCACGGTAGACGAGAAGTTGCACGCGACGCTAGAGAAGCGGCTTGGGGAGTCGTTTAAGATGGTGTCGGACCGGTTAGAGTCGGTGCACAAGGGGTTGGGGGAGATGCAGACCTTGGCGGCCGGGGTAGGGGATTTGAAAAAGGTCCTCACCAACGTGAAAACGCGCGGGACCTGGGGTGAAGTGCAGCTTGGTAATTTGCTGGAGCAGATCATGACGAGCTCGCAGTATGAAAAGAACGTGGCGGTGAAGAAGCGGAGCGCGGAACGGGTAGAGTACGCTATTAAGCTACCGAATGGTCCCGATGAAGGGACGCCGCTTTGGTTGCCGATAGATGCAAAATTTCCGGTGGAGGACTATCAGCGATTGATTGGGGCGCGAGAGGCGGGGGATTTGGCGCAGATTGAGGCGGTGAGCAAGGATTTGGTGGCGCGGATTAAGAGTGAAGCTCGGGATATTCGCGACAAATATATTGCGCCACCCGAAACGACGGATTTTGGTATTTTGTATCTTCCAACCGAGGGGCTGTATGCGGAGATTACGCAACGAGCTGGCTTGCAAGAGCAGCTGCAGCGGGAGTACCGGGTGATGGTAGCGGGCCCAAATACCGTGGCGGCTTTGCTTAATAGCCTGCAAATGGGCTTTCGGACGCTCGCGATTGAGAAACGTTCGAGTGAGGTATGGCAGATTTTGGGCTCGGTGAAGAATGAGTTTGGTAAGTTTGGTGACTTGCTGGATAAGACGCACAAGAAGCTGCAGGAAGCGAGTAATACGATCGAATCGGCGGCAAGTAAATCGCGGACGATTGAGCGTAAATTGGATAAGGTACAAGACTTGCCGACGGTTGCCGGAGCTGTGGAGCCCGTGGTTCTGGTGCAGTCCGTGCTCGATACTGAAGAATAAACCAGGTATAGTTACTTTCAAAAGAAAGGTTACGAAACGTGAAGCGAGTAGTTTCGGGTGTGAAGCCCACCGGTGAATTAACACTTGGCAATTATATCGGAGCTATGAAGCGGTGGGGCGAGATGAGTGCCGACTCTACGGTGGAGCATTTCTTTTTTGTGCCGAACCTACATGCGTTGACGGCCCGGCCGCTGCCGGAGGTATTGCTTCGTGATAGCCGCTCGGCGGTAGCCTGGTTGCTTGCGAGCGGGGTGGACCATGAGAATTCTTACATTTTTATGCAGTCTCAGGTGCCGGCACATGCTGAGCTGATGTGGGTTTTGAATAACTATACGATGGTAGGTGAGCTCAACCGGATGACGCAGTTTAAGGATAAAGCGCTTAAGGGCGGACCCGAAGGTCAACTAGTGGGTTTGTATGATTATCCTGTACTGATGGCGGCTGATATTTTGCTCTATGATGCGGACGAAGTACCCGTGGGGGAAGACCAGAAGCAACATATTGAGCTTACGCGCGACATCGCAACGCGGTTTAATAATGTCCACGGTGAAACATTTAAGGTGCCGCAGCCAACGATTCAGACTGAAGGCGCACGCATTATGAATTTGCAAGACCCGACCAAGAAGATGAGCAAGAGTGATACCGATGATTCCGGAAATATTTTGCTCAAGGATGACGCAAAGACTATTGAGAAGAAGATTTTGCGGGCGGTCACAGATTCGGGAAGTGTGGTGGCGGCAGGGGCAGATAAGCCGGCGCTTACTAATTTGCTCGTCATCATGTCGGTACTCACGGCTGAGTCAATCGGCGAGCTGGAAGAGAAGTATGCGGGTACGGGATATGGGGCTTTTAAGCAGGATTTAGCGAAGGTGGTAGTGCGAACTCTAGAGCCATTACAAGCGACATATACTGAACTTATGAATGCTGGTAATGACAAGATTGATGAGGTTTTGGAGCGAGGCCGGCTTCGAGCTTCAGAGCTGGCGGACGCTAAAGTCGTTCGGGTGAAGAGTACTCTGGGCTTGCTCTAAACTGGGTGAGTAGTTTTTGAGCCTTATTTTGGTCGTATGACCACCGGCTGTTTGCTCGTGATAGCTAAGCAGGCAATTTTTTGATGTCTTCTCGCGGATTTTTCGCATCTGGTACGTTAGTCTGTAGGGATGCAGGCGTAACCGCTGATCTAGCCTGAGGCTTGGTTTGCGAAAATATAGAGGCCCGGCTATGGTGGGAACCCCCTTTTCATAATTGCTTTATATGATTTATGTTTCTAAACTGTATTTTTTAAGCTTGGAATGAGTCATTTCTTTGTGCATAAACGTTGTTTTTTCTGCAACAAGCCTCATTCTTCGAATAACTAAAGTGAACGGATAGGGAACTAATTTTTGGCTGTACTAAGCTATTATCTATCTTAATCCAGAGACGAAACATAAGAGTATTGACATTCCATAACGCTTGTGCTAAGTTATATACAGTCCATTGAAAGTTTAGTTCTCTTTACTTCCTCCAAGGCCCCGGATGGTAGAGTAGACCCCGGTTAGAGGTATCCCCCTTATTTCTAACTCGGGTTCGCTCTACTGTCCCTAAGATACGCGAAAACTCTCATTTCTAAAGTTCTTATTTAGAAATGGCGCGCAGAGTTACCGGAGGGCTGGAAGCAAGCGGTTATGATCAAAACTAGGTTGTAGCCGATTGCTTCCAGCCAACCCAACAGGGACGGTAGGAAGTAACCGGATAGTGCACGAAGCAAGGCAAAATTAAACTTGTATTCGGCCATCCAAAACCAAAATCCTACACAAACAAAAACACAAGACGTTATAACGAAATCTCCTAATGAGGAAGAAACGCTATGTGGACCACGTTTGGTAGAGATACCCTTACGGGGCGACTGGCGTCAATTACACACATGGATGCTTCAGATTTCGCCCCGTAACTCTGCACTCATTCTTTATTTTTAAGATCACTCCTGCAGAAGAGTCACCGCCGTGAGGCGTAGATTCTTCTCGGGAGTGATTTTTTTGCTGTTTGCTTTCGAGCGCAGCCGAGTGCGATAATGAAGTGGATAAGCATGAGTGGATTGTGACAGTATTGGGTTGGTTGACCGTATTGATTGTGGGGTCGTTGCTCGGGGTTGTTGCGTTAGCGCTGAGTTTAATCTTAACAAATCCGTTGACGCTTGGACCGGCTGGGGTGACGGTTTGGTTTGTTGTGGTTTATTTGGTGGTGGCGTCGATTTTCGCTCTGGGACTCTACGCGGCCAAAAGCTATCTGCGTCTTCACGCTACCGGGGTGGTGAGGCTTAGGTACTCCTGGCGCCAGGGGCTTTTGATCGCAGGATGGCTGGTGGTGATGTTGGCTCTTAGCACCCTTAACCAATTGAGCCCGCTTGATGCTATACTACTGGGAATACTTTTGGTAATTGTAGAAGTGTATGTGAGGTTTCGATGGCCATGAGTGAGGCACAAATGTTGGAAGCGATTTCGCAAGCCCAGAGCTTAGAAGAGCTTGAGGGTTTGCGAGTTGCGTATCTGGGACGAAAGGGGAGCGTGACTGAGCAGCTGAAGTCGGTGGGGAGTTTGCCTGCGGCGCAGCGAGGTGCAGCTGGGAAGCAGGCTAATGCACTGCGAATGGCGGTTGAGGAGGCATTGGCTGCGGCAACTAAGCGGCTGGAACAGGCTCGGGTGGAGCAAACGTTGGCTGCACCCATGGACGTGACGGCGCCAGGAACGCCTTTGCGTCTGGGTCATCGACATCCAGTGAGCGTGGTGCTTGATGAACTCGTAGATCTCTTCTGGCAAATGGGGTATCAGGTGGCCGAGGGGCCTGAAGTGGAAACGGAGTGGCATAATTTTGAAGCGCTACTCGTAGGTAAAGATCATCCAGCTCGAGACATGCAGGATACTTTTTATTTGGAAGAGGCGAATTTGCCGCGAACTCATACTTCTAACGTACAGATTCGGTATATGCAGGAGCATAAAGGGGATTTGCCGATCCGAATTGTGGCTCCCGGTAAGGTCTATCGCAACGAAGACGAGGATGCTAGACATTCCTGGAGCTTTTATCAGATCGAAGGCTTGGTGGTGGATGAGGGGATTAGCCTAGGTGATCTGAAAGGGACACTAGAGCAAATGATGCGAGGAGTGCTGGGTGAGGATACCAAAGTGCGACTGCGGTCGAATTATTTTCCTTACACGGAACCAAGTGTTGAAATGGATGCAACATGTGTGATTTGCTCGGGTAGCGGAAAGCTAAATGGTGTGAGCTGTCATTTGTGTAGTGGTACTGGTTGGCTAGAACTGGGTGGCGCTGGAATGGTACATCCGCAGGTGCTAAGGAATGTGGGCATTGATCCGGAAGTGTATAGCGGGTTTGCCTTTGGTTTTGGTCCCGAGCGGCTTGCGGCTATCAAGTACGGTGTGGATGATGTGCGAGAATTTTGGCGACCGAATTTCAAATTCTTGGAGCAATTTAAATGAGAGTAACTACTGGTTGGATACGAGAATGGCTACGTCGCACAATGTTGAACGATTCAGAAATTGTTCAGGCATTGGAACGGGCAGGTATAGAGATTGAACAATTTATTTCGTCGGAGCCGATTGACGATAAGGTTGTGGTGGCCCTGGTTAAAAAAGTTGTTCAACATCCTGGCGCAGATCGACTCAAATTAGTCGAAGTCGAGACAAAAGAGGGGAAATATGGTGTAGTGTGCGGCGCGCCAAACGTTCGTGAAGGCATGAAAGTAGCCTTTGCCCAGATAGGAACGGTTCTTCCTGGGGGTGATCGGATTGCGAAAGCCAAGCTGCGGGGCGAAGTGAGTGAAGGTATGTTGTGCAGTGAATTTGAGCTCAAATTGGGATTAGATCATGGCGGTATCATGGAACTGTCAAGTGACGTCGCAGTTGGCGCGCCATTGTGCGACATTTATGCTAGCGAGTCGGTTGTAGACGTGAAGACGCCCGCAAACCGTTTTGATGTGCAGAGCATCGTGGGGCTAGCCCGAGAAGTTGCTGCGATGACAACGGCTGAGCTTATCCCGCTTGCTGATTCGTCTTTTGAGGTTGCGGATTCTAAAGGCGTTCTGGCAGACACGATTGCCGCTGAGCATTACATGCTGGCCCGGATAAAAGTAAGTCATGAAGCTCACTCCCCCCTCTCGATGGCTGCGCGTCTGCGGGCCGTGGGAATGAGATCGATTGGGCCTGTGGTGGATGTAACAAATTATGTCTTGCTTGAGACGGGCCAGCCCCTTCATGCCTTTGATGCGGCCAAGGTAACCCTGCCTATGATCGTGCGGCATGCGCAGACCGGAGAATCTCTCGTGACTCTAGACGGTGTGCAGCGGCGTCTAACCGAGGCGGATCTTGTCGTTGCCGACCAGAAGGGCCCAATTGCCTTGGCCGGTCTTATGGGTGGTCAAAGCACCGAGGTGTCGGCTGAGACTACGGAAATATTGCTTGAAGCGGCGGTGTTTGACGGCGTAGTAGTTCGCAAGATGGCTCAGCGTCACGGTCTGCGTACGGAAGCGAGTGGTCGATTTGAGCGCGGGATACCGGCGGAGCTCCCCCCTCTTGGCCTCGCGCGGGCAATACATTTGCTGAGTGAAGTGGCGAGCGGAAATGTGGCCGAAGTTTACGAGTATTCGAAGGCAGCGGGCATATCTAAGCCCGAATCGATCCGTTTACGGGTTGCTCGATTGTCAAAACAGCTTGGATTTGGAATATCCGCCAATGAAGCTGTGGAAATGCTCGGTAAATTGCAAATTTCAGCTCAGATAGACGATGCCGTTGGTGAAAATTCCAAATCCGACCATAACCATGATGAAGTTGTGAAAACGCACAATGAACTCAATGGCGAGGCCATTCTAGCTGAAGTGCCTTGGTGGCGGCCGGATCTGAAGGAGCCAGAGGATTTGGTAGAGGAAGTTGTGCGTGTGGTGGGCTATGAGCGCGTGCCTTCCACTATCCCCTCGTGGCGGCCAAGACGGATTGAATTTGATCATTTGCGTGCGGTTTCGCGGCAGGTGCGCGAGGTGTTGTGGGCTGCTGGCGCGTTTGAGGTGATGACATATTCGTTCGTGTCGTTGCAGCAATTGGTTGATCTTGGACTAGACGCGCAGCGGCACCTGAAATTAAAAAATCCGCTGTCGATTGAGCAAGCCTACTTGCGTAGCACTTTAATGCCGAGCCATTTGGCTACTTTGGAGCGAAACCGGACTTATGCTCGGGCCTTGCGTTTTTATGAGATTTCGAAGGTGTTTTTGAAGCGCGGTAAGGACGAACAGCCAGATGAGCCTTTGAGGCTCGGCGTGACGGTGCTTGAGCCGGAGGGCGCATATATGGCGGCGAAGGGTTTGCTGGATGAAGTTGCCAAAGTGTTAAATGTAGGGCTCGTTGTGAGGCCAGCCGACCTGGGTCCCTACGCGCCTGGGCGGTGTGCTGAAGTGTGGTTAGGCGATGTGAGGTTGGGTGAAATTGGTCAGCTGCACCCCGCCCATGTGCGCGAGCTGAAGCTCGACGGCGAAGTAGCCTATTTTGAGCTAGACCTTACTCCCCTGATGTTAGCCAGTAAAGCCCGCGCGTATGTGGCGCCGAGTGCTTTCCCGACGATGTGGCGCGATGTGGCTTTGCTCGTACCGCAGGATGTAACCTGGCAGACTCTGGAGGCGGCGACAGAACGCTGGGAGGTGTCGTTTGTGGGTGATTATTATGGCGCGGAGCTGCCAGAAGGGATGAAAGGGATGACGATTCGTGTACATCTCTCATTCCCCGATCGGACTCCAACGGAGGCAGAAGCTTTAGAGCTAGAGGAATCGATTTTGGCTCGTTTGAGGAATAAATTTGGGGCACAACGCCGTAGTTAGGTGGGTTTTGACTTTTCCCCTGTTTCTCGTTAAGCGTTAGCGTTATAATTGGGACATGCTGAGGCGAAGATTAGTTCCTGAGCTACATGGGAGTGCCGGTTTTACCTCGGTGAATCGCATGGTAGCGCTTAGTTTGGTAGTGGGTTTTTTTGTGCTCGGTGCCCACTTGGCTACGCAGGCCTGGTTTAACGGCCGGATAATGCCGGACGTGGTGGTGGCGGGCCATGATGTGGGCGGGCTGACCCTGGCGGAGGCCCGAGGTGTGATTCAAAAAGATGTGGCGAGTTACCGATTGCGCCTGGATGTGGCAAGTGACCATTATGAATTGACGGCGCCCGAGCTGGGGGTGACGTTTGATGCGGAAGCGACTTTAGAGAACGCTTACGCGCTAAGCCGTAATGCGTGGATTCCGGTGGTACATCACGATCCGATTGAGCTGACCTATGCGCTTGATCGATCACAGCTTAATCATTTTGCGACAAGTGTGGCGGATAAGGTGGGCACTCCCCCGGTGGATGCGGGGGTCGTAGTGACGGCGGGAGCGGTCTCGACGGTATCTGAGAAAAGCGGCTGGTCGATTGACCGGCTCGGTTTAGAACAGTTGATTGAGGGTGATGTGAGCTCTCCGGGCGGGGCGAAGTTGAGCTTAAAGCCGCGCGAGCAGGTGGCGGACATTCAGGCGAAGGCGCTGGCCCCAACGATTGCAGAGGCAAAGCAATTGATGGCCGTGCCGATCGTACTGTCTTACACGGATGACACAACTAGTAAAACATTTACCCCTACTCCGGCTCAGATTGGTCAATGGTTGGCGTTTTTGAAGCAGCCGGATGGTTTGGCGTTTAAACTGGTGCCGCAGGTGGACACGGCTAAGCTGAAGAATTATGTGCAGGACGTTGCCAACCAACTGAATGTGGCTCCGGTAAATCAAAAAGTGAACGTAGAGAATGGCGTCAGCAAGGTCACGCAGGTGGGCGTGAATGGACTTGCTATCGATCAGGACGGGCTCACGGCGGCAGTGACGCAGGCCGTGGATAATCAGACGCCGCTGACTTTTACGATTACGGCTCATCCGGTACCGTTTAAAACTATTTCGACGACACTGGTGACGCTGGATCTTGGAAGTTATATCGAGGTGAATTTGTCGACCCAGCATTTATGGGTATGGCAGGATCATCAGGTAATTTATGAATCGCCGGTGACTTCGGGCGCGACGGGAGCGGGTTTGGGCACTGTTACAGGATTATTTAGCATTTATTACAAAACCACGAATACTCATCTGGTGGGCTATCAGTACGGGTATAATTATGATGTTCCAGTGAAATTTTGGATGCCGTTTTACCAGGGATACGGGCTGCACGACGCTGTGTGGCGTAACGGGAAGTTTGGCGGGCCGGATTATTACTACGGTGGGTCGCATGGCTGCATAAATTTGCCGGATGCTACGGCGGAGTTTATTTATAATTGGTCGGTGGTGGGAACGCCTGTTTGGGTGCACAATAGGCTTTAAAACGTAAGTGCAATATATGGTATAATTTTCGTTAATGGACGGACAATTACCCACACCCAATACGCCTTCGCCTGAGCAGCAACAACGATTTATGCCAGAAGGTTTGCCCGTAAATGAGGTGCCTAGGGCTGAGACTGCCCCTGCTCCGGGCGCACCATCAGCAGCGACTCCTCAGCCGAAATTGACAGCGGCAGATGTAGCGGCGGCGATTGCCGCGACTCCAACCGTTGGCGCGAAACCGACGGGTATAGTGTCTGCTAGCTCGGCTATGCCAGGTACAGCTGGTGACGTAGATGTGATTGAGCCGGAATGGGTGGATAAAGCCGAGGAGGTGGTACAGGCGCACTTTGGTGATCCGTTTGGCGAAGAGGAGGCCATTGAAGAGCTGCAGGAGGATTATTTGCAAAAGCGCTATGGGATCGACGTGGCCGACCCGGATGCTCGCGACACTAAGCCTAAAGGAGTGTAAGGCTTTGAGTCTGAGGGTAGGACCGTGAGTGGTATCTTGGTAGTGGTGCTGGTGTTTTTTGCGCTAGCTGCCGGACTGGGGGCGGTGGCGTATTTTACGTATCGGAAGAAACTGCGAAGAGCCAAGGCTATCGAGCGTGGGCTCAAGATGGTGCCGATTCTGATTCACTTGCCTCCGCCATCCTCGGATACGGCGGCTGGAAGCCGAGATATTCGCGAAGTAATGCGCGAGAAAACGGCGCAGGCGGAGGTGTTATATAACCTTCTGGCTGGGACAGCGACCGAAGGATTTAAGAGTGATTTTTATGGTCAGAGACACTTAGCATTTGAACTGATTGTGATAGATGGGCTAGTGCACTTTTTTGCAGTGGTGCCGGTAGCTCTGGTGAGTGTGGTGAAGAAGGCCACGCTCACGGCTTACCCGGGTGCGCGACTAGAAGAGGTGGAAGATCATAATATCTTCAACCAAGAGGGGCGGCTGGCGGCAACGCTCGGTGGCGAGATGGTGCTCAGAGCCGAGAGTGCTTATCCGATTGCAACGTATGAGCAGCTGGAGCGCGACCCGATGGAGGCACTGCTCACGACGGTGTCGGCTTTGGAAAAACCTGATGGGGTGGCAGTGCAGATTATGATTCGACCGGCAGGGTCCGGTTGGACGAAGAAATCGGTGGCGCTTGCGAATAATTTGCGCAAAGGTGGCCATGGGACGGGCCTTGGTTTTAGTCCGGCGGATTTTGCCAAGGCGATTATGAAGGCTCCGGCGCAGCGTCGCGAGGAGGAGCACGCGAAGATGGGCGGTGGGCCAGATGTGTCGCAGCTGGCATTATCGCAGGTAGAGCGGATTGAGGAGAAGACTAAACATCCAGGCTTTGAAGTCTTGGTGCGCGTGATTGTGTCGACGGGGTCGGTAGCCCGGAGCCAGCAGCTCCTGCGCGATATTGCGACGACGTTTGCGCTATATGAGGCGCCGGGTTTGAACGGGTTTAAGTTTTTGCCGGCTGTGGATGTGCAGGGGTTGGTGACGGCATTTATTTTTCGATTTTTCCCGCCTGAGCTCAAAAGTAATGTGCTCAGTAGTGCAGAACTGGCGACTTTGTTTCACTTGCCGGATTCGCAGTTTACCCCAAGCGCAAGCGTAGGGCGGCAACAGAGTAAACAGGTTGATGGACCGGTGCAAATGCCAACGGTGGGACTTTTATTTGGATACAACGAATTTCGGGGGGTGCGAAAAGAGATTCGTCTTTCGCCGGAAGACCGGCGGCGTCACACCTACATTTTGGGTCAGACGGGTACGGGTAAATCGACAATGCTTGAGAATTTGGCGGTGCAAGACATGCTTAGTGGCGGCGGTTTTGCGTTTATTGATCCGCACGGTGACAGTGCTGAAAAGCTGCTTTCGATGGTGCCGAAGGAGCGAGCGGAAGACGTAATTTACTTTAACCCAGCGGATTCGCAATACCCGTTGGGACTAAACTTATTTGAATTTACGGATCCGGCGCAGAAGGACTTCATTGTCCAAGAGACTATTAATATGCTGTACAAATTGTATGACCCGGGGCACACGGGGATTATTGGCCCGCGGTATGAGCATTGGTACCGGAATGCTGCCCTGACACTCATGAGCGACCCGAATGGATCGACGTTTATTGAGATTCCGAAGGTGTTTACGGACACAGAGTATTTGAAGCAGAAGTTCAAATATCTGAAAGACCCGACGGTGATCGACTTCTGGACCAAAGAGATGGGTCAGACGAGCGATTACCACAAGAGCGAGATGTTGGGGTGGTTTGTAAGCAAGTTTGGGGCGTTCCAAAACAACGAGATTATGCGCAATATCATTGGGCAGACGAAGAGCGCTTTCAACATTCGCGATGTGATGGACAACAAAAAGATTTTGATCGTGAATCTGAGCAAGGGTCAGATTGGCGAGCTGAACTCGCAGCTTTTGGGTATGATCTTTGTGATTAAGTTCCAGGCGGCGGCGATGAGCCGGGCGAATGTGCCAGAAGATCAGCGGGCGGATTTTGCGCTGTATGTGGATGAGTTTCAGAATTTTGCGACGGATAGTTTTGCGAGTATTTTGAGTGAGGCGCGCAAATACCGGCTGAACTTGATTGTGGCGAACCAATTTATTGGGCAATTATCGAACGAGATTCGCGACGCGGTGTTTGGCAACATTGGGACGATCGTGGCGCACCGGATGGGTCCGGATGATGCTGAGTTTATGGTGAAGCAGTTTGCGCCAGTATTTGATGCTAGCGACCTGGTGAACATCCCGAACTTTAATGCGGCGATGAGGCTAATGATTGGTGGGCTACCGAGCCAACCGTTTAGTGTTCATGATTCGGCGCCGTTGGGCAACGTAAATGTGGAGCTGGGACTTGCGATTAAGCAGCTGTCGGCCGCGAAATATGGGCATGATAAAGCGGTGGTGGAGGCAGATATTTTGAGCCGATTTAGTGGACGGACGGCGGGGGCGGCCGTGTCGACTGCTCCGGCGGCTTCAACTGCTACCCCTGCTCCTGTGCCGACGCCGCCGAGTGTGGCGACTGCGACGGCGAGTCCAGCACCGGCGCCTGCTGCTGCGGTGGCGCCAGTGTCTGCTCCGACGACGCCGGTCGCACCGGCTCCGAATCCGGCCCCGTTGCAGGCGGCTCCGACTCCCGCTCCGACTCCTGCTCCTCCCTCGGTAAACCAGATCCCAGCAGCCATCCCGGCTGCGGCTTCCGTGACGGGACTGGCGCTGACATCGGCGCCGGGGCCGGTTGTGACTTCTGCGGCTCCGGTAGCGCCTTCGGTTCCGGTGGCCCCAGCGCAAATGGCAACGGTTCCGCCGGTGATTGGTGCGCCACCGATTGGAGCCCCGCCGGTGGCATTGCCGCCCGCCCCGGCTGTGCCCGTGCCGATAGCGGCTCCTGAGCTGACACCGATTCCTACGCCTGGTCTGGCGGATGCTTCTAATGAGCTCGCGGCGCAAATGGCGCTAGCTGACGCGCGACCAGTAGTTGAACCGGCGCCCCTTGATGGAACCGGTATGACGCCGCCACCGATTGGTGCGCCTCCGGTTGATTTGCCAGGAGATGTGGCGCCGGTAGCACCTAAGCCGGCGGCGGTCGCTGGTGGTAGTCAGTTCAATACTTTATCGTTGAACGATATTACAGGGGGAAAACAGCCAGGCAGTAACAGTGCTTCTGAAACCTTTAATTTGGATGAGGTGCCGGTACTGGGCTCGCCTGGTCCTGCTTTAGCGCAGAGTGGGCCACAGGCGGGTGATGGTATTGCGTTAGCTGGAGATCCTTATGCGAATATTGATATTATGGGAAGCCCTGGACCGAGTACGGGAGAACCTGCCGCGAACGCAGCTCCTATAGAACAGGTGCCGATGAGCGATGGTACGCCTTTGCCGAACGATCCGTATGGTGCAATTGATATCTTGGGCGGGTCGGCCGCCAGTGGGGTCGCTCCGACCTCGGTAGAGGAGCCGGGAGCGGCGCCTGCTGGCGATTTGTGGCCGGCACCGATGATGACTGAGCCGGCGCCTATCCCGCTAGCGCCAGCTCCGAGGCCAGTCCCGGCTCCGCCGCCGATCGAAGCGTCGGCTTTGGCGCCGGTTCTACCGGCTCAACCGGCGACACCCGTAGTGACGCAAACTTCACCTTTGAGCGAACCAATGCCTGAGCCGTTGCCAGCGCCACAGAATATGCGGCCAGAGGCGCCCGCTCCGGTTGCGTCGGCGCCTCTACCATTACCTGAGGCGCCTATGTCTGAATCTCTACCTGCTGTAGCGCCGGAGGTGCCGGCGGCTGCGACTGCGGCGGACGAGGCAGAGTCATTGATTCACTTTGTGGACCCGGCGGCCGAGTCATTGCTGAATCGTCCAGACGAAGAGCTCGGTCAATTGCAGAACGGCGTCCCATCGATGAACGGTTTGCCGGCTGGAGTGGCGTTAGTGAATTCTGCACCAACGACAGCGAACGCCGTGCCAGCTCCTTTGCCGGCGGAGGCTAGTGCGTCACCGATGATATCAAACGCAGCGCTTGTCGAGGCTCTACAGCCTTCAGGTAGTGTGAATAACGAGCCCTTAATACCTGAGACGGCTCCGATTCCGAATTCGAATCCGACTTTGACTCCAGTTACGGCTATAGCTCCAGTTTCAGCGCCGGTAACACCGCCTCCGCCGTCCCAGGTGGCGCTAGTAGCTTCGCCGCAGCCGGAGTCTCCATTGCCGCCAACGACCCCGGTGGCGTCTGAAGCGATGGCAGATAAAGAACTGGAAGCAGCACGCGCTCATATTGCAGCTATTGCGCCACCTCCGCCCGCACCGGTAACGGCCTTGGCAGACATTCTGGCTGCGCAGTCAGAATCAATACCCGCGCCTGAGAAGGCGGTTACTGTTACTCCGGAGCCGCCTGCTACTGCGAAAGAACCGGTGAAATCCGACGCCTTACTGCCAGCTGTGGAGACGGTATCGACACCGGAGCCGGCCCCTATTGCGGAGAGTGCGCCAGTTAAACCGTTAACTCCGACAACTCCTTCGCCTGCCGCGGCAGAAGCACCGAAGAGTCCGGCTGATCAGATTCAAAAGGCGGAGCACCAGATTGATGATCTGCTGAGCGTATCGCTGATTCATTCTGATAACACCCCAACTCACCGGCGTCTGCCCGAACCGATGCCGATTCTGCGATCGGAAGATGAATCGGGTACAAACTTAGAGTTTAATGCCGAAAATCGACCAGCTCCAGTACCGCAGCAAGAGCATACGGCCGTTCATCATGGGCTTAAAGTAATTCAGCCTTTGGAGCCGATTGTGCCTTCGAAAGAGCTCTTTGCGAAGGAGCTGGCCGAAATGAAGCGCGAAGAGGCAGGAGGAGCGGCCGATACAGCTCCTATGGCAAACACTGCTCCGCTAGTAGAACATGCCGCGCCCGCTCCTGAAGTTAAAAAGCCGGTTCAGCCAGCGCCTTTACCGGTTATAAAGCCTGCGGCGCCGAAAGAAGTAGTTAAACAAGCCCCAGTTCCTGTCGCGCCCCATGTTATACACGAACCTGCGCCCGCACCGGAGCCAGCACTAGCTCCCGCGCCACCTGCTGTTCCTGCTCCACCCCAGGATTTTGATGAAGGCTTGCCACCCGCACAGTCTCTGGCGGCTACCGATGTAGCCAAGGCTCGGGTAGAGCAAAAAGCGGCGCCAGAACCGGTGGCGATTGTGGAATCTCATCCGGAACCGGCTAAGATTGTAAAACATGCGGGCGCGATGTTGCCTGAGGCGGCTGCTCCTGTTGAGGCGTCAGATAGCGCGTCTGCGGGTTCAAAGCGCAAGCGACGACGAGATGAACGAGAGAAGCCGGCTGAGCATATTGAGAGTGAGGCAGAGGCCGAGCACAATAAGCCATCAGAGGCTGAAGCTGAAACAGCGGCACTTACCGGTAAACTGATTTTGCCATCGGCCCAGAAGCCAGCCGTGGAGCCCGAAAAGAAGACAGAAAAGCCCAAGAAATTGGCCCCAGGCGAGGTCTATGTGGATGAAACGGGCAACGTTGTAATTGGCGAATAGCGAGAGGCTCTAGCGGCGCTTTAGCAAGCGCCACAGGCCTTCGATGACGAGGCCAAGGAGAGCGCCCACGACAAATGAGAAGAGTAGCTCAGAACCAGACAAGGCGTATCCATAATGATGGGCCGTAAGATAGAATATGGTGCCCACAATAAGCGCTGTCCAGGTGGTGCCAAGAAGTACCGAAGGCCGGGCGACAGTGTTTTCGAGTGCTTCACTGGTTTTTTCTACAGCCGAATTGTGGATTACTTTGCTGAAACTGCGGCTGATTGGCGTGAGCCGGCGCTGGACGCTGGCAAGGGTTTGGGTGTAATTGAGATGATGGTCGAGGAAGGGCAACAGGCCGGGAGTGGGCTTGGTTTCGTCTTCTGACGCGTTAGCCGGCTCGGGTTCGGCTTGATTTTCGATGACGTTGCGGGCGATTTCGGCTCGCTCTTTGGCTTTTTCGGCAGCGTGAGCAGGATCGTGCTCGGCGGCGGTTTCGCGGGCCTTATCTAGCTGCTCTTTACCCAGGGCTTCGAGCTCTGCGTTTGCTCTTTCATGATGCTCGGCTGCGGGCGTGAGGTGCTCAGTGGACATAGCTAGATCCCTCCTTGATACTCACCGCGGAGTAGTTTAACTTCGGCGATAAGCTGGCGGTTGCGGAAGTAGAAGAAAAGGGTAATGGCGCAAACCGCCATTACGATGATGGTGCCAATGGGCGCGCCGGTATCGGGAAGGCTGGCGGAGGCAATTTCGATTTGCTTGGGGACTGGGGGTGTGAGGGTGATTTGAATAGCGTTGCCATAGACGTTGTCTAGACGTAGGTCGTATGAATATTTGTCTGAAGCGCTTACGGGCGTGTCGGGAATGGGGTTCTTGATTTTAACGGTGAAGGTGGTGGTGAGGGTTTGGCCGGGGGCGATGGTGGCGGTAGGCCAGGTGAGGACGCCTGCGGTTTGTGTGGCGCCGGTAGCGTCGGTGACATCTGCGTATTCCAGGACATCTTCGATGTGTTCGACGACGACATACGGGCCAGCGGTGCCGCCAATGTTTTTGGTGGTGAGGCGATATTGGATGAGGTCGCCGGCGTTGGCGGGTTTGGTGGTGGCGTCGATGTTTTGAGTGAGATTGGTGGCGGTTTTGGCCTTGGTGTAACCTGCGGGCGGTGAAGTGGGTTTAACGGTAAGAGTACAGGCGGGGGGTGTGCTTGAGACTTTGCCGGTAGAGCCTTTAACTTTCAGGGTGGCGGTGAAATTGCCGGCTGTAGTGTAGGTGTGAGTAACTATGGCTGAGCTTTGAGTGGCTCCGGAATGGTCACCAAAGTCGAATATATAGTCGGTAAGGGTTTGGCCGCTCGCCGTTCCAGCGCCGGTGAAGGTGACTTTAAGTGGGTGATCACCAGTGAGCGGGGTGCCTTGCAGGTTGGTGCAAGCAAGGGTGGGTACCACGGGTGTAGGCGTGGGTTTTGGTGCTGGGGTTGGAGTGTGCACGGGTGTGGGGACAGGGGTGGGAATGGGCGTGGGCACGGGAGTTGGTTTTGGCGGAGGGGGAGGAGCTGGGGGCGTGTAAAGCGTTTTTATAACGATATTGCCGCATTGATACATGACGGCAAAGTACCCACCGTCACTGCTGCGGCGTCCTTGGAGCACTTTGTAATAGGAGCCGGTGCTTTGAACGCTCGTGCCAATGTCGGCTTTATAAAGGGGTCGCATCCAGTAGGTGTGAGTGCCTACGACGATTTTAGTATCGTCGGCGGCGTGTTGGTTGTGGCCCATGGATTGGAGGGAGTGGTCGGTGGAAACGATGGTGGTAGTACTGGTGGCTGCGATGTCGGCTCGGGAAATGCCAAGATGCGCGTAGAGAGCTTGGAGCTCGGCACTTTGGTCGAAACGGTTTAGAAGGTCGTCGCGAGAGGTAATGCCGCCGAGTACGAGGTCATTTGAGGACGCGGCGTTGGAAACCGCGGGAGGTGCGGCGATGACGGCAAACTGCAACCCCATCATAAGGATGGCGGCGATAGCGGTGAACCGACGCGTGATACGCTCTTGGCCGAGCCTATGAGCGTAGAAGCTGAGCTGGCTGGCGGCGCTGGGGGAGAGGGAAAGCTGGGAGACTATTTTTCTAAACATTAGCGTAATGGTACAACAATTGGAGCTTTATCGCCAGGGAGTTGCTCCAGATAGTGGGGGGCGGTATAATGGATGTATTGCAGAGCCAAAAGCTCCATTTTTGTTGAGTAATTGTAGGTGGTAGTACTCGTATATGGCAGATAAACCTCAGTATGGTGCAGATCAGATTCAAGTCCTGGAGGGACTGGATCCAGTCCGCAAGCGTCCGGGTATGTACATTGGTGGTACGGGTGTAGAGGGTCTGCACCACTTAGTATGGGAGATTATCAACAACTCAATCGACGAGGTGATGGCGGGACGAGCGTCTAGCGTGGACGTGACTTTGCTCGAGGACGGCGGCGTGCGGGTAGTGGACGATGGCGCTGGCATTCCGGTGGATAAGCACAAAACGGGTAGTCATGCTGGCAAGAGTGCGCTGGAGACGGTGCTGACGGTGTTGCACGCCGGCGGTAAGTTTGGTGGTGGTGGATATAAGGTGAGTGGTGGTTTGCACGGTGTGGGCGTGAGCGTGGTGAACGCGCTCTCGACGCGGTTGGTGGCCGAAGTGCGGCGTGACGGCAAAGTGTACCGCCAGGAATACAAAGACGGCGTACCGCAGACGGAAGTGAAAGCGGTTGGTAAATACGAGACGGGTGGTACGGGTACGACGATTTCGTTTTGGCCGGACGCCAAGATTTTTGAGACGGTGGAGTTTCATTATGATGAAATTTTGGAATATTTGCGGCGCCAGGCGTATTTGACGAAGGGTGTGCATGCAAAATTGTCGGAAGAGAAGTCGGGCAAGCGGTATGGGTTTTATTTCGAAGGTGGAATTCGCAGTTATGTGGCTCATATGAATATGGGCAAGGTGGCTTTGAATGAGCCGCCATTTTATGCGCAGAAGACGGTGGGGGATACGGAAGTGGAGATTGCGCTGCAGTACAACGACTCATATACCGAGACGGCGAAGTTTTTTGCAAACAATATTCCGAACCCTGAGGGCGGGACGCATTCGGAAGGTTTCAGACGGGCATTGACGCGCAATGTGAACGATTATGCCCGCAAGAACGGACTCATTAAAGACAACGAAGAGAATTTGACGGGCGAGGACTGTCGTGAGGGGATTACGGTGGTGATTTCGGTGAGACTGCCTGATCCGCAATTTGAGGGTCAGACAAAGTCGAAATTGGGCAATCCGGAAATTCGCGGATACGTAGAACAAGTGTTTTCTGAGATGTTTAATTACTATTTGGAAGAGAATCCAAACGAGGCGAAGAAGATTATTGCCAAAGCTACCTTGAGTGCACGGGCTCGGATGGCGGCTCGGGCAGCTCGCGACACTGTGATTCGCAAAGGCGCGCTTGAGGGCATGACACTACCAGGGAAACTAGCGGATTGCCGTACCAAAGATTCTTCGCGGTCTGAGCTTTACATCGTAGAGGGTGACTCGGCTGGTGGCTCGGCCAAGGGCGGTCGCGATAGCGAATTCCAGGCAATCTTGCCGCTGCGGGGCAAGATTTTGAACGTGGAGCGGGCGCGGCTTGACCGCATGTTGGGCAACAATGAGGTGAAAAACATCATCATTGCGCTTGGTACGGGAATTGCTGAGCAGTTTGAGCTGAGCAAGTTGCGCTATGACCGTATTATCATTATGACGGACGCTGATGTGGACGGGGCGCACATTCGGACGCTGTTGCTTACGTTCTTTTATCGTCATATGCCGGCGATTATCGAGGATGGGCACTTGTACATTGCGCAGCCACCTTTGTACGGCATTCCAGTCGGGCGCAAGAAATTATACGCGTTTGACGAGGCGGAACGGGATGCAATCATCGACCGGTTGATCGCTGAGCGCCAGGAGAAGAAACAGGCAAAGCTGGCGGGTGCGGTGGTTGAGGCCGATGAGAATGGTGAAGACGCCACCGAAGCTGCGCCCGTAGAGGTAGATGAGGAAGAAGAGGTCGTGGAAAATGACGACCTGCGTCAGAGGCGGAAGTTGGCTGGTATTGGCGACATCCAGCGCTATAAGGGTTTGGGCGAAATGAACGCGGATCAGCTGTGGGAGACGACGATGGATCCGGCGAACCGCGTATTGCTCAAGGTGAACGTGGAGGACGCCGAAAAGGCGGATGCGATTTTCAACAAGCTGATGGGTGAGGAAGTGCTGCTGCGTAAAAACTTTATTTCTTCGCGAGCGACGACACTTAGCCAAGATGATTTGGATGTATAGGAAGAAACAATGGACGAACAAGACTTAGACAGAATGGCGAATACCCCGGACGAAGTGACGGAAGTGATGAAGACCGACATTGGTACTGTGCGCATGCAGAAGCTCGAGAACGAGATGGAAACGAGCTATTTGGCTTATGCAATGTCCGTGATTGTATCGCGGGCGCTGCCGGACGTGCGTGACGGTCTGAAGCCAGTGCACCGGCGTATTTTGTACGTTATGAATAATTTGGGTCTGCGGCATACGGCCAAATACCGCAAGAGCGCGTCGGTGGTGGGAGACGTGATGGGTAATTACCACCCGCACGGCGATAGCGCGATTTACGACGCCATGGTGCGTATGGCGCAGGACTTTTCGATGCGCTATCCGCTCGTGGATGGGCAGGGAAACTTTGGCTCGATGGACGGAGATTCCGCGGCAGCCATGCGTTATACCGAAGCCCGCATGGAAGGCATTGCCGAGGAAATGCTGTTTGATATTGAAAAAGATACGGTGGATTTTGTACCGAACTATGATGGTACGAAGAAGCAGCCGTCGGTACTGCCCGCAAAATTGCCAAACTTGCTCTTGAACGGGCAGATTGGTATTGCCGTGGGCATGGCCACGAACATTCCGCCGCACAACTTGAACGAGCTGATTGGGGCGATTGAGGAAATTATTGATAACCCCGAGGCGACGCTCGACGACTTGCTCAAGCACGTGAAGGGGCCAGATTTTCCGACAGGCGGTATTATTTTTGGGAGTGATTCGATTCGCCAGGCTTATGGGACCGGCAAGGGGAGTGTGGTGGTGCGCGCACGCGCCGAGATTGTGGAAGACAAGAAGGGGCACGAGCAGATTGTAATCACAGAAATTCCCTACGCGGTCAATAAAGCGACGATGGTAGAGAAGATCGCCGATCTCGTGAAAGACAAGCGCATTGTGGGCATTAGTGACCTGCGCGATGAGAGCTCACGCGAGGGTGTGCGCGTGGTGATTGACCTCAAAAAAGATAGCTATCCGAAAAAGGTTCTCAACCAGCTTTATAAGATGACGCCGATGCAGACGGCATTCCATTTGAATATGGTGGCGCTGGTGGATAACGGGCGTCAGCCACGCATTTTGAGCCTTGAAATGATGCTGCGCGAATATTTGAAGCATCGGCAGATTGTGGTACGACGTCGGACGGAATTTGAGCTTCGTAAAGCCAAAGACCGTGCGCACGTATTGGAAGGGCTCAAGATTGCGCTTGATCATATCGATGAGGTAATTAAGACAATTCGGGCCTCGCAGACGACGGATGAGGCGCGGGTGAACTTGATGACGCAGTTTTCTCTGAGCGAGATCCAGGCACGAGCAATTCTTGCGATGCAGCTGCGAACACTAGCGGGTCTTGAGCGCAAAAAGATTGAGGATGAGCTGGCGGAGTTGCAGAAGTTGATTGCAGAGCTCGAGAAGATTTTAGCGAGCGAAGCTGAGATTTTGCGCGTGATCCGTGAAGAGCTGGAAGAGTTGCGAGCAAAATATGGCGACGAACGCCGGACGCAGCTGGTGGGCAATGAGCTTGGCAAATTCTCGGAAGAAGAGCTGGTCCCCAATGAGCAGGTGATCGTGACGCTCACAACGGGTAACTACATTAAGCGTATCCCGGCAAATACCTATAAGAGTCAGGGTCGTGGTGGCAAGGGCATTATGGGCATGACCACCAAAGAGGAAGACGTGGTGGAGCATTTGGTGCTCACTCAAAACCATGACTACATGCTGTTCTTTACTAACAAAGGACGGGTGTTCCGACTGAAGGTTTATGAGATTCCAGCGGCATCGCGGACGGCCAAGGGTCAGCCGGTGGTGAATTTGATGCAGCTTGGTCAGGGCGAGAAGGTGACATCACTCGTGACATTTGATGCTAAGGTGGACCATTCGCACCTGTTTATGACGACAAAACTGGGGACAGTGAAGAAGACGCCTTTGTCTGAATACGCGAATGTGCGGGCAAATGGTTTGATTGCGATTAAGCTCGATAATGGTGACGAGTTGAAATGGGTGAAGCTTACGAGTGGCAAGGACGAGATTATTATTTCAACGGCACTGGCGCAGGCGATTCGGTTTAAGGAGAGCGAAGTGCGGCCGATGGGCCGGGCGACCCGTGGGGTACGCGGGATTCGTCTTCGGACCGGTGATGTTGTGGTCGGCATGGATGTCGTGCTGCCGGGCATGGAAATGCTCGTCGTGATGGAAAATGGTTATGGGAAGCGTACAAAGGTAGATCAGTTTGCGACGCATGCTCGCGGCGGTGTGGGCATTAAGGCTGGCGTGGTGACGGCCAAAACCGGCAAAACGGTGGATGTGCGAGCGATTATCGATGCTCGCGATGAGGTTGTGGTGGTGAGTACGCAAGGCCAGGTGATCCGCATGGCACTATCGGGTATTTCGCTGATTGGACGGGCGACACAGGGCGTGCGCATTATGCGGATCGCTGATGGCGACAAGGTGGCGTCGGTGGCGCTTGTGGGTGAAAGTGAGCTTGAGGGCGGCATAGCCGAGGCGACGGCTGCCGTAAAATAGTCTTTGAACCTTGGCGATTGTTCCGATTGTGACGTATAGCTACTGTTCCAATAAAGCTAGGCTTTTTCCGATGATCTTTTAGAGGATCGTCCAATGTTGGTACATGTGCTGGCGAGCTACTGTTAGTAAGTTCTGGTATGCGAAAAACGTTATCCGGCTTACGGTCGAGGGGTTCGATGGATCTTGTTAAGTCTATAAAAGTGGTTCTGGGTCTTGTTTCTAGTGGTGGCCTTGTTGTGATCTTGAGCGGCACTGCATTTGCTGCAGCGAGTGCAGGAAGTGTGCCTGTTGATGCGATGGTGAAACCTGTGGCACCTTCGGTTGCTGTGGTGCCGAGTCTTCAAGCACAAACTTCGGATACAATTATTACGCTCAATAAGCAGAGTAGCTCACAAACCGTTAGCGGTACTGTTTCCGTATCTAGTGTTGGCACTTCTGGGTCGCCGGTTGTGGCAGCTAGCGAGAATGGGGGACAAAATGGGTTGACTAGCGGTACGGATTCGGAATCTAAAGTAACGGCCGTTGGTTCAACCACAGCGGGGCGTCCGGTCGCGGATTCAAGCAATAATTCTAGTCCAAAACCGGCTGTAGTGCCGGTAGAAAATATATCCGGGCTTGTTCCGGCAACCTCAGACAGCAATGCTTCAACTCAGTCCCTCGTGACACCTGCGTCGACAGCTATCTCTGAGCTGCAAAGCCAAGTGCAAGAGGCTGGTATTGTTTCTGGTCAGCGGTCAATTGTGATTCACTCGAAAGTACTTGAAGTTCAACCGCGCATTACGAGCTCAAGGCCTGCGGCTATGGACGATCTTGCTAAGATGATTCCATCGGCTTCTGGAGTGCAATCCGGTAATCCGGCCCGTGTTCCGGCCCCTTTGCAGCCCACTGATGTTTTGACTCGGCTCACGGTTGAGCTAGCTGGCGTGGTAGTGCCTCAAGCATACCTCACTCCTATGCTCGGGGCGATTGATTTCTTTGCTCGGTTGACGATTCTTTTGGCTGGTATGATTTTGGCGATTGGCTTTGCTCTCATTTCTTTTGGTACTTGGCTGCGTCGCGGTGGCTATGCTCATGCGGCGCGTAGTGATGTGGCTGCTGGTCGTTTGCGGTCCGCTTTTATTGCAATATTTCGTTTGGGTTATGTATCGGCACTCCAGCCAGCACATAGCCCATTTTTGATGAAGTTAGAAATGCAATCTGGACGTGGCTGGTGCACCAGACTGCAGGAAGAGAGAGTATGAAAATGAAAGTGCGCAAATGGGTTCTGCCTGCCGCGATTGTAGTCTTTGGGCTAGCTTCGACCGAGCATCATCCGACCGTTGTTTCTAATAGCGCTAAAGCGGTAGTTGTGGGATCTGGTGCTGCGGGCCAAAGTTCGGAGCCGAAAGCGTCGACTGTTGCACCACAAATTTCGGTGAACGGCATAACATTGCCAACCGATAAAAATGGCATCTCAAGCATGGCTATTCCTGGCGGTAAAGCCGAGGTTAGCGTGTCGGATGGGCATACGGCAGTCTCGGCTCATAGCAATATTGGAGGTGCTTCGACGAGCCGGACGTCTGAGAATCTTAATGTTCGGGTGGACTCGCAGTCTGGGGATGGAACTAATTCGAGTTTTACGCAAGTTTCTAGCTCAAATGTAAGCTCAACCAATTCTGGTGTGAGCTCTTCCTCTACCTCGATCTTTAGTGCTGGTGCCACTCACGTGAGCATTTCGCAGTAGTGAATGGCGGGCCTTCGGGCCCGGAACTAAAGACCCATATATAAACTAAACGAAAGGATAATAGAGATGATTAAGACATCTTTACTTCGTTACGCAGCCATTGGTATGGCTACCATTAGTATGGCAGGCTTTGCTGCCGCTAGTACTGTCGGTGTCACTAACAGTGGCCCTGAGGCGCACAACAAGGTCAACTTAAGCAATAACCTTCACGTTAACAGCACAAACGTCAACGTACTGGGTGCTAGCAACTTCAACGCTCAGGGTGCCGCATCGGGCAATGCCGACGCACATGACAACACTACTGTCGGCGGTGTTATGTCGGGTATGGCGACTAACTCGAACACCACCACTACTACGGCTAGCGTAGTCAACACTGGTGCTTCCAACGCTCTCGCCGCTCTCGCTGCGATGGGTGGTGGTGACACTACGGTTACTTTGAACAACAGCGGCCCGAGCTCACACAACAAGGTTGATGTAGACAACTCGGCAACGCTTGATCTGACCAACACGAACGTCGTGAACGTGGAGAACGTAAATGTTCAGAGCGCTTCGACGGGTAATGTCAAGGCTTCCGACAACACTACTGTTGGCGGTGTGGCTTCCGGTGCTGCTGGCAACTCGAGCACCACTACTACTACGCTTGGTGTTTCCAACTAGTTTGTAGATTTTTGGCGGGGATTTCCCCGCCTGCAATTATTCGATTTTTTAGATTGATTACTGACATTCGGTCATATCACAGATAAACGAGAGAGGCGGTATACATGAGAAGACAACGACTATTATCAGGAACATTGGCGGGTTTGCTCGTTATGGGACAGTTCGTGTGGCCGGCAGTTGCCATGGCGGATGACGCGACCCCCAGCCCTTCGCCCACCGAGGTGGCGAGCCCTTCGCCTTCGCCGGAGCCGTCTGTATCGCCGTCGCCTTCCCCCGAACCTTCGGCCGATCCATCACCTTCGCCGAGCGTGTCGCCGGATCCTTCGCCAACGCCTTCGGCCTCACCGGAAGCTTCATCCGAGCACAAGCATAAAAAATCTAGCAGCGATAGTACTACGGGTGCAGATAGTGGCTGCCACGGGCCAGTTCCGAAATGGGTGTTTGATACGGTTGGCCAAATTTGGGTAACTGCAGACCAAGGATCTTTTACGTGCGATGTGGCAAGCGGCTACTATTTATCGCCAAAATATGTCTTGGACACGCGTGATGGTTGGTACGAGATTATGCCGCCAGCAGCTCCAAAGCCGGACTACATTTTGGCACCCCCAAATGTGGTTCATACGGTTTTGGGGGACTTAACAGTGGGTTCGAAAGATTATCAGGTGGCGCAGGCATTGGGCCTTCTGAGTCCGACGGACGGGATTATTACGAGTGGTGCTGGAGCCGGAGTTGCGACCGGTACGGGTACTGGGGCGGCGGCTCAGGGGAGTGCAACCAGTAACGGTCAGACATGGGTGGATCTGACAAATTTAGTGAATGTGATCAATACGCTTCAGAGTAATGCTGCTTCAGGTAATGTGCTTGCTAGCTCAAATACGACTGCTGGTGATGTTACTACGGGGGCCGCTAGCGTGGTTGCCAATCTCATCAACTTGCTGGCGTCGGCCTGGTCCTGGTCGAATGGCGATCTGAGCTTCTTTGTAAAGAGTATCGGTGATTTTAATAAAGACATTACGCTTGACCCGACACAGACCAAGGTGGGCGGTGGGGGAGCTCTGGGAAGCGGTGTTAATGGTAGCAATGACTCAAATTTGAATGTGAATGCGCAAAATGGCGCCAACATCGTGAACAATGTTGATCTCTCGGCTCAGTCTGGAAACGCGAGTGCAAATTCTAATACGGCGGCTGGTAGTGTAGCTTCCGGAAACGCTATGGCTGAGGTGAACATTATTAACCTTATAAACTCGTTCATTGCTTCGGGTAATTCGTTTTTCGGGATTCTCAACATCTTTGGCAATTTCAACGGAGACATTTTGTTTCCGCAGGGATTCTTAAATGGTGTGGTGCCTTCGGGTACGGCGGGACCTGTGGGTACGAGCGGTCCGACTTCGCCGACCGGGGGTCAAGTTGATAATACGGTTCGTGCGGATGTAACCAATACTACCTTTAACGGGGTAAATAATAATATTCAGACGAGTGCTGCGAGCGGAACGGTAGAAGCGGATGCTAATACGGCGGCTGGTAACGCGCAGAGTGGCAATGCTTCCACGGCTAATAGTTTGTTTAACCTTAGCAATGAGTCGATCTTTGGTGATAATGCGGTGCTCGTGATGGTAAACATTATGGGGCATTGGATTGGCCAGTTCATGACTTTGCCTGGCGGCGGCGGTACGACTCAATCGGCGCTTTTGACGGGTAATGCTCAGGTGACCGACCGACCTTTGGCGGCTCCAAACGCAACAGCTGCAACTCATGCGGGCAATAATGCTCAGGCTACGGTTAACCAACAATCGGTTGGTACCATTACCAATAACGTGAAGGTCGCTGCGCAGTCGGGTGAGGCCTCGGCTGATAAGAATACCCAGGTTGGTAACATTTCAAGCGGTAATGCTCAGGCTTCTTCGAGTGTGGCCAACATCTTTAATTCAGTGATTAACGCAAGTCACTGGTTTGGGGTGCTGGTGATCAATGTATTTGGCAATTGGGTCGGGGACATAAATCATGATTCGGCGGCTGGGGGCTACTCGACCAGAGCTACGGCGGATTCTGCGCCTGGCGGTACTGTATCCACACACACGACGGCGTTGCTACCCCCGGTAGGACTGCTAGCTTTGGTGCAACCGACGGGTAGTGTGGCGGGTGCGAGTACGGACAGCTCAGTGCCTGAGAATCCAGCCGGCCCTAAAGTCTTGACGGCTTCAGCTCACCTGAACCCGGTGAGTGCTGCAGCTGCGGCTAAAGCGGATGGTATGAACGTAATGTTTTTGATATCGGCCGCCATTATGGTAGTGGCTGGGATGTTGCTTTCGATCGACAAGAAGCTTAACCGTCGCTAAGACGAAGTGTGATCTGTTGCTGAAAGGAAAAACCGGTTACAATAAACGCACCTTATCAGGAGAATCTGGGTGGTTTACAATCCGTATCTAGTTGTTCCATTGGCTACATGGGCGGTAGCGCAAGTGGCAAAGTTTGCAATTGCGGCAATTCGAGGTCGTATCGATTTTCGCTATCTTTATGCTTCGGGCGGGATGCCGAGCGTTCATTCGGCAGTGGTATCGTCACTAGCTATGACAGCGTTTTTGGTCGATGGTTTTGGGAGTCATCTTTTTGGTCTGGTGGCGATTTTTGCGATGGTCGTCATGTATGACTCTTTTGGAGTACGGCGATCCGCGGGCGAGCAGGCAGTGGCATTGAATCAGTTGATCGAAAACTTAGAGCATAGTCGGTTCAAATTCGATGGACCGGCGCCTAAATTGCGAGAGATTTTAGGACATCAGCCACGGGAAGTCATGGCTGGGGCTGTTACTGGGATTGTGCTTGGAGCCTTATTTAATTATGACCGTCTCGGTCAATTTACCAATTTTTATCAAACGGTGCCGGTACGCTATGAGCTGTGGGCTTATGCTGGGCTTTTTGGTCTGCTCGTTATTGCAGGACTATTGCTACGATGGTTTTTGGCTCGTCGCTACCCAAAATCTAAGGTAATGAAACGCTTTAGAATGCGAGTATTTACGGCGGCTGAGACGACGGGTTGGCTCGGGCTTGTGATGACGCTCTTTGTTTACGAGCGGGCGAGTTATTTGGCTTGGCGGCTTTGGCCGATGATGGTGATTGCGATTGGTCTGGTGTGGGGTGTGTGGATTTTGACAGGATCGGGCAAAGAAGTGCCATCTGGGCTAGCGGCTGAGGCTATGCAGGCGCGGAAGAAGAAATGGCTCAATTTTGGACGCAAATCTCGTTAGTCGGTCATCTGTTGTGTGGGTTTTAAAAACCTGCGATAAACCCGTTGACACTGAGCTATTGATCCGGTAAGATACGGAAGTCTTGAAATCGTCTTAGTGGTAGCAAGCTCCTTATGAGCTGGCTATTTATTTTGACTAAATGCTCGCGGGAGCAAGTAGCTGTTTAAGACAAAAGCAACTTGAAATCTTTTTTCGTGCAGTGCAATGAAGGTCTGCTCTTTTTCGTCAGCGGAAGAGGCAGGCCACGAGTTCTCGCGATGCAAGTCGCGAAGAACGAAACAGTTTTAGGTAGCGCAAGCTACCAAAGAACCGAAAATTTTTTTGATTGAGCGCCAAGCTCAAACAGCCCAAGCCCTGGTTAATCACCGGGCATATTTGGAGAGTTTGATCCTGGCTCAGGATGAACGCTGGCGGTGTGCC
>CAZSRA010000011.1:0-26071 GCA_964609585.1 uncultured Candidatus Saccharimonadales bacterium
AGTTGGCGGAGTCGTCGTATTTCATGAGCTGCCAGGCTTCGTCGACGATGAGCATACGTTTGCGACGATCGGATTTAACTTTGTTCCAGATGTAATTCAGAACGATGTACATGCCTACGGGACGGAGGGCGTCTTCGAGGTCGCGAATGTTGAAGACCAGGAAGGGATTGTCGAGCTCCACATTGGATTGCTCGGAGAAGATGCCAGAGAAGGTGCCGGTGGTGTACTGGCGGAGGCGTTGGGCGAGGCTCGGGCCATTGCCAGTCATGGAGGCGAGGGTGTTGTAAAGGTCATTCATGGTGGGTGGGGTGGCGGAGTGTGTGAGAGGGTCGCGGGTGATGCCGGCGCGGGCGTAGGTGTTGATAATGGCGGCGTCGAGGTCGGCCTCTTCGCCGGGGGTGAGGGGGCTCGAGAGGGTGGCGCCAGTGGAGTTGTTGACGGTGGCTCCGCCCATCATGAGGCGAAGAAGGCCGTGGAGCGAGATGATGTTGGCCTGGAGGGCGTTGTCGGCTTCATCTTGGTCGAAGACGCGTGGGAGGTCGAAGGGGTTGATGCGGGTTTTGGAGGCGAGACTGAGGCGAAGGTAGGTGCCGCCGACAGCTTCGCAGAGGGTTTTGTACTCGTCTTCGGGGTCGATGATGATGCATTCGACGCCGATCATGAGGCTACGCAGAGCCTCAAGCTTTATGGCGAAGGATTTGCCGGCACCAGATTTGGCGAAGACGACCATGTTGGCATTTTCGAGGCTGAAGCGATCGAAGAGGACGAGGCCGTTGTTGTGGCGGTTGAGACCGTAGAGGATGCCTTCGTTGCGAGAGAGTTCTGACGACGTGAATGGGAAGCTAGTGGAGAGGGCGCCGGTGTTCATGTTGCGACTGATGCCGAGCTGGTCGGTGGCGAGGGGGGTGGTGGTGTTGAAGCCTTGCTCCATTTGCATGGTGGCGGGCTTGGTGTAGACGAGGGATTGACCGAAGATGCCTTCGATTTTGCGGCCAATTTGCGTGAGGTCTTCGAGGGTGTCGGCGTACATGGTGAGGTAGAGGCCGAAGCGGAAGAACCGATCCTCCCCCACCTGGAGTGAGTCGCGGAGTTCTTCGGCGTCTTGGATGGCGGCTTCGAGGCCGGGGTCGCGGACGAGGCCTTTTTCTTGATTGATAGTGTAGGAAGCTTCGAGTTGACCGACTTTTTTGCGGAGGTTGCTCAATACCACGCCACTTTCGACGGGGTAAATGAAGATGGAGATGTCGATGAGTTCGTCGAGGTTAATGATGGGTGAAATCCAGCCGGTGAAGACTTGGCGGGGGTAGCCGTAGACATAAATGGTTTTGCAGAAGCGTTTGCCGAGACGCATGTAGCCGGATTCGATTTCGATGCTGGGCGGCGCGATGAGATCGCGCATGGTAACAATACCTTGGCGGTACATCTGGTCGGCTTCGCGCTGCTCTTGGGCTTTTTGGTAGCTTGCGAGCTGGTTGGGGTCGATTGGTTGGGATTTGTTGCCGAAGAGAGCCATTATACTGGTGCTCCTGGGAGCGGTCCGCGGGGGGCTGTCCCCTCTCCTTTGGTAACGGCGGGCGTGCTCAGTTGGGTGGCGTCGATGAGTTTCTGATTGGCGGCGGTGTCCGGGTTATACCAGGAATAATAGAGGTCGACAAGTTCTTGGGTGCCGAGCGAGATGGCGCGGATGCCCATTTGCGCCATGCCGTTGGCGGCGAGGGCCATGCGTTGGGAAAGTTCTTGCTTGTATTTGTGGAAGTCTTCTTCGCTGACGGTAATTTGGGGGGTGGGTGTGAAAACGGCCTTGAGGTTGTCGATGAGGCTCGTGGCTTTTTGATTTGGGGCGGCTAGGGGGTAGTAAGGAACCACGACGTAGAACTGCTTGTCCATGATGTTCACTTCGTCGACGAGGGCGCGGATATTGGCGATGTAATCTTCCATGAGGGCACCAAGGAGCTCGTTTGGTTGCTCGGCGCGCAGGCCATCGAGTTTTTCGAGATAGTTGGAGATATCGATTTTTTGGCTTTTGATGACGATTTGGACGGGAAAATGGAGCGAGTTTAGGAAGCCCTGGTAGGAGCCCTCCACGGCTTCTTGTTCGGATGATGACATAAGGTCGAAGTTGATAGCACTACCAAGAATAACGCCCCTGAGCGAGCCGTCTTTCATAATGACAATATCGTCCTTGATCTCGGCGATCAGGAGGGTGTCTTGGGTGCTTTTACTGGGATGTGTGTTGGCGCTAGCTGCCAATTGCGGGTACCTCCAAGGTTTGGCCGTTGGGCAGCTGGATAACCCGGCGGGTGGCCTGGGCGGCAATCTGCGAAACGGTTAACTCATCACTCTGCGTAGCTAGTTGTAGTATATCGCTGGCGGGGGCGGCTGTCACGCCGCTTATGCTTGTGGGGGCGACGGCATTTGCAGCTGTGGGGGCGGTCGACTTGCCGGTCATTTGCTGCATAGCCTCGGTGCGCACATCTTCGGCGGCGGCACGGAGGAGTTCGGCTAGGTTTTGGGCGAGGGGGCTTTGTTTGAGGTCGAGAATGTCGGTGGGAGTTTCGTCGGGCGAGGTTGGTGTGGGTGGAGGGACGATGCGGTCGTTATGGGCAATGGCGGGCATGACAAGATGGTCGTTTTCGCCGGCTTCCTGTGGGTGATTCCAGCCGCGCGAATCAATGAGGTTGGCGAGTTTTTCGAGCTCACTGCGAACTTGGACGGGGTTGCGTTGGGTGGCTTCGGTAGTGTGGACGGTGGGGGTGACGTGGAAGCTCTCGATGGTGTCATCTTTGAACCAGGGGCGGCGGCGCGGGGCGGCGAAAAATTGCACCATAGCTAGGAGGAGCTGCTCGAAGGTTTGGCCATCGCGATTGAAGAACGCTAGCAGTAGAAAAAGTGTGGTGGGCGGAAAGCCAATGATGATGAGGAGGGGCAGAAATGAGTGAAAAAACGCAAAGCTGAGTGCCCCCCAGCCGAAGCCAATGAGTGCATAGATAAACTCCTTGAACGTAAGTGGTCCAAGGATTTTATCTTCGGCCTCGACGTTTTGCGGTACCTTGTGTTGTCCCATTTTTTGATGCTGGCCCCGTGCGTACCCGAGATTTAGGCGGATACGGGCGGAGTTTGGTCACCCTCACAACTAGTTCTGGATTAAGCTTACGCTAAATTGAGGCGGCGGCCAAGAGTTTGTGGCTAAACGGTAGTAGGTACTGGAATATCGGTGCCGTACATGACCGCATCTTTGACTTTTTGCTTGTAGGCGGGGTCGTCGCGGTAGGCTTTGTTGGCGTCCTCCAGGATCTTGAGGTCCAGTACGTTCTTTCCCGCTTGTGTTTTGAGTTTGGCAAGAGCTGCGGCCGGGATGGTTTCGTCGGGTCCGATGGGGGGTGCTGCGTGGAGGACGTCCCGAATAACGTCGTTGTCCTTGATTTTAATGGGTTGACCGGCATCGATTTGACCCTCGATGTAAGTTTTAAAGGCTGTTTGTTCGGGAGTGGGTGTGCTCCCGGGAGTTGTGGCGGCTTTGTAGGCGTTTGCAAGCTGTGTGATTGCCACTGGATCGAGTTTTTTGCCGTAGGCTTCGAGGATGTTTTTGGCGACGGCTGTGGGGACGAAAGTTGGGGGTTTGGCCAGGAATTCGCCGAGCTTGTCCTCTTTGAAGGTATCTGGATCCGGAACCTTGAGAACGGGTTTTTTGGTGGCGGGGTCAATCATAGGTGTACCATCTGAATTTTCTTCGACTGGTATTCTGGCGCCGGCCTTGAAGTCGGTTCTGAGCTTGTAGGCATCATCAGAAGGATCGAGCGGGGCACGCTTGGCCGCAACGGCGGCATCTTTTTGTGCTTGAGCCCACTTGTTGTATTTCTCGGCTTCTTCTCGACTGAAGCGTCCATCGGCTCCCGCTCCGACTCCTTCTTTGTAAATCTTTCGTATCGAGTCGAGTCCGCCAGGGACCTTCGCCAGCGCTTCGCGGGCTGAGTCATCCTGAAGGTAGGTGTACATGTATTGGTAGTCGTCTGAGTTGAGGTTTTTGGCTACTTGTGGGTTGCTGAGGGCTGAATGGATGTTGCGAGCGGCTTCGTTGTATAGGGATGGCTGCCTGGTGTCGTTTAGGAAGTTAAAGTACTGAGCCTTACCTGCGTAACCAAGTTTGGCGAAATCTTCAGGAGCGAAGCCATCATAGAGGGCGGCTGGTGGAATGGTGAAGAAAGGCGCGGTGGCGATTGGAACCTGATCCTGGACTTGTTCCCAAATTTCACGGGCGTGTCCATTGAATTTGGCGGGGTCAATGTTGCGATCGTAATTGCCACCGAAGATCTTTTCCTGAATGTCCATTACGGCATTGCGGCCGGCGTTGGTTTTGGACATGTTTACCATGAGTGCAATGGCTTCGGCCTCATCTTCTGGGTCACCTTCCCCGTCACCGAGAAGTTTTTCGGCTCGCTCTTTCATGGCTTTGATGGAATCTTTGTTGACGTCGGTGCGGTCGATGCTGTCTTGGTAGGCTCGTTTTTTGGGGACTTTCTGGGTTTTTGGTAGGCCCGTGGCGGGATCTATTTCTGGCTTATATTTAATCTTGCCGTCGGCGTCGCGTTTTGGTGTTACTCCATCAGCCTCCATCTCTGGAATGGGTTTACCGGTGGCGGGATCTTTTTCTGCTACTTCCTCGTCAATCATTACTGGACGCTTTTGGGGGGTGCCGTCGGCGTTCATGACTTGTTTCATTTTGTAGACGATATTGCCGCCGGCGTCGCGTTTTGGTGTTCCATCAGCTTCAAGCTCGGGAGACCCTAGATCGGGCTCCATGACGTCCTCTTCTTCGGTGACCTCATAGCCGATTTGCCTCTTGCTGGCTTCCTTGGAGCGCTCAAGAAGGATTTTGGATTTTTCGACTCTAGTGGCGTCTTGCTCGAGATCTTGATAGCTGCGTCCGCTGGGTTTATCGTAGGCAGCTCGAACCGCGCCGGACTCGCGAGCAAGGCTTTTTACGACGGCTTCAGTTTGGGCGGTAATGCGTTGATCGGGGTTGAGTGCATTTGGTGCTGTAGCGGCTTGGTTGAGGCCGATGACTTGGGCGGCGGCATTGGCGGCTTGGCGCATGGTGGACTCTTCGGCGGCAACTCCTTCGGCTAAGATGGTAGCTCGCTCTTGGTCTTCGATATTGAAGTTGCCGGCAACTCGTCGAGTAGCTAATTCGGCGGCCCTATCCCCTGCTTCTTTGCCGGCTTTTAAGGCTTCTTCCTCGGTTTTACCGGCGGCTTTGGCGCTGTTGTATGCGTCATTGGAGGCCGAATTGCGAGCTGCTTCCACGGGTGCTTTTTTTCGTTCGGCGATGTAGTTTTTGATCGTACCTGCATCTTGTTTGACGGTTTTTATTTGGGCCCTTTGACCGGTGATCTCGGCGGCTTGGCCGGCATCGTTTAGGATGGTTCGTTCGACGTTTGCTGCGGCTTGGGTTTCGGCGGCTTGGATGGCGGCTTCGCGGGCTGGCCCGGTGAGGGCTGCGCCACGTGCGGTTCTATTTACTATCCTCTCGGCTTCTTGTCGCGTTAGGGTGTCGATGGCCTTTTTCGCCCCAATAGCCTCTCTGGTTTCTTGGCGGCTTTGTCGGCCGGAATCGACGGTTGATTTGGTGGCTAGGGCATCTAGATCACGGTCGAGAACGCCGACTTCGGCTCGATCTCGAGCCTCATCCATGGTGATGGTGGGCCTGGCGGCCGTGTAAACGCCTGTGGCGGCCGTGGCGGCCTTTGCATCTCTTACGGCATTGCGGCGATCTTCGGCTTGGAGCCTTTTGGCTTCGCGTTCGATCTGCTCATCGATATTTTTGGCGACACCTTTGTTTTGCCCGCGCTGTTTGCTGGCGGCCCGTTGAGCGGCTGTACGGGCGGCGACGCCAGCATCGGTGAGACGTTCGTTGCGGACTTCGGATTCGGTTTTACCGCTTGTGCGAATTTGTGATTCCAGGTCGTTTTTGGTGCCAATATCGGTTTCGATGTCTTTGGTGGTTTTGTCGGCGGCGGCGAGACCAGCGGCGACGCCACCGGCGCCGAGGACGTTGCGGCGGGCTTGGAGGCGTGCGTCGGGGGTGCCGGCGGGCAGCTTGGCTTCTTCTTCGTCAATGAGTTTGTCGATAGCGGCCGCACTGGCAATATCTGCCTCCTCGGCTTTGTCGGCGGCGATTTCGGCGGCCGTTTCGGTAACGGTGCCGGCGGCGGTGAGATTGCGGTCTAGGATGGCGTTTTCAGCTTGAGTACGAGTGATTGGAGTGGGGGCTGCAGCCACAGCGGCGGCAATTTTAGTGTCTGCATTGTTTTTGACGCCCTGCTCGGTACTAGCGGCTTTTCTGGCATCTTCGGCGGCTTTGAGGCGGGCGGCATTGGCGGTGGCGTCGGCTCGCTGTTGGATGACGGCTTCTTCGGCTTGAGCGCGATTTAGGCTTGGGTTTGCCTTTATGGCTGCGTCGATGCTGTTGTTGAATTCTTGTTCGGTGCCAATGTTGGCGGCATTGGTTTTGCGCGCTGCGGCTATGGCGGCGGTGCGGGCGACGGTGCCGGCAGCGCTTAGATTTAATTCCTCGACCTCTCTGGTGGCGCGAGCGTGGGCTAGAGCTGGGCTTAGGGTGGGATTCTCATCCATAAGTCTTTGAGCTTCTTCTTCTATCTGGGTTTCTAGACCGGTTTGTGTTCCGATGGCGCCGCTGGACTCACCGCGACTGGCGAGGGCGGCGTGTTCTTTGGCTTCGTCGTTGATGGCGTCAAGATTGCGTTGGCTAAGTTGCCTGTCTACCTGGGCTTCGAACTCAGCTCGAGTGGGCATGGGCGCCCCGGGGACCATACTCGCACGGATTTTTTGGGCCTCGGCTTCTCGCTCCGAGGCAATGTTGCTGGCAACTCCAGCTTCTGTACCTCGTTGTTTGGCGGCGCCGCGTTCAGCGGTGGTGCGGGCAGTGTCGCCGGCGTTAGTGAGACGACGTTGTGCAACTGTGGCGGCGGCTTGGGCGCGAATTGCCTCGGTAACGGGACCAGTGCCAGCTTGTTTGGCGATTTCAGCATTTAGATCATTTTCTACGCCCAGAGCATCATCTGCAGCTTGACGATTTTTGCGGTCGGTTTCGAGGCGAGCTTTGGTTGCGGCTGCGCCAATGTTACTGGTGCGAACATTGGCTTCGGCTTGGCCGGGAGGTACGGTTCCGGTAGGACCAACGAGATTTTGCAGGCGTGTTTGCTCGTCGGCAATCTGAGATTCGAGGGAGCGGTCGGCACTCGTAACTACTTGGCGCTGCGCGCTGAGTTCGGTTCCGGCGGTGTTGCGGGCGGCGGCGCCGGCGGATTCGATGTGCTGCGAGCGGACGGCGGCAGAGGCTTGGTCGCGGGCAGCTAAGGCGGCCGCAGGCGGTCTGCCTGCAATATTGCGTTCGGCTTGAGCTCGCACGCTTTCCGAGCTCATGAGGGGGTTAGCTCTTTGAACGCGGCCCATTTCTGTATTTAGAACTTGATCATCAATTTCTTTATTTAGGGTGTCGGTTTTTCCAATGTCGGTGTTGAGGTCGATGGCGGTTTTTTCTTCGCCGGCGGTTTGAGCGACTTGCCTGGTGGCGTTGAGGACATCGTTTCGCACATTGGCTTCGGCTTGGCTTCGGAGAGGCATGGGGGCACCGGTGCGGGCGGCAGCGATGGTGAGTCGATTTAATTCACCTGTAACTTTGTCTTCGAGGGTGCCGGCCGTGCCGATAGTAGTAGAGGCGTTCGTGGCGTAATTGCGTCCAGCTTCGAATTGGGCAGCGCGCGTTTCTTCTGCAGCAGTTGATGCGGTGCCTTCTAGTACTGCGTTGGCGGCGGCGGTGCGGGTGGCTGAGGTTTTTGCGGTTTGGGCTTTGGCGTTGTCTTGGGCAGCGAGGAATTTGTTTCTGAGGGTAGGATCGGCACCCGGTAGATCTTCGTTGGTGGCACGAGCCCTGTCGATATCGCGCTGAACGATTGCCTGGCGTTGAGAGGCCACACTGGCGGACATGCGGTCGCCGGATTCTTCGGCGGCAGCTTCTAGAACTTCGGAGGTAGACATACTGCTGGGTAGCCTGCCATTGCCCTGGAGTTTAACGCGAGCTTCCCGGAGGGTTCTGGCGGCGGCAATTTGCTCACGGGTGGCAAGAGCGCCGGCTCCGACGAGGTCCTGAATTCTTTCTTGGCCGGCGGCGTGTTCTACATCGACAACCGCTTTGTTGCCACCTTCTTTGAGGCCGAGCTCATCGCGGGTATGTTCGCTGGCTGTAGCGGCTGAGCGTTCGAGACGAATACTGCGTCCTCTTGTGGCATTCCCGCCTCCTACGAATCGGTCGAGTTCTTCGTTGGTGGTTACATTACTGGTTGCTGCTGATGAGGTCGTTACTTGCTCATTGGTGACGTCATTTGCCTTGGCGGCGGCGGTGGTTCGCAGTCGAACCTGACGTGCGAGGTCCGCAGTGGTGATCGTGGGGTTGGATATTCTGGCAGCTGCTAGTTGTGCGGGGGTAATGTTGGCCTCAATTCGCGCCTCGGCATTCGCGGTTCCCTGCACGATGCCACGAGCATTTCCGCGCATGGCGGCGGCATTAAGTGCGGCGGAGGTGCGGGCGGCTTGAACCTTCATCTCGGGGCTAACGTACTCGGAGCCCCGCTCTCCCCTATTTAGACGGTCGTCTTCAACTACACCTTGCGCTCCACCAATCCCGGCTATTACGTTTTCACGGGCATTGATACGGGCGGCGCCGTGTCGATCGATAGTGCTTTGTGCGCTTCCGCCGGTGCTGTGGCCTTCTAATACCCCTTGCCGACCAGCGCGTTCATCGACTTTTTTGTCCAGAATAGTTTGGGCGGTGGATTTTCGGCGCTGGCTGAAGCGCTCGTTCATTTCCTTTGTGCCTTCTTTGCCTTGGCGGGCTTCCGCATCCATGGTAGCCAGCTCTTCGGCGGCTTTGCCGGTGGCGGCACTGCGCGCGAGTTTGGTACTGCCGGGTAGTTTGCCCATGCCAGCTATGCCGAGCTCATGGCCAAGGCCGGCTCGTCCCCACATGGCATTGGCTTTCATGCCTAGGGCTGCTTTGCGGAGACCCGTGGCTGTTTTGGCGTCGAATTCAGCATTTTTCGCCGATTCTACGGCTTTGCGGACCTTGCCTTCGGCCATTTTTTTGGCAAGTTGACTGTCTTTGCCGTAACGGCCTTGCGCTGCTTTGTTTGCACGACCGATGAATTTGCTGCCGGCGGCGCTGGCGGCGCCACTGGCCTTGGGGTACGTAGAGATGGCGGCGACGGGAGATCCCCAGATTGCGCCGAGTGCAATCATTTCCCCCGTTGGTTTGCCGATAGCGGTGGGAACGGCGGCCAAGAAGGGGATTCCGAGTGCCGCTACGTGAAAAGGCATATGGAGAAAGCCGGTTTGGCCAAAAGTGGCCGTAATGGTAACGGAGAAGAGGCGTCCGCCTTCGACGAATGCCATGAAATAAGGGTAGAACATTACGAGCCTAATGAAGTTGCTAACTGAGCGCCTGGCCCACTTTTCCGTATTTGGAAATATCCAGGCAAGAGGTGTGAATGGGCTGAGAATGATAAATAGCGTCATGAGGATTTGGCGTAGAACAAGTGCGACAAATGCGGTTGCTACGCCAATAAGTACGGTAAAGAGAGTTCCTAGCCCCACGGCCGTAAGCGCGGAAAAGCCTATTCCAACCGCAAGGATGCCTGCGGTTCCAAAAAAGAGACTATCAACTCCGGTACTGAGGTCGATGGTGGGGGGCTTGCCCCCTATATTTATAAGGGGGCTAATTAGCGCTACGAGTCCTTGACCTAGGACATTACTAATATCAATGATCGCGGCACATACATACCAAGAAAGTGGTACGAGGATTGCGCCCGCCACTAAATGAGGCAAGACTTTTTTAATGGTGTAGTTATCGAATCCAGCGGCGGTGCCAATGATGATGAGGAAAAATGCAAGAATGAAGAAAAGGCTGGCGACATTGCGCATGGCTGACCAGATAGCATAGATGGGGGCGTTTTGGCCATCTTGTGTGAGTGGAGGGGCTTTGATGAGGGGCAAGATGATGTTGTCGCGCGCATAATCAATTATGCCAGTAATAATTTTGATAATGCCACAGATTAGCCATCCAATAACGGGCCCGCCGTCGCAATTTATAGCATCGTCGGCTGTAGCGGGCGGCGGAATGAGGGTGAGTTCGATGTTGTTGGTTTGAATTTGGACTTGAGTTTGGTTTGGTCCGGTGGCCGTTGGCGTGCTGGTGATGTCTCCAGTGACGGTGGCAACGGTAAGCCCGTAATTATAAGGGACATTAACGAGCCTCCACGTGTTCTTGAACGTACCAGGTTTGTTGGGGTCCGCTCCACAATTGGCGACATATGCGGGATTTGCGCCGCCACTCCATACAAAGGTAGCTTTTCCCCCCTCCGCAGAGCAGGCTGCTGTAAATGCTCCGCCCTGGCCCACAATGGTTACTGAGTCCGTGACTGTGTAGGTTTCACCAGCAGCGTATGTGGCTGGTGCGAAAGACAACAGCGAATACAGGCTCCCAAGGAGCGCCAAAACAACGCCAAACAACCGCCTCTTCATGTCGACAGTATAACATGAGCGCTTTGACTTTTGGACAAGTGGGTCGTTACAATGCTGGCAATGAGACGTGTTGGGTTTACTCTTTTTGTAGTGGGTTTGATTGGGGCTAGTTTGCAACTGTTTGCTGCAACTGCTGTTCAGGCTGACACCCCTACCACCTATACGCTCACAAACTCAACAACGATCACCGCAAGCGGAACTCAACTTCAGACATACTGCGGTGGCGTTGTTACGCTTAAGGCGGCTTCCGGTAAAACTTCCTTTACGGGAACTTGTTCTAAGGCGGGTGAAACGTGGAGAATTGACAACTTTAGTGACTTTGGGGGCTTAACTTACAAGGCAACATTTACCGATGTAACTACGGGCGGCTCAACCAATATTGATGTGGTGAAAAATGGAGTTAAGCTGCCGATCGGTCTTGCTGCCGGCTCCTTTATTCTTACAAGTCCTACCAATGTTTCTGTAACCGGTATTCCCTCGGGGGCTTGTGGTGGCACACTAAATCTCACCTCTCCTGCTGGCCTAAATACCTTTACGGGTTCGTGTACTGTTAATGGTGTTACTGGAACGATAGTTCTTGATAGCTTTACTGATCCTACTCCCAGCAGTAATGCTTACGCGGCTGTTGCTACTATTACGTCTTCCGATGGTAGTCCTTCTTATACGGCGAATGTCTCGGTTATAAAGAATGGGGTTAAATTGCCTGGTGTTGGAGTGGCTGATAAATATGTGGTTACTGACCCCAACACTATTAGTGTGAGTGGTGGTCAGATCGCACAACTTTGTGGCGGGAATGGAACTTTTACATGGCAAGACTCGCACATTAATTCAAACGGTGTGGTTAGCAATATCTTTTCTGGATACACCCTATCTTGCGCGGGCGCTAGTCCGGTGCTGGGAGGACTTACTTGTGGTCTTAAGAATGTTCCAGCGACTACTACCGTGGACCCAATTCCTGCGACTATTTGGTGCTATGGCGGATCCGTGCCATCTTCAAGTATTAAGATTAGTAATCCGGGTAAGCTTCAGCTTACTAATGGACCGGTTACACCACCTGGGCCGGGGAGCATTGGCGGCTCAGGTGGCACAGGTGACCCGCTTTTGAACGGGAAGCCTGTGTGTATTGCATTGCCAATCTTGGCCTCTACCAAGACCGATCAAGGCGCATGTCCGGCTGGTCAAGTTCAGGTAACCAATAGTGGGCCGGGTGGTGCGATTATTGTGTACCTGAAGTGGGTGTTGAGGCTGTTTAACCTGGCTATTGGGGGTGTTATTGTTCTCGTACTTGTGATCTCGGGTATTCAATACATTACATCTGCGGCAGATCCGGCGCGAGTAAAAGGGGCTAAGAAGCGGATTGAACAGGCGGTTACTGCTCTAGTGTTATACATGTTTATGTTTGCTATTTTGAACTTCTTAGTTCCCGGAGGGATACTTTAATGGTGGGGGCGAGCTGGTTATACTTGGCGGCGGCTCCGACTCCTTGTGTGACTCTTACGGGTGGGCTGCCGGGGATTTATGATCACTTGAATTGTGATTCTGCGGGTAATGTCGTTATTGGGTCGGTAGATGATGTGCTGCTCTTTATTGCAAATATAATTCACGTTTTGATTGCGCTGGCCGGTGGGCTGGCAATTATATTACTTTTAGTGGCTTCAATCTACTACATTACCTCGGTAGGCGATCCGGGACGAACGAAGCGGGCGCGGGATATCATTCAATATACGGTCACGGGTCTTGTTATTATCATTATCGCGTATGCCCTCGTGGGCTTTATAGCGACGGGGCTATAGTGGTGTTTAAGGAGTTTATTGCTGCAGCAAATCCCTACAACATAAGTTGTGCTGACATTGGTAACTGTGCTAACAAGACACAGACAATAGGTCAGGGTCTGAGTAATATCGCCCAGCTTCTGACGGGAGTGATAGGAATGCTTGCGGTGGTGTTTATTATCGTTGGTGGACTGCAGATGTCACTATCGCGAGGAGATCCAAAGCGGTATCAGCAGGGTCGCCAGACGCTGGAGTTTTCGATTATAGGAGTGGTGCTTGCGATTGTGGCGTTTGCGGTCGTGAAGTTTGTGGCTGGCGGTCTTTAAGAGGATGATAATTTTTGAAAGGTGGTTTTTGTGATGCTTCTACATTTTTTGCAATTTTTGATGGCGGCGACTCCGGCGCCTACGCCAGCTTTGTCTGGGGCGGCTAGCTCGATCGTGAACGGTGCTACGGCTGCTTGCGGTAGCAATTGTGGTACGCCAGACCTTACAACGGTGTTTGTGCGAGTGGCCAACACCTTAACGTTCGTGGTGGGCTCGGCTTCGGTGCTCATGGTGATGTATGGTGGTCTGCGCTACACGACCTCCCGGGGTGTAGCGAAAGACATTGAGACGGCTAAAAATACGATTTTGTATGCGATTATTGGGGTGGTGGCGTCAATTGTGGCCTTTGCATTGGTGAGCTTTGTGGCCAAGTCAATTTAGGGGCTTGTTTGCTAAGCTTAAGCATTTATGGTAATGTCAGCTCAAATTGAATTGTATTAAGGAGTACTAATCTCGATGCGTATAGCAACTTTGGGTAAGAAGATAGCGATATCGCTTCAGGCGATAACGCTGCTGTTTGGTTTGGGGACTGCCACGGTTGCGGCGGTGGCAATTTCGGCGGCACCGACCTATGCGGCGACGTCAGGCGCCGCCTGTTCGGGGGATCCGAATGCTGCTCCTGATCCTCTGTCTGCGGGTGCGGGGTGTTCGCAGGGCGCCAGCCAGAAGACGAATTTGTTTGGTCAGGGCGGTGTTTTCACCGTAGCGGCAAATACGCTGATCTTTCTAGTGGGTGCGATCTCGGTTATCTACCTGATCATTGGTGGCCTACGCTACGTGATTTCGAATGGTGACTCGAAGGCGGTTACTTCGGCCAAGGACACTATTCTCTACGCTATCGTTGGTGTAGTTGTAGCGGTGATTTCATTCGCTCTCGTACAATTTGTGATTAATGCTCTAAATAGCGCAGCCTAATCTTCGTTCGGAGAATCAAAAAAGAGACTCATACGAGTCTCTTTTTTGATGTGGTATCTGGCGAACTAGACAGGTTTAACTTTGATCTTCTTAACTTTGTCTTGTGCAACCTTGGGGATCGTGAGTGTGAGGACGCCGTCCTTGAGAGAGGCGGCGGCTTTTTCGGCAATGGTGGAAGTGGGCAGGATTACCGAGCGAGAGAATGAGCCCCAATAGCATTCTTGGACATAGTAGTGCTCGCGGTCGACTTCTTTTTCTTCGACCCGTTCGCCGCGAATGGTGACGACGTCTTCGGCGACTTCGATGTCGATTTTGTCCGGAGTGACACCAGCAATGGGAGCCTTAATGACGACGTTCTCTTTGGTCTGGTAGACGTCGACGGCGAGCTGTCCTTCGGCTTCGGCCATCCAATCTTCTTCGCCTTCGACGGGCGTGTCTAGGAAGTCGTCTTGAAGTACATTATCTTGATCATTGAGGGAAACATTTTTCTTGCCCGACATGCCGGTGGAGCCTCCGCGTTAATGGCTTGGTGCGTTTTTTGGAGCCTGCTTTGTGATTTGCGATGCAGGTGACTTTTCCCTATTATAGCCAGACGTTCAGATGAAAGGCAAGCAAGCGGGTGATTTTAAGTCGTTTAATAGAAGTTTTGACCCCGGAAACGTGCTTGGGATGCGGAATTTCTGGCGTTGTAATTTGTACAACGTGCCTTCAAAATACGAGACTAGCTACTCCCCTGTCTGACTTGGCTACCGACAAACTAGCAGGGGTGAGTGTGGGTGCATTTTATGGCGGTTATGTGAAGGAGATGGTGCTGAAATTGAAGTTTCATCGGCTGCGGTCGGTGGCGGAGGTGGCGGCCGGGCTTATATTGCGACAATTGCCTGTGGATTTAGGGGTGGACATGGTGACGAGCGTACCGGTGTCGCCAAGGCGCTACCGTGAGCGGGGATATAATCAGTCCGAACTTGTGGCAAAACTGGTGGCGCGGCAGCTCGGTCTTCCCTACCGGCAAACCTTGGGCCGCGAGACTTCGGTGCACCAGCTGGGTCTAGGCCGCCGCGAACGATTTGAACAGATTGCGGGGGTGTTTTTCCCACTGAGGAGGTTGGAGGGGCGGCGAGTATTGGTGGTGGACGATGTGATTACGACGGGTGCCACCTTGTCTGAATGTGCTTCGACTTTGGTTGGAGCTGGGGCGGACAGGGTGTGGGGAGCGGTGATCGCACGGCATTAGCGTGGGCTGATATATTTAACTCATAACGGTGAGGGAGCTTATGTATCCAGACGGCAAGCTAAATGTGAATTACGAGACAAATGAGATGGTGGTGTTTTTTTCGCCGTCGCTTGAACCACTGAATACGTGGTCGGCGCACCGAGTGGAGATTTGGGGGCAGGTGTTTGCGACGGCGGAGCACGGATATCATTCGCGGAAGTACGATGGTGACGATGAGGTGGTGAAGCTGGTGCTGGCAGCGGGTAGTCCGTGGGCAGCGATGCGGGTGGACCGAGCGCACATCAAGCGGCGGCGGCCAGATTGGGATGAGGTGAAGGTGGACATTATGCGAGAACTATTGGTGGCGAAGCTAGCACAGCATGAGGATGTGCGTGAGCGGCTTTTGAGTACGGGGACAAAGAAGATCGTGGAGGGATCGCCCGAGAATGCCTTTTGGGGATGGGGTCCGGATCAGAAGGGCAAGAATATGCTGGGCGAGCTATGGATGGAGCTGCGGGCAAAGTTGTAGTATAGTATCCTGGTTCAGGCAGTGATGCGGAGAGGTACCCAAGTGGCTGAAGGGGCGGGTTTGCTAAACCTGTAGGGGGGAGTAATCCCCCGCGAGAGTTCGAATCTCTCCCTCTCCGCCAAAGTAAACACCCGACAAGCCAGTGGCGGTCGGGTTTTTACTTGGGTAGAATGGAAAGATATGACGAAAGAGACGTTACGGTTATTTTGGCGAGCGACATGGCGGTATAAGTGGCTACTTATGACCTCGGAATTGGGGGCGATGCTGTGGGTGCTGTCGTCGGAGATTGGGCCGCCGTTTATTGTGAGCCAATCGATCAATAAGCTGTCGCACGCGGCGGTGGGATCGTTGCGTTTGAGCGATTTTAGCTTACTTTTGTGGGCGTATGTTGGGGTGCGGCTGGCAAATATTGTGGCGGCACGGATTATGATGCAGCCATATATTCGCCTCGAGCCCCAGGTGATGCGAGATCTGGAGAATATGAGCTATGGGGCCTTGCAGCGGCACAGCATGGCGTTTTTTGCTGATAATTTTAGCGGCGCTCTAGTCGCAAAGGTAACGCGTTTTACGGGCTCGTACCAGAGGATTGCAGAGACGGCGACGGGCGATTTTGCCATGCTGATTTACCGATTTGTGGCGATTATGTCTATTTTGTTTTATCTGAACGCAGTAATTGCTCTGGTGTTCTTGGGTTGGACAGTGCTCTTTAGCTGGTCCGTGTTGTGGCTGCACCGACGAAAGATGTGGGTGTCGGAAGAAGCAGCGGCGGCGCAGACATTGGTGACGGCACGACTAGCCGACATTATCGCAAACACTCTAACGATTCGATCGTTTGCGCGGTCGGCGGAGGAGCGGCGAGATTTTGAAATGCTAACGCAGGAGCGATCGCGGCTGCGGATTAAAACTTTTTTGTTGGGCGACCAGATTCGATTTTATAAGAGTGCTGTTATTTCGGTTCTCAACATTTTAGTGCTGGGGCTGTCCGTTTGGTTTGGACTTTCGGGGAAGTTAAGCATTGGTTCGGTTATTTTGATCCAAATGTTTTTGTTTCAACTAGTGACGCAGTTGTGGAATTTGGGACGGTTTATGGACCGGTTTGAGGAGTCGCTAGCTGATGCTTCGGAAATGATGGAGATTATTACCTTGCCAAACGAGGTGGTGGATCCGGTGAAGCCGGAAGTGAGCCGGATTGAGCATGGAGATATAGAGTTTCGGGGGGTTACCTTCTCTTATAGCGACGAAGAGACTAAGGATGCTTTAATTGAGAACTTGAATGTCCGAATACCCGCTGGCCAAAAAGTGGGGCTGGTGGGGCCTTCTGGTGGTGGCAAAACGACTTTAACCAAATTGATTTTGCGGTTTATGGACATCCAAAGTGGTGAGATTTTGATTGACGGACAGAATATCGCTCATTTGGCTCAAGAGGACCTAAGGCGAACGATTGCTTATGTGCCGCAGGAGCCATTACTGTTTCACCGGTCGATTTATGAGAATATTGCCTACGGCAATCCTAAGGCTAAGCGCAAACAGGTGTTGGTGGCAGCAGGTTTGGCACACGCGGATGAGTTTATTGCTGGGTTGGACACGGGCTATGACACGATTGTGGGTGAGCGTGGAGTGAAGCTTTCAGGTGGTCAGCGTCAAAGAGTTGCGATTGCGCGGGCATTGCTTAAGGATGCGCCGATTTTGGTGCTGGATGAAGCTACGAGCTCGCTGGATTCGGTAAGCGAGCGCTACATTACTGAGGCGATGGGGGCTTTGATGGCAAAGCGTACCACGATTGTGGTGGCGCATAGACTTTCGACGATACGTCGGCTCGATCGAATTTTGGTGATTCGTGAGGGTCAGATTGTGGAAGACGGCTCACATGAAGAGCTCTTGAAGCGTGACGGGCTGTACGCTGAGCTGTGGTCACATCAGACGGGTGATCTGATGGATGAGCCGGGAATGGCTTTATAAATTCTTTTTGGCGGAGGGGGTGGGATTCGAACCCACGGACCCGTGAAGGTCTCCGGTTTTCAAGACCGGTGCACTCGGCCGCTATGCGACCCCTCCAGATGGTTGCACGCACATATTGTACATGATGGGCGGGTTGGGTCATAATGGTGCATAGAAGAGGGCTTCATTATGGCGGATACGCCGGACCAATTGGATGGTCAAACTCCAGTCGAAGAGCAGATAGATACGGCTGAAGTGACCGAAAACCCAGCTATGGTTCAAGAACAGGCCGGTCCTGAAATAGCCTTTAGTTGGCAGGCGTCGGAGTTTGTGCACAACCATAAGAGCATTGGCTGGTATGCGGCTTTATGGGGCGTTGTAGCCGTGTTGGTGCTGGGAGCAGGATTGCTCCATTTATGGCTTTATATAGGCGTTTTTCTTGTGATGGGTGTAGCTGTGATGGTGTATGCTCGCATGCCTCCTCGGACGATGACCTACGAACTGAGCAACGAGGGAGTGCATGTTGATGGGAAGTTGTTCCCATTTTCGGACTTTCGATCGTTTGGAGTGATCCCCGACGAGGAATGGCATTCGATTGATCTTGAGCCAACAAAGCGATTTAGTCCGCGGATGGTTTTGCTTTTTAATACTGAAGATCTCGATAGTATTGTGGGGCATTTGGAGCTGCATTTGCCCCGACAGGATCGTGAACTGGATCTTGTGGAGCGTGCGACGAAGTTTTTGCGCTTTTAAGCTTTATTTATGAGCTCAAATATGCTAAAGTCGTACGGTATAAGAATGGTCATGCGCTCGTAGCTCAGTGGATAGAGCATCAGCTTGCGGTGCTGGGGGTCGGAGGTTCAAGTCCTCCCGGGCGCACCATTTGGATATATAACAAAAAGACGCTCAAGTTGTGAGCGTCTTTTTGTTATAATTAGCCAGATAGTTATCATGCAATCTGCTGATGCAGCAAAAAAAAGTAGAAAGACCAGATCTCCTTAAGCGAGCGATGCCCTTTTTGCCGCCCGGGAGCGAGATTCGACAGATTTTTATCTGTCAGACTGCTCCATATTTTTGGGTTTTTATTATCAACTATCTTACCTTCCTGACGATTTTCTGGATTCGGTTTCGGTGCGCAGTGGTGACCGATGAGAAGATCTATGTACTTGACATGGGATTTTGATACTTGGTTATGAGGTGAAGTAAATTCTTTGTGACCTTTATAAGTTGTTTTTGGTTCGAAGTAGGAAGTGGTGGGCGTTTGAGCTATAGCAAATTTGTTTTGGGTTTGCGAATTAGATTGGCGCTTGAGCTGAACGCGATTTAGTTTTGGACTGGAATAAACCGAACGAAGTGTGCTAATTTAAGTTGGTTCGAGTGAAGATCGACATACGCTGTTTCAACGTGAAACATAAGCGCTATAAAAATTTTCTGGAGAGGTCGCATAGTGGACTAGTGCGCCGCACTCGAAATGCGGTGAGGCCGCAAGGCTTCCGTGGGTTCAAATCCCACCCTCTCCGCCAAAAAAAGACTTCAACTATGAAGTCTTTTTTTGATTTTTGTACTCGCGGAATTTGATTATAGAAAAACGATACAAAAGGAACTTTTCACACCTAATTTGGACCGGCCGTTCGGGAAAAGCAAAAGAACTATGGTTTTTTATCGGAGAGTTTTTGAGCTAGCGCTGTTTGGGTGGCACTATCCACGGGGAGATCGCGATCGGCATAGACAGCAGCTAGGAGTTGGTGGGCTTCGAGGTTGGCAGGGTTTAAGGCGACGGCAGTGGTGAGAAAGTCTGTGGCACTGGCGAGGTCGGACGGGGTATGTCGGTTGTAGTAGAGGCGCCCGAGGAGCAGATTCCGCGTAAACGAAGTGGGCAGGCTCGTAAGAAGGCGACGTGAGCTTTCTGGGAGCCCGCTAGCATATAGCTCGATGGCAAGCGAGGTTTCGTCTGTCTGGATGAGTGCAAGCTGTCTGGCGGCTTCAGGAGAGCTTACAAGCGGTATTAGCGGGGTGATGTGGTCTGACTGGGCTGATAGGGCGTAGGTGCAGGCGGCTAGGAGTATGTCGGAATCGCTGGCGTGGGGTGCAATGAGGGGTTGAATTTGAGTGACGGCTTCGTTTGCGCGTCCGAGCTCGAGGAGTGTACGAGTACGCAAGCGAACAACCTCACTCCCCTCCCCGGCTTGAGCAAGAGTTGCCAGTGCGGCTCGGGCATTGCCGGCTGCGATCTGACCGCGAGCTAGGCCCAAAAAAGCAATTTGATTTGAAGGATCGAGGCGAGTAGCTAACTGGTAGTCTACATTGGCCTCGGTAGGATTCGTGGCGGCCTCTTTCACGAGATCTGCGGCTTCGTGACGAGTCAATTTTGATACTTGTGGTTGAGCATAAGCAACAAGCGCCCCAGTTGTTGCGAGAACTAGGCTGCTGAGCGTGACTGAGATGAGAACGGTTGAACTTGGACGGTGCATTATGGGTTGATTTTAGCATGAGCGATTTGGTTTAGCTGCTTTCGCGGAATTTCAATGTGATTAAATGGCTGTATGCAATTGCTGAGTTTATGGATCGATGAGCTGAAGCGGAATGGCCGTTGGCGATGGATGGGGGTGTTTGGGTTGTTGTGGGCCCTGTTTTGGATGGTGATGGTGCGGCGAATCGATCCAGATTTTGGGTGGCACTTCGAGTCTGGTCGCTATATTTTGACCCACGGGATTCCGGCACGCGATATTTATAGCTATACGGCGCCTAATTTTCCGTGGATAAATCACGAGTGGTTGAGTGATGTGTTAATTGCGCTTGCGATGAAGCTGGGTGGGTACAGTTTGACGGCGGGGTTGTTTGGGGCGATGTGGGCGGGAGCTCTCATGCTTGCGGCGCGAACATGGAAGCTGCCGGTACTGGCGATTGGGTTTGCGGCGGTACTGGGACTTGCTGTGGCGCGACCGAATGTGTGGTCGGCGTTGTTTTTTGCCGTGATGCTTGTGGCGATGAATCGGGGCTGGCGGTGGCGACTGGTGCCAATGTTTGTGATATGGGCGAACTTGCACGGTGGATTTGTGCTTGGGTTTGTGGTTTTGTTGGTGGCGGCATGGCGGGACCGACGATATTTGTGGGTGCTTGCGGGATCGGTATTTGCGACATTCTTGAATCCATACGGACCGAGATTGTATGTGGAGATTTGGCGGACGCTATCGGATCCGCAGCTGCATGGACGCGTGCAAGAGTGGCGGCCACTTGAGGTAAATTGGATGACTGGGTTTTATATCGTTTTAGTCTTGCTAGTGGCTTTTGCCTCGGGGTGGCGGCAGCGCAAGTATGTGCTACCCGGCGTGATTTTGGCTGGCACGTTTGTGGGCGTGCGGTATTTTCCCTTGTTTGTGCTGAGCTCGTTATCTATTCTCGAAGAGGGCTACGAGATTGGGTGGAAATTCTTGAGGATTCGAGGTGGTAAAAGGTGGCTCGTGACGGCTCTGGCATTGTTTGTGATGGTGGGACCGGCGGCAAAGCTTGCGCTAAGCCCGAATAATAATTTGCCTGATCGTGAAATTGCCGATTTGAGGGCGAATCCATGTGGGGGACAGGTGTTTAACGACTACGACTTTGGCGGCTATATGATCTGGAAGCTTCCTGGCGTGAAGGTGTTCATAGACGGGCGGATGCCGTCTTGGCAGATGAACGGCGTGTCTTATTACCAGCAGTGGCGTGATGTGATCGATGTAGCTGGATCGGTAAACCCCACATTTGCGCGATACGATGTGAAATGTGCTCTGCTCTCCCCCACTCACTCCCGGTTGGCGCGACAGCTGCTGAGTGAGGGCTGGCGTGTGAGCTTGTGGGATGCGAATGGCGTGTTGTTGCGTGCGAAGAATTAGCTAAAGGCGGGCGAGCTGTTCGGTGAGTTTGGCTAGAAGCTGCTCGGTTTCGGTATGGCGAGCCCGGGTGTCGGCGACGATGTTGGCCGGGGCCGATTCGACATATTTGGTGTTGGCGAGTTTGGCGGCGAGCGATTTGAGATAGGCTTGTTTTTCGATTTGTTGCTGCTCAAGGCGGTGACGGCGATTTTCGATCATGGTTTGGTCGGCTTTGATCCAGGCGGGAGCTGAGGTGCCGAGGTAGAGGCCACTCCCCTCTTGCACGAGCTCGACGGTGGCGACGCGGGCGAGACGTTGGATGAGCTCGGTTGAGGTGGCGAGTTTTTGATCGATAGTGAGGATGGTAGGTTTGGAAAGCTGCTCTTCGGCCACAATAGTACGGGCGGATTGGACGACTGATTTGATGGTTTCGAATAGATTAGCTTCAAATAGATCGGGTTTTGTTCTTGTAATGTCTACTACGGGCCACGATCTGGTAATGAGCTGGGTTTGGTGCCATGGGAGTTCGCTCCAAATGGCTTCAGTCACGAATGGGGCGATGGGGTGGAGGAGAGTGAGAATGGTTTCGAGGGTGTGGGTGAGGAGGGGGTGGTTCGGTGTGATTTTGGAAGCTTCCAGGTACCAGTCGGCGAAATCGTCCCAGAGAAGGGCGTAGATGAGCTGGCCGGCTTCGGAGAAGCGGTAGTCTTCGATCGCTTTGGTAACTTCGGTGACGGCGACGTTTAGCTTGGTCATGAGCCATTGGTCGGCAGGGGTTTTGAGTTCGGGAAGAGTAGGGGAGTAGTCGTCTGGGAGTTGGCCGAGGATGAAGCGGGCGACGTTCCAGAGCTTGTTGCAGAAGTTGCGGTAGCCTTCGATTTTGGGCTCGGCCAGGGGGCCGTCGTTGCCGGCGGTGATGCCGATGGTGAGAGCTAGACGCAGGGCGTCGGTACCATATTTTGAGGTCATATCCAGAGGATTAATAACATTGCCCTTGGATTTGGACATTTTCTTGCCAGTACCGTCGGTGACGAGGCCGTGGAGGTAGACGGTTTTGAAAGGGACCTCGCCGGTTTTGAACACGCCAAACATGATCATACGGGTAACCCAGAGGAAGAGAATGTCGCGGCCGGTTTCCATGACTGATGTTGGGTAGAAGCCCTGCTCGAAATCGCCGGTGGCCATGGTGGTGGCAAAGGGCCATTGGCCTGAGGAGAACCAGGTGTCGAAATTGTCGGTTTCGGCTTCGTAGTTGCCGGCTCCGTAGGTGGCGATGGCTTTGGATTCGGAGGTAGCGATGATGTAGTCGGGCTTGGTGGTGTCGGTGCCACGGTTGTAGTAAACGGGTACGCGAATGCCCCACCAGTTTTGGCGGCTGATGTTCCAGTCGTGGAGGTTTTCGAGCCAATCGAGGGCGATTTTGGTGAAACGCTCGGGTACGAATTTGATTTCGCCGGATTTGATGGCTTTGATAGCAGGCTTTTTGAGTTTATCGACTTTGAGCCACCATTGCTCGATGACGAGGGGCTCGATGGGGGTCCCGCAGCGGTCGTGGATGCCAATGGAGTGGCTATAATTCATATCGATGTGGTCCATGAGGCCACGCTCTTCGAGGTCGTGAGCCACCTGAGTGCGGGCTTCGGTGACGGGCATGCCGGCGTAGCGGCCGGCGAGCTCGGTGAGGCGGCCGTCGGTGCCGATGACTTGTTTGACTTCGAGATTGTGGCGGAGGCCAATTTCCCAGTCGTTATGGTCGTGGGCGGGGGTGACTTTCATGGCGCCGGTGCCGAATTCGGGGTCGATGTGAGGGTCGGCGATGACTTTGAGGGTAATGGGACCGTTTAGGTCTTCAGCTTCGATGGTAGTGCCGACGAGCTTGGCATAGCGCGGGTCTTTGGGATTAACGGCGATGGCGGTGTCACCGAATTTGGTTTCGGGGCGGACGGTAGCGAGGATGAAGGGGCCGTATTTGATGTAGTAGAGGGGGTCGATTTGGTCGCGATGCTTTACTTCGATGTCGGCAAACGCGGAGCGGCAGTGAGGACACCAGTTGACGATGCGATTGGCGCGGTAGATGAGGCCTTTGGCGTGGAGCTCGCGGAAGGTGTCATAGACGGTGGCGACGATCTTGTCGTCGAGGGTGAATTGGAGGCGTGACCAGTCGGCGGAGAAGCCGAGGCTGCGGAGCTCATTGATGATGGTGGATTGATTGCCGCGAGTGAACTTCATGACGTCGGAATAGAATTGCTCGCGGGTGAAGTCGAAGCGACTTTTGCCGTCTTTTTGGAGAAGGCGTTCGTAAACGACCTGCGTTTCGATACCGGCATGGTCGGTGCCGGGGAGCCAGAGCGTTTTGTGACCTTGCATGCGCTTATAGCGAGTAAGGATGTCTTCGATGACGAACATGGCGGTGCCCATGTGGATGTGGCCGTTGGCGTTGGGCGGAGGCATGATGATGGTGAAGGGGTCTTTGGGCGCTTTGGGGTCGGGTTTGAAGGCGCCGGAGTCTTCCCATTTGGCGTAGATTTTGGATTCGTATTTGGCAGGATCGTAGGCTTTGTCGAGCTGGTGGCTCATGATCGTGAATTCTCCTCTGAACGTTGTCGTTATGTGGCGAGGATGCGCCAGGTTGTTATTGAACTTAAGTGTAGCGGTTTGAGGGTAATTTGGACAGGTTAAGCGGTTTGGAGGAGATCTAGAGCCTTTTCGAGCGATTCTTCGAAGGGCTGGCTGTTCATCTCAAGATAGGGTTGGTGGTATTTTTGAGCTTCGGCTTGAGCGTGAACGCTGTAGTGTTGGGTAAATTTAGCAAAAGCTTCTAGGGTGTCGGTTTGGAGCGTGCCCAGCCAGGTATTGGGATTGTTTCGAGCAAAATCGAGAATGATTTTGGCGTGAGCGGGCGACTGGTTGCCGAGGTGGACGGCGGTATGTGGAACTCTCAGGCCAGCGACAAGATGCGGGAGAATGGCCACGCCTTCGATGATGAGAGGTTGAGCGGAGGTGGCATGAGCTTGAATGAGTATCTCGATGGAGCGCCAAACGACGGTGGATTCGCGGTCGGCAGCGGCAATGATGTCTTTGGTGTGATCGCGCATGAGGCGGGTCATGTTGGCTTCGTCGACGTTGAGGCTGTCCAGGTAATAAAGATCGGGTTCGGTCGCCGGGGCGGTAAAGCTGCGGATTTGCGTGCGCAAGTCGTCGGTGGCGATGGGTTCGGTGGATAGCTGGCGTGCGAGAAGACTAGCTAGCGTGGATTTGCCAACGCGGGGAGCACCGCCGATGAGGTAGATATTAGGCTTCTTGGACATGGGGGAGAGCATTGGTTTTTTCCGTTTTTTGAGCATCGCGGGCAATGAGGATGACGGTGCCGAGGAGGACGACAGCGCCGATAGCTTGCGAGGCATTGAGGGTTTGGTGCAAGAAAGCGTAGCCGGTGATGAGCGCAGAAAGTGGCCAAGTGAGCTCAAGGATGGCGCTGCGCGAGGCGGGGACGCGTTTTAGGCCGAAGTAGTAGATGGCGAGGGCAACGAAACCAGTGGAGAGGGTGATAAGGGCGATGAATCGCCACTGGATGGGGGTAAGGGCCAGTACGGAATGGCTGCCGCCGAGGACAAAGACGAAGCCGAGCGCGAAAATGGGCGTGAGACCGAAACGAGCGGCGGTGATGTGTAGAGACGAGGTGTCTTTGAGTGAGTACTTCGAGAAGGCGGTGGAGGTACCCCAGCTGGCAGCGGCGCCGAGGGCGAAGAGGGCGGCGAGGGCGGTGCCGGCGCCGGTGCTGAAGTTGACGGTGAGGGTGGGGAAGGCGACCCAGTAGGCGGCGATGAGAGCTAGAGCGGCCAAGAACATGAAGCGGCGGGTAAGGGGTTCTTTGAGGAGGACTGCCGCGGTAGTGATGGCGAAAATGGGCTGGAGCTGTTGGAGTAGGACGACGACGGAGAAGGGGATGAATTGGGTTTTAGAAAGAGCGGCGGTGTAGAGAATGGTACCGAGCGCGCCGGATAGGAACGAGACACCGGCGATGGCGAACCATTGCTTGCGCGTGAGTTTTTTGAACTGGTTAAATGTGGCGAAAATGAAGGGGCTGATGAGGATGAAGCCCAGAGTGTGCTCCCAGAAGACGACGACGGCTGGTGGAAGGCTATAGAGCTGAGTACGCAAGAAGCTATCGAGACTCCAGAGCAATGCGGCTAATATAACGGAAACGGAACCGAGGTTTCGGTATTTCATGAACGTTCTCCTTGCTGCTCGCTTTAGGCGGGTGCCTGAAGTGAACACTCGCTTTTTCGAAGCGAGTCCCGACTGTACGGTCGGCCCATGATTTACACATGGTCATCTCCGGCTTTGGGCTGGAGTCGACGGCTATAACGTCCGATTGGCGAATTTCGCGCCACCCTGAAGATTAAATTGTGTTACGGGTGCGATTTTAGCATACGTTGGAGGTCGGTTGGAATTTGATTGTCGAGGGTGCCGATTGATTTGGCTATTTTGACGGCGTGTTCGAGGCGCTGGGACTCTTCTTGGAGGCGGATGATGCCGTATTCTGAAATGCCGTAATGCATGCGGGGTTTGCCGGATTTTCCGCTGGGTTTTTTTCCAAGCATTTCGATGAGACCTTCTGTGTGCATGGTTGTGAGGAGGGGATAGAGTTTGGTGGCAGGAATTTTGATGCTGCCAAGGGAGCTGTTGAGGATGGCGGCTTTTAAGGGGTAGGCGTGGGAATTTTCTCGGTAGAGCGCAAGCAAAATGTAATATTGCGCTGGCGGGAGTGGTTTGGGGAGATGAGAATAGGGATACATTGTTGTGGTGATTTTACTATCATTACGGTTTATAGACCAAATGGGTAATAATTTCTTGGATGCGGGATGCGGGATGCGAGCAGCGCGCGGCTGAACTCGAGACGCCCGACACGGCAGCCTTCAGGCTCTGGG
>CAZSRA010000012.1:0-24138 GCA_964609585.1 uncultured Candidatus Saccharimonadales bacterium
GGTTAGAGCAGGCGGCTCATAACCGCTTGGTCGCAGGTTCAAATCCTGCCGGGCCCACCATTGCAATTATTTTTGGTTTGTCGTATTATAATCCCCGATTCTTTGACATTTTTGCTATGGGGAGCTATTTGGGTACTTTTTGCACTCAACTAGTTCTCCGTTGCTTTTTAACTAGCGCGGGGTCCGCACAGATCCGCTTTCTCATCCAAAGTACTACTAGAATCGAGGGGTCCTACGATCATGCGCGAACCGCGACAAACCACCTTCTATCTCGAGTTGGACTCGGAGCATCCCGAGGCCGGCGACTGGGCGGCGACGATCGCCAACCTACGCTTCGGGTATGGCGACAACGTCACCTATGAGGTGAGCGGCGTGAGTCTTCAGTTTAAGCGCAACGAGGCCACGCTGTGTCGCTGTGTCGTGGAGGGAGCTGTAGCTGTTCCCAGCACGCCAGCCGACCTGGACGAGTTCGTGAGCAGCAATCCGGCCTGGACGCTGACCGCGGCAGAGCTCTACGACTACGTCCTCGACTCCAACGAGCGCCGACGGCCGTATCGGGGCGACTACGCTGGGACCGGAGAGTTTGAGCTCTGCAGTGGCAAGGTCTACATCGATGCCAAGAGTGGCCAAGCTGCCCTATGGATTATGGGGCCGCCCGAACAGTTCGGCGAGTTCTACTCGGCCATCCTGATGCGTCGAATCAAGCCGACGACATGGTACGAGCCGAAGCCGCGCTGGATCAAGCCGACCTGGTTGAGCTGGCTGATCGGCCGGCGCGGGTAGATCCGCACACCAAGTAGCAACGGAGGTACCACGGGCGGGTGGCCGGCGATTTTTCGCCTGGTCACCCGCCTGCCTCTGTTTTTGGCTTTGTATGTGCACCCATTTCCGCTTTTCCAGATAAGCGTGCTTGATTTTGTGTCTTTTTTATGGTATCATTTCCTTACCTCTCATCCTCGAGACGGTCAGCCGCCGGGCAGTCTCCCGGATGCACCTTCCTGTTTTAGGAGTACAAGTGAAGCCTTTCTTCGACCGACTCGTCGGCCACATGCTCGACGACGACCTGACCTCGAGCGAGAAGCACGTCTGCTGGGTCACCGGGCTCGTGGCCGCCCTCGGCGTCCTTCCGTGGGTGGTTGTGCCCCGATTCCGGGCCCTGGACCCCGACCAGCCGAACGGGTGGTTGTCCTTCTGGGCGACCGTCCTCATAGGCCTCCTGGCGGCGGTGATCGCGTGGGCGGTGGAGTTGGCGGTGATCTGGACCGCCTTCGAGATCATCACCAGCATCTGGGTCCGCATCCGGCCGAGGCGGCGCAGTTCGTCCCACCGAGGCCGTCGAAACACTTCCGGCGCGGCCATCGGAGCCCGCCGGTGATCCTTCCCTCGGGGGGATGGCGCATTGAGCGCCGAGTACTACCTGCACGAAGGTGAGAGCCCTGCTGATTCTATCGGCGGGGCTTTTTCCTTTCTTGAGTCCGGAATGACACAGCTTAATCTGAAAATGGTATTATGGTCATAATGGTTATGCATGAAGAGAAAATCGACGCTTCTGAACCGCAATATGTAGTGGCAGCAAAGCTGTGCGAGCCGAATTATAAGGCCGAGCTTAAGTATTTGCGGGCAGAAATGGCTTTTGTGGAGCGCAGATTGTCTGCACCATCAAATGTATGGTCATGGCTTTCAATACCGACTTTGGGCATCTTTAAGCGTGAAGACTGGCGAAAATACCATCGTACACTGGATCACTATGGTAAGCAGCTAGATGAGTATGCCCAAAGTGTGAAGGACGGCGTGCTCCCGGTGAAATTTGCGGTTTACAATACTTCTAAGCGACCGGACAAACGGATTTTGGTGAAGGTACACGCTGAAGAGGGGCGCTTTGATGTAAAGAAACAGCCCCCAGCGAGGCCCTCGCGCATGGACCCGGCCGGCCATACGGGAACAAAATTGAGCCTAGTGTGGCCAAGCGGGTTTTTGCGACGCAAGATCCTACTGGATGCCCATACCGTCCAGGCCGAACTCTCGGCGCTAGAAGGACATGACGGAGCCGTATTGGTTAATCAACTTGTGCACGTACATTGTGGCCCAGACACGACTGTAACTTATGACCTCAGCTCGTTGAACGTAGCTCACGAATCGGGCGAGGTTGTGCTTTAGCTTTATTTTTTGAGAAGTGAGTCGGCCTGAGCGCTTAGAGCTTCATAGGTGGAGGCGCCGGTGTACTGGACGCCATTGAAGTAGAAAGTGGGGGTACCCTGGATGCTTAGGGCGTTTCCGTCGGCGAGGTCTTGATCGATGACGGATTGGAATTGTTTGCTGGTTAGGGCTTGCTTGAACTTAGTAGTGTCGAGGCCCAAGCCTTTCGCATAGCCGACGAGCGTATCGGTAGGGTCGGATAATTCACTCCAGTCTTTTTGCGATTCGTAGAGTTTGTCGTGCATTTGCCAGTATTTACCTTGATCCCCGGCTGCTTCTGCGGCTTCGGCACCATCGAGGGCGTTTTGGTGGATGCTCGTAAGGGGGAAGTTGCGGAAATAGAACGTGATTTTGCCAGAATAATTGGCAAGGAGTTGCTTAACGTTCGGATAGGCGGCACCGCAGGCCGGGCACTGGTAGTCGCCAAATTCCACGAGCTGAACAGCCCCGGTCCCCTCTTTGTGCGAATTGTCGCGGATGATTTTGGTCTTGTCGCCAACTGGAGCCGGAGCGCTTTGATTGGCGATGACAAAGAGCGTGATCATGGCGCCAACGACGACCACGAGAACGGCAGTAAGAATTTTAGCTTCTTTTGACATGGCGAGCTCCTATGAATTATTCCCAGTGGAAGAGACGGACCGCGAGAAAACCAACAGCTAGTCCCCAAACCAGCAGTCCAAGTAGGTCGCCACGAACAGCCCAAAGCGACGCACCATTATTGGCAACTTCGCGCAAGGCGTCGGCGAGATAGGTAAGGGGCAAGAAACCGGTGACAGCTTGGAGGGCGTGCGGAAAACTGTCTCGAGGGAAGAAAGTGCCGGAAAGGAACATCATGGGGAACTGAATGAGCTGAGCGACGGGCTGGGCTTGGTCTTCGTTTTTGGCCCAGCCAGCGATGGCGAAACCGATGGCCATAAAGACAGCACTACCTAGGAGCGCTAGGACCCCAAATGGCAACCAGCTGCTCGGAGGCAAATGGAAGCCGAAGAAGGCCACGCCGATGCCCGAGAGCAAGATGGTTTGCAAGACAGCCATGATGAGCCGCGCGAAACCTTGAGCAATGATGAAACTACTGGCGTGGATGGGAGTGGCTTGAATACGGCGGAGCATTCCAGTAGTTTTGAGTGCCACAAAGCCAAAAGCTACGCTAAAAATACCGAGCTGCATAATGGAGAGGCCAACCATGCCGGGCAGAAGGAAATCAATGTAGCTGAGGTTTTTGGTGCTGACGCCGCTGGCCACGACTGAAACAAGTTTGGAGGTATGGGTAATGTCGTCGTTGAATCCAGAGGCGATTTCCTGCACGATTTGAGCAGCAGCTGCGCCGTTTTGGGGCTTGGCAACGTTGAAATGGGCGATAATTTGCGACTGAACAAAATGACCCTTAGTGGCCTGTCCAAAGCTTTGAGGGATGACTACGACAAGATCAGTATCGCCCTTATCGAGATCGGTGGCGCCTTGAGCTTCAGTAGTAGTTTTGATCTTAAAAGCAGGGGTTTTGCCAAGCATGGTTTCGAACTGTGTCGCAAGGTCGGTATGAGAATTGTTGGTGAGATCAATTTTGAAAGAAGTAGAAGGGTTTTTAAAGATAGAGCCAAATACGACTATGAAAACGATGGGGAAGAAAAGCGAGAAAAACAAGGCTGTCCGATTGCGGAAGTACATTTTGAGCGATGCAATCGTGAGACCGCGCAGGGCCACAAATGAGCGTCGTGAAATAGCCATGATTAGTCCCTGAGCTCCTTTCCAGTGAGATCAATGAAGACATCTTCGAGTGTGGCAGCTTGAACTTTGGTGTGAGGCTTAAAACCGCGACCTAGGAGTTGATTTATGAGAGCCTCAGGTGTGTCCATAGCAATAATTTTACCTTCGTCCATGATAGCGACCCGGTCACACAGAACTTGAGCCTCCTCCATATAATGAGTGGTGAGGATGACGGTGGTGCCTTTTTTCTTGATTTGGTGGATGAGGTCCCAGAGGTTGCGGCGGGCCTGAGGGTCGAGGCCAGTGGTGGGCTCGTCGAGGAAGACGGCTACGGGCTTATTTACAAGGGTGGTGGCGATGCTGAAGCGTTGACGCTGGCCGCCGGAGAGTTCTTTGGCAACCGCATTGGCTTTTTCTTCGAGATCAACCTCACGGAGGAGCTCCATAGGATCGGTGGTTTCGGCGTAGAGGTCGTTGAAGAGCTTTAGGAGCTCTACAAGCTTGAGGTTGGGGAAAAAGGCCGATGACTGGAGCTGAATTCCAATGCGCTCTTTGATTTCGTAGGGCTTGTGCTTTACATCGAGGCCATCCAGAGTGACAGTGCCACTGGTAATGGGGCGGAGGGTTTCAATCATTTCGAGGGTGGTGGTTTTGCCGGCACCATTGGGGCCGAGAATGCCAAAGACTTCGCCTCTCTTTACGCTAAAACTTACGCCTTTGACGGCTTCAAAGCCATCAGCGTAAGTTTTGCGGAGATCTTTTACATCGAGAAGGACGTTTGCCATATGGTGGCTAGCATAGCATCTTTTGAAACTGACGAGCAATAGATCCTAGGCGGTAGCCGGAGCACTCTTTTTGAGCACTTTGAGCCCAGTGCGTGGGTTTTCGACTTCTTCATAACCTTCAGGCAGAGCATCCATTGCGCCGTCGCGAATGTCACGAGCAAAGAAGTAGATGCGCTGCAGACGCCCACCTTTGAGGGTGACATCCTTCATGTGAAGATAGTACGTTTGACCTTTAGAATTGACAGTAGAATAAGCCATTTCGGAAATTCCTGGTTAAATGATCTTGGCTTTCATTATGCTTATGCTTTATATCTGATGTCAACCTTATTTTATGAAGTGAAAGGCATTTTGCCAAGAATGGTAAGATGTTTTTATGAAGATCGCCACTAAAAAACTTACAAATGGATTTGAATTGCCGGTGTATGGACTGGGCTTGTGGCAAATGGGCGGGCGGCGCGCGGTGGATCGAAGCCAGGACGCACGCGAGATAATGGCGATTCGGGCAGCGCTCGAGCACGGGATTACCCATTTGGATACGGCTGAGCTGTATGGGGCCGGTCATGCCGAAGAGCTATTGGCGCGGGCAGTGGAGGGCTTTGATCGGAAGAAGCTGCTCGTGGCAACCAAGGTTTCGGGGCAGAATCAGTCGTACGACGGAGTGAGACGATCATTTGAAGCAAGCCTGAAACGACTGCGAATGGATTATGTAGATTTATATTTGCTGCACTGGTATCCAGAGCCGGGGTTACCAATAGCAGATACGATGCGGGCACTCGATGAGCTCGTGAGCGCGGGCGTCGTGAAGAACATTGGAGTTTCTAATATGACACCGGCTCGGTTTTCGGAGGCGCAGCGCCATACCAAGAACAAGCTGGTGTGTAATCAGGTGCATTACAACTTGCAATACCGTGAAGTGGAGGCGAAGGGCGTACTAAAGCAATGCCAGGATGAAGATGTGATGCTTGTGGCGTGGCGACCGTTGCAAAAAGGTGCTTTGGGAACGGCGCCGGTGGTGGCGGATTTAGCGCGCAAATATGGCAAGACACCGGCGCAGATTGCCTTAAACTGGCTGATTGCTCAGGATCATGTGGTGACGATTTCTAAAACGAGCCGCGTAGAGCACCTCGAGGAGAATTTGGGAGCGCTGAATTGGACAATGGAGCCTGAGGATGTGGAGCGAATACGACGCGAGTTTCCGGATCAAAAACTGGTTTCGGATGCGGTGCCTTTGGATTATGCGGCCGATGTGGCAGCCTAGAGTTGCCTAGACATCGGCAAACAGCGTGACCTCATCGCGGTTGACGCGCAGGACACCGCGACCGATCTGGAATTCGAGCTGCTGGAAGCCGGTGTTGATGACAACGGTGCCGCTCGTTAGGAGCGAGAAAAAGTTAATGTGGCCAGGGAGGATGTCGAAAGGACCGGTACGGTTGGCGGCACTTAAGGAGACGGCTTCGCCTTGATAGTAGGTTTGGTAGGGGCTGAAGATTTTGGCCTTGAAGCGTTTGGTGTTTTTATCCATGGTGGCTTTCGAGATGGGGCTGGTTAATGTTGATGCGAAAAACAATTATGAGCTGGCGGGCGAGCTCGGCCTTACTGCTTATTTCGGTTGTGCTGGTTGTGGGGCGCGCGCTGGCACTCATAATTGTTTTTCTTCCCCTACCCTTATTTGCCGGGCTAAGATTATTACGCTTATGGATATTGTAGCAAATTAATTTTTGAAACGGGCGAGGCCCGGTCGGCTGCTCACTGGGAGCGGCCGACCGGGCCTGTGGTGCTAGGAGGGCGCCACTGCGGATGCGGGCGTCAGGCAGGCGTTGATCCGGGTGAGGATGTGGTTGATGAGTGGCGGATGTAGTGGGCCGCCCGACATCTCGAGCAGCGGATGGTCGGAGAAGAGCAGGACCTCCTGCTCTTCTGAACTCTGTGGCGGGGCAACGACCCTGGCTGCTCCAGTATGCAGGGAGTCCACGTAGACGCTCCAGGAGGCCTCGATTCTCGGATCGCCGTCCCGCTCGCCTGGCAGGTTGCCTTCGCCGACGTAGAGTGTGAGGTAGACGCCGACACTGTCGGTGCGGCCGACCAGCCGCACCCGGGGTCGGTTTTCGGCGGAACCCCAGTTATACGTGATGCGGTAGCGGGGGTGCCTGAAGTCGCCCAGAGGCTCTCCCACCTGCTCATCTGATGGGACGAGCCAGGGCCATGATTCGGTTGGATGGGCCAGCCCTCTCATGATCTGAAGATTCAGGTCGACGAGGAACTGAACCCAGCCCTCCTGAGAGATCTGGAGCTTGCTGGATGCTGGCACGATACTCTTCCCTTCGATAGGGGTACCTACGGAATCTAGCTTGAATATTATATAACTTTTTTAATATAAAATCAAATAAGTATTTCTTCGACACCGCTTAGGGTTTGTTCGCGGGAGAAATAGACGCCGGGGATGCCATTGAGAGCTTCGGTTACGAACATGGCCTGGGCAAAGAATTCGATGAGTTTTTTGGCCTTTTGATAGTCGGCGCGGTCTTGGGGTGATAATTCGTTTTCACCGATGATGGCGATAATGTTTTTGAGGGAATCGTATTTTTGCATAATGGCTTGGACCTGGGTGACGAGCAGGTAGTGTCGGTCCCCTACGATTTCGGGCGTGAGGAGGCTGGAGCTGGTACGAATGAGGTCGACGGCAGGGCGAATACCGGCTTCGGCGACGGCACGAGAGAGCACGATGACGGAGTCGATCTGGCTGGAGATTTCTTGGACGGCGGGGTCGGTGAGGTCGTCAGCCGGGATGAAGATGGTTTGGATGGCGGTGATGGAACCGTTGGCATTGGAGTAGAGGCGGTCTTGGAGGCGCTTAAGGTCGGAGAAGATGGTGGCCTGGTAACCACCTTCGGACGGGATTTGACCCATCATGGTGGAGAGTTCGTTTCCGGCTTGGATGTGACGGTAGACATTGTCCACGAAGAAGAGGATGTCGCGTTTTTCTTCGTCACGGAAGTATTCGGCCAGGGTGGTGGCGGTGAGGCCAACCATGGCGCGCATGGCGGGATTTTCGTTCATTTGGCCGTAGAACATACAGGTGGAGCCAAGCATGTCGCGCTCGACGAGGGTGGAGTAAAGCTCGTGGCCTTCGCGGATGCGTTCGCCGATGCCGGCGAAGAAGGCTAATTTTGTGGGGTCTTTGCCGATGTTGTGGATGAGCTCCATGATGAGCACGGTCTTGCCCACACCGGCGCCGCCGATGATACCAATTTTGCGCCCTTTGACGAACGGGGTGAAAAAGTCGATGACTTTGATGCCGGTCTCGAGGAGCTCGTCTTTGTTGTCGAAAAGTTGGCTGGAGGAGGCATTGGTGTAAATGCTGCGGCGCGGCACCTCGGGACCGATGGGCTCTTTGTTGTCTGCGACCATGCCGACGGCGTTGAAGAGACGGCCGAGAGCTTTGGCGCCGGTGGGGACGGATATGGTGGTGCCAGTGGAGACAACTTTGGCACCACGACAAACGAGCGAGCTGGTCATGAAGGTGATGCAAATGGCATCGCGGCGCTCGTTGAAGGAGTTGATTTCGAGGAGAATTTCGGGGTGGCCGTCGATGGTGAGGATTTCGCGTAGAGCCGGACGGGCGTCGCCGCGGAAGGCCACTTCAACAATAAGCCCGCGGATGCTGACAATGTGACCGGTGATGCCTGTAGGTGGTGGGGCGACGGGGGCCGGGGCGGTGGGCTCGGCTGTGGTGGCTGGGGGTGGGATTGTTTCGGCTGGAGATGCGACGGAACCTGCACCAGCTGGCACAGCCGGAACATTCCCTTCACTGACCTTGGTTGCGGCTACCGCTGCAGGCTTTGGTTCGACAATAGGGGCCGGTTTTTGGGCCGGGGCTTGCCCGGCGACCGGTACTATCGGTGGTGTAGTGGTGGCTGGATTTGCCGCTGATGTTGCCATAATGCTTATTGTTATTCTACAGCATGGGTGGGAGCAGGGCTACGGCCAGATTTTCAAAGGCCTCGCCTCCTACACCGAATGGTGCGAGAGGCGAGGCCAATTATGGTGACGGCGGACTCGTTTGAGGGGCTTTTAGCCCTACTTCTTCAACAGCGGAGGCTCCGTCTGGGTCCCATAGGCCGCTGCAACATCACAGCCGTAGCGTACCACGGTCCTGAGCGGATGGCCTGAAGCGAGAGCGACGAGCATGCCGGCGTTGCAGGTGTCTCCGATGCCGGCGCCGTTCAGGATTGTAATGCCGGGGACGGCTTCTTCGTGCTGAACTGCCCCGCCATCCCAGTAGTAGGCACCATTTGCGCCATCCTTGACGACGACGAAGAGCTCGGGTGCCTGCTCGGCGAGCCATGCGCAGCCGGCTTCGATGGAGTCGAAGTCCCACAGCGCTAGGAACTCCTCCCGACTCGGGAAGTAGAACTTGACGTAACGCTTGATGAACTCCCGAACGGCTTCTCGCCTCATCTCGTCGATGTCGGCCGGGATTCTGCCATGATCGACGACGATCCTTGTCCCGTGACGCCGAGCCAGCTCACCGATGGACTCGAAGTCCGCTTGAGTGAACGGGAGCTTGAGCAACCCGCCGAGGTAAAGCATCTTGGCGCGGGCGATGGCTCGGTTGAGGTCCTTTGCCACGACTTTAGGAGCCAGCGTAGCATTCGCAGTACCGGCGGTGAGCTGGATGTCCACACCCTCAGGACTAGTGGGGTTGAAGCTCATGTTTGTACCTGTGCCTGGCTGCTCCACCAATCTGTAGTGGACGCCATGCTCTTTCAAGAGGAGTTTCAGGATTTTACCGAAGAGGTCGGCACCTATCATGCCAATGAAGGCAGGCTTGAGCTTCCTCAGGTTGTTGAGCTTCGCAAGTCGCCAGAACATGCAGGCGAAGTTGACAGCTGAGCCGCCCGGCCTAATGGTGTACGCGCCGCCGATGCGCTCTTCTCCGGCTCGGATGCCCGACTCGTCGAAGGGGTAGTTGGGTATCAGGACATCTACGTAGCACGTGCCGATCGTGACTATGTAGAAGGCCCTGCCCGTGATTCGACGGGTGAACGATGCGAGCCATAGCCATATGGAGACTATGAATGCCGCGTTGGGCCGACGCGCCGTGCTGGCCGCGCTTGAAAGGCCAGCCGTCGTATGCTTGGTGAGTTTCACGTTCCCCAACTCCAATGTTCGAGGTTCGTCGCATCGGTTGTTGCGACCGCTTGATTATATGGCCAAGTCTTGAATATTGTAAAATCGCTAGTTTATGTTGTTTTAGACTTTTACTAGCTCGGCGTAAGGGCGTTCATGGCGTTGACTATTTCTTTAATGCGGTCATCGGCTTCGCCGCGGCGAGCGCGGTTGTAGGACATGACGAGCTCAAGCTGAAGCTCTTTGGCACGTTTTTTGGCAGCCGACATAGCGGTGAAGCGCGAGGCGTACTGAGCGAGACGCGATTCGAGGATGACCTGAGACAAGGCAATTTCAAGCATGACGGATTCGAGGTAATGCACCACATCATCAACGTTGGGTTCGAACAGGTACTCGCGCGGGCTAATAATATCGCCTTGTTTGTTCGAAGCGGCGTCAGTGGCGAGGGAGCGCACACGGCCGAGAAGGTCGATGCGACCCACCTCTTGGACCGACAGCGACACGTAGCGCTGGAACCAAACCGTGGGCTGCTGGTAGCCAATGAGTTCATCGACAATGGGGCTAACATCGATGGCTTGGTCGATATCGGGCAAGCGAAAGTAACGCTTGATTTTGGCATGGTTTTGGACGAATTGCGTGGCGCCGTGAGCACCAATTACAAGCAGATCGGTGGTGGCGGGGTCGATGTTTTCGAGCACGGTGCGTACGATGCGCTGGTCGATGTCGCCGGAGAGGCCACCCTCCGAGGTGAGGGCCAAGAAGACATTGGGTTTGTCGCGCTTGGGGCCGTTTTTACCAATGAGGCGCTCGTTTGGGTCGACCCGAAGCTGGGTATAGATTTGCCAGAGCTCGGCAAAGAAGGCTTGGCTTTTGGAAACGCGGTCTTTGATTTTACCGATGCGCATGGAGGCAATGCTTTCGAAGATGCCGGTGAGCTCAGAGACGGTGCCGACCTGAGAGGCTTCTTTTTCGATACCGAGGGCTTGGCTGCTCATTTTTTTGCCTCAGGGGCAGGCGTGGGAGCGCCGGGTGCCGGCGGGGTGCCGGGGGGAGCACTTTCGACTGGCTTGGGTGGAGGGGCGGCCTGGACAGTGACTTCGGCCAGGAGTTTGGTGATGGTGGCTTCCCAGTCGCTGTCTGGAGTCATGGTGGGGGCGAGTTCGGCCGCTTTGCGCTTGAGGCTGTCGATGTTGATGGTGATTTTGCCTTCGGTCTTCATGACGGTGCCGAGGATGAGGTCTTGAACATTGGCGGTATAAATAACGTCGGGTGGCTGCTTGAGAGCCTCGTAGATTTTTTTGCCAAGTTCGAGGTCGGCGCGCGATTCAATGGCAAGCTCGGAGCCAAAGTGCGAGAACTCGGCAGCTTGGCGATAGGCGGCGAGTTTTTTAAACAAGGTGGCGGTGAGCTTTTTTTGCCGCTTATTTTGGCCGATTCCACCAACGCGGGAGACGGACAAACCCACCGAAATGGCGGGCCGAATGCCAGCACGGAAGGCTTCAGTGTCGAAAATGAGCTGACCGTCGGTGATGGACATGATAGAGGTGGGTAGAGGTGCGGTAATGTCATTGTTGGGCGTAGAAATGACAGGAATGGAGGCAAGGGTGGCGCCGTTTTTGACCAGCCGGCCAGCGCGTTCGAGCAGCGACGAGTGAGCGTAGAACATGTCACCTGGATATGAGGCGCGTCCTGGGCTGACTTTGAGGAGGAGGGAGAGTTCGCGGTAGACTTTGGCGTGGTTGGACAAGTCGTCGTAAACGATGATGCCGTCTTTACCGCCGTGCCAGAGGTATTCCGCGATGGTGGCACCAATGTAGGGGGCCAGGTAACTTTGGGTGAGTGAATCGAAGACGGAGGCCACAATGACGGTGCAGTAGGCTATGGCACCGGTAGAGTTAAGCTTGGCAATGAGGCGATCGACGTCGGATTTGCGTTTAGCAATGAGCACGTGCACGACGAAGCGACCGGTATCTTTCTGGGCTAGCGTGAGCTGCATGGTGAAGGCGGACTTACCGGTTTTGTTGTCGCCGAGGACGGCGATGCGTTGGCCTTTGACGAGCGGGAAGAGCTGGTCGGCAATGGCAACTCCGGTAGTGAGAGGGTCGGTGAGCTGTTGGCGCTCGATGATGCCGGGCGCTACTTTGAACACGGGATCGAAACGGCTAAAGGTGATGGGGCCTTTGCCGTCGAGGGGTTGGCCGGTAACCGTAAGGACGCGGCCGAGCACGGACTCCCCTACTCCGGTGACGAGCTCATCGGCTTTGATGACGGCGAGTGTGCCGACCGGAATAGTTTCAGCGCTGAGGTTTAGGACCATGACGGTGTCGGCGCGGACTTCTCGCACGAGGCCTTCGTGGCCGTTATCGAAGTAGACGAGAGCATTTACGGCGATGTTGCCGAGGCCCTGGACGGTGACCAGGAACCGGTCCACACCAATGACTTCACCGGTAGGCCGGCCTTCGGCTACGAGTTTGGCAAACATGGGATTATCAAACACGTTTTAAGATCTCCGCTAATTTATCCCGACCGGCAATTAACTGCTGCTTCCAGGTGTAGTCAAAAACGCGATTGGGGGTGCGCACCACGACGCCACCGCCAAGGTTGCGATCGGCTACAAATGATAGCAGTAAGTGCGGGCCAACATTGGTGCGAAACCAGGTGACGAGCGCTTCACGCTGCGAACGATTTGGGAGGGCCGCAAGCATAATGTGGACTTGGTCGAGTTTGAGGTTGTGGAGTGCGCCCAACAATTCCTCGAGTGATTCGAGAGTGGCAGGCTGGCCGTTTAACCAAGCTTCGATCACCAGGACGGTTTCGTCGGAGTGATTGGGCTCATCTTTGGGTTTGGCGCCAACTTGTTTGCGAATTTGGTTTTGCCGGTACCAGTCGAGGTAATACTGAATGTCGTAAATGACGGATTCGAGAAGCTGGGGGCTGTAGACGGCGGCGGGGAGGTCGAATTTGCGAGATGGAGTACTGGCAGGTGTTTGAGTTGTGGGTATGGCCGTTTTTACGGCTGGCGCGGCGGGTCTTGTGGCTGGAGGGGTCGCTTTTGCGGCTGGGATGTTTGCTTTTTGCTGGGCGATCATTTCCCCTGCTGGCTGACGAACGCTATCCGTCGCTTTTACTGGGGACGCGACAGAACCTACACCAGCTGGCACGGGGGAAACGCTCGCTCCGCCTACCTCCTCTGCCGGTACTGCCTCTACCTTCTTTAGAGTGATAGTGGGCTTGGGGGTTGGCCTGGAGGTGGGGCGTTTTGCTGGATCAGACGCCATTTAGGAGGTCCTTTCTGATCTCTTCTTTATGAGCTTCGAGGCTGGTTAAGATGAATTGCATTTGAGCTCCGAGGTCGACACCGCTCCCAAGAGCCTCAGAAATGTAGCTTGAGACGACGTCGCCAATTTTGGCATCGAATTTTTCGGCGAGATGCTGCTTTTCGGTGGCCAGTTCTGCCTCCATGCCTTGGCGCAATTCAACCCGCTGATGTTCGACGGCTTGATGAATTTGCTCCATTGCCTGCGTGGCCACGTGCCGTACCTCTTCGAGGGTTTTTTGATAGGCGTCGAGCTCTTCTTCGATAACCTGAGTAGTGAGGCGAGAGACTTGTTCGCTCAGGCGGGTGGATGTGGCCTTGAGGTCGGTGCCGAAGGTTTGGGTGGCTTCACTAATTTTGGCTTCGTAGGCAGCGTTGAGCTTGGCTTCGAGGCGTTCGGCATCAGGCTGCGAAATGCTCATGGGTTTGGAGGTGGTTGCGGCCCGCAGGCGAGCCTGCATGCGCTGGAGCTGGAGTCCTTGAATGACAATTATGGCGAGCAAAATGAGAGCTCCACCACCAAAAATGACTAATTGCATGTTCACCTCGATATCACTAGATACATTGCGACGGCAGTAATGGCAAGAATAATTACGGCCACCAAGCCAATGGAAAGCATCCCTTGAAGGACCCCGGCTTTCGAAAGAGGGTTACGGCCAATAGATATAATGCCGTTGCGCACGGCAGAGTAAAGCAGAACGCTTATGCTAATGACGGCCACGATGAGGATGAGCCCGGCAATAATGATGCGGACAGGAGACACGGCTTTCCCGGCGAGAGTATTCGAGAGGTTTTGGAGCCAGTTCGGCAGGACGTAACTTTGTTTGCCGTCGGTGGCGGTATAGGCGGACACGGCGATAACTACGGGGATTTGACCAATCGAAACTTCTTGTTTGCCGGAACCGGTGTCAATGGTACGCTTCGTGACACCGTCGCCGGAGCCATCAAAATCAGCTTGAGCGGTACCAAGGACGCGGGTACTGCTTGAACCAACTTTTTGGCCCACACCAGCGATTTGCGAAATGGAAATGTAGTCGCCCACGTGAATGTTGCCTCCGGCAGTGGTGACGAGCACCTGAGCGCTCCCAGTGGTGACGACCTGCACTTGCCCCGAACCCGAGCCGGAGAGCGAAATAGATGCCGATGAGTCCGGCACCACGACACCAAAAAGTCGTCCAACGTTATTGAGGTCGGTAACAACCACGCTACCGCTGGACTTGGGGTCGAGGGAAACCAGGCTGCCAGTGGCGATTGGGGATGTGGTCGCAAATCCTTGGGACAAGCTGGCCCAAACAGGAGCTGTTGCTACGGCAGCAAGCACGATCCCGCTAACTAGTCCGACTATAGTGCGCAGTTTTGTGAGGCCTATTGCACTCATTGATCACCTTGATAGTGGTTATGATTATAGCCTGTTGGGGGTTATGCGCGCAAACTGGACACCATATGGCCACTCCTGTAACATAACGGTAACGTTAAGTTTAGGTGGAGTTAATTTCGCATGGATGTACGAGCGCAACGACAACAAGCGGCGGATCATAGTATGGCGGAGGCCGTAGCGACCGGTAGGCGTGATATGAACGCCGGAAGCCAAGGAGGTGGCATATTGAAGAAAGTATTGATGGGACTTGCGGCTCTTGTGGCCGTAGTGATTCTGGGGTGGTTTGCCAATAAGGCTTATGCTGCTATGGCTGATAGCGGAGCCGTGAAGTCTAAGCAGTATCAGGCGCTATTTTTGACAAACGGACAGGTATACTTTGGCAAGCTGACCAAAGTGGACAGTAGTTATGTGAAATTAACCGACATTTTCTATTTGCAGGTGCAACAAACGGTGCAGCCAAAAGACAGCAGCGCGAGCAGTGCGAATAATCAGCAAGTGTCTTTGGCGAAACTTGGTGGCGAACTGCACGGGCCAGAAGATGTAATGTATGTTAGTCGTCAGCAAGTGCTTTTCTGGGAAAACCTCAAGGATGACGGCAAGGTCGTAAAGGCAATCTCGGCCTACAAAGCTGGTGGTCAGAAATAGTTAAAAGCTAGAACGCAAAAAAGAGCCCAGATGGGCTCTTTTTTAATGAGACGTTTTTTTCGGAAAAATTAGCGAGCTTCGGTCTTGGGACGAGCTTCACTGACGGTGAGCTTGCGGCCTTCGAATTCGGCGCCGTCACCTTGAGCGATAGCAGTATCAGCCTCGGCGTCATTTGCCATCTCGACAAAGCCGAAACCCTTGGAACGGCCGGTGGCGCGGTCCATGATTACAGCAGCCGACAGGACTTCGCCGTACTGAGCGAAAAACTCGGCGAGTTCTTCATTGGTAGTAGTGTATGGCAAATTGCCAACAAACAGTTTCTTGGCCACTTTTTAACTTGGCTCCACTTACATCGCCAAGCCAACAAGAAGCCGGGACGACAATTCCGCCTTCGGGGCGGATTAACGTTAACGTGGCCATTATAGCCTGGTTTTGGTCACCTGTAAATGCTCTAACTCGTCGGAGGCGTGAGGGCCTTTTTGTACTGGAGCGGCGTTTTGCCGAGTACTTGTTTGAAATCGGTAATGAAGTGCTGCTGACTGCTGTAGCCGAGGCCATAAGCCATAGTCGCCCAATCTGGCTGGTCGTTTGCGCGGATCTGCTCGGCGGCGGCCAAAAGCTTACGGCGCTGCAAGAGCCACTTCAATCCGATGCCAAGATAGCCTTGGAAAAGCTGCTGGAGCCAGCGTTCACTCTTGCCGAAGGTTTTGGCCACGGCGGTAACGGTTTGGAGATCTTCCATCGTCTCGATGGCTTTAATAATTTGGTTTATGAGCTCGATGTTGGAGTCTGGGGTGGGATGCTTTAGCTCCACTAGCTCTAATAGGCTGCGAATGATGGATTGATCATCAAGGGTTAGTAAGTGACTTAGGTAGCGGGAATCGGCAGGGGGAAAGATTTTTTGGATGTCGATGATTTGATTTTGGAGATCGGCGACTGCCCCATCCCAGAGAGCGTGAAATGCACCTGGGCGGAAGCGGAGGCCAATGATTCGCCCGGTGCCGACTGCCTTATAGCCGCGCACGCCCCGAAAGGTACCTTGGATGCCTGATTGCTCTGACGACACAAAAACGTCAACGTACGGCCGATGCATAACTTCTTCTGAGGTATACGCAGTATCTAGCTTGTCCCAATGAATTGTCCAGGCGTGCTCAATGAATGGCGCCAAGTCTGGAGGAACGGCGTAGATATCAAACCGGACTCGGTGTTCAAATCCGATTGGGTCGAGGCGTCCGCGAGGCTCATAGTGGTCTGCGGGTTTTTGTAATACGTCTTTCACGTTGTTTTATATTATACCGACGTACATCATGTTAATGAAAAGGAGTTAGATATGGCACAGGCACTAAGAGGGATTGCGACCATAAGCCTATGGGCGGCAGATCATAAGGGGGCAGTAGCTTGGTATAGCGAATTGCTGGATACAAAACCGTACTTTGAGCGTCCTGGGTATGCGGAATTTCGCATTGGTGACTATCAGACTGAAGTGGGCATTATTGATAGTAACTATGCGCCGCACCTGGTATTTCCAGAAGGCGCGGCCGGCGTAGTAGTTTACTGGCATGTAGATGATGTCGATAAAACGGTAAAGCGTGTGCTTTTGATGGGGGCCAAAGAGCTTGAAGCGCCTCAAGACCGAGGAAGTGGTTTCGTGACGGCGACGGTTGTGGATCCATTTGGCAACATTTTGGGTATCATGCATAATCCGCACTATATAGAAGTGCTGGGTTCGTAGAACGGAGCAAGGATGGCCACGATTAGAAAAGAGGGTCCCACTCTCCCCTTTGCATCACCGCAACTATGGGAGCAGTGGCTGAATCACCATCACACGGAGTTTGATGGTGTGTGGGTAAAGATGGCCAAAAAGGCGTCGGGTATTGCTTCGGTCACCCATGACGAAGCTCTGGATGTGGCGCTGTGTTTTGGCTGGATTGATGGCCAGCGCAAATCCTATGATAGTGAATTTTTCCTCCAGAAGTTCACCCCTCGGAGACCTCAGAGTCTGTGGTCGAAGCGTAATATTCAAAAAGTAGCTGAGCTGGCTGCCGCTGAAGAGATGCGGCCGGCCGGGCTTGCCGAAGTTGAAGCCGCTAAGCAGGATGGCCGATGGGCGGCAGCTTATGATTCTCAGAAGGACATGGCGGTTCCGGAAGACTTTTTGAAAGCGGTGCGAGCACGCAAAAAGGCTAAAGCTTTTTTTGATACTCTTAGCAAATCTCGTATTTACTCCATAGCTTGGCGGCTGGAAACTGCTAGGCGGCCCGAGACGCGAAAGCGGCGCTTTGAGGCTTTGCTTGCAATGCTTGAGGCTGGGGAGTTGCGTTGACGGACGCTAATATCGATACCAGGCCGTGAAGGTAATTAGTACGAGGGCGAATATGACATAGAACTGGGCAGCCATCCCCAAGACGGCTACCAAAGCTATAAGTATGGCCGAAAGACTGAAGCCAGCTAACGACGGGGCGACAAGGGCTGTCCAGAACATTAGGCCTGGCTTGAGTGAGATTGCAGCCACAACAAGAGCAACGGCACCGGTGGTTTTAAAAGCGAGAGGTTCAATGTGGCCATGCCAACGTCCTCGATTTGAGTATCCGGTGTTTAGCGTGACCTCGTTACGGGCTTCGATGAGTACATTGTACGCACTCCAAGAAACGAGGTAGGCGACCAATCCGACGCCCGCCCAGAACGTCACCAAGGCGGCACTAGATACGAGGGGTGAGGTAAGAATGGCGCTAACGTGTGCGTGCAGTTGGTCTTGCGCGGCTGTAATGGCGGTACTTCCAATTCCAACGCGCTTTAGCAGCTGATTGCTGTAGGTGCCGGCAAGTAATAGGAGGGCGGCCATGATTGACCCAAGCGCTTGGCCTGGCGTGGGCACAAGGACTGAGGCGAACCGGGATCCGATAGAACGTTCGGCGGACATTAAAATGCAACCTTCCGGCGTTTGCGCCCAAACGGAAGGCTAAACCCGAGGGCGACGATTGAGCCGAGGAAGAGCGCACCGGCAAGATCGCTCGTCCAGAAGGGAGACTTTAGATTGTACTGGTAGTCCGATAATTTTGGCGTTGGTACCGGTGCCGGTGGTGGTGGGATGTTCGCCAGGTGGGCTGCAAGGTAGGCTTGATTGCAGTGCGCCTGAACGATGGAATCGCTTTTGCCACTACATAAGCGCTGAGCGTCGGCGTAGATTTGAGAATTGGCGGCCGCAGCGGCGGCGGCCTGAGCAGCTACGGCTTGAGCAGCGGCCTGGGCACGGGCGTAGGCTCCCGTAAGGGTAAAAGTAATTGACGCCCCCATGTGATTTTGAGTAAAGGTTTTGAGGCTAGCTAACGCAACATGGGTATCCGTACCGGCGGTGTCGGCCTTCACGATTTGGTTTGCTTGCGTACGAGCAGACCTGGCATTGGCCGCGCGAAAGAAAATGCCGGCGCTGGCCAGAATGATAGCGGCTGAGAGGTAGAGGACACGTTTGGGCATGACCCAATTATTATAGCCTATTGTGTGAGCAGTGCTGCGGAACGTTTTATAGGTGGACGGGCTTCCGATTCTTCTTGATGGACTGCGATTCTTTGGGGATGGTGGGAGTCTCGACCGTTGCCTTGGCTGGTTGATGGTTGTGCTCTTCGGAGACGAGCTTGCCGTCGGCAATTTTGAAGATGAGATTGGTTTGACGGGCAATTTCAAGATCGTGGGTAACGGCAATAATGGTGGTGTTTTCGGTGCGGGCCAGGTTGTGGAGGAGATCAACAATGAGCTCACCAGTGGCGGAATCGAGGTTGCCAGTGGGCTCATCAGCTAGGATGAGCTTGGGCTTGTTGCCAAGCGCGCGAGCTATAGCCACGCGCTGTTGCTCGCCGCCGGAAAGCCGGCTGGGCTTGCGAGAGAATTTATCTGGCGTGAGGCCGACTTGGCCTAGGAGCGATTCGGCGCGAGTGCGGCGAGCGCGGCTAGGCATGCCGGCAAACTCCATTGGCAGCATGACGTTTTCAATGGCGGATAAATTGGGGACTAGATTATAAGCCTGGAAGACGAAGCCAATACGATTCAGGCGATACTTGATGAGTTTACGATCGCTAAAGCGGGTGATGTCTTCGCCGTCGACTTCGATTTTGCCTGAGGTGGGCGCGTCGAGGGCACCAAGGAGTGCGAGCAAGGTGCTTTTGCCTGAGCCGCTTTTCCCAACGATAGCGGCGAAGATGCTGTCGGGAACGGTGAAGCTGATGTCGTTTACGGCGGTTACGGTGCCGGCATGAGCGTTAAATTGCTTGGTGAGCTTCGATACGGTGAGCATGGTTTATTCTCCTCTCATAACTTCGGCAGGCCGAACTTTGGCAATGAGCCAGGCAGGCAGCGCGCTGCCGACGATGGCGATGATGAGCGCAGCACCGAGGCCATACAGGAAGACTTCATAACCGACGGTGGCGTGGAGGGTGCGAAGCGTATTGCCGCCAGCTTGTCCGATGAAGCGAGCGAAGCCGCGGCCGCCACCTGGTCCGGCGCTGGCCATGCTAGTGGCGGAACTGCTGGCTCCGGAGACGAGGAGGCTAAGGATAGGGTTTGCTAGCAGTAACCCGCCGACCCCGCCAACAACTGCGCCCATGAGTGTAAGAGTGAGGGATTCTGAGACGAATTGGGTGGTAATTTTGAAATTGGAAGCACCGATGGCTTTGAGCACGCCGATTTCGCGTCGGCGCTCACGCACGATCATGGTCATCGTGAGGAAGATGATGACGGACCCAGCAATGAGTGATCCAATGAGGCTGTAGAGCGAGATGGATTGGATGTTTTGGAGTGGCTCAATGGCATTGGTAGCTCTGTCTTGTTGGCTCACGACATCGGCTGTGTCGCCGAGTTTCGCCTTTATGGCGGCGACGGCGTCCGGGACGTTTGAAATGTTGTCGACGGTGACGGTGGCGTTGCTCACTTGGCCGGCCTGACCGGACAGGGTTTGAACGGTCGTGATGGGCATTATGATGCCGGCGTTGGTGAACTTGTTGCCGGCGTCGAAGATGCCTTTAACCGTGATGGTGGTCCCATCGTAGGTGAAGGTGGAGCCGACACTGAGGTTGTTTTTGGTGGCGAGGGCGGTGCCGACGTTGGCGATGTTGGTGCTCGTCGTGGGGTCTATGGCGGCGCCAGAGGTAAATTTAAGGCTGGTGGCGTTCACGGAAGCTGCGTCTACGGCACTAACGCCGCTAACCATAATTGGGATGGTGAACGTGCGGGTGGGAGCGCCGAAGGTAGTGCCGCCTGATGCGTCGCCTCCGCCGCCACGACTGCGGAATCGGTTGCCCAGGGTGCCGGGGTCGATGGCAGAGGCCAGGTTGGTGTCGGTGGCTGGAGTGAGGCGATCGTTCAACGATGAGGTGATTTTGGAGACGTGAGGCAAGGAGCTAACGGTAGTGAGCTGAGCAGAGGTGAGTGGCTCTCCCCCACCTTCAAAGCCGCGAGCACCGGCCGGCGAGACGGTGACGGTATTGCCGATGGAAGCTTTCACGCTATCAATACGCGCGCCGACGGTTTTGAGCGCCAGGAACATAACGAGTGCCAGCCCAATGCTTAATCCCAGGATGACAGTGACGCCGCCGGTACGAATGGTGTTGCGAAAGGCATTGCGCACCCCGCGGGTGACGGTACTCATAACATGCAGACTCCTTTTTGAATGTTATCTGTAGTGTATGGCGGTGATCTGAGGAGATGCTTAGAGAACTGAAAAAGCAGGAGCCCCCAACTGTCGCTCGTATGAGCGATGGTCGGGGGCTGCCGCAGTACGCTTGGAACTGCAGTGTGTCTTTGTTGGATTAGCGCCAGCGGACGTGACCCACATACCATGGCGAGTTTCCGGTGGCGGCGACGGGCCCGTGAAGACCCACTCTGTGAATGCCGACGTTCGCCGGAGCATTGGCGGCGCGGTTCTTGGCACCTTTGCGCTTTTTGATCTCTGCCGGCAGGTCGGCCACCCAGCCCTTCACGACCACGCTGCCCTGAACGGTGAGCTCGACGAAGAGCTGGATGCCGTGAGGCAGTTCGGGAAGAACATCCACTCGGTTGTAGACGTTGAGCCGCATCTGAATTGTGCCGGACGGCACCTGCATGTTGCCGTCGGGCCGCAGACTGTAGACAACATCGTAGTGATGCTCTCCCTCGACGCCGGTGACTGCGATGGACTCCGGTGCCAGATCGAGCTCTTCGAGCAGCCAGTCTGGTGCATAGTCGTCGAGCTTGATCCCCAGATCAGTGCGCAGAACTTCCTCCATGGTCGTGAGACCTTGCAGGCGCTTCTGGTAGATCTCTGCCAGGTCGTCGTCGGTAGGCAGCTCGATGAATTCGCTGCCACCCGAACGGACCCAGAGGATAGTCAGCTCAGTGCGGACTTTGTTCGTACGCCAGCTGTCCTTGTGGTAGATGGTGCCCTTCAGAAGGCCACGGACTACGACTTCGGTGAAGGGTCCGTTGAGCTCGCCGATGAGCCTCCGAATCCGTTGGATTTTGCTAACTACGTCCTCCAGAGGCCACGAGGAGACGCCGACTTGGCACTCCACTATAGTGTCCATGAGCTCCGATGTTGAGAGTCCGCGCCGCATCAGATCACTGGCCTCGGCTTCGAGCTCATCGAGTTGAGCCCGGAAGGTCTCTTCGTTCTGCTCGCGCTTTTCCCAAAGAAGATGGCTCTCGTATTCGCGAACGAGACTACTGAGCAGGTGGTTGTCGACGATCCTGTTGCCGTTTTCGTCCACGACGATGTACTTCCGGGAATAGCTTGCGACGCCCGGATCGAGCTCGAGCGCATCCAGCTCGTCGAGGAACCGGAGCACTGCGGGAGGGAGTCTGATGATGGCCTTGAGGCTGTAGTAGTAGTCGTAACTGACCGCTACAGCATGGCCACCGATTTCCACTGTGAAGGGCGGCGGGATTGCGGTTTTGGTTCCCATACGAACTCCGTGGCTAGATGGGTGGGTGGATGTCAAACAATGGGTGAACCCATTTTTGGTGCTAAAACTTTCATATTATGAATTAAAATAGATTTTTCGTCAATAATCCTAGTCGAATATAATGATAATTGATGACGAATGGTCTCGTAGGCCCGTTAAAATCGGCTTTGTTTGACCTTATGCTCGATGGGCAGCTTGATAGTAAAGGTGGTTCCGTGCTCGGGCTTACTTTCAACGGCAATGGTGCCACGGTGCACTTGTACGATACGTTTGGCGATAGATAGCCCGAGACCGTAGCCGTTGACGTGTTCGCCTTTGGTACGAGACCGGTCGGCGCGATAGAAACGGTCGAAGATGTGGGGGATGTCGGAGGCTTTAATGCCGGCACCGGCGTCGGCGACGCTCAACTTTACGGAGTGGCCAGTGACTTCGCTGGCGAGTTTGATTGGGGATGACTTGGGGCTGTATTTGATGGCGTTGTCGAGGAGAACGGCGACGAGTTCAACGAGACTAGCTTGGTCACCGGCGATAGTTTCGGTACCGGCGGTAATCTCAAGGTTGATTTTGCGGCTAGAAATGAGCGCCTGGTAGCGGTTGGTAGCGGACTCAAATAGCTCGCGAACGGGGACTTTGGTGATGGCGGCGGGATCGAGGCCGTTTTCAAATTGGGCCAGGCGCAGCAAACCGGCCGAAAGGGCTTCGAGCTTGGCTATTTCTTCGAGATTGCTGGCAAGCAGGTCTTTGGCCTCGCTGGCTGTGAGTTTGCCGGAACGCAGAGCCACTTCAATCTCTGTGCGCATAGCGGTAAGCGGAGTGCGAAGCTCGTGAGACGCATCGGCAGTGAAGCGGCCTCTGGCTTCGAGCGAAGCCTGAATAGGCTGAAGCGTGCGACGAGCGAGCGCATAAGCAGCGCCGCCGCCAAGCAAAAGCGTGCTGAGATTGAGTACGAGCAAGCGAAGAATGAGGCGGCGCTCGTCGGTGTCTAGCTGGTCGGCGAGCTGCTGCAAAAATTCAGCGCGGCGGGGCTCAAAGGCAGTCGGCAGAAGGAGCCGATTGATGGCATTGCGCTGATGTGTGGCATTTTCGGTGAGCTGGGCCGAGGATTCCCGGTAAAGCGCCACACTAAAAAGCGCGCTGAGCACCAGAATGATGCCCAGATACCAAAGCGTGAGTTTGAAGACGGCTGATTGGATCATTCGCTTGAGGCGCTGAGTTTGTAGCCAAAACCGCGGACGGTGTGCACGAGCTCGGGTCCTTTGAAGGGTTTTTCAATTTTAGCACGAAGGTAGCCAATGTAGACCTCGAGGGTGTTGGGCAGAATGTCGGCGTCGTAGTCCCAGACGTGGCTGATAATGTTGGCTTTGGAGAGGATGCGGTTTTGATTGCGTAGGAGGTATTCGAGCAGAGCGTATTCACGCTGGGAGAGCTGGATGGAACGACCGGCGCGTTTAACCTCGTAGGTTTCGGTGTCGAGGCTGAGGTCGTCGAGACTGAGGACGTTGCCGACGTGATCTTGTGGGCGGCGCAGGAGAGCCCGAATGCGCGCAAGGAGCTCCTCGAAAGCGAAGGGTTTCACGAGGTAATCGTCGGCGCCGGAATTGAGGCCGCTCACACGGTCGGAGACTTTGTCTTTGGCCGTGAGCATGAGGATGGGGGTGCGAATGTTGTTGGCGCGCACTTCCTTGCAAATTTCGGTGCCGTCGAGGAGGCCGGGGAGCATACGATCCAAGATGATAACGTCGTATTCGTCGGTGAGCGCGCTGGAGAGGCCTTCATCGCCGTCGAAGGCCACGTCTACGGCGTAGGATTCTTGCTCCAGGCCGCGTTTGATGGCGCCTGCGATTTTGTGTTCATCTTCTACTACAAGGATTCTCATGGGGCTATTTTACCCCCCGCTGGCTGAGGATGGGCTGAAAATGGGGATCAGCTACACTCTTTGCCCGGCTTGGTCGAGATTGACCTTGAAGTGGTGTACGCTTATAATCTGCAAGTACATGTGATCCGGAGTAGCTCAGTGGTAGAGCAAGCGGCTGTTAACCGCTGGGTCGTCGGTTC
>CAZSRA010000013.1:0-22041 GCA_964609585.1 uncultured Candidatus Saccharimonadales bacterium
GAAATCCGCGACGCCGACACCGCCAAAACCGCCCTCCAAGCCGCCCTCACCGGCCACCTCGTGCTCTCCACTTTTCACGCCACCAATGCCGCCGCCGCTATCTCTCGGCTCATGGACATGATCGGGGAAAACCCCCTCCTAGCCTCTTCAGTAAAACTCATTATGGCCCAACGCCTCGTTCGTCGGCTCTGCGATGTTTGTAAAAGCTTTGAACCCGCCACCAAGGCCGAATTATTGCAAATCAAAACCGCCCTCGCCGATCTTCCCGTCAGTTCTTACCCACCCCTTGAAGGGCTCCAACTAGCTCGTGCCGTCGGTTGCGATGTCTGTCATCACTTTGGGTTCCAGGGCCGCATCAATATCCTCGAACAACTCGAAATCACCCCCAAAATGGAAGCGCTCATCGCCAAAGGCACCGCCACCACCACCGAAGCCATCGAACAAGCCGCGGTCAAAGACGGCATGGTCACCATTCTCCAAGATGGCGTAATAAAAGCCTTAAATGGCCTCACACCGCTCGAAGAAATCTATGTCCAGGTTGGCGAGTAAGTTCTACTTGTGGCTTTGCTTGCCAAGCTGAGTTACAGCACCACGCAAACCCGCTTCATCGCCCAAAGTTGCGAGCCTTAACTCCGGCCAATGCTCCATTACCCGTGGCAGCATTTCCAATTCTTTGACTACTTCGCTTAGTCTAATGTCGCTCATCATCCGCCCGCCCAACACCACGACTTCCGGATTCCAGTACAACATCATGTTGTAAATACCGGCAGCCAAATAGCGTTCAACCTCAGCCCACACTGCTCGTTCGTGAATCTCATGAGGCGGCCGACCCAAACGCTTTTCTAAAGCCGCTCCTCCAATAACCGATTCCAGGCTCTTTGGGGTACTCGCCTTCATATCTACCAACTGTTTACCCAGCTCAAATCTACTAATCGTTGTATCTACTACACCATTTACGAGTCGCACCGCATTCACGCCCGTGCTCACCGTCCAATAAGCCATCGTTCCATCAATGCTACCAGCCCCAGAAGTCGCCTCGCCTAAACCACCCATTGCCACATCATTGGCGATAGTTACGGAACAATCAAAAAGCGCGGTAATCTCCCGCGTCATCGGTAGTCCCAACCATTGCGGGAGATTTGTCGCAATCACAATCTCACCATCTTCACCCTGTAATTGGCCAGCAAAACCGCCCGCTACAGCCTTAATCCGATTATCCCCTGCCACCTCTTGAAGCACCCCAAGAAACCGGGCAAATCCAGCGGTGGAATTATCGGTAGGTATATATACAACTTTCCCGAGCACCCCATCACGCGCCAAGGCCACTCTGGTATGAGTTCCCCCAACGTCAAATACAAGGCCCGAACCACCCTCCAGCTGCACGGCTAGGAGCGACCCATATAGTTTGGCGCCTCACGGGTAATCGTAACGTCATGAGGATGCCCCTCAGCTACACCAGAAGACGTCACCCGACGGAATGTTGCCTTCTCTACGAGCTCATCCAAATTGGCCGCCCCCACATATCCAAGCCCGGAACGCAGACCCCCAATAAGCTGAAATAACGTTTCCGCAAGCGGTCCACGATATGGTACTCGACCCTCAATTCCTTGAGGCACCAAATTCGCACCCTTCGATTGAAAATAACGATCGGGCGAACCCTCCCGCATTGCACCCAGCGAGCCCATGCCACGGTACGATTTAAACGTCCGACCCTGATACACTTCAAGCTCACCCGGCGACTCGTCCGTCCCAGCCAAAAGCGACCCAAGCATCACGGTACTCGCCCCAGCTGCCAAAGCCTTCACCACATCACCACTGTAACGAATTCCACCATCGGCAATCACCGGAATTCCGTACTTCATAGCCGCCCTACTCGCCTCATACACAGCCGAAAACTGCGGCACACCCACGCCCGCTACGACCCGGGTTGTACAAATTGATCCAGGGCCTACACCCACGCGCACCGCATCCACACCCGCCTCACACAATGCTTCAGCGCCTTCATACGTCGCCACATTCCCAGCAATCACCTCCAGCTTCGGCCAACGCTGTTTCACGAGCTTCACTGCATCAATCACCGCCTTGGCATGACCATGCGAACTATCAATTACAATCACATCCACCCCAGCCTCCACCAAGAGCGCCACGCGGTCGTCATAACCAGCCGCCACACCCACAGCCGCCCCCACAAGCAATCGACCCTCGGCATCCTTGGCTGAATGCGGATATTTTACCGATTTCTCGATGTCTTTGAGCGTAATCAAGCCTCGCAAAATCCCCTTTTCGTCTACGAGCGGCACTTTCTCAATCTTATGCTCAGCCAAAATTCGCTTTGCATCCTCCAGGCTCGTACCAGGAGCTGCGGTCACCAAATGATCCTTTGTCATCACCTCAGACACCTTCTGATCCAAATTCGCCTCAAAGCGCAAATCTCGGTTGGTAATAATTCCAACCAGCTCGCCCTTTTCGCCCACCACCGGCACACCCGAAATTCGGTAATGTGCCATCATTTCATCAACATCGCGCAATTTATCGTCTGGGCTGCACGTCACTGGATCCGCAATGACCCCGTGCTCCGATCGCTTCACCAGCTGCACCTGCGCCGCCTGATTCTCTGGCGTCAAGGATTGATGGATAATTCCGACACCACCTTCGCGAGCCATCGCAATCGCCATACGACCCTCAGTCACCGTATCCATCGGTGAAGACACAATCGGCACATTCAAACGAAGGTTTCGCGTGAGTTTTGTTGTAATAATTACATCTTTAGGTAGAACATTCGAGGGTCCGGGCTGCAACAAAACATCATCAAACGTTAACGCTTCGATCAATTTAAGTTCTGCTGCTCGCTGGGTCGCCATTTATCTATGCCTACCTTTTCATTAATAACCTGTCTCGGACTATCAAATTTTAATTACTGTAACAGATTAAGATCAATTAGCCAACTCTAAAATCAGCTTCGCCTACACTTTTCCTTGCCAAAAATGAACCGTCCCTACTGCCCCACTCGAATTACGAAACAGCTCGAAGAAAATCTTTCGGCTCCCCATAGTAAAAGTCACGTAATTCGTTTCATGAATAGTTTCGACCGCGGGCTGAACCTCATCTCCAATCACCATGCCAAATTCGTCCTGTGCCAAATGTCGAAGCGCCGCCAACACCACATCATCTTGAGCTGGAAGAGCTGGATCAAACTGAGCCACTTTTTTATTCTCGGAGGTCATATCACTAATGCCGTACAAATACTGGCCATAATTACCGCGCTTGATCGCAGCAGCAGCCGGCGCAGGCTGATCCCCGCGACCAACTTCAGTTAACCTAAAACCACTAGCTCCAACAAAAACATACAAAAACAAACAAATTACCCCCACCCCCAAACCAAGCTTCACCCAAATCATCACTTTACACTCAGCAGTTCAATATCAAAAACCAGGACTGAATTTGCCGGGATTGAGCCCTGAGCCGCACTCCCATACCCAACCCCCGGCGGTACTACCAAGCGCCGCTTTCCCCCTACCTTCATGCCCAAAAGACCCTCTTCCCAGCCCGCAATCACCCTATGATCCCCTTCCGTAAACGTAAAAGGAGCTGGCTTCGAATATGATTCATCAAACAATGTACCGTTCGTCAGCCAACCACGATATTGCACACTCACCACGCTCCCGGTAGCAACAGCTGCACCCTGACCCACCGTGACATCACCAAATAAAGCCACCGAATTATCCTTGTACTTTTCATACTGCCCAAAATCGTCCGCTGCAGGAGTGGGTGTTGGACTTGGGGCCGACGCACTCGCCTCCCCTCGATCCGATGTCCCGTTCGGAAGCAAGGTTTCCGGAGCACCCCCACCCGACGCCACGGCGCTCGGACTACTCACGTGCAAATCATCTGGCACAGCCGGAGTATTCGTGGGAACCGTAGACGCGTCCAGTGCCACCGAACCACCTCCGGCTTCTGCAGCCGGTAAGTCCTCTCGGTGCAGACTCAACCAAACGACCACCAGCCCACCAATGAGGACCCCCAGACCCACCACGAGCCCCCCGAATTTCATAAACTTAAGCATTAAGCCGATTGTAGCAGATGACGCCCACAAAGCTCATCTGCTTGCCGGTACGTCCTCAAGCTTTGGATTGCGAATCAGCACCCAGGAAAGAATCCCAGCCAGAGCCGCGAGCCCAGCACATAAAATCGCCGCAAACCGGTACGACTGAGCCGCCCCAAAGAGCCCCAAAAGTGCAATTACCACGAGCCCCGCCACCCGCGACACTGCATTATTCACCCCCGACGCAATTCCAGAGTCTGCCATTCGCACCGAGCCCATCACAGTCGACGTCAGCGGCGCCACGGTAAGCGCTAGTCCCAAGGCAAAAACGCTCACTCCGGGAAATACTCGCGTAAAATACGGTGCGTGCGAACCAAGACCCACAAGCATCGCAATTCCCACAGCCGACATGAGCGGCCCCATGGTCATAAACAGCCGCGGCCCATACTTTGCCGACCAAGCACCTGCCCGCGACGACACCAAAAACAAAATCACCGCCACCGGCAGCAAACTAGCCCCTGCCTCAACCGCCTTATACCCACTCACCGTTTGCAAATAAATTCCCAGGGCAAAAAAGAATCCTCCGAGCGCACCATACATGGAAAACGTTGTAATATTCGCACCAGTAAAGTTATGAGAGCTGAACAAATCAAGCTTCAGCATCGGGTCCTTAGCTTTTCGCTCATACAAAACAAATGCTACAAGCAAACCAAAGCCAACCACCAAAGGTCCTAAACTCCCCAGGGCCCAATGATCGACCGGGCCCTGTATCAATCCATAGGTAAGTCCACCGAGGCCAGTCATAGCAAGTGTTGCGCCCAATACATCGATTCGACGATTTTTATCCCCCAAATGCTCTGCCATTCCCAGACGAGCAAACACGACTGTCGCCAAAAGCAGCGGAATATTAAGAAAAAATATCCATCGCCATGAGGCTGTATCCAGCAAAATCCCCCCTACTACCGGACCCACCGCCGTCACAATCGATGAAAATGCCGTCCACCGCCCAATCGCCACCGACCGCATATCGGGTGGAAAATTCGTATTTATAATCGCCAACGCACTCGGTACCAGCATCGCCCCAAACACCCCCTGCACGATCCGCATCGCTACCAGCACCGCCACATTCGGTGCCAAACCACATACGAGCGATGCCAGGCCAAACCCAATCAGCCCCGTAAAATACACCTTGCGTTGGCCAAAAATGTCGCTCAGCGACCCACCCAGCAAAATCAAAGCCGACAGCGACAATAAGTACCCGTCCACAATCCACTGTAGCGCAGCAAGGCCCCCACCCAAATCCCCACCAATATGCGGCAGAGCCAGATTCACCACCGACCCATCCAAAAAGACCACACCGCTGCCAATGATGGTCGCCATCAAAGTAAAAAGTTGTTTACGCGTCATGCCACAAGTGTAGCATTTTCTACGACTACAGCGGAATCCTTCACTCGCAACAAAAAATTACCTAGGATATCATAATATCTCTCGATAGATTCATAAAATACTTGTTCGTTATCTCCATGAGCATTCGCCCCACTGAGTCCAAACGTTACCGCCTTATGAGCATAAAACCGCGCATCAGCCCCACCATGCTTACGGATAAAGCCCGGAGCCTTGCCCACAACTTCCTGCACGGCCGCAGCCAGCTCTTTTAGCAACGGATTATCGCGGTCACAATCAAGCGGCGGCTCGACATCCGTAATGAAGTCCACCTCCATTCCCTCATCAATCCCTCGGAAAAACGCTATTACCCGCTCGCGACTCGCAAAATTCGCATCCCCTGCCACATACCGAATATCCAAATCCGCCGACGCCAAAGCCGGCACCTGATTAACCGCGTTCCCAGACGCATCAAACCTCGAAACATTCACCGTCGTTCGCCACACCTCTTCCCCCGGCACGGGATACACGCGCAAAATCGCTTCTAGACTAGCTATCAGCCGCAAAATAGCATTGCTCCCCCGCCACAAATAAGCTCCGTGGGCCGCCTGCCCTTTCGCCGTCAGTCTCACTCGGCAAAAGCCCTTGCAAGCCACCGTAATGTCCAAATCACTCGCCTCACCTGAAATCACAAACTTGCCATCCACACCCTGCTCTCGCTGGTATTTCGTCCCATCATACCCATTCGTCTCTTCATCCGAAACGATCTGCAGCCCCACCGCATAGGGCAGATCGCGCGCAAGCTCACCAAACACCATCGTCATCACTAGCGCTGCCAATTTCATATCAAGCGTCCCCCGACCATAGAGCTTATCGCCCTCATGCCTCATCACAAACTGGGTCGGTTCGCCCCTCACCACATCCACATGACCATTCAAAAGCACCGTAAATTGAGTCGGACGCGCCTCACCCTTATACGCCAGAAAGCTTGGTTTGCCGTTGCGCTCAAAACGCTCCAAGGTAAGCCCAGACTCCCGGAGAACCAAAGCAGCCAAATACTCCAACGCTTCGTCCAAAGCCTCGGCATTCCCCTCAACTGACTCAATCGCAATCAGCTTCCGCGCTCGTTCGAGAAACAAAGCCTTATCCATATGCACCTCAGTGTAGCATTTCCTTCTAAAATCATCCTGAGCGTGTAGCATACATATATGATCTCAACCACCAGCCGCAAATCCCGCAATCTCGGGAAAATCATCATCTTGCTTACAGGCATCTCTTTGATCGCCGGACTTACCCTGGCCACCAGCCAATACCACGAGCTCTTCGGCAAAACCCTCCCTCAATCTGGCCAACATCATGATTTTCTAGCTTATTATTCAGCCGGCGTGCTATCAGCCCACCACCACATCGAGCAAATCTACCAAGCCGCACCCCTCATCGAAATCCAACGCCGCATCATACCCCAGCCGGTCGGGGCCGCCGGCTATATGCCTTTTTTAAACCCACCACCCGTCGCCCTATTTATGAGTTGGTTCGCGGGTCTCGCCGAGCCTACCGCCAGAATCATTTGGTGGTCCCTAAACCTCGCGCTCATGGCCACCATAGCCTGGAATATCACAAAAAACCTCCCGGCGTTCCAGCGAATCACCGGTTTCTTCGCATTCATTTTGAGCCTGCCCGTCTATCAAACGTTGATCGAAGGACAACTCTCCATCCTCATTCTTGCCGGCTGCCTCAGTGCGATCACCCTCAAACGGCACGATCACCCAAATCTCGCCGCCATCAGCCTGTCGCTAGTCTGGCTCAAACCCCAGCTTGCCGTCATGGTGCTCGGGGTACTCTTCCTTAGTCGCGCCTGGAGGATTATTCTCGGCTATCTCGCCACTCCCACCGTTGTATTTCTCGCACTTCTACCTTTCACCGGATTCAAAATTTACCTCACTTACCTCGGTTTCCTCGTCGGCGTTCTCGCCTCTCATTTCAATGGCGCCGGCACCATCGCACCTTCTGTTTGGCAGGGCTCACTGGCCCTCACCCAAGGCATCAATGGCTTTTTCGTCTCACTCTTTGGCCAATCCAACCTCACCATGGTAAACGCCCTCACCCTCATTGCCGCAGCCGCCCTGCTCACACCCTTCTTAATCCTTATAATCCGTGGCACCAAACCAAACATCGCTGGCACTCGCCCCATCCTCATGCTAGCCGCCACCGGAGCTATGATTTTACTCATCGATCCACACCTCTACCTTCAAGATGTTGTACTAATTTTCGCCGGCCTACCACTCTTGCCCGCCAGACACTATTTCAACGGCCTCATTGCCATCATTAGCCTCACAAATGTTGCGCTGCTCGACAATATCACGCACGTTCACCTATTCGCATTCATATTATTCGTAGCAATAATCACAACATTTATTCATTTATTACGCAAAGATAATGCCACCAATAAAGCCAAAACGCGGCTAGCTCAGATATAATAACAGTATGTCAGAAACAGCTCCAAATCCCGAGACAAACCCAGAACCCAAAGAAATCTATCTCGAAATCGGCCCCGGCCTCGATCCATCAGCACTCAGAGGCACAAATACCTATGCCGGAAACAAATTCTACGTAGGCCTAGATTTAGCAAGCGATGAGTCTCGACAGTACACTCCGGACCGAACGTACGGCGAGGAAGTTAAATTACAGACCCCCGCACTCCAAGAAGAAGCAAAACTCCAGCGACCAGACGAAAACATCTTCTTTGTTGAAGGCAAAGGTCAGGCCTTGCCTCTCCGGGACCAATCAGTGCAAGAAATTTACGCGGCCAATGTGCTAACAGCGCCCCAAGACGACGACAACCGCATCAAGCTTCTTCACGAAATGGGGCGAGTGCTCAAAGATGATGGCGAACTAATCATAAAAGTCGACTGGGATACCGAAGCCTGGGACAAAAATCATGTTGTCGATATGCTCATAACTAGCGGCTTCGAACTCGATAAAATCATCTCCTTCGATGAGGATCCCCTAGAATACCAGCAAATAGAAACCCAGCGTGGAAAATCGCAGCTCCACAACGAACCAGAAGGCTATTTTATTTTTGTTCGAAAGCAAAAAGAGCCAAATCTCATCGATTCGCTGCATTAAATACAACATTTATTCATTTATTTTGCCTCAGACCAATTCAAAATTTGCATAAACCCACCAAAAGCCTATCATCACCTATATGAGTGACTCCACCAAAGCCAACACCCAAATAGCCAGAAAATTCTGCGATGACCGCCAGTGGGCCCAGTTTCACAATCCCAAAGACACTGCCATCTCCCTATCCCTCGAAGCTAGCGAAGTCCTCGAGCATTTTCAGTGGAAGAGTCCCGAAGAAATCAAAGACTACATCGTAAGCCACAAATCCGACATTGCCGACGAGCTCGCCGACGTTTACTACTGGGTGATCCTCATGTCCGACTACCTCTCAATCGACCTCGGCCAAGCCTTCGAAGCCAAAATGAGCAAAAACGAGCTCAAATACCCGGTCGAAAAAGCCAAGGGTCGGCACACAAAGTACGACAAATTATAGACCCAAAGGAAAAGCCCCGCCGAAGCGAGGCTCCACCCATAATAGGTTTTGCTTCGCCTCAAACGAGGCAGGGCTCACCAACAAAGGTCAGCGGCGCCCATGATCGCGAACCCGTGACCCGGCCCCCAGAAAGCATCCAGCGTCAACCTCGGTTCCGCGTACTCATGGCTCTCAAACCAATCCGTGATGAGCTTCCGAAGCGCATTACGAACTGAGTATCCGGCCAGATTGCTCGGAATCGTACCCTCGAACTGTACGAGAATCCAGAGATCGACACCGTTCACTGCCCGAGGGTGAAACTGCTTGTAGTCCACCTGGACAGCCTTGGGCGCGGTACTACTCAGGTACAGCGCATCAGCTTCCGCCGCGATCAATGCAGGAAGCGCCTCCCCGAGGGCGGCCGTGATAGCCTGGAGTTGAGTATCGTCTTCAGGCCGCACGGCAGGCAGCCAAGCCGCAGTGGTAGTGATGATGATGAGGGGCATCCCTCAACCTCCCTAAGGTGCTTTCACGGTCGCTGCCGGATCAGATCAGTCGGAGTATTCCGACGATACGGTAGGATAGCATATTTATGTGCTGTGGTCGATCCACTCCCCAAACGGATTTTTTCAGCCAACTCTCTCTTCGCAAGCGTATCTCAACCGCTTCGTTATAATGATATCCTCGTGTCAAGAATTGCTATAAAATGCAAACGATAGCTAAAAGAAAAACTTATAAAGGCTGGCTGGGTTTGGCTTTGCTACTTGAGGATTTCTACCACCGCTGGAGCTGGGACAATGACCGTTAAGCCTGCAGCATGCCATAATTCCGACGGTCCACCCTCTCTATTAACTGCATTAGTAAGCTTGTTTGCGACGCATACTCCAATGACCTTACCCGTTTTAGCTAAGTAGACGGGACCTCCGCTATTGCCTGGGTTGACCGTGATATCGCCTAGATAACGCTCCTGTCCTTCAATGAGTGACCAATTACTGGCGAGATGGCCAGCAGTAGTCACAAGCGAAGGCTCGGACAGAGGATAACCTGAACAAGCGATCATTTCTCCAGCATCAAGGAGTTCCGTCACTAATATGCAAGGCTCTGGTACAGCCTCAATAAGCTCTTTACCAAGTTGAACGCTAAACCGCATGTCGGCAAGTTTCTCAACGTCCAGCTTCACTACTGCCAGGTCATTGAGTTCGTCGCGCTTTATTACCTTGCCCGTTTTGAGTGTAAAGTTAGCACGTATTTTTACCGCAGAAGTTGTCACATCTGGTCCGGCAAAGCCGTAAAATATCTGAGCTCCATGCTCTGATGCGAGTTTCTCGGCACCAATCACAACATGTAAAGCCGTTATAAGTCGTCCATCATCAGTACCGGCAAACGCAGTACCAATTGGCACTACCTTGAAAATCCCATCCACCGTCATGTGGGCCATAACCTGGAAAACAATTGGCCTAATCCTTTGAATTGTATGAACGAGTGACATTACCTATCCCTTTTGCGAAAATCCCGCTGTTAAATATATTTCTGGCGCCATCATAGAGAAGCCAAAGCAGTTTGACAAGAGTGCTAACCGATGACATAACCATAAGAAGTATAATGGGTCGTCTTCGGCGTCCCCATTAGAGCCGAACCCAACAAAAAAGACCCAGAAAATGACTCTGAGTCCCTTTTGGTGGAGCTGCGGGGAATCGCACCCCGGTCCGTCAGGTTACTCACTAGCGCACTACAGGTTTAGTTTACTTACATGTCTTAGCCCATCACCTGTGAGCAAACCAAACGGTGACGAGAGCAGCCTCAAAGCTTGAGTAAGGGGCAGAGACACACCCCTTGCTGCATCCTGATAATTTGATACCGGCGAACCCCCATCAGGAGTCAGGTGCCGATAGCTTTCGTTATTAGGCGAAAGCGGGTGCGAATGAAGGAGCCGTGAAGGCTGACTTTACCCGCGAAAAGAAGTTGGCAATTGAGCTAACTTGTGGAATCTAACGTTTGCCTCCGACCTGCGCACATAGCTTGTAAAAGTCCCAACGTCGAGCCTGATCAGCCCCACGATTTACTCACTCACTATAGCTCAAAATGCTCGAATTTACAATTTCCCCCTCCACACTTTAGCCTAAAAAGATAAAAAACGTTGTAATAAAATCCACGTTAATTCGGGAATTTCGAATAATCCGCCCCTACCACAGCTCCAAAACAAACCCCAAACCACCATCCTGTATAATAAAACCAACTACGAAGGTATTATGTCGGACCTCAATCCAAACCTGCACCAGATCAAGCTAAATGGCCAAAACGTCACGTATTGGGATACCGGCGGCCCCAAAAATGCCCAAACCTACCTCCTCATTCACGGCTTTCGCGGAAATCACCGCGGCCTATTGCCACTAGCCAGCCACTTAAACGCCGGCCGCATCATCATTCCCGACCTGCCCGGTCACGGACATACCGATCCCCTACCAAAAATTCACAACACCCCGTCGTACACCAGCTTCGTCAAGGATTTCATCGCGACCCTCGGCCTCACCAATCTCATCCTTATCGGCCACAGCTTTGGCACTCTCCCAGCCCTCGCCTACGCTGCAAGCCCCCAAAACCAGGTCAAAAAACTCATCCTCATCTCCCCCATCCCCAAAGCCTCCGCGGGCAACTACGTCGCTCTTCCCTATTATCTCATCGGCCAGCTCCTGCCCGGCGCGCTCAGGAAACAATGGCTCAGCCTCAGAGCTATTCAATCGCCAGTTCGCCGGCTCATCATAAACACACCCGACCGCACACTCATCAAACAACTCATGGACGAAGGCGAAATCGAGCTACGAGAACTCCAGCCAAACGTCATAATCGAAGCTTATAAAAGTATTGTTCGCGCCGACCCAAACGATTGGCTCCACCATATCTCAGCACCCACCCTTGTTGTCACCGGCACCAAAGATATCCTCACTCCCATCCGCAAAAATATTGCCGCATATCGTGGTAAAAGAAACATCACTTTCATTCCAGTGCCAAACATGGGCCATTACGGACATTTCGAAATGGCCGCAGAAGTCGCAACCATTTGCAATCGCTGGCTCACCCAAACATCAAACCCCGCCACAAAGGAAATCTCATGACCCCCGAAACTCACACCCTCACCATTCATGGTAGCCAGACCAAATACTGGATCTACAACCCTCATCAAAACCGCACCATCCTAGCCGTTCACGGCTTTCGCGGCAACCACCTCGGTCTGCAATACATCGTAGAGCATCTCCCGCAGTACCGCATCATCATCCCAGACCTCCCCGGTTTTGGTCAGTCCCTCCCTATGTCCGAGCGCATTCACAACATCCAGGGCTACTGCGATTTTGTCGTAAATTTTATGAGTGAGCTAAATCTCTCACCCGTCGTTTTACTGGGTCATTCTTTCGGCAGTCTCATCGCTGCTCAGCTAGCCGCCGACTCGCCAAATCTTTTTACCGAACTCATTCTTATCAATCCCATTTCGGCTTCACCTCGAGCCGGCTTCCAAATAATCCCTTCTAAACTCGTCGAGACCTACTACTGGCTCACCACCAATCTCACAGAAAAATGGAGCCAGCGTTTGCTAGGGAGCCGAAATTTCAGTCGCCTCATGAGCCTCACTCTCAGTCGCACGCACGATCCCAAAATCCGTCGCCTTGTCTACGCCCATCACCTCGCCGACGCCAACCAACCCTATCATCATCGCAAGCCAATCGCCGAATCCTTCGCCGCCTCGTTGCAACACACCACCTTAGATCATGCTCATCGCATCACGTTAAAAACCCTCATTATTGCCGGCACCCAAGATCCCCTCGTGCCGATGTCAAAACAACAACAATTGCATCACACCGTTGTTGATTCCCAGCTCATACTGATCCCAAAAGTCGGGCACCTCATCCATCTTGAAACCCCCCTCGAAGCCGCAAACTCAATCAGTACTTTTCTAGGCTAAGCCCTAACTAGTCTTACGAGATTCTTCCTTGGCAGCGCTCCGCTGCTCAATAACCCGCCGGTATAAAGCCTCAAATTCATCCAACGTTCGTGCCATATCATGGGTGCGAGCAATTGCCAGGCTCTCTTCACCCATCTTCGCAGTAAGCTCCGGGTCCCGAAGCAGTTTTCCAATGCCTTCAGCCATTGCCTCATCATCATCGAGCTCAAACAAAAAGCCGTTGCGACCATCCTGACACAATTCATACAACGCTCCAGCATTCACCGCCACCACCGGCGCACCCGTCGCCATCGCCTCAAGCGTTGCAATGCTTTGTAGCTCAGCCGGTGAAGGCATGGTAAAGACCGTTGCGAGCCTCAGCATCATCGGCTTATCGGCTTCATCGATCCGACCGGTAAACGTCACATTATTGAGCATCCCAAGATCTCGTGCAAGCTTGGCCAAATTCTCCGAATCGTTCCCATGACCAACCATCACAAGGTGCAAAGGCTGATGTTTTAAGAGCAAATGATGTACCGCGCGCAACAGCACAGAAGCATGTTTCTCAGCGTCCAACCGACCCAAGTACATTACGATTGGCACACCCTTCACGATCCCATAACGATCATAAAATTTCTTCGGTACTACCCCTGGATGAAATCGACTAAGGTCAATTCCGTTAGAAATAGCCGCGTATGGTTTCGTAAACGATTCCGGTTTCAACATCTGAATCGCAGCCATCGTCGGCAGGGTTACAAAATCCGCATTACCATAAAATCGACTCCCCAATTCGCGCAAAATAAAGTCCACCTGCTTCGCAAACGGGGCCAACAACTTGAGATTATCAATCAAATTCTCACTCATCGAATGATTCGTCGCCACGAGTGGCAGCTTATACTTTTTCGCCGCTTCAATTGCACCGATCCCCACACCCAGCGGCGTCTGCAAATGAATCACATCTGGCTCAAACTTCTTTGCCAGCTGTTTTATCTCTCGGCCCGGAGACAGCGACACCCGCAAATTCTGGTAAAACGGAAAAATCACCGACGCGGTCCTGAGAATGCGGTGATTACCTTCGGGCTCGAGGCTCTTTTTGCCATTCTGAGACGGTGCCACCACGATTACCTCGTGTCCCCGCTCGGTCAGCCCCTGGGCCAAATTATAGCCAAATGTAGCAATCCCATTAACCGTCGGTAAATGTAGATCTGAAGCAATAAGAATACGCATACCTGAGATTATACTAAATGAAATCCCCGTTGTGGTAGAGTAAACACACTATGAAACTCTTTTATGATGCCAGATGGACCAAAATTGGCCGCCACGATGGCATTAGTCGCTTTGGCGCCAATCTCCTCGAAGCCCTAGCAAAGCTTACGCCCGTCACTATGCTCATCTGCGATCCACGCCAGCTAGAACTCTTGCCCAAAAACGTCCCCTACCTGCTCGTAAATTCACCGCTCTCCCCGCGCGAATTATTCCTCCCGCGCCGGCTCAATAAACTCGGAGCCAGCGTCGTTTACAGCCCCATGGAAATTATGAACCCCTGGGGCCGCCGATATAAACTCATCTACACCCTACACGATCTCATTTATTTCAAATATCCCTTCCCTCCCACCACCATTCCGCCGTTGCAACGATTATTTTGGCTACTCTTTCACCTTACTTACGGCCCAGAACGCTTCATACTCAATCAAGCCGACCAAGTCGTAACCGTCAGCGAAACCTCCAAGCAAGAAATCATCAAACATCACGTCACCGATCGTCCCGTAGATGTTGTATATAACGCAGCACCAGCTTTGCCAAAAACCACTTCTGCACCTCAAATCAAACCCGATCTCGTCTTTATGGGCACCCTCATGCCCTATAAAAATGCCGAGCTCCTCATCCGAGCCCTCCCTCTCCTACCCAAATACCACTTGCATCTCATGGGCCGCTGCACCCCAGACCGGCTCGCCGCACTCAAAGCCCTCGCCACCCCGGAAACACTTCCGCGTATCACGTTTTGGAATGGTGCCAGCGACCACGATTACGCTACCACCCTTGCCACAGCCACCGCCGCCGTCAGCGCCTCCAAGTCCGAAGGTTTTGGCCTCCCCCTTGTTGAGGCTATGGCCAGCGGCGTTCCCGTCATATGTACCGACATGCCAATATTTCACGAGGTTGCCGGCGATGCCGCTTTGTATTTCAACCCTGATTCCCCTTCGGATTTTGCAGATCAAGTACACGCCCTCGAAAATCCCTCCGAAAGAACCAAACTCATCGATCTCGGCCGCACTCAAGCTACAAAATTCAGCTGGGACGAATCAGCTCAAGCCCTCCTCGAAATTATTCAAAAACTCCAGCAATAATAATCAAAGCTACCGTCCACCGCATCTCCAGATCTGGTAATATAATCTAGTGCAACCCTCATCTCAATCACCCAAGCGCGTTTTAATTCTCATGGCAACAGCCGGCGGGGGCCACAAAAGTGCCGCTGAAAGCATCGCCGAAACCCTTACGGCCCTATACGGCGACCTCGTCACCATTGAAATCATCGATGTCTTAAAAGAATATGCGCCTCAACCCCTCGACCGCGGTTCGGAAGCTTACCAGCTCATGATCAAAGCCCCCTTAGCCTGGCGCGGACTCTACGAGCTCGGCGATGGCGTGAAACGCTCGAAAATGATCAACTCCAGCCTCTCCATTTACGCTCGAAGACAAGCCGAGCGCCTATTTCGAAATCACCCCGCCGATATCATCATCTCCACCTGGCACTTCGCCAACTCCGTCGCCCTTGAAACGCTTCACCGCCTCCAGTCGCCGATACCCTTTATTACCGTCGTCACCGATCTTGTCACCGCTCCACCCGTGTGGTTCGATGCGCGCACCACGCTCTGCATCACCCCCACCAGCGCAGCCGCCGAATTAGCCCTAAAATGCGGTATCGAGCCAGCCAAGATCAAAACCATCGGCCTTCCCGTCTCCGATCGCTTCAGCCCTCCCACGAGCCCCAAGTCCCAGCTCAAAGCTCTTTTGGGTTGGGATCCGAACCAACCTGCAGTCATTGCGATGGCCGGAGGCGAAGGCATAGGATCACTCGATCAAATTGCTGATAATTTATCAACACTTGAGGCAACTATTGTAATAATAACAGCGAAAAATACTGATCTTTTCGATAAACTAAACCATGCCAACTATCCGCCGAACGTCAAAATTTACGGCTTCGTCAAAAATCTTGACCAGTTTATGAAAGCTGCCGACCTTATCGTTACAAAAGCCGGACCAGGCACCATCATCGAAGCTCTCAACTCACACTTACCCCTCATCATCTACGCCAAACTTTCGGGTCAAGAAGATGGCAACGTTAGCTTCGTCACCGACCATGGAGCCGGCCTTTGGCAGCCAAAGCTATCCGAAATCGGACCCTCAGCCCAGGCCCTCCTAAACGACCCAGATAGGCTCGCAAAAATGTCAAAAGCTACTGCCAAAATCGCCAAACCCCACGCCAGTACAAAAATCGCCACCACCATCGGCCGTCTTCTAAAATTGCCTCCCCCAAACACAAAATCTAGCTAATTGTCGCAAGTGTTGATAGGCTAGTGGTAAACCATAAGGACTATCAACGTGCCAGCATCGCCGAAAAAAGACCTAAATACCAATGCTGCCGAAATTCGCAAACATTACTTTCTCGAAAGCTATGTCATAATTGCGCCCGACCGCAACAAACGACCCAGCTTCTTTCACGCTAGTTCAGAACCCCACGTGGTTCCCAGCGACCACTGCCCTTTCGACCACAATACCGAGCCAAGCGTTTGGCAAACACCCCGTTCCGGCAAATGGCACGTCAAGATCATCCGCAACGTCTTCCCCGCCCTCACCCCGGACAACCCCCTAGCCTTTGGCGTCCAAGAAGTTATCATTAATACTCCCGATCATAAAACTGAATTCTCCGGGCTTCCCGTAAGCCACATCAAAGAAATCTTCCAAGCCTATCGACACCGCCTTACCGAGCTCGCAAAACTCGAAGGCATCAGGTACGTTCTTATTTTCAAGAACGATGGGCCCCTTGCTGGCGCCAGTGTCGCCCATGCTCACTGCCAAATTTTTGCTCTTCCCATCGTTCCACCCAAAATAGCCACCGAAAGTGACGCTCTCAATCATTATTGGAATACCCGCGATAGTTGTGCGTATTGTGACATTATAAACTGGGAAACCCAACAAAAAGTCCGGCTCATTTCAGCCGACAAACACTTCATAGCAATAGCACCATATGCTTCGAGTCACGCTCTTGAGGCTTGGCTCATTCCGCGACGTCATGTTCCTAAATTTGCTGATCTTAAAGACGATGAATTAAATTCTCTTGCGGTAATATTGAAAAATATCACAGCCCGTCTCGATATATCGAACATAAGTTTCAATTATTTATTACAAGAATCACTAGAGAATCAGGATCATCATTTTGTGTTAAAGGTTGAACCTCGTACAACAAAGTTCGCCGGAGCTGAGCTTGGCACCGGCGTCGAAATCAATCCCGTGTCCCCAGAATATACCGCACTCTGGTATCAGGGTAAGGTCGCCAGCGAAGAAGCGGAAAAGTTTCATTAAATAGCTTGATTGTTCGCTATATGTTCGGTAGCATAACTCCTAAACGGAGTTCATCTAACCATGCTAGCCAAAACCCACGCTCCAGCCATCATTGGCGTAGACAGTCATCTCATCTCAATCGAATGCGACATGACCAATGGCCTCCCCGGATTAATCGTGGTCGGCCTCGGCGACAAAGCCGTTGATGAATCACGCGAGCGCGTGCGCAGCGCGATCAAAAATAGTGGGCTCATGCTCCCACCAAAACGCATTACCCTCAATCTAGCTCCAGCCGACTTACCCAAAGACGGCTCTGGATATGATTTGGGCATGGCCATCGCTGTGCTCATTGCCAGCGGTCAAATCGATGCATCCACCGCCGAAGGCAGCTTATTTATGGGGGAATTAGCACTCGACGGAAGTATTAGGGCTATCAAAGGAGCGATCATCGCCGCCGAAATGGCTCACTCACACAAGCTAGAACGACTCTTCGTTCCCGCAGAAAATGCCAGTGAGGCAAGCTTGTCCGGTGAAACCAAAGTCTTCGCCGTCACTAATCTCATTGAATTATTTCAACACCTAACCGGCCACAAACCCCTATCCCCCTTTGTCGCTCGCCCCCAAATCTCGCCGGAAAAAATCATCCCCATCGTCGACATGAGCCATATCTACGGCCAGTCCCAGGCAAAAAGAGCCATCGAAATTGCGGCCGCCGGCGGACACAACATTTTGCTCTCCGGCCCACCAGGCACCGGCAAAACCCTTCTAGCCAAAGCCATCATCGGGATTCTCCCAGAACCAACCTTCGAAGAATCACTTGAAATATCCAAGCTCCACAACCTGGCTGGCCGACACCACTCCGGCATCATCAGCACACGCCCGTTCAGAGCCCCACATCACACAGCTTCCAGTGCCGCTCTCATTGGTGGCGGCGCCAAACCAAGACCCGGCGAAATTACCCTCAGTCATGGCGGCGTATTATTTCTCGATGAGCTTCCCGAATTTCCCCGCAGCGTTCTTGAAGTTCTACGACAGCCCCTAGAGGAAGGGAGCATCACAGTAGCTAGAGCTGCCGGATCAGTTACGTTCCCGGCCAAATTCATGCTCGTCGCCACCCGCAATCCCTGTCCCTGCGGTTATGCCGGCAGTCCCGATGGCAAATGCCACTGCGAACAAGCAAGCATCAGCCGTTACCAGCAGAAAATCTCAGGGCCCCTGCTTGATCGCATCGACATTGTTACTGAGGTTGCCCGTATTGACCACGCCGCCATTATCAAAGGCAAAGCCGCCGAGGCCAGCCTAGTAGTCGCCCGTCGCGTCCAGGCAGCCCGAAACATCCAACAACAACGAAAATACGACCAAAACGGCACCTGCAATAGCCATATGAGCAACAAAGATATTCAAAAATATTGTAAAATAAACAACGAAACCGTTCGATTAGCTTCGTTTGCTATGCAAAATCTGGGGTTATCAGCTCGTGCTTACAGCCGCATCCTAAAAGTCGCGCGCACAATCGCCGACCTAGAAGATTCCCCCGATATTCAAACCGCCCACTTCACTGAAGCCCTTCAGTATCGTCCACGCGTAGGTGAATCCAAAACCAACCACACCGCGAGTACTCGCACTACCTAAACATGAAACGCGTAAAGCGCGAGTTCAACCGCCACTAAAAGCCCCACCATGATGCCGATACGCCGTACGTCCTTCGCCACATAGCTAAAGTCGCGCTGGTTCGACACAGCAGGCTGAACTGCTCGCGCAGACCCGCTCATTATCGTAGGTTCGCGACGAGCCTCAGTCGAATCATTCGGAGCAAAATCCGCACTACCGGCAGCATACTTAAATTTGTGCTTCTTTGGAGAGTTCTTTTTCTTCGCCATGGCCAGATTGTATCATATAGATAAGTTTCCTATACTTAAGACCAGCGGGAAGGATCTGCGTTGTGATAGTTATAGCCATTATTTTAACGCTAGCAAGTGCGGCACTGGCAACGACGTGTTTACTAAAAGTGCGCGCCTTGTCGGCCCGTTTCACAACCGCACTCGGCGGAACCGCCACTGACTCTCTCGAATCCACCCTGGCCACCCATCTCAAGCGCGTTGAAGCCGTCGACCAACGGCTTACCGAATTAAACACCCAGTATCAACACCTCGCGGTCACAAACGCCCTCGCTTCACAGAAAATTTCGATTGTCAGATTCAATCCTTTTGGCGATACTGGTGGAGACCAAAGCTTTAGCTTAGCCGTACTCGACGCCCACGATTCAGGGTATGTACTATCGAGTATCCACGGACGGCAAGGCACCCGCGTCTATGTCAAACCCGTAGACTTCGGCAAAAGCAAGTATCAGCTCTCCGCCGAAGAGCAACAAGCCCTTGGCCAAGCCGCCAAGCGCGTACCAAAAATCAACTAACAAGGACTCTCTCTAATGGCACGAAAAATCCACGATGATGCACTAGGCGTAACCGGAGCCGAAACCATAATTGGCGCAGGCGTCGTGGTCCACGGCGATCTCAAAAGCCAGTCCGACATCATGATAGACGGAAGCCTCGAAGGCTCAATCACCACCACCGGCGACGTCACGATTGGCGTCAACGCCCAAATCAAAGCCAATGTCGAAGGCGACAACGTCACTATCGCGGGCCACCTCACCGGCAACATCCGTTCCACCGGCGAAACCACCATCCGCGAAACCGGTCAAGTCGACGGCGACATCACCGCTCGCGGCATCGCTATCTCCTCCGGTGGCATCTTCGTTGGTCGCAGCCGCATGACCAACCTCGACCAACCCAAGATCACTCCAGCAGACTAACCCCCAAGAAACCCGCACACGTTATGTATTATTACATCGTCAATCCAGCTGCCGGCCATGGACAGATCAAGAATCTGCAAGACAAGCTACGTGCGCGCCTGGACCAGCTCGGCATTCGCGGTGAATGGGTCAAAACTACCGGTCCCGGTGATGCCACCCGCCTAGCCAGAGCCGCCGTTGCTGCCGGCCACACCACAATCGTTGCCATCGGTGGCGATGATACCGTCAACGAGGTCATAAACGGCATCGATCACGACCATGTCGCCGTCGGCATCATCCCCATTGGCACCGCCAACCGTGTCGCTACTCAGCTTGGCATCATCACCTGGCCACAAGCCTGCGACGCCCTAGCCGCTCGCCGTCTCACGCCCTACTCTCTCATTGCCGCTGGCCAAAAATTCTTCCTTTCTACCCTCACCCTAGGTTTTGAAACCGACCTCGACAAAACCATCGACACCTCAGCCAAAGGCGTCCGAGCCCGTGTCAATCAATTCACCAAAAGCCTTGGCCATGCGAACACTTACGGCAGTCTCAAATGCCGCATCGAAGTCGACGGCAACTACACCCTCACCTGCAACCTCTTCACTCTTTCTGTAGCCAATCAAAAATTTCTCAATCCCCTCGCCGACAACCGCCTCATCGTCGCTCTCAGCGATCGTCCCAATGCCAAACTCAAACTCGGTAGTCTCGTGTGGCAAACCCTCCGCAGCGGCAGCCGTGGCACACTCGAAGACACTGCTACCACCCGCTTCCTCGCCGATCGCGTCGTTATCGAAACCGACCCTCCCACCGGCATAATGGTCGACGGCAAAGTAGCCGGGCGTACCCCCATCGCCATCCGTCTTACCGACCGCCGTATTCGCTTCATCACCGAAAAAATCGTTGCCGATTTCAAAGATGCTATCAGCCCCAAGTCGTAGATATCCTGTCCCTGCGAAAAGGGGGAAAAAATCGTTGACCATTCAGCCTCAAACTGATATAGTACCGAAGAGCTTTTCAAGGAGACCTCCAGATAAACAAAATCCGCCTGAACCGTGAAATCACCGCGCAAACCGTGCGTTTGGTGGACGTTGATGGTTCACAGCGTGGTATTGTGAGCCTCAGAGAGGCTCTAGACCTAGCCGCAGAAGCAGGTCTGGATCTGGCAGAAATCGCTCCCAATGCTGAAACTCCAGTAGTAAAAATCCTCGATTGGGGAAAATACCGCTACGAGCAAGGCAAGCAACTCGCTAAAAGCCGCAAAACGCAAAAGCAAGTTGAAGTAAAGCAAGTACGACTCGGACTCAAGATCGGTGAGCATGATCTGCAAGTGAAGCTCACAAGAGTTAAGAAGTTCCTCGAACAAGGCGATAAGGTTAAGATCAGTCTCCTCTTCAGAGGACGCGAGATCACCCATCCCGAACTCGGTCGTGCTATTCTCAAACGCGTAATGGATCAAATTGAAGAATTCGCCGTTCAGGAACAAGCCCCCCAGCTTTCCGGCCGCGACCTAAACATGATAGTAGGATCCAAGAAGGACACCAAAGATGCCAAAGCTCAAAACTCATAAAGGAATGGCCAAGCGGATTAAGATCAGTGCCACCGGCAAGCTCATGCACCGCCGCGCGTACCGCAACCACATGCTTGCCCACAAGTCCGCTTCAGCCAAGCGCGAATACGTCAAAGAATTCCAGATTTCAGCCGGCGATACCGCCAACGTTAAGGTAATGTTAGGAAATTATAAATAATGAGAATCAAACGCGGCGTCACCAGCCACGCCAAACACAAGAAGC
>CAZSRA010000014.1:0-20889 GCA_964609585.1 uncultured Candidatus Saccharimonadales bacterium
GCAAATCCCCGAGTAATGGGTACTCGGGGATTTGACAGGGACATATAAGGACTGGCTGGAGATATGTAACCTATTCCAAACTTTTGTGGGGCTAGATGATGTTAAGGACAAGACGACGGAGATACAGGCGATTCGAGTGCTACTCGATGACTCTGGCAATCCTGGCGAACATGGCCTCTAGCCTAGATAAATCCATCTTTTCGGCGGCCACGCGTGAAGCCTCATCATTTTCGTTACCAACAATCTGGTCCCAATCTATTTGATAACCTGCGTCCTTCGCGACTCTACTCCAGAATACGCGCTGCGCCCGACCATTGCCCTCTCGAAATGGATGAATGTAATTGAGCTGGTCATAGTGATGAGATAGGCGTTTGACGAAATCCTTTTTGGGTAGGTCAACCAGGTACTGCTCTTTGGCGAGTTCGGCGAATACAAAGTCTGCCGCAGTGGTGATTTTGGAAACGATCAAAAAGAATTCTGCGCCATCGGCGTTTTTCTTAATATCGACGGTCCTGACTTGACCGGCCCAATCGTAGACACCCTTAAAGAGTTGGCCGTGGATGAGGAGTAGCTCGGCAAAATCATTTGTTCGAGGAATGCCGACAGACTCTAATTCGAGCTCATTTGCGAAAACGATCTGTGGCTCGAGTTCTCTGAGCTCTTCCGACGATGTGGCCCCAAGTAGATTTCGGAGCTCACCGATTGTGCCGTCGAAATATGGGTCGACGAAGGTCACTAGATGTTTCCGTAGCGAGCTCGGATTTTAGCTGCAACAGACCTTGCTGATGCCTTACCGGCGATATAACCATCGGCAATTTTACGGGCTTCAGGAGACACTTTTAGCCCCTCAAGCTTTTCGTTAGCGATAGCTTGTTTGACTGACTGTTCTCGTTCTTTCATAGAAGAATTCATGGGTTCATTATATCAAAAGATATGTTCATATTCAAACTATTTGTGCCCATCTGTCAAGATGAGTGATTGGATTCGAACTAAATAATGGCTCAGCGGAGGTATAACATGAATGTATCAAAAAACGACCCAAAACTGGATCGATATTTTGGCTCTACAGAGCAAATAATTCCTTGGCTGGCCACGTAGCCCAAAATTGGAACACCATCCGACCTAGTTTGATCGAAATGTACGAGAAGCTGGCGAACTTGGAAGATGAAGATGGCCGCTAAGTGTCAAAGCTCTTGGCTCAAATCTTCGACCGTTTTGCTTGGGCTTTGGCCGGCCCTGACGATCCCTGCTGAAATTAGCTTTTTTGTTGGTTCTCCTTGTAGGAAAACCTCGGCACACTCATCCGCTAAGAGTCCCCGTTCCAACTCAACTCGAAACTTATCCTGCTTAAATAGCAGTGGTAAGTGCTCTTTAAAATACATGGCGCCACTTTGGTCTAGATCAATGCCACAGACCACTTTCTTAACTTTTCCCAGAATACACGCGCCGAAGCACATCGGACATGGCTCGTATGTCGTGTATAATGTCGCCTCATTAGGGCGTTCATTCAGAATGTCGTTAGCTTCGCGAAGGGCAAGCATCTCTGCGTGTCCGAAGCGGTCTTTGGCTGAATATACACGGTTATGCCCGCGTGCAATGATTTTCCCATCTAGCTCAATTACGCAGCCGATTGGCCAGTTGCCTTCGCTCAATGCGATGAACGCCTCTTTGATGGCTTCCTTCATCAGAATTTCTTTAATCATGCTTCTTATTCTAGCAGCATGCGGCCACGAAGGATTCGAACCTATGCAAAGTAAAACTTTACAAATGATAAATATATTTTCTAATAATACCTTGGCTGGCCATTATCACCGAGGTTAAACACCTGCTGGTTACCTCGCCCGACGCGGCAGCCTACGTTTCCTAAGGGTCTTCCCTATTTAGTTTGATGGGGGCAGGGGGGGTGGTGTACCGCGTTTCAACTAAAACCGATGATGCATCCGCCCAAAAAATTTTCGCAATTTTTCGAGCTTTTCGGCTTAAGCGGACGTTAATCCCTCACCAACCCTTCAGCTTTGTTTTATAATCAGGTAATGGATTTAACGAACTATCTGGGACTCGTCATTGAAGACGTCGAGAGTTTGAATAGCCAGCAAGCCGTCGAGCTACTGGCGCGTCTCTTGCATGTCGAGGGGCAGCCTATTGGCATCACGCCAGCGCAGATTGACGTCCCCCGTTCTCGCCGCGCCGTTACCACGGATGATGGAGGCGTAGATGGAGCTGTCGCTGACGCCCCAGCCGCCAGTAAAAACGGCCTGATCCAGCCGGGGCTAAATTGCTACCAGGTAAAGTCTGGCGATATAAGCTCGACTCAGGCAGAAGCTCGCAAAATGCTCTTTAACCGCCGGCGGCGCCCTCAAACTGACGAAATGAAGCCTCGCATCCGACATTGTTTTGAGAGTGGCGGCACATTCACGGTTTTCGTCACTGGCAAAGATGTGGTCGAAACGGAGCAGGACGCCCTAAAGAACTTTATCGTAGCCGAAGCAGCCAGTGAGTTCCTCGCCGGTACGGTCCTTAACGTGCGGGTTATTAAAACCAACCAGATCAAAACCATACTGCACGACTACCCCGCCATTGCACTCACGCTCAAGGAGGCCCGCGCCACCTACGGCTTCATCAGCCACGGTGCGTGGGCGAGCCAGAGAGAAATGAGACTCCAATTGGTCGAGACGGATGAGCAGCAGGCTCGGCTTGCTGGCATCTCAGCCCAGTTACTGGATGATGCATCGAACAATCTCCGAGTACTGGGTGAGGCTGGCAGTGGTAAAACACGGCTTGTCCTTGAAGCTACGCGCTCGGAGCAAATAGCACCGATGGTGCTGTATTTCGAGTCACCCAAGCGACTGCTTGAACACGACGTCATTAACGGCAACCTCAACTTTAGAGCTATTTTTGTAGTGGACGAGTGCAGTGTCGATAACCAGATAGCAATATGGAATAAGATCGAGAAGGCCGCCGACCGCATTAAGCTCGTGACGATCTACAATGAGTACACTCGCACTCCTACCACTGGCGTGATCGAGATTGAGCCTCCGGACCTGGAAGTCGAGGCCGTAGAGGAGATCATCGCCCACTATGGCGCTCCTAAGGATGAGGTTAGGCGCTGGGCCGAATACTGTGACGGCTCACCTAGAGTAGCTCATGTCATCGGCCTCAACTTGCGGGACAACCCGTCCGACATTACGGCCAACCCTGCGTCCATAAATGTCTGGGAGCGTTACATTGCCGGTGGCGACCGAAACGATAGCCCAGAAGTGCGCCGCCGCCATACCGTTCTTCAGTGGATAAGCCTCTTCCGTCGGTTTGGCTTCGAGGGGCCAATGGAGCAAGAGGCTCGCGATATTCACGCTCTCCTGGCGGCAGACACCGGTATCGCTTGGGACGAGTTTTGCGCAATTATTAGGCAGTTGCGACAGCGAAAGATTCTACAGGGCGAAGCTACTCTCTATATCACCCCTAAACTCCTACACATCAAACTCTGGATGGAATGGTGGGAGAACCGCCCACCGCGGAGCCCTTTCAACTTTGAGGGCTTCGTTACCGTGCAACGCGCCAACGGGGAACAGGCACAACTATCAAATGATCTTATCTCGTGGTTTTGCGAAATGTTCAAATACGCCGCAGACTCCCGTGTTGCAACTCGAATCGTAGAGGACCTATTAGCCCCCGGAGGCCCATTTGAAGACGATGAATTTTTTACAAGTAGGCTCGGTGCAGATTTTTTTCTCGCTTTAACGGAGGGGCGTCCGGATGAGGCGCTGAATTTCCTAGAACGAAAGGTAAATGCTTGGACGCCTGAGCAAATGCTTCGTCTTTCGCAAACGCGCCAGAATATTGTTTGGGCACTGGAGCGCATAATGGTATGGGACGAATACTACGACCGTGCCGTCAAGGTAACGGCCCGGTTAGCGCTACATGAGAATGCCACCAACGCCAACAACTCTACTGGCCTGCTTGCTGATGCTTTTACTACCGCCTGGGGTGACCTCTCTCCTACCGAGGCAAATTACGACAAGCGTCTTAAAGCTCTTAAAGACCTAGTTGGCCGTGGATCCGACTACGTATCACTGGCTCTTGGAGGCGTCCATCGCGCATTAAACATAAGGGGCTCATGGCGAACCCTTGGGGCTGAATTTCAAGGTCTCAAGCAAAAACCAAAGCTATTTACCCCTGAGACATATGGCGAGATACACCGCTACGTCCATGAGGTATGGGACCTCCTTGTAGGCACTCCGATGTTCTGGCAAGAACCCACACGAACAACCGCACAAAAAACTGTCTTAGAATGCCTGCGAGAGCTCCTTGAGTATCCTTTCGGCGAAAAGGTTTTGGAGGACTTTAAGGGTCTTGCTGACAAAGGTCTAATTTCAAAAGAAGATGCACTTCAAGAAATCCTCCATGTTAATCGCTATGACACCAAACTTGATCAGAAGATTCGGGATACTACGGCCGAGCTAGAGAAATATTTCACCGGCGAGGGTTACGCGAATAAGCTCCGAAGATTCGTAGGCTATGGTTTCATTGAAGACTACGGCACAGAAGAGGGCGGGTCACGAGGTGAGCGACTGGCAACCAAACTCCAGGAACTGGCCGCTTACGGTATCGAGCATCGATCTGAGTTAGAGCCTCAAGTTCCTTGGCTTAACAGTGATGGCCCTAAAAATGCAGCTACTTTTGGTAGAGAGCTGGCTCTTAGAGATGCTGAACTGTGGGTGTTGAGTAACTCTCTTGAGCAGCTTCGTAAGAAGCCAGCTGAATCGGCTTTTTTCCTCTCGGGATACTTGAGTGGTGTAAAACAAGTTGATGAAGAAACATGGGCTAGATACGCCCTAGCGATTGCTGATGATGAGAAACTAGCGAAGTATTATCCAGAGATTGTGTGGAGAAATGGTCCAACAGAGCAGACTACAGCGCGGCTCACGAAGATGCTTCAGCGTGGCGTCTTCAAGCCGGCAAGTTTAAGAATGTTTCGCCTTGGTGGTGTGCTATCGGCGCTTTCCCAGAAACACATGAATATCTGGATTGAGCTGCTGTCGGGCTCCGATGCTCCATTGCTAGACGTGGCGACTGCGATTGACTTCGCTCATTACTACTACGTTGGGAACAAAGATAAGTCAAACGACATCGTATTACCCGAGGAGCTTGGCTACAAACTCCTTACCCACCCGGCCCTCATCGGTGGCGATGGCGAGAATGAGCCCAATTTTGATCAGATGCTCGATTATTACTGGACTCAAATGGCCAAGGCGTTTATAAAGCTATATCCGGAAAAGTCTATTCCCCTAGCTGGATTCTTGTGGGCGCATAAAGGCGAACGCGGTACTCTATTCGATGGTTTCCATAACGAGACCGATGAAGTCCTCACTCTTGTGGCAAGCTCTCAGCCTACCGAGACTTGGGTAGCCTTGAGTAAGTACATAGAGACAGAACCCCGGAACATCTATCGTATTACCTCTTGGCTAGAGGGCACCAAGAGCTGGTTTGGCGGCGTCAGTGAGGCCGGCGCCCTTCAATACTTCCCTAAAGAACCGGTTCTGTCTTGGGCCAACAAAGACTTGCCGGAACGTGCGGTATTCCTCGCAGGATGTGTGCCACATGACTATTTTTTCGATACAGACAGGGTGTGCTGGGCACGCGAGATATTAATCGCCTATGGAGATAATCAGCAAGTGAGGAATAGACTGCGTGCGACCTTTGGAAGCGAGGGGTGGTCAGGTCCAGCGAGTAATTATTACACTCAAAAACTCCATACGTTTGAAGACTTCTTAGAAAAAGAGACAGATGAAAATGCGAGAGTTTGGCTTAACGAAGAAATTCGAGGAATTAAATATAGAATTGAGTCCTCCAAAATTGAAGAAGAACGAAGGGGTTTCTAACTCATGATCAAACAGCCAAGAGCGAGGCTCGCGGGGTAATAGCTAGCTCTTAGGAATTGGCTATCACCGGAGGGGCTAGTCTTCTCGCTGTTGATTAAGAACTGCTAAACATCGAGGAAAGGAGTTGCCCGGATTCAGCCCTTACGCTTACTTGCTAGCCAAGCATCAAATTTACTTACGGGCAAGACATTGGGAAGTGAGTACCAGGCTATTTTGATATTTAGATGTTGCGACAGCAAACTTGCTAGCCGAGTTTTGATGTACACGCCTGCGGCCACTATAAGGATCCCAACCCCGCTTATACCCGCGAGAACAATTCCCGATATCTCATTGGGAGTGATACGGAATATGACAACTACTGCTAGTGCAAATATTCCCATAAATAGAGTGACGTACCTGTCGAAGACGGCGATCCTCGCTGCCTCACTGCCTATTTTTGGTTCAAGCAAAGCGAACAATTTATTATTCTGCATGATGTGATTATCCAATTAAGTTCGTTATCTTGCAATCCTGGACCTAAGGCCTAAATGCGCTTAGCGTACTCCATCCAAGTCCGAGTACCCCCGTGCCTAAGTTAAGGAGCTTAACACCTAGCGATACTTCCGGCAATAAGCGCGGAGCCATTGCTACTGCCCCCGAGAGACTTAGGCCCATCTCATCAATATCCGTAGATGTGCATGCCGACCGGTCTCCCCTCTTGCATGCATTGATGTCGAGAACCGAACCAGCCAAACCTGTCGCAAATGATGTCAGGCCTAGGGCGCCCTCGCCTATTGCGTATCCGCCAATTGCAACTCCGCCCGCAACTTCCCCGACTCCCGTCGCAAGCGACACGGCTCCGAGCGCGAGCCCCACCATAGTCAATACCGTCACTGATGCTGCCGGTGATGCCGGGCCAGCTCTAGCGGCTGACGGCGACGCTGGTGCGCGAGCAGCTGTTCCTGTCGTCACCGATTTGCTCGTCACTGCCTTAACGATCGCAGTAGCTACCGGCGTGGCTATCGCCTTTATCGCTTGGATCACTGGCGCAGGTACAATCGCCTTTATGACCGTCTTAACAACATTCACGACAGCCTTCACTACCGAACTAAGCAGGTTGCCTAGCAAGGATTGCCCCGAGTAGTCACTCTCGTTAATCGGATCATTCGTGTAGCTATAGGCATTGTCATTGCCACCATCAACCGGATCAACCGAGGTGAATCTTCCAAGTGTTGGCAAGTATACTCTAGCACCCATCTGAACGATGGGAATGCTAAACATGGTCGTAGCCTTACGAGTCGGACTAGCCGCCCAGCCCATCGGGCTGTCGGAAGCATTGCTCAGATTCGTATTGCTGGTGCCGAACGTGTTGCTGGCTAGTACTTGGCCAAATGGATCGTACAGGAAAACACTCGTGGTTGGGAGGCCGTTGGCACCAACAGTAATGGCGGTGTCACCGTGGAAGTTCGCAATGGAGTAAACAGGGGTACCATTCTTGATGGTCAGTCCAACACCACCGGGTAAGCCAACGTACTTATCAAGGGTAGTGCAGCTCGTCTGAGTGGTGAGGTTGCAGGTTAGGAGAACGCCACCAGCGTGACGGTAGACATTGGTGAGGGCGCCACCAATGTAGTCTTTCTCGATGAGAACGTCACCGCCAGCTGACTTGGTGTAATCGGTATGGTTGGTACCCTGCTGAATCTTGGTGTTCTGGTCGGAGGCATCATATGTGAACTGGATGGGTGTGCCAGCCCCAGCTAACTGCGTGATATTGCCATGATCGTCGTAAATGGGAACGCCAATTTGGGTGTCGGTAGAGGAGGCTAATTGGTCGGCAGCGTTGTAGCAAGAGGCGCTAGTAGTACTTGCACTGGTAGTCGTGTTGGTGATGGTGTAGTTGGTACGATTACCATCCTTGTTGGCGTTTGGGTTGTAGCCTGGAATGGCTGAGCAAGTAGACTGTTGCGCGCCAAAGCCATACTGGTATTGCCAGTTGTCGACAGTGGCCTGAGTGAGGCGGCCGAGGGCATCGTATTGGTAGGCAGAGCTCGCGGTATGGCCACCCTGGGTGATACTATCACCCGTCACAATGCCCTTTTGAGCCGATAGGCTCACCGTCTCGCTCATGGCAGTGTTATCGGCAAAGGTGAAGGTGGAGCCGGTAGTGCGTTGGAGGGAATCCCGGTTTACTTGAGTGAGTCGAAGGTTGTTGGTGCCATTTGTCGCCTGCGGATAGGTAACGGTGGCGATGCGACCGTAGGCGTCATAGGTGAGGGTCGCATAGGTAGTGCCATCGAGGGCGTAGCCAGTAACACGAGAAAGACTGTCGTACGTCGGAACTTCAGTGCCTTTGAGGCTGGTTTGCTGGCTGATGCGACCAAGACTGTCATAGCTGGTGGTACTGGTGTAGCCGAAGACATCCGTGCTGGCGGTGGTACGGCCAAGGAGGTCGATGGAGATGGATGAGGTGCCAGTGACGGAATCGGTAGAGGAGCCATTAAACGGATTGCCGCTAACGGCGTAGTTATAGGAAATGGTACGTCCTGTGCGACCGGAGATAGTGGGAATAACGGTCTGAGAGACCCGGCCACGACTGTCGTAGCTGGTGCAAGTCCAGGGGTCGGTATTGTAACGGGTAGCCACCGCGCGGCCAGCGGCATCGTAGATAGTCTCACTGACGCGGCCGGTGAGTGGGCCGGTGCCGTCGGGATCGGGCTCAACTTTATAGCGGAGATTGCCGGCTTGGGATACTGCTGTGCTGCCGGAGACACAGGGATTAGTCTGGGTTTGTGTTGGTCCCCAATAGCTGTAGTTTTGCGTTCCGACCGGATTAGTTGACCCGGTAGTGAGCATGACCGCATCTACGTACATTGTGGGCTGGGCGCTTCCCGATTGATCCTGAAGTGCAAAGCCATAGATTGACGCATTGCTAGCACCAAGCCTCGATAGCGGAATGCTGTATGTTCTGTATCCGTTGGAATCGGCACCGCTGGCATATGGTGCTATGTTTAACCAGCTGGCGAGTGGGCTATCGGATGTATTCATGAGCGCGACGCCGACGTTGGGGATGCTGCCACCTGATGCCTTAATGGCGAAGTTCAGCACACTGTACGGCGTACTGTCTACTGAGCCACTGTTATTGTGGATATCGAGGCTGCCCCCAGCGGAGTTGATGGTCCAAGCCGCATCATTGGTTCCATCATATGGAGCGGTGGTGTCGGTTAAATTAGTAGTACTCCCCCACGACCAATTACCCCAGCCGGGTGTAGGACCTTCGCTCATGAACGTGTTGGTGGGTAGCTGAGAACTCAGCTTTACTGCGTCCACGTACATGGCAGACTGAGCAGCGCCCGACATGTCCTGAAGCGAGAATCCATAGATGGACTTATTGGTGGCCCCAAGCACCGAGAGCGGAATTGAATAGGTTCGGTATCCATTTGATCCAGGAGCACTGGCATACGGCCAAATAGGTATAAGGCTCGCGAGTCCGACGTCACTCGTATTCATCAGCTGAACACCGATGTTGGGGTTGCTCGACGAAGACTTAACGGCGAAGTTTAGTGTCGTGTAAGGAGTGCTATCCACGCCACCAGCGTTATTGTGCACGTCTAGCCCGGCCCAACCCGAGTTTATCGTCCAGGCAGTGTCCTTCGTCCCGTCGTAGGGGTTAGTGGTATTTCCAAAGACCTTGGTACTCCCCCACGACCAGTCACCCCAGCCCGTTTGCATACCCTCATTCAGAATAGTGTAGCTGGGTGTTGCACCGGTGAACTTGACTGCATCCAAGTACATCGCGGGCTGTGGCGCGCCAGTTAGATCCTGAAGCAGCATGCCGTAAACGGTCTTGCTAGCCCCTCCTAGGGCTGAAAGCGGTACCGTATAGGTAACGTACCCATTCGAATCAGGAGCGCTACCGTAGGTGGCGATAGGAATGTAGGTCGCCAGGGCGTTATCGCTTGCGTCTTTGAGCGTGAGCCCTAGCTGTGGATAAACTGATGACGCCTTGATAGCAAAACTCAGAGATTCGTATGGGCTCGTGTCGAGACCTGAGCTGATATGGGTTTCTAGTCCACCCCAGGCTGAGGTGACAGTCCAAGACAGATCCTTTGTGCCGACGTAGGGTGCCGTAGTGTCGTTGAAATTACTGGTACCACCCCACGACCAGTCACCCCATCCAGAGGCCAAGCCTTCGTCGATCATGGCGTTGGTAGCCGGAATAGGGGCTTGATACGAACTGACTGAGCCTGGTAAGCTCTTGCTGGTCTGGCGCATGTAGGAACCGTTGGCCCCAGACACCTCATAGGTGGAGCCGGAAGTGTAGTTGAGTCCGCTCGGATCAACCGTAGCACTCTGTAGCAATCCGAGTTCCGGGTTGGAGCCATAATTGCTAGTCGTCGTGGTGTTTCCAACGGCAGCATCGTAGACCTTATTACTCGTAGGCAGGCCGTAACTGGGCGTCAGGAGACTACCCAATGCGCTGGTTTCTACGCCGCCCGGCGCAGTCTTATAAAGTGCAATCTGGCCGTCGGTGTCCAGTGTGGTGCCGGCAGCTTTATTGTAATAATCAATGCGAATGCGGTGCCAGGAGTTGGCGACAGTGTTATTGAAGACTCCGTTGGCCGCCGTGTTATTGGGGTGCGAGCGATAGCCGCCATCAGTCCAATCGGTCGTCAGGAGAGTATCGTCAATCGATAGCGTGGCACCATCATCGGAGGCAAGGCGGAAGGTGTGGTTACCCACTTCCGGCAGCTTAATGTAGCCGGTCAGACGCAGGCCCCAACCGTAAGTGTTGACACTAGGCGATATGGGCTGGCTGGTTCCCCAGGTATGAACAACGTCGCCGCCGGTCGCACCAATTCCCGTTTGGTGACTACGAGGAGCGCCGAACAAGACTTTGCTTGAGCTGCCAGTGCCATTAGATGCAGTCGAGGCATCATAGTAGGCAGCGGCTAGGCCCTGGATGCCTTCATCGTACCCCGACTGGGCATGTGGCACCTGGTTAAGGTAGGTACTAGTGGGCGTGTTAGCAGTCGTAGTATTAATCGCATAGGTGGATTTATCGGTCGCAGAGGTATCAAACCAAGCGGTTGGAGCCGGGCCGTATTGATCCGTCGGACGATCCGCAAAGTCGTATTTCGTGGTTGAGCGCAGACCGGTTGGGTCAATGGTATCTAAGACTAGGTCTTTGCGCGGCGTGCCACTGGAATCGACATCCCAATCGGTAATCGTCGTTAGCCCTGCTACATCGGTGTCCGAAACGGTGCGATAGGTTGCATCGTAGGCGACTTTGCGCGTGAAGCCATTCGGCTCAGTAGCATTAGCGGTATGCACATTGGTGTAGCCAGCTTGGCCAGACACCGTGCTTAGCTGGTATTCGTAGGAGTGGGCCTGCTGCGTGGAGTCACTCGGGTTGGCCTTGGGCATGGTGACGCTAGCGACCCGACCAATAGCATCATAAGCAATTTGAGTTTGAATAGTGGGGTCCGTGTTAACGCGCTGGCCGGCCGCAACTGCGTCGTTGGCCAGAGAATCTTGGATACCCTTGATACGGCCTAGAGAATCATAATTGTAGATGTAGGTCTCGCCGCCGGGCTTTATAATGCCCGCAAGCTGACCAGAGGCATTGTAGCCAAATTGCGTGGTGTTGCCATCAGAGGTTGTGACCGCACAGACCATGCCGGCAGGGACGGCGCTATAGCCAGTCGGCACGCTCGGACAAGCCGCAGGGTTCCCCACAATCCAGCCGGTAGTGTCGCCGGCCACGTAAATATTGGCGTAGCGCGATGGATCTACGCTGTCTATAATCTGGCGCAAGTGCACTGGCGAGCCGCCATAGACGTACTTGAGGGCACCGGGATTACGGTCATCAACGGGCACCGAGGCGGTTGCAATAGTGCCGTCCGCGTTAAACACATAGGTGCGGCCGTCACTGTCTTGTAACGTTACTGTGGCGTCGCCATTGCGCACCATGTGGCCAGCCTCACCTACGGGCGGGGTGTAACCCGACCCTGTCCAGGAGTACTGGTGGGTCTGACCGGCAGAATCATGCAGCACAACGTTATTCAGTCCGAAAGTCGCATAATCATAGCCAAGACTGGCTCCTGATCCGCTCGAAAGATTCCAGCCGACCGGAAGAACAGTGGCCTGTGGCGTCCAGACTGAGCCTACCAACGAGGCGTTGGGCCACAACCAGCTAGAATTAACAACGGTGTCCGGCGCGCCGGGTAGGCTGGCTTGCTTTGCATACAACCCAACCTGAGAAGCCACTGTGTTTTGATAGTAATCAATCTCGATTGGGTATGTTTGACCCTGCTGCAACGTAGTGCCGCTTGAAGCATAATTTACACTCGTCGCACCCTGGTCATACCAAGCATTAACCACTGTATTGCCATTAAGAATGACCCTAGCACCGTCATCCGAGAGTGCTCCAAACGTATAGGAGTCAGTAGTAGGGGCAGTAAAGAATCCGGTCCAGCGAGTTATGAAATTCTGTGTTGGCCCGCCCGGAGTCGGCCCCTGCGTACCCCAGTTCATGGACATGCTTGGATCAGTTCGGGTGAGGAAATTGTTGGCGAGATTCGTGGTGTCAAATGTATGTGTACCATCATCAGTGTAGTACTGGCCAACTAGTCCATGCTGTGCGGCTACGGGGCGAACGCCTGTTTGCAGCCAGTTGTTTGGCACAACTTGCGAGGTTCCTCCGCTACTCACGTAGAGTTGAGCAAAGGAGCTGCCGGTTGTTTGATGGTACTCGATTTGAATGGATACAGGAACGCCAGCCGTGAGGCTCACAGCAGTGGTACCGTAGCAAGGAGAGGTGCCGCCATATGTAGAACAACCAGTGTTGTTGTAGGCCTGTGTACCACCCGTCATGATATAACTACCCGAAGGCACCGTGCCTCCGACAGTAACAACCATTTTATCATCATTATTTCCACCGAAAGTGTACGAACCAGTGGTAGTGGGTACGAAGTAGCCGGTCCAAACGCTTTGCCACCAAGTATTCAGAATAACGCCAGCGTACGGCGAGTTGCCGTTCCAGTTGAAATCAATGTTGGGATCGGTTTTAGTGATCGTGGGGGCCGTACTCGGAATAGTCATATTCTGGACACTATCCGGCCAATACTGCCCAACAAGGCCAGCCTGGGAGCGCTGCGGAGAGTTATAGCCAAGGCTGACTCCGAGGCTGCCACCAAGAGCCGCTATCGAATGGGTAGCATTGCTGGTCGTAAGATTGCCAGTAGCCAGATCGACGCTAACGGGGCCAGCGGTATCGTAAGCCTGAGTACTCTGTTTGCCGTTACGAAGGTCAACCTTGAACGAATAAACCGGGCCATACACTTGGGGTGCCCTATCTATGGAAGTGTCGGGATATGTGGATCCATTGAAGCCATCCCAGGTTGTCGCTTGCCAATAATAGGTTGTGCCGTCTTGAAGCACATTGTCCGGCACGGTCCACTTAGGATAGAAAGATAGACCCGAATCGGCTACAACGCCAGTGACGCTTTGAATAACATTGTTGGGGTTGCTAGCTGGGACCGTCTTGCCAGTACCGATGATGTATCGGTACTGATTGAGGTGCTGGCCGTTGGGAGCAAGCGTACCAGGGCCATCGGCGTCCAAAGCAACCGTAGTTGTTGAGAGCGATGGCTGAGTACTAACCGAAACGCCTTGATCTGCGGGCGAGGGGGACGCCAGAGTAGATTGACCGGGCAGCTGGTCAAAGTCAAAAATGACACTTGTTCTATCGATCCCAAACAGCTTATACGAGCCGGCCCCATTATTAGTGTTGCCGACCATCATCCAAGCGCCTCCGTCACCGGCACTGATGGCATTTTGATAAAGTCCCGTGACGTCAAAGTAGCCGCTTGAGCCGATTGAACCAGACGCCACCCCATAGCCCGAGTTGATACAGTTGATGCTGTTAAGGCATGATGCGTGCTCCACCGATATCGACTGCGAGCCTGTAGTGCCCCAGTTGTGAATCCCGTCCGGGTCCGGCATTTCTAAATACTGCTCGGCATGAACAAGGTAGCCAGGCGCAATTCCCGCAAAGTTAACATGATAGGCAAATCTCCACGTGTCACCACTAGACATCACGCCCGTACTGTTGCCGTAGCCAGTGCCATAACCATAGACGCCACCACCATTAGCACTATCGAAGTTTACATAATTGGCGTCCCATTGCTGGGCATCCGGGTCGCTCCACTCCGTAATTGGAGGATCTATGATGACCGGAAAAGCGGCAAACGGCTGGCTGGCGAGCCAGGCTGCGTCGAGGCCAATGTGAATCCGATTACCGACAACGGACTGACTAACAAGCGATGTGCTCCCAAGCATCCCGTTGTCGTAAGTGCCAACAGTCGGCGGTGCAATGGCGAGACCAGTGAGAAGTCCATCAAGTTGAAAAGCGCCAGGGGTCTTGGGGTCTGGAGTAAGTCCAGCGCCCGCGACGTCAAAGTCGAACGAAGTCCGAGCGATTCTACTCCGAATTACGATAGTCTCCGTCAAGCTATCGCCCGATAATATGTATTGCAGATCTATACCCTGCCAAACACCCTTGTACAGCACGGTTTGGTTGGATCCAGTACCACTAACGGTTGGTGCTACGTCATTGGCCCCCACTGCTTTGAAATTGAAATCTTGGTTACCACGCACGACGTGAACGCCATCGGTGGCGATATTGCCAAACTGAGCCTGCCAATTATTAGCCTTGGACTTCCAGCGCTTGCCGACTGGATCCTGAGACAATGACATATCAACGCCTTGCCAATGACCGCCAGCATCTTTATAGCTCGTGACCCCGATACTATGTACTAGACTCTTTGAGCCATCCGCATTCTGATACATTGTGTCATTGGGGCTACGCTTTTCATCGAGCGTTTTGATACGGTTTTTATTGGCGGGAGTACCTGCCCGCTGGTCTTTGAGCTGGGAGCTAAGTTGACCTGCGAGACCTTGAGAGACAAGAGTGGCTTTGCTCGAACCTGGCAACGTATCCGCTGCGGGCGCGCTAGCTGGCACGGAGTCGCTAGCTAACGGTTTCGGAATCCGAGCCTGTTGCTCGTTATAGCTGGTAATAAGAGCGGGCAGGCCGATGCTAAGGGTGTTAAATGCAACCGCCCCAATTAGAAAGATATTCATCGCCTGGCGGCTAATAATTCCCCGTAAGCCCCACCTCAGCTGAAACTTCGACTTAATGATAGCGGCGTATTTTTTTCCAGAATCCAAGTTGCGCCGCATAGAGCCCTCCACTGCTAAGCATAAGTATTTCGTTAAGCTTATTTTAAGTCTCCCAGATCTCGTATTACAATACCTTTTACCGCTATGAAGCCGACAATAGCTGCTCTTATCTGGCGCAATGAAAAGATTAAATTATGTCCTTAATTAACCGCGGAGCTTCGGACGGTTACATTCTGCCGATTGGACATCGACTATTGTCGAGCTTCGCGAAAGTATGACCTAAGTTCCCTGCACCTGCTCCAAACGCCTAAGTTGCTCTAACCGCATTAGCCTCAGCTAACAATTGTGGCAGTATAGGTAGTAGCTGGATTTTCATTTCTTGCTCGTAGTTTCGAATGATTTCTTCGCTATTGCCATAGCTTTCGCTTAACGAGGGTAGTTTTTCAACACCCAAACCCATTTTCTGATGTAGGGCTAGGTTCTTTTTATAGTCGTCTAGATAGTTGGAATACCAAGCTTCATATTGAGTGGGATTACTAAAGCCATAAAGTAGTCCATGCAAAAAGTCCTGTTCAAGCCGACCTATCAATCGTTTATCTTGCAGCGCTTCAGGCTTAATAGTTGAGCCAAATCTTTCCGCAATTCGCACTGGTTGAATGATGTCGTGTGGTGATTTCTCCCCCGAATTTCCTCCTCGGTTTTGATGCTCCGCCCTCATTTCGTCAACAAACATTTTAATCTTGGGCGCGTCAGCACTTTCCCAGTCAGCGTCCTTAAACATATAGGCGATAATTTGGAGAGATAGATTAGGCTTTCCGGCACCAAGTGCAGCCGCCCAATCTACCATTTGATCAATCGTAGAATCAAAGATAGCTGAATCAATGTACTGCTTTTTTAACAAGCCTTGCGTTCTAGGCCACTTCATTATCGTAAGCATATTCTTTGTGTAATATAGTCCGAAAACCGACATTCTTAGTTCATCTCCTGCTAGGGTTGTGTAAAGAAAAATGCGGTAAATAAAAAAGCGACACCGCATAGGTGTCTTACTCCCATTCGCAAACTGGCTTTCGCCAATCTGTTTATGCGGTGCCGCTTTTAATCGGCGAGCCGCATATATAAATGCGTGACCAGTTCACGTATGAAAGTAAGACGCCTGTAACTATAACATCTAGCGTCCATATTGCATAGTGCTTTGCTGAGAATCTGCGTCCCTCTTATGCTTGGGTATAAATCGTTAATAGCGGATAATGCTGTGATCACAAGATGGAAATGTAGATGGATGATAGTTGGTCTCAGCATGATGCTCTGATGTATCAAATGCTTAGCTTATTCCCCGAAAAGCTGGAGGGTAAATTCCTAGACACGAACGACTTTAGGAACCATTTTACTGATTTTTATGGCCGGCCCATTCAAGATATAGCCGAAGCATTACACCTGTACGGTCAAAAGGAATATTTTAAAGTCGAGATGATGCTTGCAGCTGAATACCTTGAACAAGGTAATGCCATTGATCAGGTTACGACTGCCCTCAATCAGTTGCATCCTAAATCTGCCGCTCCTCCTGATAAGTATCGTGGGCTAGACCGGACGGTGTATGCCAAAGCAGCGGCAAGACTTCCTCTAACTATGGCTGAGGTGCGTAGTCTTCCCGACAGGTCGAAAGCTTATTTGGCATTTAAGCTATCGAATATTGATAGGCAGCGACTGCATAAAGAGCTGACTTTATATAACGACAATAAGTTCATTCATCCCTCCAGGCTGGAAAAGAATAAAACAACAGGACCCGTATCGCATATTGCGCGGGTATTTATGGACGGGCGTAGTATTAACATTCTGATTGCTGGTCAAGTCTATACAATTGCGAAGCTGCATCAAGATGGGTCACACTATAGTTTTATGCGATATCTTTTGGACCCTAATAACTCTAATTTTGCCATTAGCAATGAAGATATTAGGCTAATTGATGGCTGTAAAAATATAGGGAGTTTGAGTGAGCACATTCGACATTGCGGCTTTGATATTTCACTCAAGAGAGCCTTTTTTTCTAACAAAAATGGCAAGCTCCATTTTTGGGCGACAGCAAAGCTTGACGCACTACAGTACAGCGCCGTAAGAAAGCAGGCTTTAAAAATCAAGGGTAAATCGTAAGTTTTTCTGGCAACGCTTGCTGTAAATGAGGCCGATTATCGGAAGCGAAACGGGGTTTTGAACAACCCCGCTTTTTATTTGCGAAGGTAGTTACATAACCCACCCGAAAGGATATGTATTATGAGCCAAGCAACCACGCAGATAAACGACCTGGGTCTGGCCGCCGCCCTAATTAGCCGTGATTTTACAATGGAAGGCGTCAGCCGCGATGAAGATAATCGTGCAAGTTTTCTATTTATCGAAGTGCCCGATCTTGAGCATGCCATGGATGCTTATTGGAGCGATGTTTTAGACGTACAGGCCCGCACGTATTTTGACAATATCAAGATGCTCAAAAGCCGAATTTATGCCGGAAAGTAATTATGCGGTTGGGCATTGAGCGCGTCACTAGTCTCCAGAAACTCCTCAAAGAACTGTACGGGCTGGACTATACCAGCGAGCAAGCTCAAGAGGCGGGTACAGCTATTGTGCGCTTCGTAATCGCAAAAGCTCAGCGGCGTCACGCATTAACCACTAACAAGGAAAATGGATATGGACAACCACCCCGAAGCGATAGAGCCGCAAACCGGCCATAGCGACGCAGAAGAGCTAGTCAACGCGCCCGCAATCGATATAGCGGATATGCCGGAAATGACGTTGGCCGAAGTGGCCGACATCCTGTCGCTGACAATTAAGCACGATTTCGAGAATAAGCTCATCACCTTTCTATGCATGCTATCGGCCTACACTGATAGTAGCCAGCTCAACGTAAGCTTTAATGCTCCTAGCTCGTCCGGCAAAACCTACATGACGACCGAGATTGCCAAGCTATTTCCGGCTGAGGATAAGATTGAGCGGAGTGGCGCCAGTCCAACGTCATTCTTTTACAGCGAAGGCAAGTTAGATAAAAAGCGTGGCGTCAAAATAGTATCGCTTGAGAAAAAGATTTTAATTTTCTACGAACAGCCCAATCCTGAGCTACAGAAAAGGCTCCGTCCGGTGCTGTCACATGACCAGCGAGAACTGCAGTTTAGTAACACCAACAAAGACAAAAAGGGCGCTAACCGCGCCGAGCAAACTATTATCCGAGGTTTTCCGGCTACAGTGTTTTGTTCTGCCGGGCTGCAGCTCGACGAACAAGAAGCCACTAGGGCAATCCTACTTAGCCCCGAAGTTACCGAAGCAAAGCTGAAAGAAGGCGTTCACCTGCAATTCATGCGTGGCGCTAACGAAGTGCAATTCGACACATGGCTAGAGCTCCAGCCAGAACGAATGGCTCTTAAAAAGAGAATTGTAGCGATCAGGAATGAAGAAGTCGGAGACATCATAATTGCTGAGCCTGAAAAAATTGAGGAGCGGTTCTACGAAACCTTCATCAAACTTAAGCCTCGTCATATGCGTGATTCCGGTCACTTAATGAAGCTCATTAAAGTAATCGCCCTACTTAACGTGTGGCATCGACGGCTGCCTGACGGCGCGATAGTTGCCGGCCAATCCGATATTGATCAGGCATTTGAACTTTGGAGCACAGTAATCGAGAGCCAAGACTTAAATGTGCCGCCTGCGGTCTTAAGGCTCCATAAAAACTTCATTGTCCCTGCTTACTTAGAAAAATTAGAAAATCCCGACTACAGCTCAGATATGAAAGCCGGCTTTGTTGGCCTAAGCGGCCAGGAGTTGAGCGCCTACTATATGCGTCTCGAACGCACAGCTCTTAACGAGGAGCAGCTACGCAAACAGATAATTCCTCAGCTGGTAAACAGTGGTCTGATTGCATTTGAGAAACCTACATATGGCGACCGACGCAGTCGGCATATCTTTCCGTTGTGGGGTCTAGACCAGGAAAATAGCACTTTTTTGGACAACAATGTAGGAACGAGGGGTGGGGTTGAAGGTATGAGTGATGAAGCGTGGAAGCAGTTTTTTGGAAGCAAATGATATAATCATTACGTTGACACGTCCGATACAAGCCCAAGAAGTATTTTTATTTCCGACCCGTAAGGGCGGCTTGGTATCGGAAGGCAGCTTTTTGCGGCCGGACGTGTCAACAACCGAGCCGCCCTTTAGGTTTTTAGGAATAAAAAATGACCACACTTCGCTACATCTTATACGCCCGCAAATCCTCGGAGGATGCTGAACGGCAGAGCTTATCAATCCCCGCCCAAGCACGGAAGCTCAAGGAGATGTTTCCGGGTATCAAAATTATTGCTGTATTAGAGGAAAGTTGCAGCGCCTTTGAGCCGGGCCGGCCCGTCTTCGCCAAGGTCATCGATATGATCAAGAATGGTGAGGCTGATGGTATTCTGTCGTGGCATCCTGATCGCCTATCCCGCAATGAGATCGACGCGGCCAATATTACCTATGCGATACGGCGTGGATTTATCCAAGACCTCAAATTTGGCTCTTACCATTTCAATAATTCGCCGGACGGCATCATGATGCTACAAAGCATGATGAGCCAATCGCAGTATTACTCGGCTAAGCTTAGCGTGGACGTAAGGCGCGGCAATGAGCAGCAGCGCAAGAACGGCTGGCTGACGTATCGGCCCATGCCCGGCTACCTAAACGCTCGAAACCCTAATAACCCCGACCAGGGCATTATCGTTGCCGATGAGGATAGATACGCACTCATACGGAAGATGTGGGACATGCTTCTTTCGGGGTGCTACAGCGTGCCAATGATTCAAAAGATGGCTAATGAGGACTGGGGATACCGTTCGCCGGTACGCCGGAGGTCTGGCGGCACGCCGATGAGTCGGAGCGCTCTATATCATCTCTTCACTAATATTCGGTATACGGGCTTGATACCCGTCCCCACTAAGCCTGATGAATACGAGAGGGCTCGATATCCGGCAATGATTAGCCTGGAAGAATACGATAAAGCTCAGGTAATCCTCGGTCAGAAGGGCAAGCCCCGCCAAACAGCAGTGAAAGAGTTTGCCTATCGAGGTTTTCTATTTTGCAAAGAGTGCGGGTGCAATATCACCGCACAAGATAAGTATAAGAAGCTGAAAAATGGCACGGTGCTGCACTACATCTATTACCACTGTACGCGCAAGCGACCATGCGATAACCGCAAGACCGTTGAAGAAAAGGACCTTGCCGGCCAGCTCTATGCCCTGCTTGATGGATATACTATTCATCCTCAATTTGAAGAATGGGCGCTCGAAGCGATTAAAGAAATGAACGGCTCCGAAGCAGAGGAGCGAAAAGCCGTAGAGAATACGCAGTTCGCTACCTTGCAGCAAATGCGCCAACAGCACGACAAATTAATCGACATGGCGAGCAAAGAGCTAATCCGGGACGATGTATTTAAGGAAAAATCGAAAGCTCTATTAAGCCAGATCAAGGATATGGAAGATAACGTCGCTGACACCACAAATCGAGCGGCCAGTTGGCGCGAGGGTTTGCACAAGACGATTGATGTGATCGCTCATGGCCGAGAGCGGTTTGAGAACGGTGATATTATCGCCAAACGTGACGTATTGCTGGCGCTGGGTTCAAACCCGACACTTTACGGCGGGAAAATCGAATTAATGCCTTTTGAATGGCTTATTCCTATTCAAGAAGGACTACCAGCACTCAAGGCCGAATATGAAATGGTTAGAACCTCAGATTCTGGCTCTGCTGAGGCGAAAGCTGCCGCTATTGCGGGTATTAAAACTATATGGCTGGGGCGGTAGGATTCGAACCTACGATCTCTTGAGCCAGAATCAAGCGC
>CAZSRA010000015.1:0-20707 GCA_964609585.1 uncultured Candidatus Saccharimonadales bacterium
GTCCACGATAAGCAAGCAGCCGTCGGCCATGTTGAGGGTGCGTTCAACTTCGCCCGAGAAGTCGGCGTGCCCGGGAGTGTCGATAATGTTGATTTTGTAGCCGTCATGACTGACGGCAATGGTTTTCGCGGAGATGGTAATCCCCCGCTCGCGCTCGAGATCACCGGTATCTAAGATGGCGGTCTGCTGCATTTCGGACTGGTTGTCGCGGAAAGTGTGAGACTGCTTCAAAAGGCCATCAACGAGGGTGGTTTTGCCGTGGTCGACGTGGGCGATGATGGCGACGTTACGGATGAGGTTGGTTTGGGTTAGGGTGGGGTTCATAGTGGTTTGCTCACATTAAAACGCCGGGATGTGAAGGGTGCCCCGGCGCGGGTTCGTATTGAAGTTGATTTTAACACATATGACCAGATTTGTCACGCAGCAATAGGTAATTCTTGCGGTCGAGCCTGAAGACGGCGGCCATAAAAAGGATCTTTTGCAATCGTTATCCCTGGATGAGCATCGCCTACGCCCAAAAATCTCACTATTTCGTCGTCTTGGAGCTGTATATCTGGATATGCGACATCGAGTCCTAGTTCGATGAACTCAGATTTCGTTAACGTACCGCCGTAATATACGACCTCATGAAGATCATCGCGATCAGCTCGATTTTCGGTACCCTCGAACATGTCTCTCATGGCGGTGATTTGCCGCTCGCTGGTCGCTTTGGAAGTCGGATCATAAGCGAAGCTTATGGTGCAGTATTGGCGAATGCCTTTGTCTTTGTCGAGCCAGCGAGCAATGTGACCTTCAATGCCCAATGTTCCATCCTCGAGCTCAGTTACTTTTCCTGGACCAACCCATTCTTCGTTATCGCACAAATCTGGGATCACGTTTTCTCTATTTTGAAGACTTGCGGATAATTTTTCTTCAAACTCCTCGCGGGTGGCGGCTTCAAATTCGGTATAGCAGATTCTTCCAGGGCCAAATTCACCGCCCTGAGGTCTTGTTAAAACGGCAAAACGCGACATGCCTTCATGCAGGCTCGATAGCTGCTCGACGGTGGTGCCTTTTTCGAAGGCGTGACCTGTTGCAATATGGGTTTGCTCGTTTGAGTCTCCGGACTGAAGAAAAAATGCTTGCTCAGGTATTGTTGCGATCTGTTTGGGCCGTGAGACTGATGCCCGCTCGGGTCCACTTGAGAAGGTCAAAGCAGTGGTGTCAATAACATCAAGGCTTATCACTTTAACGAGACTTTGGAGATCATACTCTTTTCCGCCAATCACAATTTTGGCATGGCGAGGGTCTTCGTATACTACCTTTTTACTCTTTGCGTCGAGATGCCTGGTATTTGCTAGTTCGGGAACCATGTCGTCTACGGGTGTGTGAATTTCGGACGGAAAGGCGATGTCGTTGCTCGGGGTCCACATGGCCTGTTCATCTGCATTTGTGCCTAGCTCAAAATATACAACTTCGGATTCTGGAAGACCTGGTTCGGTTTTTTTGAGTTCGCGTCGGGTGATGATGTAGGTTTTGTTGCCGCGATTAAATGGCGCCGTGGTGTTATAGATTCGCTTGGTGGGAGTGCCATCTTCGCCTAGTTCAAGCTGAAACTCCGGGACTATACCTTGGCGGATTCTGCCCGTTTCGTCGGTGGCAGCTTCTTTGTATGCAACTTCTAAATCATTAAAATTTTGACGCTGGTTTTCTCGTGCGATCGTCTCCGGTGGTGCTGCCTCTGGAGCTTGAGGTATCGTTTGCAAGTCTTGGAGTTCTCTGGCGCGGTCAAAACCCGTGAGCTCAACTCCATCTAATGTCTGATCTGGGGTTTGCGGTTGATCGGATTCTGAGCTGGGCGGCATGTTTCTTCTGCTTTCAAAAACTTAAATGAGTTAGCCCTATCTTAGACCTAATGTTGGGCCCACGCTAATGATAGCTAGCACGGAGATTGAGGTAAGAGGTGTGATGTCCTTTTTACCTATTATTTGCATATAGCCTATATTTTGTGCTAAACATGCAGATAGAAGCGATGACGCGGCCGACACCGCACGAGCTAGGAGAAGAACGTTACTTTCGGTAATCATTAGAACTCCTCGGGTAAGCCCGTAAGCGCTGTAATTGAGGCCGGAATATGCGGCAAAGCAAGGTGGCACCACGAGCTTACTCGTCCTTGCGGATTTTCCAGATTGTTTTGGGAAATGCGTGAGGATTTTTGATATAAAAGGAACATTTTTATGGCAGAATTGTTGATTCGAGAGTTGCCCACTCATAGTGGCAAAATGGTAACGGTTCGTGGCTGGTTGCATAAGCGTCGTGACCTGGGCGGTATGGTGTTTGTGGTGTTGCGTGACCGTAGCGGACTCGTGCAAGCGATCGTAAAGGACGCGGATGAGCAGAAGAAGCTTGAGGGCTTACAGCTTGGAACCGTATTGAGCATTACAGGTAAGGCGGTGGAGGAGCCGCGAGCCGTAGGTGGTGTGGAGCTTCACGAACCGGCACTTACGATCATGACGCCCGTGACCGAGGTGATGCCGATTGAGATTGACAAGCCGATTGACCACAATAGCGAGAATTTTGATACGTTGTTCGAAAATCGACCTCTGAATGTACGAAACCTCGACGAGCAAAAGATTTTTCGCATTAGGGCGGAGCTTACACGCTATATTCGCGAATTTTTGAATGGCCGTGAGTTTGTGGAGATTCAAACGCCGAAACTTTTGGCTGGTGCCACTGAGGGTGGAGCTGAGGTCTTTAAGCTTGACTACTTTGGGCAGGAGGCAACGCTAGCCCAGAGTCCCCAACTCTATAAACAGATGATGGTGGGCGCGTTTGAACGGGTGTATGAGATCGGGCCAGCTTTTCGAGCTGAGCCGAGCGTGACAACCCGGCATATGAGCGAAGTGACAATGCTCGACATTGAGCTTGGGTTTATCCAAGATCACGAAGAGGTGTTGGACGTGGTGCAGGACATGGTTTACGACGCGGTGACGCGGATATACCGAGAACATGCAGACCAACTAAAGGCTGTTGGAGCTCCAGACCTGGTGCTTAAACCAAAATTTCCGCGCTACACTTTGGACCGGATTCACGAAATGTATACCAAAGCTACAGGTACGAGCACGATCGGCGAGAAAGATATGCGCCCGGATGAGGAACGGTGGATTTGCGAGTATGCCCGTGAGCATGACGGAAGTGAAGCGGTATTTGTGACAGAGTTCCCGATCGAAAGCATGAAATTCTATCATATGATTGATCCGAAGAATCCGGAGAAGGTGCTGTGGGGGGATCTGCTTTTTCGTGGCATTGAAATCGCTACCTGCCCGCAGCGCGAGCACCATTATGACAAGCTGGTGGCGCAAATGAAAGCCGCTGGTATGGATCCAGACCACGCGGGGTACAAATACTACCTGCAGGCGTTTCGGCATGGCATGCCACCTCATGGTGGGTGTGGATTTGGGATTGACCGGCTGGTGGAGAAGGTTTGCGGGCTTTCAAATGTGAAGGAAGCTACATTGTTTCCGCGCGATACGAAGCGATTGGCGCCGTAAGAGCACTTTCATCTTAGACGGTAGTATGGAAGAGGCGTCCAATGAGATAGGTTGCCCCAGCTGCTGCGATCAATACCAGCAACTGACGTAGGGCTGCGTGAAGCCAGCGCCCCGAAGTAGCAAAACCGAGGTAGGCGCCAATCACCAGCGAGGCTCCGATGGCAAGTAAGACAGATTGGATTATAGCCATGCTGCCGCTACCCAAAAACCAAGGAACGAGTGGGATAAAAGCACCGGCTGCAAACATGAAGAAGGACGAAAAGGCTGATTGCCAAGCAGAACCTAGCTCATCGGGGTTGACACCGAGTTTGCCGCGCGCATACATGGCCATGGATTTTTCGGGATCTTTGGCGATTTCGGCGCTGGCTTTTACTGCGGTCTGGTCTTCCATTCCATCGTTTATCATGATTTCGCGGAGTGCACGTTTTGTATTGTCGGGATGACTATGGAGCTCTTCGCGTTCGATTTTGAGCACACTTTCAAGTAACTCTACTTGGCCTTGCATCGAGATATATTCTCCGACGGCCATTGAGCAGGCGCCGGCGAGAAGGCTAGCGGTGCCAGCGATGCGAACAATATTTGAGCTGGCTCCAGCTCCAGCAACTCCGAGAATAAGCGAGATGTTGGTGACGAGGCCGTCGCTTATACCAAGCAGCGCTGCTCTAGCGGTGCCACTTTGAGCTCGTTCGAGTTTTTTGGCGGTTTTTGGATTTGTGGATTGGGTCATAGCTTTAGTATATATAGCGGCTCACTGGGGCGCTAGCTTGTTGGTGGCGTTTGGCTGGCCGAGGCAGGAGTGCGCCCGGGAATTTTCCATTTTGGTTTAAGGCTTTTAGCTTTTTGGAGAACCGGGCGATGCCAGCCTTTGGCAACTACAAGTTCCGAGGCAAAAAAGGCACTTGCTCCGTAGATGATTCCAAGTGTTACATCAAAGACGTAGTGCTCTCCGAGATAAACAACGCCGAACCACATCGAAAGGGGGTAAATGAGGAAAACAAGCGCGGCTTTTCGCCCAAAGAATTTATTTATGAATAAGAGCTGAAGCGTTGGATAAGCTGAATGAAGCGATGGAACGGCAGCCACAGGGTTGGGGTTGAAATGATCATAGAGAGTTGGAATGGAATGTACTCCCCACGTCCACCATATGGTAGTAGAAAGCTTGGCGATGGTTGGAATTAGATGCATCTGTGAAGCCATCCAAGGCGGAGCTGCGGGGAAAATAATGTAGGTGATAAATCCGGCATAGCTTAGCAAGAGCAGAGCGCCGGCGAACTGCCAGTAGTGATTTGGACGATACTTCCAAATAACGGCCGCAATGATGAAGGGCGAGAGAAAATGCAGCATATAGACAAAGTAAAAGTAGTAATCGTACCAGTGGAGCGCCCCATGATAGAGCCAGTGTTGTAGGGTAACCGTTGGGAGCTGTCCGTGAAACAGCCAGGTGTCGAAGTTTATCATTTCGGTAAAATGTACCCTTCTGGATATGAGTGGGACTATGCCTCGCAGGGCGTCGTAGGATACAAGCAGCGCTACGAAGGGAGCAAATTTGCGAATGTATTCTTTGCCGTGCCCGTAAACTGCAAAAACCGTTAGGAAGACCAAGAAAAGTACATCGGGCGACCAAAAAGCTTTAAAAAATACCAGAAAGACGAGAACTATGATGAGATATGCATTTCGGTAGCGAAGGATGTTGGTGACGCGCTTCATAGGCCGGATTTTGGTGCGGTTATGATTTTGAGAGCTGCCATGGCGGTGGCTTTGGCGTCCCAAAGTGGATTGTGGGCATCGCCGGTGGCTTTTCCGACCGACTTTGCCACAAAAGCGCGGCGCTGGGGTGGGGTGGTGATGCCGAGGGCGTAAAGCATTGAGGGGAGATCATAATAAGGAAATGGATGGTCCGCGCCGCGTGCGGGTAGATCATCTTCTTGGCAGGCAATCAAAAACCGTGCTTCAACTGGGTAGGGATTTGCTGCCACGATGAGGTCTGCTTGAGACTTAGTTTCCAGAAACCAAGTCCAAAAATCTGACCTCATGGCGCGGCCACTTCGGTGGGTCTGGTTAATATTTGCTACGGGACCGAGGACATTTTCCGCCACCCAAGTGTCTATGGGTCCTCGAATGGGACATCTTGCTACGTACTGGCTCAAAATGTTGTGGTTTGCATCCATCAGAACGCCGGCTACGGCAAAAGCTGCGCCGTGCAGGCCATTGCTTTCAACGTCAAAGGAGAGGACTTTCATGTGGGTTAGTATAGCAAATTAGACAAGGGTACGTTTCGGCACGACATTGCCTAATTCGTTCTACGTCTCAATCGCCAGATCGTGAGTCCAATTGCTATGGCTATTATGGCTGCAAAGCAAATTTCCGGAAGCAATTGGCTTGCGGCTCCGGTGGCTGGAAGGGGCGTAAGATTGCCACCATATACTCCAGAGCCGTATGCTGACGAACTATAAGGGGTAGTGTCCGCAACTGCCTGCCAGGGCAAAAAAACAGCTATTAAAGATAGCTGAAACACAGCGCGGTTTCGACGGCTTATCATCGTCCGCTCTGACCGTCTCTGCCGCCTCCGTAGGCGGTGGAACCATAGCTATTGTTTGAGGAGTTTCGGGTACCGTCGCGGTGGCCCAGGCTTTGTTCAAGGTTTCGTATGAGTCCCGATATTCCAATAATAGCAAGTACGGCAGCCCCTGTGTGCCAGAGGAACTCTTGGCGACTCATGGGTGTGTTCATTAGCTTCGTTATGCTTTTTTTTGCTTCCATAATGCCACTCGCCTTCGCGTTTACCGCTTATGCTAAATAGTTTGTCTTAGCCGGGCGCAAGAGTCAAGCTAACTGTCTGGGGGAAGTTCGCAAATCGATAATGTGTGCCGGGGGTATGGGGTGGGACTCTACTTTAGCGCCGCGAAGGTCGATGATTTGGGCTGTAATAATTGGCTGACGTATACGCTTTGGAGCTTGGACCTGCGGAGCTGGCTTGGGAGGCTCGTTCATTGGAACTGGTGCAGTAATGGGCTCTGGTGCAGAGTTGCGTTTGGGGTGTGCAAGGTAATGTCGAAAACGCAGAAGAGCTAGCGACACCTCATAAAGAATGATCATTGGCAAAGCTAAGATTAACTGACTAAGTGGGTCTGGCGCAGACGGGAGCACTAATGCTACCGCGAAACTTCCTAGAATTACCCATTTGCGCCAACGGCCAAGGCTAGGTGGATCAAGCGGATGAGCAGAATCGATCAAGAGAAGGATGAGGGGGAGCTGAAATACCACGGCAAAGGTGGTTACGTAGCTCACTACAAAGTTAAAATAGCGATTGACTGATATGAGTGGATGGAGGTTGCTGGTGCCAACTTGATTAAAAAAGTTTAAGGCAGCCGGAAGGCTTACATAAAACGCGAAAGCACTGCCTGCCACCGTAAGCAGACACGACCCCACGACAAGGACCAAGATTGATCGCCTGGATAATTTTTTTTCAAAGGCTGGCTCAATGAACCTGAGAAGATGAAAGACAATGGTGGGGAGCGCAAACAAGCAGCCGCCAAGTAAGCAAACTTGCATTACAAATTCGAAGCCGCCAGTGGGTGAAGTATAAAATAACTGCTCATGCAAAGGCTGTTGCAAGTAGTGGATAATGCTGCCTCGCCCAAAATAAGCCAAAAAACCACCAACAGCCATCATCCCAGCAGACCAACTCACCCGGCGGCGTAGTTCATGCAAATGATCGAGTGCTGTTTGCGCTGGGGCTTTTGGTGCCATGATATTTAGCTAAGATTGGGCTTGTCTGGTGCGCTCTCGGATACAGAAGGAGTAGTTGAGTCGTCACGCAAGCCTTTTCGCACTTCTTTAACAGACTCCCCTATTCCGCGGGCTAGTTCAGGCAATTTCTTGGCACCAAAAAGAACCAGAATGATGAGCAAAAGAACTATGAGCTCCTCGGCTTTTCCAATTCCAAACATATAGACCCCACTCGTTTATCTTAATTTTGATCTTAGCATAAGCGGAGTGGAATACAAGCTGGGGATGGTATTATGGTTTGATGTTTAGCGAGCTCATTCGTGATTCCAGATGACAACAGCAAAGTGATGGTGCAGGGTGACCCGCGTTATTCGTTTCACGCGCAGGCGGCTGAGAAGTTTGGAGTAGCTTTTGACCGACGGGAGTCTGTGGCGACATTTGAAGAGCTGTATATGCGACTGCGAACCGGAGCACATAGCTGGGCTGTAGTGGCTGTTGTAAATAGTACGATCGGGCGTATACAAGGCTCTTATGAGCAAATCCTTAAGGGCGACTTTATGGTTGTAGGTAAGGTTGATCTAGGCATAGATTTTTATCTATATGGCCACCCCGGGGCAACATTTGAGGATCTGCGCTACCTTCATACTCAAGAGCCGGCTTACCTGCAGTGCACAAATTCAATCCGCAGGAGTATGCCAAAGGCTATATGGGTTCCGGAGTATGACACGGCGGCGAGCGCTCAAATTGTCCGTGGACTTGGGGATTTGAAGCATGCCGCAATTGTGCCTCAAGCCGCGGGCGAGGCGGCGGGTCTTAGCTGTATCCGGGCTAAGATCCAGGATATCGAGAATAACACGACTACATTTTTAGCCATTACTAGTAGGTCGCAAGCGGAACCTGAAGACAACGTAAGGGTCGTCTTTGCGGTTCTAACTTTTGAAGCAACTGGCGGGTACGATGTGACACGCGAAAGCCTGGCTCGGATTGATGTGCGATTGCAGACCCTTCATCCTACCGATGCAGACGAACTAACTTTTATCGGAGAGATGGAGGGCGGCGGGTCGCGAAAGCTCAACCGGGATCGGATTCAAGGTGCACTACTCGGCCTTTGCCAAGTTCTCTTTTTGAACTAGGACTTGACTGGTCGATACCGCTTGGCTTGAAGTTCTGCTATTCTAAGGGCGTAGATAGGGCCTCGTTACAATGAAACTTACTTCTAAGCTGAGTATTGTTATTACAATTTTTACCCTCTTGGCGGCTGGGGTTTCGGGGATTGCTGTTTATGTGAGCATGATGCACGGCGAAATCCAGCTACTGCCAGTGATCTCGATCTCTTTGATAGTTGCCGTTACTTCGATTGTGGCTACAGTGCTGATTTTGAATCATCAAATTATGGGGCCGATTCGGGCTCTGAGTGCGGCTGTGGCCCGAATTTCGCTCGGGGATCTTAGTCAGACGGTGTCAGTTCATTCGCAAGACGAACTCGGCTCACTTAGCAAAAGCTTTAACGAAATGACGTACCAGCTGGGCAGTACCCATCGAAGTCTTGAGGCGAGTACGCGAGTAGCGCAGGAAGGCCGTGCGCAGCTGGTTTCATCAATTAACGGGCTGCACCAGGGATTTATTTTGGTTGATATTAAGAATAAGGTGACACTCGCTAACGCCGCGGCCGTTGATATCGTTTACGGAGGGCTTGAGACAAATAAAAATAAACAAGAATTGGGGCTGAGTGATATTGCCCATGTACTGCCGGCAGACCTTAACCTTGAGGCAAAAATTGCCGAGACTCTGAAGGCGGGTTCGCTCGCGAAATTTCCTGGCCTGCCTCTGGGCGGCCGTTTTCTTAATTTATATTTGTCGCCAGTACTCAATGGAAAAGAGGCTATCGGCTGTGTGCTTTTACTTGAAGACGTGACCGAAGAACGAATTTTGGAGCGGTCTCGGGATGAGTTTTTCTCGATTGCGTCGCATGAGCTGCGGACGCCTTTAACTGCTATTCGCGGCAATACTTCAATGATGCAGGAATATTTTCCTGAACTTCTTAAGGACCCGAGTGTAAAAGGTATGATCGATGACATTCATGGCTCCACAGTCCGACTGATCGAGATTGTGAATGACTTCTTGGACACTTCTCGTCTCGAGCAAAACAAGATGAAGTTTACTCTGACGGTTTTTTCGCTGGAACCAACGATTGAAAAAACTATTTACGAGATGTCGGGGCTTAGCCGCGATAAGAATATAACGTTGAATTTTGAAAATAAGACGCTCGAAAAAATGCCCTTTGTATACGCTGATTCCGGTCGGATTACCCAAATTGTTTACAATTTGATTGGAAATGCCATGAAATTCACGGAAAAAGGTGGAGTGACGGTTCGTTGCATGGTTGAGGGAGCTTTTGTGAAGGTAGAAGTAAGCGATACGGGTATTGGAATATCACCTGAGGGACAGCAGATTCTCTTTCATAAGTTTCAACAGTCGACGGCTAGTACGCTTACTCGCGACAATACCCGGGGTACGGGACTTGGCCTATATATTTCGAAGCTCTTGATCGAGCATATGGGTGGAAGCATTAAGTTTGAGCGTTCGGAATTGGGTAAGGGATCAACGTTTTCTTTTTCGGTTCCGGTGGCTACCAAGGAGCAAATTGAGAGTGCAAAAACGACCCCTCCGGCCGTTAGTGCCCTTGGAATTGATAGCTAGTCGGCAAATCTTTCGACTTGGAATTTGGCAATCGTGACTGTCTCCGTCTGGTCGATTCCCGCTTTCTCCCGGCAAATTTTAATTTGCTCCTGTACAGTGTCTACACCTTCAAGGTCGGGCAATAACACTCCGCTTCGGCCGTCTTTGGTAGAAACGACAATGCCATAACGTTTGGGATCAAGTTTTGCTAGATCTGTTTCGGGCACGATAGGACTTAGCACATCAACACTGATGGTGAGATTGTCTAGTTCGGCTGAGCTTACTTCCTGAAACCTGGGGTCTTGGGTGGCGGCTAGTACCGCATTCGCGGCTATTTCTTCTTGCAAGCTGGCTCTGGTGGGCTGCGTTGTACCGATGCAACCGCGGAGTGTGCCATCTTTTTCGTGCAGAGAAACAAACACCCCGGCTTTCTCAGGAAGATTTTTGGGGATTGGTAGTGTGGCTGTTTGAATTTGACCCGAGTTGAGATAATGGCGGACCGCGTTTCGGGCGAGAAGTGGCACATTTGAGCGAAGGTTTTGATCGCCTGAGATTGGGTTAAGCGTAGCCACTAAATAGCCAACACCAAACGGTCCCTCATACGAAAGGACTTCTGTTTCGCCGCCTGCCTCCTCAAATACCCCGAGCAGAAAGAGGATCGATCTCAGACCACATTCGGCGCCTTCATCCATAAGCGCTGGGTCGAGAGCTAGAAGAGCCTTGGCGTCCCGGGTTTGTACCGCTTGAACGATGAGCTCATCGAGCTTGGGTCCTGAAGGATGATAGCCGTAGGGGCCATCGGTTTTTAAAACGTGAGATAAGTCGCCGGAAGCGATGACGGCGTAGCGTTTTTTGTCCTGGCTAAGGTTTCCGGCAAAGCTCTTCCCATACTGGTAGTAGTATTCATAGGAGGCCTGAGTGACGAGGATTTTTTCAATCGGGACAGTTTTTGACAGATATTTGTGGACGTAGAATAGGGGGACGTCAAAGCCGTGCTCTTCGTGAGGTGAAATGATGATGATGGCTTCGGGCCTGGCCTCGGCAAGGCTCCGAGAGGCTGTGTCGAGGGCATCTACGGTTTGCGCCACCTTTTTGATGTCGCCGCCGGCGATTTCTGGAATAATTATGGGTGGGTGGGGTGAGATTATTCCGTAGGCTAGCATGCTTAACTTAGTCCCGCTCGTTATTGTAGCTGGCGATAAGCTGCGGTAATACTTCGAGGTTATCGATTTTGAAACGGCAGTTTGCCTCTGTACTGGGCTGTTTCAAAATGTAGCCCCAGGGGCCTCTTCGAAGCAGGGCTGTGGCCATTCCGGCGGCCTGAGCTGGCGCAACGTCATTGTCGAGCCGGTCGCCTACGTACAAAATTGAGCCAGCTTCGACACCAGTCTCCTGAACCACGCGCTTAAAAAAGGCAGGCGACGGCTTCTCTACACCCCAACTATCAGATGTGCCGATGAGATCAACCGGTAAGTTCAAGGAACGCAGAATGCTTTCGGCGCGAGCTGTTTGGTTGCCGGCTAGAGCTACTTTTAGACCGGCTCGCTGAAGCTCGGCAAGACAAATGCGAGCATCGGGATAAAGGTCTTCTTCACTAAATGTTTCCGGTTTTCCGGCTTCGATGCGTTTTTGGCGCTCGAGTTTTAGGTCAAATGTCGGCTGGAAATATTTGAAAGCTTCGCGGTAGTCCCCTCCCCGGGCCAGTACGGCTCCAAATACAGCCGAAAACGTATGTCTGGGCACGCCGAGCCAGTCTGCCCAGGTGCCATATTCACGGGTTTCATTCACGATTGTTTCACCAACATCAAAGCAAACCGCTTGAATCTTTGCCATGGTTTTAGTCTACATGAAACCGCTCTTTTCGCCCACGACGACTTCAAAACGCTTTAGTATATACTTGAGTTATGGAACCTGCTCGTCTTGTGCTCGACCGAATTATCTATGTTGCGTCACTGGCTACGAGCCCGCATGACATAGACCCATCTTTGAACGTGATTCGGGCTATAACCGCAAGAATTGACCCATCTCAACCTCTAAGCCCAACTGATCAAGCCCAGCTGCTTGCGGCGCAGCAGCAGATTGAAACCTATCTCGTAACAGCTGAACCTCTGCGAGAATTCACGCCTGAGTCGCTGCAACTACAGATAGAACAGCATATGCGTGGAGGGGTAGGCAGAAAGAGCCGAGGCCAGCTTATTGTTGTGATTGCTGTGGCAACACTTGCCGCTACGGGAGTGGGCTTTTTGCCGTTATCAAATTTGCCGCAGCGGATCCAAGCTATAGGTGCGACTGAGTTTAGCTTGCTGACCGTTGGGGCGGCTTGGCTATTCTTAACGGCTTTGGCGGCATTTAAATCGGAATTGAGACATGCTTTTTTACTGATTTGCATCGGTGTGTCGTTGCTTGGCTTAAGTTTGCTTGGGCAGCCAATCATTGAGATTTTTAATTTGCGGCACTATCCTATCGTGAGTGTTTTGTATACACTGCCGATTTTGGTCGCTTCTACAGTTTTCCATATTGGTGACGTGCGGTATGTGCGTCTTTTGGGGATCCGCGGATGGTGGACGACGCCTTGGCCGGTATTGTTGTTTGGGTTTTTACTGTCAACGGTCGTGTGGTTCTTGCCCCATCTTCCGACGAGCGAACCAGAATTTGTCCATGATTTTGTGGCAGTACTGTGGTCTTGGACGTTAATTATGCCAATTGCTTCTTTGGTTATATTTCCCCGAGCACTCCATAAACTCCCTGAACTCTACAAGCCCCCTATTCGGCTTCTGATACAAAGCATGCCAGCAATTATTGCCGTGGTTGCGTCCCAGCTCATTATCCGCATTGTAGTCGGTCCTTATTTGGGCGGTTTTTTGGGCTATGGTACGGCCGGCCTGGTGGTTGTGATGGGGTTATCGTTGCTTCGAGCCGGATATGGGTTTAACAAAGTTAGTCGGTACTAGCCCTATGGAACCGGCACGTCTTCTGATTGACCGAATTATATATGTGGCGTCTCTTGCAACGAGTCCGCATGATATTGATACCTCCTTGGATGTAGTCCGAGCAATAACTTCAAGGATCGATACGTCGCAGCCTCTCAGCCCGTCCGACCGCGAACAACTGCTGGCAGCGGGAAAACAAATTGAAGATTATCTTGTGACGTCTGAGCCTTTGCGGGAGTTTACGCCTGAGTCGTTGCAGCTACAGATAGAGCAGCACATGCAGGGCAATGTGGGGGCTAAAAGCAGAAAGCAACTTACCTTAGTAATCGTTGTGGCTACGGTGATCGCGGTTGGTGCTGGGCTACTGCCACTTTCAAGTCTTGGTCAGCACATTCAGGCGGGAGGGGCGACTGAATTTAGCTTACTAACAGTCGGGGCGGCATGGCTCTTTTGGAGCGCTTTGCCTGCTTTTAAATCGGAGTTGAGGCGGGCTTTTCTACTTATTAGCACGGCCGTAACACTCCTTGGCCTGAGCATGCTTGAACAGCCTATTCTTGAGATTTTTAATTTGCGGCATTATCCGGTTGTGAGCTTGCTGTTTGGTCTGCCGATTTTGGTGGCGTCTACCCTGTTTCATGTGGGGGACGTGACGTATGTGCGGCTATTGGGTATTAGAAATTGGTGGACTACAATTTGGCCGGTGCTGATTGGTGGCTTTTCGCTATCGGTGATTACGTGGTTCATGCCCCATCCACCAACGAGTGAGCCCGAACTTATTCATAACATTGTCGCTGTTATGTGGGCATGGATTTTAATTATGCCCGTAGTCTCATCCGTTATCTTAACCCCAGCTATTCGCAAAGTCCCCGAGCTCTACAAACTTCCCATTCGGCTTTTGCGCCAAAGCATGGTGCCCATTATTGCGGTTATCACTTACCAATATATTTTGCGGATCGTCGTTGGCCCTTATATGACGGGCTTTGTGGCTTATGGGCTATTTTCTTTAGTCATCTTTATGGGACTTGCACTGCTTCGGGCTGGGTATGGATTTAATAAGGTGAGTAGGTATTGACGAGGGCCGGAGGGTTAAACAAAAAAATGACGACCGAGGCCGTCATTTTTTTGTTTTGGACGCGTGTATTACTTGCGGCCGAGACGTTGCTTGATGTAGAAGCCCGCGGCTCCGATTGCAGCGGTTAGACCCAAGGCTCCGCCGAGGTCACTAGCACCAGTGTCGGGCAGTACCGTTGGGGACGTGCTGTCGCCAAGGACTTGAGGATTGGACACGGGCGTTGGGGCTGGGGTGGCAGTTGGCGTAGGTGTAGCGCAGTCACCGACACCCGCAAAGAGCACACCACCAATGAAACGATCGTCGTCGGGTGTTTGGTCGTCAATTTTGTCGTACTCTGGGGTGAAATAGTAGTCGAGCTGAGTGTTTTTGCAGTCAGCCGGTACGTCAATGGATACGGTTTTGCTCAGATTTGCTTGTCCTGCTGGTAGTGTGACCGTTACGACAGCAAATTTGGTCTGAGGGATGGCTGTGGCGTCGAATTCCACACGATCCCACGAGTCTGGAACATTCCAGCTCTCAAGTACGATGTTTGTGTCCTCGCAGAGAGGTAGGCCGTCTACGGTGGCGATGGTACCAGTGCCGCGAGTGAAGCTTGTGGTGTAGCTTGCCGCTTTCGTGCCGTCGAGGCAGTTTTCGGTCTCGGTACTAGCGTGCGCAACGGCTGGGGCGGCGATGCTGGCGGTTACGGCTAGAGCACCGATGAAATATTTGAGAGATGACATTAAATATGTCTCCTTCTCACCCTCCAAAAACGTAGTTGTTAATGGCTATTCTCACCTCAAAACGAAGAGAATGGCTGCATCATACCATATATATGCTTAAAATGCAACTCTCCTAGACTCGTGTACATGACGAGGGCCCCGTAGCGGTTGGCTACAGGGCCCTAATGGGTTGGCGGGGGCAGCGCCATCACCGTCAGTCGGCCCGGCAGGGAGGCTCACTGGGCCGTCGGCTCTTCCGAATCCGAGCCCCTTTCGTACCTGCCCCTGGCAGATTCCAGGAACTGCCGCCAGCTGCGGACTTCCGGGCGACGTCGGAGCAGAGCCCGGCGTTCGCGCTCGGTCATCCCGCCCCAAACGCCGTACTCGACACGGTTATCCAGCGCGTCGGCCAGACACTCCGTGCGGACGGGGCAGCAGCTGCAGATGGTCTTGGCTCGGTTCTGGGCAGCTCCCTGAACGAACAGTTCGTCCGGATCCATGCCGCGACAAGCAGCCACGACGGTCCAGTCTTCGACCCAGGTCATAATTGTGAAACATCCCTTCTCGGTGAGAGGTGTGCGGGGTAGGCCAAGGTCTTTGGCTTAGATTATATTATGGCATGGGTTTCTTTTTATGAAAGTTTTTTGTGCTTTTTTATAGATAAAAGCCTTCAAAAGAGTGCTTTGTCTGTTAAAAAATTAAATTAATGCATAATACTCGTTGCGAAACGTGGGAGGCCAGGTGGCCACCCACGTTTCGCGGACGCGTCAGTCCTCGGGGGACTCATCGGAAGATCGCCGCGATCCCGGGTGCTCAGCGAGCACCGCTGTGATATTTAGCGCTTCACGGCTTCCGAGCAGATGCTTGGTTCCTGCGGCCCCAAGCTTGATTGCGTGGAGCACGGTGAGCAGCTCGAAACCTGCCGCCAGGACAGCACCGAGCTGGGCTTCCGGACTTCCAGCAGGGTCGTTGAGTGCACTTGCCAGTGCCTGGATGGCCGGGTTGTTCAGGCCCTCGAGAAGGTCAGTTACACCGAGAGCGACCTTGGTTCCGGTGAGCTCTCGCTCGAGGAGTGGCCCCTGGTATTCGGCCAGCCACTTCGTCGCTCCGATCTTGAACTCCAGGAGTTCCACCAGCGATGCTGCATCGGCGAGCCCGCCGGGGCCGAAGATCACCTCGAAGGCGGTGTCGAGAACGGCTCTGTCGTCCGGACCCAGCCGGCCTCTCAGCCGTCTCAGAGCCTCGATGGCGATTTCGGTGTGCGTCGTCTTGGACTCAGACATCACTTTCCCAATGCTTGTGTTGTGGGTAAACTGCGAAGGGCTAAATTATTATAAAATTACTGTTTTATAAAGTCAATGTCGTCGTTCTGTAGTAAATTGGCACTCACCTTTGCTAAAGGAGTTGTGATACGTTATACGTACATAATAATGGGTCCAAAAATTGCGAATTATATTTTGCGAATGTTGCGCTTGAGGGTGCGAGCCAAAATATATGCGCGTCAACTTGTGATCCAAGATAAGGTAAAAGGGAGTTGCATGAGGCGTGCCATCTTCATTTGTGGTGGCCATGCTGGCATGTTTTGCCGTTTTGAGCAGCTCTCTAACACGTACGATGCGTTCTTTTTTGAGCTCTTCAAGGCCCATAATCGCCCCCGTAGTTAGGATCCCCTTAGCTAGACCTACGGTTGGGGCTCCGGTATTGTCCGGAAAAATCCAGGTGCTCTAACAAATGCTTCCTGGGCGCCGGAAAGCATTTCTTCAAGGTCTTGGTAGCGAACGATTAGTGAGTCTTCTGGACTTAATGCCAATTCGACGGGAACGGTCGGGCTTTCGGGATCGATCGCCTCCTCCAAAAAATAGTATGCCAATACTTCGTCTGCTACTACATCTTCCAGTAATGGCCCAACTACCCCCGGTTCTAATTTTAATGTATCTGCCGTGTCCCATCCATCACTAGGATTAATGGCGGCTCCTTTGGCTTCTTTTGGTGTTATGTCCAATCCAAAAGAAGCTCTTAAATCGGCAGCAATATCCCTTTTTACGCCATTATCAATGCGCCGTCCGACACTTCCGACCAGTACGCGGTGAGCGCTCTCGCCGGAGCCAACTCTAAGAGTCACGGTTTTGAGCATACGCGGTGGGACTTCTGTGCCCATTTTTTGAGCAATCTCATCCCCTACTGATTCAAGATATTCCAGCTTATCCTCAACCGGAGGATGTGTCAGGAACATGTGAGGCCTGTCGTGACCCGAAAGCCACTCCCCCGTAACGGCCATAACGAGAGGATTGACTGACTTGGTTTCCAGCGATTCCCCTATTTCGGCCAACTCAGCATATCTGTTCCCCTCGAAACCTGTATCCATCGGGTGCGAAGTTTCTCCTGGGTGTCCTTGGCCTGTTTCCATAAGGGGAGTGTATCAAATTTTCCCAGTATAGGTAACTGCGCTAGCTTGGATTATTCAGCCGTGCAATTAAACACCCATTTTGTGTCAAACTTGTCAACGCAGATTCCGTAGTAGGTACCCCAGGGCTGCACTTCGAGCGGTTGCACCACTTCACCGCCTTCAGCGAGTGCCTTAAACAGCTTGTCGCTGTCTGCTCGGGTGTCTGGCTCAAGCATAATGTAGACATTTCCGCCAACTACTAGCTCAAAGCCCATTTCTTTTGGAGCGTCCGCGCCGTGAAGGACGTGACTGCCGATTGTGGGGAGGGCGATGTGGGCTAGCATGTTCTGAGCTGCCTTTGGCGCATCCTTGCCTAGGCGTAGCGGCTCGCCTTCATAGTCGGTGCCAAATACCTTTTTGTAGAAGGCAAAAGCCGCTTCGCATGTACCGGGGAAGTTGATAAAAGTGTTAACGTTTGCCATAAGATTTACTCCTTTGTTATGGGCTTAATGTTCAAATTCTGGTTAAAGACATTCTGAGGGTCGTACTTCGCCTTGATTTCCGCGAGTCGTTCGAGCGTTTTAGGCAGGTAGGATGCATGCACGGTGCGGTCTTCGTTGCGGCTGAAAAAGTTAATGTAGGCACCCTTGCTCTCCTCGGCCAGGTTGTACCATGGCCGAAGTGCGGTTTGAATAGATTTTTCGTCGATGCCGGCCGGCAAAATAAGCGGATTTAGGATTAAGGCTTCGCTATCTCGGTGCCCGAAGGCGGTAGCGTCTGAGACGATCCGGTTCATGGCGCCGCCGCCATATCTGATCTGGAACATCAGGTTGTGATCCCGGTGGGCAACGGCGAGTTTATGAATTACATCATCCGTTAGGCTATGGAAAAAAGCATTGTTTACCTCGATGTGAGTGTTTGGCGGAATCGTTGCTTCTTCAAGCACTTCGTAATAATGCTTTTGGACCACGGTATCGCCAGCCATCATTCCGGGGAGCTGGCGCAGGGGAGCGAGAGCTTTATCTGCGTCCGCCTTACTGCCAGCCCAGCAAGCCATCACGATAAGCATTGGCGGCGCTTTTGCGCCCATTGCCGGCGTTAGTAAGGCCATTGTGGTGAGGTCGTCTGAGGCTTCTCGCATGCAGTCGCGCCAAGCCTTTAGCTGCACTTCGGCGTCGGTGACAGGATAAATGATATTGCCGAAAAATACATCGTTTACTCGATGCGCTTTATATTCAAAGCTGGCTACAATGCCAAAGTTTCCACCACCGCCTCGGATGGCCCAAAAAAGGTCGGTGTGCGAAGTGGCATCTACTGCTAGAATTTCGCCTTCGGCGGTTACGATTTCGGCACCGAGGAGACTGTCGATCGTTAGCCCATATTTGCGAACCATCCAGCCGATGCCGCCGCCCAGAGTTAAGCCACCGACTCCGACAGAGCGAGTGTCCCCCGATGATATGGCCAGTCCATATTCGTGTAGCCTTTTCGCCGCGTCCCCCCATTTTGCGCCAGCGCCAACTTTTACTCGGCCGGTTTGCGCGTCTAACACTTCGACGGCGTTTATTCGGCTCAGGTCAACAATGACCCCGCCGTCATTGGTGCTAAGCCCAGCATTGCTGTGGCCACCACTGCGGACCGAGATTAGAAGCTTTTCCCTGCGAGCGTATCCCAGTGCAACGGCAACATCCCGAGCAGTCCGGCACTCGAAGATAGCGATGGGCGAACCTTTGCGAATTAATACGGAACGGGCTTGAGCATAGCCGGCATCCCCAGGAGTGATGACTGCGCCCGAGAAGGTCTTTTTTACTTCTTGTAGGGTCATAAAGTACGTATCTATTTAAACGATTGGTTGAATACTATATGAATCTACGGAAGTCGTCAAGACTAGGAGCCTAAGCGATCCTGCAAATGATCGAGGATGATGAACAGACCCTCCTGAACACTCCCAACGGTTGGGTTGGTGTAGCTAACTTCTAGCTCTGTTTTGTTTTCGCTAAGGGGTTTGAAAAGGACGGTCATAATTGAATCGTTTGGATTTTCAGGATCTTCCCAGCTGTAGACTAGTTTGCGAGCTGGGTCGAACTCTCTGTAGGTGCCAGCAATGTGGTAAGTTTTACCTTGAATTACTAAGGTAAGGGATCGTTTGCCACCAATGTGGTTCTCAGAAACTGCGACCAAAATGCCAGCGGGCTCCGGCGCATGCCACTGTTTTAGCTCTTCTGGGTCGGTCCAGGCACGAAAAACGCGCTCGACTGATGCATCGATCACCTTTTTGGCGTAGACTGGCGCTTTGGGTATCATTTACGCTCCTCGCCAAGGTAACGGTCTAGTGAAGCTAGCGTCTCATCCCAATACACTTGATAATTGCGCAGATACTCGGTGGTGGTGGCGAGTGTGGCTGGATTGAGACTCACCACCTGTTCATTGCCTTGGCGACGTTTGCTCACGAGTTTGGCGCGTTGCAAGATACTTAAGTGCTTGGAAATCGCAGCCAAGCTCATGGCGTAGCGCTCGGCAATCGCTCCGACGGTTAACTCACCCCTGGTAAGACGCTGCAAAATATCACGACGAGTTGGGTCGCCGAGAGACTTAAAAACATTATCAAAATTGAGCGCGTATTCAACCATATGGTTATATTGTAGAAGAAAAGCCGGTTTTGTCAATAGAGCTAAAACCAGCAACAACGGTCATAGCTGTTTGATCGGCCACCGACAGGGTAAGGGGCATCAGCTCTTTCATAGTCCTGGCTGTCTCCGGGTTGGTGGCGAGGGCGTCTTTGTCTTCCTTGGAATTCCATAGCTCGGAGATCCAGATTGTGTCCGGCTCCTGCGTCGTGCTTATGAGATAGTAGATACAGCCAGGCGTGTTTTCGAGCACTTCAAGGCTTTTGCTCAATGTTTGGACTACTTCCTCTCGTTTGCCGGGTTGGGTGATCATTTTTGCATGTTGAGCGTAACGTTGCTTCATAACCTGCACTTTCTTCCTTTTCTTTGTTAGTTGAAAAATCTAGCCACGGTTTCGCGAAAACTAGGCGTAAACTTATTCGGCGTTGCTTGCATTAGGGATTTTAGGTCTTCGAGTTTGTACCACTTTATATCTTCAACTTCGTCTTGTTGTAGGCTAAACTGCGTGGAACTATCTATGACTGCTTCGTAGACGTGGATTATCTGACGTATTTTCTTGCCGTCCTCGTCATTTTTAAAAACGAAATTGCCAACGAGCTTCAGATCGACAGCTACGCCGATTTCTTCTTGTGTCTCCCTGCGAGCTGCTTCGTCCCAGGTTTCACCTTCATCAACGTGTCCGCTGGCAGCGACGGTCCACATGCCGGCAAACGTGGTCTTTTTCGAGCTGCGTTTTTGGGATAAAAACCGCCCGTTTTCATCGCGAAGTACGACCCGTATGTTGCGGGTGTAGTAGCCATTTGTCCAGGCCTGCTGGCGGTCGCCTACGCCAATAGGCTCATCATTTTCATTTACAAAAGCGAGACTTTCGGCCATTTGCTAATGATAGCAGAGGAGCGTGGGATTTAGAAAATCATGAACGCTTTGTGGTTTGGCAGAGTCCTGGGGGGGGGGGGGGGGGGCGAGCCCCCCCCCCCCCCCCCCAAAAACCATGTTGTTGTGTGAGTGGAGGCGGAGGGAGGGCACGCGCGACGCAACCTCGACACACCCCGGGAC
>CAZSRA010000016.1:0-18864 GCA_964609585.1 uncultured Candidatus Saccharimonadales bacterium
TGCTCAGGCGAATTGCCCGGCGCACTACCCGCATCTGCTCGCGTGGGTGTCCACTTCATTTTCACGGGCTGGAGCTTGATGGTGATGCCCTTTTCGCGCTCGAGATCCATGGAATCGAGGAGCTGAGCCTGCATGTCGCGCTTTTGGACGGTGCCGGTGAGTTCGAGCATGCGATCGGCCAGGGTGGATTTACCGTGGTCGATGTGGGCGATGATGCAGAAATTGCGGGTGTGAGATTGATTCATCAGTGCTTGATTATAACGTGAAATAATGCTGTTGTCAGCTAAAAAAGGCCCCAAGATGGGGCTTGATAATGAAGGTTGTCCCCGAAGGGACCCGCCGATGGTACTGGCGGATCCCTTCGGGTTGAGCCGAGGTTCAGCTCCGGGTGGAGCCAGTGGCTCCGGTGGCGCGACGACGCCGGCGAGGGATGGGAGTGGGGTGCTCGCGCAGCCACTCCAGCTTCTCCCGGTGCTCGTAGCGCCAGTCGCTCAGCCGACGCAGGTCGGCTTCGCCCTCGAGCGTGGTGATGATCCAGGTGATCGCCTGTGCGAGAACCAGACCGGAGGTCTGGCTGCGCACGTTGTAGGTGAACACCGGGAAGCTCGTTCGGCCCTGGGCGTCGAGGACGCCGGGGTCGAGGTTGAGATTGAGCTCCCAGATCTCGTTCCCCAGCTCGAGGAGATGCGTACCGCCGTCGCCGTACCAGTCCAGCAAAACTCGCCGGGCTGAGTTGACGATGGTGGCGGCACTGAGCAGCGCACGGGTGTCGTCGCCGGCACCCACAGTCTGCTCGAGAACCGGCCCTGCCTTGAAGAGCTCGCGCGTTGCGGCGAGGAGCTCCTGCAGGATGGTCGCCGGAGATTCCGGCGAGTCGCCCTGCGGCGGGACCAGCGTGATTGCGGTTGACATGACTTCCTCCTGTGGAGGTCGTCTCTCGCCCTGGTTGGGTGAGAGGGGGCTTGGCGTCCTGTCAGCGCCGTGCTTGCCCTTTGTCAAAAATCGCAATGGAACTTTAGTGCGACAACAGAATCTTTCAGATAGTTGTGCTAGTAGTGCGTTTCGTGCTTGGTTGAACGAAAAAAATATCTGAGTGAAATAGTTGCCAACAGGACATTTTATATATACTGTCTTATTTTATTTTTGTCAAATGTTGTTGTTTAACATAGTTGTGAGACGAATCATATTTTGACGCTTTTATGCTGTAATCTAGGAGTAAGAAAATCAGCGAGCTTATGAAATTATTAGTACTGGGCGGCGGTGATTCGCCCGAACATGAAGTGTCTTTGAAATCGTCTCGAGCGGTCTACGAGGCTGCAGTGGAGCTTGGTCACCGGGTGGAATGGCTTGATCCGATGGACGGCGATGCAGCGGTACGAAAAGCAGCGATACGAAATGATGTAGTATTGCCGATCTTACATGGATTGAACGGCGAAGATGGGGTGATTCAGCGGTTGCTCGATGAGACGGGGGTGCCGTATTTGGGCAGTGGTGTGGCGGCTTCTGAGCTGTGTTTTGATAAGGCTCGCGTGAGAGAATTGTTGGCTGAGCAGGGCATTTTGGTGGCGCGCGGTGAGGTGGTGACGGCTGAATCGCTTGAGCAATGCGAGCTCACAAAAACACCGTTTGTACTGAAACCGGTGCAGGATGGTTCGAGTGTAGGCGTAATGTTGGTGCGCGAGCTACCATTTGACCAAGATAAGGTACGGACGCTTTTGGCCAAGTATGGACAAATGCTGATTGAGGAATTGATTGTAGGCACGGAGATTACGGTGCCGGTGTTGGGCGATTCAGCTTTGCCGGTAGTGGAGATTGTGCCGCCCGTGGGCAAGGAATTTGATTATGAGAATAAATACAACGGCGCGACGTCTGAGCTATGCCCGCCGCAGAATGTGAGCGCGTCAGTGCAGGAGCGAGCTCAGCGGATTGCTGAGGAAGTGCACGTTTTGACGGGCGCGCGGCATTTGTCGCGGACAGACATGATGATAGATGAGAATGAGCGAATTTACGTGCTGGAGATAAACACGATGCCAGGCATGACGGCACAGAGTTTATTCCCCAAGAGTGCGGCTGCCGCGGGGATTTCGTGGACTGAGCTTGTTGCAAGATTTGTGAGGATGGTTAAGCCTACGTGAGGTTGAAAGAACGAACCATGATATCTCGAGCACGACGAGTAATGTGGCTAACTTCGGGCAGACGCAAAAGGTAGCGGGTGCGAGATAAGAACAGCGGCCACCGCAAGGGTGATGGCAATCGCCAGGCGCAAGATGTGATTAAAAAATAATTCGGCTCCCTCCAAAGCCTGGGACTTTCGCCCCAGGCTTTGGATCAGTGTTCGTGGGTCACTTCAGGACATGCCCCTACGCGCAGGGGCCCCCAGTACCAACCTTTGGACTCAGGAGCGTGACTGTCCGAGCTTCTGGTCGAAGGCTCGACACCCGTACAGGCCGTACCGCGACCGTCCACCATACGGGACCAGACAGTGCAGCTCGACCACGGCAGCCCGCAGTCAGCGTAGTTGGCCTGGACCGGCTGCTGGCTTGGCCCGCCCGGGTTCCACGCTGTGACCCGGCCCCCGACAGGGACCGACAGACCGGAGTTCCAGAGGGCGACGTAGCGTGCGCCCGAGGCGATTGTGAACCGCCCCCAGTTGGCCGCGCAGCTCGGCGAATACCGCAGGTCCAGCTGGCCGAGATACATCGCCGCATCGTTGATCGCGATCGAATGCACCGTGTAGGCGTCGCTGTCGCAGCGGCCGGTGGGGTCGAGACCGGTGCAGGATGCACCATAGCAGCCACCAGTGGCGGCGGCGGCCGGAGAAGCCGGGGTGACAAACGCCCCGACAAGGGCGATCGTTACGACGACGAGTGTCAGCCGAAACGAACGCCAGGTGAACCTCTTGGCCAAGATGGCCACGGAGTACCTCCGAGAGATAGACGAAAGCGACCGGGTCCGGCCGCGAAGGTCATCTTATGGTAATAGGACAGCTGCGTCAATCTTCAACTTACGTTAAGGCTATGGTACGTATAATCGTGTCCCGGACCCAGCCTATAAATTGCTTGGCTTCGGTGATGCGCATAAGGTAACAGGGTACTAGATAAGTGATGGCGGCCACCACTAGAATAAGGCAGAATTTTGGCAATAAGGCAACGGACCCATGACTGTGTGCATAAAGAGGAATGTAAGAGTTAATTAGAATGTATACAGTCCCAGCCATGATCGTCCCCGCGACGAGCATCTGTAGTGCGCCAGAAATAATATTTCGTTCTCCAAATGGGCCTTTATAGACACGCAACAACACGATGAGCATCAGGGTCTCCAATACGGCTATGATGGAGGCGCTTAGAGCTAGCCCAATGACCCCATACTGTTTTGACAAGGCAAAACTTAGCACAATGTTTAGCGGAATACTGGCGAGACTTACATACAAGGGAGTTTTGGTGTCCTGCATGGCGTAATACACCCGACTTACAAGCATAAAAAGACTCGTAAAAATGATGCTCCCGGCAAACGCTCCCAGCGTAGATGCCATAGTCGTATCGCCCTGGCTATAAATGAGGCGGACAATATAGCCACGGGCAACGAATGCTAGTAAGGCGGATGGAATTGCTAAAAATAAAATCAGGCGCGCTGTTTGGACATAGGCTTGAACTAGCCGTGCCGGGTGGGCCAAAGCCGCTTTGGCGAGTCTAGGAAAAACTGCTGTCGTAATCGAGGAGCCTATTAGCACTAATGGAACGTTCCTTAGGTTATTGGCGACAGAGAGCTGGCTGATAGCCACAACAGATACGGTAGAGCCAATGAGGGTTTCGACTAAATAGTTTATTTGATCCATGCCTTGGTCTATGCTACGCGGCAGCATGAGTTTAAATGTCTGGTGTACACCAGCAAGCTTTATCATGAATATCGGCTCATATTTAAAGCCCAGACCATACATTCCGGCAACCTGTAATATCGCCTGAGCAATCACACCTATAACAACGCCCCAGGCTGCCCCATAAATCCCAAAATGAGGCACAAAGAGGAATATTCCGGTGATGATTCCGAGATTATAGAAAATGCTCGCAAAGGCAAAAACAGCGAAGCGATTAAACGCCTGCTGGACGCTCCCCAAAATACTTGAGATGGCAAAAAATATTGGCGTGACAGACATAATACGGGTGAGTTGGACAGTAATGTCGTGTGTGTGTTTGTCGAAACCCGGCGTGAGCAAGGTGATAAGCGGGTCGGCCAATATGATTATCACAATGCCGCCGGCAATCGTAGCCAGAACCAATATGTTTATGAGTGTCGAGGTAATCTGCCAGGCTTCATCGCTGCGATCGGCCTCTAGCGTTTTTGTAAGCACTGGTATAAAGGCGACAGCAAAGGCACCAGATACAAGCAGGGTAAACAATAATTCAGGCAGCCGAAAGGCCGCATAATACGCAGAGAGGTTGGCACTAACACCGAGATAATGCAGCAGCAACCAGTCCCGGAATAGGCCAATGAGGCGGCTTGCAAGATAGGCAGTAGATATAAAGATGGCGGCGGCACCCACGGTGCGGTGAGCGTTGGCCTGGGTAAGGAGGCGTCTTGCTCGTTCTACCATGTTTGGGGCTTTGGGTTCATGTTGAGGTTATTATACATTGAGCTTGGTTTAGGGCTGCATGGTGGGGGCGGGCTTTTGGGTTTGCTTGGGACGAGTTAGTGGCGGCAGACCACTAACTCGCCCTTTCGCTCTACCCTTTTAGAATTCCGATCGCTTCGGCTTAATTTAAGCTTCTTGAGCTAAGCGGCTGCTGGAGCGCTGGCGGCCGGGGCAACGTCGTGAGGTTTAACTCCGGGCTCGCGAGGGTCGTCTTTCTTGGGGTCGTTGGGGCGAGGGCCGATGAGCTCGATGAATTCATCTTTGTCGATAACTTCATCTTTGATGAGTTTGGCAGCAATTTTGTCGACTTTGTCGCGGTACTTGCGGATGACGGCGCCAGCTCGTTTGGCGGCTTCGTCAATGAGTTCGGCAACTTCTTCGTCGATGACGCCGGCAACTTCTTCGGAGTAGTTTTTGCCTTCAGAGAAGTCGCGACCTAGGAAGACGGCGTCAGTATGGGAACCAAAGACACGGTTGGGCAGTTTGTGACTCATACCGTTGTCCATGATCATATGGCGGGCAACTTGAGTGGCTTTTTGAAGGTCATTAGAAGCACCGTTGGTGATATCACCGAACACAATGTCTTCGGACATACGGCCACCAAGCATCACGGCCAGATCGTCTTTGTAGTCGGCGACGGAAGTGAGGTGACGGTCTTCCGTGGGGAGCTGCCAGGTAAAACCGCCGGCCCGGCCGCGCGAGATGATGGAAACCTTGTTTACGGGGTGGGCGAAGGGCAACATGTGAGCGACGATGGCGTGACCAGCTTCGTGATAGGCAGTAATTTCTTTCTCTTTAACATTCATGACGTGGGTTTTGCGTTCAGGACCCATGAGGACCTTTTCGACGCTTGAGCCGAGATCTTTTTGCGTAATCTTCTTTTGATCCAAGCGAGCGGCCAGAATGGCGGCTTCGTTCATGAGATTTTCAAGGTCGGCGCCGGAGAAGCCTGGGGTCTTCTTGGCAATCTCTTCGAGATCAACATTTTTCTCCAGTGGCTTGCCGGCAGAGTGAACCTCGAGGATGGCGACACGGCTTTTGAGATCTGGTGGGTCAAGGGTGACGCGACGGTCGAAACGACCAGGACGGAGGAGAGCTGGATCGAGGACGTCCGGACGGTTGGTGGCAGCCATTACGATAACGTTGGTGCCTTGCTCAAAACCGTCCATTTCAACGAGGATCTGGTTGAGGGTTTGCTCGCGCTCGTCGTGTCCCCCACCCATGCCGGTGCCGCGCTGACGGCCGACGGCGTCGATTTCGTCGATGAAGATGATGCAGGGCGCATTTTTCTTGGCTTTCATGAAGAGATCACGCACGCGGGAAGCGCCGACACCGACAAACATTTCCACGAAGTCAGATCCTGCAATAGAGAAGAAGGGCACGCCAGCCTCCCCTGCTACAGCGCGGGCGAGGAGAGTTTTGCCGGTTCCGGGAGGGCCAAAGAGCAGAACGCCTTTGGGAATTTTGGCGCCGAGGGCTTCAAATTTGGATGGGTATTTGAGGAATTCGACGATTTCGGTGAGTTCCTGCTTGGCTTCGTCGGCGCCGGCGACTTCTTTGAAGGTGACTTTTTTCTTGTCGGTGCCATAAAGCTTGGCGCGACTTTTGCCAAAGTTCATGGCCTGATTCCCCTGCCCTTGAGCTTGGCGCATCATGAAGTAGAAGAAGGCGATGATGAGCGCGATGGGGCCGACAGTGATGAGAAGCTGGAACCAGAGGCTGTTGGCGCCGCTGTCGGTACTCTTGGTGCGCACTACAACTTTGGAGTAGTCGATACCGTAATCTTTGAGTGTAGCGGAGCTTTCTTTGTTGGTAATTTGCTTGGGTGCAGTGGGGTCTTTGAGAGTGGCGGTGAGTTTATTGCCGTCGACTTCGATACTGTCTATTTGGCCAGCTTTGGCTTCGTCAATAACCTGGGACAATGAGACATTTTCAGTACGAACGGGAGGGAGCGAGACCACAACTACGATGGCTACAATCAGGATAGCTCCGACGAGGAGAAAGAAGCTTCTCGTATTTTTCTTCATTTTCATGGATACCTACTTTCTGAAATACCACCTCAGTATACCCTAATGAAGGGATTTTGTGGTGAGGCTTATGGAGATGCGTGCAATGGAGAGGATGAGGCCATTGCGGAGCGGACGAAATTTATGCGGCTGACCGGTTTGAGCAAAGCGGGCGATTTCGGTGATGAGGCGATGGTCGAGCTGAATTCCGGGTTGGAGGCGGCGGGCAGCAGCCAAGAGGAGCTCTTCGATTTCGGGTAGGGTAAGGGTGCGGATGAGGTCGATGGGAAATGTGTACGTCGTCGGATTGGCGAGCGCGGGTTCCAGAATTTCGCGGAGGGTTTGGTCGATGCCTGCATTGAGACTGGTGAGTCGGGTAATGAGGCTTAGGTACTGTTTGCGCCAGGCGGGGGTGGCGGACGGGAGAAGCTGGTGGCGGAGGAAATTGCGGGGATTTGTGTCGTTGGCATTGGTAGAATCTTCGTGCCAGACAACATCGTGCTCGGCGGCATAAGCCCGGAGGTGGGGGCGCGTGAGATTTAATAGTGGCCGAAGGATGGTAGCGGAAGTGGCCATGGGGGCGAGGCCGATCCGTCCGGAGCCGCGGGCTAGATTCAGGAGGCTGGTTTCGAGGAGATCGTCTTGATGATGAGCCGTGAGGATGGCGACGGCGCTATGTTTGCGACGTATTTGTTCGAGCCACGTGTGGCGGGCGGTGCGGGCGGTGGCTTCACTAGCGCTTTTTAGGTGGACCTGAGAGGACTCGAACCTGTGACCTCTTTGAGCCGTGACGGCTTGCACGAGATCGTGGTCGATGCCGGAGTCTGAGCGAAGGCCATGATCGAAGTGCGCTACGGTGAGTTCATATTTTCGCTTGGCGGCGGCATCGGCAAATAGGTCTAGTAGCACCATGGAGTCAGCGCCGCCAGAGACAGCTAGGATATAGTGGCCAGGGAGTGGCCATTGGACATTGAGAGAGGTCATGAGTTTTGTGGCTAGTTTTAGACGGGCGATAGCTCTTTTATGAGGGCATCAAGCTCTATGGTGGCAACACCCACAACGTGGTCGGCACCGCCATAGTAGAGGTAGACTAGGCCGTTTTGCACAACTTGTCCACAGGGGAAAATGACGTTTGATATCCAGCCTTCTCGTTCCCAGGACTCGACCGGAGTCATAACGGGCTGGGAGGAGCGCCCAATTACGATGGTAGGGTCGGTGGGATCGAGCAAAACAGCGCCGAGACAATAATGGCCGGCCGTGGTAATGCCGTGGTAGAACAGCAGCCAACCTCCGGGAGTTTCGATGGGTGGCCCGGCGATACCAACCTTGCGCGCGTCCCACATGCCGGGGCGGGCGCCGAATACCTGAATGCAACGATCCATGCGGCGGCCGTCGCGGAAATTGGGGTCGTCAACGTAATCGGCGCAGACGTGGCCGTCTATGCGATGGAAGACGAGGTATTTGTCGCCAATGGGTTTGGGTACGATGCAGGCGTCTTTGTCGTCGATGCCGGCGGGAGAGACGAGTTGAGGTTCGGACCATTTGTCCCAGCGCCGAGCCAAAAAGTCGTCGACACTAATTCGACTGGTGGCGACTTGAGGCGAGGACACGCTGTCGTAGGCGGTGTAGGTGATATGCAGATGGTCGCCAATGCGGACGATGCGAGCGTCTTCGCAGCCGGAATTGTCGGTAGGGCCGGCGTGTTTGCTTTCAAAATCGGCGCGGGGGACGTAAATGGGCTCGGGTAATCGTTCGTCGATTGTAAGGCCGTCGCGACTAATGGCGAGGCCGATGACTGAGGTGTTGCTTGGCCCAACGGCGCGGTACAGGATGTAGGTGCTGTCGTCGATCTTAATGGCAGTGGGATTGAGTACATGACTTGATTCCCAATCATGCGCAGCGATTGGCTCTAGGATGGGATTTTTGGCATAGCGTTTAACGTGTTGTTTGATGTTGCCATCGGGAGACAGGCTGTCGACAAGTGAGCTGAAGCTCATCGTCGCCCGGCAGCACGTGGTGTCGGTGGCGCCGTAATAGATGGTGAATTTGTCGCCTTCGAGGGTAGAGCCGGAGGGGAAGATGATTTGCGGCAAGCGGCCGTATTTTTCGTAGCCTTCTTCGGGGACCATGATGGGGTAGCTCGTGCGGGCGACAAGCTTAATGGGGTCGTCATTATCAAGCAAGGCGGCTTCAATGCCGAAGATTTTGTCGTGCTCGGTGAAGTAGTTTTGGATGTGTGAATAGACGAGGAGCCAGCCGCGATCAGTTTTAATGGGCGCAGCACCCACCTCCACATGATCGCCATCGCCGCGCGTGAGATTGATGGCGTGGTCGTCGAGATGCCCATACCACTCAAGCCAGTAAACTTCGGACCACATGTCTTCGGGTTTATCGAAGAGAGCGATGGCGGTGCGGGCGGGCGGGAAATCAGAATTGACGGTGAGAATGGCGCAGAGTTTGCCGCCGACGCGCTCGGGGAAGAGGGTCATGGCTTTGGCGTTGAAGGGGGTGACGATGTGTTTGGAGTCGATAGTTTTTAGGTCACGAGAAGTGGCCACGGCGACTTTGATGCCTTCAGCGTTGAAGGGATAGTTGCTAAGGGCGGTGTAGAAAATGTAATAGGTGCCCTCAATGAATGTGACGCGCGGGTCTTCGCAGCCAAAACGTTCCCAGGGATTTTCGGGAACGATGAGTTGGCGATGATGCTCAAAATGCTCGCCGTCGGTACTCCTGGCGATGGCGACCGTGGAGAGCTCGAGGTGTTCGATGCCTTCATAGAGCGCCGGTTCGCCAGCGGCGCGGTAGAGAACGTGAGTTTCGTTTTCCCCCAGTACGGGCGACGGGTTGAAAGCGGCTAGAGCGCGCCAAGGGGTGTCGTTATCGGGTGCGATGAAGGGATCGTTGGGGTCTCGGCGTACGCTAAACATGATTATAGATTAGCATGGGGGGAGGAATTTAGGCGACTGTTCCGGCTGGAGTGAGCGAGATAGCTTCGTCTTTGGTGAGAGCAGTGAGGAATTCCTGAGCGTTGGCGCGAGCTACAGCAATGTGTTTGTCGCCGCCGCCGTAGTAGACGATGAGGTTGTCATTTACGATGACGGCGCCGCAGGTATAGACCACGCCGGGTTTGCCGTCATTTTCGTACCATTCTTGGGGTTCGAGAATGGGGGCGGTGGTGCGGAACAGGACTTTGGTGGGGTCATCGAGGTCGAGGAGCATGGCGCCGAGTTTGTATTTCCCGGGGTCGCGCTTGTCGGTGGCGTGGTAGAGCAGGAGCCAGCCCATGGCGGTTTTGATGGGTGGAGCGCCGGCACCGCGCATGCGGTTGTCCCAGTGGTTTTGACGGCTTTCGTCGTGGTAACCGCCACCGCCATGGGAGGGCAGGCTGTTGATGAATTTGGCACCGTTGAGGTCATCAAGATTGTTTACGTATTCGATGTGAATGAATGGACTGACGCCGTGCAGGACGGCGTATTTGCCGTGGATTTTTTCGGGGAAGAGCATCCAGTTTTTTGCAGGCTCGCCGGGACGAGAGATGAGGACGGGTTTTTTCCAGGCCCAGTTTTTGTCCGCGAGATTTTCTACAGAAATGGACGTGAGGGCAATGCGCATGAATTCCCAGCCGTTGAAGGCCATGAAGGTCATGTAGACCTGGCCGTCGATGCAAACAGCTCTGGGGTCTTCACAGCCGGCAAAACCGCCGCCAGAGGGATGGCCGAGAATGTCGTAGTGCTGCTGCTGACCGGCAGCGAGGCGCTCGGGTGTGGGCGACCCGAAACCGTGCGTGGGCTCGTAGACGGGATAGTGCAGGCGCTCGTCGAAGTGGACGCCGTCGGGACTGGAAGCATAGCCAATGCGCGAAACGCCGTCGGGCCCAAGTGCGCGGTAAAGCAAGTGGACGCGGCCGTTGTCGGTGAAGGCCGCGGGGTTGAAGACGGCCTCGGACTCCCACTCGAGCACGGTAGGTGAAAGGATGGGGTTTTGCGGGAAACGGTGCAAGCGCGTTTTGGCGGCGCCAAGCGGACGCTGCGCATACGGGTTTGGCAAAGAAATGGTGATGATATTTTCCCGACGACTCGTAAGGTAGAGTTCGATGTGCTGACTATAAACGACGGCACCGATGATGGTTTTGTCTTGGCGCGTAGGTGAAGTGTCTTCCCAGAGGGGTGTATCGGAGCGCCAGAGCAGATGGGTGGGGTTGTCTTTAGCAAACAGCGCCAGACCAACGGTAGTGGTGCGGCCTGCCTTTACCACATGTGTGCTTTCGTAAAGCACGAGAAGGCCTTGATGCAAATATTCGACACTGATGAGCTTGAGGGGGTGGCGGTCGAAATGATCGTGGCGCGGCGAAAGCAGGTTTTGGCCTGCACCATGCCAAGCCACCAGGTTGCGCGAAAATGAAGCACCAATGTGCCGCGTGCCGTGATAGAGCACAAATTGACCTTCGTGCTTGTATTCGGATACGACCATGCCGCTGCCGGCGAGATGATGGTTGAGCGCGGGAACTTCCCAGATGTTTAATTCATCGGCTTGCTTGTGGACAGCAATGCGAACATGTCGCTCGTGATCTTTGCCAACGCTATAGGTGAGAATGTGTTCATCGAGGACGTTTGAGAGCCGCGGGTCGAGAACGTCTCCGCTGTCTTCTTTGCGGCCCAGTGGGAGGATGATAACGGGTGGTTCGGGCTGTAATGAAAATTTCTCGCCGTGCCCATGTCCGATGGCAAGTTGGCGGCGCAGAATGCCATTTACTCCAACAAGAGCAACGCTGTTTTGATCACGCGACACGCCTAAGGGCTTGGCTTTTCTCATTGGCCTGGAGTAACAACCTCAAACTCAATCAATATTAGCTTTATTTTAGCACAAGAGTTTTGGTTTTGGTTGTGATTTATGTAACATATACTGGCATTATGTGGCCAAAAGCTAGGATTCGAACGAGAGGTTTGAAGCTTCGAACCGGACTGGGTAGTGGGCGGCGAGCGGAGTTTGATGACCGTATTGAAGCTTACTGCCGAGACGAGCTAGCCTGGCAGCAATTTCACTGTGTAATGACTTTTTTGCCAATTGAGCACCATCATGAGGTCGATACATGGCAACTTGTGAGGTGGATTTGGTATCGATGGCCGGAGATCGAGTTGTTTGTGCCGCGGGTCGTGCAGGGAGAAATTGAAGCGGTGCAATTGAAGCCGGGAGACGAACTTCGAACGGGAGCCTTCGGAGTGCCTGAACCCATTGCAGGAAAGGCGATTGAGGTACACGCGGCTTTGGACTTGATCCTCACTCCCCTCCTGGGCTTTGACGAACTCGGTGGAAGAGTGGGTTACGGAGGCGGTTTTTATGACCGTTTTTTTGGCGTGCATCCGGAGGCGCAGCGTGTTGGACTCGGGTATGAATGTTTGCTAGTTCCTGGGGGAATTGCAACAGAAGATCATGATGTGCGCTTACAGGAGGTCATTACTGAGGAGCGGGTGCATAAGTTTGACGCCTAACTGCGGCGATGAGGGCGGTTGTGATATATAAGCATGAAGCGATTAGGAGAATGGCGAAACTCGGCGGCAAATGAGGAGCTGCATATGCTAACGCGAGGCCGAGCCAGACGGAAAGGACGGCAAATACAGCCGACAAGCCCATGGCCCAAAATGGACGGTGGGTGAGCTGTTGGGCGGCGCCGGCGGGAGCAGCTAGAAGCCCCAGGATGAGCAAGGCGCCGACCGCCTGAGTGGCTTCGGCGATGGTGATGCCAAGAAGTACGAGGAAACCTATGCCGAGCGCCTGTACCGGCAATCCGCGAGCCGAAGCCACCGCTTCGTCGAGGCTCACAAATATCAGCGGCCTGGCTATGACGAGCATAATGAAGCCTACACCTAGGCCGACGAAGCCAGTAATGATGGCGCCAGCGTGCGTGAGACCAAAGATAGAACCAAACAGCGTGTTTACTCCTTTTGTGCCGCCGGCGGCATTGCTTGAAGTGGTGTAGAGCGTGAGAAAAAGTGCACCGAGGCCAAGAATCCAAGCAAAAAAACTGCCAATCGCGACATCGTCGGCTCGACCGCGACGCCCCGTGAATCCAAGCATGATGGCTCCAAGAATAGTAAATACGAAGAGGCCTATACGAGCATCGAGGCCAAGCACTAAAGCCGCGAGAGCCCCGGTAAAGGCAACGTGACCGAGGGCGTCGCCGCTAAAAACTTGACTTCGGAGCACGAGAAAGTAGCCGGTGAGACCTGAAGCAATGGCGATACCGGTGCCGGCGATGAGAGCGCTGAGTATGAAATCATGCGATAGCATGCTCTGGAGCCACATTATCATAGCGCGGGCCTACTTTTTCGATGAGCGTAACGTAGGAAACTAAAGCGCCACAAGAGAGCCAAGAGATAAGCGGCAAAGGCGAAGCTTGCCGTGAAAAATCCAATGGGATAGGGCGAATAGAAGGCCGCAAGCAGGGCAGCCCAGGTGACACCAAGCCCGATCGCAATAGCGAGAACGAAACTCATGGCGGGGTTTGGTGTGAGAACTTGGGCTGTCGCGGCGGGCAAGATGAGCAGGGCAAAGACGAGGAGAGCGCCGGTAATCTGGCTAACTTCAGCGGCGGCAAGCCCAAGCAGCATCAAGAAGGTTGCAGACAGAAAGGTCACTGGGACACGTTTGGTAGCGGCGATATCCGGGTCGACGGTGGCAAAAAGTAACGGTCGGCCGATGAAAGCGAGTACGAGCAGCGTGATGCTTGCGACTACGAGCAAAGTGATGACTTGACTGTTGGTAATGCCGAGAAAGCTACCAAAGAGCAGGGAGTTTACTCCGTTTAAAGCGCCATGATAGAGACTTATAAATAGGAATCCAGAGGCTAGTGCGAAAGCCTGGACTGTGCCAATGACGGCTGATTCTTCACTGAAGCCGCTGCCAGAAGTTTGGATACGGCGACGTGAAGCCAGGGCAATGATGGTGGCAGCCGCTAGGCTAAAAGCAAAGAAGCCGACTGTCGCGCTGATACCAAGCAACGTAGCGGCGGCGGCGCCTGGAAACGCCACTATAGCTAATGTGTGCCCAGCAAAACTCTGGCGACGCAAAACCATAAACCAGCCAATGAGGGCAGCAGCAATGGCCACAATTGTACCAGCTCGAAAGGCATTGACCATAAAATGGTAGGCAAATATTTGACTGAGATTACTTGGCATGGCGGTTTCCGTGAGCCGCGGGAGCTTCTGGCTCCCCTACTACGACTAGTCGGCCATTGGCGGCTTTGAGCACCTCTATGGGGGCACCGTAAAGTTCTGTTAGAGTGGCGCTTGTAATGACATCGTGCGGTTTGCCCGCTACAACGTGCCCGCCAGCAATATAGACAACTTCATCGAGATAGCTAAGGATGGGATTAACATCGTGAGCTACCATGACCACAGCCACATGTTCATCGTGGCAGATTTGGCGGATGAGGGCTGCGACCGCGCCCTGATTGGTGAGGTCGAGGCTGTCGAGAGGCTCGTCGAGGAGAAGAAGCTTAGGCTTGGGGGCGAGAGCCTGCGCAATGAGCAGTCGTTGCTGTTCGCCGCCGGACAGTTCACCAATGGGGCGGTTGGCATATTCGGTGGCACCGACAAGTGCAAGAACTTCGGCGACGCGAGCGGTCGTGGCGCGTTGAGCCGGCGTGGCAAACATTGCCGGCAGCGGGAGGCCAAAGCGATGGCCATCGAGGCCGAGGCGCACCACGTCGACGCCGCGAATGCGCAGGCTAGGATCGAAACTGCGGCGCTGCGGTAAATAGCCGATGCGGTTATTGGCCTGGCCGGCCGAGGCACCGAGCACTTGAATTTGGCCAGCACTTAGCGGCAGGACGCCGAGAGCAGCTTTTATAAGCGTGGACTTGCCGACGCCGTTGGGGCCGAGCACTGCCACGAACTGACCTTGCTGGATCCGTATATTGGCATCTGTCCAAATGGGACGACGACCGATGCGGACTTCGGCTTGGGTAAATTCAAGGGCGGGCTGGAGGGAGCTATGAGTCATTCTATTTTCCCGTGGCCTTAGCGAGGGCATTGCGAAGATTTTGCAACTGGCCGGTTTGCCAATCTTGGAAGCTGGCAGAAGCGGGAGAGAGGGTCTCGGTAATGGTGACTATTGGCAGGCCAGCGGCTTTAGCTTCTTCGATTTGGCGTGTGATGTCGGGCGTGGAGTTCTGACTATTGTAGACGTACACTTTGATTTGCCTTGTGGTAATTTGCTGGTCGGTGGCGGTTTTGTCGGCGGCTGTGGGATCGGTGCCTTCACTCATAGCAGTCAGAAATGAGGGAGGCGTAAGGAGGTTTAGGCCAAGCGACTGAGCAAGAGGAGCAAAAATGCTTTCGGACGCACCTACGGGGACACCGGCGTATTTGGATTTGATCTCGTTAATGAGCGCATTATACTGCTTTAGCTCTACGGTTTCATAATGGGTTTTTTGTTGGTCGAAATAAGCGGCGTGAGCGGGGTCTAGCGATTTGTAATCGGCGGTGATTTGATCGATGACCTGCGCTACGTTTTCTGGCGAGTACCAGCGGTGCGGGTTGCCGCCAGGGGCAACGCCGACGAGATCGCCAATTTTTAGAACTTTGGCCGATGTTTGGCCTCCGTCCACGAGCTTATCGGCCCAGGGGTCGTAACCGACGCCATTGATGATGGCATATTGGGCGGTGGCGACGGCGCGACTATCAGCAGCCGTGGGTTCATAGGAGTGGGGGTCGGCGTCGGGGTTGCTAATGATACTGATGACGCTGGCGCGGGTGCCTCCAAGCTGGGCCGCCAGAGAACCCCAGAAATTTTCGGCGGCTATCACCCTGATAACACCGGTTTGAGTAGTGGTGGTTTGCCCAGCTCTCGCGACAAACCACAATGCAGCAATAACGGCAATAATAATGAATGTGCCGATGATGGTGGGGAGGGTTAGTCTTGGCGCGACCTGAGCTTTTGACTTTGATTTGGAATGATTCATATACTTCCTGTTTGGCTTTTCTATAATGTAATGCTGGTTTTGATTTATTGCAAAATATTTGCATATGCAATGATATATGCAATAATGACGCCATGAAGCATGAACAGCAGTTTAAGGATCACTTGCGCACCTCGGGCGAGCGCATTACGACAACACGAGTGGGGATTTTTCGGATTTTGCTGCGCCATGCGCCGATTCCAATGCCTAAGCTCATTTTGAAGGCGCGCGAAGACGGAATTGATCCGGTGACGACCTATCGGACGGTGGATTTGTTTCGAAGACTGGCGCTGGTACAAGATTTGGGTATGGGCCGCAACCGGCTCCTAGAACTTAGCGATAGCTATCACGCTCATCACCATCATTTTATGTGTTTGGCGTGCGGACAGATTTCGGACTTCGACAGTGAGCCAATTGAGGCTGAGCTTGATAAAGTGAGCCTTGAGGCTGGATTTGAGATTCATTCACATCAACTTGAAGTCACCGGAGTGTGCGCCGAGTGTAGTCGGGCTTAACAAAAAACCGCCGAATGGGCGGTTTTTTAGATAATTCCTGGTGGCTGCGGGTAGAGTCGAACTACCGACCAAAGGCTTATGAGTCCTCTGCTCTACCACTGAGCTACGCAGCCGTGGTTTGACTGGTTTATTATAACGATCTGGAAGGTCCATGCAAAGGAGGCCACATGGCCTCCCGAGAGAACAGAAAAATTATTTCTTGGTAGCGGGGGTAGGACTTGAACCTACGACCTTTGGGTTATGAGCCCAACGAGCTACCAGCTGCTCCACCCCGCGATATCTACCGCCATATAATGTACCAGATTACAGAGTTAAGGTCAATTCGGGGCTGCATTTGCGTGTATACTTTAAGAAAATATTAGGAGCGCGTGGAATGAAAAAGATGTTTATGACCGCAGCTTTGGCGCTAGGGCTCGTGATACCGAGTGCGGCCCTGGCCGCGACGAGTATGATGGGTGGTGACGTAACCCTGCCCAAGGGTGACAACCGCGTGGGAACGTACTACGCTGCCGGACAGACGGTGACGATTGACGGAAATGTGGATGGTGACGTGATATGCGCTGGCCAAACGGTGATTGTGAATGGGTCGGTGAATGGTGACGTGATATGCGCTGGTCAGGAAGTGACTATTAATGGGGCTGTGGCGGGTAGCGTGCGAGCTGTTGGCCAGGCGGTGACGATAAATAGTGTTGTGGGCCGAAACGTAACAACGGCTGGACAGACGGTGACGCTGGGAAGCGCTAGCCGGGTGAATGGCGAGATGGCAGTGGCCGGCCAGAGTGTCACTATTAATGGACCGGTGGGTCATGATGTGGTGGCAGCAGTGAACGATATGCAGCTGGGTTCTACGATCGGTGGGAGTCTGAACTATTTGAGCAAGCAGGCGCTGGCAATCGATCGATCGAAGGTTAAGGGGGCTGTGGTTCACCAGCTGCCGCCGCGACATGAAGACTCGCAAACAAGTGTGATGGCGCGGCTGAGTTCATTGCTATTTGGGATTGCGAGCGGGCTTGTAATTGCACTAGTAGCTGTATGGCTTGCGCCAAAATTGGTACGAGGCATGGCCCACACCATGATTACGCGGCCGGGTGCGAGCATAGGCTGGGGGGCGTTAGTGGCTATTGCTGCGCCAGTAGTTGCGGTAGCGTTAGCGTTTACTATAATTGGACTGCCGCTAGCAATTTTGATGGGTATCTTGTGGGCTATGACAATTATGATGGCTGGGTTGTTTGCCGGCGTGGCGGTTGGACAATTAGCGCTAGGGCGAAAAGAGGCAAGCCAGAAACATCTGGCGCTTAGCGCATTGACCGGCATTCCGCTCGTACTCATTATAAATTGGGTGCCGTTTGTAGGCTTTTTGGCGACGTTGGGTGTAACAGCCTGGACACTTGGGGCGGTGGCGCTTAATCTCAATAGGATGCGCGCTCTGGGATAATGCCGCTACTAGCTGCTACGCCCGCTGAGAAAATCAAACCATTGCTGCAAGTTGGATGGTTTTTGGGCGGGTTTGGTGGCTGGGGCCGAAAGAGGCGTCGGCGTGGGACTGGGGCGCGGAATTATTATGACGTTTTCACCGGGCAGCTGGAGGCCGAGTTTGGAACGAGCTTCCTGGTCTCTGAATGAATCGGTGTTGTAATACTGGATGTCGTAACTGAGCTGGGCTTTCTGATCTTGCAGGAGACTCATTTGAGTATTTAGAGTGTCAACCTGGTGGCCCAGATCGTAATTGCGCTTGATGGTTTGACCTAGCACCGCTACAAGATACACGATAGCGGCTACGCCAATAAGATTGAGAACATTTATGCCGGTAAGCTTAAGTTTGGGCAGAGTCATTGGGCTTAGTATATTCTGCTGGGCGACTATGGACAATCGGACGCCGCAAACTAAGGCGGCGTGCCAGTAGAACGACGACAATTAAAACAAGAACCACCATACCTAGTCCGATCCCGAGGCCGAGCCAGCTTCCGGGTTGCGCGTAGGGTTGCATATAGGTCGTGAAGCTGTGTGGGGCGAAACTAGCGAAAATGCTGAGGGTATCGCCAGGCTCCAGTGGGGCATCGGTAACGATTATGGCGGTCGAGCCGGCCTGAGTAGATTCGCAGTTGCTCGTGTTGGTCGTAGCGGTGCCGGTGGAGCATACGAGGTTTGCGATGGTCGTGGGAGCCTGGAAATCGAGTGATAGATGGTTTATAGGGACGGACCAAGCAAGTCCTGTGGCGACAAGGCGGAAGGCATCGCCCTGGTCTGCCCTGATGACAGTGGGCGCTAAGCTGTAGCGGAGGGCAAAATGAGTGATGCTCGCGGGCGTTTTTTGAGCCGAGTCCACGGGCAAGGTAATGCGGGCAACTGCGGGAGTAAGATTTTGGATTGCTTGGACCGCAGCTCCATTTACTGATGCCGATAGCAACCGAAACTCAAGGCGGTACTCACGGCCTTGATCGTCGTGGTAATTGACAGGGATACTGAGCGTGAGGTTGTGGGGCGCAGACGTGCCATAATTGTAGTCTATTTTTTGGTCCACGGTAAGCTGTCCGGCACGACTAAGTGAGGCTGTTTGGGAGAAATTTGTGACTGCTTCGGAACCGGTGGCCGCGACACTCGTAGGAGCCACGAGGAGCAGGAACGAGATAAGAACAATTTCCAGATAGCGCGACTTCATATTGATCAGTATAATACACGCGAGGGGCCTGTAGCTCAGTGGTTAGAGCAGGCGGCTCATAACCGCTTGGTCGCAGGTTCAAATCCTGCCGGGCC
>CAZSRA010000017.1:0-18376 GCA_964609585.1 uncultured Candidatus Saccharimonadales bacterium
TGGGCGGGTGGTGGAATGGTATACACGGAGGACTTAAAATCCTCTGCCCTTACCGGCTTGCGGGTTCGAGCCCCGCCCCGCCTACCAGCAATTATTCGTTCAAGACTAGTTAAGCTCGGTTATCAAAATTAATAAAAGCATGATTTAGGGCGGGAAGTGCAGAATGCACCTTTATCCCGCCCTTCATCACATCACTCGGCGCCCTTAGGTGCCTACTTGGTCAGCTGCGGTTGGCGAGCTCGTTGGCGAACTGGGTCATGCAGTTCGCCAGCTGTTGCTTGTTGAGACTGCCGGGGCTCATTGCACACGGCGAGCTCACTCTGTCGCCCGCGACTGAATCGAGCTGGACGACGGTCGGTTTGATGCGTGCGTCCGCGGAGACGTCCACTCGGAAGACCACGCGCCCTCCCTGCTCGGCGAAAGCCTGCCACATCTGGCCTCCTACCGGCAGGAACTCCGAAACCGTCCCAGCTTCAGCCGGCGTACCCGTAAAGAAGCCTGGGTGGTCCTCCTTGATCGAGTTCTCCACCCGCTGCAGCATGTCGTCCATGTTGACAAGACGCGGATCATCGTCGGCGAGAACGTAAACGCTCTGCTGATTCAGGCTGCCGGTCGTCGCTTCATCGGCTGGTGTGATCGAGTAGGCGACGAGTACCTGGGAGGACGATCCCTTTGGTGTTAGCGGTGTGACCCAGAACAATCGCCCATTGCGAGGGTCTTTCGGGTCGGCGGTACGGGCCCGCAGCAGATACTCGCTGTCGTTGCCGACCTGAGACGCTACAGTCGACGGCTCGTAGCCAAAACTGAGACGGGCCTTATCGACTCGTCCAGCTGACCACTCCATCATGTCCCGCTGCTTCGCCACAAGCGTGACCGGATAAGCCGGGCCGGGCAGATCGCCAGGTTTCACAACCTGACGGTGCTCGATCACCGGCCGGCCCGAAGGTGATCCAGTGATGATCAGGACGCCCGCCGAGCGAAGTGTTGTCCGCCGACCGTAAGACTGCTGTTCGGTTACGGGGATGACGATAACGGGCTCTCGCGAGCTCATTTCGCCCGTGCCGAGGCAGTAGCCCCACGCATCATCGTGAACATAGAACAGCTGGGGGTATTTCTTGGCCAGTAGATCGTCGAGGTTCTGTCCCCACTGGCCGTCAAAGGCATAGTGGATGGCGTATTTCCCGGCGAACTTACAGGACGCTACGGCGTTGACCCCATCCCACGTGACAATACCGTTGAGGGGCTGAGCTCCCGAACCGTTGCGGATCGCAGTCCAGTAGCTCCCATCCTGGTTGTACAGGTAGGTGAGTGTCTCCGACATGATGCCCGTGTTCGGCACCGTGCCCGAAGTGATGTTCATGACGATGGTTGCACCCGACTGTGAAGCGCTTCGCGCGTCCCAGCCGTCAGGCAGGTCACCCTGCTGGATGCAGCTCACGACGTCGTGAACCTGCGGGAAAAGGCACCCACTGCCTTTTGTCGGACTCGCCCCTTGCGTGAGGGGCATGAGTGACGGCGGCAGGTTGCTCGGGTTTGAGGTCTGGTAGGTAGTCGCCCAGAGGTACGAGTTGGCCTGGTCCTTGTCGTTGTTCACGATTCCGGAACCAGCGTAGGTGAGGCTCAAGGCGGTCAGTGTGACGATGAGGCTTCTCGGCCCCATCCACCCCAACCAGGCCCAAAAGGCTTTCCGGGCCCTCACCAGGAGCCGGCAGATGCGCTCGTGAAGCGTGGGCTGTGAGCTGTCCTCTTCGGCATAAGAATACTTGCGACCGGATCTCGACTTGCGGCTTCTGCTAGGCTCCGGGTCCGGCCAATTGGACTTGACGACCCTTCGGGTCGCCTGCCTCGGCGGACGGAACTTCGCGAATACTAGCGGGATGCCGATCAGTCCGAGGACTAGCGTCAGGACAACGTACGGCCACGGCGTCCAGTGCAGCGGATTCCATGTAGGGAACATACCGCGCACGAAGACTCGTCTGGTGACGAATCTGACCCCGAGGTTCCAGACATCCTTCTTGTACCCGATTCCCCACCAGACGATCACCGAGATGATCGTTATGGCGATGAGGCTGAAGATCATCCAGCCCTTCGTCTTGGTCGACCACGAGGCCACATGGGCCCTGATCCTTCTCGGCCGAGATCGCATCCAGTTCCACTTCTTCTTGGGCTGGGATGCCACCCATGCCCAGGCCTTTCTTGGATCTTTCGTCACGTCGGATTCCTCTCCGTGAGTCGTGATGTGATGAACACCAGCCAAGAAGCTGGATAAATAGAAACTATACTATAAAGTAAAAAAAAATCAATGCCATAGTTCTAAAGCTCTCCCTGACAAAACTGCTCCTGCTCAAAATCTTTGCCGGTTGAGTGGGGCGCGTTAAGATTCAATAAGCGCTCTATTTGAGTTATACTAGACCCTAACAACCAAAAGGGTGCTTATTACTATGCCTACCACCATTATCGTTCTAATCATCGCAGCCGTCCTGGCCGGTGCGCTCATTGGCCTCTATAACGGCCTCATTCGTTCGCGTGTGCGCGTGGATGAAGCTTGGAGTGACATCAACATTCAGCTCAAACGTCGCTACGACCTCATCCCGAACCTCGTAAACACCGTCAAAGGCTATGCCGATCACGAATCAAAAGTGTTCACCGATGTCACCGAAGCCCGTACCGCCGCCATGAGCGCCACTGGGATCGCTCAGAAGGCCGAAGCCGAAAATCAGCTTGCTGGTACCCTCAAAAGCCTGTTTGCCGTTTCCGAAGCTTATCCCCAGCTCAAGGCCAATGAGAGCTTTCAGCAACTTCAAAGCGAACTCGTAGATACTGAAGACAAGATTCAGGCTGCACGCCGCTTCTACAACGGCAACGTTCGCGACTACAACATCAAGCTCCAGGTCTTTCCCACCAGCCTTCTTGCCGGCATGCTCGGTTTTACCCATCGCGACTTTTTCGAAGTTGAAAACCAAGCCGAAGTCGACAAGCCTGTAGAAGTTAAGTTTTAACACAAGGGGACAACCGTGACGCTCTCTGAATACCGAAATAGTAGCAGTTGGCAGGGAGCCATTGAGCTCGGCCCACACCTCATGCGACTAGCCGAAGAATTGCCAGGCAGCGAAGAAATGGGCCTTAGCCTCCAGCTGCGACAGCTTATGGTAGAGGTGCCAGCTGCTGTAGCCGGCGACCTCGTACAGGGCACGAGCAGCCGCCATCCCGCTGGTTTCCGTTTGCTTACCACGCTTGAGCTCATCGACCGGGTTTATCCGGCCCTTGATACTGCCGGCGTCCGCGCTGATGCCGAGAAGCTCGTAGCCCGGTTTATGTCTACCGAGCAATTTGCCGCAGGCCCCGCGCCTGCAAAACCCGCAGCTACGGAAGCAGCTCCTGTTCCTGCCGATGTCCCGGTTATGGCTCCCGAGCCCGCCCCTACTCATGTTGAAGTCAGCGTCTCGCCCGACGGCAACATTACTCCGGCCAGCCCTGGCCTATCCACTGCGGCCGCCCAATCTACGTCCGAGGAGAACCATGTACACCCAAATAGCGTCCAATAAACGTCGCAGTGTAGTTCTACTATTTGCTTTTCTCGTCCTGGTCGGCGGACTCGACTACGTTCTCGCGACCGTATTAAACCAGCCTGCAGCCTTCATCCCCATTTTGATTGCTGGCTTCGTTTACGCGTCAATCTCCTACTTCTTTTCCGCCAAAATCGCCCTCACCATGAGCGGCGCCCGTGAAGTCCAAAAAAGCGATGCCCCCGAGTTGTATCGGATTGTGGAAAATCTCGCGATCGCTGGCGGCTTGCCCACGCCAAAAGTCTATATTGTAGATGACCCATCGCCAAATGCCTTTGCTACCGGCCGCGATCCCCAGCATGCGGTCGTAGCCGTCACAAGCGGAATTTTGCAGACCCTCAATAAAACCGAGCTCGAAGGCGTCATCGCCCACGAGCTCAGCCATGTTGGCAATTATGACATTCGCTTCATGGCCCTCGTTGTGGCGCTGGTGTCGGTAGTCTCACTGATCGCAGATCTTCTCCTGCGCCTATCGTTTTGGGGCGGAGACGACCGCGAAGAGGGCAACAACCAGCTCATGCTTGTTCTCGGCATCGTGGGCGCTATTCTGGCACCGCTTGTTGCCGCCATCATCCAATTTGCAGTCTCGCGGCAACGCGAATACCTGGCCGATTCCGCCGGCGCCCTCCTTACGCGTTACCCAGAAGGTCTGGCCAGCGCTCTCGAAAAAATCTCGGACAATGCCAGACCCATGAGCAAGGCCAACTCCGCCACCGCTCCGCTTTATATCTCTAATCCCCTCAAAGGTCGCAGCTTCTCTGGCCTATTTGACACCCACCCACCCATCGCCGAACGCATCCGCAGGTTACGCGAAATGGAGACCAAGCAATGACACCAAGCCCCAAAAAGAAGCCTTCCAAACCCCTCACCGCCTGGCAACTTGCTCGTATGTCGCTTACCGAACTAAAGTCTGATTGGAAGCGGTATGCACTCATCTTAGCTGTCATCGCCATTCCGAACGAACTCATTAGTCTCAGTGATGGCGCTGGGCCCTTGGCGGCCTGTCTCCTTATGGCCATCATCATTATGAACGTAGCCCTCATTTGGGCAGTCGTCCAGCGCGAACAAACCGGTGTCATACCTCGTCCGTCTTCGGCTTACTATGACGGCTCAGTTATGGTAGTACGATCTATTGTAGTTATCCTTGTCCTGGCTGCTATGGCTATTCCAGCGGCAGTTGGCGCCACATTCTTTAAAATGAGCCAGACAGCCCTTTCAGATACTATACCCAGTTCCGGAGAGCAGGTCCTCATAATCGTTGGTTGCCTCCTATTCGCCATTCCAACCATCTGGCTTCTCAATCGCTTTTTCTTGTCGCTCATCGCTGTTGTTGCGAGTGATCTTCGGCCGCTCGCCGCCTTAAAGTATGCCCGCCGCCTCACCCTGGGGCACTTTTGGCAGTTGATCAATCGCTACCTAGGGTTACTGCTGCTTATTATTATAGTAAATATTCCTGTCACCATCATTGCCGTCTTGCTATTTATTCTGAGACTTGCCGCCCTCGGCACCATATTTTTTGGACTCACCACTACCTTTATAGCGTTCCCACTTACCACTATCTATCTCTTACATCTTTACCGCGATCTTGAGCCCAAATCAAACCCTGAAACTCCTACCAAAACCACAAAAGAGCCTGCATGAACAAGACCGAAGCCGCGGAGCGCATCGAGAAACTGCGCACCCAAATCAACGACTATCGTTATCACTACCATGTGCTCGACGAAAGCATCATGAGTGAGGCTGCCGCCGATTCGCTCAAACACGAATTATCGCGTCTCGAAGCCGAGTTTCCCGAACTCATTACCCCCGATAGCCCCACTCAACGTGTAGCCGGCAAGCCATCGGACCGTTTTGCTAAAGTCGCCCACAGTACCCCCATGATCAGCCTCAACGACGTCTTCTCGCGCGAAGAAGTCGAAGCCTGGGCCGAACGCATCAACAAGCTCACCCCCGGCGCCACTACAGAGCTATTTGCCGACACCAAAATGGACGGGTTCGCCTGCTCGCTCATTTACACCGATGGCAGTCTCACCCAGGCCGTCACCCGCGGCGATGGCCAGATAGGGGAGGATGTGACGATGAACGTCCGTACCATTAATTCGGTACCGCTCACCCTACGACCCTACCCCGAGCATCCTGAATTTCTGCGCGGTCGCACTGAAATCCGGGGCGAGATCATCATGCTTAAAACCGACTTTGAATCTCTAAACGCAGCCAATACCGAAGCCGGCCGCCCGCTCTTTGCCAATCCTCGTAATCTCGCTGCCGGCACCATTCGTCAGCTAGACCCCGCGCTCGTGGCCGCCCGCCCCTTAAATTTTCGCGGCTATGACCTCTTGCGTGACGACCCCAGTGAGGTCCCTACCAACGCCTTCGCATACGTTGCCATCCGCGCGCTTGGCCTCGCTGCCAATCGTCATGCTTCCGTCTTCACTCACCTCGACGAGCTCATGCATTTCATTGATCATTGGGCCACGGCGCGTACCAAACTGCCATTCAATACCGATGGCACTGTCATCAAAGTAAACGACCGCGCGATTTACCGTCAGCTTGGCGTCGTTGGTAAAGCCCCTCGGGGCGCCGTTGCCTACAAGTACCCGGCGGAGGAAGCCACCACCGTCGTAAAAGACATCGTTATCTCCATCGGTCGCACCGGTGCCGCTACGCCCATTGCCACCTTCGATCCTGTAGTCGTTGCCGGTACGACGGTTCAGCACGCCAGCCTCCACAATGCCGACGAAATCGCCCGCCTCGATATCCGTGTTGGTGATACTGTCATCATCTACAAAGCCGGCGACATCATCCCCAAAGTCCTCCAGAGCCTCCCCAAACTTCGTCCCAAAACCGCTCGTCCCTTCGACATGGAGTCAGAACTCGCTCGCCAGTACCCAGAGCTCCAGTTCATCCGTCCCGAAGGCGAAGTAGTTTACCGCCTAGCGCATACCAGCGGCCCACTCCTGCTCAAAAAATCACTTGAGCATTACGCGTCCAAGAGCGCTCTCGACATCGACACTCTTGGCGAAAAAAACGTCGTCGCCCTCGTCGATGCGGATCTCGTGAAAGACCCAGCTGACATCTATGCCATCACTAAAGACGATCTGCTAAAACTCGATCGTTTTGCCGACATTTCAGCCACCAAACTCATGGATGCTATCGCCGCTGCCAAAACCCCCGAGCTCCCGCGCTTTATCTATGGGCTCGGCATTCGCCATGTGGGCGAACAAACCGCTCGCGATCTCGCCAGCGCCTTTGGCTCCCTTGAAAGCCTCCAGCAAGCCACTCTCGACGAACTTGAAGCTGTAGAAGGCATCGGGACCGTTGTGGCCGAAAGTATCCTGGCTTACTTCGCGGACGAAGACAACCATGAGCTTCTCGAAAAATTCGCTCGCCTACGGGTCAGGCCACGCACCTTCGAAAAAACCACTGGCCCCCTCACGGGAATTAGCTTCGTCATTACGGGTACACTCGAAACGGGATCACGCGACGAAGTGGCCGCTAAACTCATGGCTCTCGGGGCCAAAGAGCACTCGTCCGTCACCAAGGACACTACCTATCTCATCGTAGGCGAAAGTCCCGGCGCATCCAAGCTCACCAAAGCCGAAGAACTTGGCACAAAAACCCTTACAGAAAAAGAGCTCTTGGATCTCCTCAAATAAGTGCTAAGGCGCCAGCCTTCAAAGCCAGTGGTTAACCCCGCCGAGTGAGGAGCAGGCTCCTTGGTGGTGCACCGCATGAGTATAAGTCCCATCATTGCATACTCCTGTGGCTCCGGCCGCATTGCTATCTGGGGACTCAATACTATTACCGTCCACATTGGTATAGGTATGAATTGGGGCTGCTACGGGAGTTGTTGTCGGTACGGGTGCAATGGATTTTATTGGTGTTGGCGTAGTAGATGGGGTAGCGGCAGGTGTCTGTTGTACGACCGAGGGAACGGGGCGAGCAGTAGACTCCATGTTTGGTGCTGGCGAGGGTGTCTGCGCCGCTTGGTCCAGAGTAGCCGTATGAGACGAGTTAGAGCTTGCGATTATGATAATAAGCGCAAGTAGTCCGCCAAAACCGAAGAAAAGCTTTTTACCAAGCGACATTTCGCTAGCCCTCATTAATGCTCTTAAGCTTAAACTTAAGAATCAAAGAAGTCTAATATCCTCTGGTCGGCCTAACTCGCCGTCTCGCCCCACGTCCGCATCTGATCGACAATCGCCGACAACGACCGACCCTTGGCCGTCAGCCGGTATACTGGGTGCGCTTCACCCGCACTGCAGTCGCGCGCCAGCACACCATCTTGCTCCAGTTCCTTGAGTCGAATCGCGAGAGTCCGCGGCGAAATCCCAACAAGCGACGCCTCAAGCTCACTAAACCGCATAGCTCGCCCCAATAAATCGCGAATAATTAACAGCGTCCACCGGCCGCCGATCACCTCGAGTGCCCTCGCCACCCCGCAAGTTTTATGTTCATCGGACGCATTCATAACGGTATTATAACAACTTTACTTTTTATAGCGAAACACTATACTAAATATAGTAAAAAACGTAGGAGGTGCTTTCCGTGAAAATTCAAATTATCCTTGGTAGTACTCGCCCCGGGCGTATCGCCGAGCGAGTAGCCAAATGGGTTGTGGCCGAGGCCGCCAAACACCCAGGCATCGAACCAGAACTCGTCGATCTCGCCGACTATCCCATGCCCATGTTCGATGAACCCGTGAGTCCCCGCTACAATCCCAATCGGCAGCCAAATGAGCCCGCCCGACGCTTCCTCAAAAAAATTGCCGAAGCCGATGGCTACATTGTTGTTACCTCCGAATACAACTACAGCATCCCCGCTGTACTCAAAAACGCTTTCGATTACCTCGGCCACGAAGTTGTCAAAAAACCCTTCGCCATCGTTTCCCATGGCACCGTCGGCGGTGCCCGGGCCACCGAGCACTTGCGGTCCATCATTAGTATTTCCAAGGCCATCACCGTGCCGGAGCACTTAACGATCCACGGCGCCTCCGAACTCTTCGACGAGGCTGGAAATTATCTGGGTGATACCACAAGTCCCTACGGTCACGACAAAATGATCACAGTGCTCTTAAACGAGTTGCTTTGGTGGGCCACCACGCTCAAGGCTGGGCGCACCCAAACCACCAAAGCCAATTAACCACTGCTTGGCAGAACGCTCCAGTTCACCTTATACTAATCCCATGTCAAAGATTGGTGTTACCGAGGTTCAGCGTCTAGCCAAATTAGCCCGTATTGCTTTAAGCGACGAAGAAGCAGCTCGGCTCTCTGTCGAGCTTGGCAATATCGTTAGCTTCGTGGAGCAGCTCGCTGCCGTCGATATCGAAGACACAGTACCCACCGATCAAGTCACCGGACTTCAAGACGTGTGGCGCGAAGATGTTGTCGTCCCCAGCCCGCCGCGCGAAGTACTTCTTGCTAATGCTCCCGAGCAAAAAGACGGCTACATTGTGGTAAAACGGGTGCTAAATTAATGGCTGCAAATCTCCTTGATTTCACTCGCCCCATTCATGAGCTAGCTGCCGACGTTCGCTCTGGCAAAATAAGCGCCGTAGATCTCGTAAGAGCAAGCCTCACCCGCATTGCCGAAACCGAAGATTACCACGCTATCCTTGAGCTCAATCCCGATGCTCTTAAAGCTGCCGAAATCGTCGATGCTCGCATTGCTGCCGGCGAAACAACCTTGCCGCTGGCTGGAATTCCATTTGCCGCCAAAGACAATTACCTCACGCGTTCCACGCACACTACCGCAGCAAGCAACATTCTCGCTCCATTCAAAGCTCCCTATCAAGCTCCGGCCATCGACCGACTCGAGGCCGCCGGCGCCATCATGGTAGCAAAAGCCAATCTCGATGCCTTCGCTCACGGTACCTCCACCGAAAATTCCGATTTTGGCCCCACCAAAAACCCCGTCGACCCCACCCGCGTTCCCGGCGGCTCCTCTGGCGGTTCGGCTGCGAGCGTCGCCCTGGGTCAAGTTTCCTTCGCTATCGGCTCAGATACCGGTGGCTCCATCCGCCAACCAGCCGCCCTGTGTGGTGTCGTCGGTCTCAAGCCCACTTATGGCCTCACGCCGCGCACCGGCGTCGTCGCTATGGCGAGCTCCACTGATGTGCTCGGGCCCATTACTCGCAGCGTACTCGATGCCAGCCTTGTCCTCGATGTGATGGCTGGCCCCGATCCATCGGATGCCACCACCATCGCGCGTGATCCCGAAGGCTACCACATAACATCCAGTAAGCTCACGGGCCGCAAAATTGGCCTCATCAAAGAATATCTCGGCCAAGGCTTGCACCCCGTTATGAAGGAAAAACTTCTTCAACTCGTTGAAGAATTAAAAGCTGCCGGTGCCATCGTCGAAGAAGTGAGCGTTCCCGCCACCGAGCTTGCCCTGGCCGCCTATTACATCCTCGTTCCAGCTGAAGTCTCCAGCAATCTCGCCCGTTACGACGGCGTCAAATACGGCCACAGTTCCAAAAAAGCCACCAACCTCGAAGACACCTATCTGCTATCTCGCAGCGAGGGCTTCGGTCCCGAAGCTAAGCGCCGTATCATTATGGGTACCTATGTGCTCTCGAGTGGCTACTACGACGCCTACTACAAACGCGCGCAACGTGTCCGCACCAAACTCATCGAACAGTTCGACGCTGCCTTTGCTAAATACGACCTCCTCATTGGACCCACCGCTCCAAATCCGGCCTTCCCCCTAGGGTCTAAAAACAATGACCCCCTCTCGCTCTACCTCGAAGACGTCATGACCGTCGCGGTCAATCTCGTGGGTATTCCTGCTATCTCGATTCCCTTTGCCGGTGTCGAAGACCTCCCTGCCGGTTTGCAGATTATGGCTCCCCAGCGGGCTGAACGTCGCCTCCTCGAAGCCGCCCTAGCTGCCGAAACCCTCATCGGCGATTGGACCAAAAACTAACATGCTAATAAGCTACCTCATCATCGTTCTCGTCATTGGTCTGTTGCTCTATGCCGTCATCGAAAGTGGCAGTCGAAACAAGCGCCGAACTTCTCGTCGTCCCTCGTCGCGGGTGAGCTACAACGGCTACGTCAACCCGACCGAAATCCGCACCCGTTGGGATGTCATCATGGCTACTTCAGCCACCGGTGCCAGCGGCCTCAAAAACGCCATCAACGAAGCCGACAAACTCTTCGATTACGTCCTAAAACAACGCGGCTATCCTGGCGAAAAAATGGCCGACCGCCTCAAGCTCGCAAACCCCCATTTCGTAAACCGCAACAACGTCTGGCGCGCCCACAAGCTCCGCAACGCCCTCGCCCACGAAGTTGGCTTCGACCTTGTCGTGAGTCAGGCCAAAGAAGCCTTGGCCGACTTCGAACAGGGCCTCAAAGATCTGGGGGCTCTCTAATGATGCAGAATCTAACGCCACCTTATGTCTACATTGATGGCGTCGTGGCTCAAGAACTTGCCATCCCCGGTCTTCCCCATGCCATCACACTCGACGACAAGCATTATCGAAAGCGCTCTCACTTGCACTGCACCATAGTAGCGGTCAAAAAGCTCATTCCCCAGATCGTTGCCGCCACCGGTGTGACCGAATCTGAGGCAGAGAAGGAGATTATGGAGGTTATTACCCAAGGGCTTGGCGCTACACTGCCCCTGCTCACCGGCTATTCCTCGGACATCCGCGTAGTCAGCCAACCCTCCGAGCACAAGCAAACCATCATAGTCATGGCTAAGACCCAGGGCTTCGAAGAATTCTTCGCCTTCTTAAACCATAAGCTCCAGCTCCAGCAGCCCACCCAACCAGCTCACGTCACCCTCTATGCCGTGGATGATCGCCCCATCGGTCTAAATTCACCCGAAGAAGTAGCAGGTCGCACCCGTCAATTAAGCCCCGAAGAGCAAAGCGATTGGGCTCGCCAGATCAACCCCAGCTTCTTGGAGATAACGCAATGACAAAACCCGAAAAACACTACACCGCCACCGTCTTTGTCCTCAGCGACACCAAACCCACGAAAACCCTCCTCATCCATCACCGCAAATACGACAAATGGATGCCACCAGGCGGCCACCAAGACCCTCACGAAAACCCTATCGAAGCCGCCGCGCGCGAAACCTTCGAAGAAACGGGAGTCGATGTTGCGGCTACAATCGGCGCACTCGAGCGCGTCGATGCTGGCGCAAGCTTCATTCCGCGACCCCAATATTTGCTCGAAGAAGGGCCGATACCTGCCCGTGACGACCAGCCGGAACACTATCATCTCGATCAGGTTTATGTCGTCCGCGTGCCCGAGCAAGTTGTCAGCCACAATCAGGCTGAATCCCACGACATCGGCTGGTTTACCCTCGAAGAGACCGAAAAACTCGACACCTTCGACAACGTCCACTTCATACTGCGAAAGGAGATGACATCATGAGCCCCGAACTCCGCGCCAAATACGAAGCCGTTATCGGCATCGAATGTCACGTTCAGCTCGCTACCAAATCCAAACTCTTTTGCGGCTGTGACAACGATTCACGCGACGCCGATCCCAACACTCACGTCTGCGAAGTCTGCCTAGGTCTTCCTGGTACGCTCCCCGTTCTCAATAAACACGCCGTCGAGCTGGCCATTCGCATGGGGCTGGCACTAAACGCCGAGTACACCGAGAACCTCCATTCCAAATTCGACCGCAAAAATTACTTTTACCCCGACCTTCCCAAGGGCTACCAAATCACCCAGTTCGATGAACCCATCGTGCCCGGCGGATATGTCGAGTTTCCGCTAAACGGCAAAACAAAACGCGTCGGTATCACCCGTGCTCACCTCGAAGGCGACGCCGGTAAGCTCACCCATCCCGAAGGCCAAAAATATTCGCTCGTCGACCTCAACCGGGCCGAAACCCCCTTGCTTGAAATCGTCTCTGAGCCCGATATGAGAAGTGCCGCCGAAGCCAAAGCCTACGCCCAGGAGCTTCACAACCTCGCTCGCTACGCCGCCGTCTCCGACGCCAACCTTTACTACGGCAACCAGCGTTTTGATGTGAACGTGAGCGTTCGCCTCGTTGGTGCGAAAGAATTTGGCACCCGCACCGAAACCAAAAACCTCAACAGCTTCAAGGCCATCGAGCGCAGCGTCGAGTACGAAACCCGCCGCCAAATCGTGGCCATCGAAAACGGCCAACGCATCCGCCAAGAAACCCGCGGCTGGAACGAGGCAAAAGGGGAGACCTACCCCATGCGCAGTAAGGAAGACGCCGATGAATACCGCTACTTTCCCGAGCCGGACCTGCCTCCGCTCGTCGTCACAACCGCCATGGTCGAGGAGCAAAAAAACGAGCTTGGCCTCTTGCCAGGTGACCTGCGCCGGGAGCTCGCCGCCGCCGGCTTGCCCTCGAGCGAAACCGAAGCCCTCGTAGCCGACCCCGATGCCGCCACCTTCTGGCACCACGTTGTAAAACTCGACCCTAGCCAAGCCCGCTTTGCCTTCACCTGGCTCATCGGTGATCGCGTAAAACTCGAAGACACCAGCGGTCGCACTCTCATCCAAAGCGCCCTTGATCCTGGTACCCTCGTTCGCACCGGTCGGCTCTTGGCCGAAGGCAAGCTCAGCTCTTCCAATGCCAAAGCTCTTCTCGCCGACCTCTGGCAAACCGCCGCCGACCCGCTCGTGCGTGCCACGGCACTTGGACTTCTCCAACAATCAGATACAGGCGAGCTGGCCAAAATCGTCGATCAAATCATTGCCGAAAACCCCCAAATTGTGGCCGACTACCAAGCCGGCAATGCTCGGGCCTTCGGCGCCCTCGTTGGCGGAGCCATGAAAGCCACCCAGGGCAAAGGCAATCCGCCCCTCATCAACCAACTCCTCAAAGAGCGCCTGGGCTAGACCTATGTCCACAGACATTACCGTTTCAAAAGCTAGGGTCGATGATGCACCCAGTATTGCCACGGTCCAGCACGACACCTGGCTTACGACATATCCAAACGAAGAACTCGGTATCACCAGGGCCGCCATCGAAGAGCGAGTTCGCGGCTTCGAGACGTCAGAACGCATCGATAAATGGCGCGGATTCATTACCGACCCGACGCAGCACATAACCGTCGCCAAGGCCGGCTCCAAAATAGTTGGGTTTAGCGCGGCCAAAAAATCTACACCGGCTAGCCTCATTACGGCGCTCTACGTTTTGCCTGCCTACCACGGCACGGGAACCGCTCAAAAACTCATGGATGCAAGCCTGGCCTGGCTCGGCGACAAGCAAGCAATAAGTCTAGAAGTTGCCTCCTACAATGACCGTGCCGTCAATTTCTATCGTAAGTACGATTTTCGTCCCACCGGCGAAACCGGAAATTCCGGTGACATACCCGTAATATTCATGAGCCGCTCTGCAAAATCAGCCACCGCGTAGCCCAAAAGCATGCTAATATAAGCGTAACTATCATGACACCTTTAGCTCTCAACTCCAGCTTCATCGACCATATCCTGAAACTTGCGCAAGGCCTGCAAACGAACCTTTTGCCCTCGCTTTTTGATCTGCTCGTGGGCATCCTCATCGTTCGATTTAGCGTAAAAGCTCTTCGACTCATCTTAAAACTTACTCACATCCAGACCGGTTTTCGATATGTGCTTACTTCCATCGTCGAAACTACTCTATGGATATTGCTAACGGCTATCATCCTCCAGGAACTCGGCCTCAGCAGTGTCATTTACTTCTTTACGGGCTCCATAGCCGCCATCGGAATCGCCATGGCTGCCGGCGGCTCCACCCTTGTCTCCGACATTATTGCCGCTATCTTTTTGGCTCGCGATGGCGATTTCAATGTGGGTGACGAAGTCATTGTGGGCGAGCCTGCTGCCCAGGGTGTGATCGAGCACATGGACGCCCGGCGTACCCGTCTGCGTGACGACAAAGGTTATTTGCATGTCATCCCCAATTCGCTCGTCGAACGCAAAGAATGGATCGTAATCACTCGTCGAGCCGATCAGTCCGCTCTCACCAAAGCCACAAAGGCCGCCAAACGCCTCAAAGCTGTCGCCTTAGACAAACGCCCAAAATTTACCACCAAAGACCGTCGCAATAGTGATAATGACCAATAATTATCGCGCGCGTCGGTGTATACTAAGTAAGTATCTAGAAAATATAACAATAAGAATACCTAATCATGAACACCGTTGAGCTCATTCTCGTCATATTACTAAGTGCTGGCTTTCTCACGCTCATTATCTTAAGCGTTATTCTTCTTAGTCTAATGCTTGCTATCATGAGAAATCTCAAACGTATTTCGGACCGAGCGGACGCGGCTACCGGCAGTATGGCTGGCATTCTCGAGTCGTTTGGGCGCAAACTCGCCCCGGTCGCCCTCTCCGGAATCACGGCCGCCCTTATGAAACGCTTTACGTCTAAGCGTCGGCCCAAAAACGAGGACGAGTAAAACATCACGAACCATCAGTAAAGGAGATAAAACATGAAGAAAACATTTTTAAAAGGCACTCTTATAGGCGCGATTGCGGGAGCAATTGCTGGTATTTTGCTAGCACCAAAAAGTGGTAAGGAAACGCAAGAAGATATCAAACGCAAAGTCCGTGGCACTTATGAAGATATTCAGCGCCGTTTGGAAAAAATGAGCGAGGACGTCGGTGGTCGGGTAGACACACTAAAAGCTGCCGCCAAAGAACTCAAAGGTGAGGCCAAGGAAGAAAGCCAAGAGCTCATTCACCGTGCCGAAGTCTTAAAGCAAGACCTGCGCATTTCCGCTACTAACTTAGCCAAAAGTGGCACTCAGACAAAAGATGTGGCCGTAAAACAAGTCAAGCAACTTCTAAACGAGGGCGCCTCCGTGATGACCGAGCTTGAGCGAGTTACTAGGCACCTCGCCACGTCCGCCAAAGAAAAAGCTCAAGATGTACGTGACACTCCCGAGGCCAAAGAGCGCTAAATGATCGACAGCCGCCCCGATCCAAACCACAAAAAGTCTGGTGTTAATTACGAACGCCTAGGCAAAGCCGTCGAAGACGCTCTCATTCTCGACTACATCTACGTACTCCACAGCACCAGGCGCCAAATTTGGAGTTCCTTTGTGCGTGGCCTCTTTGCCGGGCTTGGCGCTACGCTGGGTGCTACGGTCGGCGTTGCCGCCCTCGTAACCATCCTCCAGCTTTTTGTGAGCACCCCCGTCATCGGTCACTTCTTTAAAGACCTCGGCCAGACGATCGAAAATCGCAGTCATTAGTTACTTGGGGAGTCCAAATGGAGACTCTACTTGAGCAGTCCATTTCTAATAACTATAGTTGAGGACGCAGAAAAAAGAGCCACAGGCAGCAAAAGGAGGGCAAATGTCCGATCCAGAAGACGACGCCTATGCAGAAGATGCAAGGCGTGATAACGAAGAAGACACCGCCCACGACGCAAATGAGATGTATGATCTGGCCCAAGAGGAGGACGACAATCAGTAAATAGCCTAAACCGACAATTTGGCTCTCTGCAAAGTCTGGCACCCCTGGTTCGCCGGGGGTGCCAGCATTCCCGGTAAAGCGGTTATCTCATGAGTCCACCACCCAATGTCCCCAGTAAGCATTCTCGTGGTACCATAAAAAGTAACCAGAGGTACAAAAGAGGGGAAGTCATTTCGCATGTCCGAGTTCGTTCATCTGCATAATCACAGTCATTACAGTCTGCTCGACGGCTTGCAAAAGGTCCCGGGCATGCTCGACCGTATCGCAGAACTCGACATGAACGCTGTGGCTCTCACCGACCACGGCACGCTGTCCGGCGCCGTCGAATTCTACAAAGAAGCCAAAAAGCGCGACATTAAACCCATCATCGGCGTTGAAACCTATGTGGCTCCGCGCGGCCACCTCGACAAGGCTGGCCGCCAAGATGCCAACCCATATCACCTCATTCTCCTTGCCGCCACCACCGAGGGCTACCACAACCTCATGAGACTCGTCACCATCGCCCAGCTCGATGGTTACTACTACAAGCCCCGCATCGACCGCGAACTCCTCACGAAATATCACGAAGGCCTCATTGCACTTTCTGCCTGCGCCGGTGGAGAAGTGGCCTCACACATCACTTCCGGCAATATGGCCGAGGCCAAAAATGTGGCCCAGTGGTACGACGAAACCTTTGGCCGCGGCAATTACTTCCTCGAGCTCCAGGCCCACGAACACCAGTGGGACACCCAAAAAACCATAAACGATGCCAAAATTGAGCTCTCAAAGGCTACCGGCATCCCGCTCGTCGTCACGGCCGACTCCCATTATTCTCGCCACGCCAACCGCGATGCCCACGAAACCCTCCTGTGCGTCCAGACCGGCAAGACGCTCGATGACCCGTCGCGCATGACTATGAGTATGGATCTCTATGTGTCTGGTCCAGAGGAAATTAAAGAGCGTTTCGCTCGCGTGCCTGAGGCTTATGAAAACACCGTCAAAATCGCTGAACGTTGCAATGTCGAGCTCGATCTCGGTAAAATTCTCATCCCCACCTTCCCCGTGCCCGAAAGTGGCCTCGACGAAAAAGCCTATCTCCACAAGCTTTGCTGGCAGGGCCTTGCCTGGCGTTATGGTGGCATTCCCAAAGAAGATGTCGCCCACATCACCGAGGCCAAAGCGCGCGAGCTGGTGGCGCCCAAAATGGTCGAACGCCTCGAATACGAGCTCGGCATCATTGGCAGAATGGGCTACGACGGCTACTTTCTCATTACCGCCGATTTCATCAACTGGGGCAAAAACCAAGGCATAATCTTTGGGCCCGGGCGGGGGAGTGCTGCTGGCTCCATCGTGAGCTATGTTATGAACATCACCGACCTTGAACCTATGCAGTACGACCTTCTCTTCGAGCGCTTCCTTAACCCCGACCGCGTCTCCATGCCCGACATCGACATCGACATCCAAGACACCCGTCGCGGCGAAGTCATCGAATACGTCACCGAAAAATACGGCCAGGAGCGCGTAGCGCAGATCATTACCTTCGGTACCATGGCCGCCCGCAACTCGGTGCGCGACACCGGCCGCGTCCTTGGTTACTCCTACGACGAGGTCGACCGCCTCGCCAAACTCATCCCGCAGCCCGTCCAAGGCCGTCACATTCCGCTCGCTGTCTCCACTGGCCTCAAACCCGGCAAAGGCGGCGACGAACAGCGCCCCGATCCCGAACTCGTCAAAGAGTATACAAACAATCCCCGCGCCAAACGCCTCATCGACCTCGCCATGGAACTCGAAGGCACTATTCGCTCAAACGGCGTGCATGCCGCCGGCGTTGTTATCGCCCCCAGCCCAATCGTCAATTATGTCCCCCTACAACGTGCCCAAAAAGGCGGCATCGCTACGCAATACTCCATGGGCATTATCGAAGAGCTCGGCCTGCTCAAAATGGACTTCCTTGGCCTCTCCAACCTCACCATCATCAACAACGCCCTGCGCATCATCAAAAAAGTCTACGGCCAAACTATCGAACTTGGCAGCCTCCCGCTCGACGATCGCCCTACCTTCGAGCTCCTCGCCCGTGGCGACACTACCGGCGTCTTCCAGCTAGAATCCGCGGGCATGAAGCGCTACTTGCGCGAGCTCAAACCCACCGTGTTCGACGACATCATCGCTATGGCCGCCCTCTACCGGCCCGGCCCCATGCAGTTCATCGACAACTTCATCGACCGCAAACACGGCCGCGCCGACATCAGCTACTTCCACCCCAAAATGGAAGCGGCCCTTGGCATGACCTACGGCGTGCTCGTGTACCAAGAGCAAGTTATGCAGATTGCCAAAGATCTCGCCGGATTTACCGGCGGCCAGGCCGATACATTGCGCAAAGGCGTGGCCAAGAAAAAGCCCGAAGTGCTTGCCAAAATGAAAAAAG
>CAZSRA010000018.1:0-16058 GCA_964609585.1 uncultured Candidatus Saccharimonadales bacterium
AGCATAGACCCGGTCCCCTCGGGTGCGCTTGGCGTACGATACCGGAATGTTGCGCTGACCTTCGTTTAGAAGCACCACAAAAGCGATGACGGCAAGCGTAGCCAAAAGGAAGCCGATGAGGGTGACAATCTTTCCGGCATCACCGGATGCGAGGCTACCAAACTGACTAACACTGGTGGGGAGGCGCGAGATAATACCGCAGAAAATGATGAGCGATATACCATTGCCGATGCCTTTTTCGGTAATAATTTCGCCGATCCACATGAGGAGAATGGTGCCCGCAGTTATGGTTGAGATCATGAGGAGCCATTGCAATAGATTGGGATGGCCAATAACGTCGAGGTTTGAGACACGAATGGAAGTTTGCTGAATGAGGAACACCATACCAAATGACTGTACGAGCGCGAGTGGTAGCGTTAGTAAGCGCGTGTATTGGTTGAGCTTGCGTCTCCCCTGCTCGCCTTCTTTCGATAGTGCCTCAAGGCTCGGAATTACCTGCTGCAGGAGCTGCATGATAATTGAGGCGTTGATGTAGGGCCCAACCCCCATCATGATGATCGAGAAATTGGCTAAGGCGCCGCCGGAAAAGACGTCAGCAAACCCGAGGATTTTATTGGAATTAAATATGTATTTAAGAAAATTGGAAAGAGCGGCATTATCCGGCACGGGAACTGGCACGTGAGCTAGAAAACGAAAGATAACAATGAGCCCAAGAACCACCAGCACCCGGCGGCGCAGATCTGGAGAACGGTAGACCTGCTTGAAGCTCGATAGATTCATTAAGTGGTTACCTGCTCCTCAGGCTTTGGCCTTGTAGCTTTTTTACTCGGTGCCTTTGTGAAGGCTACGAGCTCGACGGTACCGCCGGCTGCTTCAACTGCCGCTTTGGCTGTAGCACTGGCTGCAGTTACTTTAACCGCAAGCTTGACGGACAGTTCGCCGCTAGAAAGGAGTTTGATTCGATCATCGGCCTTTTTGACAAGCCCTGTCGCGGCCAAAAGCTCGGCATCAACGGTAGTGCCAGCCTTAAAACGACCGAGCGCTCCAATGTTTACGACTTGATATTGGGTGGGATTGATAGCGACGAAGCCGCGCTTTTTAGGGAGGCGCTTAGCAAGAGGGTTTTGACCACCCTCGAAACCAATGCGAACACCGCCGCCGGTGCGAGCATTCTGGCCTTTGGTACCGCGACCGGCGGTTTTGCCGTAGCCGGAGCCAATACCGCGTCCAACGCGCTTCTTGTCTTTGCCGGATTGTAGTGAGAGTTCGTGAATCTTCATGTGTGTTTCCTAGACGGTGGCCGGTTCGACCGGTTGTTTGCTTGCAGCCGGGGCTTTAGCGTCGGTTTTGAGGCGCGAGAGAGCCAGAGCGGTGGCGTAAGCGTTGTTTACTTTATTGCTAGAGCCGAGAGATTTGGTGAGAAGATCGCGAATGCCAGCTACCTCAACTACGTTTCGGACAGCTCCACCGGCGATAACACCGGTACCGGCTGAGGCGGGCTTTAGGAGCACCATGGCGCCGGCAAAACGGACCTGAATTTCGTGCGGGATAGTGTGGTCCTTGAGGGGAACCGTGATCATCTGGCTCTTCGCCCTGGCTACGGCCTTGGCAATCGAGGTCATTACCTCTGAACCTTTGCCGACGCCGACGCCAACACGACCCTTACCATCACCAACTACTACTGTAGCGCGAAAGCGGAAACGACGTCCACCTTTTTGCACACGGGCGACGCGGTCGATGGCGATTACTTTTTCTTCAAACTCTTTGGGTTGCTGTTCAATAGCCATGATTAAAACTCCAATCCTGCGCTGCGCGCCGCTTCGGCTAGTGCGTGGAGACGCCCGTGATAGATACGGCCGTTGCGGTCAAAAACAACCTGCTTAATATTCTTTGCTTTGGCAGCTGTCGCGATTTGCTCGCCGGTCCAGATAGCCTTTTTTGTCATGCTACCTTTTACATCTTTGCCAACAGTACTAGCGTAAGCCAAGGTACGACCAGTGGTGTCATCAATGAGTTGGGCAATGACATGGGTAAGGGTAATTTTTACCGACAAACGTGGGCGCACGGGTGTGCCCGAGACCTTGGCCCGAACGCGAGCACGACGACGATTTAATGTAGCTAGTGTTGTATTTATCATAGTTTTTAACCCTTCGTCGCAGTCTTACCGGCTTTGCGACGGATGTGTTCTTCTGCGTACTTGATGCCCTTACCTTTATATGGCTCTGGTTTCTTAAGCGCTCGGAGATTGGCGGCTACTTGGCCAACAAGTTGCTTGTCGAAACCGGTGAGCGTAATGAGATTCTTTTCGACTTTGGCTTCAACTCCGGCGGGAAGCGTGAAAACCACGGGGTGAGAAAAGCCAAGGCTCAAAGTAATAACGTTACCGGCTACTGCAGCACGGAAACCGACACCATTGATTTCAAGCGCCCGAGTGAAGCCTTGAGCTACTCCGGTTACCATGTTGTCGATCAGTGTGCGGGTTAGTCCGTAAAGACGACCGGTTTCCGCGGTTTCGACAGCTTTGGTGACGTTCAAAACTCCCTCGTTTTGCTCGACATTAATACCTGGAAGAATGTCTAGCTCGAGCGTACCCTTTGGTCCCGTAACTTTAATGTGGCGGTCTGTCAGCTCGATGCTAACGCCGGCCGGAATAACAATTGGTTTGCGTCCAATTCTGCTCATCTTACCACACCTTACAGATTAATTCGCCGCCGAGACCTTCTTTGCGTGCTTGACGCCCCGTCATCACTCCATTCGAGGTCGAGATGATGACGATACCGCGACCGCCCAAAACGAGCGGAATGTCACTGACGCCGGTATAGACGCGACGACCGGGCTTTGAGACACGGATAAGAGAAGTGATGGTCTCGGGGTTGGCCGGTAGGCTGAGCTCAAGGGATTTGAACCCGCCATCGGTGCTTACTTTGACATCCTCAAGGAAGCCGTTGCTTTTTAGGATATCGGCAACTTGCTGCTTCATCTTCGAATACGGCATTACAACGAGACGGCGACGTGCCGTGTTGGCATTGCGAATACGAGTGAGGAGATCGGAAATTGAATCGTTAAACATAATTTTGTCTCCTTACCAACTCGCCTTAGTGACGCCGGGGATCTGCCCTTTCGAGGCGAACTCACGGAAGCAGACACGGCATAGGGCGAATTTACGAATATAACCACGTGGCCGGCCGCAAACTTGGCAACGGTTGACCCTGCGGGTCGAGAACTTAGGCTTGCGCGCGGCTTTTACTACTAATGCTACTCGTGCCATTATGCGTCCTTCCTAAAGGGGAAACCCATTAATTCCAGTAACTTTTTGCCCTCGGCGGCAGTGTGAGCGCTCGTAACAACGTTTACCTGTAAACCGTGCGACGTGCCAGCATCTTCGAAAGCAATCTGGGGGAAAATTGTGTGATCCGGAAGGCCGAGGCTGTAGTTGCCGAAGGGATCAAAAGCAGTAGCGGAGATACCGCGGAAGTCGCGAATGCGAGGCAGAACAACGCCCACGAGAAGATCAAGGAATTCTTCGGCTCGTTCGCCGCGAAGCGTGACGGTGGTGCCCACTTTGTTGCCTTCGCGGAGCTTAAAGGAGGCAATGCTTTTGCGGGCGATGGTAGTCACGGGATGTTGCCCAGTAACTTTGGCCAGAGTCTCAGCCGCGGCGTCAAGATGCTTGGCATCACTGACTGCGCGACCCACACCGGCGCTCACCACGACTTTGACAATGCGCGGAACTTGGTGAGGATTGGTGTACTTGAACTCTTCTTTGAGCTTCGGTACCGCTACAGTATTATACTTTTCTTTAAATCTGTTCATTACTTTTTACCCGCCTTAGAGGTTGTTTCCTCTTTAGCTTTAGATTCGGACTTATCTGCTTTCTCGGTCTTCTTAGCCTTGGCTGGTTCTGCTTTCTTGGCAGCATGCTGAGGAGCGCTGACCTTGAAGATACGCTCTTTGGTACCGTCAGGCTTGATCTCGTAGCCAATGCGAGCTGGTTTGCCAGATGCAGGATCGAGCACCATGAGCTTGGAGACGTCGATGGGCTTGGTGATGTCTAAGATGCCGCCACGAGGGTTTTTCTGAGAAGGCTTCGTGTGACGTTTTACGACGTTGATGTTTTCGACTACGGCTTTGCCTTCTTTGGGTAGGACCCCGAGAATAGTACCGGTTTTACCCTTGTCTTTGCCTAGAATTATGATGACTTTATCGTCTTTACGGAGTTTCATTACAGCACCTCCGGAGCGAGTGAAATGATTTTCATGTAGCCACCATCGCGAAGTTCACGAGCAACGGGTCCAAAAATGCGGGTGCCACGAGGCTGGCCATCTTTGTTGATGAGCACCGCAGCGTTTTCGTCGAAGCGGATGCTCGAACCATCAGCGCGCTTGGTTTCTTTAACGGTACGCACGACGACTGCTCGAACGACTTCCTTCTTCTTGACGCCAGCGCCGGGCAAGGCCGACTTAACACTGCACGTAATGATGTCACCGATGTGAGCATATCGGCGGCGCGAGCCACCGAGGACCTTGATACAAAGGAGGTCTTTGGCGCCGGAATTATCGGCAACTTTGAGTCTGGTTTCTGCCTGAATCATGTTACGCCTCCATTTCCTTGGCGCTGACTTTGCGGGCGACTTCCCAACGCTTGTCGCGCGACAACGGACGAGTCTCGGTGATCTCAACGAGATCGCCAGTGTGGATTTCGTTCTTTTCGTCGTGAGCCTTGAACTTGGTCGTTACTTTATATTTCTTGCGGTAGATAGGGTGTTCCTTCACGGTGTTAACCGCGACGACTACCGTCTTGTCCATTTTGTCGGAGACGACTGTCCCCCGAAGTGTGCGAATCATTCTGACGCCTCCAGTTTGGCGATTGCTCGCTCGCGGGCGATGGTGAGCGCGCGGGCGATGGTCTTTTTATGAGCATGCAAGATCTTAACGCCTTTAACCTCTTTGGTGCGACTGTCGATAATGGCCTTGGCCAGGGCAGTCCGCTCCGCTGTGATGAACTCGGCAAGCTCTTGATCGGTCTTTTTGGTAATTTCTAGTAGCTTAATCATTACGCGGCCTCTCCAGGAATTTCTCGAACAATGAAGCGGGTCGGGATGGGTAGCTTGTGACTTGCAAGGCGCATCGCCTCTTTGGCCACTGCTTCGTCGACACCGTCCATTTCGAACATAATGGCGCCGGTCTTAACCTTGGCTGCGTAATGATCAACAGAACCTTTACCACTACCCATACGGACTTCGGCTGGCTTCTTGGTGATGGGAGTGTCAGGGAAGATGCGAATCCAGATTTTGCCGCCACGCTTGACGTGACGCGTCATGGCACGTCGGGCTGCTTCAATTTGACGAGAGGTGATGCGCTCAGAGGCTTCGGCTTTGAGGCCGAACTGGCCAAAAGCGATTGCCGTGCCGCGCGTAGCTTCACCGCGCATTACGCCTTTCATTTGCTTCCGATACTTGGTTTTCTTTGGTAGTAACATGGCTAGAACTTCGATCCTTTATAGACCCAGACTTTAACGCCGATGACACCATAGGTGGTTTTGGCGAGAGCCTGAGCAAAATCAATGTCGGCGCGCAGCGTGTGAAGTGGGATGCTGCCTTGGGAAACGTTTTCGCGGCGGGCCATTTCCGCACCGTTGAGACGCCCGGCAATGGCGACTTTCGCGCCGAGTGCACCGCTCTTCATGGCGTTTTCGACACTCATTTTCATAGCTCGGCGGAAGGAGATGCGGCGCTCGAGCTGGCCGGCAACGTTTTCGGCGACGAGCATGGCGTTGAGCTCGGGCTTCTTGACTTCTTCAATGGACACTTTAACGGGGCCGCCGACTATTTTGGCAAGGAGGGTTTTGAGTTCTTCGGCGCCGCTTCCACCACGACCGATGACAACACCGGGCTTAGAAGTATGGATGGTGACAACGATTTGACCGGGTGAGCGCTCAATGTCGACCCGAGCCACCCCTGCGCGTTTGTTGAGTTTTCCGGAAATAGCAGCCCGGAGTTTGAGGTCCTGGATAAGGAACGTAGCGTAATCGCGATCGGCGTACCAGCGTGATTGCCAGTCGTGGTCGACCTGGAGGCGCATACTGCGCGGATTGATCTTCTGGCCCATTACTTTGCCTCCTCTTTCTTAGCAGTGGTCTTTTTCTCGACCTTGGCGGGCTTCTCGGCGACTTTAGCGTCTGCTACAACCACAGTGATGTGGCTTGAGCGCTTGCGAATGGCACTAGAGCTACCTTTAGCCCGGGGCATTGAGCGCTTGAGGGTAGGCCCTGGTCCGATGAGTACGCTTTCGATTATGAGGTTGGAAGCCTTTGCATTGTGATTATTTTCGGCGTTGGCAATAGCGGAAGCTAAGACTTTGCCGACTGGACCGGTAGCGCGCTTGTCGGTATTGGCTAGGATTACCTGCGCATCAACTGCGCGACGGCCGCGGATAAGAGCAGCCACGAGGCCAGTCTTGCGAGCCGAGGTACCGACGAATTTTGCTGTTGCTGAGGTCTTCATTACTTCTGACCCTTCGCTAGCTTACCGCCGTGACCGCGGAATTTGCGGGTAGGTGAGAATTCGCCGAGTTTGTGGCCAACCATGTTTTCTGACACAAACACAGGTACGTGCATGCGACCGTTGTGAACAGCGACCGTGTGGCCGACCATTTCCGGGGAGATGGTGGAATCGCGAGCCCAAGTCTTCAGAACTGACTTGTCTCCAGCGGGCAACGCAATGATGCGCTTTAGCAATCTTTCGTCTACGTATGGTCCTTTTTTGAGTGAACGGCTCATTTAGCGTCTCCTACCTTTGCCGCGGCCGCGGATAATCATAGCGTCGGTGGACTTGCGGCGGCGAGTCTTGAGACCCAATGCCGGCTTGCCCCAAGGCGTCTTCTGGCCGTATTTATAAATAGCTGTTGGCTGCGCGCCTTCACCACCACCGTGAGGGTGATCCACGGGGTTCATGGCTTTACCGCGGACGGCTGGGCGCCAACCGAGGCGACGACGACGACCGGCCGAGCCATATTTGATGTTTTGGTGCTGTTCGTTGCCAACGGTTCCGATGGTGGCTTGGCAATTTTCGTTCACGAGGCGAACTTCGCCAGAAGGAAGTTTTACCTGTACGAACCCAGCTTTGGTAGATTCTTTCGAAACGAGTGAGGCCTTGGTGCCAGCAGAGCGGGCGATTTGACCACCCTTACCAAGTACAAGCTCAATGTTGTAGATTTGAGTACCGCTAGGGATGTTTTTTAGAGGCAAACGGTTGCCGGGGCGAATTGCTGCCTCCTCACCCGAAGCGAGCTGGTCGCCAACCTTCATGCTAGACCCGGCGATGATGTAGGCAAGCTTGCCGCCTTCGATGCGAACGAGAGCAATGCGAGCAGACCGGTTCGGGTCGTATTCAATAGCTTCAACGACGGCCGAGGCGACTGATTTGAAATCGAAATCGACGAGCCGGTAAAAGCGCTTTACGCCGCCACCGCGGTGGCGAACGGTAATTTTACCCTGGTTGTTGCGACCTGAGCCCTTGATTTTAGCGACGAGCAGTGACTTTTCGGGACGCTTCTTGGTAAGGTTTTCGGTATCGCCCGTGGTCATACCGCGGCGAGCTGGGGTTGTAGGTTTGTAAAGCTTGATGGCCATTATTTTGCCCCCTCGAAGAGTTCAATCTTTTGGCCGCTCTTGAGCTTAACCATGGCTTTCTTAACATCCTTTTGGCGACCCATGACTTGCTTGAAGCGCTTGAGTTTGCCCTTGATGATTGTCATGTTCACGTCAGTGACATTCACTTTGAAAGCTGCCTCAACGGCACGGGTAACTTCAATTTTATTGGCCGAGGTGGGCACTTCAAAAACGTAAATACCGCGCTCAGCGAGATAGATAGCTTTTTCGCTAATTTTTGGGGTCAGGATTATGTGACTCACTTTTCTTCTCCTAACCAGGTCTTGATATTTTCGAGGGCTTTTTCTGTGATCACGATGTGGTCTGCATTCATAATGTCGTAAACATTGAGGTAAGTGGCGGCAACAGTTTTGAGGCCGCTAATGTTGCGAGTGGCGCGCTCAACCAAGCTATCTTTGGTGTCCACAACCAGCAGAACATTGCCTTCAAGCTTCATTTTGCCCAAGAGTTCGACGGTAGGCTTTACTTTGCCTTCTGTGCTAACAAAGGCCTCAAGAATAGTGATGTGGCCAGCCTCGGCCTGCATGCTCAGAGCCTGGCGCACAGCCAAACGCTTCATGCGCACGGGCAAGGTGAGGCTATGGTTTTCATTGCCGGTGGGCCCGAATACTACACCACCACCGCGCCAGTTTGGCACACGAATGGAGCCGACGCGAGCGCGACCGGTACCTTTTTGACGCCAAGGCTTCTTGCCCCCACCGCGAACTTCACCACGCTTGAGCGTGCTAGCACCGGCGACACGGCCATTCGCGAGGTAGGTCCGGTAGGCTTGAGCTACGAGCTCGTGATTTGCCTCAACACCGAAAACATTCACTTCTAGCTGGTGCTGGGCTTCTTGCTTTGCGCCGGTCTTTGAAAAAGCTGCAACTTTGATCATGCGACACCTCTTACCATTACGAGACCACGCTTGGGGCCAGGAACGGCGCCGGAAATGGCAAGCAGTCCAAGCTTTGCGTCCACAACCACCACCTTAAGACCTTTGACCGTAACTTGATCATGACCCATGCGACCAGCCATGCGCATGCCTTTGAAGACGTGCTCAGGGTAGCCGGAACCGATAGAACCGGGTGCACGGTAGTTGTGCGAACCGTGAGTCTTTGGGCCGGTGGTAAAATTGTGTCGCTTGATAGTGCCAGCAAAACCTTTGCCTTTGGAAACACCTGTAACCTGCACGGCGTCTCCAGCCTCAAAAGCCGTAACATCGATCTCGGATCCGACGGTGAGCGCCATGGCCTCGGCTGCTGCAGTCTCGCGAGCTTTGGCATCCGGATGACCAGCCTGGAGGTCTTTGATGCGCACTTCGCGCATGGTGCGAGCGTTGCTTCCAGCAGCCTTTTGATGACCAGCTTGGGGTTTTGGCTGGTGCTTTGCGTCACCAAAACCAAGCTGAACGGCATTGTAGCCGTCCTGGTCTTTTGTTTTTACCTGAGTGACAACACAGGGGCCGGCCTTAATCAAGGTAACGCGCGCCACATTGCCACTCTCATCGAAGAGCTGGGTCATGCCAAGTTTTGTTCCGAGGAGAGCCTTCATTGATGATCCTACTTACATAAATAAGCGCTAGGCAATAGCGGTTTCTCCTATAAACGGAGACCTGCTACTTCCTAGTCTATGCAGTGCCTTGGCTAAAAATACGCCGAGACGAAATACCATGTGACTATAACGTATCTTGCGCCTCGATGTCAACAGGTTCAGCGGGCTCTTTTTCGCCGGTTGCGATGTGTTAATTCTGCGAGCTCTTTGCCCAGAGCATTATTCATGAGTAAGAGTCCGGAAATAGTAAGGGTTGCGGCCACGGCAAATGACAAGAGCCACCGGTGATCCTGAACAAATAGCCGTCGCTCTGAGATTATTGGAATGAGTACAAAAACATTGGATAATGTGTTCAACCCCCAGCCCAAGATGAGGCGAGGAGGCTTTTTTAGAGCAGCATGCTTTGCTGCTCGGTGAATGCGCCAGAATTTAAGGGTAACAAGCCAGTTTAGATATAAAACAAACGGCAGTGGCAAGTTCGCAAGAATAAAAACAAACATATGGTTGTACTATACCAGAGCTTTGGTGGCTAAAATGCTAGATAAACGCCCCAGCCCGTAAGCCCAAGGACGGCGGCCACGATGAGAATGGCGTATTCGACTTTGCGATCAATGGCAAAATGATCGTGCTGAGCAATGATAACTCCAAGCAAAAGCCCCACCGGAAACACCACAAACCCATTTACCTTAATCCAGATAGTGCCGAGCACAAAATATATGAGGATTTTAAGAAAATAGGTATTATCGGTTTCACGGGTGGCTTTTTTGGCTGTTTTACTCATGGGTTCATTAAACCATAAGCATGTTCGATGTGCAAAGCTTATGCGAAAAAGACCTCATTTTCTAACTCGGGTGGCATAAAGCCCTGTTTGTGCTCAAAACCAGCTTGCCATTTATAATCCTTGCCGTAGCCCTGATCTTTCATAAGTTTGGTCGGGGCATTGCGTAAATGCAAAGGCACTTCAGCCTCGGGATACTCCTGGGCTGCGGCCGTGGCTTTTGCCACCGCATCGGCAGCACGGCGATCTTTGGACGCTAGGCTGAGTGCAATGGTAGTTTGGCTCAAAATAATGCGGCCTTCAGGAAGACCAATGCGTTCGATAGCCTGAAACGTGGATACAGCAAGCGTGAGCATGGCATTGTCCGCTACACCGATATCCTCCGACGCGAAGATGACGAGCCGACGGGCAATGAATTTGGGATCTTCGCCGCCCTCAAGCATGCGGGCTAGGTAGAAAAGAGCCGCATTTACCGCCGCGCCGCGCATGGATTTTATGTAGGCCGAAATGAGATTGTAGTGGTATTCGCCTGTTTTGTCGTATTTGAGCCCAGGCTTTTGCATAGCCTGTTTCACGACTTCGAGCGTTATATGGCCCCCCGTGAGACTGGCGGCAGTCTCCAGCCCGCTAAGAGCGACCCGGGCGTCACCGGCGGCGAGCTCGGCCAAGAGGCCGGCAGCATCGGAGTCGAGTTGCTTGCCTCGAAGTTCGGCAGCCCCCCGCTCAATAACCGCAAGAATCTGCTCGGTTGAAAGCGGCTGAAGCACTACAACTCGAGCCCGCGACAAAAGCGGACCAATAACTTCAAAAGACGGGTTTTCGGTAGTTGCGCCAATAAGAATAATAGTGCCGTTTTCAACATGCGGCAAAAAGGCGTCTTGTTGAGCTTTGTTGAAACGATGAATTTCGTCAACAAATAATACGGTGGCCTGGCCGAGTTTCTTGCGTGCAGCCGCTCGCTCAATGACTTTCTTGACTTCCGGCAATCCGCTTGCTACCGCGGAAATCTCCTCAAAGGCAAATGGCCCACTGCCGGCGATGATCCTGGCAAGTGTTGTTTTGCCACTCCCCGGTGGCCCCCAGAGGATTAATGAAGTGGGATTGCCGCGAGTGATCATTGAGCGCAGAAATTGGCCCTCACCCACTATATGGGTTTGGCCGATGAAGTCACTAAGTGCTTTGGGGCGCACGCGATCGGCGAGAGGACGAAGGGAGTCGTCGGAAAAGAGATTCATGGCTCTACTATACCTCTTTTTGTAGATGCGTATGCTGGCTAGAAATCGAGAATCCTGATCTGGGAGAAGGTAATTATGCCGAGCCTTTGGTGTGATGCCAGCGCTCCGGGCCAGCGCATTTTGGTTGAGGCAATGCATTCCTTCGCAATAGAAGTGAGTTCTTCTGTGCTTGCCGAGACTAAATCTTGGCTGTGTAAGATTTCCTCGGCGACAGCAGTTGCGCCTGCGACCACATAATCGCCTGCCACGACCGTAAGGTCAAAATCGCGGGCTGAGTCCATATAGTACATATTTGGTTCTTCGGTGTGCCTTACGGGATCGATGCCCGCCACAATAATTTCGACCCGACCAGCTATTTCTGAGAGATGAGGCATCACGTCGAGTACGAGAGCGGCATGGACAAGTTGCGCTAAAACGGCCGCACCGGTGTTGGGTTTTAATTGTGGTACGACGCGCCTCGTGATGGCCGAGCGTATGGCCTCAATATTGCCCGCTAGAAGCAAAATAGCTCGTCCTGGGAGATTGAGGAATTGACTATATGTCGACATACCGTCCGAGGGCCAATCTACATCACTGGCCACAACGATGGACTGCCTATTTTTTAGGGCCAGAACGAGAGACATAGAAGACTCCTGCTTTTTAGACAGAGTAATTTTAGCCTACTTTGGTTTATTGTGCGAGATTATTTGCAGGCGTATTTGACGAGGCCTGCACGACTTCATCAACGGCCGCAATGGCTCCCTGGAGTGATCCGCCAACTTGGCCGTCGAGCAACCGAGCTTCGGAGATGAGATGGGAGGCGATAGACGGGCTGGCTGGATCGGTGCCGGCGTATTTTGCTTGATACGCTAAGGTTTCAAGATGAGTGGCTTGATCAAGCCAATAGTAGGCTATGGCTATGGAATTGAGAAGTGCCGCATCCTGCATAACAAATAGCCGGCCTGAAGCCTTAATAGATTCCCAGAACGGCGTGATATAGGCAATACGAGCATACATAGTAGTACTCCCCTTTCGGGCCTCGAAGAGCGACTGGTTTTCAATGAGTTCGGCTCGAAGCTGCTTGAGAATGTCGTGTTCCATCTCGATGGTGTTGGGGCGGACCGGCATCGCGGAAACCGTTGAATGCGACCGGAAAGAGCCAAAAAACAGGCCAATGGGGATACCAATCATGGCTCCCATTGAGCCGAGAGCTAGACCCGAGCCCAGATAGGCTAAATAGCTGTGCGCTAATGTGAGGGCGCTCAAACGGCCGGCAGCGTAGCTTAAGGGCGCCAGGACGGCGAGCAAGCCGATGATTGTAGCTGGACGCAGGAGCCGGGGTTTTGGTGTTGTGTTTGGAGTAGCCATAGAATTGACTACTATACGCTTATTTTAGGTTTTTAGCAATCTATCACGTAAGCATTAGCTTTATGCACGAGTACGTCGGGCTTCATTGGCCCAGTGATCGGCCATTTCGTTACCCGGATCATTGTTGTGGCCACGCACCCACACGAGTTTGGCTTGAGACCGGCGATATAAGGGAACAACGTTCTTTACAATGTCGAGATTTTTGATATCGCCACCTTTCTTTTGCCAATTGTTCTTCTCCCAGGCGAGCGACCATTTTGTGATCACATTGATCCAAAATTCACTGTCGGTATTGATGATGCACGGCTTTCCGGCTGCGTCCGTGAGGGCAGCAATGAGCGCCTTGCCCTCCATGCGGATATTGGTGCTTTCAGGTTCACTACCAAGTACTTTCGGCTTCATGTCGCGAATTACGGCGAAACCACCGGCGCCTGGATTCGGCTCACAACTGCCATCGGTGTAATAGATTATGGGGGAATCAGTTTCGGGTGTTTGCATTAGGCTATATTACACCATCTAGCTGACCTAGGCCTGGACGGGTTGGCGCAAGACCGTTTGAGCGTTGAAGGGCGCCTCGGGACCAGGGTCGTCAATATAGATCTCGTGATATTTACCTTTTGGTTTGAGCCCCTGAGCGAGAGCATAGGCCAGCATTGCTTCGAGTTTTGGCTGCTTGTCCTGAGGCGATCCGGCAAATAGTATCTGCACTACTTGACCTTCGTCAAAGGTTTCAAGACGGATTTTGTCGAGGAGCGGACCTGGCTGCTCGGCGCGAATTGCCGAAACGGCTTTAGCAAGCACGTCGGCGGTGGGGTGACCGGAAGGCTGTGTCATAAACGTCCAGCGCCAGGCCTGAGGATCTTCAGCCTGCAACTCGGCTCCGCCTTCTGACCACCATAGGGCTTCGAAAAGGCCTGGTTTTAGACCCATGGCCTTAATGGTATTACGCAGAACGGAGGCATAAGCCATGGCATCGTCGGGTTCACCTTGTCCGTCGATCATGAGAAATTGTTTTGGCGATATCGTGCGTAGTTCTGGTTCTTGCATGCGCTCCCTCGTAATTTTTGGTTCTATTTTATCGCAAAAATCAAATAAAAATCCCCGGGTTGCGGGGATTTTTGGCGAAAAAACAAGGTTATTACATCTTGATTTCGATGTCGACGCCGGCGGGGAGGTTGAGGTTCATGAGGGCGTCAATCGTCTTGGGGGTCGGTTCGGTGATATCGATAAGGCGCTTGTGGGTGCGCATTTCGAACTGCTCACGAGCATCCTTATAAATATGGGGGCTGCGCAAGACAGTCATGGAATTCTTTTCTGTGGGCAGTGGAATGGGGCCTGCAACATTGGCGCCGGTGCGTGTGGCGGTATCAATGATTTGCTTAGCGCTTTGGTCGATTACTTTGGAATCGTAAGCCTTGAGGCGAATGCGAATTCGCTGTTTGTCGGGAGCTTTTACTTCTGCGGTTGCCATGGGTAGGTGCTATCTTTCGATCTGATTAAATTATTATTCTAGTACACTCTCACGTGTCTTGAATCGATTTAAGCACGTTATGGCGATAATTGTCAATCTTATGAGCAGCTATTTGCCGAGACCGGCTACGAGATTAATGGTGGTGGCAACAATAATGGTGCCAAACACAAATGACAGGAGGGCCTGGCGAAGGACAGCGGTTCTAAATTTGCGCTTGTTTAAGTTGGTATCAGATACCTGGTACGTCATGCCGACGGTAAAGGCGAGATAGGCAAAATCAATATAGATAGGAGCCTCGGTGGTACCAAATTCAATACCACCTTCGGGGTGAGTGTAGTAGAGCTCGGCATAATGCAGTGTAAAGATGGTATGTATGAGCAGCCATGAGACCACTACACTTACCACACTCAAACCAGCTGAACTGATTTGCCCGAAGCTGGTAGTTGTTTTTGAGCCTACAAGCAGGATGCCGACAGCAATAAGGCTTGCAATACTGGCTACAATCAAAATCAAGTCGGCTATGGTCCTGGAAGGGTCTTCACGTAGCGCGTGGAGCTTTACGAGAGCTGCATCAAATTTGAGAATGCGCCGCCATGTGGAAACTATGTAGGTGAGTGCTAGCGTGTCCCAGGCCACGAGTGGAACCACTTTCCAATTCGTGAGGATTCCAACCAGCGCACCAACCATAACGCTAAAGGCTATAATGCTGCCCAATCTTCGAGCGGCGGAAGGAACCGACTGTTGGGCATTGAGCTTTATCTTCATTGCTTTAGTTTACAACATTTGATGAGCCCAAAACAAAAACAGCGAGCCGGATGGTCGCTGTTTTTGTGAGACTTAGCTAGAGGCTAAAACTACTTGATGATCTTGGTGACGACACCAGCACCAACGGTGCGGCCGCCTTCGCGGATGGCGAAGCGAAGACCTTCTTCCATCGCGATTGGAGCGATAAGCTCAACTTTCATCTTGATGTTGTCGCCAGGCATGACCATCTCAACACCCTCAGGCAACGTAACATTGCCGGTGACATCGGTGGTGCGGATGTAGAACTGAGGCTTGTAGCCCTTGAAGAATGGAGTGTGACGACCACCTTCGTCCTTGGAGAGAACGTAAACCTCGGCATCGAATTCGGTGTGAGGAGTCACAGTACCGGGCTTGGCCAAAACCTGACCGCGCTCGATGTCGGCCCGCTCAATACCGCGCAGCAATGCTCCGACGTTGTCGCCAGCCTGAGCGTCAGGAAGCAGCTTCTTGAACATTTCAACGCCAGTTACAACGGTCTTTTTGGTGGGGCGGATACCAACGATTTCAACTTCATCGTTGACCTTGATGACACCCTGCTCGATGCGACCGGTGGCGACGGTGCCGCGACCTTTGATCGAGAAGACGTCTTCAATAGGCATGAGGAAAGGCTTGTCCGTCTCACGCTTGGGCTCAGGAATGAAGTCATCCATGGCAGCAACGAGGTCGAGGATAGCTTTCTCGTTGTCGGCGTCGCCTTCGAGGGCTTTGAGGGCGGAACCTTTGATGATGGGAGCGTTTTCGTCGTAACCCTGCTTACCGAGAAGTTCGCGGATTTCCATTTCGACGAGCTCGGCGAGCTCTGGATCGGCCATGTCCATTTTGTTCATGAAGACGAGGATGGAAGGTACACCTACTTGGCGAGCAAGCAGGATGTGTTCGCGAGTCTGAGGCATAGGACCGTCGGCGGCGGAAACAACGAGAACGGCGCCATCGATCTGAGCAGCACCCGTGATCATGTTCTTTACGTAGTCGGCGTGACCTGGCATGTCCACGTGAGCGTAGTGACGCTTGGCTGATTCGTACTCTTGGTGCGAGGTAGCAATCGTAATACCACGCTGGCGCTCTTCGGGAGCGTTATCGATGTCTCCATAAGAAACGGGTTTGTTAATTGCGCTGGGCATGTGCTTGGCCAGTACCGAGGTAATGGCGGCGGTGAGGGTAGTTTTACCGTGGTCGACGTGACCCATGGTACCTACGTTGACGTGCGGCTTATCGCGCTTGA
>CAZSRA010000019.1:0-16009 GCA_964609585.1 uncultured Candidatus Saccharimonadales bacterium
ATAAGAGGTTTGGGAGCATGCTCAGTCAGCAAATCGCCGACAAAATCTGCGCCAAAGTCAGCACCTTGGTCAGCCAAGATCTCCGTCTGACGGATGCAGATGGTCATGCACTATCGCAAACCTCAGCCCTCAAACCAGAGCCCGTCGACATCTCCACAGTTCCCTGGGCCATCCCATTTTCTTATTCCGGCAACATCGTTGGCTACATTGTACTCATCACCAAAATGCCCAATCACGACGAAATCGCGCCCCTCATCCGCTCCATCGCCGAACTCGTCATGCACCAATCGCTCGTCCTCGAGCAAATTCCGCGCCAAGACGAACGCCTCGACAAATTCATTTACGACCTACTCAATCAACCGAGCCCCGATTGGTCACTCCTGGCCGCTGAAGCCCGGCTGTTCGACATTGAGCTCGATAGGCCACGCATCGCAATCATTATTCAAGTAGACGACCCCAGTCTCACCGCCCGCTACCAGGATCCTTCTGGCGACCGCGAAATTCGTCTCACCCGCTACAAGTTTGGCATCACCCGAGCCCTCAATTCCTTCTACACCTCCAGTCGAGAAAATGTCGTCAGCTACCTTGGCGGTACCTCATTTTGCATCCTCAAAGATCTTCTCGCTTCTGGCGATTCGGATTTAAATGCCGGCCTCGAAAGCTTCAAAAAAAGCCTCGGCGTCATCTACGGCATTCTGAAGAGTGAGCTAAAAACCCCAACCACCGTTGGCATCGGCAACTACCACTCTGGGCTCGAAGGACTTCGCCAAAGCTATCATGAAGCCACCTCCGCCCTTGAACTTGGCGCCCAAACCTGGGATACCGACCGCATCTATCACATCGACGACTTCGGCGTCGTAGCGCCCCTGCTTTCGGGCGTCGACGAAAACAACATTTACTTCTCTCGAGAGCTTCTGGATCGTCTCGGGGAAAACCATGAAGTTCTCCAAACCCTTGAAGCCTTCTTCAACTTTGACATGTCCCTCACACGCACTGCCGAACAACTCGGTATTCACCGCAACACCCTCGTCTATCGTCTCGATCGCATCACCGAGGCTCTCGAGCTCAACCCTCGCATTTTCGACGACGCTATGCAAATAAAATTGGCTATCCTCTACAGCCGCTTCGTGGAGCGTACTTAAAATGCAACTCAATTCCGCCCTCGCCAGCCAGATCGCCGATAAAGCCAGCCAGGTGCTCCGGCGTGATCTCCTCATTGCCGACCTCTCCGGTCAGATCCTAGCCGGCGGCACGGGCCATGCTTTTGTGCCGGAAGCCCTCTCCGCCGCTCAAACCGGCCGGCCCACCACCTCAGATTTCGAAAATCACCAAACCAAGTGGTGGCCCTTCGTTTATGACGAACGTACCATTGCCGTCTTTGGCCTTTCTATCGATAGCGGTCCCATTACCCAAGAAGCCATCACCCTCATGCAGGGACTAGCCGAAGTCATCGTTTATCAACACTTTTTGCTAGACAAAATCCAATCCGCTGAACGCGTCCGCGCCGACTTTATTCGCCACTTGCTCACTTCCTCCACGATCGACAACGCAGACATTCATCGCCAAGCCGATATTCTCCAGCTCAATCTCAGAGGAGCTCAAGCTGTTATCCTCATTCATGCAGATCAGCTCGAGTCAGAGATTCGCAAAAATCACGCTCATCTGTCACCCGAAGAGCAGCAATTACAAATCGACGCTACTGCCGAAACCATCAACACGCACATCCGAAGCGGCTTCAAAAATCTGCAGGAAAATCTCGTGGCTTACCTGGGCAACGATCAATTTATCCTTCTCAAGGGCCTAGTCAGCGAAAACCCTACCACCCTGAACACCATCCGCCAAATGACTGAAAAAGCCCAATACGCCCAAAAAATTCTCCTCGAACAAGGCTTAAACCAAATCATCACCATCGGCGTTGGCCAGTACTACCCAAATCTCGGAGGCTTGCGCAAAAGCTATCAAGATGCCAAACTCGCACTCGAAGTTGGCGCCAAAGTCTGGCGCACTGGCCGCGTATACCACATTAAACAAGTTGGCATGTTCATTACCCTGGCCAGTACCAGCCAAGATCGCAAGGCCGAACTCGCCCATCAAATCCTCTCGCCACTTCTACGCGACGAACAGCTTTTCAAAACCGTCCAGACATTTCTAGCCTGCGGCCTAAACCTCACCGACGCCGCCGAGAAACTTCACATTCATCGCAATACCCTCATTTACCGACTCGACAAAACCAAAAAGATGATCAGCCTCGACCCTCGGCACTTCGATGACGCCCTACAAATAAAACTCGGGCTCATGTTCTACCAAGAACAAAGCGCCATATAGGCAGAACACGCGGGCACATAAGATCATCCTACAAACTCATGGGCCATTTTCGTTGTATTATTTGTAACATCACGTCTTTGCTTTCAAGGCCCTGAGCCGTATGGTAAAAACACGCAAAGTTCAAAAATAAACTTATGCTCTAGCAAGTACCTAACCCGAGGTGGAGAATGGCAAAAAATAATTCTGAAGAATATCATGATTTCTTCCTAGAACTACCCCCCACCGACTATCTCACAGACATCGAAATTCAAGACGAACACGAAGCCATTAGCGACAATACACCCCGCGGTTTGAGCGACGAGCAAGTCTCATTACTTGCAGTCGATTTATTAAATACTGTGCGCTGGACAGATTCCTCAGAAATATCATCTGAGCCCCCTCAAAAAGATTGAAAATCAACCCGTTTTAAATCCTCAAAACATCTATTTTTATCTTGACTGTTCGGTTTACGTTCGGTATATTAAATTTAGAGGGTGACCGTGCAAGTATTTACCTAAAGGAGTGTTTTATGGCTGAGTCAATCGAACAACTACGTATCTACAAATCTTCTCGTGCCGCCGAAGACCAGGTCTATGAACTAGTAAAGGGCTTCCCGGCCGAGCAATTCTATGCCCTTGGCAATGACCTGCGCCGCTCCAGTGCTGCCGTCTCCCATTACATTATGGGTGCCCACCGACTTTTCAGTTACCGACTCAAGCTCGACGAACTTGCCGCCATGCGCCGTGAGGCAGAAATTACTCAAAAACATCTCGAGGCAGCTCGTTCTCTTGGCGCCACAAAAGAGCTCATTGCAGAGTACACCGGCATCATCAAACAATCCTGGGGACTCAGCAAATGGCTCAAAGCCAAACTGAACGAAAAGCAAGAAAAAGCCGAAGTCGCCGCCAAAGAACACATGGCTGGAGCAATATCGTAGTAAACACAACAACAACCCTGGGAGCCAGCCACTCATCCCGCTGGCTTCCAGGGTTTACCCGAAGATGATATATGAGCTAAAAGGTAGAGCGAAAGCGGAATCAAAAAAATTAAGTACCCGCGCCAAACAACCTAGGACATGAACAAACAGGAGAGGTCAAGTTCGCGGGTACTTAATTTTTAATTCCACGAAGCAACCCTAAGCCCCCAACTACAATCCTAATCAAAATACCGCACTGTCCCAAACGGGATCTTATCCCTCATTGGATTTTTACCACTCATTACCGCAGCCGGAGCCACCTGCAACTCACCATACCGATCATTAACAGCATTCACCACCGCCTCTATCCGATCCGCTCGCGCATCTTCGCTCTCCCACAAGTACAGCTGATCCAGTCGCGCAGGCTCCAGTTCATAAGCCGTCATGTACAAACCCGACACCACCGTACCCTGGGGCGATCTCGCAAATAAGTCCAAGGCTCGCGCATACAACTGATCAGCTCGGTGCACCGCCACCGGATACATTCTGCGCTCGTGCCAACCCTTTGGCCCGCCAAAACCGCGCCGGACACCGTCCTCCGGTTCTCGTACATACCCCAACCACAAGCTAAATCCACGTGCCGCCAGTTTGTTTCTATGCAATCTTCGCGCCACCTTCGTAGCCGCCTTGTGCAGTAGCATCGCTAGCTCTTCAGGATCCGCTGTGCGATGCTCTAGTACGTAGCTCCTCCCCACCGTGCGAATCCCATACTCCACCTCAGTCTCATACCCTCTTAGCTTCAAATACCAATGATGTCCATTCACGCTACGAAACACTTGCTTAGCCAGCACCGCCTCGGAGGCTTGATAAAACTCAAGCGGCGTAAAAATACCCACGTCATTAAGCCGCCGCTCCATCCGCCGCTTAATGTAGGGCAGCTCCACCAGCTTCATCAAACCATACACCGCCTCCAAATTCTTATGATCAATCACGTAAAGCCCATCCGGTTTCATGAAACCGGCCGCCACCTTTGCCAGCCACCGGTTCGGCCCAATGCCTACGTTCACCGTCATATACTCCCCCACCTCTTCGCGCACTCGCTGTTTAATTTCGCGACCAATGTCCTCTAGTGACCGACCCTTCAAAACATGTCGCATACCCCGAAAATCAATAATCCCCTCATCCACACTCTTCATCTGCGTTACCGGCGAATAACTCTCAAAGATCTCGCGCATTTGCTTATTCACGTATTGATACTTCGCCGCATCGCTCTCGCGCATCACAAAATCTGGCGCTATCCGCCGCGCTTCACCATTACGCATGCCCAAGCCAATCCCCAACTTCTTTGCCTCGTAGGACGCGGCTATGCAAATAGCATAATCGTTCAATCGATTCGTAACCCCCACCGGCCGCCCCCGAAGAAGCGGATTAGCCTGCTGCTCAGTCATAGCGAAGGCCGAATTCAAATCCAAATGCATTACCTCTGGCGGTGCCGAATTTGGCTTAATCTCCATAAAACACCTCCGTGAGTCGCCACTCCAAGGTTTCAGGATCCAGCTCCACTCGAAACGCCGTCTCTCCGCTAGAAAAACTAAAGATATGCACCCGCTTCGCCCCACGCCGCTCTGGATGATACAAGCCCATCTTTGAAAGCCGAAAACGCCGGCCGCGCCACTTCATCACATGCGGTATCACCCGCACAGCTCCACGTGAACCCGGCGCAAATGACGCCAGCACGCTCACTACATCATTACATTCTTCGCGCACAGTTCTAACCTTCGTAGGCTCTCATCTTAACCCGTACGAAAACCGAACGCAAGCACAAGCACCATCCAATTAATCCGGCTCAAGTCCCATACAACTTATGTTGCAAAATATAATCATAAACCCGCCCGTCTAGCTCGGCAGGCCGCCCGTCACCCGCTCCTAAAGCTACTCGAATATCGCGCGACGATGCCCCAACATGCTCATCAAAATCAAACCACCGCACCCGCACTCTCCCGTCCAACGCCGGCTCAGACACCCCAAACCGCCGCGCCGCCACAAATTGAGCTTCCCGAACCACGCGCCCATACCCCTCCCAAGCCTTCATCCTCTGAAGCACATCCGCTCCCACGATAAAAACAAAATTATCCTTCGGATATTGATTTATCATTGTCAAAAATACATCAATATTATGAGATTTCTCGGCCAAATCGCCAGAATATACCCGAAAGCCAGATTCACCAGCCACCGACAGCCTCGCCATCGCCATTCGGTCTTTATAGCTCGTCACCCCCACCTTGTGCCCAGGATCCGGATTCACCAAAAACCATACCTCATCTAGCTCAAACTGAGCTCGCGCTGCCCGTGCCATCGCCACATGACCTAGATGCACTGGATCAAATGTCCCCGTAAGCAACCCTACTAAGCGTTTCGAACTAGGCACGCTAGGGTCGAACTCTACTCAAAATCAAATCATAAATCTCATGAGCCGCCGCCTCAGATTTCCCGGTCTCATTCACCACCCAGGTATAAAAACCCAAATCCCGAGCCTGAGCCAATTCTCGCTCAGCCTGCGCCAACCGTCGCTCGATCGAAGCCGCGTCATTGGTGCCCCGCTTCTCAATTCGCCGCCTCAACTCCGCCAAGTCATCCTGCAAATCACCCGGCGTCGGCTTAATGAAAATAAACAGTTCGTCCGGCAACACCTGGTGCACAAACTCCGCCCCATTCACCTCAATCTCCGTCATCACCGTCTCGCCAGCTCGCATGTGCTCAAGGATCGGCTCAATTGGCGTACCGTACCGAGCACCCTCAGTCAGACCGTTGGCCTCCAAAAACTTCCCAGCCTGCTCACGCTCACCAAATTCCGCTTCTGTCACAAACGTGTACTTGTGGTGCAAAACCTCACCCGGCCTGGGCTGGCGCGTCGTCGTCGACACCGACAGCCATAATTTCTCATCCGAGAAGCCCAGAAGCTCATCAATCACTCTGCCCTTACCCGCACCTGCCGATGGTCCGGAAATCACCACCAACCGACCCTGAAGGCCTTCAAACTCACTCCGCAGCTTCTCAATTCTCGGCTGATCGTCTGACACACGCATCTCCTAAGGTTACAGATCGTACTCTCATCTAGAGCCGTATTGTACACTTTTCCCCACATCTGTAAAAGTTATCCCCTGGTCAAATTATTAGTCATATGACAAGATGTTGTCATGAAATGTCCATTTTGCCGTTCCAATCAAACCGAAGTCTACAACACTCGCACCACCAAGTCGGGCTCACAGCTCTGGCGCCGGCGTCGCTGCCAGAGCTGCCACGAAGCCTTCACCACCTACGAAGCGCCAGACCTAGCCTGGCTCCATATTCAAGCTTCAAATGGCACACACCCGCCCTACAGCCGCGCTAGACTCTACTCTAGCGTCGTCACAGCCTTAGGCGGCCACTCCGCCGCCCCGTCCACCGCCGATGCCATCACCGACACCATTGAAGCCAAAATCCTCGACCTCAAAAGCCGTCTTGTCCCCACGACCAAAGTCGCCGAAATCGTGCTCACCACCCTAAAGCATTTCGACACACCCGCTTTCCTGCGCTATCTTGCATCGCACGCCAACGTCAGCTCCAAAGCCGAGCTCAAACGCCAACTCAAAAGTTACTAAAACAAAAAGGCGGGCCCGAAGAAAGGCCCGCCTTTAGATTAGATAAGATAAGAAACGAAAACTATTTCTTGTCTCGTCGGTCCTTATCGCCCTCATTCTCCTCGGAGACCACCACTGGCTCTTCCTCCGCGACACCCTCGGGCATTTCCTCCACCACAGCCTCATCCAGTTCTTCAATTTCTTCCTCGGCTCGGGGCGGATCAACCTTTGCAATCACGGTTTCCAAATTCTCTTCCACCAGCTTCACTCCCGCTGGCACGTCTAAATCAGCCAGCGTGATAGATTTGTCAAAATCATCCAATACCGAAATATCTACCTCTAGTGCCTCAGGCAAGTCACCAGGCAAACACTCCACTTCCACCATTTCCAAATTCTTTACGAGAACTCCTTCGTTTTGGTAAACCGCGTTCGATTCTCCCGTAAAATGCAGGGGGATTTCAGCCGTCAGTACCTCGTTCATCCGCACCACGTAAAAATCAACATGAGTCAGCTCACCCCTAGCTCCGCCATGCTGCACAGCCTGAATCAGTACATTCCGGGCTCGACCATCACCCACCTTAAGAGCCACAATCTTATTGCCGCCGGCAGTCCGGTATACTCGCTCAATCGTCTTCGCATCGAGCTCCAAAGGCTGCGTCGCCACCCCACGGCCGTATACTACAGCCGGCACCTTACCTTCCGCCCTCAAAATCCGATTCTTCTTACCTAAAACTGTCCGCTTTTCGCCTACCAATGCTAATTTTTCCATTACTTCCCTTTCTTTACAAACGTCTTCGACTTCGACACCCAACGATGAAATTCTGCGATCTCGCTGGCCGTAATCGCCCCCTTCGAGGCAAACTTTGCCTCTTCACTCTGACGCAAATCCGATTTGCGCTTGCCCCCGGATTTACCATTCACGCTCACCGTCGCCAGCACCGGCAAAGAGCAATTATGACACGACAACTGCACAAAACAGTATAAATCTATCTCTCCCAGGAACCGAATATCATCAAAATGATAATTCGTCTCGCACGAAGGGCACTTATAGAACTCTTGGAGATTTCGAATCAGTTCTTGTAGGTACTTTGGCTGCATGGGCGCCGTCCCCCGTTACACCCTCATACTATCATCCGCGGCGGCCAGCCACAAACATAGCTACAATCATTACGCACACCAGCACCACCATAGCTACAAGCTTTGCGAGCGACCCACTCATCAGCGCCACCACGCCAAACACCGCCACCACGCCGTAAATCGTCAACACCGCCCGCCTCTGACTCATCCCCCCGTCCAAAAGCAAATGATGAAAATGCTCACGGTCTGCCTTAAACGGCGACACGCCTCGGCTCATGCGCCGCACTGCCGCCCACACGGCGTCCAAAATCGGAAAACCCAACACCAGCGCCGCCGTCGCCAGCTTCGCTCCCGAATAAATCGACAGCATCGCCAGTACCAGCCCCAAAAAATACGCCCCCGAATCCCCCATAAAAATCTTCGCCGGGTAAAAATTCTGCGGCAAAAACCCAAAGGCCGCCCCCGCCAAAATTATGGCCAAAAGTGCCACCGCCGGCTGGTGCACATGCGGCCCCACCGCCACCGCAAACATCACTACCGCCGCAATCCCCGACACTCCGCAGGCAAGCCCGTCCAGCCCATCCAAAAAATTGATGGTATTCGCAAGACCCACCATCCACAGCAAGCTCAACACATTCGCCACCGGCGCAATATGAAAATGAGCCCCGAGCAAGTCAAAACTCATTCGACCCCAGCTCAGATCGATCACCCCACCAAACGGATTCGTAATCGCCGTAATCCCAATCCCCCCAGCTAGCGCCACCCCCGCTGCCACAAATTGCCCCACCAGCTTCACGCCGGGAGACAAATCGCGAATATCATCCACCACCCCCACCACTACCAAAATCAAACATCCCAGGAGCAGGCTCGCCAGCTGCCGCGTCACTGGCAAAAGCAGCATCACCACCAGTGCGAATGCCGCAAAAATCGCCACTCCTCCGAGGTATGCGATCTCGTGCCGATGAATCTTGCGCCCAGCCGTCGGTGCGTCTACAATCCCCCGCGCCAGCGCGTACCTGCGCACCAAAGGAGTAAACGCCATACTCAATGCAAACGCTAGTCCAAACCCTAGCAGGTAAACCACTATTTTTTAGTCGCTTTCTCGGTCACATAAAACTCCAAATAGCGACCAAACATCAGCCGCGTCTGCGAGTTTAGCGCCGCCAGCGCTCCAAAACCAATAGTAGTAATCGGCAGCAACATCCACTGCAGAATCATTCCCACAAACCGCGTCTTATGATACCGCGCTGGTTTTGGCGGCAACGAAATTAGGCTCAGCAGTACCGTTACTACGATCGCGATCGACGACAGTGTCAGAATCCGCGAAGTAATAATCGGCAAATTGTGCGCCAGCGACTCATATCCAAAATTCCGGTTCAAGTACAAAGGCAGCCAACCCACAAACGTCAAAATCAGCGGCGCCGTAGCCCACGAAAAATGCGATTCAAACAACCTTCCGATCTGCGGCAGTTTATTGCCCCACGGAATCTCCTTATTTGCGAGAGAATTACGTACCACATAAGCAAAATCAGTTACACCCCAAGCCCACCGCCTCAGCTGCAAAAATTGCACCCGAAACGTCTTGATGTAAGTCGCCGCCAGCACCGCATCCTGATAAATCGGCGTAAAGATCGGCACCACCTCATGGTCACCATCAAACGCAAAATACGTTCGCCAGTATTGATGCCCATCCTCCACAATCGTCGTCACGCTCCAAAAATCGGTCGCAATCAACGCCGCCAGCGACTGCGCGTGAGCTGCAAAATTTCGCAACCGGTGTGGCCGCATCGTCTCCATCAGCATCCAAAACGAGTTACCCGTCGCAATCACTCGCATCGGCGCCGGCACATCCCAAATATTATTGAAAAACATCGGGATCGGCTGATAGCTCCGGTGCACGCGGTTCTCATCAGTCGCATACAAGTAGCTCAGGTAGCTAAAATAATTCTTGCTTGCCCGATGGTCCGAATCAAACGTTGTCACCACAACATGCTCTGGATCAATCTTGCGTCTTTGTACTTCCGCCTCCAAGACCCTCCCAGCATGGCTAATGTTGCCACCCTTGCCCCGAATTTCGCCAGCCACTCCATCAGGGTGTTTCACGGCTATCGCAAAAGCAAATTTATGGCCAAATTCTTTCACCAGCCTCAAAGCATTTGCCTCGGTCTGCGGGCCACCCCGCTCCTCGTAAGCGATCACCAGCATAATCTGATCCAATGGAAAATCCACTTCTGTCAGCGATTTCACCGACGGCCACAGTGTATCGATCGACTCATTATAGGTTGCAAGCACTACTGCATGATAAATCGCATCCGGGTCCATCAGTTTGCGCCCCTTCAAGGCCGTCAAGCGCTCACGCTCATACACAGCTTCCGCGTAACGCGACCGCACTTTTCGATCCCCAAGGTACCACCAATGTACCGCTGCAGGATGCTCTTCTTGCATTTTTTTGAGCTCAGATTCATTACGAACAATATCCTTGTTCAAATCTTTTAGCCCCTCAAGCCGAAGGTTCCAGTCTACAAATTGCGCCAAATGCAGCCGCCTGTACCCACGAAGCAGATTAGCGCTCAACCGAAACGACTTAATCATCCAATACAAATCGTAAGCAATAATAAAATAAGCCACAAGCACCGGATCCGTCAGACTCAAAATCACGGGCAATAACAACGTCAGCCAGGTCACGGCACCTGGCAAAATCTCCATCGCCCGCGTAAACCATCGCTGGTCGTAGTAATGCTCTGCAGCCGGCGAAATCGCACGAAGCTCGCTCATTGTACCGCTCCAAAAGCCTGAGCAATAATAAAACTAAAAATTCCAACCACCATCCCCGTCACCAGTAAAAAGAAGCTAGCCAAACGACTTCGTCCAAAACAATGATATGCAAACACCGCGTTCACTACCGTTATCACCATAGCCACGAACGCAATCTCAAACGGATAGTACCAAGGACCCAAGCCAACAAACAAAGAGAAACTCGAAAAATGAATTGGCACCTGGTTATCCGTGGGCCTCAAATGCAACGCCAAACCAAAGATCGTAGCTACATTTATGCCCAACGCCAAAGTTAAAATCACCATCGACAAACGATCATGAAAAAAGCGCTGGCCAAGCAGCTCTTGAACCCGATCTTGAATAGTACGTTGAAACGTACGAAGAGCACGAAAGCCTTCCATGAACGAGATTATACCACCCTGACCTCTCGTCTGCGACGATCTGCTGGAAATCATGTCTGCCTGCTCACCACAAAATTTCTCAGCCAATTTGCTTCATCTTGAAGCAAATCCATACCCCCTCGGTCCCAAAACAAGCTCCAAGGGTACACGCCGTTCCCTCCCAGCTCAGCCGTACGCTTCACATCGAGCTTCTGAAGTTCATCTAAAGCCGCCAACACCTCAGCTGGTCGCACCTCGCCGTACTCGTCGCACAACACTTCTAAACGATGCCAAAAATCCGGCCTCACATCGAATCCCGCTTCGCGCCATCCTCGTTCTCCACGCAAAGGCACAAAATACCAGGCCATCTGGGCCACATCCACAATCCGCTCAGCCGGCTCAGCCAAATCCCAATCCAATAGCCCCGTGAGCCGCTCGCCCTGCCAAAGGGTGTTCCAGGGCCCCAGGTCCCCATGGCGAATAATCTGCCCGGCCTCCATCTCCACCGGCCCAATTCGCCACGGCACTCCCGCTGGTGGCCGAAAACTCGCCACCACATCGTGATAATGCCGCACCATTCGGGCCACTTGGCGCAAACCCTCATCTGTTTTCAAAACCGCAATCCATGGCCGGTGCACCGACGCACCAGGCAAAAATTCCAACACCTCCCGCCCCTTTTCATCCAAACCCAGAGGCTTCGGCGAGTAATGAAATCCATTCGCCGCCAAATGCGCAAGCAACGCCTGAATCGCCGGCGTCCACGCGCCCCCAGTGCGACGCACCGTATCTCCCACCTTCACTGGCGAACTCACGAGCCCGCCTCTAAGTTTAATTTCTTTCATAAGCTAAACTGTCGCAAATTTCCATCAATTGCCTGGGCCATCATAACAGCGTCATGGTTGGCCCTCACGTCATGCACGCGTAGAATATTTGCCCCATCCCGTACCGCCAGCGCCGTTACTGCCACCGTTCCAAAAATCCGACCCTCCGGTGCCTTTTCGCGGTCGGTCAACTTGCCAATAAACGGCTTACGCGACGCTCCCACCAGCAAGGCCTGCTCCGCGAACCGCCTGCGAAACTCTGGCACCGCACGCAGCAACGCCAAGCTATGCTCCAAGTTTTTACCAAACCCCAGCCCCAAATCTAAAATCATCTGGTCATCCCGTATGCCCGCTGCCCTGGCAACCTCAATCCGGTCACGAAAAAAATCTCCTACTTCGCCCACCACATCATCGTAGCCCCCATCCTTGTCCATAGTGTCCGGAGTACCATGCATATGCATAATCACCACACCCGCGCCGTATCTTGCTACCACTCCGGCCATACGCGCATCGCTCAGGCCGCTAATGTCATTCACCACCTGCGCCCCCATCGCTAGCGCCACCTCTGCCACCTCGGGATTTCGCGTATCTATGGAAATAATTGCTTTCGTCTCACGCATAAGCCGCTGCAATACCGGCAGCACCTGCGCCAACTCTTCGTCCCGAGTCATCTGCCATCCGCCAGGTCTACTACTAGTCCCACCCACATCAATAATCGTCGCCCCCTCCGCGACCACCCTCAGACCATGAGCCACGGCCGCCTCAACATCCACCGAGCCCTTACCTAAAAACGTAGCTGGAGATACGTCTAATACGCCCATCAAAATCGGCTTGTCCAGATTAACTACTCGATCTCGCGCTACAAAATTCATTCCATTTCCAAAAAAATCTATTGGGCGTCTATCCTACAACAAAAGCAACCAATGCCACAAGCAGACCCACAAGACCCGAGTATACACAAATAACCGCCGCTTTGCGACGATCCCGCGCTCGAAACTCCGCCTGCTGTACCGTATCTGTCCGGCCCACCTTTGGACCAAAATTAAACACTCCCAGCACCCCAAACCGAGCACAAAAATGCAGATAAGCCTGCAAAAATCCCACAGCCGCCATACTGGCCGGTAAAAATAGCAGAAATCGCATATAAGCCGGTGCCCGCACAGTGATCAACCCCACCCACAAAATCACGGTCACCACGATACCTAAATAGCCGCTAAACCTTCGCCATCGAATCTCAGCCGGCCCGATATTGCACACCCCCGGAATGTATTCCTGCTTAATCGCCATCTCCTCCTCTCTCTAGCTCGAACCCAATAGCTTCTACCGCCTCATCAAACCCCATTCCATAAGCATAATCCTGAGCATCTTCAAGATCCTCGCGATAAGCGTCGAGCCTCCCGGCATCACGTTGAACAGTCGCCTTAACGAGAAGCAGGCCAATCTGAAGTTTTGCTCCATATACAGACTCCACTCCATCCGCTAGTCTTTCATAGACTTCGATTTGCTCCTGAACCAAAGACTCGTCGACCTCATGGCCAGAGAAAATAACCGCCATGCGCGATCTCACCACCTGCATTTCCTCAGTTTCGGTAAACCCCAGCTCCCTAGCTGCCCCCAAAGTCGCTTCGGTAGTCTCGCCGCTAGACATAGCATCGGTCACTCGTTGCCGCACCAAGCGAAAATTCTCACGGCAAACTGCGTCCAAGATCTCTGCCTGTTCCTGATAGGCCTGCGCCTTCTCCGGAAGATCCTCCGATCCAGCCCTTAAAGCTTCTACCCACTCACCCCGTAGTCTTATAAGCTCGTCCGTTTCAACGTAGCCCAAGCGCTCAGACAATGCATCGATAAGAGACTCGGTTGCATCAATTCCCTCAAGTCCATCTTGCAAGTCAGGCCTCGGCGACTCAACTGGCTCTTCAAAATGCCCCGCTGGCTCTCTATCCATCCGGTTATTTACTCCTTAAAAAATGCGGCCGCTTTTTATACTCAGCATCCAAGCCCTCAAACAGCTCCATCAACCGCGGATACCTTTCAATTTTTCGGCGTGCAATCGCCATTTTTTCTTCATATACTTCCCTGTTCGGTGGAAACGGCTGATGATCCACCGCCGCCATCACCACATACGGAATAATCTTATCCAGCGCATACACAAAGCAGCTTTCCGGTTCATCAAACCGCTCATATTGCTCAATCGTTCGAGCCACCCAGGGAAACATACCGCCAAACCGCTCCTCTATAGTCTTCAATGCCCGCTCCTCACGCCCTACCTTACTCGCGTGCTCCTCAGCTGACGCCCAAATCGTCGTATCGCCTGCATACACCTCCACCAAATCGTGCACTAAGCTGTACTGACTCACTTTACCCAAATCCAAAACCGGATCCATCTGCTCAGCCAGCGCGCACCCCAACATCGCCAGCAAAAAACTATGCTCAGCGTCGTTTTCAAACCGGTCAAGCTCCGGCTGCACCTTAATCGTTCGAAATACTCTCGCCGCTGGTATCAACAACTCAGCCATCAAGGCAATTGCATCTTGAGCGTCTGGTTTCGGCATAATTTAAGCCCTCCCCCGAGCCATGCTCTCTTCCCACGATGTAATTTCCCCAGCCACTTCTTCAGGCGTTTTCCCCTTCGTATCGATGCGCAAATAGGTCTCGGGGTAGAAAAAGGGCACCGGACTGTGAAAATCGTGAGTAGTCTCAAGCAACGCAATCCGCTGCGCTAGAGGGGCATGCGCCTTAAGACGCCTACGAGCCGGGTCTTCCGATCGAACGATCCGCGTCTCCACCGGAGCCGCTAGTTCCACAAAATGCACTTCTCCGCCTCTCGCCTCATAGATGGCCTTATACGCGTCAATATTTCGCCGCCCCTTCTCAAGCCCAAAATTCCAGACATACGTAAAAATAAGATCCATCCCAGAATCTGCCGCCTCCTCGATAACCTTCTCCCGGATAATCCTGCTCAAACGGTCCTCCGCCGGAGTACCCACTCCAAAAAGCTGCATGACTCCGTCCATGATCATATGGTTATGAAACAACCGATAACTCGTTTGCGCCTCAAGCAAATTCCCTACCGTCATCTTGCCAACAGCTGGGGGACCAAAAAGAATCATCAATTTCATGACATCATTGTAACCGCCACCACCAAAAGAAACGAACGCCTACTGCTTCAAAAGCTGAGCCGGACCGCCACTCTCGCGCATGGCTAGGTCATGAAACAGCTCTCGCAGCCGTTTCGAAACCGCACCTACCTTGCCGCCACCAACGGTCTGCCCATCAACTTGCACTACCGGAAGCACTTCGCGGCTCGATGAAGTAATAAACATCTCGTCATAAGTTTTAATATCCGGTACATAAAGCGTATCTTCGCGGCATGTAATTCCCGCCTGCGTGCATAGCTCAAACACCACTTGTCGGGTAATCCCCTTCAAGATATCCTTGCTCGGCGTGATCACGATTCCATCTTTGACAGCAAACACGTTCGTCGTAGTACCTTCATAGATTTCAAGATTCACCGGGTTAACATATAGCGCCTCAATTGCCCCCTGCTCCCTTGCATCCCTCTGCGCAATTACACCAGCCAAATAGTTGAGCGATTTGGCCTCGGGCAGATGGCGCACATGGAGCGTTGTAATCACCTTTACCCCATCTTTATACTGCGCCTGGGTTGGATAATGCGCGTCATAAAAGGCCACTATCAACGAGCCGGTACCGGGAGTAATAAAATCCTCACTCACGCCACCAGTCAGCGTCATGCGAATCGCGTATTCAGCTTTTGGGTTCATCGAAAGCCCCTGAGCCACCACATCTTCCAATTCAGCTGGCGTAATCGAGGGCTTCAAACCGAGCAGCCCAGCAGAATTAAAAAATCGCTTTATATGAGCATCAAGCCGAAACGGCACGCCATCGTACGTCTGCAGAAAATCAAACACCCCAAAACCCCGAGCCACACTCAGGTCCTTCACCGGAACCACCAACTGCTCCTCGTCGGTCCACCGACCATTCATGTAATGCTTAACAACACGCTGCATCGAGAGCCTCGCTGTTTTCTAAAAATAATACCCTGGAGCGGGTAGCGGGAATCGAACCCGCGACTCAACCTTGGGAAGGTCGCATTTT
>CAZSRA010000020.1:0-15341 GCA_964609585.1 uncultured Candidatus Saccharimonadales bacterium
ATGCTCTCGAGGCTCTTGTAGAAGTCGCCGCCGGTCTGGTTGATCTTGTTGATGAAGCAAATGCGAGGTACGCCGTACTTGTCGGCCTGGCGCCAGACGGTTTCGGACTGTGGCTCGACGCCCATTTTGCCGTCAAAGACGGTGACGGCGCCGTCGAGTACGCGCAGGGAGCGCTCGACTTCGACCGTGAAGTCGATGTGGCCGGGCGTGTCGATGATGTTGATGCGCTTGCCCTTCCAGAAGCAAGTGGTGGCAGCGGAGGTAATAGTGATGCCCCGCTCCTGCTCTTGCTCCATCCAGTCCATGGTGGCTTCACCTTGGTGAACTTCGCCAATTTTGTGAGTTTTGCCGGTACGGTACAAGATGCCCTCGGTGACGGTGGTTTTACCAGCGTCGATGTGGGCGATAATGCCGATGTTGCGGGTGTTTTCGAGCGAGTAGCTGCGAGGCATGATGGTTAATGAAATCCTTTCTAAATAAGAGTTGCCAACACACAAAAAAGCGTGCCGAGCACTAACTTGGTTGTATTTTAGCTGGTTTAAGGGAGAGTTTCAAGGCTTTCGTCCTCATGGGACTCATCAGGAAGATGAAAAAATCTTCGAGCCTCGTGCACCAACACATCAGGGACGGGCTCTTCGTGCGCGGTTTGATTCCTCGCCGTGCTCCGATCTCAGCCCTTAGACTGCATGCGTGGACGGTTTGATGGCTTGGGACGGCTGGCTTGTTTGCCGCCGGTGCCTTCCGCTGGTCGCCCTGGTGGACTGATAGCGCCAGTTGAGGAGATCGGCGAACAGATAAACGAAAGCGCAGGCGGGCAAGCTCCAGAGAACGCAGCCGGCGATCCAGAAGCCCTGGTTGACCGTGGCCAGATGGGCGGGCAGGTTTGTGGCCGGCGCCACGATAACGACAACGCGCAGGAGCTCCAAGAGGAGCATTGCGGCGCTGGCGCACAATCCCAGCAAGATGCGCTGACGGTTGGTGATCGTCGGGACACAGGCGTAGTGGAACATGAGTTCATCCCATCGGCGAAAGGTGGGTCGCGGGTTGGTTTTTTTGAGTGTGTTGGTGCACGTCACGGCCGTTTTTTGATGGCTTGTGACATATTCATCATAACACTTTTTTGTTATTTAATCAAATATTAATTCGCTTCATTTTGGCCGTGGATGGTCTGGCGAATGGCCTCAATGAGGCTGCTCGCCGCCTTGCGATCGCCACGCTCGATGTAAATGAGACGATCGTCATCCAATCGGTAGAGATCGTTCGTGGGCTTTTGGTTGGGCCGAAGATGACGTCTTACGGCTTCATAGAGCTCAGGCTTATATCCGCCAACGAGAATTGGCATGAGTGGGTCTGGGTGCAAAAGCATTGCCGCATCGTTGCCGCTATCCCCTGCTTTCCAGCCGCGGGTAATGTGCATGGACTTAACGAGATATTCGAGGGCGTCGTCTTTGCCTGCCGGCACGATGTCGAGGCAGAATTTTTTCTCGGCAGCGTCGGGTGGTAGCGTAGCGTTATGGTTAATTTCTTCGCAGACGATGATTTTGAAATTTGGAAATAGCCGGGCGTAATCTGCTTCTACCTGCCTGGCCCCGGCATGAGTAGCGAAGAAATACAGGCTAACTTTGTGAGCCTGGTATGACGGATCGGGGTGTTCCAGCAGCTTAGCCTCACGATCTGAATCTTGAAATTGAAGCTGGAGATGCGGATCCTGGCTAACTGAAGAGGCAATTAGTTCGCGAGCTTTGGCGGCGACATGGGTTCGGTTGAACTTTTTGGCGCTTATGATCCGCCCGTAAGTTTGATCGAGCTCATAGCGACCACTTGGCTGCCGCATGCGGATTTCGGTGCCGACAGAGGTTACGATTACTTCGGCACTTGGCATTTCATCACTCGCAAGGCGCGGCTCGACTTCGGTAAAGTCGGCACCGGTGATGAGGATGATTGGGAAATGTTGCTCGTCGGCCCATTGGCGGAGTTTCCAGGCATCAGCGATTGCCTGCGCGCTGTGCGCGCGTTCGATGAAGGTGTCGTCGATATCGGTGATGAGAGCTGTATTTGATGACATAGTGGCTTTTGTTATTGTAGCTGCTTTTAGCTGTCCGAACCAAGCGAAGCATATGCAGGTTGACACTCACCTAGCACATCCATACCATGAAGACAGATGTAAGGAATATCTGATGAAGATAGCACTTGTAGCTCCTCCCGAAGAGCCGGTTCCGCCTCGGGCCTATGGTGGAAGCGAGCTTGTGGTTTACAACCTCTGTCGGGAACTCGTAAAAATGGGTCATTCGGTGACTTTGCTGGCTAGCGGCGACTCAAAAACGCCGGCAACACTTGTGCCAATCATCCCACTGTCACTTAGGGCGGCAGAAAGCGACGCGATTCGCAAGGCTTTTCGCGAACAATTAAAAATTCTATACGTTGGTAAACAACTCGAAGTGCTCGAGGACGGTGATTTTGATATCATACACAATCACAATGAATGGCAGCTCCTTCCATTTGCACGCCGAATAAAGAATCGCCTGATCACGACCACTCACCTACCATTTTTGTCTGATCCTGCGCAGCGCATGCTGTACGAACCTTATAAAGACTACGCTTTTGTTAGCCTTAGTTTGCGACAGCGTGAAGGTTTACCTACGATGAATTACGTTGGGAATGTCTACAACGGGATTGAGGTTGATAACTTTACCGTTGGAGCGGGTGATGGCGGATATTTGGCTTTCCTAGGTAGGATGTCGCCGTCTAAGGGCCCAATGGAAGCCATAAAAATAGCCAAGGCAACAGGGATGAAGCTGAAGATGGCAGCCAAGGTGGACGAAGTGGATAAAGCTTATTTTGAAGAAAAAATTAAACCGCTCATTGACGGCGAACAGATAGAATTTATTGGCGAGATTGGCCACGAGCGAAAGGTCGAGTTCCTTGGCCACGCACGTGCGTTGCTGGAACCCATTAACTGGGAGGAGCCTTTTGGGCTCGTAACAATTGAAGCCTTTGCCTGCGGCACGCCGGTGATCGCTATTGCTAAGGGTGCGCTTCCAGAAGTGATCGATGATGGCAAGGTCGGTTTTTTGTGCAATAGCGTTGACGAGATGGTTGAACGGGTTAAGCAGCTTGGCGACATAGATCGCGGTCACTGCCGTAGCTACGTTGAAAGTCGCTTTACAGCGCGTATTATGGCTGAAAATTATTTGGCGATTTATAAACAATTTCTCGGCAGTCAGACGTAGCGTGGCTTACAAGCGACATCCCTTTACGGCGCTCTACCAGATATATCCGCGAAGTTTTCGCGACACAAACGGGGATGGCATTGGCGACCTCAATGGCATTACCGAGAAATTGGATTATCTCAATGGCAAAGCCTCATCGCTTGGGGTCGGTGCTATTTGGCTGTCGCCGTTTTACCCCTCCCCGATGGCGGATTTTGGTTACGACGTATCAAATTATTGTGATGTAGACCCGATATTTGGCTCGTTGGAAGACTTTGATAGATTGCTCGATGAAGCCCATCATCGAGGGATGAAGGTTCTGATCGACCTCGTTCCGAACCATTCTTCGAATCATCATCCTTGGTTTGAGGAATCGCGGGTATCGAAGAACAATTCGAAGCGGGATTGGTATATTTGGCGTGAGCCTAAAGCGGATGGGTCGGCGCCAAACAACTGGCGCAGTATTTCGGGTGGATCTGCTTGGGAGTTCGACAACAATACCAACCAATATTATCTGCACAGCTTTCTCAAAGAGCAGCCGGATTTGAATTGGGCAAATCCTCAGGTGCGACAGGCGATAAAACAAGTGGTGCGTTTTTGGCTTGATAGGGGCGTAGACGGCTTTCGTGTGGATGCCGTTGAATGGCTCGGGAAAGATCCGAAATTTCGAGATGACCCGTTAAACCTGGAATATGACGCAAACCATGATCTACCGTATAACGAACTACTCCACGAGCATAGCAAGCGCGGACCAGAGTTGTTTGGCTACTTAAAAGAGCTAACTTCTGTCGCGAAAGAGTATAAAGACCGCTTGCTGATTGCTGAGGTATATCCGCACGAGCGGTTTAGCTACGATGAATATTTGCACTTTTACGAAAAGGTGGATCCGACAATGTTGTCGCCATTTAATTTTGGCGGGGTATTCTTGCCATGGAAGGCCAAGGCGTTCAAACAATATTTTGATGGGTTTCAGGCGCGGCTACTACCCAATTATTTGCCGGTGTATGCAATGGGCGACCATGATCAGCCGCGAATTGTGGCTAGATTTGGAGCGCGAGCCGCGCGAACCGTGGCGATGCTGATGTTGTCACTGCCGGGAATCCCCTTGATTTATTACGGCGATGAATTGGGCATGGATGATACCGTAATCCCTAAGCCTGCGGCCAGGGATTTGTTTGAGAAGGCGGGGCGTGACCCGGAACGCACTCCCATGCAATGGAATCCGGAGCGGTGGGCAGGGTTTTCGAGCGTGGCACCGTGGCTGCCAGTCGGGAAAAATCGTCAGGTAAACGTGGTGACAGAGCTTAGAGATAAACGATCTCTCTTGAGTTTGTACCGCGAGCTTTTAACCTTGCGGCACGATCTTTCGGCCTTGCAGCATGGAACGTACCGGCCGATTGAATGCTATCACCCGGACTTGTTTGCCTTTAGCCGGGAGTACGGTGAAGACCGGCTCGCGGTAGTGCTCAACTTTTCGAGCACAGAGCGTATTATGTCACCTCTGGCGGGTAGAGTGATTTGCTCAACTCTTCGAAATACTAATAATGATAAGCCGCTTCAGCCTTTTGAGGGCCGAATTATCGCGTTGGAGCCTGGCCACTAAGCTGGGAGATGGCATCTATGGCTTCGGTTTGCTGCCATTGACCACTCGATAGCTGCAAAAGATGGGTGGCGGCGATGCGAGCGATTTCGGGCCAGAAGAAATAGTCGAGCGCCCGGCGACGAGCAGCCTCGGTGTAGGCAGCCTTACCGTTTTGTAAAACCAGATCGAGTTTATCGGCCAAATCAAGATGGTCGTGTGGCTCGGCTAAGAGCCCCGTAACCCCATCTTCCACCGTATATTGCATACCGCCAGTCCGCGAAGCCACAACGGGTGTACCCGAAGCCATGGACTCGATGGGGACGATGCCGAACGGCTCGTAGTACGATGGCACGGCACACACGTCGACAGCGGCGTAATACATTGCCATTTGGGTCTGCGGTCTGGCGCCCAAAAAGCGAATTCGGTGCTTTAAATCGAGTTCTTGGATAACTTTATGGAGCCGCTCGCGCTCACCAGCGTCCAGTTGTTTGGCGGTCTTGGTAGATCCCCCGCCGATGAGATAGAGCTCGATGTCGGGCTGCTTTTTTGCCAGTTCGCCAACAGCACGTACTAACGTCTCTATGCCTTTGCGCCACTCCAGGCGTCCGGCATAGAGAATAATACGGCTATCGGTGGGCAGGCCAAGCCGTTTGCGTAGGTTTTTTTGACGATAAGGACGAAACAGAGTGGTATCTACGCCTACTGGAATCACCATGATTTTTTCGGGTGACACTTCAAACAACCGGACGATGTCATCGCGCTCGAATGGGCTGGTAGAAATGATGCTTGTCGATTCCTGGGCGATCCGGCGTTCCCAGTCGTCGCGCATTTTGTAAAACAGATAGTCGGCGTCTTGGGGCTCGAACTTCTTGAGGGTAGCAAACCGCATTTGACCGATAGAATGATAGATATGAGTTTGGGGCAAGCCATACGCTTGGGCGAGACTTAGGCCAATGACGCCGGAATACCAATAGTGCGACACAATAACGTCATATTCTAATTTCTCGCGGCCAATTCGCTGTTTAATGCGATGAATAAACTCGTCGGTAACACTTAGGAACTCGTCTCTGGGCATATAACTTTTGGGGCCGGCCTTGACCCTAATAACACGAAAACCCGGCTGAACCTCGACCACTTCTTGTTTGGTCGCACGGTCCCACCGGGTGTAAACATCCACGGTCATGCCAAGTTTCGCAAGCAAGCTTGCAATGTTCATGACATAGATATTCTGGCCCCCAGTTTCTTTTGTACCGATTTGTGCTAATGGATCAGCATGATCGGAGATCATCAGAATGCGCATCGTACCAGCTTTCTCGGACGTTGAGCTTGCGTTATCCTCCAGCCTAACGGAGTGTCGGAAAAATTTCGGAGTGTTTTCAATAAAACGCTACAGTGCAGCCCGTTTTAATATAAACCATGTGAAAACTAAACGCAATTTACTAAAGACCAGCTTTAGCCCTCTTTTTTTATGAATTTAGGCCACTGGCGAGCTCACCAGCGAGGTTTTCGTAACCAGAAACTGTCATGCAAACGACGACATCCCCCGGCTCTGCGGCTGCCCGGATCTGGGCTGCGAGCTCCGAACGATCTGTTGTAAATTTGGTGGGGATGGCGAGACCTTTGGCGACATCAAGGCCACTTACAGAGTGAGTCTTGCCTTGCTCGCGGGCGCCTTCGATGTCGGTAATATAGGCGAGATCGGCCGAGCCAAAAGCCCGATGGTACTCAGTGAGCAGAGCCTGAGTGCGCGAGTAAGTGTGAGGACGAAAAACAGCGACAATGCGACGGCCTGGAAAATGCAGACGAGCGGCCTCAAGGGTGGTAGCCACCTCGGTAGGATGGTGGGCATAATCATCGATGACCGTAATAGTGGCATCTGATGATGTAAGAATCTGGAAACGACGATAGGCACCGCGGAAGGTGCCCGCGCCCGCGATAATTTGCTCCATGGTGAGGCCTTCTTCGAGGGCAACAATCACAGCAGCAAGAGCATTAGTAATGTTGTGTTTGCCGTAGAGTGGGACCGTAATTCGTCCTTGAAACTTACCCAGATGCATAATGTCGAACTCGATGCCAGCAGCATGGTAGGAAATGGCGGCTGCAGTGTAGTCACCTGCGTCTAACCCGTAGGTGACAACTGGGCATGTAGCTGCGGCTGCGACTGTGGCAACATTGGAAGAGCCCGTCCAAGCTACAAGGCGGCCCGTGCGAGGCAGGCGCTCTACAACCTCTTGAAAGCGAGTTATAACCGACTGGAGATCCGCAAACACGTCAGGATGATCATGTTCAACGGAGGTGAGCACCATAACATCGGGGTGATAGAACTGAACTTTAGACTGGAGATTTAGATTCGAAGCTTTGTATTCGTCGCCTTCAACCACAAAGGTGTCTGCACCTTCGAGCCGCGCACTTGTATCAAAATTGAATGGTCGGATGCCAATGAGGTAATCGGGATGGCGACCAGCGGCGTCGAGCAGCCAGGTAATGAGCGAAGTGGTAGTGGTTTTGCCATGCGTGCCGGCAACAGTGATGACGTGTTTGCCAGCGGTGAGCTCGCCAAGATATTCAGCAAACGAGGTGACGGCAATGCCACGCTTCTTTGCCTCCGTGAGTATGGAGTGATCTGCGGGAGTGCCGCCACTGATAACAATGAGGTCGATATTATTTAGGAGACTAGGATCTGGCTCACGCGTCCACTCAATATTTTGAGCGTCAAGCCAGGCGGCTCCGGGGTCTCCGATGGGAGCAGATTCGTCTAGGCCGGTGATGTGGTGTCCTTGTTTTCTCGCCGCCAGAGCAATGCCCCGCATGGCGTGCCCAACAATACCAATGAAAAGAATGTGTTTTGGCTTCATGCTTGGCCTTGGTATTCCGGCAAATCGGCTAGGGCATCAATAGAACTAGCTTGAGCCAAAAGATCAGCCGGCAGATGACGTACGTCAGGACCGCTAGCGAGCTCTCGCGCCCGGATTAAGTCTACTAATTCAACTTGAATTTTTTCGCCCGCATCGAGGTGGGGCGTGACTTGTTCAAGAAAATCAGTAGCTACATAAAGGTACACAAACCATTCGATTTTTGCTTGAGGTTGAGTGACATCAATGAGCTTCCAATTTTTAAACGCGAGTCCGGTTTCTTCAAGCAATTCACGTTTGGCAGCCTCGAGTTCGGTTTCGGATGGGACGTCGTGACGACCGCCGGGCAGCCCATAAAAAGGTTGGTAGCTCGGCTGCTCTTCGTGAAGAACGACGAGCTTATGGTCCTTGATAGCGATAACTTGAATGGTGTCGGGTCGGCCGAGCATTTCGAAGGTGGCTTTTGTGCCGTCGAACAATTCCTGCTCCCATTGATAGACGTCGAAAATTTTGCCAGCAAAGACTTTTGTGGCGGTTTCGGGTAGAAGACGAGCACTTGCGGGGATGACAGTTCTCATAGCTTTGGGAATATCCTTTGTGCCATTATAACCTAGGGCGCCGGTGTCTTTAAGCCGATTTGGCCACTTCTATCACTTCCCCGCCCACACCCCGCGTAAAGTAAGAGTCGTGCGAAATGTAGAGCACGGCGCCAGTGTAGCGGTCCAGAGCTTTTTCGAGCTCCTCGATGCTTGGGAGGTCGAGGTGGTTGGTGGGCTCGTCCAGGATGAGCAGGTTGGGGCCGGCACAGAGCATTTTGATGAGCTGGAAACGAGCTTTTTGACCCCCGGAGAGGTGGCTAATGGGGAGCTTGCCGTCGCCGTTGGGGTCGAAGAGGTAGTCGGCCATAATTTGCTTCACTTTTTGATCGGTGGCGGGTACACCTTGATCGAGATAGGTCTCCATGATGGCGTCTGAGAGCGTCATGGGGAGGTATTTTTGGTCGATTTCTTGTTCGTAGACACCGATGCGAATTTTGGGATCGAGGATAATGGTGCCGCCGAAGATTTTGGAGCCAAGTTTGGCGCTTGTAGCAGTCGCTAGAATGGCCTTTACTAAAGTAGACTTCCCGACTCCGTTGCGGCCTTTGAGCTCAATGCGCTCGCCTTGGCGCAGAGTAAAGGTGATGTTCTTGAAGAGAGGTTGATCGTAGCCCAGAGACAAATGATCAACATCAACAATAATGCGCTGACCTTCGGTAACTTCGTGGGTGTTAATGCGGATGTTTTTGGCCTTGTACTTGTCGTATTTGGCGACAACTTTGTTTTGCATGGTGTCGAGCTGCTCAGCATCTATCCAAAAAGATGGCTTGACGATGCGGCTCTTTAGCTCGTTGTACTGACGTTGGAGGCGATTTTCGAGAATCATAAAACGCACGGCTGACTTGCTGGCGGCGGCAGACTTTTTAGCCCGGGCGGCTATAACTTGTTTGTGGAGATTGTCGAGAGTACGAAGGTCAAATTCGTATTGCTCCATGGCATTCATGGTGGTGCGGCCGTTGGTTTTGAGGTAGGTTTCGTAGTCGCCTTCGAAGCTCACGGCTTCTTTGTCTTTAATTTCCACAATACGGTCCACGCAGGCGAGCACGTCGCGGTCGTGAGTAATGACGACGACGGCTTGCTTGCAGGCTTCGAGCCACTCGATGAAGGCCTCTTTGGCAACATAGTCCATGTGGTTGGTGGGCTCATCAATGAGGGCCAGATCGGCGTCGGAGAGGGTAACTTTTACGAGTTCTACGAAGCGTTTTTGGCCACCGGAGAGGATGCGCATGGGGCTTTTGATGCGGTCTTCGGGCAGCTGGAAATCAATGAGTTCTTGGGTGGCGCGCTCTTCAATATCGTAGTAACCGAGCTCACCGAAGCGCGAAAGCGCATCGGTGTAGGCCGTGATTTTGTCCATATCATCACCCATAGTGTCGGGATAGGTATCGATTATGTGCTTGAGGTGTGCGTACTCGGGGAGGTTTTCGAGCACGTACTCGAGCACAGGCTGGTCCATGACGCCGTGATGCTCCTGTGCCGTTGAGGCTATGACGAGGCCTCGGCGCTTTTCGATAAGGCCAGTGAATTCGGTGTCGGACCCGTCCATAATGCCAAGGAGCGTGGTTTTGCCGATGCCATTGCGGCCAATGAGACCAACTTTTTCGCCGGGCTGAATGGTGAGATCCAGTCCGGCATAGAGATTTTTGACTCCGATGGTTTTTGCTATGTTTTGGAGGTTGATGAGCACGAATTACAAGATTTAGTATCAATATTATTATAGCATATTTTTTTGTTTTTGAGGCTGCGAACGTGGGTTATTCGGTTTTAAAATCCCAAACTTTAAGTCCGATAGTGTCGTCGTGAGTTTTGGCGTGCCGACTCGGGAACGTGTGAATTATTAATTCGAGGGTTGCAGAACACTCCCCCCTTACCAGATGACCTCCGAGCACATTCATTTTTGGATCAGAAACGGTAGCGTGTAGGTGTGCGAAGGGCTGATTGTCCACGAGAGCAACGTTGCCGAGGAGGCTGGTGATTTCGTAAATACCCGGCAGATCACGGTCGATAAATTGTTTGGTTTCGATCGAGTAATGAGCTAGAGTTGGATTCTGAACGGATCCAATTCCCTCGATGGTGGCATTTGCTATATGGTGAGCGATGCAGAATTGTTGAATAGTGTTATGGATGTCTTCGCCAAGCTCAAGGTGAAGGATATAGGTGGAAATTTCACCGGCAGTAGATTGACTTAAAGATGCATATTTCATGGGCGAGGTTGTGCGAGGCGCTTGAGTTTGGCAATGCGCTCATTATGATTATGGAGCCGGCCGTCGGCGAATTTGTGGCGCATCTCTTGGCGGACGTTTTTGCCTTCGCGCTGAACTTCTTCCTGTACGACACTGCGGATAATTTCGACCGTAAGTTGCATCTTGTGGTTTCCCCTGCTCTCTTTCATTATAGGCGTTCTGAAATTAAATGTACCGAACAAAAATGCGAAACTGCAATTTCTTTTCTGAATGCGAAGAGTAGGCGCAAATCAAAAAAACCGCAAGTTGCGGTTTTTTGAGGTTTTGTTTTTTGAGCGGCTCGTCTAGTAGCGAGCGAAGTGAGCGAAAGCTTTGTTGGCTTCGGCCATACGGTGGGTGTCCTCGCGCTTTTTGATGGCGTCGCCGGTGTTGTTGTAGGCGTTCATGAGCTCATCGGCCAGGCGTTGATCGAAGCTTTTGCCGGACTTGTTGCGGGCAGCGGCCAAGATCCAGGTCATAGCGAGGTGGACTTTACGGTCGCCGCGAACTTCCAGGGGAACCTGGTAGGTAGCGCCACCGATGCGCTTAGCTTTTACCTGCACTGCGGGAGCTACATTCTTGATGGCGGCATCGAAGATTTCGAGGGCTGGCTGTTTGGCCTTTTCCTCAGCGGTGGCGAGGGCATCATATACAAGAGTTTCGGCGAGGCGCTTTTTGCCATCACGCATGACTTTGTTGATGAGCTTGGTGACCATTACGTTGCCATATTTGAGATCGGCTTCGACTGGACGTTTGAAGGACTTGGTTTTCTTACGAGGCATTGGTTTCTCTCCTTTGAGATACTGCCGAGAGTTCCGGAATTGAGCCGGGCGGCTAATGCTTAAATTATGTTACTAAGCAGCTTTTGGCTTCTTGGCGCCGTATTTACTGCGACCCTGTGCCCGCTTGGCCACGCCTGCGGTATCGAGGGCACCACGGATAATGTGGTACCGCACACCAGGAAGGTCTTTTACACGACCACCGCGGATAAGCACCACGGAGTGCTCTTGGAGGTTGTGGCCGATACCCGGAATGTAGGCTGTAACTTCCATACCGTTGGTGAGGCGTACACGAGCAATTTTACGCAGAGCGGAGTTTGGTTTCTTTGGTGTAGTCGTGGACACCTTCACACAGACTCCGCGCATGAACGGAGAGTTGAGATTGTAGGTGCGGCCTTTGAGCGAGTTTTGGATGCGACCGAGCGCCGGAGTAGCCGATTTTTTCTTCGGGTCTTTACGGGGCTTGCGCAGTAGTTGGTTAATAGTAGGCATAATGGTCCTGTAATGTTACTCGGTTTTATCGGTTTCGTCAATGTTTTCAGCAGCAACGGTGGCTACGGGAGCCTCGTCTTCGGTTTCCACGAGGCCTGCTTCACCCTCACCGTCGATGCGAAAACCAGTGCCCACAGGGATCAGGCGTCCGATGATCACGTTTTCTTTGAGACCGCGGAGCTTGTCGGTTTTACCGCGGATGGCAGCCGCGATGAGTACGCGGGTGGTGTCCTGGAAACTGGCGGCCGAAAGGAAGGAATCGCTGGATAGCGAAATCTTGGTGACGGGCAGCAGCAGCTGGGTGAAGGTGGAGGGATTTTTGCCCTCGGCTACGAGGCGCTCGTTGTCTTCGGTGACGGACTGGCGTGGAACAATTTCCCCGGTGACGAAGAGGCTATCGCCGGATTCTTCGACCTGGACCCGACTAAACATCTGGCGAATGATCACTTCGATGTGTTTGTCGGAGACGATCTGGCCCTGAGCGGCGTAGATGGTCTGCACCTCGGAGATGATGTAGCGCTGGACGGCGGTTTCACCGGAGAGCGTGAGCATTTCCTGCAAGTTGATTGAGCCTTCGGTGAGGCGTTGGCCGGCCACTACGAGGTCGCCGGAACGGACCTCGAGGTTTTGGAAGGCGGGAATCGTATATTCACGGTCGGAGCCGCCGGTGTGGGTGAGATCGATGTGATCTTTGTGGACTTTTACCACACCTTCGGCCTTGGCCTTGAGCGGCTTCTTGCCGCCGTCCATGGCTGCGAGTACATCGCCGGGGACCACTTTTTGGCCAGTCTTCACGGCAGCCGTGCGGCCTTCGAGATCATGTGTGGTGACTTTGAGGTCGGCGGGAGCAATGCGGACGATCTGCTTGCCAGCTGCTTGCTTGACGGTGACGACACCAGCAACGTCGGCCAGAATTGCCTGCGCTTTGGGTGAGCGGGCCTCGAAGATTTCTTCGACACGCGGCAACCCTTGAGTGATGTCTTCGCCAGCGATACCACCTTTGTGGAAGGTTTTCATCGTCAGCTGCGTACCTGGTTCACCAATGGACTGTGCAGCGATGACACCGACTGGCTCACCGAGGTCAACGATGTGGCCGCGCGCGAGGTCGAGACCGTAGCAGAGGCGGCAGATGCCCCAACTCGTACGGCAGGTCAGGACACTTCGGATGTGAACTTCGTCGATGCTTGCTTCATCAATGGCTTTTGCGGCATCGTCAGTGATGAGGCCGAGAGCCTCGACGATAACGGTCTTGCCGTTCTTGATGGCGGTAGTGGCTACGCGACCAGCCAGGCGGTGCGAGAAGCTTTCGCCGATAGCGGTAGCTTCGCCTCGGAGCATGACAATGCCAAGGGTGTCGCCACAGTCGTCTTCCGTGATGATGACGTCCTGCGACACATCAACGAGGCGGCGGGTAAGGTAGCCTGATTCGGCAGTCTTAAGGGCGGTGTCGGTAAGACCTTTGCGCGCACCGTGGGTGGAGTTGAAGTACTCAAGTACGGAGAAGCCTTCTTTGTAGTTGCTCTTGATGGGCAACTCAATGGTGCGACCGGAGGGGTCGACCACGAGTCCGAGCATACCGGCGATCTGGTTGGCCTGTGCGGTGTCACCCTCGGCACCGGAGGCGATAAACAACGCGGTGGAGGTATTACCCTCGCTGAGCTTGTCGGCGACGGCTTTGGTGATTTGCTCGTTGGCGGATTTCCAGGTTTCGACGGTGCGCTGGTAACGCTCGTCGTCGGTGATCAACCCTTGCGCGTACTGGCCCGAGATGGTGGCCGTTTGCTTCTCACCGGTTTCGATGATGGCATTTTTGCCTTCTGGGATGAGGTAGTCATCGAGCGAAACGGATACACCAGACTTGGTGGAGTGTTCAAAGCCAAGGTCTTTGACGGCGTCAATAACTTCGGCTGTGAGGTCGCCACCGTAGCGCACGAACACTTCGGCCATGAGGCGCTGGAGCACTTTTTTGGTCATGGTCTCGTTGCGGAAGCCAAAGTCGTCGGGGAGAATCTCGTTAAAGAGGATGCGGCCAACGGTGGTCTCAATGAGATGACCTTCTACCGGTACTTTAATGAGCTTCTGAAGGCTAATGTTGCCCGTTTGGTAGGCGTAGATTGCCTCATTTGGTGTGGAATAAGCTTTGGTAGCCTTGTCGCCAGCATCCTTGAGGAAGGTGAGGAAGTAGTTGCCGAGCACCATATCTTTGGTGGCGTCTACCACGACTTCGCCGTCGGCGGGCTTGAGGAGGTTTTTGCTTGAGAGCATAATCTCGCGAGCTTCTTTTTGAGCGGCGTCGCTCAACGGCACGTGAACGGCCATCTGGTCACCATCGAAGTCGGCGTTGAAGGCGCGACAGACGAGCGGGTGAAGCTGAATGGCTTTACCTTCGATGAGTTTCGGCTGGAAGGCCTGAATACCGAGGCGGTGCAGTGTGGGGGCACGGTTTAGGAGCACGTGCTTGCCTTCAATGATGGATTCGAGGGTGTCCCATACAACGGTGGTAGCACGCTCGATCATGCGGGAAGCAGACTTCACGTTGTGCGCGTGGCCTTGCTCGATGAGGCTACCGATGACGAAGGGCTTGAAGAGTTCGAGCGCCATCATCTTGGGCAAACCACACTGGTAGAGGCGTAGCTGAGGACCGGCCACAATGACCGAACGGCCAGAGTAGTCGACGCGCTTACCGAGGAGGTTCTGGCGGAAGCGACCTTGCTTGCCTTTGAGCATGTCCGAGAGCGACTTGAGCTTGCGGCGGGTGCCGGTGCTCGATACGGCTCGCTCGCGGCGGGCGTTGTTGTCGATGAGGGCATCAACGGCCTCCTGGAGCATGCGCTTTTCGTTGCGGCGGATGACTTCCGGTGCGTCGAGCTCGATGAGACGCTTGAGACGGTTGTTGCGGTTGATGACGCGACGATAGAGGTCGTTGAGGTCGGAAGCGGCAAACCGTCCACCGGCCAGCTGCACCATGGGGCGCAGGTCGGGCGGGATCACGGGTAGTTCGGTGGTGACCATCCACTCGGGGCGAATGCCGGCGGCCTTCATGCCTTCGAGCATTTTGAGGCGCTTGAGGGTTTTCTTGCGCTTTTGGCCAGCAGAGTTTTCGCCTTCGGTGGCGAGGTCGCTCACGAGCTGCTCCATATCGATTTCGGCGAGGAGCGCGCGGATGGCTTCAGCACCAATGGCGGCACGGAAGACTTCGCCGTATTTGAGGTTCAGGTCGCGGTATTTGGCTTCGGGGAGCAGCGTGAGGCGGCTAAGGCTTTCGAGCTCGCTTTTGGCGTTGGCACGAGAGGTATCGAGCTCGTCGAGCTCAGCGCTTTGGGCTTCGGCCAAGGCTTTTACGTCGGCATCAGGCTCACCGGCACGGACATCATACGTCTTGATGATCTCGTTGCGGCGTGAGTTGAACTCGGATTCGAGACTAGCGAGGGCGGTTTGACGGCGATCGTTGTCGACGCTTGTGACAATGTAGCTGGCGAAATAGACGACGCGCTCGAGGTCACGGATAGACATGTTGAGCACGAGACCAATGGAGCTCGGTGTTCCGCGGAGGAACCAAATGTGGGTCACGGGCACGGCGAGCGAAATGTGGCCCATGCGCTCGCG
>CAZSRA010000021.1:0-14828 GCA_964609585.1 uncultured Candidatus Saccharimonadales bacterium
GGGGTGAGAGGACTTGAACCTCCGGCCTCAGCGTCCCGAACGCTGCGCGCTACCAGCTGCGCCACACCCCGTCGACCTCATCAATTTTCGGATTGAACCAGGCTATCTTAGCGTAAAATCGAGCTTTTTACCACTACTCTCCCACGAACCAAAACGGCTTCGGCACCAGCCTCCGCGTCTGGGCGGTAAGCGCAGAAATCCGGCGCCTCGGCACAAACTCCTCACTCAAAATCCTCGGCCAATGCTCCTTAAGCCAATGCTTTTGCTGCAAATACAATTCAAGTAACCCACGTTCTGCAAACTCTCGGCGCATCACCCCACCTGCATGAGGATGAGCCTGAGCTTGCTCCAATGGTGAATTAAACCCATGCGCATAGTGAGTCAGTTCATGAAATATTGTAGCTTCTACAACAAACTCTGGCACATCCTCGCGTCGAAAAATGCCATTCATCATAATAATGCTCGTCTTGCGATCAGCCGGATCCAAACTAATCGATCCCAAACGGCGCTTCGCCCTCCGCCCGTACACGATCCGCACATCGTTTACTTGCGGAACCTCAGGAAAATAATTATCCCAAATCATATCGAGTATGCCCTGGAGCCAAGCCTCGTCGCGTTTGTTCATTCCTCGGCCTCTCCCGTTCCGTAGTAGCGAACCGCAGCACATACATGAAGCGCAGAGCTATTGGGCGCGAAGTCACGCTCGCGAATCTTCCTAGCCATCTCAACCAATTTTGCCCGATGATTGCGCACGATTAATGGCGACAAATGAGCCTCTCCTTCGATCCCCGTTACCACATAGTCTAGCACTACCGCAGCCGGCAAAACACCGCGCAGCTGCTCGTACGCCAAAGCATAGGTGCGTAGCTGAAAATTATCTTTAGCCTGTTTTGCCAGCTTTTCGGGATCCGTCTTCGTCCTACCTGTTTTAAAATCACGAATCTCAGCCCCGTCACTACGTTCGAACAGGACATCGATTTTGCCTCTTAGCCGCAACTTCGCCTCGGCAATCTCAAAACGAATCGGCATCTCGCTGGCAACAATCACGCGTTGAGTTTGCTGCTCCCTGGCCAAAAAACGGTCGAGCGTTTCGTGAGCTAGCTGCTTATCCGTCTCTGCTTCATCACGGTCGCTATAGCCTCGGTTCGACCAAGTTTCATCCAACGCCAAATGGAGTTCAGCAAAGTCCACGCCCCGATCAGCCATCCGAGACTTATAATAACGTTCAAACACGTGGTGCAAAGCACTCCCAAAACTCAAATTCGGACCCACCGGCTGAGCAATACCAAGCACGTACTGCATATAAAATTCGAAGGGGCAAAACTCATAGCTTCCCAGAGCCGTTACACCCAGCTCGAGCCAACCATCGTTTGTTTCAAAAGGAAGCTCTTTCGATTGCGACTCGGCCTGAAAAGGATAAAAACGTTGTATTTTATTCAGCGGATCCTCGGTTTCCCTAGACTTAATCGCCGGCAAATTCGCCTCCAAGACCTCGACCCCAAACATTTCACCCACAAACGGACTCACAAGCTGTTTTGTCCCCGCCGCCGTCGCTACGGGGGCACTTACGATGAGCTCCTGGCGAGCCCTTGTTGCAGCCACATACATGAGCCGGCGAAACTCATGATCCACCGGCAAATCCCGAGCTTTGACAAGCCCCAGCGGCAAAACCCGTCCCAAACTCCGGCCCGGAGACCAGCTACGATGGCTCACCCCCACCACATATACCACCTCAAATTCCAAGCCCTTCGCCGCATGTACCGTGAGCAATTGAACACCGCTATCGTCCCCCATCGGCTCCGACACCTCTAGCACCGGCGGCTTCGGAAACGCCTCCAAATAGGCCTGCAAATAAGGCGACAGCGCCACCGCCTCAAATTCCTGCATCTGCTCAAACAACCGCTGCAAATCCTCAAACACTCGCCCCATCCGCGGACTCGTCTCAGCCTTTAGTTGCCAAGCTTGTGCCAGGACCGTATCAAAAACCAGCCGAAACGCCAGCTGGCTTACGGGCACTTCCCTAGCCCAGCCCCGCCACAGCTCCAAGTTATGCGCCAGCTCCAACCAGCGAGCGCTCTCACCTTTATGCAAAGCTTCCTCAAAACTCACCAGTTCATTCTGGCAAACATCCCAAACTTCGCGGTATTCCTCCGCCGACCAACCAATAAAGGGGCCCAACACCACATGAGCAATCGCTTCCTCGCTAGCTTGCCATTGCAGCCATTTCAGTAAATACCACAACGCAATCAACTCCGGCTGATCGAAAATACTCACTGAAGTCGATAAAGCATAAGGTATACCCAAACGCTCCATACCCTTTGCCATCGCTCGCAAGGGAGCGTGAGTGGCGGCAAGTACGGCAATTGACGCCGGCGCTTCACCTCGCCCTATGCGGCTTTCGATCGCCTCAAGCACGCCTTCTTGTTCCCTGGCAGTGTTCGCGTAGGCCATAAAGCTCGCCACGCTCTCATCATGAAGTGCCAACAATCGCTTATTAATGCCCAACTTTTCCTCCAACCGAGCCGGATTGTTGTGCTGAATGAGACGATAAGCTCCATCGAGAATCTTTTGCCCCGATCGATAATTGCGCACCAGCACCACCGGAGCCGATAAATCATAGTGTTCAGCAAATGCCAGAATATTGTTGATTTCTGCTCCACGAAAACCATAAATCGCCTGATCATCATCACCAACAGCAAAAATATTACCCGCGCGACCCACAAAAGTCCGGAGCAGCGCGTCCTGTACCGCATTGGTATCCTGATATTCGTCCACCAAAACGTAGCGGTATTCCCGGGCCAACCGTTCAGCCAAATTCGGTCGCGTCCGCAAAATCTCGAGTGGCAACACGAGCTGATCGTTATAATCATAAGCTCCCACCTCACGCTTCAATTCCTCGTACAACGTATATATTCGGGCTAGATCAGCCTGCTCCTGAATATCACGTGGATGCATCTCGCCAGGATTTGCCTGCAGCCCAGCCACAAACTCACTATATTGCTCGGCCGTAACTCCAGCATTCTGAACCTGACCAATATAAGCCACTACTCCTTCCAAGAATTCATAACTATCAGGCTGCGGACCATAATATTGCAATCTTATACGACCAAAGTGTTGCTGAAGTAACAACGTTTTCTGGACGTCACTAAGCAACCCACCCCGAACCGAGCGTCCGATGTGCGACGCAAATCTTCCCAATAATTCTGCCCCAAAGGCATGAAAGGTCAGCACCGGGACCTGAAATGATTCCCAGCCAATCAGTTCATACAACCGGTCACTCATTTCTCGAGCAGCCTTCTCGGTAAATGTCAGTGCCAAAATCTCACTCGGCTTCGCCTTGCCCTCGGCAATCAAATACGCAATCCGCCGCGTAATAACTTGCGTTTTACCAGTGCCAGCGCCTGCGATCACGAGCTGCGGACCCAAATCGTGCTGCACAGCCGCGAGCTGCTCCGGATTAAGGCCACTCAAAATATCATTCATACTCTTTATTCTATCAGGTACCAATCGGCCTTTAAGCATTAATTCGTGCAACCCATACCAAATGATATAATAACCACAAGAGGTGAAAAGTGTCTGACCTAATCTCTCACACAGCCAGACTCGTACCCTATACCAAGCGCCCCAAGCACAGCGCCAGTTTTGTGACGGCCTACTATTATGAGCCTGGCGTGAGTGATGTTGGCGCCTGGCTCGGGAATCTCTATGTGGTCGTAGAAGTCCTCGTCTCTGGACGAGCCAGCGAAGAAGTCGTGGACCTCATCATCCAGACCGCCGGCGACAAATATTACAACGAAGCCCGCGGAGAAACCGAGGCTCTTGCCAGATTCGAAGCTACCGTCAAACATGTAAATCAAGCTCTTTCAGAATATGTTGGCCGTGGTAACGCTGCCTGGATCGGTAAGCTCAGCGCCGTCATTGCAATCCAAACAGATAGCGAGCTGCATCTTACCCAAACCGGTTCCGGCGAAGCCTTCCTATACCGGGGCAAAGCCACCTCGCGCATTAGCTTGAGTGAGACCAGCCGCCCCACCACACCTTCCAAAACCTTTGGTTCCATCGCCACGGGCGAGCTCGAAGCTGGAGACAAATTGCTCATTGCCACCCCCGCCCTCATCCACCAAATTCCCCTAGCCAAACTCCAATCAGTCATTTCAAACGAAAGCCCAAACTCAGCCATTGCCGAAATTAGCCAGCTCCTGCAAGGTGCTATCACAAATCGCATAGCCGCACTCGTAGTGGAAATTACTACGCCCGAGCTCGCGGCGCTCAGAGTTAGGTCTGAAGCTCCCGAAGAAATCCAGCTCGCTACGCGCGAAAATTTGGCCGAAACCGCCATCCGCGCCACCATCCCCATCGCTCAAACCACCGCCGTCACCTCCAAAAAGGTTGCCGGCGCCGCCCACGCATCGTGGCGCCAGCTAAAACCCAAGCTTCGCGCGGCTAGCCTCTGGTTCATTGACCAAATTCGCCTCACCCTCTCAAGACCCAAAGGTCGACGCATCGCCGCCGTTACCGGCATCGTAGTACTCATTATTATTGGTGCGGTCACTTGGATAAATCACAAAAACGCTGCCAGTCTCAAGCAGTTCTCCAGCTACCAAACGCTGTTTCAGCGCTATCTCCAAACACAGCCCGGTGGCGCTAGCGGCAACAAAACTGCCACCCGTGCCGCACTTGCCGACATCATGTCCAAGCTAAACAATCTCAGTCCAAATGAAGCCACCATCAATACCGAACTCAAAAACAACGCTCTGCTCCAAGGTGAACCTCTATCCATGAGCGCATTCAAAACCCTCGTCGCAGACCAAATCGACCAGCTCGACGGACTCATAAAAGCCACTCCCGTCACAGTTGCCAGCCTCAGCGGCAAAAATGCTAAACCCAGTCACTTTGAATCAGACGGAAGCAATGCTTACGTCATCGACAGCGCAAATCACAATCAAATCTCAATTATCAACCTCCAAACCGGAAGCCAGCAACAATCCAAAGCCGACGCATCACAACTCACGAATGTCGTAAGCACAACGCTATCGGCCGCAAATGACGGCATGTTTATCCTCACCGGCCAACCATCAGTTTGGTTTTACCGCTTTGCGACAGACACTCTCACCCAGCAAACCATCGCCTACGATCAATGGCCAAAAGCCTTCTCGGTCGGCTCCTACGGACCAAATCTTTACTTGCTAGATAACAGCACCATCTACAAGCACGTGCGCAATGCCACCGGCTACTCACCCAAATCAAACTACATCCCAACAGCCCAACTCAGCGGCAAGCCCACGAGCATGGCAATCGATGGCTGGATTTACATCGCCACCGACCAAAGTTTAAATCGCTTCCTCGGCTCCGCCCTCAAACAGTCCATCACAAATCCCACGAGCCTAAAGCACATCACGACTCTGCGTTCCACAAATGGCGGCAGCCTCATCATCGGCGTCGATCAAACCTCAAACCGCATTGCGACCTGGACAGCCACCGGCAGCCAAATCAATTTCGATAAACAAATTTCACTAAATGGCGCAGCAAACTTATACGACGCCACTTATGACGCAAGGCTTGGCGAGATCTTCGCCACCATCGACCACCGCCTGATCAGCCTACCTTTCAAACCTGAGCTATAGCCGGTCGGGCGCCTCAATCCCAAGCACCGCAAGTCCATCGCGCAAAACTTCCGCATAAAGACCAACCAGCTTCCCCCGAATCCCCTCGCGCACATCCCCCACAACTCGGCTTCCTTCATAAAACCGGTTAAACACCTGCGCTAGTTCATATAAATACGTACAAACATAATGCGGCATGAGTTCGCCTACCGCCTGGTCCAACACATCCCGGTACTGCGATATCTTGAGCGCCAGACCACGCTCAGCTTCATCAAGTTCGCTCAAATCCTGAGCAGCATCCCCCTTCAATTTAGCCAGAATACTCCGTGCCCGTGCGTGTGCATATTGCAAATACGGCCCACTGTTGCCTTCGAGACTCACCGACTCCTCAGGAATAAAAATAAGATCCGCTCCAATCCGCTGCTTCAAGAAGCCATATTTAATAGCGCCCAAAGTCACCCGCTCATCGTCTTGCCCGTTCGCCTTATTGTTTGCTTCCGCCGCCATCTCAAGCACATCCACCGCTGTCACAAAATTGCCTTTGCGCGAACTCATCTTCACACCACCCGCCAGTTTCACATTTCCATGCGTTATGTGTCGTGTCCGCTCCACCAATTTCGGCTCAAATTGCTCAATGCTTTTAAGCACCACCTTCATATATTCTATGATGTCGTTGCCCGTAATAATAATAGAGCGATCAAAAGCGTAGTCGCGCCACTTCGCCATAATCAAGCCCACGTCCTTCGCCTCATAAGTTGGCAGCCCTTGAGAGGTAATAAACACGCGAGTATGCAGCCCGTACGACTCACCCTCAAACACAACCGCGCCCTGGCTCTCTTTATATACCCCCTTCCCCAGCTGCTCCTTCACCATCGCAAGTCCCAAGGGTGTAGTCTCGCTCTCCGGGTAATACCGCTCAAATTTCGTCCCGATCCGTGCATAAAACTCATTAAAATAATCGTAGCTCCAGCCCCGACAGGTCCAGTAAATCTGAGCCAACGCTGAACCATGATCATTTTCCGCATGAACTGCATAAATCCGTTTGTTGAGTTCTATAATTTCAGCCTTGGCCGCCTCACTTTCTTCATAAGCCGCCGTACCCGCCACATAGCATGCCGCCATCCAAGGCGAGCGCTCAGCTTTCGAAATTTTCGCCAGCCCCGCCGGATGCTCACCGCCCAATTCCTTCAAAATCGCCCACAGCGTCCGGCCCACATGCAAACCCACGTCACCGCCAAAGTTCACCGCATGTACCGATCCGCCAGCAAGGCGCACCAAATTACTAATTGCATCACCCACGATACTTGTATAGAGATGGCCCACGTGCAAAACCTTAAACGGATTTGGATCCGAATATTCCGTCACTACCACTTGCTCCGCGTAATGATCCGGTCGCACCCTTGGGGCACTCACAGCACTCTCTCCCACAACCCTATCCGTCCATGTCATATTAATGAATCCCGGACCCGCCAGCTCCACCGTCGCCAAACCCTTCACTCCCGCCTTAATCGCCGCAGCTAGCTCCCCTGCTAGCTCTCGCGGAGCCCGTTTCAAATCCTTGGCGTAGACCATCGCAGCATTCGTTGCCACATCGCCAAATTTCGGATCAGCCGTGTAGCTCACATCAAATTTCTCGAGGTCGAGTCCCGAGCCCCAAGTGCGCCTTACGATCTGAGCAATCTGGTTTTTGAGTTCTTTAAGCGTCATTGCCGTTGATTATAGCGTGAAATTGCGTGTCGCGCACTCACGCTTTAAGAAAAGCACGCTATAATGGCCCTATGTCAGTGCTAGCCAAAAACCGCCGCGCCACCTTCGACTACGAGATTACCGAGCATCTCGTGGCTGGGCTTGTGCTATCTGGTGCCGAAGTCAAAAGCCTCAAAGCCGGGCACGGCAGCCTCAAAGGCTCATTCATTTCACTACGCGACAATGAAGCCTTTCTTACCAATGCTCACATCACCCCCTATGCTCGCGCGTCAAACAAAGGCGATATCGACCCCACCCGCAATCGCAAACTCCTTCTCCATCGTCGCCAAATCGACCAACTCATTGGCAGCAAACAGTCCGGCCTTAGCGTAGTACCAACCGCTCTGCTTCTCGCCGGCAAACTCATCAAAATCGAAATCGGCATCGGCCGCGGCAAAAAACGCTACGACAAACGCGAGGCCATCAAGCAGCGCGACACCAATCGCGAGCTCGCCAGACAATTAAAACGCTAACGCTTAAAAAAACGGGGCATAACCGGCTTGACGAGGTCAAATCTTCGCGCTAATCTATCTATAGGTACCTGCACAAAAAAAGTACTCAAAACAAAAAAGAACAAACTCAAGTTCAAAAACGGCTCTGCAAAGGGCCGTTTTTGCTTACTGGGCCGGCGCCTCGGTGTCGGTTATTTCCTGGGAATCCAAACTCTTCGACAATGCGTTATATTCGTCGGCACCTTTTTGATAGGTTGCAATTCGCGAGTTAATATCGTCTACCAATTGATTCTGCTTCGGCACAAGCGAGTTATAAATCGAAATTTGCCCGTTCGCCCGAAAAGCTTCCATCTGACTATTGAGCACCCCCAACTGCCCTTTCTCCCGCCGAATCTGTGCAAGCTCACTTTCGAGTTCACTACGCCTAGAATCAAACACAGCCTGATAGGCTCCGTGCTCCGCCACTATCTGAGCGCGATTTTGGAAGTATAACGCGTAGTGCGCCTCAAGCATTGGCGATGTCTGCGCATACTCCGTACCCAAAATCGAATGCAGCTCGTTTGCCTCTTCCCCCGGTTCCGATTGCGCATAGCCCGCCATCCTCTGTCGCAGATCAGGGTCATTAATTCCCGCATAAACGCGCTCCAACTCCTTCGTAAGTGTTGCCTGCTGCGCGCTACTCATTTTCGACCATTCGGCATGAAGCAATTCATGAGCCGCCACCACATCCATTTCCGGCGCCAAACTTGCGTTATCGATCTGCAGCACAAAAATCCGGCCCCGATAGTAGCATCCGAGCTCTAGCTCATGAGGCTGCGTATCGCAATCAGAATTAAAGCTCGTCTTGTCGTCAAACTTAGGCTCAGAGCGGTACAAGGTCGCCTTAGCTGTTCGAGTCAGAACCACCCGCGATTGGAAATCTGCTACCTGCCTGGTGGGCACATAGCTCGCAAGTGCATATTCATCAAGCAGCGTCTGGTAGTTAAGACCCGCAATAATCAACAGGATCAAAATCCCAAGCTGAATTACCGTTGCCGCTCGATGAGATGTTCGCGAAGTTTGCATTCTTGCCTCACTTTACCCTTTTGCCGTTTGCAAGCCAAGAGGTCAGAGCATACCGGCAATGCTTGCATTATTACCAGCACCTTATAAGATTACAAATTGCTACTATCATGATTATTCGTCACCAAACTGTCTCCGCCTATCTTACCCAGCCCAGCATTGCCCAACCAGGACACACTCGCTGGAATGGTTTCCGAACCAACCTCATTGAGATTAAGCGCGACAACCCCCACATTGTGGGCCGAACTATCGCTGCGCTAGTTATCTGGACCGCCGGCGCCATTGCCATACAAGGTTTTGGGTATGTACACGAGACTACAGCGAGTCATCAGCTCAATGTCGCTGGACTAAACCTCGCTTCAACCGCCCAAACCCCAAACGGCACCGTCTCAAAAACCTCAAGCCTTACTACGGCAGTTCACGCTCAAATCCTGCCAAGTGGCCCCACTGGCCAACTCTTGCCGCCAGGCACCATGGCCCCTTTTCGAACCTACGCCAACTCATATGCCACCGGACAGTGCACTTGGTACGTCGCCAGCCGCCGCCAAATCCCAGGGGGTTGGGGCAATGCTAGCGCTTGGTACTATCACGCCATCTCAGCAGGCTGGAGCGTTGGCACCACCCCAGCCGTTGCCGCCATTGCCTGGACCCCGAGCGGTTACTACGGGCACGTTGCCCTCGTCGAACAGGTCTCAGCCGACGGCTCCGAAATTTATATCTCTGAAATGAACAGTCGCGGTATCGGCGTCATAGATTCTCGCTGGGTATCGGCAAAACAATTCAAATACATCTACTAAAAACCCTTCTGCTAAAATGACTACATGAAAACACTTCGCCGCTACCCGGAACTCATTATTCTCACCTTAGCGGCACTCATTACCCGTGTCTGGGATCTCTTCACCCCAGCAGCAGTCGTTTTCGATGAAGTCTATTTCAAAGTTTATGCCGGCGACTATCTTACCGGGTCATATTATTTTGATCCTCATCCACCGCTCGGAAAGCTCCTCCTCGGCGCTTGGGCTTGGCTTACTCATATTGATCCCGCCGCTCTCACTGGCAATGGCCCTGCCGTCCAGCTTCGAGTTCTGCCGGCTCTGGCTGGTGCTCTGATCATCCCCGTTTTCTACCTTTTCCTCCGCCAACTCGGGGCTTCCAAGCGCATCTCCACCCTCGGCGCCTCCCTGCTGCTTCTAGACAATGCCCTCCTCGTAGAATCTCGCTTCATTCTGGTCGACTCCATCCTAATATTATTTGGTCTGAGTGCCGTCACCTGCTTTCTAGCTGCCCGCAAGCATACCGGCCGTCTTCGAATCGCCTTAATCTGCGCGAGCGCACTCCTGGCCGGACTCGCGGCCAGCACCAAATGGACTGGCCTCACTGCCCTTGGGCTCATCGGGCTTATTTGGACCATTGATCAAGTTCGGGGGGCCACCGTTAGCACATCGAAACGCCTGGTCGAAGGGCTCCTATTCATTATTATCCCACTTCTTGTTTACCTCTCGGTTTTCTGGGTTCATTTCAGCCTGCTCACAAAAACCGGCCAAGGTGACGCCTTCATGTCGCCCAAGTTCCAAAGCACCCTCATCGGCAACCCGTCTTATAATCCCACCACCCCCATGAGCTTCCTAGACAAGTTCGTCGACCTCAACCACGCCATGGTCCAATCAGAAGCCTCACTCAAAAACGCCACTCACCCCTATAGCTCCAAATGGTATACCTGGCCGCTTATGCTCCGCCCCATCTACTATTGGCAAGGAAGCACCCTCCCGGACGGCACCCAGAGCAACATCTATCTCCTTGGCAATCCTGTCGTCTGGTGGGGTATCCTCGCCATCATCATCGCCGGCCTGCTCGCCTCCGCCAAAGCTCTTCGTCGACTCTACCCGTTCCGTTTCGCACTCATTATTCTAGTAACCGGGTACGCGCTAAACTTCCTGCCATTTAGCCGCATTGTTCGAATCATGTTTCTCTATCACTATTTCTTTGCACTCATTTATAGCCTGGCAATTGCTGTCATCATGCTCGGCGCCCTCGCCGACTGGAACACCGACGGCAAAACACCCTGGAAATTCTCAAACGCCCTTTCCCGCAATCTCTATATCGGCATATTAGTAGCAGCTTCACTCTGCTTCATCTATTTCGCACCCTTGAGCTACGGCGTCCCCCTCTCGCCCGCCGAACTCGCGCGTCACATGTGGCTTCACAGCTGGCGCTAATGCAACATCCGGCGCAGCCAAAATAGTTCGCGTACCGCCCGCACGATTACGCCAAATCGCGCACCCGTCGGAGCTCCACCCTGCCTTGGATAATGCTCCACCGCCACTTCTTCCCACACACAACCCATCGCCTTTAATTTCATCAGAATCTCGGCAGAAATCACAGCCCCGCGCGCTTCAATCGAGCCCAAATTACGTAGCCGCTGAGTCCGAAACAATTTAAACCCACAATCAAGATCACGCACCGCAAGACCCAAAATCAACTGCACCAACCGCCCCCACAGCCAAGCATTCAACCGACGCCCCAAATGATCATTGCGTTGCCTCCGGTACCCCAAAACCACCTCGACCCGCGTCGACGGCGCGTAAAACTGAGCCAAATCCGCCAGGTCAAATTGCCCGTCGCCATCGGTATACGCCACCCACTCGCAAGTTGCCGCCGCAAATCCGCTCTCCAGCGCCGCGCCGTAGCCCAAATTGCGCGGATGATGAACCACTCGCACCTTCGGATTTCTCCGCGCATAACCATCGGCAATGTCGCCCGATCCGTCTGAGCTGCCGTCATCCACTACAATCACTTCATAATTATCTAGACCCATCGATCCGAGTACCTCAAGCGCATGTTCAATAAGACCAGGCAGAGCCTCAGCTTCATTAAAAACTGGGAAAAAAACACTCAAACTAGTCCACGGACACTTCATACCGTAAGCATATCCTACTGCCCAGCAAAAAACCAAACACCAAGACCAATGTTAAACTAAACATTATGTTAAGCCTTTGGTATCTCTTGTCGGCACTTTTGCTGGGTACAGCCATCACTCGTCGCATTCATTTGCACTTCTTGCCCTTTGAAGCTCCTGCCTTCACCATTGCTTTCGGCCTCTTATTCTGGACTTGGCTCTCATTTCTCCTCTCGCTCGTGCTCCCGCACAGTCTCAGCCTCCCCCTTACTGCCACACTAACTACTCTGACTAGTCTTATGCTTTTCTACCGGTCTCCTGCTTGGCAGTGGCAAGTACTTCCCGGCGGCCTAGCCACTTGGCGCACTTGGAGCATCTTCACCATCACGAGCACTCTCCTCATAGGCTGGCTCATGTGGACACACGACCTCATCGCGGTTCCGAACGGTCTGTACTCCGCCAACGCCACCTGGGCCGACTTCGGCCTTCATGCGAGCCTCATCAGCCACTTCGCAGCCGTACCTCATCTGCCTTTGGACTTTCCGGTCGCAGCTGGCAATTACCTCACCTACCCCTTTATCACCGATCTTCTGTCCGCCTGGCTCCTGGTTGGTGGCTGGAGCCTTCACCTCGCTATATTTATTCCATCCATTCTGCTCGTCACCGCTTTTTTACAACTCATGCTTGGCTTCGGCGTACGTCTGTTCCGCAGCCTTGGCGGAACCATTATCGGGCTCACCCTTGCGCTTCTGTGCGGATCAGCCGTGGGCGCATTCGCGGCCGGCCTCGAACTCACAAACAGTCACCAAACCTTCGCGGCCTTCATCGCCCATTTACCCGAAGACTACTCTATTCTCAGACCCATAAACGCCCAGGTCTCGAACCTTCTAGCTGATACCCTCCTCCCACAACGGGCCTTTCTCATGGGCTTCTCCACCTTTGCGGCTACCATCATTCTCTTGCTCCAACTTCGTCGCCAATTCTCTCGGCCTCTCGCCATATTCACTGCCGTCCTTATCGGTCTACTCCCGCTTGTCCATGCCCACACCTTCGTTGTTCTAAGCATCGTCGTAAGTTCGTTTTGGCTTGAAACTTTTATCAAAACTCGCCGTTTCTTCAACCCCTGGCTACTGATCATTGTCGCAAGCCTTGCTCTAGCCCTTCCTCAAGTCCTTTGGCAAACCCTCGCCAATCCCAGCGGCACCGGCGGGCACTGGTCTCCTGGCTGGATCCTTTCGCCCGGAGAATCGTTATGGTCATCGTGGATCAAAAACTATGGCCTCACCTTACCGCTCATCCTTATCACCCCGGTCATCCTCTATCTGCGTAAACCCCTTCGGCAATATCTTATTTGGTATGCTCCATTCCTGGCGGTATTCATCCTCGCCAACCTCTACTCACTCCAAACACTCGCCTATGACAATCTGAAACTCATACTCTACGCCTATCTCTTTACGTATATATTTGCAGGCTACGGCATAATTTGGCTCATTAAGCGCTCTCGCAAATCCATCCCCGCAATTATCGTTATTATTCTCCTAATCACAACAAGCGGCGCACTGGCCGTATTGCGCGAATTTCAACACTTCGATCAATTTTCCTCTCGCGACGACATTTCACTCAGCGACTGGATTACCATGCACACAGCTTCAACTGCTGTTTTTTTTACCACCGATAGCCCCAATCAACCCATCTCAACGCTAGCAGGCCGGTCAATCGTAGCCGGATATCGTGGCTGGCTTTATAGCTATCATATAAACTACCAAGCTCGGATCGACGACGTTCAATTAGCCCTCCTCGGCCAGGTTACGCAAAATAATCCCTATCACGCCCACTATCTAGCCGTAAATACTTATGAATCACCCGAATGGAGCATAGATTCACAGGCCCTATCCGCCGCGTACCAGCTCATTTATTCCAATCCGAGCTGGAAAGTCTACCAATTGCCCCAGTAGACGAATCCTGCTGCAAAAGCTACCATAAGAAACATGGATGATATTCAACGCGATCAAATCGAAGCCGCTGCGGAAGGCTTCGCCGCTCAGCTCGGCATTCCTTATTTCGATACCCGCGGTCCCCTAGATATTAGGCCCCTCATCGGCAAACTCACCGTCATTGGTATGGAAGCCTACGGCATCGTGCCTCTCGCCATTAGTGGCAACAAGCTCACCATCGGCACGAGCGAAGAAACCGATCGTGGCCAACTTGAATCGCTCAGGCATCGCTTGGCTGGCTATCAAGTCGAATACGTTTTTATCTCTCAATTTGCCTGGAACCGTATATTTAACCGATTCACCATCGCGAGCAATCAAGACATTCTTGAAACCGGTGATTTTACCGCCCTCAATCAGGAATTGCTCAACATTGAACCCAAATTCATGTTCGAGCCCCTAGCTCAGCTCGCCTATCAGCTAGGCGCTTCCGACATTCACATCGAGCCCGCTGAACGTGACGCGCGCATTCGTTTCCGCATCGACGGCACCCTTCACCCCATTACAACCCTACCCAAAGACCGCTACGATCTCTTCGCCTCCGACCTCCAAATGCGCGCCGGCGTCAAATGGGGCGGCGACGTCCCGCAAGGCGGCCGCGTAAGTCTAAACGTCATCAATGACGAAGGCGACCAAACCCAGCTCAATATGCGCCTCGAAACCATTCCCTCGCTTCATGGGGAAGATGTTGTGATCCGTCTCTTTAACCTCAGCGTTAAATATCTCACCCTAAACAACCTCCAGCTATCCGACCACCACAAAGAGGTTTTACTACGCTGCGTATCCCATCCCAGAGGCATGGTCATGACCGTGGGCCCCACCGGCTCCGGCAAAACCTCCACCCTCTACTCCATCATGAACTACCTGAATAATCCCGAGATTAAAATCGTTACCCTCGAGGATCCGATCGAATACGAGCTCAGCGGCGTTTCGCAAGTGCCCGTCCGCACCGATGATCAGCAACAATTTATGGACAAACTCCGAGCCGTCTTGCGCGAAGACCCCAACATCATCATGATCGGGGAAATCCGCGACGCCGACACCGCCAAAACCGCCCTCCAAGCCGCCCTCACCGGCC
>CAZSRA010000022.1:0-14203 GCA_964609585.1 uncultured Candidatus Saccharimonadales bacterium
GAGCAACAGTTTTGTAAACTGTAGGTTACGGGTTCGATTCCTGTCGCCGGCTCCATTTTTACAATTTACGTCCAGGTTAAAACTTTTATATTTGGTGCAGATCGAGGAGATTGCGAGAACCGGAATGAAACGTACATAGACGTACGGAGAATGAGGATCGCAAGCAAACGACGAAGATATGCGCCAAATAGGAAAGTTTTACATCGCGCCGGGTTACTCAAGTGGCCAACGAGGGCTGACTGTAAATCAGCTGACATTAGTCTTCGGGAGTTCAAATCTCTCACCCGGCACCATGCAATTATGCTTTAAGAAGCCTGGAATGGCTTCTTTTTCTTTTTAAATCTGGGGCGTGTTGCCAATAGGGCGCGAACGTTTAAGAATATTCGCAAAACGCGTTCGGTAAATCAGAAATATCACCGTAGTGCTACATAGCATAAAGTAAATCGGAAACAAAATATCCACGCGCAACTGCCAGATGGCGAAAACAGCAAGCAACGACGCCAGGCCCTCGAAAGCAAAAAACAACGGATCCTCGCTCTTCGGTTTGTGCCAGGTTTTAACGAATGTCGGAACATACCCGACCATATCGGCTAGGATGCCGAACAATATGGCGAGTAGTCCACTCCTAGTTATTGCATAAACCGTCAATGCCGATACGGCGATCGCGAGACACGAGCGATCCAGACGGGACGCTCCACCTACACCATAAACGCTCGACAAGAGCAACAGATAGCTTGCTCTCGCAAAAAAGATCCCAGCAAAGATAATGCCCGCTAAATTGGAAGAGTGTAGAATCCCTAGCACGCCATTAATAGAAACGAGCCATACAACCAATCTCGTTACCCGGTGAGGCTTCGACTTCCCCGCCAAAATGCTCTTAGTGTAAAAGATCGGCGAAACAAGAGAAAGAATCAACGTGCCGACAATCCAATAGTTCATGACGTCCATAATACCAGGATTCACTCAATAACCACAAAATAACCTAGCCATGTCACATTTAAAACCGCTTGTCTAATCGCTAGCTTTATGATATCGTTTTTAGGTCATATTTCGCCCAAGTAGCTCAGTGGTAGAGCACTTCCATGGTAAGGAAGGGGTCAAGGGTTCAATCCCCTTCTTGGGCTCCATAAATATAGGATTTATTTAAAATCACATGAAACGACTCGTTCTCAACCAACATGACAAAAAGCTTGCCGGCCTCTGCGCCGGTCTAGCCGACTATCTGGAGGTTGACGTAACCATCGTCCGCTTAATAGTACTCACAGTTGATATCATGACGGGAGTGGTGCCGGGTCTTTTGATCTATCTCATCGCCGCCGCCATCACCCCCAAAGAAGGAGAAGTAAAGTAATGCCAAAGCGCAACCGTCCATTCATTAGTCTGCGGTCCGAGGAAGACCCCACCATGGTCTACACCACCTCCAAGAATCCCAAAAACACCACTGAGCGTATCACTGCTCGCAAATATTCGAAATTGCTACGCAAAGTAGTGCTTTTCAAAGAATCCAAGTAAGCTCGCGCGCTTAAAAAACGTACTAGTAAATATGTTTTGGATCGTGCTCCTCGCACTTCACCTCACCGGACTCACCGGCTACACATTATTGCTGCGTAAAAGTGCGCTTGGTTCGATCGATAAAACGCTCCTCGCCGCCCTTCTTCAAACAGCGGTATTTATTCCCGTACCGTTCGCTATTCTCGCCAGTGGGGGAGTGAGCCTTCATTTGGCCGCTTGGCAATGGAGTAGTTTAATCGTAAATGCCCTCACCATCGTTGGCATTCAAGTTTTTGGCGTGCTCGTTCTCAAACATCTCGAAGCTTCCATGTGGACCGTCATTTTCAACCTCCGCCTGGTATTTACGACCCTCCTAGGCGTTCTCGTGCTCGGGGAACTGCCCACGCCGCTTCAATTGCTTGGCGGCCTCGTGATTTTTGCAAGCATTGTGGCTCTCAATCTGCATCGCAATCGCCAATATCGTAGTCGCCCCATACTTCTGGGCCTGCTCGCCACCATCTTCTTCTCGCTCCATGCCACGCTAGAAAAATTCAACATCACAAGCGTCGGCGCATTGCCTTATTTCTTTGTCTCCGGTGGGCTCGCAGCTGCCGTCTTATGGCTCCTCGTGCTTCAGCGCGGGATCAAGCTTCCGCACATCGCGGGCCACGCCGATTGGCATATGGCACGTCTTCTTGCCCTGCGCTCGCTCTCTGCGTGGGGCTACGTACTTGCTCTACCATACGTTTCGCTTGCTATCGCCAACTATGTCTCCGGCATGAGCGTTGCTCTCATTGTGGTTTTTGGCGTCTTCTACCTTAAAGAGCGTGACCACCTGCGCGAGAAATTCACAGCCCTCGGCATCGCCGTTGCCGGTCTCACACTCATTCTCATTGGCCACAAATAGTCTCGCGAAAAACCAAAAGTCTCAACGACCTATGACCCGTTGCCCGGGCCGCAAAGAGACGCCAGTTTTGAAATAAAATGCTTATGCTAAAATATCACCATGAACGATGGTCAACTTATCCCGCCCATCACAAGCGAAGTCCCGGAAAACCAGCTAGTGGACGTCATTACCTATACAGCGTCACTTATCTCAGATATCGCAAGCATTAATCCACTGCTGGATACATTGCGCCAAGTTACCGCTCGAAATCACAATATTTCTGAGTTTAGCGAGCAAGACAAAACAAACCTCCAGAACCTCCAGCAAAAGCTCGAAAAAATTCTTGTTGACCAAGAGCAATTTCGCACGTTTAGCTATGAAACACTACATATTCATATCCGACGACACTTCAACCAAAGCGCCAGTCGTACCACTAAATTACTCACTTGGTGGATTGTCGGCATCGCAGCAACAGCGATCTTGGCAGCTGCTGCGTCATTTACGCTAGTCGGACAACTCCAAAACACAGCTCGAAGCGCCATTAGCCTTGGCGTCTTCTACATGATCTTGGATATTGGAACTGCCACACTGCTAGCCAGCGCCCGGGGAGAGGTAACCAGTGAAGTCCGCCAAACCTATGGCTATTTGTCTGGTGCAATGTTATGCATTGCAGCGATTACGCCCGTGCAGCCTCTCCTGGGTATCTTTGCGGCCAAAAGCCCCCTAGCACCCACCATCATGGTCGCCACGTTGGGGCTTGCCCGCCTACCCTTCTACCTTAGTGCTCGCAAACTAGCGCTCGTTACCAGAGTGCAAAGTCGCCTTACGTCATATGTCGTCATAGCGATCGTCGGGACGTGCGCCGTACCAGCATACGCCCTGGTCGCATTGCTGACAGCCCCTTTCCGAAGCGGTCCACTTACGACGCCTTTTATTGTGGCGGTATCCGTGTCGCACGGGCTCATTTTGCTCAACTCACTGATCTCCGCCAGACTTCTTGCTAAAGCCCGCTCTCAGGTCTCATTTCTCTATGCTCGCTCGATTACCGCGCTCATGCAGGTATTTATCTACAATATTTTTGTATGCATCTATTTCCTCATTTACTGGTATACCGGCCACGACATTGGCTCCGATTCGCTATACCTAGATTTTGGAGCTATTGCGCTCATTGGTGAAAGTGTCCTGTTTGTACGCGCCGCCTATCTGTTCAAAAAGACTCATCTTAGTTAAGAAATTAGTTTTGTCGCAATATGACATTTGACACAATATGACAAATAGGCTACACTTCATCCTATGAATATAATGAAAGTTTTCTAGTGGCAGGTCTTCGCGAACGTAAGATTGCTAAAACTAAGACCCTTGTCCAGGCTCATGCTTTTGAGCTATTTGAGCGCCATGGTTACGACCAAACCACGATTGAGCAAATCGCCGATGCGGCCGAAATATCACCCAGGACCTTTTTTCGCTACTTTCACACCAAAGAGGCTATTGTCCTATATGACAGCATTGATCTCGTAGTTGTTGAGGCCTTTACGAAACAATCACCAAGTAGGCCCATAGTCCAAGCTCTCAGAAACGCTATCAAAGAAGCCTATGGGGACCTCACGACACAGCAACAGCAGCAAGAATTGCAACGCTTCCAACTCCTCGGCTCGCTACCGACTCTACAAAATAAACTCTTTGCTCAGGTAGCATTTAGCATTGACCTGTTTGCCGAGCTCATCGCAGATAAAACCCAGCGGAACGCTCACGATCTGCCTGTTCGCGTCTTTGCTGGAGCCTTAGTAGGCGTATTAGTGGCAGTCATACAGCAAGCATGCAAACGCACATCCATCGCCGACATCCAGCATGATTTTGATACCGCTCTAGCACAATTTGAAGCTAGTTGGACCCGCGCATTGTAAAAAAGAAAGGATCAGTCCCATGCAAGCAAACCCATCACAAAACAGCGCCTCCCGTATACACAAGCAAGCCCGAGATCAGATAGGTGGCCTTACCCTTATGTTTCTTCTCGGAATGAGCGTCAATCTCATAGGTCTCCCGGCGGAAGTAGACGGGGGAGAAAAGACGGTCACGAGTATATTCTTGGCACTTCACGCACTGATCGGCCTTGGCTTAGTGATCGGAAGCATTTCGGTCGTCCTCAGGGCAAAATCTTCTACTTTCATCAAACATGCCTGGCTCGGCTTCGCCACAATCGTCCTAACTTTTTTGTGCGGTGTCATGACACTACGCACTGGGAGTAATTGGTGGTCATATGCTATGGCCACTGGGTTTATAGCCAATTTCTGGATATACGGAATGCTCTTTATTAAAACCGGAAAGAACTAGGGGAGAGTTATGCGCTTGCTCGAATGTCTACTGCTACTAGTCCTACTCATTGCTACCTGCAAACTGACCGTGACACGCCTAAAAGTGTTCCGAATGCTAGAGGTTAGTCTCCTCTTGCCGCTCCCAGTAGCTATCCTGCAAATGCTCATCGAAGGTCCACGCTGGCAAATGTACCCAGCTTATGTGCTGGCGTTCATTTTTGGCGCTTCGTGGGCTGCAAGAAATATTTTTCATAAGCAGCTCATTCGTCGTCGCTTTGCAAAAATTAGTAGTGCCATTCTCGTGTTCTTTATGCTCGTCATTGCAACTACAGCGCCCTTACTTTTCCCCGTATTTCATTTTCCGAAACCAACGGGACCCTATAAAATCGGCACAGTCACTTACCATTGGACCGACACCAGCCGGCAAGACATCTATAGCAAAGACCCATCTGCCAAACGCGAACTAATGGCTCAAATTTGGTACCCGGCTACCACATCATCTTCAACGCACACACCCTATGTAGATAATGCGCACGCCACTTCCACCGGCCTCACCAAAGACCTTGGCTTACCATCATTTATCTTCGACCATCTTCAGTACGTCAAAACCAATGCCGTCGCCTCAGCTCCCGTTGCCACCAACAAACCCTCATTTCCAGTGCTCATATACCTCACGGGCTTAGCAGGGTTCCGCCAGTCGAGCACCTTCCAAATCGAAAATCTCGTTTCGCATGGGTACATCGTAGTTGGCCTAGATCAGCCCTACAGTTCCGCTGCCGTTACACTCCCGGGCGGTCAAACGATCTATAGCCAACCCGAAGATCAAGCTATGCCCTATATCAACCAGAGCCTCAGCCCCTCAAAGGACGCTCCGGTCCTAAACGAACACTCGCTACCAGACGGCGTCATTCCCTACCTAGCGAAAGACGCCACCTTCACACTCAACACCCTTTCAGCCATGCAGGCCTCTAGCGCGGGCAGCAGCTTGGCCGGTCATTTCGATTTGCACCACGTGGGCATCTTCGGAATTTCATTAGGTGCCATGACCTCGGCGGAAACATGCCATGAAGACCAACGTTTTCAGGCTTGTCTCATGATGGACGCCGCCATGCCTGCCGATGTGGTCGCAAGCGGTCTGCAACAGCCGAGCATGTGGATCACCCGTCCCGCCAGCGACATGCAGCTGGAGAATAAAAAATCCGGTGGCTGGCCCGATGCCAGCGTCAACCAGACGCTATCAACCATGCAACGCACATTCGACAAATCTACTGCGGGCAATGGCTATTATGTGAGCATCTCGGGCATGTTTCACCACAACTTCTTTGACATACCCTACTGGTCGCCCATTATGCCCTCAGCGGGACTCACCGGCCCTATCAAAGCGCAGCGTGGCTTTGATATTATCAACGACTACACACTCAATTTCTTCGACCAAAAGCTTAATGGGCAAACATCTCCTCTGTTAAACAGCTCGGCCCAAACCTATCCAGAAGTAAAATTTGAGCGAAAATAAAACTCCTTGGTATTTTCCAACGAAAAACCCGAGCCCTCGACGAAACGCCGCGTTTTCAGTACAATATACCAGTTCACCATCCACATAGGGGTATAGCTCAGTTGGTAGAGCATCGGTCTCCAAAACCGAGTGTCGTAGGTTCGAGTCCTGCTACCCCTGCCAAGATGCTCATGCTTAAAGACCCCTCCGAGTACTCCAGGGGTCTTTTTGATATACTGTCCTCATGTCCAGCGTTGAACTACTTGCACTCAACGGTGCGCCGGGTACTGGCAAAAGCACCATTACCCGTGCTATTTCTGATTATCTTCGCACTACAGCGGTACCACATGCGGTCATTGATGCCGATGAGCTGGCTCTCATATTTGACGGTAGGCCTTTTGATCATAAAAAGGCTTTCATGTGGCGAAACTTAGCCGCAATTTGGCCAAACTACACGGACGTAGGAGATATCAAAATCATCATTCCTCTCGTCATCGACAACGACACTGAGCTGGAAGCATTCAGGGCAGCCACGCCAGATGCAAAACGCGTAATGTGCGAGCTCACAGCACCCGTAAACGTTTTAAAGCAGCGCGTTGCCGAGCGCGAACCTGGCAATCAAAAAACAATGTTTGAGCTAATAGACAGTTACGATCAGCGCAGGCAAACAAACGCCGGCAAATATGCTGACTTCGAGGTAGCAACACATGATAAAAACATTGCCGAAACAGCAGCCGAAGTCATGGCCAAGGCGGGGTTTTGATATAATAAGCTTTATGAATTCTGCCACCAATAAAGATATCGTGCGCTCTTACGCAAAGATGTGGAATGAACATGATACGAGCATTGCAGAGAAAATTCTTGCCGATAACTACATAGATCACGCCCACCCCGAGCTGGTAGGGCCACAGGCAATTGCCCAAACCGTCGACAAAACCCTTCAGGCCATGCCGGACTTCCATATTGAAATGAGCTTTATGATTGCCGAAGGAGACCTGGTTGCGTTTCGCGAAAAGCTCACCATGACTCGTCAAGGAGAAGAACAAAGACTTGAAGGAATGGGTTTTGTCCGGCTCTCGAACGGCAAAATGGTTGAGCGGTGGACCTGCTACGACCGACGCAGTTAGGTTACACTCATTACGTATCCCCTCGCCAACAAGTTCTCGGATTTCCTGAGTATCCATATCGGAATACTTTATTTTCGCCATACCAAACGGTGCCGTACCAAATTCGCTTCGTTTTTTCGGGGGTTAGCTAGCGTTCGCCAGAGGCCACACGGTAACCGCGCACTTGATCTTGCGGTTTGAGCATGGCATAATCACCCATACCCTGCCAACCTATCAAAGGAGCAACAGAGTAATGGGTACACCCAATGAACCCAGCAAGCAGACGCCCGGCACGCAAGATGGACCGGACAGACAACCAGCGCAACCTGAACTCCGACCCGTGGGTGAGATTTTCTGGAAGTGGCTGCTGCCCACCGTGGGCGTCCTTTTTGGCGCGCTTCTAGCCTCATTCCCCATCGCGTTGTGCCTGTGGCCCCTCGCCGTCGGAATGGGCCTGAAGTACCCCTACACGGTGGCGACCCGATGGACCTTTATCGCGCTCAGCCTGATCATCCTGCTCATGAGCGCCCGGGAGCTATACCAGATCCGCCGCTGGAGCAAGCGCATCGGGGTGCCCTACCGGCTGATGTGGGAAGGCGTCAACTACAACATCGAGGGGGAGCCAATGTTCAAGGACTGGTCCCGTACGGAGATCGAGGACTGGATCTGGCAGCAACGGGCGAAGCTCTCGCTGGGTATGAAGTAACGCACGGAGTCCTGACTTCGCCATCCGTCTACGAACGCAATACCCCGCACCAATATAAGACCCGCTACGACGAACCAGATTCGGCTCATGGTAGCGGGTCTAGTTCGTTATGAGAAAAGCCAGCGGACTATCTAAGGTATAAGCCAAAGATACTATTTCGCATCCTTCTTATTGTCTCCAATCAAAATAGTATATTAATGCCATGGATATCTACAAAGCTGCTGGCATTATCGTTAACGACCGAAAACTACTATTCGCACGTGCAAAAGGCATGGATTTCTTTATTGATCCGGGCGGGAAAATAGAAGAAGGAGAGACTGCCGAACAAGCGCTTGTCCGCGAGCTAAGCGAAGAATTGTCTATAGACGTAAAAGAGTCTGACTTAGAATTCTTCGGCGAATATGTGGCCGAAGCCGCCAATCACAAGGGTAAAACCGTCCATATGAAAGCGTTTTTAGTGAAAGAATGGCAGGGTACCATTAAGCCAAGTGCTGAAGTCGAAGAGATTCGTTGGCTGACTTCCAAGTTGCCAGATGACATTCAGGTTGGATCAATATTTGGCGGCAAAGTATTACCACGATTATACGAGCTCGGGCTCGTTGATTGATCGTCGAGTAATGCCTCGAATAGCTAATTACCCCCCAGCGTGTATTGACTTCAAAAATGAGCAAACCCATACTTGAAACAAGAATAAAAGACAAAAAGGCGAGAAATCATGACCAAACAAAGAACCATTTCGCGTGTTATCGCTATTGAGGAATCTTTTCTACACCCAACCGTATGGGATTTGTACCCAGAAGATCTGAAGAAACGATATAGCCCCGTTAAAAACGGTTTAAGCAATGTAGGACCAGAGCGGATCCGGGTAATGGACGCCGCAGGCATCGATATGCAGGTGCTTTCGCATGTACAACCTGGAATCCAGGTTTTACCAGATGATCAAGCACAAAAGGCGATTGCGATTTGCCGCGAAGTTAATGATTGGCTGGGGAGCATGGTCAAGCAATACCCCGAGCGTTTCGCCGGCTTTGCCATGCTACCGACTCAATCTCCAAAAGATGCGGCCGATGAACTAGAGCGAACGGTAAAGGAGCTAGGCTTCAAAGGCGCATTGATCAATGGGCATACCAATGGGCGCTATCTTGACCATCCGTCATTTGAGCCGCTTTTGGCCCGCGCCGAAGACCTAGACGTCCCTATCTACATTCATCCAACTGATCCCCCGAAAGCCGTTAGCGATACATACTATGCACCGCATATTGATACCCTCGTCCCCGTTTGGGGTTGGCCTGTCGAAACCGGAACTCACGTACTGCGGCTCATGTGCAACGGGGTATTCGACCGTCACCCAAATCTCAAGATTGTTGTTGGACATATGGGCGAACTTCTCCCGTACAACGCCGGGCGACTAGACACGCTCATTATGGGTGAGTGGCTCTTAAGCGCTCAAGAAAAGAAGAAGACCGGAAAGGTACCTAATGCCACGATGGAGAAGGGTGTGGCGCATTATTTTCGCAACAACATCTACATCACAAGTAGTGGTGTGTTTGAGCAGCCTATTTTTGACTGTGCCGTGGCCATGATGGGTCTCGATAACCTAATGTTCTCGGTTGACGCGCCATTGCGAGACAATGTGGAAGCAATTGAGTTTCTGGAAGCATGTAACTTGTCGCCGGAAGATAAAGAGCGCTTTGCTCATGGTACGGCCGAGAAACTGCTCAAGCTACCCCCATACGAAAACTACCGTAAACCATCAGGCCTCAAGCCGGCGATCGACGCCTGGAAGGCACGTACGAAATCGCGTCTCGGTCGGGCATTAATAAGCGCTCTCGTGAAGTAGGAGTAGGTGAGTTAGGCGCGAATGCCGTCATAAATGATGCGGACAAGCCTGCCGATGTCGGTTACCGTAGGGTCGTGATCTTGTGCCAACACGCAACCCGCCATCAGTGCTCGTAGCTCCGCTAGTGTGATGTCATCGCGAATAGCCTCCTGATTCTGGGCCCGCCTCACTAGGTTACCAAAGTGGGACTCGAATTCCTCGACTGTTTCTCGCAGGACATAAGCCACGTCTTCGCCTGAGCGGGTGAGCGCCCGTATAAGTGAGCGCTTAAGCCTTGCTGCGTGGCCCACAATCAGCATAAATTCGAGCAATGCTTCACCTGAGTCTTCTCGATTGGTCAAGGCTCGAGCGGCACTAGTAAGTGACTGGATACTCTGCTGTACAACCGACTCAAAAAGAGCTTGCTTGTTAGGAAAATGGCGATACACAGTTCCGATGCCAACTTGGGCTCTTTGGGCTATCTCTTCTAGAGACACGGAGATCCCTTTGCTGTTAAAAAGATCTACTGCCGCCGCGAGAATGCGTTGTTTATTGCGCACGCCATCAGCTCTTGGCTTGATTCGAATGAGGTCGTTGGATGTATTTTCGGTTGACATAGGTCTATGGTTCTTTATAGTAAAAGAGGAATGCATATTCCGTTTACATATTGTAGCAGATCCGCAAAGGAATTCTTCATGGCCACAGAACCAGTGCTCACACCAAAACAAGTCTTTGAGGAGACTCAAAGGTTATTACTAGCCCACGATATCGAACATTATCTAGATTTCTTTGCTGATGATGCTGTTATCGAAACCAAGTTTACTGCTACAGGCCAGCCGAATAGAATCGAGGGCAAAGAAAACATCTCTCAAATCTTAAGAGCAAGCAATGACGCCTCGCCCCTCAAGAGAAAAAACTTTGAAAATACAATCGTTCACCAAACGCACAATCCAACGATCATTATTGCCGAATATGATCAAATAAGCGAATCTAAAGCAGATGGTAGCTTACATAGCTGGTCCGATGTCCTGGTGATCAACGTGCGAGATAGCAAAATTCAGTCTGTGCGTGCTTACTCTAACCCCATAGCTATTGCACGCTCAATGAACGCGGTCGACAGGCTTATTGACAGCCTTCACTAATGTAGGTCTTAGGATAAGCTTGCCTCGTAGCTTGCGCTCGGCAAACTTACCAATTCCTTCTGCCGCCCGATCGAAAGTGAAGATCTGCTTATCTACGGCAATAAGTCTGCCATTCTCAAGGCAATCGAACAGAAAAGATAAATCGTCGGTAATAGGCCTCGAACCGTAGTAAGAAAAATACGTTAATATACGAGAGTTTTCATGTCCGGGCATAAAATCAAAAATAGAGAGATCAGTAGGTTTGCCGCTCGTATCTCCAAACAAAACGAGAGTGCCCTCGGGCCTAAGCCTCTGGATCGCCGACTTAAGCACATCTCCGCCGACACCGTCTAATATTACATCAAACTTCTCCGTTGTTTTTTGAAAACCCTCTATAAAAGTAACTTCAGGAAACAGCTGGCTTATGCGCCGGGCGACATGATCGTCTTTGACTATTGCCGTAACTTGAGCACCGGCCAAGCAAGCCAGTTGCACCTGATAAAAACCAACCCCGCCACTTCCTGCCGTCACAAGTAGTTTTGAACCAAGTAAGTTTGGAGCTAGTTTAAGGGTGCGGAGCGCCGTCAGACCAACCATCGGTAAAGCCGCAGCATCTTCGAAAGATACGGCGTCTGAAAGAGTAATAAATCGATCAGCAGACACTGCCAGCTTCTCAGACCACGCTCCTCCTTCGGCCAACCCAACGACTCGTGTGCCTATTTTTGGCCCACTACCATCAGCTGCAGACTTTAATACGGTGCCCGCAAAGTCCTGACCGGGTATCCAGCCATCCGATCGGACCTTTAGCAACGCCAACTCTCCTCTATTTACCGACGTGGCTCGTATCTCGATGAGCACTTCATGGTCTCGTACTTGAGGCTCCGCAACATCACTTACGATAAGGTTCTGCGCACTATGCTCATTTCGCATAACAGCCTTCATTCATTCTCCCAAATTACAAAGTTATTATAATAAACTTAGTATATTTGCGTAAGTAGGTACCTCATGGTAACCTATATAAGTGATAGAAAATACCGACATCTACAATCCAGACTGCCCCACACGCAAGATTTTGGACAGAATATCCGATAAATGGACTGGACTTATCATTGGCGCATTGGCCGATAAGCCGCTTCGATTTAATGAGCTTCGTAGAAAAGTTGCCGGTATCTCTCAAAAAATGCTTACGCAAACGTTGCGTAGCCTCGAACAAGACAAATTGGTAACCAGGCACGTCAAGCCCACGACACCAATAAGCGTGACCTACGATCTAACCCCCTTGGGACTTAGCTTAAATGAGCCCATCGACGCCGTACGACAATGGGCAATAGCACACGCAGATGAGCTCACACCCATTGCATAATCCCATCATTAGCAAATTCGGGCTGATATATTTAAACTGTAGCCACGCGTAAAAAAACTCTCCGCCGGTGAATGAGAGTGATTATATTCAGGACAGAGTTGGTTGAGTAATATTGTTTCTTCGGTAGTGAAGACACAAATCAAGGTTACGAAGCTTGACATTGGCCAAAGTTATGGTAAATTATTCTCTAAGGTCAATTTTACGAGCATGTCCAGGTAAGGGGCGGTTCGCCTAAGAGGAGTTATATTTTGCAGATACGCTTATTGATCGCTGCCCTTGGCTTTGCTCTAACTCCATTTACCACAATTCTCGCTCCGCCAGCCGCAGCTACAAGCGGCCCTGGCCCTTGCTATCTAGATAAAGCAACCTTGCAGACCGTTGGGCTTTCCGCTCAAAATGCCCAGGACATGTATGATAATCCGAAAAAATACGCAGGCATTCCCTGGTGTGATTCGCTTCAAGGCGTATTTTTGTCCGCAGATCTCGACGCCAACGGCAATCACATCATCGATGCCCTCGAACCAGCTCCCACACCCAGCGCATCTCCTGTTCCGTCATCCTCGCCGGTACCCACCCCCGCGCAAACAACGTCCGCGGCTCACGTATCTCCAGCCCCAAGCCCAGTTGTGGCAAAAACGCCGACTCCAACAGTAGCACCCGCAACCACAGAGTCACCGTCGCCCGCCGTCCTCGGAACACAAACGAACAAACCAACTCTCAAGATAGCTTCAGCCAGTACAACCAGCCCGGCAGTGAAAGTGTGGGTCGTACCGTTTCTTTTCGCTCTAGCCCTGACCGGAATCACAGGTATATGGTGGCTACGTCGCCGGATCAAACAATACAATAGAAACAAAATTTCTTAAGGCAGCTTCCCCTAAACGGCCAAGACACTCGTAGCCGGTCTAGACTATTTCTTGGAAACAAAAAATGTGATCCCTGGCCCAGTGCGAAGCCAGTTCTCCCATATCTTTCGAACATTACCATCTTGAGCGATATAGGCGCCACAAGCGCGAGCAAGTGGCAAGGAAAGTAAGGGTCTCTTAGACCATGAAAGAGTGCCAAGCTGAACAAACACTTTCGCACCCGAAGAGTCGGTTATTTTTAGGCCCATAATGTTGCTACCCAAACTAGTGGGCATAAGAAATACGGGGGCGACATTAGCAACAGCCGATAATGCTATTTCATGCTTGCCAAGCAAACTATAAGTAGTAAGTCGTTCGTCGGTAATTATCATTTTGAATGGAATCAAAAACCAAATACGCAGTAATGGCATAACCGGAAACATCATAATAAGAACAAAGAGAAGACCAAGCGCCTGATAGTGACCCAATTTTTCAAGATACCCAGTTAAAAACTGTACGGCCAAACTTCCAAATACGACTAAGCCTACCGTGTATAGGACTACACTCGTCACTCGAATTGACACAGTAACCGGTTTATTTATTGTCTGGGCCATCATTGTGCCATTTTAACATCTCATGGACATGGCCTGCTTTGACTCACCTTGACTATACCCACATCGTAGTATAAGACAGTCTGGGGGATAAAAAATCTCGAGAGAGAGGAACAAGGTCATGAGTAGTGACCAAAGCAGTTCGGACGACCGTCCGGCTGAGGAAGACCCGGACGCCGCCCTCACCGACGTCGAGCGCCGTGGTGAGTTCGGAGGATCTTCGGGCGGAAAGCTCGGGGAAGTCTTCCAGGCCATGGAGCATGGAAGCCACGGCGAAACCGCCGCGGACGGGATGCCCTTCCTTCCGAGGCGCTAGCATGAGCAGTTCATAGTCCAAGCAAAACGGACTTATGGGTGCTCGAATGAGTCCTGGGGCGGGGAGCCCCCCGCCCGCCGCGGGCCAACCACAAAACCGTGAAGAAAAAACGAAGACCCTCGGGGATGGAAAAAATGT
>CAZSRA010000023.1:0-12979 GCA_964609585.1 uncultured Candidatus Saccharimonadales bacterium
CTGTGGCACTTTCCCTACGGTCACCCGCGGTTGCCGTTAGCAACCGTCCTGCTCTATGCTGTCCGGACTTTCCTCACGGCCTTTCGGCCGCGCGATCATCTCCTGGTCTGACAATAATATTATCCCAGATCAGTAGAAATTTTACAAATCTAGCTCAAAATTCATTAAAAATAGTGTAAATAAAACAACGAATCATAAACTCTGCTTACCACGACCATTCGTTTTCTAGCTCGTAAACCCATCCGGGCTGCCATTTCCATGCAGCAGATACAACGGTTTTCAGTTCTTTGCCCAACAAATGCTCTTCAAGTCCATATTGAGTAGCTCGATGCCCCACAATCATAATCGTCCGCCCATCGTACCGCGACTTAATGTCCTCAAGAAACAGGCCCATCCGCCTCGAAGTACCTTCATAACTCTCGCCGCCCGGAAAAGACTCCCGAATATGCAGCTCCTTTACACCCTCAACATCACTCTTGGAGGCCTGGGTAAGTTCACCATAATCACATTCTCGTAACCGAGAATCAATCAAAATCGGCACGCCTGTATCCTTAAAAGCCCTCGCCGCCGTCTTGTAGCTACGCTGCAAATCCGAACAAAACACCACGTCCGGCAGCTTACCGCGGTAGCGTTCCCCCAAATCAACCGCCTGCTTCAGCCCCAACTCCGAAAGGTCTACATCATTCCACCCCGAAGACAAACCAGCCTCATTATCGAGCGAAGTCGCATGTGCCTCAAAAATAATCGTAATCATAAAAACAGTGTATCAAAAACAAACAATTAAAAACGACCAAAAAACCGAAATGCACTAGGAAGCAGGCCCTTGAACTTTTTCCTAGTATCAAGCAAAAAGGACCTAATAAAGCCATAAAAAATAAGAAGACTGCATAAAAGTTTACAATCGTAACAGATCGGCAAACACAAGCTTCACTGATATTTGGCACGATAAGACTTGACATATAACACAAGCATGTTAAAATTACTATCGTGCTAAGTGCGTACAGGCGTACCGTTGCACATGCCGTTTCCCTACAGCCATTCCGAAAGGATGGTACCTGAAATGAGCACCTCCAAAACCGCTCCCGAGTCCGTCGCGTTCCCGTACCGCGTCTCCGACCCCGCCGAGGCCGTCAAGCTGTTCTTCGCCGAGCGCGTCTACGTGTCCGACCCGAAGATGGGCAGCGACACCTCGACGCCCGAGATGCGCAAGCGGATCTGCGACCTCCTCGCGTCCGCCGTGTCGGACCGTCTCTGCATCTTCTGGGACCACAAGCCCTACGGTGAGAACGAGGAGATCGAGTTCACGTTCAAGAAGATCGGCGAGCACTCGGACGCGCACGGGCTCACGTCGCCCATCCCCCTGGTCAGGGACCTCGAATACCGCTTCCACGGTGTCCGGATCTACCTGGGGGGCGGGACGCACGGCCTGACCACCAGCGGCACCGGCACCTACGTGCTACGCGTCAGCCCTCGACTCGTCACCTTCGGTGGCAACATCGTGTGGCAAGCGCCGACGGAGTGAGTACGGGCGTCACCTGACGCCCACCTGTAACAACCCTCTGGGCATCGCAATTCCCGATTCATTTCGGGAGGCGTGGTGCCTAGAGGGCACCACCCAAATGCTTAAATTACTTTGAGCCTTTAGGTAGTGAGAAACCAACGCACCCACCCGGCTTAGAGGCTGTTAGCGCCATATTAGCGAGTGAGTTATAGGCGGCACTCAGTTCAACCCGCCTCCAGGCCGACAACCCTAGGTAAAAGCCGGAGCCGTAGCGGCAAAAGACAATATTATTCGTTTGATATTTTTTGAACTTTGAAATGGGAGATGAAAAAATGGCTTACTGTAGGCTAAAAAGAGCCGTTTGCTATCCTACTGAAAAACCGTGAAGTATCTAATGGTCGGCCATCATGGGTCAGGTTAGAACTCTGATTGTAACTTCTGCAGGACACTCTCAAGTTTCGTGACGTCTTCAATGATGTGCTTCACCTCAAGCTCCTCGGCCTCGCGCCGCGACAAATGACCCGTGAGAGCAACAATCGGTTCAATCTTGCCATTACGAGCCATCTGCACGTCAGATTTTGCATCCCCCACCAGCACGGTCTCGCTTGGAGCAACCCCCTGCTCGCCCATTATTTTCTCCACCATATGAGGATGAGGCTTCTGCTTCTCGACATCATCAATGTCGTAACCTGAAATAATCTGATTAAACACATCAGGCACGTTAAACCTCGGCATCACGCGTTCACGAAGTACAACCGGATGAGCACCGGTAGCTACTGCTAACTTGTACTGCTTCTTTAAGCGCACCAACAACTCATTCGCTCCCTCAACATAAGTAAGCGCCTCTACAAATGAGCTGCCAAAAAACTTCTCCTCATAAATGTCACAAGCCTTATCCAACAACTCGGGTCGCTCGCGAAGCAGGTTTTTCAGTTCCGCACGATGCGGCTGGCTCCAGGTGGAGATTATCCGCTGATGCTCTTCCTCTGGATCGAGCTGAACGCCTAGCGAAATAAGCGTCTCATGGAGGCATTTAATGTAGCCCTCTTTTGAGCCTAGAGTAAAAACATCGTCCCAGTCAAAAATAATGAGTTTTATCATAGGCACAAGGATACGCGAAATCCCAAATCTTGTCACAAAACAGCAAAAACGACCTCTCGGTCGTTTTTAAGCATAAGTACATTGGTCGGGGTGACAGGACTTGAACCTGCGACCTCTCGGCCCCCAGCCGAACGCGCTACCAACTGCGCCACACCCCGATAACTGTACGATTATGCTCGAAATTGCCCATTTATGCAACCACCAGTCCGCAAAACCAACCCGAAACCCTGCTAAAAAATCACCGCCCCGTATGCCCAAACCCACGATCCCCTCGCTCGGTCGCGTCATGCACCTCCACCTCCTCCCACTCCACCTGTTCACACCGCGCCACCACCACCTGTGCTATCCGGTCCCCGTCCTGAACCGTATAAAGTTCATTCGATAAATTCACGAGCAGTACTCTTAGCTCACCCCGATAGTCCGAATCAATCGTCCCTGGCGAGTTTAGTGTGACCACCCCATGCTTGGCAGCGAGTCCACTCCGCGGTCGCACCTGCGCCTCATAACCTTCCGGTACCGCCATAAAAATCCCGGTCGGCACAGCAAACCGCTCAAGCGACTCAAGCACCAACGGTTCGTCCAAATTCGCCGTCACGTCAAACGCCGCTGCCCCAGCCGTCTGATATTGTGGCAAAGGATGCTTACTCTTATTAATAACTCGCACTTTCATCGAACCTCCATCCCGTTATTCAATCTCAGACTGCGCGGCCTCCAAACCGCCGCTCCTCGCGTCAATCAAACTAATCCCATACGCACAGGCCAAAATAATCCCGGCCCCCACCAAAGCCAAAACCGTCGGCACCTCATGATACAACACAAACCCCACCGCCAGCGCAAATACCCCTTCGAGCAAAAAAATATTACCAGCTACATATGCCTTCAAGTGGCCAAAGACATAGTTGATCAGGTATAAAGCAAGTACATTCAACACCGAAGACACCACGAGCCCAGTCCAGCCCATCATCGAAATGTGATGCGGCACCAACGGCTCACCCCGCCATCTCGAGACTACAAACAACGGCACCCAGGCCGTCAGCAAAAGCAGCGTCGTATTTTGATAATTCGAAAACCGCTTTGGATGGTATCGCGACATCATATATCCCAAATCAAAGCCCAACATCGCAATAATCGCCGCCGTCTCGCCCCATCCTAAATGAAAATCCCGCAAATCTACCCCCGTAAGCAGCACGAGTCCCACGACAGACAGTCCAATGAACGGCACCGTCGCAAGCTGCACCTTCTGCCGAAACATCAACCAACCCAAAATTCCCAAAATCGGCAGTGACGACACAAATGACACCGTACTAAGCTGAGCATGTTGGACCGCAATAGTGAAAAACCCCACTCCAATCGTATTCGCAAATAGTCCTCGCAATATATATACCGCCCAGTCCCTTGCCTGGATTTGCCGCAAGAACTTCCAGCTAAAGCTTCGCCGAAATACCATAGCCGCCATCAGCCCTGCTAGCAGCATGCGTAAATATACCTGCTGCCAAGTCCCAAAACTACTGGCCATCATTCGGACCCACACGCCCATAAACACAAAAGACAAAGCTAAAAATACCGCAGCCAGTATCGGTAAAACCTGGGACGTCTTTTGCTTAATTCTGATCACAAGACATCTCGCTATCTAAAATAAATCCTGCTTCCGAACCGCTACCACGGCTTACCAACTTTTCCCTGCTTAAAAGCAGGTGGGTGCCCTCAGTTACCTGGTCCACGGACCGGAACAATCTTAGGCTCCCGTTGGTAATAGTACAGAGAAAAATTATGAGCCGTCGGTAAACGGCGCGGAAGACCTACTCATTATAACAGCGCTGGCCTCGTTACGGCAGTATTGAGGTGGGCAAAAGCAGCGCCGTTAAACCCGTAATAGTTCGGGCCAAAAGCGCTCCCACCGGCGTATAAGACAGGAGCATCACCATCACGAATATCACCATTAAACCCGCTCGTTCCAAATTATCCATACCCTCTCGCAAACCTGGTGGAGCTACGGCGTATAGCACTCGCGAGCCATCCAACGGCGGCAATGGAATCAAATTAAAAATGAACAAACCTACGTTCACAGCGATTATCGACCCCAGCACCACGAAAGCCACTGCCGAACCATGCCCCACCACATGCAGCCATAGTGAACACACTACAGCAATGGCCAGGTTCGTGAGCGGTCCCGCAGCTGCCACGGCCGCCGCGCCCCATCGACCGCCCCTAAGCGCCCAAGGATTAAACGGCACCGGCCGGGCGGCTGCAAACACCGGCAAATGCGCCACCATCAAAAATAGCGGGAGCAACAAGGTGGTAAATGGATCAATGTGCGACAAAGGGTTCAGCGTGAGCCGGCCCTGGTCCTTTGCCGTCATATCACCCAAATAGTGCCCCACGAGCGCATGAGCAAATTCATGCAACACCAAGCCCAAAATCAGCCCCACCAACGTCGCAACCGTGCCCAATATGTCGTAGTTCATGAAAGCCATTATAGCAAACAAAGAAAGTCTGGTGGCTTTGGCCTCATTAGCATTGACATACCAACTCATATTCGCTACACTACGTAAGTTATTTTAAGGATATCGCTCGTGTCATACGCATGCGACATTACAGGCAAAGGGAAGCAATTCGGCAACAATGTGCCGTTTTCCCAGAAGAAGACTCGCAAAGTCTGGAAGCCCAATCTTCAGCCCAAGACGCTCGTGATCAACGGCCAAAAGGTTCGTCTTAAGCTTGCCACTTCCACCATCCGGACTCTCAAAAAATGGGAGCGCGCCGAAGCCGCTCGTGTTGCCAAAATTAACGCAGCCAAAAACCCTACTCCTGCTGCAGCCTAAGCCTTTTTCGCTCGAATAAAAAATCGCCCTTCCCGGGCGATTTTTTATTTAGATCACAGCCTTAGCAAACAACCAAAAACTCTAAAACAGCCTAAGAACCAGCTCGGTTCAAGACCACTACCTGCAGTTCCTCTGGCGCTTCTTTTGAGTTAACGCGCAGTTTCGATTCCGGCTCTACACTTGTGCCCATTTCCTTCAAAAACTTCTCAATCCCTGCCTGCGGCACCGGATAGGTTGTAACACCATCGTCGTAATGCACCGGCACCACGTAGCTTGGCTCGAGCTGGGCCACTACCGCTGCCGCCCCTTCCGCATCCAAGGTTAACCCGCCGCCGCCCACCGGCACCACGAGTACATCCACTTGCCCCAGATTCTCGATCTGATCCTGGTCCAGTTTGCCAGAAATACCCCCCGTCACCACCACATTTACGCCGTCAATCACGATGCTATAGACTGTGCCACGATGCCCGTTCTCATCAATGTGCAGCTGCGCCGGCACGCCCGTGATCATAGCGCCCTTTACTTCGTATTCACCCGGCACGTCCAAAAGCATAGATCCAGAAGCCACCGGCCATTCGCCGCCGTCCTCCCTTGGCCCAGATGCCGTCACCACCTCGGCCTTCACCTGCCCAATGGGGTCGCATACTACCGTTAAGCTCTTACCTACCAGTTTCACACTACCAGCACCTAAATAAGTGATATCCATCGATTTCTCCTGATTAATCCAGTTTCGGCATACGACCTCGACCCTGCTTGGGTCGCGTCGCTACTCCCACAAACTCACCAAACGTTACATCATTGTGAGCCAGCGGCTTTTCTTGCCCGTCAATAATTACAATCTTTCGTGCTTCTAGAATCGTCGTAATAAAGCGATCATTCAAGCTCAAACGATACTGGTATTCGTCCGGGGTCAAAGCCGAATAATTAAGTTCGCGCCCCATATCCTTTTCCATCTCGGCCACGACCTTAGCCAGGCGCGCTTTGTTGATATCCCCCACCACAAAAATATCCACGTTCGTCCGAGCATCACGCGCAAAACTACCCGTCAAAAAAGCAAACGTGATCGCACCCGTCGACCGCAACTGCTTGATGATCTTATCCTCCTCGCGCGTCTCCTTCACGATCGGATCATTCGACTTCGCCGGCATACTCGTAAAAATACTCCGCAGTTGCTCATAATACTCATACTTCGGATTCACCTCATAATACAGGCGGTTATTCGAACCATCCGAGCTCACCAAACCGATTGACAGCAAGTTTGCCAGCTCCCGCCGCACCGAATTTATTTGCTCATCAATCTTGCGCGTAATTTCGCGCACATAAAACGGCCGACCCGGATTATTAAAAAATAGGCTCAAAAGCTTCACACGCGTTTTCGAACCAAACAATTGCTCGACCATATTATTTCCTCACAACCGCTAACATATCTGTTGCTAATCCGCAGTATAGCAAATCAACCGCTAGCCAACAAACACCCCTATCGTGGTCGGCTCATGGCTACGTTTGCTGCTCGCGTCTCAAACCCGTTCTCAAGTGGCGCCAACTCCGTAACACCATACCTCCGTCGCACCGCTTCCAAAATCAAATAATCCGCCAGCACAGGATTCTTCGGCAATACCGGACCGTGCATATAGGTTCCCACAACAGCCTTCATACGAGCACCCTCTTGCCGGCTTTTCAAATCATTCCCATGACCCTGAATAACCTTACCCAAAGGCATTTGCCTCTCTTCTAGATGCGTCTGACCCGAATGATTTTCAAACCCCACCAACCGACCAAATTCCGGACTTTCCACGATCACATTGCCAATCATTCGCTCTTTACTGCCGATAGTCGTTGTTTTAAATACATCAATACCCGGCAATTCTTCCCCGTCAACCGTCCTAAAACCATGGCCAAATAATTGATACAGTCCACAAATCACCAACATAGGCACACCAGCCTGGGCCATATCGCGCAGTATCGCACCGCGTTTCACTAAATCTTCCACCACCACCGATTGCCCTGAGTCCTGCCCTCCGCCTCCAAACACAATGTCGACCGTATCGAAGTCGAAAGGCTCCCCAATCTCCACTCCTAAAACACTCGTCCGATACCCGCGCCACTCCAATCGCTTCACCAGCGTTATGATATTGCCCATATCCCCATATATATTCATCTCCCGTGGATACAGATGCGCAATCGTCATAAGCTTGCCGTTCATTTCGTGCCCCCCGCCAGCGGCATCCGCAAGTTCAACAATTTGCGAATCTCAAGCATTGCCGTATACGTCGGCAAAATGTAAGCTGTCTCCCCTTTCGGCGTCGCCGCAACGAGCGCCTCAATCCCAGCGCTAAGCGACGCCGCCCGCTCCGACTTCACTCCGGCATAATGTAACCTAAGTGCCATGTCATCTCCCCGAATTCCGGCTGTCACAATATTCGATTTATGCTCAGCCAGAGCCTCAATCGGCACATCCCACAGCCACGACACATCGCGCCCATCCGCCGCCAAATCATTAATGGCAAACATCACTCGTACAGCCTCCCGACCTATCACAAACGTCTGGAGCACCTGCGTAAAACCAGCCGGATTCTTAATAAGTAATAAGCAAAGAGTTCGGCCGTCCACTTCCACCTGCTCCACCCGCCCAAACGCTGCCTTCGTAGCCGCTAGTACTGAGCGCATCAAACCCACATCCAGACCCAAGCCTTCACCCAAACTCACGGCCGCCAAGCCATTATACAAATTGTAGGTACCCGGCAACGGCAGTGTAAATTCGCTGCGTTTGCCATGAAGCGCCAGCACAAACCGGCTCCCAGTTCGATCCGCCTCTTCCACGTTCGTGATCGCAGCCACTGGCTTCGGCCGAGAAAAATCACCCTTCGGACACCGGTAGTGCCCAACATGACCATAAAACACCCGCGTAAACTCAAGCCGCGTCCCACACTTTGGACATCGATCCGAGTCAACCACCGTCATATAGTCGCCCGCAGGCGTTACCGGTGCACCCTCAATCCCAAAATAGGATACGCTGTCCAGCGACCCAGCATACCCCGCCAAGCTTGCCACTAGTGGATCATCAGCATTCAGATACACCTGCGCTGTCGTGCCAGCAATCCCTTCACCAATCAATTTAGCAGTCGCATCAAGCTCACCGTATCGATCCAGCTGATCCCGAAACAAATTCGTGACCACAATGTACTGCGGTTTCACTTCCGGTGCCACTCGTCTCAGGCTCGCTTCATCCACCTCAAACAAGCCCACGGTCTCAGACATCCGGCCGCTCAAACTCGCAGCCTCGATTAAAGCGGAAGTTACTCCCCGCTTTAAATTCGATCCCGTCGTATTTGTCACCACCCGCTTCCCACTCGCTTGCAACATTTCTGCAATCAGCTTCGTGGTGGTTGTTTTGCCATTGGTACCAGTTATCACAATCACGCCGTCCGAAAGTCTCGCGGCCAACTTCCCAGACAAGTGCGGATCAAGCCAGTCCGCCACTAGTCCCGGCAGAGCATGACCACCTCCCCGGCCTAAACCGCGGCTTATCGCCGCAGCCAATTTCGCAATCGCAAGTGTCAAAAATAAAGGCATAGATTAATTATACGCTAGCACCAATCAGCGCTTCAGCCGTTTCCACTACGTCCCCCTCCAACCAATGAATTTGCTTGTTCCGCTTAAACCACGTCACCTGTTTTTTATAGAGCGCCATGTCTCCGGCCACAAATTCAGCCGATGCTTCTGCAACCGTTTTATGACCCAAAACCACCCCCTTAAAAGCCCTATATCCAATCACATCCATAGCCGAACAATCCCATCCATAACGTTCACCAATAGTTTTGACTTCTCGAATAAAGCCTTCCCCAAGCATTTTTTGCACTCGTTGCTCCACTCGCTTCTGAACAACTTCCTTGCTCAACATAAGTCCCAGCACCAAAACGTCATCACGTACCAACTCTCGTCGTCCCGGCGCTTCGCCCATCGTTTCAAGCGCCCGAATTACTCGCCGGCGGTTCGCTAAATCTACGCGCCCGTACGCCTCAGGGTCTTGCTCCCCTAGCTTTTGGCGAAGCTCTTCATCACTCAATGTTTCCAAAACAGCTCGCACCTCCGAGTCACTCTCCGCCGGAAATCGGTAGTCATAAATCACCGCATCCACATACAATCCGCTGCCCCCTACCAAAAACGGCAGCCGCCCTCGGGCCAAAATCTGCCGCTCTGCTTCATTCGCAAGCCGCTTAAACTCAGCCGCGTTCAACCGCTCATCAGGATTTACCACGTCGAGTAAATGATGCGGTATCATGGCTCGCTCAGCCGCTGTTGGTTTAGCCGTACCAATGTCCATTCCTCGGTAAACCGTCCTCGAATCTGCGCAAATAATCTCGCCCCCATATCGCTTAGCGAGAGCAAGTGCAAGATCCGTCTTTCCGCAAGCTGTCGGCCCCACAATTGCGATCATTGTTGTGGCCACCACAACAAATTATCAACGTCCACGCTCAAATCCTCACGAATCACCACCCCTTCCGCCTCCAGTCTGCGCCCTTGTTCACGCCGACCTCCGGGAAACGCGCTCGCCAAACCCCCCTGCTTATTCACCACCCGGTGCCAGGGCAAATCCTCAGGCCCAAAGTGCGCAACACCGCCCACAATCCGAGCTGCCCGCGGACTCCCACACAACGCGGCAATCTGGCCATAGGTCATGACCCGCCCAACCGGAATGCTACCCACCAGCGCATACACCGCTTTGCTAAAGTTCTCGTCTGGGCTCAATGTTACAGTACACTCTTCGCAGCGCGCTCATGCATTTCACGCACCACAGCTTCAGCAAAATTATCCGCACTCATACTCCCCTCAAACGTCCCATGCCCGTGCCGCAACCGCGGACTCACCCCACCGCTAGCAAGCTCTTTCTCGCCAATCACCAAAGTATAGGGCACCTTTGCGACTCCTCCTGCGCGAATCTTTTTGCCCACGCTTTCTGCCGTGGCGTCCACTCCCACCCGTAGCCCCCGAGACTCAAAGTCCATCCGCAGCTTCTCAGTATAATCCAAAATTTCCGGCGTCTCATTTATGGGCGCAAGCCTCACTTGTTCAGGCGCAAGCCACGTCGGGAACGCGCCCGCCGTCTGTTCGATCACAAGTACCATAAACCGCTCAATCGAACCCATAATCGCCGCGTGCACCATCACAATCCGCTCGCGCTCACCAACCTCATTATTGCAAGTTAAATCAAAGCCCTCGGGCTGTCCAAAGTCGAGCTGAATTGTCCCCGCCTGAAATTCTCGGCCCAGCGCATCACGACCCATAAAATCAATCTTCGGACCGTAGAAGGCCGACTCACCCGGCCCATCTATATACTCCACCCCCTTGCTTTCAATCACCGCCTTCAGCTGCGCCTCGGCCCGCTCCCACATCGCTGCGTCGCCGATATAATTTTGCATCTTGTCAGGATCATGACGGCTCAAGCGCACCTTCAAGTCAATTCCAAAGGTCGCGTTCAAAGCATTAATAATGTCCCAAATTTTGCCGATCTCAGCTTCCACTTGCGGCAGCCGGCAAAACACATGCGCATCATCCTGCGTAATCGCTCGCACTCGCGACAGCCCGCTCAGTTCCCCGCTTTGCTCATCACGGTACACCACCGCCGTCTCGCGGTAGCGAATTGGCAGATCTCGGTAACTCCGCGTTTGTGAAGCATAGATCTGAGTGTGGTGCGGGCAGTTCATCGGCTTCATCGCAAACTCATGCCCTTCGCGCGTCGTGATCTTAAAGAGGTCATCCGAAAACTTTTGCCAGTGGCCGCTCTTAATGTACAAATCCTTTTTAGTAATGTGGGGCGTCATCACCTGCGCATAACCACCACCAATCGTCTGCCGCAATTCCTGCACATAATTGTTCAATTGCTCACGAATAATCGTTCCACGAGGGGTAAACAGCGGCAAACCAGGCCCCACCAAGTCCGAAAAAACGAACAAATCAAGCTCTTTTCCTAGCTTGCGATGATCCCGCTTCTCTGCCTCTTTCAGTATCTCCAAATGCTGGTGCAATTCGGCTTTTGTTGTAAATCCTACACCATAGATCCTTTGCAACTGAGCATTCTTTTCGTCCCCGCGCCAATACGCCCCAGATACGCGCATCAGTTTAAACGCCCCTACTTTGCCCGTACTTGCCACATGCGGTCCTCGACATAAATCCGTAAACGGGCCATCGGTATAAATGCCCACTTCGTCCACTTTAGCGCTCGCGTCCACCCCAAGTTGCGACCGATCAATTTCTTTCGCCACTGTCGTACCGTGCTTTTTGAGGTCACTAAGAAGGTCGAGCTTGTACGTTTGCTTCTTGTCCCCAAAATATTTGATCGCCACATCGAGCTTCATCGTTGAGTGCTCAAACGCATAATCCGCCTTCACGACCTCAGCCATCTTCTTCTCAATCTTCGCCAGATCGTCCGACGTCAGCTTATCTTCCAAATCCACGTCATAGTAAAACCCATGCTCCACCACCGGCCCAATCCCAAACTTCGCCTGCGGGTACAGTTCCTGAATCGCCGTTGCCATAATGTGAGCCAGCGAGTGCCTCATCGCAAATAATTCTGGTTGTTGATCGTTGTGGGCCATAATTTTTCTCCTTATACCAAAATAACGCACAGCTTCCTGTGCGTCTGGGCCCATGCTCGGGCGGTTCCACCAGACTTCCTTCGATACAATCTCCGGCACTTTCTTTGCTGGTGTACGTCACCAGCAACGAGGCTCTCGGGTTGGTGAAGCCCGGTCAGCGCCCTATTGAACTAACCCGATTATACTCTAGACGTCTTCAAATAGCCAAGCAGGCCTATTCCTTGCCTGGCGGATGCTCTTTTTCTGAAGTATGTTCAATGCGTACCGGACGCTCAAAGGCTGCTAAATCAGCTGGTGACTCGCCGGTATGCGTGCCATCATTTGGCAAATCCGATGGCCGCTTCTGAGCCTGCGCTTTCTCTAGTGCCGCTTGCTCTTGTTTGTTTTCTGGTTCGTCCATGAGTACGAACTCCTTTTTTTATTTTTTGTGTATTCCCATTACACCAAATGAACAGATAAACCACAAGCACCTTGACCAAAAAACCGCTCCAATCGAAGCGGTTTCTTAAAAAATAATTCCTGGTGGATCCTAGAGGATTCGAACCTCTGACCTCCTCAACGTCAATGAGGCGCTCTAGCCAACTGAGCTAAGGATCCATGCCTTACAAGTCGATAATATACCACTCTTTTCCCTCGTCGCAAAATGCGCTACAATCACACGAGCCCCAAGGGCAATTAGCTCAGCTGGTTAGAGCGCACGGTTCACATCCGTGAGGTCACAGGTTCGAGTCCTGTATTGCCCACCATTGCACTAATATTTTCTATCTGTGAGACGAAAAAGCTCTCTTTAAAGAGAGCTTTTTTATGCTTATACAAAGCCAAAAAATATCTAAAACTCCCTCATCCCGCTAATGCTTGCAGCATCCTACACTCCCGAGCTACGCTATTTGTAATATCTGCCAACATAAGAGGTTTGGGAGCATGCTCAGTCAGCAAATCGCCGACAAAATCTGCGCCAA
>CAZSRA010000024.1:0-11677 GCA_964609585.1 uncultured Candidatus Saccharimonadales bacterium
GGCGGATGCGGCGGTAAACTTCCATGAGGGCTTCGCTAATGGTGGAGCTGGGGTCCTTTTCGAGGGTCTCGTCGATGAATTTGAGTTGGCCGGAGTCGACATCCTTGAAGAGCTTCTTAATCTCTTCGTCGGAGCCATAGCCAAAGGCGCGCAGAAGTGTGGTGATCGGAAGCTTGCGCTTGCGGTCGATCTTGACGGAAATAACACCAGTGGCAGAGGTGTCGAGCTCAAGCCAAGCACCGCGGCTTGGAATAACCTTGGCGCCAAAGAGTTCGCCGCTAGCACCACGCTCAGACGTAAAGAACACGCCGGGAGAACGGACGAGCTGCGATACGACGACACGCTCGGCGCCGTTAATCACAAAGGTTCCGCGCTCGGTCATCCAGGGGAAGTCACCCATGAAGATTTCCTGCTCGCGGACTTCGCCGGTCTCTTTGTTGACCAGCTCGGCTTTGGCCTTCAGAGGCACTTCAAAGCTGGCGTTCTTGATTTTAGCCGTCTTCTCGTCGTATTTGGGCTCTTCGAAATGAAAGTCCCGCAAGTACAAAGCGAGGCTGGAGCCCGTAAAGTCCTCGATCGGACTGACTTCAGCAAATAATTCTCCTAAACCTTCAGTGACGAACCACTCAAACGAGTTGAGCTGGATCTCGATAAGGTTTGGCAGGGGTAAGACGTCTTTTGTGGTTTTGAGGTTTTTGCGGGTGCGCGCGCCAGGTCTCGCCAACATGAACTCCTAACTATTATGATAATTGTAGTGATTATGTGCTTGCGAGGCTTTTCTAAACACATAAAACTAGGGGCTAAAGGCCCTAGTTGTCCGATTTAAGCATCCTCTTCTCCCCTAGTTTCCTCTATTTGAGGGTGCCTGTCAAGATCAAGACGGACGATAAACCGGGAGCCCTGAGGTATTGATACAATCGTTGTTTATAATATCGATGAATTTGTCGAGTTCGCTGCTAGGCAGCGGCGGGCTTTCTTCTCCGTCCACGATTTCCACAAATGCAGTTGATTTGTCGGGCTTGAGGCTATATTTGTACTGTCTGACATTCTCGCCATCCCGCATCACTATTTCGCTTTCCCTCTTAAACTGCCGGTTTCCGCCAGGAAAGCTCACGGGGCCGTCGAATGTATATGTCGTCTGCAAACGGATATCACCCCGGTTTGGCACATTTTCTGGTGTCGCGGCTGACCAGTCGAGCCAATTGAGCGTCTGTACTTCGTCGGCGCCGCCGTCCCAAAGGACGCATTGCTTGAAAGCGTCTTCAGATGTGGCCCCCTCCGGCAACTGATCCCGCCATTTGGGTACATATTCGTCCGGTTTCGCTTCTTCTCGTTGGTCTAAGTCCCGGTATAAAGCCGATCCTTCGCCCAGTCCATCTGAACCGGTTGGATTTTTAGATTTTTCCGCATCGTCCATGGAAAATATTATACCGCAGAAATGAGGCCTAAAATTCTCAAGATTTCGAAATTGCCTAGTTGAGCTTGCCGGTCCGGTGCAAGTGCCAATATTGAGCGCCGCCGAAGCCTAGTAGTAGTACGCCGAGGGCCGAAACGACTATCTGAACGCTGGTGAGGTCGGCGAGGATACCGGCGAAAAAGATGGGGAGGGTGGAAGCAATGTTCACCATCATGCCGAGGGCGCCGAAGACTTTGCCGCGGCTGGATTCGTCGGTGTGCTCTTGCAAAATGGTTTGGGCCGCCACGGAGACGATGGCGTTCATGAAGCCGAGAATGAAAATGATAGGGGCTACAAGCAGACCGATTTGATAGTGTTCCAGTCCATGAGCGCCATGGAGGCGGTTGGCGAGGCCCAGCAAAATGAGTCCGGCGGCAGCCACGATGAGGCCAACGGCGATGAGTCGGGTACGGGAAATCTGGGCCGTGATACGTTCAATGAGCACGACGCCCAGGATCATACCCAGGCCGGCTGGAAAGATGAGGTAATGTGAAGCGTGCTGAATCGGGAGGCCGAGGATGGCTAGCGACAAGGCCGGCGCCAGTGCCAGGATAACGCCGAGGATCGATTGGGTAATGGTGAGTTGAGTTATGGGGAATGATAGGTTGTGGTTGTTCCGGATAAGCCGCCAGTTGGCTAGGATTTCCTGAGTGGTGTATTGGACAATTCGCTTGAACGGCATGCCAACCGACTCCTTCACATGAATCCCTGGCAAGAGTGAAACCAAGATGCCGGCCAGCGCGAACATGACGGCCGTAACAATATAAGGCCCGGCAGAGCCAAAGGTTGCAATCACCGGAGCCGACGCGGAATAGCCGAGAATAAACGATGCGTACATGGTGAAGACGAAGAGCGAGTTGGCGCGCTGCAATTGGCGTTTGGACACGAGCGCCGGAATAGCGGCGGCTTCAGCCGGGGTGAAGAACTGAGTGGCGGTGCTAATGATAAAGCTCAGCAAAAGGACCATGATCAAATTGTGCTCAAAAGCCAGATAGCCTAACACCAAAAAAGCGCGCAGGAAGTTTACCACTACCAGCACGACTTTTTTGTTCCAGTGGTCGACGTAGACCCCGGCTGCGGCAGCAAAGAAGATCGAGGGAATGCCAAAGCTCAAAATAAGTAGGGCAACGGACACGTTGGCCAAGTTTGTGCCTTGGGCAAGCTGAAAAACTCGGATGATGAGCGCAAAATTAAGCAGGTTTTGCGCAATCTGCGACAGGATCTGCGCGCCCCAAAGGCGGTTGAAGTCGGTGTTGCGAACGATTGAGACATCGTCGGTAAACTCTAGGGGGACCTGTGGACGCCGCTTCACGCAGTATTTTCCTCGTTTTGCTTACTTGGTAATAACGCTGTCGATCACGCCATATTTGGCGGCTTCAGGAGCTGTGAGCCAGTAATCGCGGTCGGTGTCGTGATTGATCTTCTCGACCGGGTGACCCGTGGCCTCGGCCAGCATTTCGTCGATGCGGTGGCGCAGGCTGAGGACTTCGCGAGCCGAGATTTCGATATCGGCGGAAGTGCCATCGAACCCGGAAGACGGCTGATGCATCATAATCTTAGCATTTGGCAGAGCGAAACGCTTGCCCTTCTCGCCCTGTGAAGCAATGATGGCAGCCATCGAGGCCGCGACCCCTACCACGGTCGTGGAAACCTGGGGCTTCACGAGATTCATAGTGTCGACGATGGCGAGGCCGGAGTAGACCTGGCCGCCGGGTGAATTGATGTAGAGTTTAATCTCTTTCTTGGGGTCGTCGCTTTCGAGAAACAAAAGCTGGGCGATCACTAGGTTGGCAACGGTGTCGTCGATGCCGCTACCCAGGAAAATAATACGCTCCTTGAGTAACCGAGAGTAGATGTCGTAGGCCCGCTCCCCTTGTGAGGTTTTCTCGATGACGGTTGGGACCAAAATTGATGAACTGACTGGCTTCATATATAGCCTCCTTTTCGGTCTATTTTAGCACTCAATGCATTCGAGTGCTAGCGGCAAGTGGCTACTTGGCCTCGGCGTATGCTACGAGCTTGGCGATGACGCGTGAGGCCATGAGGTGGTTGTAAACTTCTTCGCGAGTGTTGGGGTTGTCGAGCTCGGCTTGGGTCTGAGGGTCAGGGTAGTCTTGCTTGAGGCGCGAAATTTCGGCGTCGAGCTCTTCGGCGGTCACGCTAAGCTTCTCAGCGGCAGCTACCTCAGTGAGCACCATGGCCAGGCCGACGCGGCGCTCGGCTTCCGGGCGCATTTCGGCGTCCATGTCGGCTTGGGTTTTGCCGGAGAGATCGAGGTATTTGGTGATGTCGAGGCCACTGGAAGCGAGGTTTTGCTCAAGTTCGCCACGCATGCGGTCGAGTTGTTGCTTAACAAGGCCGTCGGGGGTCTTGAACTTGCTGTCTTTTAGTAGCTTGTCTAGGACTTCCTGCTCGTATTTGCGAGAGGCGGCTTCAGTTTTTTCGCCGATGAGCTTATCTTCAATGTCGGCCTTGAGCTCATCGACAGACTTGAACGGGCTTACTTTGGCGGCAAATTCGGCGTTGACTTCGGGCAAAACGAGATCGGTGACGCTATTGAGTTTCACTTTGAAGGTTACCACCTGGTCGGCCAAAGTCTTTTCGTGGTAGGTCTTGGGGAAACGAATGTCGAAGGTTTTTTCGTCACCAGCTTTGAGTCCGATCATTTCCTCTTCAAAACCGGGGATGAATTGGCCCGAGCCAAGCTGAAGGGTCTGGTTCTTGGCTGAGGCGCCGGGGACCTCCTCGCCGTCTTTGGTGCCAGCAAAGTCGAAGTTGACTTCGTCGCCCTTTTTGGCGGGCTGCTCGCTGTCGAGGCGGGTGGCGTCGCGACGGCGCAAATCTTCAATAGTACGCTCAATTTCGGCCGGCTCGACTTTGATGTCCGGACGCTTAACGCGCAGCTTGGTGTAATCGGCCAGCTTCACTTTAGGCATGAGTTCGGCGACAACTTTGTACTCGAGTTCGGTGTAAGGTACAAACTTTTCGAGCGAAACTTTGGGCGAAGAGACGATCTGGACTTCTAATTTCTTTACGGCCTCAGCGTAGGTGTGCTGAATGGCGTGGTCGATAACGTCGTTTTGCACGGCCGGCGAGCCCAGCTCGCGCTCGACGATCATGTCGGGGGCTTTGCCAGGGCGGAAGCCGGCGGCTTTGACGCGTCCACGCAGATGGTCAAAGACCTCGGCTTTAATGTGTTTGAGTTCGTTTTCGTCCAGGGTGACGATAAACTCGACTTCGGTCTCGGTGGTTGAGGTGATCTTGGTTTCCATAGGGTACTAGGTTAACACGTCCTGGCTCCGCGGCAAAGCGTTGGCGGAACTAGACCGCTTGGAACCTCGGCTTGTCCCAAATAATTGTTTAGGGTGGCGCTAACTAGAGCTAAGGTGATATAACAAAAGCATAAGGGTTTTACATGCAGGATCCAAACAGATTTGCTATAAAGAGCCGAACACTAGCTATCCTGGTAGGATTAACTTCCGTGGCGGGACTGCTTTATTTAGAAAACAACGCCCTACATGGGAGATTGTGGGCGCTACAGTTTAACCCCTACGGATTGCTGTCGCTCATAAGCTTTGTGGCAAGTTTCACGTTGATGCTGTATTTGGTAAACAAGCCGGCGCGCGGCGACGAACGAATTTGGCTGACGCTATTTTTGAGTTCGATGTGCGTATTTTCCGGCGCTGAAATGGTGCAGCGGTTTAGCATTTTTCAGGAGCCGGCGTTATTTTGGGGGATGTTGAGTGGCGTGGGACTGGCGGTAGTGCCGGCGGCGCTGTATTTGTTTGCGCTAGCATATACCAACCCGACGGACCGCCGTTATACCGGCACTACCCTAACGCTGCTGACGACCGGCTATATTTTTATGTTTTTTTACGGTTTTACGAGTCTGCTCTTCAATAATGATTTGGCGGCTCTGAAACTCTATCCGTGGGGCTATAACAACGACGCCGCCGATGGTTTGGTGCTGATTATTATGTGGACGGATGTGCTTTTGATTTTGAGTATTGCCCGGCTGATTAATTTCCGGCGGCGCACCCGCAACGCAATTCTGCGCAAGCAAAGCTTGATTTTCATTATTGCTGCGTCCATTCCTTTGATCGGGGGCTCGATCACAGACGGAATACTGCCCTTGGTGGGCGTTGAGAGCTTGCCACCGATGGCCGGGATGTTGGTAGCGGCCGCTGGGGCGGTGCTGGCGTATGGGGTGCTGCGCTACCAGCTGGTGACCATTAGTCCTACCCTATTTTCGAATACAATTTTGTCAATTATGCATGAATCGGTCATCGTGGTGGATGCGAGCTTCCATATGCTCTATATGAATCCGGAGGCGGAAACAATCTTGGGCACCGGAACTAAGGCTCAGCATCATAAGACGCTGCTCGACTTTGTCCCTCGCGACAAATTGGATATGCTGCGGGCGGCTTTTGCGAAGGCCCGCACGAGTCAGAGCGCCGTCAATCTGGGACACATTGATATGCGCCAACCGAATGGAAATACGCTACCGGTGCGGATTACGAGTTCCCGGGTGCAATCGACCGACCTTGAAGCTTATGTTCTGGTACTGACCGATATTGCGGCAGAGCTGCATACGCAGAGCCTCATTGAGCGGCAGGTGGAGCTGCGGACGGAAGAGCTCAAAGAGGCGCGAGCCTATCTGGTGGCGTCCATCAACTCCTTGGAGCAAGGGTTTATTTTGGTAAATGATGAGCTCAAGATCCAGCTCACCAACGGTATGGCACAATTGCTTATGAATAATAACGACAATCTCATTGGCGCCGGGTTGGCGCAGGCAGCCGGATCGATCCCATGGGATGTCAAGTTGCCGCAGGTAGTGCAGAGCGTGCTCGTGAGCAAGCAGTCGCAGAAAATGCAGGCAACAGCGGCCGACGGTCGTTTTTATGTAGTATTCGTGACTCCCGTTTTGGCCGGCAACGAAGTGTTGGGGGCGGCGGTAATTATTGAAGATATAACGGAACAACGGATTTTGGAGCGGTCGAAGGATGAGTTCTTCTCGATCGCTTCGCATGAATTGCGGACACCGCTAACGGCTATCCGTGGCAACTTAAGCATGGCGCGAGAGTACTACCCCGAGGCTATGAAGGATGAATCTTTGTCGGGGCTACTAAAAGATGCTCACGACGCTAGCACCCGGCTCATCGAGGTCGTAAACGACTTCCTCGATTCTTCACGGCTGGAGCAAGGCAAAATGACCTTCCGACTTGAGCCAATTGGCCTGAAAGATTCCTTGGCGACGGTTCAAAAGGACCTGAAATCGCTCCTCGCTGAGCACCATAGCCGGATTGCCGTGAGCGGGCTCGAGGGCCTGCCCGAGGTCCAGACCGACGCAGCGCGGCTTCAGCAGATTTTATTTAATGTCCTGGGTAATGCCGTTAAGTATGCGGGCGAGGGGACGATAAAAGTTGCGGCCAAGCACGACGGTAAATTTGTGCGGTTGAGTGTGATCGACCAAGGCAAAGGGATTTCGCCCGAAAATCAGAAGCTGCTATTCCATAAATTTCAGCAGGCGGGTGATAGCATTTTGACACGCGACAATACCAAAGGTACCGGTCTCGGCCTGTATATTTCGAAACTGCTTGCGACGGGGATGGGCGGAGATGTCGTTTTAGACCGCTCAGAGGAAGGCAAAGGCTCAACTTTTGTAATTTCCCTTCCGGTGTCCACTAAGAAGTAGTAAGTTTTAAGACATGAATAAGATCCTCAAGAACGAGCAGCTTTTCGAGCAGGCTAATATGAAGGTTGCAAACACGGTCGCGCAGCTCTCACCGGCGAGCTTTCCGGATGATTTCAGTTTGTCGCTGTACTGTGAGTGCGCCAACAAGGCTTGCAATGAACAATTCGATATTACTTACACTGACTACCAAAAGGCCAAAAAGGTTCATAACTATCTCGTAAAACCGGAACATTACTTGCCGGAGTTTGAACGAATCGTTAAGAAAACGCCGAACTATTGGATGATTATCAAGCGCGTCGATAAGCTCCAGAAGGACTTCGTGATTTAATCCTCCTTGGGTGGCGGTACCTTCCCGCCGGCTTTGCGAGCTTCCGACAAACCGATAGCGATGGCTTGCTTGGGGTTTGTGACTTTATCGCCGCTGCTGCTTTTGAGCTTACCCGCCTTCATTTCGTGCAAGTTTTCCTCGACTTTTTCTTGGGCTTTGGCGCCATATTTTGCCATTGAACTCTCCTCTTAAATTCAGCTTTTCACCCGCCGAGAGAGCGGCCGGGAGGCCACTCTCTACGGGGAATCCAGGGCTATGAGCGACTACTCGTCCTTTTTGCCGTCGTTGTCGTGGCTGTGGCTGCCGGCCTCGCGGGCGCGTTCAGAGCCCTTCTCAAACTTGCCCGGACTCTTTTGCCCACCTTCGCTGCCGATGTTCTCGTAGAACTTGTGGTCATGCGTGGCGCTGGTGGCTTCGCCGCCGAGGTGGCCCGCCTCTTTTACCGTCATCTTACCGTCGCCCTGCGTAGTTTTGTCATCTTGCTTGGTTGCCATAGGGTATATCCTCCGTTAATTACAGGGGTTATGTTAGCGCTACGAGAGCATTATTGAACTAGTTAATGTAACCATAGTTCACTTCGAGACGCTCATAACCGTTCAGGCGGAGGAATTGTTTTCCTTTTCGGGAAGCGGCCTAGTCTCTTGGTTAAAATAACGAAAAAAGTTCTAATTTTTTATCCTTTTAGAATTTTTGTTAGTGATTGAGCTCACAGCCAGTACTCGGCGTTAAGGTTACGCTTAGGACATGACACCTATCACTACTCCACCAAAGCCTTTATCAACTTCGTTTTATGTGGCATGGGGTACTTCTCTAGCAGCCTCGGCAGCAAGTGTGTATTTCATCGAGATCGCACACCATCCGGCGGCGTCGCTATGTTGGCTGAACCGAATGCTGATGTTTGGAATTTTTCTGCTGCTAAGCGTAGCTGCAGTCACCCGGGACCGCGGGGTGTGGCGCTATATGATACCTTTTTTGGGAATAGGTTTGCCGGTGGCGGCCTTTCAGCAACTGGTCCACTGGGACATTATTCATATTGTGCCGACGACTTGCAGCTTAAGTGCGGTGTGCACTACTAAATTTTTCAACTTGTTTGGATTTATTACCCAAGCCACATTGTGTTTGACGGCATTTTCGATCCTAGCAGTGTGCGCGTGGAGACTGTCTAAAGTTCGCGACTGACAGAGGCCGCAAGCAACTCAAGGTCGTTGACCCAAATCTCTTTTTTGATGATTGAGATGAGGCCTTCGTCTTTCAACTTGTGAATCTCGCGGCTAACGGTCTCCCGCGCTAGGCCGGCGTGGGCGCCAATATCGGATTCGCTAACGGATACGGCCATGCCGTGTCCACGTGGCTCGCCGAAGCGACGGCATTCGATGAGAAGCTCATACAGGACACGGCTACGGGCGCTGCCGGCCATGAGGTGTGCGATGCGGCCAATGAGTCCGTCCGTGCCGCGGTAGACACGGCTCAGAAGGTCGTACGTGACATCGGCATTTGCCTTCAAGAAATTGACGGCGTCGTCGATGGGAGCGGATTGTAGCTCCACGTCGGTTTCGGCTTCGAAAAAGTAGACATTGGGCGTGCGGTTCATGGCGTAGGACATAGGGAAGAAGGCCGGTGGCTTAAACTCATTTAATACCACCTCGTCGCCACGATAGGAGATGTCGTATTGCTTTACTTTGCCTTCGAGTAAATGAAAAACATGGTCCGGCTCGTCGTGAGCATGTATGAGAATTTGCCCTTTGTGATAGTGGCGCTGAGGGTACTTGGCAAAAAAGCTTTCGATTTTTTCGGCAACAACAGGGCTCATGTAGTCACTATAGTGGCTATGTTGCTTAAGATCCACCATCGCGGCTACGACTTTCATCCCGCTCGATGAAACGCGGACGATCTAGACGGTATCTGAGTTTGGCCAGGATCTCATCCAGCGTATTACCTTTGGCGGGCTTTTGGAGTTTTTGGAGTTGCTGTGCGCTCATGAAACCCCTGCGACGCCGGTCGGAAATTATGACGGCCATGGGGTATTCTCCTTGCTTACAAAAAGAGCATACAGTTCCTGAGTTATTTCTGGCTGTGACATAGATCACCCGGCTTCACTTACGTGATTATCTCGGTAGTCGGAATGATCCGACTGCGGATTTTGTCGCCGGCGGGAAGGCCGGTCAGTAGAAGGTAGCCCTGCCAATGGCCGGCGCCTACAAGGAGCTCGAGATGAAGCAAATCGCTATAGTTTGGTTCGTTTTCAACGTTGTATAGGCGGTAGCGTCCAATAGCTAGGATGTGGTCAATTTTGTGGGGATGATGAGAAGCTACCAGAATCTCTCCAATGTCTTTGGCCCAGACCCAAGCATATACTTGATCGTCGAGCGTAAGTATCTTCACCTGGGACTTGGTTTCGATGAGCTTGTAGTTGCCTCTGGCGACGACCGTGATCATGCCTGGCCTACGAGGTGCCGTAAGGTCGTAAGCAGCCATAGCGCAATAATGTCGGCGGCGAGGAGGTAAAACCAGATGTTGCTGCCCATAATAAGGCCGCCGACTACGAGCACCAAGGCGACGGCGCCCATGGCAGACAGGACAAGCGACCAAGCTGTGCCGCCTGGAATATTGCTAGCACCTGTGGCGCACATAGCAATCCCGACTACCCCGAGGGCCAGGATGCTCATTCGATTGCCGGTCAGCCAGCTCTGCCAATTTTGATATTTCGCATAAGCCAGTAACCCGGCGCCGGCCGCTAGCACCGTGGTCGCGGCGTCCTTCCATGAGAGTGCCATGACTGTTTCCTTTCGCTTATTACAGCTTGAGAATAGCGCGGCGCGGCGGCCTGAGCATTGACGGCGATCAAGCGGCAGAAGTGATGCGAGTCACAAGGCTACCTGCGAGAGCGGCTGGAGATTGCAATGTGTCCAACCCCGAGCAAAACGAGGATGAACAGGGCGCCGGCGCCGGCAAAGCAAGCCACGGCCGACCAATGAGCGATGAGACCGAACCGGGAAAAGGCGTAAGCCGTGAGAAGGCTTGAGCGTAGCATGTCGCCCTGGAAAAGGACGCCTTTGAGAGCGCTAAGTTTGGCGTCGGTGGGGCTAGCTTGGGACAAGGCGCTAACTTCGGCATAGGTTTTGCCACCGGAGGCTTTCATCATGTGGTGCCAAATGAACTCGTCGGCGTAAGCTTTGGCTTTGTCGCCATTGTCGACTTGTGTGCCGGCATATTGCTGTAGGCCGGGAAACTCTGCGGGGTCGAGCGCCGGCGTGCCAGCCTTGGGGAAGTAGATTTTTTCCTGTGTCAGTTGGGACTGAATCTGACTGTTGGCAAAACTTTCGCCCCAAATCGCTAGGGCCCCAGCGGCAACGAGGACGAGCATTACAACAGCTCCGGCGGAAGTAAGTAATTTGTCGACGAGCTTGCGGTTCATGTGATGTGTGTCCTTTTTTACCATGTTAGCATAAGCGGTATATGGCCAACTGTGACTTGGATCACAAAAACGCCTAGCCCCGGCGTACCGGCTGGCGCAAAATGGTTTGAAGTTTTTCGGGCTTGGAGCGGCGTGGATCACTAAGGTAGATCTCGTGATGTTTACCGGCCAGGGTATAGTCGTGACTTGCCGCGTAGCGGTGGAGCTTCCGGATGTCTTCCGCCTCAGTGTTGTAGGGGCCAATGTGCGTAAGCTGCACTGAGGAGCCTTCATTAAAGGTTTTGAAATACAATTTACCCAATGCGGGGTTGGCCTTTTTTTGTTTTAGGACGTCAACGGTCGTTTGAAACTCGTTTGAACTGATGAAGCTGGGCTGCGCGATCATCAGCGTCCAATGCCACTCGACTGCGCGGCTGGGATCGTTCCAATCGAAATCCGATTCGTCGTTCCACCACAAGCCTTCCAGTTTGCCAATTTTGTAGTCTGAGGGAAGACCGGCTTTTTTGCGCGCGAATTTTAGGGTGTAGCTAACGTTATATAGCGCTTCAATCGCCGCCTGAAATTCGGGACTGCTTTCGGGGTCGCCAACTCCGTCGATCATGACGCAGTTTTGGGGAACTGGGTCGATAATTTGTGGTTGAGTATCTAGGGTCTTCATATTTTAAGAACCTCCAGGTGGGATTGTGAGCTCTTGGGCGGATTTTGGCTGTGAGCTGAGTCACAAAAAACAGGCGGCGGCCAGGATACAGTAATAGCAACAATGGAGTCTGCAATGCATACCAA
>CAZSRA010000025.1:0-9957 GCA_964609585.1 uncultured Candidatus Saccharimonadales bacterium
GTGGCCGAAGAGTTCATGGGTGACGTCATCGGCGACCTCAACTCCAAGCGCGGCCGTATCGAAAAAATGGAAGATCGCTCCGGTGCCAAGGTCATCGACGCTCAGGTGCCACTCGCCGAAATGTTTGGCTACACCACCACCCTGCGCTCCATGACCCAGGGCCGTGGCTCCAACACTATGCAGTTTGACCACTACGAAGAAGTCCCGCGCAACGTGGCCGAAGAAATCATCGGCAAGCGCGCTGCTGCCAAAGCCGCCGCTTAAAAAGCAAAACTAAGCCTCGCACAAAAAGCCTCCTTCCTGGAGGCTTTTTGTTATACTAGCGCCATGACCGATTCACATGATACGTATTCTCTTCCGACGAGCTCTCGGGTCACCAAGCTTGCCAAAATCTTCATTATGAAAGCTCGTTCAAGTTTGGATAAACCAGGCAAGACTGTCGTTATAATGTCTGACGCACGGATGCCACTCGTTCCTGGCTTTAACAACAAGTATTCGTATATCGTGCGCTTTAAAGGGGTTGGCAGCAAAGCCGGGAATCACTACCATCGTCGCAAAGATGAATTGTATAGTGCGATCCAAGGCGAGTTCACTATACTCATAGAAAACATTCAAACCAAAGAACGCGAAGAACTGAGCCTCAAGGCGGGTGACAACATGCTCCTGTACGTTCAGGCTCCATATGCTCATGCGGTGATATCCAAAACCACCGAAGCCGTGTTGCTCGTTATGGCGACAAACCCCGACGTCGAAGATGATGTCTTCGCTTACCCTATCGCATAAGCGGTCTTAAGCTTTAGTTTTCACGATCGGTGCTTCGGCCGCCAGTGGCATCGCCGAGCTGCTCGCGGTTGCCGGCGCTTCATTGGCTTTGAGCTCACTTTCACGGATTTGTTCTGGAGTGGCTACCGGCAAGCTAAAACTAAAGGTAGAGCCTTTACCCACCTCGGTACGCGCCATCCACAGCTTCCCGCCCATACCTTCCACGATCAATTTGGAAATGTAGAGCCCAAGCCCCGTCCCCTTAGCCGTGTCGCGCGTCAACGTGCTATTGCCGCCTTGCTGGAATTTGTGGAAGAGCAATTTCTGACCCTCCTCGCTAATGCCCTGGCCCGTGTCAGTTACCGACGTTTCGATAAACTTAGAGTCTTTAGATGGTACAAAGCTTATGCCTATCGTGCCCTTATCGGTAAACTTAGCGCTATTGCTCACCAGGTTAATGAAAACCTGCTTCAAACGGTCGACATCGCCATATCCTTGCGGCAAAGGCTCACCGGGAAGATTCACCTGCAGCTTCGACCCGTTCAACGCGCCCGTCGCCTCAAAGTCCTTCACGACGCTCTGCGCCAGCGCTACGCCGTCCACCAGCTGATTCTTATAGCTAATTTTCCCTAGCTCCAAACTCGACACATCCAAGAAGTCGTTCACGATTGCAATTAAGCGTTGACCCGAGTATTCAATGTCGCTAACCATCTGGCTCAGGTCGGCCTCTTTGCTGATTGTATCTTCGTACATCGTCCGCATCAGTGAGGCGTTACCCACAATTGCCGTCAGCGGTGTGCGCAGCTCGTGTGAAGCGATCGAGAAGAACTCATCGCGCGATCGCTGCAGAATCTTCTCCTCCGTCTCATCCGACACCAAGACTGCTACCCCGTAAACCTCGTCATTAATCGCCACCGGCGACAAGAAAACGTTAAAAAATGACCCGTGCGAAGCGACATCTCGGATCTCCACCGTTTGCTTTTCGCCGGCGCAGCGCTGGACGAGCTCGGAAATATTAAAGTTCTCGATGCCCGTAAACGCCGCTGGCAAGGTCAAGCTCTGATTTTCGCCGTCGTCCGGAAGCTTAAGCATTCGCCGGGCCGCATCGTTGATGGTTGTAACTACGCCGTCTCGATCAGTCATAATAAATCCTTGGCTCAGTCCGAGTACCGAAGCAATCAGCCTCGCCCTCGATTCGAGCAAATTACTCGTAAGCTGGTTAAAAGCTTTGCCGAGCTGTCCAATCTCATCTTGCGACTCAACCGTAACTCTTAGCTTCAAGTCACCCTTTTGAATCTTCGCCACTACTTCCGTAAAACGCTTGATAGGAGCCACAATCAGGTTCGAAAAGTACCAGCCCAAAAATGTCACAACAAGAGTTGTTAAGACTCCAATAGCGATCGTCAAATTGCGCAGCGAAATCGCTGGGGCATAGATCTCATTCGTATCCATTTTCACGGCCACCTTCCAGGGCACGCCGTCAACATCCCTGGTTACCCGCAGTACACTGTGGCCGCGGTAGTCCACATTTGGCCGGTTTTTAGGCGTCGTATAGGCAGTGAGGGGCAGACTCGTGTTAAATCTCCCCGGCGTCAGGTACTCATACGATCCATTGGCCTCTTGGCGCAAAATAGCTGTGTCACCCGTTTGCCCAAGATCGCTATAATCCCCCGTAACGAACTCATATGTGTCAACGGGAGCTTCGAGGACAAAGTACCCCATCATCACGCCACCATCAGGCACTGATCGCACCAAATAATGAGCCAAATTACCATCCACATCTTTGAAAAAATCCGCCACATACAAGGTGGGAACGAGAGGGTTTTTGGGGTCCTGCTGAGTGTTCTTGAAAATGTCCGAATCTTTATAACTACGGCCAATAAACGCCGGATCCGTCGAGCCTATCACTACACCGTCCGGGTTGAGAACATGAATGCGCCTATAGGCTGTGTCGTAAAACCGATAAGCGTCATTAATGGTCTGGTTGACCGTTTGCTGAGTAGCTTTTGATGGCTTGCTGTAATAAGCGTGCATAGCCGCAAATATGGACGTCGATCCCTGTACGGGAAAGACATTCACCGCCTGCTTGTCGTTTGCCACAAGATTATTGATTTTATCCGTTTGGCGGTTCGCGGCGTTGTTGATCTCAATGCCAATTTGGCGGTCCAGAGACTGCTGCGTATTAAAATAAGAAATCGCTTGTGCCAACACGAGCGGCACAACCGCATTTACTAAAAACAGCAAGATAAGTTTTTGTGAGATCTTCATAACGCTTTATATGGCTTCAGGTGCATGTAAGAAATGAGTACATGCACCTGAAGATCGTTTCGCTCCTAGCAGTTACTGCACAGGTGTTGCTTTACCGCTCTTGATTACTTCAAGGCTAAACGAGCCTGGAACATCACCGTTTGAATCAAACTTCACGGTGCCCGTAGCCCCAGTAAACGACAGAGAATCGAGCTTCTGTTTGACCGTCTCGCCGGACGTCGCTCCTGCCTTCAAAGCCTCAATAATCGCAAGCGTTGCGTCGTAGTTTGTGGCCGCAAAGGTTTGAGAAGGAGCAGTGCCAAACTGGGCTGTAAATTTCTCCACGAAGTCACGACTGCCATTCGTAGCACCAGGCAAGACCAAGCCTTCGGCCGCACCAGCTGTGGCGTCCGAGAACGGTGCAAACGAGAAGTACTCTGGGCCAAATGCCGGCACCGCAAAGCCAATCTGCTGCTTTTCCACCAAAATGTTGGTGTTGGCATAGGTGCCAACGGTGAAAAAGGCATCCGGCTTGGTGGCTTTAGCGCGTGTTAGCTGCGTAGTCATATCAACAGCCGTGGGCTCATAAACTTCGTCAGATACGATTGTACCGCCAAGCTTCTCAAAAGCCGACTTTAGAGCGTCGTGGTAGCCTATGCCAAACACGTCATTCTCGTGCAATAAAGCCAGCTTACGCACGTTGTATTTGTTGTACATTTGACCTGCAATGTAGCTAGCCTCACCAGCATCACTGGCAATTGTTCGGTAAACATAGGCGCCGGCCGTGGTAAGAGCGGGGCTGGTAGAGGCGCCACTTATGAGCGGAACATGCTTAGCATTTGCGATCGGGGCAGCAGCCAGAGTCGCACCCGAGCAAAATTCACCCACGATCCCAACCACACCCTGAGCGGCCAGATCCGTTACGGCCGTTTTCGCCTTGGTCGGGTCACAATCTGTTTGTTTAAATATGAGCTGCACGTCGATCGCATCTGTCTTGCCTAGCTTTTCGGCCAGCTCTGACCCCTGCTTCATAACAACGCTACTATTGGGCACAACGCCGTCCACCGTCAAAACGCCCACCTTATAGACCTTTTGAACCACGGGAGTCTTTACTTGGCTCATCATATACCACCACGCCCCACCTCCAACAACCAATACGGCGAGAACGATTCCAACCCACATCATCATGGGGCTCTTGGGCTTTGAAGTTGAGCTATCTGCAGGTGTGGGTTCGCCTGCAGGAGGCATGCTGCTGCCTTTTGAGTCAGCTGTTTTTTCTTCTGGGTTCACGTTAGAACTCCTCTAAATTATGTATTCTAGAAATAGAATAACACTTATGCTTAATATAGCCAGCCAAAGCCCTCAAAACTATTTTTCGCCAGTCATGCGATATACTAATTACTATGACATCTCCAAACAAAACTCTCGAAAACACCTTCCAAGAACTTGCCACCATTAATGAAGTCCATCCCCATGAAGACCAAGTCTTGTCCTATATTAAGCGCCGGCTCAAAGCTGCGAACGTAGTCTGCCGGCAAGACCAAATAGGCAACATTGTCGCTCGTCTCGAAGGCGAAAGTTCGGACACCATCGCCTTAGTAGCTCATGTTGATATTGCGGCCCCCTTAGCCGGACGCGAAATTGTCGTCACCGACGACGCCATAAAAACCGATGGCACCGGCCTCCTTGGCGCCGACGACAAAGCTGCCGTCGCCCTCATGCTCGAGCTAGCCGACCACGTGCAGGCTGTAGCAAAGCGGCCACAACGCACCATTGAACTCATTTTCACCGTCGGCGAAGAAGCCGGCTGTATCGGCGCCGTCGCTCTCGATATGACCCTCGTGCAAGCCAAAAAAGCCCTCGTCCTCGACTGGCTTGGTCGGGTCGATAATATCGTCACCAAAAGCCCCGCCTACTACAAAATTGACGTTGAATACATCGGCCGCACTGCCCACCCCGCGGAGTGGCAACAAGGCAAAAACGCCGGTACCGCCCTGATTGCCGCTGCAAACGGGCTAAAAGTAGGGGAGTATGCGCCAGGCGTCATTTGCAACATCGGCATCTTCGAGTTTGGCAAAGCGCGCAATCAAGTCCCAGGCCGCGCCACGCTGCAAGCCGAACTCCGTAGCTATGATGCCGACAAAATCGAGTCAGCAGCCACTGAAATCGAGGAGATCTTTCGAAGCACTGCCACGAGCCGCGGCATCGAGGCGAAGATTGAGGTCACCAAAGACTCTTCTTCCTACGAGCTCGATCAATCCAGCTCATTCTTTCAAACCGTTACTTCGGCGCTCGCTGGCCAAAGCCTCAAACCCAATCTACAGCCTACCTACGGCTGTTTTGACGGCAACATCCTAGCCGCGCGCGGTCTCGAAGTCATCATGATGGGGGCCGGCTACTACAATCCTCATAGTCCCAGCGAATACCTCGACCGGCACCAATTTGCCGAGGCCTTTGAGTTCATAAAGTCTCTAGCTTAAGCCTGTGCCGGCTTTTTCGTGTCCTTCTCGATAACCTTCGGCGCGGTCGGAGCCACCGGTGCTAGTGGGGTCAACGGCGTCAACACGGCCGATGAAGGCGGCTCGCTCGTATCGTGAGCTGCGTTCGAAATTTGCTGCGCTCGAACTTGTTCGCCGTTGGCCAGCGGCACGCTGAAGGTAAAAGTAGTGCCCTTACCAACTGCAGTCTGAGCTAGCCAAATCTTCCCGCCCATTCCTTCCACGACCAGTTTCGAAATATATAGTCCCAGCCCTGTACCCTTAGCAGTGTCGCGCGTAAGAATGCTCCCACCTGCCTGCTGAAATTTGCGGAAAAGCAGCTTTTGATTGTCTTCAGTAATGCCAGATCCCGTATCGGCAATCGAAACCTCTACGAAACCCTTTGCCGGCTTAAAGCTAACGGTAATCGCGCCCCCGTCAGTAGTAAATTTGAGCGAGTTGCTAATTAGGTTAAGGAAAACCTGCTTTATGCGGTCGACGTCGCCAAAAGCTAGTTGCAAAGGCTCAGCCGGTCGCTTCACTTCAACGGTAACGCCGTGTAGCATTTCCGGCGTATTGAAACCCTTCTTAATCGTTTCGTCGGCTAGCAACACCAAGTCTAGAGGTTGGTTCGAATAGCTTATCTTGCCCAGCTCCAGGCTCGACACGTCGAGGAAATCGTTCACAATCGCAATCAGCCGCTTCGTCGAATAATCAATATCAGACACCATTTGACCAAGCTCGCCGTCTTTTTTCAAGGTGTCTGCGTAGATCGTTTCAATCAGTGAAGCATTGCCCATAATCGCGGTTAGCGGCGTCCGCAGCTCATGTGACGCAATGGAGAAGAACTCGTCGCGCGAACGTTGCAGCTGCTTCTCCTGTGTCTCATCCGAAATCAAAATCACTACCCCGATAGCTTGGCCCGTAATCATTACCGGCGAAAAGTAAAAATTGTAGAAGTTCTTTCCAAACACCACATCTTTCATTTCCGACGCACTACGGTTTTCAAAACAAGCTTTCACTTGAGCAATAGCGTCAAAACCCTGCAGCTTGTCTTTAAGCAGCGTCTCAAGACTCGGAGTCGCTGCATTTGGCGCGTCAGCCGGCATTCCAAGTAACCTCCGAGCCGCATCGTTCATTGTCGTAACATTACCCGCTTGGTTTGTCATAATGAATCCCTGGCTCAGGCTTAGTACCGAAGCAATCAACCTCGCCCGCGATTCCAGCAGATTGCCGGTCATTTCATTAAACGCCGAACCCAAAAGGCCGATCTCATCATTTGATTCTACCTGCACTCTCTGGTTGAGATCGCCGCCTCGGATCTTCGTTACCACGCTCGTAAAGCGGCGAATCGGCGCCACAATCACTTGGGCAAAATACCAGCCAAAAAACACAATCACCAGCGTCGTAATCGCAATAATCACAATCGTCAAATTGCGCAGCTGATACACCGGTGCATACACTTCGGCCTGGTCGATCTTCACTCCCACGGTCCAACCCGTGGTCGAGATGTCGCGCGTCAAAAGCACTACCGGATGGCCGCGGTAATCGCGTGGCGGATTTGTATTGCTCGGAGTATATGTAGTCAGGGCCGCATCGCTCTTAAACCGCAACGGCGTCAAGTATTGTTGCTGCCCTTTGTCGCCATTACCCACTATAAACACTTCGCCGGTCTTTCCTGTATCCGTGTAGTCGCTCGTAAGAAGCGTGTACGTATCCGCCTGAGATTCCATTATGGCCACGCCCACAGTTTGATTGTCGAGCACCAAGCGTTCAGTCAAATAGTGGCCCAGCACGCCGTCCACATCGTTAAAAAACATTGAAACATCCACGCCCTGTAGACCACGTTGGAACACTGGAGACTGGGAATAGTCCTTGCCAATAAACCGCTTGTCACTCGAGCCAATCACGATGCCTTTCGTGTTTAGAACATGAATGCGGCGAAAGTTACGATCAGATTCTCGGATATTCGTCAGCTCATCACTCAGGGCTTTCTGATTAGCTGTCGTCGGCTTTTGGTCGTACTGACTCGTAAGTAGCCGCACTTCTACCCGCACCACAAATATATCAACCGTTCGCACATCGGCTGTTACCAATTCGTCAATCTTATTGCTTGCACGGGTGAGCGTATTGGCGATCTGAGTCTGAATTTGTTCGTCCAATGCTCGCTGAGTGTTCACATACGAAAAAACACCAATCACAATAATCGGAATGAGTGCTATGAGCAGGAATAAGGCAATTAATTTTTGCGAGATCTTCATAAATACCTAGAGAATGCTCTCCACCGAGCAGAGGAGCCGCCTCAAAAAAAGCTAAGCTCCTCTGCTAAATCAACGTTAGTTTTGCGCTTTGTAGACGCCGCCCACCACCTTATACTGCACGAAGTTGGCCGGCACATCACCATGAGCATCAAACGAGATATGTCCGGAAGCGCCGTCGAAGGACACCTTATGGAGAGCCTTCATGATCTCTTCGCCGGTGTTTGCTCCGGTTTTTAGGGCTTCGAAAATAGCTTCGTAGGCATCGTACGACTGGGCATTGTAGATGTCGGGGTCCTTGCCAAACTTAGCATTGCTCTTCTCGACGTAAGCCGGTGTACCTTCGCTCACGGCGACCACACTCAAGCCTTCAGCCAGAGTGCCCACATCCTTCAAAAACGTTGGGTCTTTAAGTGTCTCAGCCGAATAGATAGGAACGCTAAAGCCTTGAGCCTTCATCTGTGTCAGGATCGCGACTGCCGAAGTGAGGGAATTCGAACCGATGTAGAGCACGTCAGGCTTTGCGGCCTTAATGTGGGCTACCTGTGTTGCCACATTGGTCGTCTCGTTGGTAAAGACCTGCGAGTCTACCATCATGCCCCCGAGTTTTTGGAAACTAGCCGATACGGCCGTATTCAGTCCGGTGCCATAAGCCTCGTCGCCGTGGATAATGGCTAGTTTGTGGTAGCCGCCCTTCGTGTACATTAAATTGGCAGCAAAGTCCGCCGAAAACGCATCGCTCGGAATCGTTCGAAACATATATTGGCCTGCCTGGCTAATCGTTGGGTTCGTTGATGATGGGCTAATCATCGGAATTTTAAACTGCGTGGCTACCGGAATAGCCGCAAGCGTTGCACTCGAACACACCTCACCTACGATGGCTGTTACGCCCTGAGCGGCAAAGTCTTTCACAGCCTGAACCGCCTTTGTTCCTTCACAGTTGGTATCTTTCACCACGAGAGTCACATTTAAACCATCAGCGGTAAGCTGTTGCTGAGCAAATTGCACACCAGACTCAATCGAAGTACCGGAGTTTGTGTAAACTCCCTGAAGTGGCGTCATGAGCCCTACTTTAATGTTGCGTGTCGTCACCGCTGGTTTCGCGTGACTGCTCACGTACCACCATGCTCCGCCACCTATCACGACGATAACCGCTACAATCGCGCCGACCCAGGGCATCATCGAAGGCTTCGGCTCAGGCGAGGTGCTCGGATTCGTCGTAACAGGCGATTCAAGCGTCGGCTGAGTCATTCCTGGTTTTGGTTGATCTTCGTTCACAAGTGAACTCCCATCCTCAATTATTGCTTAAAATCATAGCACTTATGCTTAGAACGAGTAAATAAAAAGCCAAGACGAAACGCAAATAATGTGGCATCATTGATCGTATGAGTACTTGGAAGCGCCTCAACAGTAAAGTTGTTTATCAAAATCAGTATATGAGCGTCCACGAGGATCAAACGCTTCGCCCCGATGGCCGAGCTAGCATCTATGGCTGGATTGAAACCCCGCCCGCTGTCTTCATTGTGGCCATTAACGAGCACAAACAAGTCTGTCTTGTCCAGCAAGAGCGCTATACCACGGGCCAGCCGTCATGGGAGATCCCGGCTGGTAATACCGACGGAGAAGATGAGCTTCCGGCTGCCAAGCGTGAGCTCGAAGAAGAGGCTCGTCTTCAAGCAGATCATTGGGAGCGTCTTCCCGGAGAAGTGTACCCATTCAATAGTCTTGCCGTCGAGCGCAATATCATCTTTATCGCTACCAAGCTTCACGAAGTCGAGGGACCAGCAGGGGAAACCGATGACACCATTACTGGGGTGCGTTGGGTCGGTTGGCCTGAGCTCAAAAAGCTGCTTACTGCAGCCGAAATCACGGACGGCCAAACTGTTTCCGCTCTCGCGCTTGTTGGCTTGCACCTTGGACAGCTAAAATAGTCTGGTTGGCTAGAGAGCCCGCACCTCTTTACAAGATAGCTTTGCCTTGTCTATAATGACAAAGTCCACAGCGGGCAGTATTTTTATGTTCGCCCTATTAATAACAACAAGTTCCACTTTAGATCGCTGATGCGGCCGCCTTTCTCGGCAGCAGCACACAAGGGCTAAAGAGTAGCCACATTATCCATCTGTAGTGGAAATATTTTAAGGAGATTCGAATGGCTGATACATTCAAGCGCGATAAGCCGCACGTCAACGTAGGTACCATGGGTCACGTCGACC
>CAZSRA010000026.1:0-9032 GCA_964609585.1 uncultured Candidatus Saccharimonadales bacterium
GGGGACCGGGTCTATGCTGGTGTTGATACGCACTTACCCTTGCGCGTCATTACGGCCGGTGTGATCCCCATTATCTTTGCACTTGCCTTCCTTTCTATACCCGGGCTCCTTGGCCAGCTCCTTACGAATGCCAAGACCCACTGGGTATCGCAATTTGCGACTCATCTCACCACATGGTTCTCGCCCAACGGCACCGTCTACGCCGTATCATACTTTGTGCTTGTAGTTGCTTTTACCTATTTCTATACCTCAGTCGTCTTCAACCCCAAAGATATCGCCGAGAACCTCCAAAAACAGGGTGGATTTATCCCCGGTATCCGACCTGGCAACCAGACAGCCGCTTATTTACGGCGAGTGGTCAACCGCATAACTCTCGCGGGCGCTCTCGGTCTTGGTTTCATCGCGGTGCTACCTTTCATTGCTCAAGCCTTCACAAACAGCCAGGTGCTTACGTTTGGAGGCACTGGATTGCTTATTGTCGTCTCGGTTGCAATCGAGACGCTCAAGCAGATCGAAGCCCAGGCTATCACGACGTCGTACGAGCAGTATTAAGGCAGGGATCTTGAAGGTCCAACAGGTACGCTCACGCGCCCGGCTAGGCGCCTGGTTGTGGGTCTCGTCTCTACAATACTTCCTAGCCCAGATCTTAACTGCCACAGCATGGCGGTCACCTTTTAGTCTGGTTCGCAATTACATTAGCGATCTTGGCAATACCTCATGCGCCGCGTTTAATGGGCTACCCGTGTGCTCACCGTGGCACTTAGCTATGAACGCGTCATTCATAGCCCTGGGCACCACCATGATCACAGGCGCGTGGCTCATGGGAGGCTATCTCAAGCCCGCCAGCCTCTTGCGCTGGGGGCTATGGTGTATTGCTCTAGCTGGAGTGGGTACGATTGCCGTCGGGCTTTGTCCGGAGAATGTTGATCTAGCGATTCATGAAGCAGGGGCATGTTTGCCTTTTGTGGTCGGAAACGTCGGCATGCTGCTGATCGCGAGCGCTCTTCTTGCAAAACACGAAGCAGGCTGGCGATTATTGGGCGGGTTCTCGCTCTTATCCGGTGTGGTAGGGTCGATATCCGCAGGCTTATTTTTTTTCAAAATCTACGCCGGAGTCGGCGTCGGAGGCATGGAGCGACTAGCAACCTACCCTTTAGCTATATGGATGATCGTGTTCGGACTGTCCTGTACTGCAAGGATTGGCACCGAGATAGACAAAAAAATACAGCCTAGTCACTCGAAACTCAAAAATCAGATACAAAACCCTTTACAACCACCAAACAATTATCTATAATCGACAACTGTAGTCATATATGTCAAACACGAAGAAACCCATCAAACCCGAGAGGGTCAGGAAACGAGCCACAAAGGAAGTAATCGAGCTCGAAGGCACCGTCCTTGAGACTTTACCAAACGCTTTGTTCAAGGTACAGCTCGAGAACGGCCATGTTGTGTTAGCTCACATTGCCGGAAAACTGCGCATGTATTACATCCGACTCATTTTGGGTGACCGTGTTACCGTTGAAATGACTCCTTACGACCTTACCAAGGCTCGTATTACTTATCGGCATAAATAACTAACGACGAAGGATCACCCGCGATGAAGGTACGCGCTAGCGTTAAAAAAATCTGCGATCAGTGCAAAGTTGTCCGACGCGAAGGTGTTGTACGCGTAATTTGCGCAGTGAAGCCTCGTCATAAGCAGAGGCAGGGCTAATGGCGCGTATTTCTGGAGTTAATATCCCCGACGCAAAGCGAATCGAGATTGCGCTTACGTATATTTTTGGGATTGGTCTTACCACTAGTCACAAAATCTTGGCAACCGTTGGTATCAACCCCGACACTCGTGTAAAAGATCTCACCGAAGCCGAAGTCTCCAAACTACGCGAAATCATCGACAAGAACTATCACGTCGAAGGCGATCTCCAGCGCGAGATCAGCCTAAACATTAAGCGCCTCAAAGAAATCAACTCTTACCGTGGTCTGCGCCACAAAGCCAATCTGCCTGTTCGCGGACAGCGCACCAAGACCAATGCTCGCACCAAGCGTGGCAAAAAGGTCACCATGGGTTCCGGTCGTAAGAAATCAGCAGCGAAGACTTAAAGTAGGATATGATGGCTAAAGCAACCCCCAAAACCACAACCACCCGCCGTCGCAAGATCAAGCGTTCCGTCGCTACTGGTCAAATGCACGTTCAGGCTACCTTCAACAACACCATCGTCACGTTCACGGACGAACGCGGCAATGCGCTCTCGTGGGCTAGCGCCGGTTCGTCCGGCTTCAAAGGCTCACGCAAGAGCACTCCATACGCAGCTCAAACTGCAGCCGAGCGCGCCGCTACAGCCGCCAAAGATTATGGCCTAAGCCGCGTTGATGTGCTCGTAAACGGCGTTGGCTCCGGGCGCGAATCCGCTATTCGTGCGCTCACTACCCTTGGCATCGCGGTTTCTAGCATTAAGGACGTCACGGGCATTCCTCACGGTGGTTGCCGTCCACGAAAGGCACGGAGAGTCTAATGGCACGTAATCTTACCCCCATCGTAAAGCTGAGCCGGCGCGAAGCAGTTGCGCTTCACCCCAAAGCCATTAAGGGCCTCACCAAGCACCCCTACAAGCCGGGCCAACACGGCCCCAACGCTGGTCGATCGAAGCCTAGCCAGTACAGCCTACAGCTACGCCAAAAGCAGATGGTTAAGCGCATGTATGGCCTGCTCGAAAAGCAGTTTGCCAAGATTGTTCGCGAAGCAGAGCGTCGCACCGGCAATTCCGGAGACATCATGCTCACGATTCTCGAGCAACGTTTCGACAATGCCGTTTATCGCCTCGGTCTCGCACCTAGCCGCCAATCAGCTCGTCAGCTTGTTACTCACGGCCATTTTATGCTCAACGGCCGTCGTGTCGACATCCCCTCCATCTCTCTAAAGCCCGGCGATGAATTTGTCGTCCGTCCAAAGAGTGCTAAAAACGCTTACTTCACACAGCTTGCAACCGAACTCGCCGGAAATTCTGCCTCGGTCCGCTGGCTCACTTTCGATGCCAAAAAACTCACCGGTAAAGTCACGGGGCTTCCCGCTCGCGAAGACATTACCGAAGAGATTCACGAACAGCTCATTATCGAATTCTACTCAAGGTAAGGAAAGGACGATTAAAGTGTTACACCCGATTCAGCTCCCCGAGCTCAAGCCCGTTCGAGAGGAAGGCAACAAGGCCACCTTTGCTGTCGAACCACTCCATTCTGGCTACGGCATGACGCTAGGCAACAGCCTGCGCCGTGTTATCCTCTCCAGCCTCGGCGGCGCCGCCGTTACGGCCGTCAAGATCGACAGCGTGGCTCATGAATTCTCAACCATTGAAGGCGTCAAAGAAGACGTAGTTGAAATTATTCTCAACCTCAAGAAACTTCGCTTCCGAGTTTTCTCGGACGAGCCTCAGTTCCTCGTGCTCACAGCCTCCAAGAAAGGCGAAATTACCGCTGGCGATATTAAAACCACCGCTGATGTTGAAATTGTTAACCCAGATCAAATCATCGCCACCCTCGACAAAGACAAAACCAAGCTCGGCATGGAAATTAAGGTCGAAAAAGGTCGCGGCTATGTCCCGGTTGAAAGCCGCGAAGCCGAAAAGCTTGAAGTTGGCATGATCGCAGTAGATGCTCTCTACTCGCCAGTCGTTCGCGTCCGATACAATGTTGAAAATACTCGCGTTGGTCAAATGACAGACCTCGACCGACTCGTCATGGAAATCGAAACCGACGGTACTATTACTCCCCACGACGCCATTCGCCAGGCCGCCGAAATTCTCGTAGAGCATTTCCGCGTAGTTGCTGGCAGCCTATCAGCCGACGGCGTCGCCAGCACTACCGCCGACCGCGTTGATTCAGGCTCCGCCAAAATCAACATCGAGGAAATCAACCTCTCACCGCGCACCACCAACGCGCTCATCAATAACGACATCAAGTCCGTCAAAGACCTCTTTAAGCTCTCCGACACTGAGCTGCGCGAGCTAAAAGGCTTCGGCTCGAAGGCTTACGAAGAAGTCAAAGAGAAAATTGCCGAGCTTGGCATCGACATGGAGAAGGTAGGCTAATATGCATCGCCATTCTCACACAGGAAGGAAGCTGCAGCGCGCCACTGGCCCCAGGCGTGCTCTCGTTCGCGGGCAGCTTACGTCCTTGACTCTTCACGAAGCCATTACTACCACTTTGCCGAAGGCAAAGGAAGTTGCTCCATCGTTTGAGCGCCTCGTCACCTACGCCAAGAAAGGAACACTAGCCGGTGCTCGTTCCTTACGCCGCGAGCTTCTCACCGAGAACGCCACGCAAAAGATGCTACAGGAGCTTCTACCCGCTTTCGAAGGTCGCCAGGGTGGCTACACTCGCATCATTAAGCTTGAAAACCGCGTCGGCGACAACGCTCCGATGGCTCGCCTCGAGCTAGTTTTGAATGAGGTTAAGGCGGCTCCAAAAAACGCTAAGACTCCCGCCAAACCCGTTAAGGCTAAACTCGCGAAGCCAGAGGAAGTAAGTACCACAGAGGTCACCAATGCTTAAAACCTATTCACCCAAACCTACTGAGCTCACCCACGATTGGTACATTATTGACGCCGAAGGTAAGACCCTTGGACGACTCGCAACTCTAGCTGCTACCTACTTGCTTGGTAAGCACAAAGTCCGCTTTAGCTCTCACCTCGACTGCGGCGACAATATCGTCATCGTTAATGCCGCCAAAATCACCGTTACCGGCAATAAGCTCGAGGACAAAAAATATTATCGCCACTCAGGCTATCCGGGCGGTATTAAAGAAACGAGCCTAGCTGAGCTCATTGCTCGCAACCCCGCAACCGCTATCGAAAAGGCTATCGCCGGCATGTTGCCCAAAAACCGCCTTACCGATGATCGCCTGCGCCGCCTCAAGGTTTATCCTGGCGCCGAGCACCCTCACGCGGGTCAAAACCCTAAGCCTCTAGGAGACAATTAATGGCTGAAACAACCCCTCATTACCACTACGCTCGTGGTCGCCGCAAAGAAGCTATCGCGACCGTCCGCTTGTATCCCGGCAAGGGCGAAATCGTTGTAGGCGAGCAAATGGCTGCTGCCTATTTCAACAATGACGCTCTCATGACTGTGGTTGAGCAGCCTGTCAAACTGGCCGGTCAAGAGCAAAAACTCCGCATCAGCCTACATGTGAAGGGCGGCGGTAAGCGCGGTCAGGCTGAGGCAGCCCAGCTCGCTATCGCGCGGGCGCTTAATGTCATGTCGGACGACCTGCGTCCAACACTCAAGAAAGCTGGCTTCCTCACGCGTGACCCTCGCGAAAAAGAGCGCATGAAGCCCGGTCTCAAGAAAGCCCGCAAAGCTTCACAGTTCTCTAAGCGCTAAATCATCGTCCAAGCTACTCAAAAAACGCTCCACCCGGAGCGTTTTTGCAGTCTAGGGCCGTTCCCATCTGGTCATCCCAGGACCATAAGCGCTATACTTATAATTAGTGAACAGTCACAACGCCCGGACTATTCGTGGACTCATTCTTTTCGTCATCAGTATTGCACTGCTGGGCGTTTTTGGGTTTGCCACCTTTGCTCATTTGACGGTAGGGGAGGCGCTTTACGAAACCATCATCATCCTTCTTACCCACTACGACCATCACAGTTTTACCGATACCCCGTCACGAATCCTTGTCATTATCCTGGTGATTTCAAGTCTCGGGCTCGTCGCCTATTTGCTTAAGTGGTTGGCCGATTATATGATGGGCTTAAGTGATAATGTACGTAGGCACCGTGTGAAATCCAAAGTCGAAAAACTAAAAGATCATTACATCGTTTGTGGGCTTGGTCGCGTGGGCGCACAGGTCGCTGGCGAAATGTTCCACGAACAAGTAGCATTCGTGGGGCTCGACCGGGATGACACCAAGGTAAACGACGCACTAGCGCACGGCTACCTGGCCTTAAACGCCGACAGTACCGTTGAGGAAGTTTTGCAATCGGTCGGCATAGACAAGGCCGCTGGTCTCGTAGCTTGTCTCGGCGAAGACTCGCTAAACTTATTTGTGGTACTGGCCGCCCGTGCCCTCAACCCAAACCTCTACATTGTAGCCCGCGCCAACCGTCCCGAGAATGAAGCTAAACTTAAGCACGCCGGCGCCAATCGTGTCGCCATGCCTTACCAAATTGGTGGCTACCACATGGCCTCCATGGCGCTCAGACCCAATGTGGTCGACTACATGGACATCATGACTGGCAAAAACGGCCTCACCGAGCTAGAAGTGGAAGAAATGGTAGTAGGGGAGGGTTCAAAGCTTGCGGGCAAGCGTCTGGGCAAGGCCTTGGCCGAGGGCGAGATCGGCGCCACCGTCATAGCCATTAACGGCGTCGATGGCACGAGTCGAGTGCGGCCAAATGGCAAAGAAGTTATCTATCCCGGCGACAGGCTTATCATTCTCGGCGCCAAACGTGACCTTACAAGTGCCTCGGAGCTCATCAGATGAGCGAAACCACCTTTCGGGTCGAGCAAGGAGCCGCCACCGAGCGGCTCGATGTATATCTAGCGGCAAAGCTGGGCCAGACGCGTAACCAAGTCCAGCGCCTCATGCGAGCCGGCCTTGTAGCGGTAAATGAGCGCCCAGGACGTGCAAGCTATCCGGTACAGTTGGGCGATAGTATTGTCATTACTGCTCAGCCTGCATCAACCGTCGTCATTACCCCGCCAGATTTGCCAGTCGTATACGAAGATAGTGACCTTATGATCATCGATAAGCCGGCAGGGCTAGCAGTTCACCCAGGTGCCGGCACTGCGGTTGCTACGGTAGCCGATTTTGCCCGTGCCCATACTACCGATTCCGACCCCGAGCGCCCGGGTATCGTTCACCGTCTCGACCGCGACACCTCGGGCCTGCTCGTGATCGCTAAAACCATTGCCGCCAAAACCTACCTCCAGGCTGCATTTAAGAATCACGAGATTCACAAAACCTATCTCCTTCTTACAGTTGGTCGAGTTGAGCCGGAGGCCGCGACCATTCGACTGCCCATTGCCCGTGATCCCGCTCGCCCACTTCAGCAGGCCGTAGTGTCTGGAGGACGAGAAGCAGCGACCGCCTACCAAGCCAAAGTCTATTTTCCCGGCTACACCTTCATTGAGGCCAAACCCCAAACCGGCCGTACCCACCAGCTCCGGGTTCACTTTGCTGCCCTCGGCCATCCAATCGCTGGCGACACCACCTATGGCCCGCCCAAGCGCCCGCTTCACTTAAAGCGTCAATTCCTCCATGCCGCCGACCTTGAGTTTACGGGACCTTCCGGGCAAAAGATCCAGGTGGATAGCCCGCTACCGCCAGACCTTGCAACCGTCCTAAACACCCTCGAAGCTGGGATTCCAAAATGAAAACCCTCCTTCACCCCAAAACGCTTGCCCAGCTCGAGGCCGCGGCTCGCCAAGCCACGGGCAGCCTCATTTTTCACGGTCCACGTGGGGTTGGCAAGATGACTGCTGCGAGGGAGCTTGCGGTCATGCTCAATTGCCTAGATCCAAGTCAACCATCCGAGCTTTGCGCCAATTGTCGTCAAATCGAAGCTGGCAATTTCCCCGACCTCATCATCTTAGACCGAGGCGAAAAGGCTAGCCTCACCATCGAACAGGTCCGCGGTCTCATCAGTGAATTGGCCCTGCGACCATATCTCCCGCACGGCGTTCGAATAGTTATCATAGACGATGCCCATTTACTTACGTTAGAGGCACAAAACGCTCTTCTGAAACTTCTGGAAGAGCCTCCGCCGGCTACGCTCATCATTCTCGCCGCTCAGCGCCTAGAGACACTTCTGCTTACCGTGCGCTCACGCTGCCAAACCGTTCGTTTTTTGCGACCAGACGAAGCAGCGATCACGGCTCTCGTTGGAACGCGGACTGGTCTAGATATTCCAGCTGCTAGGGATGTAGCAATCGCCAGCGACGGCAGTCCAGGCCTCGCACTACTACTCGCGGGCAGTCCGCGCGAGGCCGAAGCCCTTGCCTCTCTCACTCGTGACGCGGCCGCCATTCAGACCCAGTCGCTCTTTTCTCGACTTTTGCTCGCCAGCCGCCTCGTTGCTTCTGGTGTAGACCTCGAGCGCTTTAGTGAAGCTCTACATCACCGCCTCACCGCCGCTCTTTCGGCCTCCGAAATCTCTTCAACCGTTGCCGCGACAAGACTAGAGGCGCTAGAGCGATTTCGCCGTCACCTCGCGGCCAAAGTTGCACCGCGCGTCGCCCTTGAGCGCCTCATGCTGGAGCTCGGCCAATGATTGGGCTCATCATGGTAATATTTGCGCTCTTAATCCTGCAAAACCGCCTTTCTGCTCTGGGGGTAGACACGCTAAATCCTGCCCCCACGCTTGCACCCAAGCGTGCCAATTCCCAGCTCATCCAGCTCAGTACCTATGCCGACCGCCTCTACACCGAGCGCAAATGGCTTGCCGCCGAAAAAGCCTACCTTAGCGTCCTCAAGCTTGACCACAAAAACGTTACCGCCTACGTACATCTTGGCATCATCTACTCGACCCAAAAAAATATGCCCGATGCCATCGAATGCTTCACTATTGCCACTCGTCTGCGCCCATCCGGCAGCACCTATCAAAACCTAGCGCTCGCTTTTTATGATAATCACAACTACATCAAGGCTGCGGCCACCTACGAGAAAGCCATTATGTTCGAGCCCGCTGCCCAGCGCTATGTCGGCCTCGCCAAGACACACGTCAAGCTTCACAATCTCCCAGCTGCCGCTCTTGCTTTCGAACATGCCGCAAATCTTGATCCATCCAAACGCATTTTGCAGAGGCTCGCAGATATTTACGAACAACTCGGCCGCAAAGCCGACATTGAGGCTGTCAACGAGCGTATAAAGCACTCAAATCTCCAGGCCAGCGCTCAAACCACTAAAGCATTGATCGAATAGCTTAATACTGTTACTATATCCAGGTTGAAAACGCTATAATGGTAGCGACCTGAGGCATCTGCCGGCGTGGCTCAATGGTAGAGCAACAGTTTTGTAAACTGTAGGTTACGGGTTC
>CAZSRA010000027.1:0-6375 GCA_964609585.1 uncultured Candidatus Saccharimonadales bacterium
GAGCGCCTCCTTGCCAAGGAGGAGGTCCAGGGTTTGAGTCCCTGTACCCGCACCAGGAATAATATTGCCTACATCAAGGCACAAAACGGTTCCATAGGATATTTTTCCTTGGGGCCGTTTTGTTGTTTAAGGCTTATATAAAGCAAGAATGTGGCTATAGTACCATCATCAGTGAATGCAATAAGTACCGATATTGCACAGCTCATCCAAGTAAAAAGATACTTACGCCGGCCTAAACATAAAGTCGACGATCCAGGATTGCGATTAACCTCCGTGCAGAACTTCAGAAGAGGGCGCAACAGCAATGATTTGGGAAACGGTGCAGGAATCGTGATCCTAGATTTATAAAAAGGAAAAAATTAAGGACTTATTGACGTACTAAGTAGAAAATGTTTAAATAGTCGTGCTACGAAGCGACATCCAGTCGATTCGAGCTCCTGGACATCTGGAGGCACCCTTGTTGGTGATCTTCTTCTTCCTCAACGCCGCCATCAGCGCGTTCAACGCCTGGTCGGTAGGCAAGGTGTGGCTCGAACGCCACGAGGTGAACTGGTTCGGCAAAATCCAGATCTACTCGGGGGCGATCATGTCGGCCGCCGGGTTCATCTGGTGCATTCTCGTGCTGGAGGTGGAGGGTCTGCTCCTCCTCAGGAGTCACCCGATCCCCGGCAAGCAGCTCCATTTCGTCAACGACCTCGTCGCCAAGATGCCGGCCGCGTTCCCTGGTCAGGTCTTCGCTCTCGGCTACCTGGTGATCATCATCCCGATCCTCGGATCGGGCCTGGCGATCACGGCTCAGTCCTGGGCCATCGCGTGGCGGCGTCGTCAGTTCAGCGACATCGCCGTCGCCGGCTACAACACCTTCGCCCAGGTCTACAACCTGGTGCAGTTCATCAACGTTCTGCCGGACGTCCTGAGCTCGGTGGGTGACCTGTTCTCCGGTGGTGACGACGACGATGAAGGCGGATGGTGGATTTACGCCGTCGCCCTCGTGTTTCTCGCGATCGTCGGCGGCATCGGGCTCACCATCCTCATCATCCGCCGCTCGGCAGGATCGCACCGAACCGCCATGGCCGCCAGGTTTCAGGCTAGGGTCGACGAGCTGAGCCGCGAGGGCGTCGTGGTGCCCGGAGCGAAGAGCCCCCAGCGCTGAGCGTGCCACATCCAGATATCGCTGTGACCCCCGGGGTTCATACCCGGGGGTCATGCGGCTACGTTCTAATTCTATTTATGCATATACCCATCAATTGAACTCATCTCGTAGTGCCGGAATGTCAATATTTGACAGGTATTGGGACAGAAGTCTGGCGTTGCATGTCGCCTGGGTGAAGTAGACAAGGGCAGACTCAAGGCTCGGATCGGGACTCTTGGGGTAGCCGACGGAGAGTCGCTATTTACGCTCTTATAGTCAATCACCAACGGTCGGCTCTCGATGCGGGACATATACCGTTTTGCCCGCAATGATCACAAGCCCATACCGCGAAAGCTTGTCATATATCGTATACATGCTACACTCAAAACGGTTCCAGGCAGTATCCAATTGACGCACCATTAGAAACACACCTTCCGCCGAAGGTGTGTTTCTATTTGGTTTATTGACACTAAAAAAAGCTGCTAGAATTAAAAAATGACAAAGCAAGAAACCACATCCCAGGCCCACGTTTCTACCGACGACCCCAAAACCACGGCAACCATCACCTGGAGCGAGTCAGTTTGGTTTTCAGATATAGACGACACCCTCATCGACACCTTTAGCGCGTCACTTTCGGCATCGGAAGGTATCAAACAGGCGCTCGCAAGTCACGCTGGCGAGGCCAAAGCCGCCGAAATCCAGACCAATTTCAACGGTCTATATCAGCTCATGTACGACGGCTACCGAGTCCGGCATGAGGCTGACTGGGAGGCGGTTGAGGGCGGAAAACCGGCCTTCGAGGATCTCCTAAATACCATTACTTCCCTCCAAACACAGGTCAAAAACGATTACGGACACATAAAAAAATGGAGCCGCGAAATATTCATCAAGCTCGCAGCCGACAAAACCGGCATCTCGCTAACACCGGAGCAAGTCCACGAGGCTGCCGATGCTTACTGGTTGACCCTCGCCGAGCATGCTGAGGTTTTGCCGGATGCCAAGCGGCTTGCCGATGAGATCGCTCGTCATAATAGACCCCTATTCCTAGCCACTAGCAGTGATGCTCGCCTCAAAATGCAGGCTGATGGCCAGTTTATCTACGACCCAGCCTACTCAGAAGCCCTCAAACGCGAACGCATTGAACTCCTCAGAGCCAAAGGCCTGCGCTTTAACACGATCTCGATTGGCGATCCCGAAGATAAACCTCATCTCGATTTCTTCACCAAAGTCATACACTTGGCGCAGGCGCAGCTCGGCCACACCATTGATTGCTCGAAAGCCATAATGCTCGGCGACTCTTTCGGAGGCGATCTCGAGACGCCCAAAGAGCAGCTCAATTTTGGCCTGGTTGTGCTAAGAAAAAGCCACCATGCCAATACGAGCATTGATGACGCTCACAAAATTACCACCGGCGACCTCTACGAAACAGTTCAATTCATCTCTGGCTAACCCGGCCCGTCGTAGTTGACAAATACCGCGACCATAAGCATCATCCAATAGATGATCAACCGCACGAGCCCCACAAACCAATGACCGGACGCACTCACGATCTTGCGGCTATCACCGCTCTTGGAGTCGTCGTGCTGTCCCAGCCACCTCGCACGGTCACTTTGGCCACCGCCATCCTGGTAGTATTCGCCAATCTCGTCGGCGGCATCGCGCCCGACATCGACCAGCCAACGGCACCATTCTGGCGCAATCTCCCCATCGGCGGCGTCATTGGTCGGGTGTTTGACAAGCTCCTCGGCGGCCATCGTTTTCTTACCCATTCGCTGCTTGGCGCCGCACTCGCCGGCTATCTTGCCAATCTTTTACTGCTCTTCGCCCGACCCATCATGCCCGGCATCGACCAGAACCTCGTGTGGTGGGCCTTCATGATCGGACTCGCCTCCCACCTTGTGATGGACACCATTACCAAAGAAGGCGTGCCGTGGCTGTTGCCGGTCCCGGTAAAATTTGGCCTCCCGCCCGTAAAAGCCCTGCGCATTACCACCGGTAAATCAGTCGAAGTCCTCATAATCTTCCCAGGCCTCCTCGTTTTCAACGCCTGGCTGTACTACACTCACTACCACCAAATATTGAGCATCTTGCACCGGCACATCATATAAAACGAGCTACGGGCCAACCGCCTGCCCTGCGTTTGGCCCATCATCCCACACATTCCCGCTCCACACATTCCCTCCGCCCGTATGCCAATACGTCGTTGCATCCGGTCCATACACGCCACTACTTGGCCAGTACAAAGTCGAAAAATGATTACCCGTAATCACAATATTGCTAGAAGTTGACCCACCGCCAGGGTAGAGCGCATATGCACCGCCAGCCATCAGGTTATTGTCGACCGTAGTGTTGCTCACGGGGCCATCATCGGCAAATAAGCCGATAGAGGCTGAGGCACCCATTGCCGTGGTCAGAGGATCAAAGAAAGTATTGTGTCGAACAACCAGACCGGCCGTATCATCTCCACTCGAGATGAAGCCGTCCGAATGAACGTAGTAAGAGCATGGGCTATTGCCACAAAACGGGATGAATGGCTGATTATCATGACCGTAATTGTCGTGAATATTTCCATTACCAGTAGAAATCGCAGCGCCGAATTGACTAATATTGTTCCAACCCACCTCAATGCCCGTACCGCTGTTTGACACCCCATAATCTTCGCCGCCGTTATCGGGTCCATTGCCCGGATCGCCGGCAATCGTGCTGTGAAGCACCTTCAGGCCGTTATAACCGTCGCGTAAATTCACGCCCCACCAATTTCGGCTGGTAATGATCGAATTTTGGATTGTCACATTGTTGGCATACACATCAAACGAACCGTAAATGACTTTCACGCAGTTAACCACCGCACCATTGTCGGTAATTTCCACATTGCCCGTCATGGTGGTGTAACTGTTGCAGCCCACGGGGCCCGTATTGGTGGCGTCAGGATAGCCACAAGCATGTGGGGTGGCGGCACAATGAAACGCTTGGAGGCTACTATTCCCGCTACCGCCTGAGCCTGTAGAAGCGTTAGGGGCAGGGGCGGGCGTAACCGCCACTACTACTTTTTTGGGGGTGCTCGTGGGCTTTGGCGCAGGCGTTGGGGTCTTTGGGGCAGGGGATGTTTGAGACGTTCCTGGAGTACTTGCCAATGTTTTGGCGGGTAAAATTCTGCCCCTTGTGCCGGTATCTATATGAGTCATCATGGGCCAGGCTACTACCACCAAACCCGCCATTACCCCAGCCACCAGCATCCGCAGCGCTAGTGGCCATCGCACCATAAATCGCCTTAAAAAATTAGCCACCGAAGCACCATGTTTTAGCTGATTATCTTGCATAAGTAAGTTCGATTAATGTTGAGCCATGCCGAGCCACGTTAGGAATGAAACTTCTTTCCCTCGTCGAGCATCATAATGAGTTTATCAATCCTCTTCCGGCGTGCTTCGGGTGTCGTCGCTGTCTGCACGCGCCACAACACCGCGTAAACATTGGTTTTGTTCAAAGTAGCAAAAAAATCTCGGGCCTTAGGGTGTCCATTAAGAGCTTCTTGAAAATCTGCCGGCACCGTACTCGTACGAGATGAATCATAAGCTTGGTCCCAACGGCCATCAGCTTTTGCAGCCGCAATCGCCGCCAGCCCCGCGGGCTTCATCCGGCCCGCCTCCGCCAGGGTAGCAACCTTATCTACATTTACCTTCGACCAAATACTCTTCGCCCGCCGCGGAGTAAATTTCTGCAAGAAGTACTGCTCGTCATACGAGCGCTTCTGGCCATCAATCCAGCCGTAGCACAAGGCGCTATCAAGGGCCTCGGCATAAGTCACCGAAGGGAGCCCCGAAGCTTTTTTGCCTATCTTGAGCCAAATACCTTGCGTTTGCTCGTAATGACCCTCAAGCCATTCTTCCCAGGCCTGCGGCGACTCAAACGGCATAACGAGCAAATCATTAAGCATTTCCAAAGTAGCTCTCCTCCTCATCTCGTCATTGCTACTATACACAATCTTCAAAAATGCTGTCTGCAAAAACATGTATCATGGACATTAAGAACAAGGAACTGCATCTATGTCCGAATCAAACACCGCCACCGCCTCAACCGTCATCAACGCCCCAAGCACTAAAGTCTGGGCAGCCCTCACCGACCCAAACCTTGTCAGACAGTACATGTTTGGCACGGAAGTTGTTTCAGACTGGCAGGTGGGCAGCCCGTTAATCTACAAAGGCGAGTGGAAAGGGCAAACCTACGAAGACAAAGGTACTATCCTCGAAATTGAGCCAAACCACATCCTAAAAGCCACGTATTTCAGCAGCATGAGCACGCTCGAAGATAAGCCCGAAAACTACAACATCATCACCTACGAATTAACCCCCGAATCCGAGGGCCACACCAAGCTAACCGTCACCCAGGCCAACAACCCCAGCCCAGAAAGCGCCGCTCAATCGTCCGAAAATTGGAAAACAATCCTGGCCGGTCTGAAAAAAATCGTCGAGCAATAACATGCTTTATATAGCTTTTCTGCGGGGAATGAATGTGCCTGGCCGCTCCGTAAAAATGGAGCATTTGCGCAGGCTATTTACGGAGCTTGGATTTACCAACGTTCGAAGTTATATCCAAAGCGGCAATGTTTTTTTTGAAACCCGCGCAGCCAGCCGCGAAGCTCTGGCCGCCAGAATCGAGCAGCATTTAAAAACGGCTTTGGGCTATGATGTGGCGGTGTGTTTGCGCACCATTCCAGAGCTCGAGCAAATTCTGGCGCTTGATCCCTTCAAACATATAGAGCTTAGACCTGATATGCGGTTCTGCGTGGTATTTGCGACCGAACCTATCGCGGATAATCTTACGCTCCCATTGCTCTCGCCAAAAAAAGACATCGAAATCATCCAAACCACAAAGTATGAAGCGTTCATAATCTGGTACCTCATAAACGGCCGAGCGCCTGCCGCCAAAGGTTTTCAAGAAAAGATTCTAGGAAAAGACGCGACCACCCGTTACTTCCACACTACCGTTAAAATTTTGGAGGCGGCCAGGGAAGCGTAGCCGGATTCACACCCCAAACTTAGCGTTCACCTGTTTTTCGGGTATAATCAAGCGGTTACTACCCACCTGGCACCTTGGCGGAGTGGTTACGCAGCGGTCTGCAAAACCGCGTACACCGGTTCAATTCCGGTAGGTGCCTCCAGTTTTTATTCCCCATAATTCAAAAACACCCTGGGCGGGTGGTGGAATGGTATACACGGAGGACTTAAAATCCTCTGCCCTTACCG
>CAZSRA010000028.1:0-4107 GCA_964609585.1 uncultured Candidatus Saccharimonadales bacterium
TTATAAATAATGAGAATCAAACGCGGCGTCACCAGCCACGCCAAACACAAGAAGCTACGGGCACAAACAAAAGGTTATAGCCTAGTTCGCCGGGCCAGCGTTAAGCAAGCTCGTCAAGCTGTACTGAAATCTCTTCAATACCAGTACCGCGACCGTCGCAATATGAAGCGCGACCTCCGCGGCCTATGGATCACCCGTATCAACGCCGGCGTTAGCCAATTTGGTCTTTCCTACTCTGCCTTCATGGGCAGTCTGAAGAAGGCCGGGGTCATCATCGACCGCAAAATCCTCGCCGAGCTAGCCGTAAACCAGCCAAAAGCTTTTGAAGCTGTGGCAAACTTCGCCAAATCCGCCAAATAGTCTAGCAAGACAAATCTAAAACCCCTCTTCAAAATACGAAGAGGGGTTTTAGATTTAAGCAAGAATAGTGAGATAAAGAGCAAAAAATATTGAGGGATCACGATTAAAATTATATCGACAGAAAGGCAAAAACAAAATTACGGATCTAAAAACTACGGGCGTTTATCCGGAAATTTATCCCAAGCTTCATCAACAAAATCTCGAATCTGCCTGCGAAAAATCGGTTCATCAAAGTTCTCAGCGTGGGCCCTAATTTCTTCAGGCTTAAAATCCATCTTCTCAAAACTCCGCACAGCATCCATCAGCGCAGACGCCGTCTGCTTGCCAAAGAACGTCCCTGTCTTTCCCTCGACTACCGATTCCAACGCACCCCCCTTCCCGTAGGCGATCACGGGAGTTCCGCTCGCCATAGCTTCAAGCAGCACAATCCCAAAGTCCTCCACCGCCGGAAATATAAATCCCTTTGCCCCTCGGTACAACTCCACCTTCATCTCGTCCGAGACCGGCCCCAAAAACTCGATATTTGATTTAGCCCTAGGTCGTTGCCGCGAAATTTCTTCACCGCCTCCTGCCACCTTCAGCGGCAAACCCAATTCGTTAAACGCGTCCACCGCCAAATCGAGCCTCTTATAGGCAACCTGCCGGCCCACAATCAGATAATATTCGCGCGCACCCTTACCCAGTTCAAACATACCAGCGTTCACCGGCGGATAAATCACCTCCGACGCCCGGTGATAATATTTCTTAATCCGCTCGCCCACAAATTTCGAATTAGCAATGAACACATCGACAGCCTGCGCCTTGCGGTAATCAAACCACCTAAGCGGCCCAATAATCAGAGGCAATACAACCTGAGCCAAAAAGTTTAACCTTCCAAACGGCGGATGCTTCAAATACCAATCATAGTCGCTCCAATAATACCGAATTGGCGTATGGCAATAACAAATGTGAAGCGTATGCTTCCCCGTATTCACATACTTTGACTCTGCCGTCGATGATGAAATCACAATGTCAAATTCCGACAAATCCATAAGCGCGTACGTCAACGCTCGAAGTGGCGGAAAAAATTGATGCTGGTACTTCGTAAGCTTAAAACGGTCCATCCACGTTGTTCGCACGTCAGCATCTTTAAATTCCGGAAAGAGTTCCGGCACATATGCTGTCGTATATATGGGGGCGTCGGGATAAAGTAGATGTAATTGATACAACACTTTCTCTCCCCCACCAACCTTCACCATCCAATCATGGACAATCGCAATCCGGGGTGACTTTGTCATTAATAGGCACCCTTACCGCTCAAAATCGCCAGCACCGTCTTGAGTAAAATTTTTGTATCCAGCGCCAAACTCCAATGCTCCACGTAAAAAATATCGAGCTTCACTCGGTCCTCATAGCTAATATCACTACGTCCCGATATTTGCCACAATCCAGTAATCCCCGGCTTCAAGGCTAGAAATATAGCGCCCTGCTCGCCGTAGTGTTCTAGCTCAGCCGGAATAATCGGACGGGGCCCTACCAGACTCATGTCACCCTTAAGCACATTGAATAATTGCGCTAGTTCATCCAGACTTGTCCGCCGCAAAAACCTGCCGAGCCGACTCACTCTTGGATCGTCCTCCACCTTCTGCGCCCGACGAAACTCTTCCACCAAATCAGCTCGGCCCATCGCCCGAAAAGTTTGTTCCGCATTCTTAAAAGGGCGGCCCGGCCCATCACAATATCGCCACAACATCGTTCGAAATTTCAGTACAAAAAGCGTCTCGCCATTACGACGTAGTCTCCGATGTCGATACAAAATCGGCCCCTCAGGGTCGCGTAGTTTCACCAAAAGCGCCACCATTGCAAGTACCGGCGACAACACAATAATTCCAAACGTTGCACCAATTACATCAAAAACTCGCTTAGCCACCCTCCCCCAACCATCGAGTGGGGTCAGACGAATCTCGATCAGCTGCACACCGCCCAGCGTACCCATCACCGAATTAGTCGCGTACAGTCCAAACTGATTCGGCACAAACCGGTAACCCACTTGGTGATTCGTAGCATAGTTCACGAGCCGCAAGATCTCATCTTGGTCAAGCGCCGAGTCCGCTTGAATAATCTCATCGAGCTTGCCTCGGGGCGCTACTGCCTCAATCGCCCCCTCCAAAGAATCAAAAATCGGCAAACCCTTCATGCGTTTCGCCGCCCCCCGAGCCGTATCCACGCAAGCCAGCAACCGGTAGCCCGAAAAAGCCATCTGCAAATCCGGCGCTATCCGCTGGGCAATCTCGCCACTACCCACAATAATCGCGTTATGCACGCCCACCCCAAACTTAAACAACCACCGCTGCAAAGCTCGCACCAGCGTTCGCGACAGCAATACAAAGACCAACCCCAACCCGTAAGCATAAATCGGCACCGCCTTCGACGGAAACAACGACTCCGGTTGAAAAAAGTCGAGTAAAATACTCAACATCACTCCGCCAGAAACCGCCACAAACACTTTGCCAATCTCGCCCAGCCGCCCTCGCAAGTTCGACTGCGCATACAAACCCGATAAAGCAAAAATAATAATCCAAACCGGCAGCAATATTAACACCACCTGCACAAAATCCATAGCCGGAATCGGGTGCGACACTGGCTTACCCTCAAGCTTCACCCGAATAACATACGCAGCCACAAACGCCGCCAGCAGTGCCAAGAAATCTAGCGGCACCAAAATTACACTAAAAAATAACTCGCTTCGTTTGCGCATAATCAGATGTGCTCATTGTACACCGCAGCTGAGCTTATTGCAGCCTCAACCAGTCACTAACAATTCTCTGGTCCAAGCCCAAAGTTTCAAAATATAATTTGAGCTCCTCATTCTCAAGTGCTTTCAACTCAGCATCTTCGCGCGCAACCTCGCTCATAAACGTATGCTCTTCCCCAGGCAATACAAGCCACTGCGCCACACCCCCCTCCGCGCAAAACGTCGGCACAAAAACACTATGAGGCTTGGCATAAATCACGGCCGTCTCCACCTCGCTCGCCCCTCTCTCGATAGCGTGCCTGCGAAACGCCACCAACGTTTGGCCTTCGTCCACAAGATCGTCCACACCGATCACAATTTCACCCCGCACACGTTCCTGAGACAATGGCACCAAAAGCTCAGTTTCGCCGCCACTTCCAAGGCCGCTGTAGCGACGAATTTGGCAAGGAACCACCGCTTTCACCATATTAAATGGCAACAAGGCATCTACGACCAACCGGGCCGGCAAACCACCACCACCTAAAATCGGCGCAATCACCACTTGTCGGTCTGCGCCTCCGTATCGACGCAAAATCGCCTCAGCCACATCAGTAGCCTTAGCTCGCACTTCGTTATAACCCACAATCCGAAACCGCCCAGCATGCTGCTGTGCCAACTTCTCACCACGCTTTTCCGGCAGTGTCATACTCAAACTATAGTCAGGTACATCGCCACACACAACCAAATAATTGCAGTCAGACCAGTAGTAAGCCGGATTCTGTCTAAGGATGATCATCTATCTTGAGCCAATGTTGCCACCGGCTTCATGCGGCGCGTACGCTCAAAAACAAGCGAGCAGCTCCCCTTGCGGGACGTTTGAGCAGCCTTGCAGCGAACGGGGTTTACCTCCTCGCTCGGTCACCCGAGCCAGCTGTGCGCTCTTACCGCACTCGTTTCACCCTTACTAGCCTTGCGGCTAGCGGTATCGTTTCTGTGGCACTTTCCCTACGGTCACCCGCGGTTGCCGTTAGCAA
>CAZSRA010000029.1:0-3665 GCA_964609585.1 uncultured Candidatus Saccharimonadales bacterium
ACTTTTGAACTCCATAAACAATATACCCCTAAACAATTTAGGGGTCAATAGTTTTTATGGTTTATTCTTTATTCACTCGGCAAATCCCCTGTCTCCTATCTGTAAAAGCCTTCTTTCATATTGAGAGACCGCGCCAAAAGCTCGTTAAATTGGCCTTCAATCTCACGAACCGTTCACCCATAAACGAATAGTCATCGTTTCAAATCGAGTAGTTATCCACAATATGTACACATCCCTCTCTCCGAAAAACCGAACACGTCGTTTTTAAAAGCCCGAACATTCGAAAAGCCCTTCAAATGAATTGGCCTACGCGATGTTCGGGAGTTGACGCCTTTGCTTTACTCTGATAAAGTATCGCTCATGGTAGAATTCTCTTCCGAAATCTGGAATACCACTCAAACGAGCCAGCTTACCCAAGTCCTGGTATCTATAAATGACGCCTCAATCATGCAAAATTTCCTCCGCGACGTCCTGACGGAGTCGGAAATCACGGAAATCAGTGCTCGCCTCGAAGCTGCGCGCTTACTTACGTCTAAAACCACGTATACCGAGATTACCCAGGCCACCAAACTCAGCAGCCGTACCATTGCCCGCATCAGCGGCTGGATGCAAAACGGTACAGGCGGGTACGCTGCTGCTCTTACTCTCACCAACCATCATGGTCATACTACCCGATCGGGAGCGGCCTGAGATTATTACGCGTAAAAAGCGACCCTAATAAAACCAGCCCCCTCCCCGTCGGGAGGGGTTTAATATTCACGAAAAACCAAAAAAGAGAGGTCCTCAGCTCATGTCCGCAAATCTGCTCAGGCATTTCGCCACTGATACCCAGGCTACCCGCACTGGCGCCAGCATCGGTGCTGAAATCGAGACCCACTTCCTAAACGAAAGTGGCCACCCCATCGGAACCGAAGTCACCGAGCAGCTTCTGCGTCTCTCACCGCCCGGCCCCTGGCGACTCACCATCGACCTCGGCCGCCAACTCTTGGAAATCGCAGTCGACCCGCACCCATCGTTCGAAACACTCCACGCCACCATCCTCGAAGCTCTGGACTGGCTCTATCGCGAAGCCGCCACGAAGGGCGCCTACCCGAGCCCCCAGCCACTGCTAACCTGGGCCCAAGATCTGCTCTGGATCCAGGAAGAGCGCGACGAAATCTGGGTTAATCTCGATGGACGCCGCGCCCTCGAGCACCTCTGTCGCATCGCCTCCGTGCAGTTCACCATCAGCGTTGCGCCTAACGAGGCCGTCACGATACTAAACCGACTCTGGACCGCCCGCTTCCACGAACTCGACTATCCCAACGACGCCAACTGGCGCCGCTATCTCGAGCAGTCCGAGGCGAGCTACCGGCCAGACCGATATGCCGGACCGGCCGGCTTCGACAGCTTGCGTCACTATGCGAGCGAACTAGCGCGCCACCGGGTCGTAATGCTTGGCGGCCAGGCCTGCGACCTCTCCACTGAGGCCCTTGGGAGTAGTCCAACGGCCATCGAACTATTCCTCCGCTCCGTTTGGTGGCACTACCGGCTGCGACGCTACGACGACACACTCACGGTAGAATGCCGACCCTTCGCCCGGCGTGATGACGAAGCCATCGTCACCACCTGGCGCCACATCGCAGACGCGCTAAATCTTTAGCTTGCGCGCGCGAAAACAACCAGGGGGCTTACATCAAATGTAAGCCCCCTACAACACTCAATAAGTAAAGGAATCCATCATGAAAATCCTCATCATCGGCGGCATGCACGGCAATGAGCCGCTGGGGCCAAAGCTCGTAAAATCACTCCAGGATCGTCCCATTCGGGACGCAGACATCCTCATCGCAAACCCCAAAGCAGTAGCAGCAAACACCCGTTTTGCCTACGAAGATCTCAACCGCGCGTTCCCCGGCGACCCCGAAGCCGCTTCATATGAATCGCGCCGCGCCGCGCAGCTTATGCAGCAATGCCAAAATTACGATCTCATCCTCGACTTTCACAACACCCTCAGCCCAAACAATGACTGCGCCTTCATAGGTCCAAATTCAGGCAAACTCCTTCTGCAAACTGCGAGCTTCCTTGGCCTAAACCGCATCATCATTGCCGAATACGATTGCATCAATAAATATCTCTCAAATTGTTTGTCCGTCGAGATCAGTCTTACAAGCCCGGAGATGTCGGTCGAGACCTGGCGAAGGCGTATTTCCCAGTTGGCCCAAGCCCACACTCTGCCGAATGAATCAAACCACATTGAAATCTTCCGCTACTTATATACCATGACTTCTCAAGACCGAGACAAATTTTCGCTCGACCAGGCCGGTCTCGAGGTGTTCAAGGCATTACCGAAAACCCTTTCCGATCGCCTCGGCCAACCTTATCCCGTATACCCCATCTTCCTCGGAAAAAACTATACTTCAAAAGTCTATGGCGGGCTTATCCAAAAAGTATCAAAGCTCAAATATTAGCTCAACTTAGTAAAAAATTAAAAATAGGGTTTTAATTATTGCAAGAAAAATCAATAATACATTGTTATTTACGCTAAAAAACAGATATAATTTACAATTATCTACTATTAGATATGAGATATTAAATGAAAAATATCTCAAAAACCAAAAGACGATCAGTGAACTTTTTTGAGCCACTTAGTGTAGTACTAACAACCCCTATTGTTTCGAAACAGTACAGGTACCGAGCCTAGCGTTAGCACTATCGTGTTATATTAAAACAATCAAAGGGCTCATACTGTGAATATCAATTTCAACTCCAATATGATAACCGGGTTCCAGGCTAGAAGGCGCAAATTCGGTATCGGCTCACTAATGTTTCTGATTTTATTCGGTGCGGTTTTTACAGTTGCTGGGGCTTTCGCGTTAAAATCAACCCAGATTGACCCTAGTTGGCCAAGGATATCGGGACAAGTAATAAGTTCATCAAGCCACATCAGTAACGGCTCCACGACATATGTCGCCGTAGTTCAATACCAAACCAACGGGCAGACCTACCAAGTCACTAGCGGCATCGGCTCATCTTCCTATCCACGCATTGGCGACACGCGACAGGTAGCCTATAACCCCTCACAGCCAAATGAAGCCAAACTAGTCGAGAGTGCTAGTTCAACGTTGTGGCTGTACTTATTTCCGGTCATTGGTATAGCGTGTCTAGTCCTAGCACCTTATGCATTCATTAAGTCTTTACGACGCAGTAGCCATATAAAGAGCTTGATCCAAAATGGTCAAAAGCTACAGGGGATACTCACCGACATCCAAAATATGGGCAGCAATAACAATAACAACAGCTACAAAATAGTGGTTTCTGCAACCGACAACACTGGCACGGTACAAAGTTATATTAGCGATACCTTAGGCGGCATAGGTGGATTAGGCATGGCTGATTTCCGCAACAATCCCATACCCATTGATGTATATATAAATCCAGCCAATTCGAGGGACTATTATGTTGATGTCTCCGACATTCCAGGCCTAACGCCCGGCAGGATTGCTGAGCTAATAAAATCGGCAGCAGCTAGTCAATCCAGCACTTTTGCAAACGGAGAAAAACCACCAACTCCGCCCTCAAATCCTACAAATCCAACATCTATTTAGTGATCAAAACAAAAACTTAAATGGTCGGGGTGAGAGGACTTGAACCTCCGGCCTCAGCGTCCCGAACGCTGCGCGCTACCA
>CAZSRA010000030.1:0-3541 GCA_964609585.1 uncultured Candidatus Saccharimonadales bacterium
CGGCTGGGTGAGTCGTTTAAGATGGTGTCGGACCGGCTGGAGTCGGTGCATAAGGGGCTCGGTGAGATGCAGACCTTGGCGGCGGGCGTAGGTGACCTCAAGAAGGTGCTGACGAACGTGAAGACGCGGGGGACGTGGGGGGAGGTGCAGCTGGGTAATTTGCTGGAGCAGATTATGACGAGCGGGCAATATGAGAAGAATGTGGCGGTGAAGAAGCGGAGTGCTGAGCGAGTGGAATACGCGATTAAGCTGCCGAATGGGCCGGATGAAGAGACGCCGTTGTGGCTGCCGATTGATGCTAAGTTTCCGGTGGAGGATTATCAGCGGTTGATTGGGGCTCGCGAGGCAGGGGATTTGGCGCTGATTGAGCAGGCGAGCAAGGATTTGATTGCTCGGATAAAGAGTGAGGCGCGGGATATTCGCGATAAGTACATCGCGCCGCCGGAGACGACGGATTTTGGTATTTTGTACCTGCCGACTGAGGGCTTGTATGCGGAGATTACGCAACGAGCGGGTTTGCAGGAGCTATTGCAACGAGATTACCGGGTGATGGTGGCCGGGCCGAATACGGTGGCGGCGTTGCTCAATAGTCTGCAGATGGGCTTCCGGACGCTCGCGATCGAGAAGCGGTCGAGTGAAGTCTGGCAGATTTTGGGCTCGGTGAAGAATGAGTTTGGGAAGTTTGGCGACTTGCTCGATAAGACTCACAAGAAGCTCCAGGAAGCGAGTAATACGATTGAATCGGCGGCGAGCAAATCGCGGACGATTGAGCGCAAGTTGGATAAGGTGCAGGATTTGCCGGCGGCGGCCGAGCCGGTGGAGCCGGTGGCTTTGGTACAGTCAGTACTCGATACTGAAGACTAAACCAGTTATAGTTACTTCAAAAGAAAGGTACATGCAGTGAAGCGAGTTGTTTCGGGAATAAAGCCTACTGGCGAGCTAACGCTCGGCAATTACATCGGAGCGATGAAGCGTTGGGGGCAAATGAGTGCCGATCCTGACCGAGAGCATTTTTTCTTTGTGCCTAATCTGCATGCTTTAACCGCCCGACCAGAGCCGGATGTGCTGCGCAGTGATAGCCGTTCGGCGGTGGCGTGGTTGCTGGCCTGTGGGGTGGATCACGACCATTCCTATATTTTTATGCAGTCGCAAGTGCCAGCGCACGCTGAGTTGATGTGGATTTTGAATAATTACACCACGATAGGTGAGCTCAATCGCATGACTCAGTTTAAGGACAAGGCGGGGAAGTCTGGGGCGGAGGGTCAGCTCGTAGGTTTGTATGACTACCCAGTACTAATGGCGGCGGACATTTTATTGTACGATCCTGACGAAGTGCCGGTGGGCGAGGATCAGAAACAGCATGTGGAGCTGACGCGTGATATTGCGACCCGCTTTAATAACCTTTATGGTGATGTCTTCAAGATTCCACAGCCGACGGTTCAGACTGAGGGAGCGCGGATTATGAACCTTCAGGATCCGACCAAGAAAATGAGCAAAAGCGAACGCGATGATTCCGGTAATATTTTGCTGGGTGATGATCCGAAGCTGATTGAGAAGAAAATTTTGCGAGCTGTGACCGACTCGGGTAGTTCGGTAGAAGCGGGCGCCGACAAGCCGGCTATGACGAACTTGCTCGTGATTATGTCGGTGCTGACCGGCAAGGCGATTACGGATCTAGAAGAAAAGTATGCTGGGCATGGGTATGGTGAGTTCAAGCAGGATCTGGCCGAGGTGGTAGTGCAGGCTTTGAAACCACTGCAGCATACGCATGACCAGCTGATGCACGAAGGCAATGAGAAGATTGAGAAGGCTTTAGAGCACGGTTGGTGGAGAGCTTCGGAGCTGGCGAACGCCAAGCTGACACAGGTGAAAGAGGTTTTGGGCCTCCTATAGCTCGGCGGCGATTTGGTCGTTGAGGGCGCGGGCGCGTTTTATGAGGCGGAGTTCCCCCGTGGTGGTTATGAGAACTTCGGCCGGTTCGGGGAACGAATTGTAGCCTTTCGCGCTGAGCGATGAACAGTATGCGCCGGTGCCTTCAATGACGACGGGATCGCCTATTTGAGCTGTCTGGAGAAGCCGGGTGGCTGGGGTTTCGGGTTGCCCGGGTTCGGGAGTGAGCAGGTCACCGGACTCGCAGGTATGCCCTACGATGACATAAGGTATGGGCTCGAAAGGGTTGTTGTTGACGACGATGATCGGATGCTGAGCTCCGTAGAGGCTGGGGCGCATGATTTCGGAAAGGCCGGTGTTGAGTTTCAGGAAACGGTAGCCTCGGGCGCCGGTGGCGGTGAGGTCGATTGCGCGGGAGACGATGGCGCCGGCGTTGGCGACGAGGAAGGTGCCGGGTTCGATTTCTAGGTGGAGCTGGCGGCCAGTAGATTTATAGAAGTCATTGATGAGATCTGAAATGAGCGTAGAGACGGACGGGAGATCGGTGGCGACATCGCCGGTCATACGGGCAATTTTAAAGCCGCCGCCGAGGTTGATGGTGGTGACGGTGGGGAAGTGCTCGACCATCCCGAGGGTGAGCCGGGCGGCCTCGTGCCATTTTTGAGGGTTGGCGCCTGAACCGATGTGGGTATGGATGCGATCAATGGTCAGTTTGTGCTCGTCGGCAATTTTGATGACATTTGGAATATCCTCGTGCCAGATGCCGAAACTGCTCGTAGGGCCGCCGGTGTCGGTTTTATTGCTGTGGCCTGAGCCGATTCCCGGATTGAGGCGGATAGAAACAGAGGTGCCCGGGAAGAGTTGAGCGTAAGTTTTGAGTTGGCGCAACGAAGTGGCGTTGAAGAGAACACCTTGGGCGACGAGATGTTTGAGGTCGACGGGTAGTTCTTGGGAGGTAATCATGATGTGGTTTGGGGCTATACCGGCTTTCATGGCCCGGTGGGCTTCATAGCCGGAGCTGGCATCGATGTGGACACCTGCGGCATCGAATATCTTTAGGATGGTACGTAGGGGATTGGCTTTCATGGCATAACGGACGGTGAGTCCAAAGGGATTTTTGAAGGCGAGGACAGCTTGAGCACGGCTTATTAGAGTGGCCTCGTCGTACACATAGACGGGCGTGGGATAGTTTTTCACAATATCCTGAACCTGATCTGGCTTCAGAAAACGGAGTTCTTCAAGCTGGTAACTGACTTTGGCTGGCATGAGGCTAAGTATACAGGAAATTTCGGGTGTCTAATCTGGGGAGAGGGGATTTTTGACTATTGAATTATTGAAAATACATTTTGTGGATTGGTTTTTTGCCTTCAAAAAGGGCAAATTCTTTGTGCATAAACGTTGTATATTTTGCAACAAGGGTCGGTTGATGGGGGCAGGGGTGGGAGAGGGTAGGGGTCTTTTTATGCCTATGTAGAGCTATTTTATTAGACCATAAGCGGTTTTAGCATAAGAGTATTGACATTCGATAATGCTTGTGCTAAATTAGATACAGTTCGTTGATCGTTGAAAGCTTAGTTCTCTCACTTCCCCCCGCAACCCGGATGGTAGAGCAAACCCCGGTTAGAGGTATCCCCCTTATTTCTAACTCGGG
>CAZSRA010000031.1:0-2465 GCA_964609585.1 uncultured Candidatus Saccharimonadales bacterium
GATCAAAGCTTGATTGACAGCTCCCCGAGGCTTATCGCAGCCTTCTACGTCCTTCATCGGTACTTTACGTCAAGGCATCCGTCATGTGCCCTTAAGTAACTTTCTTACGTTGGTCCGGTACAACTTAAGGAATTGCACCGAACCTGTTTGACTAGCAGTTTGCAGCTGCTAGTCGCCATTTACTATCTACCTCGGCGGTAAATAATAAAATGGTGAAATTGTTTGTAAATCGCACGCTCTACACTCGTCTTACGACGCGCATAAATCGTGTGATCTTACCCATTCATCTTCGATTGTAAAAAAACTAACTCCGCGAAACCCGTAGTCTCTGCGGAGCTCACATAAGAAGAGACAACTGACGCTTAGGCGATTTCTCCGCTTAAACCTAGCTGTCTAACCATATGAGCCCTCGAAGTAACTTATACAATCTATCAGGTCAAATCCGTGTGGTCAAGACTTTTTAATGCAAAAACTCTCCAGATAAGGCCCGGAAGCAACCCAGCTCGTGATCATTCACCATGCCAATATCCTCCATGAGCCCATAAGCCGACGCTGGCCCCGCGAATTTAAAGCCTCGTTTCTTCAAATCCACGCTCAATTTTTCCGCCACTCGCCGCGCCTTCGCCTCCTGAGTCGCCCCATCCAACGGCTCACCATCCACAAACCGCCACACATATTCCGCAAACAACCCAAACTCCCGCCGCACCTCCAAAAACCGCCTTGCATTCGAAATAATGCAGCTAATCTTCTGCAAATTTCGCATCATCCCCTCCGTATGCATCAATCGGTCTACCTCGGCCCCATCATATTCGGCAATCGCATTCACATCCCAATCGTCAAACGCCGCCGCAAATATCGGCCGTTTTTTCAGCATGGCGGTCCAAAGCAACCCCGCATGCAACACGCACTGGCTATAAGCCGCAAAAATCGCCCGGTCGTCACGCGTGGGCACGCCCCACACATCATCATGATACGAAAGCAGCTCCGGATGCAGCACCGCCCACTCACAGCGCACCAAATCCTCAGACTTCAAGCGTCGTCCCGTTTTCTATTACCCTTAAATCAATCCCCACCGGCTGAGTAAACCGGTTCACAATCCCTACGTTCATACCCAACATCGCGAGCACCGCATCATGCACCGGAATTGCCACTTTTGGCCTCATCGCCATCACATAATCAATCACCTCACCCACCTTCAGCCACGGCGCACCAATCGGTAAGGCCAAAATCTCTACCGGCACCCCCGGATTCGTAAAATTATCCCCGGGATAAAAAAACCGGCCAGCAACCATATAACCCACATTTTCTATTCCCGGAATCGCCGGATGAATCACAGCATGGTTCGTCCCAAACACCGCCACATTCACGCCCCCAACCTCAAACTCCTCACCGGCATGCACAGCCTTCACCGCCTTATCGCCTTTTTCGGCAAGCATGTGCACCGTCCCCTCATCGGCATAAATCGCCATACCAGGATTATTTTTCTTAATTACTCCTAGCGCCTCAGGGTTTGCGTGATCTAGGTGTTGGTGCGTCAGAAACACCGCATCAAGCTCGCGCAAGCTCTCAAACCCCTTCGAATACACCCCCGGATCAATCAAAATCCGCGCGCCTGCCTCTTCGATCAACAAACATGCGTGGCCAAATTTCGTAATTTTCATAATTAGCCCCTTATTAGTCGCAATTATCCCCCTTCGACAATATCGGTGCAAATTCAGGCCCTAAAAACGACGCGAGCCCGTCCGGGGGAAACCCCCAGGCGGGCACAGGGCTTCATCTTTGAAGCCCCTAAGCGACGTACTGCATCTACTACTTCGGGAGCCGCCGAACATACCCACTGTTGATCGCCAAGTAGCCTTGAGAGGCCCAACGACCCAGGATCTCACGAGCCGCCGGACGCTGCTGGTCGATCTTGGGGATCCAGTGCTGCCTCAGCTGGGCCATCTCCTGAACAGGACCAGCCAGATCACCGAAAGTCACGAAACGGCTCTTGGTCCGCCCCCACCTCCGCTCTCGCTCGAGATAGTCCAACCCGCCGGCAAGAAGAGCCGCCACCTCCTCGAGGAGGTCACGCTCCGGTACTCGACCATTCTCGAGCCGCGACCCAACGTGCCTTGCCACCGCGGCAACGATGGTCTCCCTCTGCCGGGGAACTCTTGGCTTGACTTCAGAGGTCGAGTCGGGGTCGCCCGGCAGCGCGACTTCAGGCTCTGTGGTGGCCTCGATCGTCTGAGTGTCCAAAGTGATCACCTTCCTGTGGTGGATACTGCCGAATGGTTGTTCTTGCAATTACGCCACCGGCCACTCTACATCTGTTAGTCTCAATCTGTCAAACCAGTTGAAAAACCCACCCATCTTGCCGCCTATCCCGATTTATGCTTAAATACGTGAGTTATTGTACCTAGCCCCTATGGGCTCGTAGCTCAGCTGGTTAGAGCGCGTCACTGATAATGACGAGGTCGGAG
>CAZSRA010000032.1:0-2078 GCA_964609585.1 uncultured Candidatus Saccharimonadales bacterium
AGCTCCGCTATTTTTTCTTTGCTAACACAACGAGCCACTTGGATGTTTTGCGCTTTAGCGCACGGTGCTCAATTTTTACAATCTCAAACATTTCGCCCAGGCATTCTGCTACAGTCGCCTCGTCGTAATAATAAAACCAGCGCTTACCAAAATTGTCTTCAACTAATTCTTCCTCATAATTACCACGCTCCTTGAGCGTCATAGCAAGGATGCCGCCGGTGCGTAAGCTTGCCGCAGACTTATTGCATGCTTCCGCAAAATCATTACGGTTGAGATGCAAATAAGATGCAAAGCCGAATATGGCATCAAGTTCGGCAGGATAATCGTAGCTGAGCGCATCCGCTTGCACAAAACTTGCATGTAGATTTCGCTGGCGAGCCAGCTTAATAAGTTCAATAGACGGGTCAAACCCTTCGTACCAGCCAACGAGCGGCACAATATCTTCGGCATCTCGGCCATCACCACAGCCAACTTCTACTACACGCGCATTTTGAGGTTTTCCGGCGGCTGCAAGAACTTCTTGGATTATATCGAGACGTGAACCTATGCCAGCAAAGTATGTAGCGAGTTCCTGTGCGGAGTTGTCATAGGTAGAGATAGTGGTTTCATCGGTCATAGGTAAAAGTATAGTCGTCAAAATACAATTCAGCTAGTTTTACCGCCATTTGCCCCAGACTTGATTGTAGAGTGTTCCAAAGTAGTTGTTTGGCTAGATGTAGCCTTCCTTATCTGCGACGGCTATGGTGTTTAAAGTGGCCATCTGCGCCGCTGATGTTCCTCGACGATAGTCGGTGTCCATCCTGAAGTTCTGGCTTTTTTCCACCATAAACGCATGCCAATCCGAAAGCTTGGCCTGGTCGTCTTCATTTTGAGGTGGTAGAAGAAATGCCCCTTGGCAACCTTCCGGACGATTGTGATTATAGATTTTTTGATATTTTGAATTAGCAAAATTGATTTGCCAAGCGCCATTATGTCGATAGGCTATGTACATAGACTGAGATTGCTCCCGCACGTCAACTTCGTTAAGTTGCTTAGCATCCCAAAACGTCATTGACGCTGGCAGGCTGAGCTTGGCCGCATTGGCATATGCTAGCGGTGCCCACAGTGACCTGTGGCAGCCGGCTGCATGCAGCGCTTGACGAAAATGCTTTAGCGTAACCGTTCCTGCTTCTGCGCCGGAGACTGCTGCATTGTAAAAACTTGTCTCGAGTGAGTATGAGCGATGAGCGAGCCCGCCTAAAAGCCGCATCAAAACACGATCTTTAAGGTCGCTTTCATAAGGCGACTGTCTAATTTCCTTTGGAAGGTATCGCCAACTTCGACCATACCTTCGATCGAGAGCATATCGGGTACTTAATGCCGCGCGTCGAGTCCAATCTTCGAAACTATCCTGCATTGCTAGGCGCTCTTCCATTTTGAAATTGCCAAGTGTTCGTGCTGCCATGCGTCCTATTTTTCCAGAGACGAGTCTCATAAGGATCGCTTCTTCACCATTGTGAACGTGGCCCATAGGAGCGTTATATTCGGCTGGCAATAAGTTGGCATTGTTACCAAATCCCGGTTCGAGTATTTCTCTGATGCCGGGCATGGCGGCATAGACAGCCCTAGATCCCAGGGCCTGAGTGGTGACACGTCGCACATTTCCTGTAATTTCGGCCTCAGCTAAGGAGTAAGATGGACTTATAACATCTCGACCATTGAGATATCTTGTCGCTAGGCGCTGGCTACATTCCATTGATATTTCTGCAGTCAGCAGAGGCCATTGGTTTACATCGAGGGCCGCTTCTTGAATTATTGTCTGGACATCGCGTAGGTGCTGCCCATCTTTAAAATCCCCGTGATCAACAGGGCAAGAAACGTCTAAAGATTCTGAAATCACAATCACAAGTATACCAAAAGCGCCCCATAGTAAAACGGGCGTTCTTCATGGATCCTCTGTAACAGTGTTCCATCTTTGGGACTTTGATATAGTTATAAGATGAAAACCACCGAATTTACCACAGTATGGGCAACCAGTTAATAGATGGCAGAAAATATTCTTCCGCCCTACATGCCCGTTGAACCGTACGATCCTCTCG
>CAZSRA010000033.1:0-2039 GCA_964609585.1 uncultured Candidatus Saccharimonadales bacterium
CTGGGGAGCAATCCTCGGACCGCCCGGCACGGCGCAATTATTTCCTTTTTCAGAGCCAAATCTGTTTACATTTTGTTCGGCTTAACAGATAATGAAAGGGCTAAGCCGAGCCCCGCATGATCTTCCTGCTCGATGAGTCAAATATTCACCGGGCAGACGGATTATCTTCGATTGTGCTAGTTACTGTCGAATCATTAGATGAACTCGAAAAACTCGACACCTACGTCCTAACAATCGAACATCAATTAAAAATGTCCCGCCCATTCCACTGGAACGCCACAAATTGGCCAAGGCGCTTAGCCTTCACAAAAGCGCTCACGTCAACCAATTTTAAACTTCGAATCGCCATTCTCAAGAATCCAATTAATATTTGGGAGGCAATCGACAACTTGTCAACCTCTACTTTTTCCGGACACTAATTCTCTTCCCTCGGCTCGTTTAAGCGTAGCAGCATAATCCGCCGGACTCATCTTTAACGCCGTGTGGATACGGTTGTGGTTGTAGTAATAAATCGCCAGGGCAATGGCCTCGTGCAAGTGGGATAAATCCTGGTATTGGCTCAGTGGCCCGAGTTCCAGCTGGATGGTGCTGAAGAAGCGCTCCATGAAGCCGTTCTGCCACGGGCTGGCCTTGTCGGAGCATGACAGGACAATCTCCATGCGCTCGCAAAGCAACTGGTGCTTGTAGCTCAAATATTCGCTGCCTTGGTCGGAGTGCAGGATGGTGGGTGCAGCATGCTTGCTCAGAGCGTCCACGACGGCAGCGTAGGTGAGCTCGCTCGAGTGACTCAGCCCCAGTTGCCAGCCCAATACTCGCCGCGTTTCCAGCTCCAGCACCACCGCTAAGTAATGGTAATTGCGGCCGAACCACAGGTAGGTGAAATCTTGCACCCAAGCCCCGGACCGCACCATGCCAGCGTAGCTGAGACCATCCTGGGGTCGAGTGGGGTCCTTGAATGTCGCATACGGCTTCAGGGCGTTCACTGGGGGTGGAATCTCGGCCGCTACGAGCTTGCCGTGCCGCCGTTTCTTGCTGGCTCGAGGCACCATAATGCCAGCTAGGTTACGGATACGCCGGACCTTCTTCTCGCTCCAGCCTAGATGCAGGGCTAGGCGCTCGACTCCGTAAAACGGGTGGTCGGCGTGGACATGGCTCAGCTCCGCTGCGGCCAGTTCATCTCGAGTACGCAACACGCTGGGCTGGTCGTAGTAGGTGCTTTTTGGAATGTCCAGCCTGGCCACAAAGTGCCGGCGCCACCCTGGGTCGACTTCTTCCAGGATGGCTAGCTTTTTGGGCGTTGCATTTCGGCCGTCGCTCGACCGAGCAGGCGGTATGCAATTTCCAGTTCCTTGCGCAGTTTGTTGTTTTCCAAGATGAGGTTGCGGTTACCGTCGACCACGCCTTCGCGCAGCCAGGTGTAGATGCTTTTGCTCGAGATGCCGTAGGTGGCTGTGGCGTCGGCGACGCTCAAGCCCTCGTTACGGATCTTGGTGATAATTTCAGCTTTAATTTTGGGGTCGGTTGGTAGGCCCTTCGGCATTTGGACACGCTCCTTGCGGGTGATTTGCGTATTTTATACGGTCATCTCGAAAGAGACAACGTGTCCATTATTAGGGGAGGGTGACAGGAAAGAATTCCACATAGTCCCGCTAAACGGCTTACCGAAAGACATTATAGTTGAGCGGCTTAAGACGGCCGACGTTATCTATGCAACCGGCGGCAGCGTCTATCATCTCGCCCGCAGCATATCCATCAACGGCTTGACAGAAGATTTTGAGAAACTACTCGATGAAAAGGTGTATGTAGGCTCAAGTGCAGGGTCTATGATATTCTCGCAGCACCTCAACGGGCGTTCTGCGGATTTATTCGATGAGACAAAAGACCTGACAATGCTTGGAGCTGAAACAATTGCTTCGCCATTCAACTACTTTGACTGGTATATAAAACCTCACCTCTATTCGGAAGAGTTCCCCGAGCGCACAGATCCATGGATCGAACAGAAGGCTGGCGAAGTTGATTTTAAAATTTACGCAATAGAC
>CAZSRA010000034.1:0-1795 GCA_964609585.1 uncultured Candidatus Saccharimonadales bacterium
CTACCTCAAATATTCAAAAAGCACCGACAGAAACCGGTGCTTTTTGAATGGCTGGAGAGGTAGTTGTTAGTCCAAACATCGGACGACGACCTTGATACTGAAGAATTCTGGCGATATAGGGTATGGGTGGACGAACCTATTCAAAAAGATGGCGATTAGCCTCAGACCACTGAGCCTGCCGTTCCGCTGTCTCCAGGGCGCCCTCTTTGACCCATTCTACTTGCGGGTGGAGGCCACGGTCGGCCAGCAGCTTAACGTGTTCCGCTCCGGCGCGCTGTACTTTTGCTACCCCGTCGACCACATTTTTAAGATCAGTGCCATACGCCTCGAGGAAAACTTGAACTCGATGCTTCCTGTCCGGGACCTTGGTAAAGTGATGCCACTTTAACGTCATTTCGTCATCCCTAAACGGCGCGGCATACTCTAAGGCATAAAAAATGTCGTATTCCGGCTTTGCGGGTAGCACTAAGTCCCAATCCAAGATTCCCGCTGGTTTGCCGTCTTGCCAAGCGATGTTCCAAGGCCCGAAGTCGCCGTGGCAGATAATCTCCCCTGGCAAGAAAGTGCTTGGGCTGTAAGCCCACTCGACGTCTTCTGGTGGCCTGTACCCAGCAATCGCATCATGATAACTGCGAAGCAGCTTAGCAAAGGCACGGAGTCCATCGTCGCTATGTATTTTGTACCAGCCCTCTTTGCCGGACTCGCCCTCGATAAAGCTGAGTACTTCGCGGCCTTTATCGTCAAAACCGAGGACGCGTGGTGAATAGGGAAAGTTGACTGACTCCAGGTAATTCAGCACACCATGAACAGCAGGCGTCCAATAGTTGGCAGGCCGATGAACCGTGTTGCCAATACGAACGATGGGGCGGTGTTCGTTATTGTCTAGGTTTTCTTCTTCCATTTAGTAATCATAGCAGAGAGGATTTACAGATTATGCATACAAAGATCGTAAGTCAGAGTGAAAAAGTTTGGACGTTCTATCTCCCCTGCCTAACGTCCAAACCAAAAACACACCTTTTTACAGATGTGTTTCGAGTTCAAATACTATGGCTGGGGAGATGTATTTGATCCGGGATGAGCCCAGCCGCCCAGCTGATACAATAAGCCTACTATGAAACTCCATCATGTTGTTGTGATCCCTGGTATCCCAGCTTGGACGCCTTTGTGTAAATTGCTGTGTTACCCTTGGATACTGGCTGGTCTTAAGATGCACGTGGAAGATATCCATTGGACGGCAGAGCCAGCAGATTTTCAGACTAAGCTTGAGGCGTTACTTGCTCGCATTGATGCGTATGCAACAAATGGCGCTGTTTCAATGGTTGGAATCAGCGCTGGGGGTATAGCCGTTTTGTGCGCGTTTCGCGAGAGGAAGAGCTTGGTGCATAAGGTAATCACTATTTGCACTGCGCGTCGCACTTCGGGCGACGCAAAGTCGAAGAACATGGGCAAATACCCCGCATACGATCAAGCGGTAGCAATGTTGCAGCATGAAGAGAGATTATTTACACCCGAGGATGAGGGAAAGATTCTGGCCGTTCGCGGTGCTCATGACGAGGAAATGTCGGCCATGGCCGTACCGAGACCCCAGGTAAACGATGTGCGCCTGCCAGTGATAGGACACGCCTTTATCATCGCATCGGCTCTCACGATTTATTCAGGACGGGTGATTGAGTTTATAAAAAAATGAAGCGATCAGAACGCTTCATTTGATATATGAATATTTTATTGTGTAATAATACCTGGCTGGGGATGAGGGATTCGAACCCCCGATGACGGGACCAGAACCCGTTGCCTT
>CAZSRA010000035.1:0-1791 GCA_964609585.1 uncultured Candidatus Saccharimonadales bacterium
GTAGCGGATACAGCTCGGCCGTTGGCCAGATAGGCGCGGTAAGCCAAGCTGAGGATTTCGTGATTGGGCTCGAGGCCAAAAATGGCTTTCTCAAGCTTCACAGTCGAGTCTTTCTTGGTGCCGGTTTTGGTAAAAGTTGCGATAGCCATTATAAACCCTTCACCAATACTATGCCCTTGCGTGGGCCGGGAACTTGGCCGTAAACACCCAGTACACCCAGCTCGGCATCAACAATCATAACTTTGGCACCGCGGATAGTGGTGCGTTTTGCTCCCATCTGTCCGGCCATGCGCATACCTTTGAAAACGTGCTCGGGATAGCCGGAACCGATGGAGCCGGGGGCGCGATAATTATGTGAGCCGTGGGTTTTGGGGCCGGTAGCAAAATTGTGGCGCTTGACGGTACCGGCGAATCCTTTGCCTTTGCTTGTGCCGGTGATTTGAACCTTGTCGCCAACCTCGAATGTTGTTACTTCGAGCTTAGAGCCAACCTTCAGGTCATCGGTGGTAGCTTCTTCTGTATCTACTGGGGTTTGGTTGTTAAGGTCGGTGCGTATTTCACGGAGGATCTTGGAGTTCGTATTGGCGGCCTTGAGGTGTCCCATTTGAGGGCGGGCTTGGTGCTTGGCCTCGCCGTAACCGATCTGTACTGCATTATATCCGTCTTTAGCATCGGTTTTGATTTGCGTTACCACGCAAGGGCCAGCCTCAATCAAGGTAATGCGTGCAACATTGCCTTCTTCATCGAAGATCTGGGTCATACCGAGTTTTTTACCGATCAATGCTTTCATAAGGCCCTTTAACAAAAAATAATCCTAGCAAGTAATCGGTTTCCCTTTTTAAGGACCTGTCTACTTCCCAGTCGTTTATCTAAACTGTTTCTACTTGGCTACTCATATGAGGGTATCAAAGATTGGCTTAGGTGTCAATCTTCGGTTGAACGCGAATATTTGGCGAATTAAGAATTGAGAATTAAGAATAATGGGTCGCGAATGGCGGGGCTCAGCGCGAGTTTGACCTCCTTATAAATGATAGAGGCCCCGCCGCGTCTCTATCATGAAGCGCGGCGGAGCCCTTTGGTCTTGAGGTGCGTTGGTCGATCAAGTGATCGAAGTGATCGGTCAGCGCGCCATCATGGAGTCCTCGAGGGGCTTCATGATGGTCCAGGTCCGACAGACCTGGTCGACGCATCCGTCCTGGAAGAAGTATACCTCGACGATCCTGATCGAGTGGTCGAGGTCGGTCTCGTTGAAGCCCCTCTCAGGATTGGATCTACGAACCTCGACGACCTTGTAGTGGTTGCCTCCATCGCCGTCAACATTGAGGTATAGCGTGTCGCCGGCGGCGATGTCCGCCTCGAGCAGCCCGTCGGGTCGCCAGAAGAGCTTCCCGTTGATTCGGACGATGGTTGGAACTTCAGTTGTACAGAAGAGCCTGCGGGCGGAGAAGGTCTGGATCTGGCCTCGTGCGACTTGCTTGCCGTGTCGGGTGCCGAAGATCCTCGCGCTGGCTGCGCCGAACATGGCTGCAATCACATAGCCTGCAATCAGGACGACTGAGAGATGCATAGGTTGCTCCGGTCTCGAGCCTACGTAGAGTCGTAGGATACAAATATAGTAGCATCAACTAACAGCTTGGTCAAGGAATGTTTAAAAAGTAATTGACATAAAGTCAATTATGCTGTATGGTTGTGTATTAATTTAAGTGAGCGAGAAATGCGCAATGTTTATCATAATTCCCATATATATTTTGCCACCCTTGTAGGGCTGTATTTGGCAACGTATGTTTTTTA
>CAZSRA010000036.1:0-1745 GCA_964609585.1 uncultured Candidatus Saccharimonadales bacterium
AAAGTTGAGCACGTACCTATCCAAGCAACCTTGCATAGATGAGAGATGAGCGCATATTTTGTATGCTTTCATCCCTCATCTATGCGAACCAATCGCATTAGGCTGTATGCCGGATGAGCGGAAGGCATGTCAATGAAGGTTCACCGCATCACCACCGATCTCGTCTTCCCGTTCACCTTCGGTGCTGTCACCGTGCGTGTCGGCCAGGGACTGCCCGTCGGTCTCGGCCAGGCCATCTACACGCAGTGCAGCATCGACGCTGACCGGATGATGGGCGACCTCGCTACGGCCACGTACGCGGCCACCGACCTCCTCGGCCAGTTCATCCTCGACGGTAACTTCCGCGAGGGCAGCGTGTCGCACACCAGCGGCACCTGGCTCGACATCAAGGACCGCCACGTCAGCCTCAGGACCACCATCGAGACCACCCGTGTCGCCCCGCACTTCGTGCTGATCGAGACCATCGACCGCATCCTGCGGGACTTCCGCCGCGTCGTCGCTGTCGCGATGGACCCGTCCTACGCGGCCTACATGGCCGAGCAGGAGGCGCAGGAGATGCGCCGCACCTTCATGGAGGCGATGGGTCACATCGGGGACCCGCACGTCGCCGAGGTCATCCTGGCCCAGATGTTGGGCAAGGGTGGCGGCAGCCGATCCATCGTCGTCAACGCCGGCGGCCAGGCTGTCATGCCGGGTGTCCCGTTCGGCTCGTTCGCCGGCGGCAACGGGTTCGCTCGGGGCTGACCCAGCCCGCTCCGCTCCTACCGCGGACGTCCCACACCGGGGCGTCCGCGGTACCCGTGATTGGTTCTACGAGGTGGCTGCTTGGATAGGAGTAGCCTCCATACATGTGTATGTATGCTGATGAGTCCTAAAGGACGAAAGGCGCTAAAATACCCCCTCAGTCGCGAGGGGGTATTTTAGAAGAAGATAGGTCTTAGTAGAGTCTACCGCCGAAATGAATCGCGCCGACAAGTACTGAGCTATCGATGACAAAGAACATCGCCTGATAGATGAGAATGATGCGTTCGCGGTTGACGATGGCGTACCAGATCCAGATAAGGGCCATAACGACAAAGCCAAGCCAAGAAAGAATCGAAACGCTTCCTGCAGAATGCGTGCTCCATACTGAGTAGGCTTGTGGCAACGAGCAAAGTGGCTCGACGATGGCGGCAACATATACAAGCCGATTGATAAACTTTGGCTTTTGTTGCTTTTTGACAACAAGTGTTTTTTGCGCTTTCTGGTGCTCGTGTCGGTGTAGGCGGGTCATTGGGTTTAGCATAAGCTTTTATATGCAAAATGTCCAATAAGAGCGAGGAGATAAATTTAGTGGAATTTTTCTTGGTTCTCGAGCATCGTAATGAGTTTAGATACTCTCGCTGCCCGGGTCTCGGGTTTACGTGCTGTGGCGACACGCCAAGTGACTGCATATCGATTTGTTTTGCTGAGTGTTTCAAAAAACGCTTTCGCTGCTGGATTTGCGTCAAGGGCGACTTGTAGTTCTGGCGGTACTGTAGCATTCGCTGGTGATACGTAGGCTTGCTCCCATCGGCCGTCGGCTTTGGCTGCTTCAGCTGCGGCTGCTCCTGGTGCCTTCATTTTACCTAATTTGGTTAGCTCTTCAACTTTGCCAACATTGCGTTTAGACCATATACTTCGTGGCCGGCGCGGTGTGAATTTTTGTGCATAGAAAGTTTCGTCAATTGTACGTGCTTGGCCGTCAATCCATCCGTAGCACAATG
>CAZSRA010000037.1:0-1647 GCA_964609585.1 uncultured Candidatus Saccharimonadales bacterium
ATTCGCGGAGCTCACATTAAAACAGACAACGTTCTCTAGCGGGTAATGTAACCTCCGGCGCAGCTAGTTTGTTGTCTACTCATACGTGAGTTCCGTATTAACTTATAAGAGTGTACCAGGTTTGTTCTTGGTGGGTCAAGGGTTTAATTGGCTAAAAATAGAATGCGATTACGCCACTTGATTAATGTGATGTCAACTGCTACAATCGTCCCACTTTCGACCCAACCCGAAGGAGCACCCATGAAGCAGATTGCAGACTTGTTCCCTTTCCCCCACAGCATCCACCGCGAGAGCGACTTGCTCAGAGAGGAGCTGGAACGCCATCTGAAGCGCAACTTCGTTACCTGGCCCACAACCGTGGACAGCTTGGAGCCCAATCAGAAAGGTGTCATCCGAGAGATCACGGTGCGCACCACGACTCGTTCCGACGTCATGACCATCCGCGCCGAGTTCACGCTTGTCGCCTACAGCAACGAGGATCAGGTGTTCCGCGCCGCCTACAACGGCCTCGGGACTTCCAAGGGCATCAAGCTCGAGATCGACTGGCGCGGCGACACCTGGGTGCTCGACACGTGTGATCCCGACTCGACGGAGCTACCGGGGGACCGGGCCTTCGGCCATCTGTGGGACAACCTCAAGCTCTGGCTCATCCAGGCCACGCTGTTCCACTTGGCCTCGACGAACGCCCTCGCCAGCGCCTGATCATCATCCGCCCCCAACGTGAACCAAACCCGGCTCATGTCGGGGGCGGTTCGCTTTTACCAAACTTGTCATTTTCAATCCTACCCATATACTATGATTACGTTTTCCGATCTTACTGGAGGTCGTAATGTCCCTGGACATCATCGTGTACGAAGGTGGTATGTGTTACTACCTTCCCATTGGAGTGGAGCTCATGCTTGATGATGATGCAAGCTGGATCTTCCAACGCAAACGCTTGCACTACTTGGAGGATGCAAAGGATTCCATTGCTGACGAAGGCCGAGATTTAATAACTAGCGTTTTCGGACGGTTTTTATTCACCGACCTCGTTTCGCTTGACACGGTCGCCCACTCACCGCAGTGCCGTCTAGGCATAAGCGTGAATGGGGTCGACGAACGCTTTCGGCCGGCAGCAAGGCAAGAGATCTGCGCTTGGCTTGTTGCATTCTTTGCCCGCGGCAAGACGACTGTTTGGTCCTGCGACAGCCAAAACGAAGCCAAAGAACTTGCCAAAGACTGCACATCCACGCTCCACCATAGCCGATGATACGGGCTGAGCTCCTGATGGCAGAAGATTTTCTACCTCTGAGCGATGTGGTATGGAGTGTTCAAATGCTCTCCAGTATCAAAATAAGTGAAGCGTACGTTTACGTACTAATCGAAGGCGACGAGCACCATAGCCGGCTTGGCTATGACCTGCGCTTTACTCGAAACCCGGACCATCTGCAAACCCGCATTCACGAAAATGACCTATTCAGCTTCGCCCATCGCATCATTGCTCAGCTCGGACAAACCCACCCTTCGCCCTCAACGTGAGCCCCCTCGGCGCATGTCGGGGGCGGTTCGCTTTTTGGTTTTAGAGTCAGTGATATTTTGAGACAAGTAACTATAAAACAAAAACCCGCAAAAAGCGGGTTTTTGTAATAATTGCGGGTTGGGGCCCGG
>CAZSRA010000038.1:0-1564 GCA_964609585.1 uncultured Candidatus Saccharimonadales bacterium
CCGACAGCCGAGGACTGGCGAGGCACGGTGTGCGGCCAGCCGCATGATGAAGCTGCCTGGGCATTGCGGCAGCAAGGGGTGGTTGCGGGCTGCGCTGGGCTGTTTTCGACAGCGGGCGATTTGTTACGAGCTGGCCAGATGCTGTTAAACGGAGGCGAGCTGGACGGCCAACGCTTCTTCAAACCTGAGACCGTGAAGCTCATGCATACTAATCAACTCGGGAAGCTTGGCGCTCAGACCGCTCTGGGCTGGGAGTTGGCACCAGCGCTTGTTCCGCAGGGTATTGGAAGTAGTCAGGTATTTGGCAAAACCGGGTTTACGGGCTGCGTAATGGTGCTCGATCCGGTTGAGCAGGCTGGTCTCGTGTATTTGTCTAATAGAACATTCCCTTCTCGCCCAGCTTCGCGAGAGCCGATTCGAAACTTCCGCTATGAACTGGTGCGAGCGCTGTTCGAGACCTAGTGGGCGAAGGTGATGGTATTGAAGGCGGCCAAGAGGCGGCGGAAGCGCGGGTCGACAAGTTCGTCGTATTCGAGGGCTCGCAAGCGAGCGACACGCATGGGGCCGGGCTCAGCGGGGAGCTTTTGTTTAATGAGGTCACGTCCGGAAATATACATGTGGCACTCGAATGTGTGATTTTGCAGGGTGCTCATGAGGTTCCTAGTATTTCCGAATGAGTCCGATATCTGTGCCCTGAATCTCGATCGGCGTGCCGTTCTCGATGATAATGGGCTCCATGGCAGAGTTGGAAGGCTGCAGGCGAATGTGGCCCTTTTCTATGTAATAGCGCTTGAGAGTGGCTTCACCGCCATTAATGAGGGCGATAACCATCTCACCGTTAGAAGGAATCGGCTTTTCGGTGACGACAACGTAGTCGCCAGTATGAATACCTTCGTCGATCATGGAATCGCCTTTGACCTGAAGAACGTAGGAGTTTTTACGGCCAACCATGAAGGGCGGGACCTCGAGGGTTTCCGGGTGCAAGCCCAGAGTTTCGATGGGTTGGCCGGCAGCTACGAGACCAAGAATGGGCAGTTTAATGCTGGGCGTTGCATCAATGTCTTCGGCTCTAACGAGCTGGATAGATCGAGCTTCGTTCTCGCCCTTTTGCAACATGCCTTTGGAAACCAAAGACTCAATGTGCTCAGCCACGGTGGCGACGGAGCCATAGTTAAAGTAGGCGGCAATTTCGCGATAGCTCGGTGCGTGCCGTGGAGTTCGATATATTGTGTGACGAAGTCGAGAACTTCTTTTTGGCGTTTGGTAAGCGGTTCTGCCATTGTTTTACCCTCCAGATTACTTATGGTTTGAAGCCATATTACCGAACATAATCCGAAATGTCAACGACAAGTATTTTGAGCGAAATCGAGGGTATTAGTTCGCCAGAAGGGTCCTTAGTTGAATTGTTTGGTGATGGGGAAATCTTTGCTGGACTTGTAGTAGGTGTTGAATTTGTCAGTTTTGGTGACGTTGCCGGCAAGATCTAGTACGTCGCGGTAGAAGATGGTGTGAGAGGGTTGCGTAGCGTCGCTGGAGCCTGTGACGAAATCAGGGCCGCGCACTA
>CAZSRA010000039.1:0-1558 GCA_964609585.1 uncultured Candidatus Saccharimonadales bacterium
AGCAAAAATGGGGCTTACGAAACTGGTGGGTCAAACAAGACCTCGTCAAACGTCTCCCCATTCTTGAGTAGAATAGTTTAAGCAGCGAGCTCCGCAATGTACGCTTCTTGAGCAACTTGACGGCGGTATTGCAGGACCAACGGTTGTTCAAAGCCAGCCGCGATTGCCTCGTGTATCTTCTGACGGGCCGCCCATGGTGTTTGGCCCAGTGCAGAAAGACCAACGGTTCGCGAGGAGCCAACCGTGGCGTAATGACCGTTGTGAATTTTCACTGCTGCTGCATAGCGTATATGACAACCCTTAGCCAAAACAGCACCGCGGCTCATCATGAAGTCATAGACGGGCCCTTTTTCGTAGCCGTAATCCGGTGACACAAGGTAGAGCAGGGCTGAGGCTAATTTTTGATAGCGCACCTCGTTAGCCGTTAACTCACTACGAGCAATGTGGGTGAGTACTTCGCCAACATCGACATCCGGTTCCATCAGATCAAGAATATTAATCAATTCCGGGTCACCACCCCGCGCATTAACTTCAACAATCTTCAAGCCATCTGGCGTTTTGAAAAAGGTCGGATACAGTACACCCTTATAGTCGTGGCCACGCTCTTCGAGTTTGCCGAGTAATGCTTCCATAAGGCCAAATGCTTGGTCATAATCGGCTTGTGTGACAAACGGCAACAACCCGTCTTTCATACTAAACGTACCCATACCGCCAGTGCCAGGGCCTCTGTCACCGTCTTCACGATAGGGATAGTCGTACGTTGCTGGTGCCTTAATAAGCGTCCTGCCATCCGTAATAAGCTGCAGGGTAAACTCGTGACCCTTTAATTTTTCTTGTATCTCAACGCCTGTTTGATCGTCGGACGCCAGAACCGTAAGAGCGTAGGCTTCGCCTTCGGCGTGGGTGTTAAAATGTTTGCCCTGCACCTTGACGCCTTTGCCGCCAGTCAAGTTGCGGGGTTTGATGGCAATTTCCGTATTATTTATCTGGAAAAAATCGACCGCTTCTCGCACTGCGTCTGATGCCTCGGCCATAAAATTAAGCGGGTTATACTTGGGGTCTATCTCATTTATGAGCTCACGCAAATAAAACTTGTCCCATTCCACCTTGGCCGATTCGCTATTCGGCGACGGGATGAGAAGGCGAGGCATGCGTTTGTGCGCCACACGGCGCTGGATAGCATTCACTACCCCTGCCCTTAAGGCATCATCAAAATTGGTTAAAAACATGTCGGGGCTAATCGCTTGCACCAAATCAGCTACAGCTTCGGCGTTTTTGATGCTGGTGACTGGGTGGAACTCGCCACCACTCAGCTCGGCTTTTTCGACCAAACCCGGGTTTGGCCACTGACCTAATATGTGTAGTTGATGGCCCTGAAGTCTATCGGCTAAGGCTTCATCGCGCCCCATGTGTCCCAGTAAGGCAATTTGCATGCCCTCATTTTCGACTAAGACTTACTGAAACACAACCATGAGCAGTTTAGAAGTGTTCACGGATGTGGGACATCGAGTAGTCCCAGTCGCTGGTAGCTTTAATATGAGGGTTAAAGATGTTGTCG
>CAZSRA010000040.1:0-1547 GCA_964609585.1 uncultured Candidatus Saccharimonadales bacterium
AGTTGGCTAAAGAATTCCAAACCTTGCTTGAGAGTGCCATGACTTTCGCCAGCGGTACGTTCGGCAAATTGTAGGGGCACTTCGCTGATGTTGAGTTCGGGGTGGGTGGCAAGGATCTCTAATAAGATCTTAAAACCTTTTGGTCGCATCCGTGAGCGGTCGATCTTGGTGCGGTCCATGAGGAAGAAGCCGGTCATCGGATCGCTAACTTTACGCAGACGCCACGGGAACATAGCTTTGGCTAATACGGTTGAGCCGCGAGAAACTAGATGGCGGATACCGCCGTCTAGGCCGCCAGCACTGCCACCTTTGCGGTAGCGTGAAGCAACGACGATGTCGTTATGTAGACCGGCTTTGATCATGGGAGGGATGGTTTCTGGCGGGTGTTGTTGGTGGCCATCCATAACAATGACTTGGTTGGCTCGCGCTTGGGCCATGCCATCAGTAACGGCTCCGGATAGTCCGCCCCAGTTCTTTTTGCCCTGGCGGTGGTAAATACGGACATCGAATTGGTGCGAACGATAGATAATTTTGGCCAGCATAGCCGCCTGGACGGTCAGCTCGTTTTTGCTGTCATCGACAAAGAGGATCTCTACGGGGCGGCCAGCTACAGCGTCGTGCACACGTTTAACCAACGGCAATACATTAGCATGCTCGCTCAAGACAGGGACAACAATAGTTGTCGACGGTTGAATCTTACGCCAGTTAACCCGACGAAATGTGTGCGACACAGTAACTCCTTAGCCACCTCAGAAGGCAATTACTTATATATTAACATAGATTGTACAAAAAAGCAATAGTGTTTGAAAGATGTAACAAAGGTTGTGTTTGGGGGTATTTCGTGAATCGTATAGGCTCGTTGGTACGAGCGCATGCGTATGACGAAATAATAAAGGCGGGGGTGGTGCATCGGGGTGGTGTTCAAAATTCAGAGCTGCAATGGTGCAGCAGGTCATGAATATGAACACCACCCCGGCGAAGGCTATCTCAGTTAAATGAGATGCTTCTAGGTCGTACATCGTCCTTTCTCTCTCAGGCTGCGAGAAGCAGCTGTCTCATTGTGCGGATGTGCGGGTGCTCGCTGCAGCCGCTCGGGTCGTAGACTCGGGCATGCATGCCGACGTTGGTTGCACCCAGGTAATCGGCAACAACGTTGTCGCCGATGTGGAGCACTTCTTGGGGCTTCGCGTTGAGGAGGTAGGCCATCCGGAGGAAAAAACCCGGGTTGGGCTTGGCTCGCTCGTACTCGTCGGACGCGGAGAAGATGGCATGACTAACGAACGGCGTAATCCCCAGTACTTTGAGTACGGGGTTCATGACACGCTCGTCATCCATGCCACTGTTGCTGAGTAGCACGATGCCGATGTCACGCTCCCTGAGGGCGGCGAGCGTGGTGAGTAAGTCGTCCTCGATGAGACTTGGACGATACTGCTTGGTGGCTCGCCGTCGGCCGATGACCTTTTGGATACGGGCGATTGTTTTGTCGGGCATCGCAGGTACAGGCAAACCGGCTTCGGCGAACATCATGCTGGCCCGCAGCCGGAAAC
>CAZSRA010000041.1:0-1546 GCA_964609585.1 uncultured Candidatus Saccharimonadales bacterium
CCTAAACCCTAAACACTAAACCCTAAACCCTAGTTAATGCTAATGTCTAAGCATCGTGCTCATGCTATAGTAATAATACGATGCAAGATGGTGAGCGCGAGCAAGACGAACTAAAAACCAAGCAGTGGGCCGGAGCACACAAGTCAGTCTATCTGGACCTGCGCGGGGCCACCGGCTTCGAACAGGCTTCCGGCCTTATGAGCGGAAGCGATATTATTACCTACCAAATCGTCCCGCTCGGTAAAGTGGGCGGCCAGGTCAATTTTGGAGTCACCACCAAAACCGATTTGGGTCGTCTGCAGTTTATAAAACAACGCTTCCCAGACGCCCAATGTCGTTTTTACGTCATCTCTCAGGCAAGCTTCAACGAAATTTCTAAAACTCTTGATGCAGCCATGATGAGTCAAGTAGCTAGCGGATCACTCGAAGAGATTGCCGATAGAATCAAAAACGCCAAGGGCGACGACATTTTTCGCTTACTGGCGCAGCAAGCTTATAATATGCGGGCCTCAGACATTCATATTGAGCCCAAAACCGATCAAGTTGTTGTACGATTCCGCATCGATGGTGCGCTCCACCAAGTCATGACCTTGCCGCAAGAACGATATAAAATCCTGCTCTCTAGCCTCCAAACCAAGGCTCGTATGACTTGGGGCAGCGACCGTCCTCAAGGAGGTCGGGTCGACGAGATACTAACCGACAGTTCGGGAAAAGAGTTTACTCTTAATATTCGACTCGAGAGCATCCCTACTTTACGCGGCGAAGAAATTATCGCCAGACTTCTTGTAATGGACGTTCAATATTTAGACTTGGCTAATATGCCCATGTTACCTTCTCAAAGGGAAAAACTCGATGCAGTCATCACACACATGCACGGCATGATCCTGACCGTCGGCCCTACCAACTCGGGTAAAACCTCATTGCTCTATGCCATTATCAATAAAGTAAACACCCCCGAAATCAAAGCCGTTACCCTAGAAGACCCCGTAGAATTTGAGCTTCCGGGAACAAGCCAAATACCCGTTAATGCCGATGATAACGAAATGTTTGCTGAAAAACTCCGAGCAGTCTTGCGCCAAGACCCAAACGTCATCATGCTCGGTGAAATCCGTGATCTCGATACCGCCAAAACTGCCTTGCAGGCTGCCCTCACCGGGCATCTGGTTCTATCCACCTTCCACGCCAACAGCACAGCCGCCGCCATTAGCCGACTCATGGACATGATCGGCCACAACCCTCTCTTACCTTCCTCGCTTCGCCTCATCATTGCCAAGCGGCTCATCCGCAAGATATGCGATAACTGCCATGAGCAATACCAAGCCGATACAAATCAAGCCGCTGCAATCAAAAAAGCCCTCGCCAACCTCCCTAGCACTATCTACTCGCCTGCTGAAACCATTACCTTATCCAGAGGCAAAGGTTGTGAAGTTTGCAACGGATACGGATATCACGGTCGAATTTCCTTACTCGAAATGCTCGAGATGACCCCCGCTATGGAAGCACTTGTGGGCAGTAGCGCAGAAACCGCAACCACCCGCGCCATAGC
>CAZSRA010000042.1:0-1545 GCA_964609585.1 uncultured Candidatus Saccharimonadales bacterium
CGGCATACGACATAATGAGCGGTGACTGGAGTTCAGACTGTGCTCTTCCGATCTGATCCGGAATGGTCCGAGTAGTTCGCCTCATGCTTAAAATTTTGCGGTTTGGGGGACTGATGGTCGGAGCGGGTTTATTGGTAGGTGCGGGGGTAGTGGTCTGGTTGAGTTTGTATCCTTCGGATCAGCCGGTGGCGTCGAATAAAGGTGGTTCGGTGGTATTGGATGCGACGACGAAGCCAGATTCAGCTGCGTCTTTGTCTGGCGAGGTCGTGGATGGGGCTTCGTCCCCAACGCCTACGCCGGTTGAGTTTACGCAATACGATAAGTATCGCGATAATGCGACGACTTTATTTGGCGATTTGCAGGAGGGCAAGGGTGCGACAGTGGCGGCGGGCAGCACGCTTATGGTTCAATATCGCGGGTGGCTTACAAATGGCACATTATTTGATGAGTCTTATTCGAGGTCAAGCGGTTTTGGCTTCAAGGAAGGGGATCACCGGGTGATCAGGGGCTGGGAAGAGGGGTTGATGGGGATGAAAGTGGGTGGTAAGCGACGTTTGATCGTGCCTCCAGCCTTGGGCTATGGGGCTGATGCTCATGGTCCGATACCGCCGAACTCGGTCCTGGTGTTTGATGTGGAGCTGCTGAGCGTGCAATGAAGTCCTGGATGAAAGTGTTGGTGGGCATTACAACGCTGGGAGTATTTGTGGGGTTATTTTTGTTGGCGAGAGGCATCAGTGTGATGGTAGCAAGGTCGAAGCCGCAAGTGAAGGCCTCGCCGCCGATCGTACAAAGGGGTAATTATGGGCGTTATTTGTATGGTATTTCGAGCTTAACTTCGGAGCATAAAAAAGTGGCTCAATTTGATCCGGCTTTGCCGGCCGATGATGGAGTGGTGCTGGAGGCTTTGCGGTCACTGGCAAAGGATGGCTTGGGGTTGACGATAGGTGATGACGTATCGCTGGCCGTGGAGACGATTGAGGAGACGAATTTTGTGACTTTCACGGTGGGAAAGACGAAGGTGTTGTTTGAATTATTTCGGAATTCTAGCGGCCAAGTGGGCACTGTGCATTTTTGGCAGCAGCAGCTCTTGCCATAACCGGCATTAATCTGTTACAATAAGCAAAATTTGGTAGAGTTCCGCAACGACACTAATACATACAGAAGGTAGGTATAACGAATGGCAGCAGAGCGAGCAGTAGAACTGAAATTAATCGAAGCGTTAACATTCGACGACGTGCTGCTGCAGCCTGGTCCCTCAAATGTCTTGCCAAAAGATGTAAAGATTACAACGAAACTTACCAAAAACCTTGATCTAAACGTGCCGATTGTGTCTTCGCCAATGGATACCGTGACGGAAGGTCGGATGGCGATTGCGATTGCCCGTGAGGGTGGTATAGGTATTATTCACCAGTCGCTGACGCCGGAAGCACAGGCCAACCAAGTACAACTGGTGAAGCGCTCAGAGCATGGAGTGATTGCCGATCCGGTGACTTGTCGTCCAGACGATAAGCTGCGCGATATTGATGCCTTGATGGCTCGGTATCG
>CAZSRA010000043.1:0-1509 GCA_964609585.1 uncultured Candidatus Saccharimonadales bacterium
GTTTATTCACCGTTTAGACGGTGGTCTCTCTCGGGCTTCTGGAACACGAGCACGGGCTCAACAGCAATTTCGTCGTCGTGGCCCGCTCCGAACCGCTTTTGCATCGGGAATTCGTCGGTCCGGACGTACTTGAATCCGGCCTTTTCCGCCATCGCCACGGCCCACGCCGCGAGCGGGTAGACCACGCTTTTGATCTTCACGTCGGCGATGTTGACCAGCGAGAACTTACCCGGCTTCAAAGCCGCGAACTGGAGTTCGAGCATCGGCAGAAGAAACCCGTTCCGCCAGGCGTCGCCGGTCCCGTACCGCTTCCAACCCGCAAGAATACATTTACGGTCATCAAAAGCCCACACGTCTACAAAAAAGGCGGTGAGCACTTTGAGATGCGTATCCACAAACGCCTCATCGACATCACCAACCCAACACCAAAGACTATTGATTCACTTCAGAATCTATCTTTGCCTGCTGGCTGTGATGCCGAAATTCGCATGTAGTCTTACGGCAACACGCCCAAAACGAGCCCCTGTGGGCTCGTTTTTTGGTGCGCCCACTCGCACCTTCAAGAAATCTCAAACAGAGTAGTGGCGCTGCCAAGGATTACGACGGCTCATAATGCTTGGCAACGGGCAGAGAGTGTCTCATGATCCACCCGCGCTTATTCCATTGACGTGTAGCGCGGCAAACCCAGATCGATCAGATCGATCAGACGGCGGGTATGCACATGAATCGTTCGACCGAAGGCCCCTGCGGGGTCCTGACGGCGAACCATGCCACACCCGGCGACTCGAAGGCAACTTCGACCGGCATGTCCGGGCGCAAGTTGCAGTCCTTCGCGTAGCCCCGATCGGTGAGGAACTTGAAGTAACCGTGTTCGTTGTTGATCATGACGATCACAACATCGCAGTTGGGTAGCGAACCTTCACCTCCAGGCTGTCCGTAGTTCTCGGCGAGATAGACTCGCACAATCGTGGCCTGACGGCCGGGGGCGGGCGCCGGTATTATAACAAAATGGATAACCTCTCTGACAAAACCACAGAGTTTGAGGGCTATACTCTATATAGTACAATGAAGTTCAAAACAGGTCAATATTTACCAATTATTCAACCTGACTTATGCTTGAACGTAAGCATTATGGCAAAAAAATCACCACCACCTAGCGAAAGCGATAGCGCCTATTTTCTTAAATTAGTCTTATATGTGCTACTGGGCTCATTCTGGTTGCGATTCTCGTCGCCTATCGAGATCGGCTACATAACATTAAACGGTTTTCCTCTTGGCCTGCTATTAGGCTTGCTCTTTGCACGTCACGACCACTTCCAGATCGACCGTAAAGTTGAATATGCCATTCTAGTGCTTGTTACGATCATTACATTCTTCCTACCCGCCGGAATAGTGCTCTAATACGCCCCATATACAATTGTTGACAACAGATACGCACATCTGTTACAATCAGATGGTAGTTTTACTATTTAAATAGTTAAGCGAAACTTCTTGGTAAGTTTGCAGGTC
>CAZSRA010000044.1:0-1506 GCA_964609585.1 uncultured Candidatus Saccharimonadales bacterium
GGCCGTGAAGCACCCGAATGGCATCGCTGGGGAGGTGATTGGAAAGGGTGGGAACATAACCTACGCTGGGCGGAAGCTCACAGCCGAAGTTTTGAAGCGCGGAATTGACCCGGCTAATGTAATTCTTACAACATTCGACTCAGATCACCGCGCGGCCAAAAACTACTTTTCGTACCTGAGCTTCCTTTATGCGACTGATCCTAACCGAGTGCGCAAAAGTTTCCAGCCGATTCCGATGTTCTACAACAATATCTGGGATGTGCCGGCGCCGATGCGGGTGATTGCCACCGGTAACTCGTTTTGGCTGCTCATGGAGACCATGCGGCCGCACCGGCTGCGTAACTTCGCGGCGCATGCCCAGAGTTTGCAGGCCCTCATCGACACTGACTATTGGAGCACCACTACTATTGTGGAGGACGGTCATCAATTTTGGCGGACGTACTTTGTGTATGATGGTGACCACGAAGTGGTACCGGTATTTACGCCGGTTTTCCAGGACGCAGTGCTCGCTAGCACCTATGTAAAAACCTTCAAAGTTCAGTTCTTGCAGCTGCGGAGGTGGGCTTGGGGTGTTAGCGATTTTGCCTATGTAGTGAGAAATTCTATTGCGAACACAAAAATTCCATGGAGTAACAAATTGGTTCAGGTCGGGCGGTTGTTTGAAGGCCACTTCTCGTGGGCAACAGCCCCGTTGATTTTGACATTTGTGGCCTGGTTGCCGTTGTATTTGAACCGTCAGTTTTCTTATGAGGCTTTGGCACACAACCTGCCGATCATTACGTCGCGGATATTAACGTTTGCTTCGATTTCGATTGTGGTGACGATCTTCATCAGTCTGCTTTCGCTGCCTCCTAAGCCGGCTCGCTACCGGGGCTGGCGGTACATTGTGATGGTGGCGCAATGGGCGTTTCTGCCGATTACTGGTATGTGTTTCTCTGCGTTTGCGGCTATAAACGCCCAGACCCGCCTGATGTTTGGAAAATACCTTGAGTTTTACGTTACTGAAAAGGCCACCAAAAAGTGATCCTGGGCGAGGCCAGTAGTACTAACTACCTGCTGGGGTTCGGACTTGCGTTTGGGGTAACGGCAGCGGCAACGCCGATGGTCAGACGGTATGCGCTGCGTCATGGCATCGTAGACACACCCAGCGAGCCACGTAAGATCCATAAGCAGGCGGTGGCGTACCTCGGGGGTGTGGCGATATTTGCGGGCTTTGTAGCGGCTGTACTGGCGTTGATTCCGGCCTCAAGGCAATTGGGTTCGCTGCTGCTCGGGTGTTTGATCTTGGTGGCTGTCGGTGTAGTAGACGATATGCGGGGGTTGTCGCCTTGGGTGAAACTGGTGTTCCAGGTGGTGGCGGCCTGCGTGGCGTTGGCGGGTGGAATTGGCATTACCGCGCTCACGAACCCATTGGGCGGCGCGATTGACCTAACATGGGGCCGGACGGCTTTCCACGTATGGAGATGGCATTTCCATATTATGCCCTTGGCAAACAGCTTAAGTATT